>CAWFYD010000010.1:0-371495 GCA_963819945.1 uncultured Acidimicrobiia bacterium
GGCTTCACCAGACCGGGCAGCGCGCCCGCGAGCGCCGCGGTCGTGACCCCGAGCACCGTTCCCGCGGCGATCGCGGTGCGTTCGATCGCGCCGTAGACGATCGGTTCACGCGTCGCGCCCCGGCGCCCCCAGACCTCGACGCGGATCGCGCCCCACGTTCCTTCGGGATCGCGCCGGCGCAACCACCGCTGGCCCCCGGCACCGGAGTCCGGCCGCGGCGAAGCGCACCGTGATCCGCTCCGCCGTCGGGCACCGCGGCGCTCAGCAGGTTCACCCCGGTCGCGACCCGTTCGCACTCGCGGGGTCCGAGCGGCTCCGGGAACCACACGAGCTCGTGGCCACCCCAGCGGCGGGACTCCTCGTAGGCCCCGTCGCGCAGCTCGGCCGGTCGCTCCCGCAGCGCCCGGTTCACGGTCGCGACCGACGCATCGCCGGCGGTGCCGGAACGGGCGACACCGATCTCGTCGACCTCGTCGAACGCGTCGGCGGCGTGGCGGGCCAGCACGTCGGCGAGGCCGGGAGCGAGACCGCACCCGGCGACGATCGCCAACCCGAGCGCCGCGGCCGCTTCGGTGAGGCTGCGCAGACCCATGAGGTCGCTCTCGTCGTCACCCGACGACGCGAACGGGACCCCTGCCTCGAGCGCGCGCGAAGCGATCGGCTGCTCGCACCCCGCGGGGAGCGCGCACGCCACCGCGGTGATCCCCTCGGGCAGCGGACTGTCGCCGTACCACTCGCAGGTCTCCGCCTTGGTGCCCATCGCCGCGACCACCTCGTCCGCGCGGTCGTGCGGCGGTCGACGACCAGGAGCGCGCTCCACCCCGGGCGTCTCGGTGAGCTGGCGCGCCGCTCGGGCACCCACGGCACCCGCACCGACGAGCAGGACCACCGCGTCCGCTCAACGGAACTCGGGGCCTTCGAGCTCCCGCCAGCCCCCACTCGTCGGGGGAACCCCGCCTTTGCCCCGCAGCTTCATGAGCCCACCCGCGATCACGGCGACGAACAAGACGACCAGACCCCGACGGAGAGCGCGCATGCGGGCGAGTGTACCGACCGCTCGCGAAATGAGCCCGGACGCGTCAGGGGGGCGAGACCGAGGTCTCGCCCCCCATCCTTGGGAGAGGAAGTGACGCTGGTTCGGGATGGCCTTACGCCAGGGTGAACGTCGAGCCGGGGAGGATCGTGATCTTCTTGATTCCCTTGGCCTTCTTCACCTTGCCGCTCGGCGTGGTGGTGTCATTGCAGACGCTCGTGTCGGGAACGTCGATGTGCGCGTGCGCCGACGCCGTGTTCGTACCGGCGTAGGAACCGGTCACGGTGGCTGCGCGGCGACGGGAGAGTTCGGGTTCGGCAGGTCGAAGCCGAAGTTCGGAACGCCGGTCACCACGAAGCCCTTCAGCGTCGCGGTCGACGGGTTGATCTTGCCGCCGTTGCCCTTCCAGTTCAGCGACAACGTGAACGGGTCGGTGCTCGGCGTAGCGAGACCGTCACAGGTGCCAGGGCCGGTGCCGCGGTAGGTGAGACCGATCTTGACCTTGGCCGGTGACACGCCGCTCTCGGTGCTCCCGGTGCAGGTGCCCTTGAGCTTGCCCGTGATGGTCGACGGCACCGTGTTCGAGTTCTTCAGCGGCGGGTCGATCTTGATCTTGCCGGTGATGGAGCACGACGCGTTGCCGGTCGCGGTAATGGTCGGCTTGGCCGCACCGGCCGGACTCGAGGTCGCGACGACGCCCCCGAGTGCCAGCATCGCTGCTGTGGCCGACAAGCACGATCCTTCGGAACATGTGATTCCCCCTGGGTCGGTGAGCAACCCGGATTCGGGTGCCCGTGGCGGAGTGTTGGCCGGGGCGCGGAAACGAATCTCAACCCCGAATCAACGAGCGCCCGCGGCGCGGTCGTTGTGCTCCGTTGACAATCACCCGGCGGTCACCACGGGCGACGCTGGGGCCGGTGCGGCCACAATGCAGGACCATGGAGGCAGCCGACGCGTCGACGATGTTGACCGCGGCGCTCGAGCACGCACCGACCGGCATCGCCGTGCTCGGCGAACACGGAACCATCGTGTGGGTCAACCGGCGCCTGGCCCGGATGCTGCGCCGGGATGCGGACGAGCTCGTCGGCTCCAGCCTCGGCGAGCTGATGCACCCCGAGGACTACCGGCCCGACGAGCTCGACGCGCGACGGTCTGACCGAAGGTCGGTTCCGGGACTGCGGCCGCAAGCGGTTCCGGCGGCCCGACGACACGACCGTGTGGACCGGTCTGATGCTCGGCCCACTCCCGGGCGACGCGTCGAACGACGGGAGCGCGCAGGTCGTCGCCAACGTCGCCGAGCTCACCGAGCTCGTCCGTGCCGAGGAGCGCCTCGCGCTGATCGTCGCCGGCCTCGATGACGGCATCGTCTCGATCGACCCCAACGGCCGGATCGCCGCGCGCGAACCCTGCCGCCGAGCGGATCCTTGCCCCGCTCGGCGCGCCACTGGTCGGCATCGATCTGGCCCGGGCTCCCGTGGGAGGTCGTCGACGAGGACGGCGCGCCGCTCGCGCCCGAGGATCGACCCGAGCTGATGGCGCTCCGGTCGGGCACGCCGACGTTCGCCACCGTCGGACTGCGCGGCGGCGGCATCGAACGATGGGTCGCCGTCGCCGCCCATCCACTCCAGCGCTCGCCCGACCAACGCTGGGTCGCGGCGACGTACAAGGACGTGTCGGAGCGCCTGCGCATCGAGGCCGCCCTGCGCCAGGCCGAAGCCACCGACCGGGCGAAGAGCGAGTTCCTGTCGCGCATGAGCCACGAGCTGCGCACGCCGCTCAACTCCGTGCTCGGGTTCGCGCAGCTCATGCGCATCGACGAGCTGCACCCGAACCATCAGGAGTCCGTCGATCAGATCTTGAAGGCCGGCCGGCATCTCCTCGGGCTGCTCGACGAGGTCCTCGACCTCGAGCGGATCCAGAGCGGGCACCTCGAGGTCAACCTGGCTCCCACCTCGATCGCCACGACGCTGCAGGAAGCGGTGGAGCTCGTCCAGCCGCTCGCGGTCGCCAGCGGCATCGCCATCGACCTGCGGCTCGGGCGCGACGGCGGAGCGCTCGTCCTGGCCGACGCGCAACGGCTTCGCCAGGTCCTCATCAACCTCCTGACCAACGGCGTGAAGTTCAACCGGCCCGCACGGGCGAGTCACCGTCTCGCCCCACGTCGTGGACGACTCGCTCGTCATCCGAGTCACGGACACCGGCGCCGGCATCGCGCCGAGCGACGTCGACCAGATCTTCCTTCCGTTCGAGCGCCTCAACGCCGACCAGCATGGGCATCGACGGCGCGGGTGTCGGCCTCGCGCTCGCGCGGCAGCTGACCGAGGCGATGGGTGGCGCGATCGGCGTCACGTCCGAGCTCGGCCACGGCAGCACGTTCTACGTCGTGCTGCGGACCGTCAGCTCGACCTCGGCGATCGAGCCGCCGCCGGTCGACCGCCGAGCTGCTCACGCGACGTGCTGCGTCCGGACGGATCCGATCCGGCACAAGGTGCTGTACATCGAGGACAACCCCGACAGCCGTCGGCTGATGGAGCGGATCGCGGACCTGCACGGCAGTCTCGACCTCGAGCTGGCGGGCTCGGTGCGAGAAGGGATCGAACGGGCGCGCGCCGATGCTGCCGCACGCGATCCTGCTCGACCTCCACCTCCCCGACGGCACCGGTGACGAGGTCATGGCGGGTCTCCAGGACGATCCCGCGACCCGGGACACGCCCGGTGATCGTCCTCACCGCGGATGCCACCTCGAAGCGGCGCCAGGAGCTGATCGCGGCCGGTGCGGTGGCGTACGTGACCAAGCCGGTCGACCTCTCCGAGCTGTTCACCGCCCTCGAGCTGGCCCTGGACGGGCGCTGACCAGCGACGTTTCGGCTCCGGAGGCCCCGGGTAGGTTCCGAATGTCCGAGTCCGGGGGTCGGAATGACGATGGGGAACGCCGGGGCACCAGTGCACGCGCTGGTGGTGGAAGACGACGAGGGCAACCGACTCCTGCTGCGGCGGTTCCTCACCCAGGAGGGCTTCGAGGTCGAGGTCGCGGCCGACGGGCCGGCCGCGCTCCAGTCGCTGGCCGCCCGAGCCGCCCGACGTCGTGGTGCTCGACCTCGGTCTTCCGGGTCTCGACGGTCTGGACGTGCTCCGGCGCATCCGCCGCGGACAGTGGCGTCCCGGTGCTGGTGCTCAGCGGTCGTGACGACGAGCTCGACAAGCTCAACGGCTTCGAGGTCGGCGCGGACGACTACGTCGTCAAGCCGTTCTCACTTCCCGAGATCAGCGCGCGGCTGAAGGCGCTCATCCGGCGCGGTTCACCGATGCCGCCGCAGGAGCGCTTCGAGTTCGGCCCGCTCGTCATCGACACGAGCGCGGCCGCGGCCACCCTCGACGGCCAGGCGCTCGAGCTGCGACCGAAGGAGTTCGCGCTCCTCGCATTCCTGGCGTCGACGCCCGGCCGCTGCTTCTCCCGCGACGAGCTGCTCGAGCACGTCTGGGGATCGACCAGCGGTTGGCAGCAGGCGGCGACCGTGACCGAGCACGTGCACCGCCTGCGCACCCGCCTGCGCGGGCGGAGCCCAGCACGACTGGATCGAGACCGTGCGGGGCGTGGGCTACCGGTTCGTACCCGACCACGGCCGGCTGAACCGCGGCCGCCAACAGCCCGTCAGCCCGGGCTCGACGCACGGGCCGGCATCAGAGTCGACTCCGGTCCCGCTCGGTACAAAAGCGGCTTCGGTACCGGCTGTCACCTCTCCCCAGGCCCCCCGAACTGCCGGCAGCCAGAAGTCGTTCAGGCCACCCCGTGACCGGCCGATCAACCACGGGTGAGCATCCCCAAGCACGTCCCCGGCACCTGGGTGCTGCCCTACCTCCCGACGCCCGTCGCGCTGGTCATCTTCTGGTGGCTCAACCGCGAAGGCCTCATCACGCCGCGGCCCTACTGGCAGCTCGTCGCGCTGCTCGTCGCTGTGCGGCATCGCGAACCTCCTCGCCGTCGTGACCACGCGTCGGCTCCTCGCGACCGGTGCGGATCCAAGCGCGCGCCGCGGTCGCGGCGATCACCACGACGATGATCATCTACACGACCGGCTGGGGCCCGATGATCATCATCGGCTACGCGCTCGGCATCGCGGACGTGATCCACAACGAGGGATCGGATGGATGGTGGCCCGCCACCGTCTGGATGGCCCTCGGCGTGCTCGCCGGTCAGATCCTGATCGCCACCGGCTTCGCGCCCACGATGCTCCCGGTCGACGTGGGCAACGCGGTCGCGTTCGGCAACGTCATCTGCGTCGCGATCGTGATGCGCATGTTCGCGTTGGCGGCGCAGTCGGCGAAGGAAGCCCAGTGCGAGCTGCGACGCCAGGCCAATACCGACGCGTTGACCGGGCTCGCCAACCGGGCCGCGATCACGCGAGCCCTCGAAGAGGCGCTCGACGACCGCCGCGCCTCGGTGATGTTCGTGGACCTTGACGGGTTCAAGGAGATCAACGACCGGCTCGGCCACGAACGCGGCGACGCGGTGCTCGTGGAAGCGGCCGATCGGATCGCCACCAGTCTCGGCCGGATCGGCAAGGTCGGCCGGCTCGGCGGGGACGAGTTCCTCGTCGTCCTGCCTCCCGTTCCCGACCGGGATCTCGTCACGATCGCCGACCGGATCCTCGACCACCTGAGCGAGCCGTGGACCGAGGGCGGTGCGATCACCGCCAGCATCGGCATCGCGACTGCGGTCGAGCACGAGTCCGCGGACCGGCTGCTCGATCGGGCCGACGGGGCGATGTACGACGCGAAGAGCTGCGGACAGGGCGCGCTGGCGCACCGCGGTGTAAAGCGGCTGCGCGTATTTCGAGCGTCGAAGCTCGGAAAGAAGCAACATCGCTACGATGCCCCCAACCTTGGGGGGAATTCGATGTCACGTCGTCCGCGCGCGTTGCTCGTTGCTTGCTTGACCCTGGCGTGCCGTCACCGCCGGGTTCGGCGGAATCGCCACCGGCTCGGGAGTCGCGTCGGCCGCGTCGACCCCGCGCTACTACCTGGCGCTGGGTGACTCCCTCGCCGCGAACGTCGGCGCCAGCCCGAGCTCCAACGGCTACGTGAACCGCACCTACGCGCACGAACACACGCGCTACACCGACCTGGTGCTGAACAACATCTCGTGCGGCGGCGCGACGACGGGCTCGATGTTGAACAGCTTGGCGTGCGGGAAGACGGTCACCCAGGTCGCCGAGGCCGAAGCGTTCCTGCGCGCCCACCGCGGGCAGGTCCCCTTCGTCACCATCGACATCGGCGGCAACGACGCCAGCGGCTGCGTCGGCGCCGGCGGGGTGGACCAGACCTGCGCGGCGAACGTCGCCGTGCAGATCCAGAGCAACCTGACCACGATCCTCGCCCGCCTCAAGGCCGCGTACCCGGGCATCCGGGTGATCGGGATGAACTACTACACGCCCCCGCTCGCCTTCTGGCTGACCGGGGCGAGCGGCCAGCAGGTCGCCCGCGGACTCGGTGCCCGCGGCCAAGACGTTCAACGACCTCCTGGTCCAGATCTACGCGGCGGCGGGCTTCAAGACCGCGGACGTCTCGAAGGCGTTCGACAACGACAACCTCGCGTTGACCGGCTCCTACCTCGGCGTGACGGTGCCGCAGAACGTCGCCAACCTGTGCAACTGGACGTTGCAGTGCTCGAACAACAACGTGCACGCGAACAACACCGGCCACCTCAAGATCGCCAACGCGTTCACCGCGGTGATCGACACGGTTCCCGCCGCGACCCCGCTCTCGATCACCACCGCGACCGCGCTGCCGGCCGGAAGGATCGGCGTGGCATACGCCAAGGCGCTCGTCGGGACCGGCGGCACGAAGCCCTACCGGTGGAAGCGGATCGGCAAGCTGCCCCGGGGCCTCAAGCTCGCGGCGAAGACCGGCGTGATCTCGGGGACGCCGAAGGCCAAGGCCGTGACGTCGATCCTCCAGATCCAGCTGATCGACAAGACCAAGCCGAAGGCCAGCGTCACCAAGACCTTCGTCCTCCCCATCAGCTGAGCGCGGCACCCACGCTGGACCGTGGGCCGCTGGATCAGGTGACGACCAACGTGAACGTCTTCGTCGCGACCTTCTTGGGCTTGGCCTTGTCCGTGACCTGCATCCGAACGCTGAACGTGCCCCGGACCTTGGGCGTACCACTGATGACTCCGGTCTTCGCCTTCACCTTGAGCCCCTTCGGAAGCTTGGCGAGCTTCTTCCACTTGTAGGGCGCCGTCCCACCGGCAGCCGTCAACGCCTTTGCGTACGGCACGGCCAACTTGGCGCCGGGCAGGGTCGGCGTGGTGATCCGGAGCCCCGCTCCCGTGACGTTGATCGAGAGTGACCTCGTCGCGGTGTACGACGGGTTGGTGGAGTCCGTCACGCGCACGACGAAGGCGCGCACCCCTTCGGCGGCCGTCGCCGGAACGACGCCGGAGATGACGCCCGACGCGCTCGAGGCTCAGACCCGGAGGAAGCGTCCCCGAGACCTTGGTCCACGAGTACGGCGGTGTCCCGTCGAGCGCAGCGAGGGTTCTCGAGTACGACGCACCGGGCGCAACCGCCGGCAGCGCCGTCGTGCCGACGCCCACCGGAGTCGCCACGATCTGGAGACGCCCGATCGGACCCGCGGGTGAGATCGAATTCGTGAACCAGATGTTCCCGTCCGAACCGGCGGCGATTCCCACGGGGCTGAGGGCCGATCCGGTGAACTTGGTGACGACGCCCGCCGGAGTGATCCGCCCGACCGAGGGGGCGGCACCGACCGTCGTGTACCACAGGTTGCCGTCCGGACCCGGGGTGATCCCCCAGGGACGGATCACGTCCGGGTGCGTGAAGTTGCTGACCACCCCGGCCGGAGTGATCCGCCCGATCGAGTTGCCGGTGTCGTTCGTATACCAGAGGTTCCCATCGGGCCCGGCGGTGATCCGGCGGATGCCATTCATCGTCGGGTCGGTGAAGAGCGTGACGGCACCGCCGGGCGTGATCCGCCCGATCGCGCTGGCGTTGTTCGTGAACCAGAGGTTCCCGTCCGGACCGGCCGTGATCCCCACCGGGTTGTTGATCCCTGAGCCGCTGAACTCCGTGATCGCGCCGGAAGTCGTGACCCGGACGATCTTGTCGTTCGTGGCGTTCGCGTACCAGAGGTTGCCGTCCGGACCCGACGTGATCGTCGGGAAGAAGCCGTTGAAGTCGGTGGTGAACAACGTGATGACACCTGCGGTGGTGATCCGTCCCACACCGCTCGCGTTGGTGCCGATCCAGGTGAACCACATGTTCCCGTCCGGCCCGGCCGTGATGCCGCTCGGACCGAGCCCGCCGGCGTTGAACTCGGTGACGACTCCTGAGGGCGTGATCCGGTTGATCCGCGACTGGAACCCATTGGTCACGGTGAACCAGAGGTTGCCGTCCGGGCCGAGCGCGATCTCGGCCGGCGGCCCGTAGTTGTAGAAGATCGACACGGTGCCGACCGGCGACGCGGACGCCGATGGCGCCGGCACGAGGCCAGTGAAGGCCAATGCGATGACCGCGGCGACAGCACCCAGCTTCAACCGGGACCTGGTGTGCTTCCTGCTCTCGCGCCGTGTGGATGTCATGGTGCCTGCCCCTCATGGTCGAACGGTCCGGCGACCATAGAGAGCCCGAGGGGGCTCGTCATGAGTAACGAATGACTCATGCGCTAGGCCGCGCTAACTCATGCGCGGCCCGGCACGGCAGTGGGGCTACGGGGAATCGAACGCCGTTCGAAAGCAAGGAAGCGCGACGTGCCTGAGATGGCAGCGCCCGACTCGCGGAGCTCGCGGAGGCCCGAATCCGAGCGACCGTCTTTCGGACCGCGCGCGTTCCGAATCCCGATCGCGACTGCACCATGCCCAACCTCTTCTCCCTGGCCCAACGTCACGTTCGACAGTAAGGACCCGCGAGGGGCTCGTCATGAGCAACGAATGACTCATGCGGTGGGCCGCGCTGCTCATGCGCGGCCCGGCTACGGCAGTGGGGCTACGTGGAATCGAACCACGGACCTCGTCCTTATCAGGGACGCGCTCTAACCGGCTGAGCTATAGCCCCGTGCGGGAGCGGGCAGGTTACCAGCGGGCCGCGGAGGCAGGCCGGGTCGTTGCCGGCGCGCCTAGGACCGGCGGGTCCGTCTCGACGAGGGTGACCTCGAAGCCGCCGACCAGCTCGGAGAACAGGTTGTAGAGCGCCGCACCGACGACGCTCAGGATCGTCATGAGCGCACTGAGCACCAGGCCCACGAGGATCGATCCCTCGAGGATCTGCGACGCCACCAGGTGGTAGTTCTTCGAGCTCAGGATCTTGCCCATGAACTTCTCGATGTTGTGGATCGCTCCCGCGGCGTCGGCGATGGCCCACAGCACGACGCCGGCGATGATCACCAGCACCACCGCGGCGAGGTAGAAGCACAGGGAGATCTTCAGCACCGACCACAGGTCCAGCTTGCGGACCTCGCAATGGGACTGGCGCGGCCCGGTGCTCGGGGTGGCCGCGAGGCCGATGGAGGCGCGCTGGTCCCGCTTCCGTTGCCGCTTGCTCCGGGGTGGAGCGGTCGCCACCGGCGCCGGTTCCATGCTTAGGCGTCCTCCTCCTCCTCGTCGGCTTCGAGCACCCGGGCCACCGCGACGACGCTCTCACCCTTGCGCCAGCGCTGCCACCTTGACTCCCGTGGCATCGCGGCCCTGGGAGGAAATGTCCTTGACTCCAGTGCGAATGATATTGCCGCTCGACGAGAACACGAGGACCTCGTCGTCGGGCTGGACCATGAACGCGGCCACCACTCCGACCCGGCTGGCGGTCACCTTCATGCCCCGGACGCCCTGTCCGCCACGTCCCTGGCGGTTGAAGCGGTCCAGCTTGGTGCGCTTTCCGTGCCCGCTCGCACTCACGAAGAGCATGACCGAATCGTCCTTGGCCAGGTCGGCCGACACGACGGCGTCCTCGGCGTTCTTCAGCTTCATGCCCCGGACCCCGGCGGTCGAGCGACCCATGGCCCGGACATCGGACTCGTTGAAGCGGATCGTCATGCCGTTGCGCGAGACCATGAAGATGTCGTCCTCGCCGGTCGTCTGGATCACGCGGACCAGCTCGTCGTCCGGCTTGAGGTTGATCGCGATCAGCCCGGAGCGCAGCGAGGAGTCGTACTCCGACATCTTCGTCTTCTTCACCTGGCCGAGCTTCGTGGCGAAGAACAGGTACGAGCCGTCTTCGTACGTGCGCGTGTCGATGATCGCCTGGATCTTCTCGTCCGGTCCGAGCGCGATGAGGTTCACCAACGCGGTGCCGCGCGCGGTGCGCTCCTTCATCGGGATCTCGTGCGCGCGCAGCCGGTACACCTTGCCGCGGGTCGAGAAGAACAACAGGTACGAGTGCGCGGTCGTCGTGAGCAGGTGCTCGACGTAGTCCTCGTCCTTGAGGACTGACCCGCGCACGCCCTTGCCGCCGCGACCCTGCTTGCGGAACGCGTCGACGTCGACCGTCTTCACGTAGCCCTTGTGCGAGAGCACGACGACGACTTCCTCGTCCTCGATGAAGTCGAGGTCGGCGAGCTCGCCGGCGTCGAGCGTGATCTTCGATCGCCGCGGCTCGGCGAACTCCTCGCGCACCTCGGCGAGCTCTTCCTTGATGACGGTCCGCAGCTTCGCGTCGCTCTGCAGGATCGACTCGAGCTCCTTGATGGTGGCCTGGAGCTCGTCGTGCTCGTCCTTCAGCTTCTGCTGCTCGAGCTGCGCGAGGCGGCGCAGCGGCATGTCCAGGATGTGGTTCGCCTGGATCTCGGAGAACTCGAACGGCTTCGCCATCAGGCCCTGGCGGGCCGCGTCGGTGTCCTCGGACGCCCGGATCAGCGTGATGATCGCGTCGATCACGTCGAGCGCCCGGATGAGCCCCTCGACGATGTGGTCGCGCTCCTTGGCCTTGCGCAGCCGGTACTCGGACCGGCGGGTGACCACGTCGATCTGGTGCGTTCACGTAGCCGGTGAGCGCGTCGGCGAGGTTCAGCGTGCGCGGCACGCCGTCCACCAGCGCCAGCATGTTGACGCCGAAGCTCGTCTGCATCGGCGTGTGCTTGTAGAGGTTGTTCAGCGTGACGAGCGGGTTGGCGTCCTTCTTCAGCTCGATGACGAGCTTCGTCTTGCCCTTCGCCGACTCGTTGCGCAGGCCGCGCACACCGTCGATCTCGTGGTTGTTCACGAGGTCGGCGATCTTGCGCTCGATGCCCTCGACCGACGTCTGGTACGGGATCTCGGTGACGACGATGCGGTCGCCGTTCTTGCCCTCCTCGATCTCCGCGACCGCGCGCATGCGGATCGAGCCCCGCCCGGTCCGGTACGCATCCATCGTGCCGGACCGACCGAGGATGAGCGCCCCGGTCGGGAAGTCGGGGCCCTTCACGAACTCCATGAGGTCGTCCGGCGTCGCGTCCGGGTGGTCGATGAGGTGAATCGTCGCGTCGATGACCTCGCCGAGGTTGTGCGGCGGGATGTTGGTCGCCATCCCGACCGCGATCCCCTGGCTGCCGTTCACGAGCAGGTTCGGGAAGCGCGACGGGAGCACCGTCGGCTCGCGCGTCTTGCCGTCGTAGCTGTCGATGAACTCGACGGTGTCCTCGTCGATGCCGTGCGAGCATCTGCATCGCGATCGGCGCGAGCTTGCACTCGGTGTAGCGGGCCGCGGCCGGCTGGGACTCCGGGTCCGGGGAGCCGAACGCGCCGTGCCCGTCCACCAGCGGGTGGCGGAGGCTGAAGTTCTGGACCATGCGGGCCAGCGCGTCGTAGATCGCGGAGTCGCCGTGCGGGTGGAAGTTGCCCATGACGTGGCCGACGACCCGCGAGCACTTCGTGTGCTGACGGTCGGGGCGCAGGCCCACATCGAGCATCCCGTAGAGGATGCGGCGGTGGACCGGCTTCAGCCCGTCGCGCACGTCCGGGAGCGCCCGCGACACGATGACCGACATCGCGTAGTCCAGGAAGGAGCGTTCCATCTCCTCCTGGATCTCGATGGGCTCGACGTTGCCCAGCGTCTGCTGCCCTTCGGGCATGCGTTCCTCTCCTCTCGGTGCGCTTACCGTCTCAAAGATCTACCCCGGCCGAACGGTGGACGTTCGCCCGTCGGCGGCCGAGGGCGGCTCGCTAGATGTCGAGGAAGCGGACGTCCTTCGCGTTCTGCTGGATGAAGCCCCGCCGTGACTCGACGTCGTCGCCCATCAGGATCGAGCACACCTCGTCGGCGATCGCGGCCTGCTCCACCGACACCTGCAGCAGCGTGCGCTGCGTCGGGTCCATCGTCGTCTCCCAGAGCTCCTCGAAGTCCATCTCGCCGAGCCCCTTGAGCCGCGCGATCTCGGGCTTGCGACCTTCGTTCTCGGCGAGGAACGCCGTCGAGCGCGGCTTCGTCCTTGAGGTAGCTCTTCGTCTTGCCGAGCACCGCGGAGTACAGCGGCGGCTGCGCGACGTAGATGTAGCCCTTGCTCGAACAGCTGCGGCATCTGGCGGAAGAAGAACGTCAGCAGCAACGTGCGGATGTGCGAACCGTCGACATCGGCGTCGGCCAGGATGATGATGCGGTGGTAGCGCGCCTTGTCGGCGTCGAACTCCTCCGCGAGCCCCGCGCCGATCGCGGTGATGAGCGCCTGGATCTCGATGTTCTTCAGCATCTTGTCCATGCGGGCGCGCTCGACGTTCAGGATCTTGCCGCGGATCGGCAGGATCGCCTGGATGTGCGGGTCCCGCGCGTCCTTCGCCGACGAGCCGGCGGAGTTCCCCTCGACGATGAACATCTCGGACTCGGCCGGGTTGCGCGACGAGCAGTCCGCGAGCTTGCCCGGCAGGCCGCCGCCTTCGAGCGCGCTCTTGCGCCGGGTGAGGTCCCGGGCCGACTTCGCGGCCATGCGGGCCCGCGACGCCGCCGTGGCCTTCGTCATGATCTGCTTGGCCTCGCTCGGGTGCTCCTCGAGCCAGTCCCCCAGCTTGTCGTTCGTGGCCTTCTCGACCATCGACCGCATCTCGGCGTTGCCGAGCTTGGTCTTGGTCTGACCCTCGAACTGCGGGTTCTGCAGCTTCACCGAGATGATCGCGGTGAGACCCTCCCGGATGTCCTCGCCGAGGAGGTTGTCTTCCTTCTCCTTGAGGAAGCCGCGGGCGCGGCCGTACTTGTTGACCGCGTTCGTCAGGGCCTTCTTGAAGCCCTCCTCGTGCATGCCGCCCTCGGTCGTGGCGATGTTGTTCGCGAAGGAGTGGAGGCCCTCGTAGTAGCCGGTGTTCCACTGCATCGCGATCTCGACCTCGGAGGTCGCCGCGGTCTCCTCGAACGACACGACGCGCTTGAAGATCGGCTCCTTCGACGCGTTGAGGTGCTTCACGAAGTCGACGATCCCGCCCTTGAACAAGAAGTTCTGCTCGGTGACCGGGTCGGTGCGCTCGTCCTTGAACCGGATCTCGAGACCCTTGTTCAGGAACGCCATCTCCCGCAGCCGCTCGATCAGCGTCTGGGCCCGGAACTCGGTCTCCTCGAACACGGTGGGGTCCGGCCAGAACGTGACGATCGTGCCCGTCCGCTTCGAATCCGCCTTCCGCACGATCCGCCCGGTCGGGTTCCCGCCGTTCTCGAACGCCATCTCCCACTTGCCGCCGTCGCGGTGGATCTCGAGCTCGAGCCGGGTCGAGAGCGCGTTCACGACCGACACGCCGACGCCGTGCAGACCGCCGGAGATCTTGTAGCCCTCGCCACCGAACTTGCCGCCCGCGTGCAGCGTGGTGAGCACGATCTCGGCGGCGGACTTCTTCTTGTCCTCGGGGTGGGGGTCCACGGGGATGCCGCGACCGTTGTCGTACGACCCGGCACCCGCCGTCGGCGAGCAGCGTGACGTCGATGCGGGTCGCGTGACCGGCCATCGCCTCGTCGACTGCGTTGTCCACGACCTCGTAGACGAGGTGGTGGAGCCCGGAGATCCCGGTGGAGCCGATGTACATCCCGGGGCGTTCCCGGACCGGTTCGAGGCCCTTCAGGACCGTGATGTCTTTTGCCGCGTACGCCACGCGCGAGCACCCTTTCGACGTCGAGTGTGCTGGCTCCGGAGGCCCGACCGGTCGACCACTGCGGCTCGTGGGTGAACGCACCCGTGAGGACAGGTAAAACCGCAGGTCAGGGGCCTATTGCCAGGAACCAAAGTCTACCAGAAACACGGGACATCTACCCGCCTCACGGCGGGTGTTTTCACCCTCGCGCGCCGGGTTCGCGCGCCACCGTGACGCGGACCTCGCGAACGCTCACCGCGGGGAGCTCGTCGGTGATCCGCGTGACGAGAACCTGGTCGAGATATCGCAGCTGGCCGGCCCACGCCGCGCTGTCCGCGAGCACCACGAGCACCCCGCCGCGGACCGACTGCGGATGCGAGTGGCCGGCGAGCGCCGCGCCCACCAGCGCCTCCCACGCGCCGGCGAGCGCGTCGATCTCGGACGGCGCGCCGAGGTCGAATTCGCGGCGGATCGCGTCGAGGGCGTCGTCGATCCGCGGCACCTCCTGGCGCGCCCGGTCCTCCGCGCTCTCGTTCACGAGACGACCTTGCCCGCGTGGACCTCGAGCTGTCGTTCCGCGTCGATGCCGGGTGGCACCACGCCCGCGGTCGTCAGCAGGGTCTGGGTCGCCGGGAGGTGCGCGACGAGCGCGGCCGAGCGCTCCGGGTCGAGCTCGCTGAAGACGTCGTCGAGCAGGAGCACCGGATCCCGATCGATGACCGACGCGATCAAGCGGTGCCCCGCGAGCCGCAACGCGAGTGCGAGCGTGCGCTGCTCCCCCTGCGACGCGTGACTCCGCGCGTCGAGGTCGGACAGGACGAGCCGGCAGTCGTCGCGGTGCGGGCCCACGAGCGTCACCCCACGATCCATCTCGCGCTTGCGGTACGACTGCCAGCGCGGCGCGCAGCTGCGGTTCCACCTCGTCGAGGCGGCTCGCGTCCAGGCTGCCGTCGCTCCACTCCGCTTCGTACGCGAGGCCGAGCCCAGGCGTCGCGCCGGCGAGCGACTCGTACGCCTGCGCCACCGCCGGGGTGAGTCGCTGCACCAGCTCGAGCCGGCCGCGTACGAGCTCGCCACCGGACATCGCGAGCCGATCGTCGAGCACGTCGAGCGTCGTGCGCGCTTCCGCGTCGCGCACGCCCCCCCGCAACAACGCGTTGCGTTGCTTCAACACACGTTCGAAGTCGGTCCGTACCGACGCCATCCGCGGCGCGCCCGCCTCGAGCAGCTCGTCGAGGTAGTCGCGTCGCCGCGCCGGTCCGCTCTTCACCACCGCGAGGTCGTCCGGCGAGAACACCGTGACGCGGAGGTGCTCGAGCATGTCGCGCCGACGCGTCACCGGCTGCTTGTTCACGAGCACCCGGTTGCGCCCCACCGCCCGGAGCGCGGCTTCCGTGAGCGTCGTGCGCTCGTCGTCGACGATCTCGGCCCGCACGATCGCCTCGTCGTGGCCGGACGCCACGAGCGCGGCGTCCGGGACGCCACGGAACGACCGGCCCGTCGCCACCCACGCGACGGCTTCGAGCAGGCTGGTCTTCCCCTGCCCGTTCGCGCCGGTGATCACGGTGCAGCCCTCGCCGAACGGGACGTCCAACGTCTCGTAGCAGCGAAAGTCGCGCAGCCAGAGGCGGCTGAGCCGCATCAGCGGCTCAGGAGATCCGAACGGGCATCAGGAGATACAGGAACTCCGGATGATCCGTACCCTTCAACGTCGCCGGCTTCAGCGGGTCGAGGGTCTCGAGCACGACCTCGTCGCCCTCCACGGCCAGCAGACCGTCGAGCAGGAACTGCGGGTTGAACGCGACGGTGACGTCGGTCCCCTCGAACTTCGCCTCGAGCAGCTCGGTCGCGTCGGCGCGCTCCTGGGAGCTGGCCGAGAGCTCCAACCCGTCCGCGCTCATCGCCAGCCGGACCGGCGTGCCCTCGCGGCCCTCACCGACGATCTGCATGAGCCGCACGGCTTCCTCGAGCGTGTCGCGCGACACCGTGAGCCGGTTGGGGTAGCCCGCCGGGATGAGCTGCTCGTAGTTCGGGAACTCACCCTCGATCAGCCGTGCGGTCACCGTGCGCGTCTCGGACGCGAAGCGAACTTCACGCTCGCCGAAGGTCACGTCGATCTTGCCCGAGCCGAACACCCGCTGGACCTCGTTGAGGCCGCGGGCGCCGACGAGGACCTTCTGACCTTCGCTCAGCATCCCGACGCCGGCGAGGTCGCGCACCGCGAGCCGGTACGAGTCCGTGGCGACGAGGCGCACCCCGTCCGCGGTCGCGGTCAGCAGCACCCCGGTGAGGATCGGTCGCGCGTCGTCACGGGACGCGGCGGGAATCACCTGACGCAGCGCCTCGGCGAACGGCCCCGCGTCGACGGTGACCGCGGAGCCGGCAGGATCGCCGATCCGAGGGAACTCGTCCGCCGGCAGCAGCCGAACGCTCGCCTTGGCGTTGCCCGCGGTGATGCGGGCGTCGTCGCCCTCGACCTCGAAGGTCACGACACCGGCCTTGAGGCGCGTGGTCAATCCGTCGAAGAGCTTCGCCGGGACGACGGCCTGACCCTCGGTGTCGATCTGGGCCGGAGCCTGCACGCAGATGGTGAGATCCAGATCCGAGCCGACGAGCTCGATGTGGTCTGCGGCGGCGGTCACCTGGATGCCCGAGAGCACCGGGAGCGCGCCGCTCCGAGCCGAGACCGCACGCTGGGCAGTGCCGATGGCCTCGGCGAGGGTGTCGCGCTCACAACGGAACTTCACCGTCCACCTCCTGACAAAGACGATAGGTGTTCTTGTTGTAGCGGTAGTAGGTCCTGTGGATTGTGCACAACCATGTTCCGGTCCTGATGAGAGGCGGTCTCGAAGCGAGCAGCTTGTCCACCGTGGTCCCCAGGTAGGTGACGGGCCGGTGGCCGGTGAGGTGAAGTTCCCCACCGTGCGGCGGAGATATCCCCAGGAGTCCACAGGCTTATCCACTTTCCCCGCCCGTCCCGAGCCGGATGCGACCCATCAGCTCGTTGACCTGGTCGAACACGTTGTGGCGCTCGGTCATGAGGCCTTTGATCTTCTCGACCGCGTGGATCACGGTGGTGTGGTCCCGGCCGCCGAACTCCTCGGCGATCTTGGGGTACGAGAAGTCCGTCAGCTCCCGGAAGACGTACATGCCGATCTGGCGGGCGATGACGAGCGGACGGCGCCGGCTGCGGCCGCAGAGGTCTTCCACGGTGAACCCGAACATCTTGGCGGTCTCGTCGAAGATCAGCTCCGGCGTGATGACCCGGGGGCGCACCGGGGGCAGGAGGTCGATCAGGACCTGCCGGGCGACCTCCTCGGACAGCGGGAGCCGGTTCAGGCTGGAGTAGGCGGCCACCCGGATCAGGGCGCCCTCGAGCTGGCGCACGTTGTCACTGATGTTGCTGGCGATGAAGTTCAGGACTTCGTCCGGGAGCTCGGCGAGCCCCTCGGCCTCGGCCTTCATCCGGAGGATGGCGAGTCGGGTCTCGAACTCCGGCGGCTGGACGTCGGTGATCAGACCCCACTCGAGCCGGGTCCGGAGCCGGTCCTCGAGGCGGGGGATCTGCTTGGGCGGCCGGTCCGACGAGAGCACGATCTGGTTGCCGGCGCCGTGCAGCGAGTTGAAGGTGTGGAAGAACTCCTCCTGGAGCTGCTGGCTGCGCTCGAGGAACTGGATGTCGTCCACGAGGAGGACGTCCACCTCGCGGTAGCGCCGCCGGAAGGCGTTGCCCGCGTTGTTCCGGATGGCGTCGACGAACTCGTTCATCAGCGTCTCGGTCGACACGTACCGAACCCGCGTGAGCTGGTGGACGTCCCGGACGTAGTTGCCGATCGCGTGCAGGAGGTGGGTCTTGCCCAGTCCCGCCGGCCCGTAGATGAAGAGGGGGTTGTACGACCGGGCCGGGTTCTCGGCCACCGAGAGCGCGGCGGCGTGGGCGAACCGGTTCGAGGCGCCGATCACGAAGCGGTCGAACGTGTAGCGCGGGTTCAGCGCCGTCCACGGCGAGAGCGGCTCCTCGGCCGATGCGACGGCCCCGGCCGGCGAAGGCCCGGACCCGGCCGCGGTCAGTGGCGCGACGCTCACCATGGGTGACGGTGTGCTCATCACCACCGGCTCGTCACGGCGAGGGGCGGAATCGACGACGAGCTCGACGGCGAGGTCCCGGCCGGTCGCGTCGCGGAGCAGATCGGTCATCAGCCCGGCGTAGCTCGAGCGGATGCGTTCGCAGGCCACCGCGTTGGGCACGGCGAGCACGAGCACGTCGCCGTCGAACCGGACCGGCCGGACCTCACGGAACCAGGTGTTCCAGGTCTTTTCGGCCAGCTGCGCGCGCAGTGCGTCGCTTCCGGAATCCCAGAGGTCGCTCGCAGTGGTCGCGGCAAGCGTCGTCGAGGCGACCTCAATGTTTTCCACAGACCCATCCACAAGTGTGGAGAACGAAGGAACGGGGCTTTCGGCCCGCTCGATCGTTGACGGTCGGCCTGCCGCGGGCGGGGGCGCCCTCCGGGGAAGTCCGCGGGATCGAGGCCGTGGCGATCGGGCGGGGAGTTGGGAACCTAGCAAACGGGTTCGGGACCAACAAGGGGAGTGTGAGCCCTCCGTAGCCCACCAAAAAGCCGCGTTTGGGGAGTTATCCACATGTTCTCGAGCCCGCTTGGGCCCCGGGTGGGGAGTGCTCCACCGCGCATGGTGCGCAGCGGCGGCGGAGAACGGAGCGATTCTGGGCGCGGATTGCTTGTCGGGCCCCAACGATCCTAGAATCCGACACCCGCCTACTCCCCAACGGCCCGGGCCCGCACATTCCTCAGGGCCCGCACCGACCCCCCACGACAGGCGGCCCTCTCGAGGAGGCCATGCGTGAAGCGGACCTTCCAGCCGAACACTCGGAAGCGGAAGAAGAAGCACGGATTCCGGCAGCGGATGAGCTCGCGCGCGGGTCGTGCGGTGCTGAAGACGCGCCGTCGGCGCGGCCGCGCCCGGCTGTCGGCCTGATCTGGCGCGTCCGCGGTCATGCGACGTTCCGGGACCTGGCGCGGGCACCAGTCCGTCGCCACGGCGCACTCAGCGCGCGGCTCCGACCGGGTGACCCCGGTGATCCGCCGCGGGTGGCCTACGCAATTCCACGCTCGGTCGGCGGCGCCGTCGAGCGCAACCGGCTCCGGCGTCGGCTCCGCGCCGCGATGCGAGAGCTGGCGCCCGAGCTCGAGCCCGGCGGGGTCTACCTGCTCAGCGTCGGCCCCGCGCTCATGACCACCACGCCGGCCGAGCTGCGTGACGCGCTGGTGACCGTGCTGCGCGCGCACGCGCGAGTCGGTCCGATGACCGCAACGACGACACCGACGCGGCGGCTCTCGCCCGGAGCCTGGCTCGTGGTCCGGCTCATCCGGGGGTACCAGTACGCCATGGCCTGGAGCCAGCCTCGGTGCCGGTTCCTGCCGTCGTGCTCGCAGTACGCGCTCGAGGCAGTGACGGAGCACGGGCTGTTCCGGGGCGCGGGGCTGGCGCTGCGCCGGCTCGGCCGTTGCCACCCCTGGAACCCGGGTGGCTTCGACCCCGTGCCGCAGGCGAACACGTGTTCGCATGATTCGGGAAGCAGGTAACCGCGGTGCTGCAAACCGTCTGGGACGGCATTCGGGAGGGGATGGGCTGGATCCTCAGCTTCTTCTACGGCATCGTCCCGAATGCCGGATTCGCGATCATCATGCTCACCGTCGTGGTGAGGTTGATCCTCTTCCCGCTCACGGCCAAGCAGGCCAAGTCGATGATCGCCATGCAGCGGGCGCAGCCCGAGATGAAGAAGCTGCAGGCGAAGTACAAGAACGACAAGCAGAAGCTCAACGAAGAGCTGATGAAGTTCTACAAGGAGAACCAGATCAACCCGCTCGGGGGTTGCCTGCCACTCCTGGCCCAGATGCCGATCTTCATCGCGCTGTACCAGACCCTGCGCGAGATCCAGCACTTCATCCCCACCGACTCGTCGATGTACGCCGACATCTGCACCGGTCAGGGCTGCAAGGTGGTGAACCTCGACTTCTTCGGGATGAACCTCACCCAGTCCGCGGGCGCAGCACCGAAGGGCTTCTGGAACGCGCTCCCATACTTCGTGCTCGTCGGCCTGGTGGTCATCACCGCGTTCCTGCAGCAGAAGCAGACGATGCGGAACCAGACGCAGTCCAATCCGCAGATGCAGATCATCGGCAAGGTCATGCCGATCATCTTCGGTTTCATCTCGATCAACATCCCCGCCGGTGTGGTCCTCTACTTCTTCACCAGCAACCTGTGGCAGATCGGTCAGCAGGAAGTCGTGTTCCGAACGATCGGCACGGCAGCCGGGCCCCCGGTCAAGAAGGGGGACAAGGGCGGGGGGAAGGCCCTGGACAAGGGCGGGGGGAAGGACGCCCCCGCGATCGAGGCCAAGAGCTCGGAATCCCCACCGGCGTCGACGGGTGGGGTCAAGGGTCTGTTCAAGAGCTTGACGCCGGGATCGGCGGCGCCGACGGACGCGCCGAGCGGAAACGGCAAGCCTCAACCAAAGGATGCGGGAACCGGGGCCAAGGCCTCCGGGGGTGGCACCAAGAATCCGAAGAGCACGCCGCCGGCGACCAAGAAGACGGACGCGAAGACGGATGCCGGATCGGGCAACGGCTCACCCTCGGGGGCCAACCCGAACGCGGCGAAGCGCAAGAACAATCGAAAGCGGAAGCGATAGATGGAGTGGGTGGAGACAACCGGCCGGACGGTCGCCGACGCGATCGACGCCGCGCTCGATGAGCTCGGGGTGCACGAAGAGGATGTCGAGCACGAGGTCATCGAGGAACCCCGGGCCGGGTTGTTCGGGCGCTTCGGTGGTTCCGAGGCGCGGGTCAGGGTCCGTCTGAAGCCGATCTCGCGGGAGAAGCCGGGGGAGCGTCGACGGCGCAAGCCCAAGGGTCGGTCCCGCGGCGAAGGCAACGGTCGCGGCGACGGCGGCTCGGGGGGCGGGTCCCGTTCGGGGAGCCGGGGCGGCCGGGGTGGGAGCAACCGGAGTCGGGGCGGCTCGGGCACCCGCGAGGCTGCTGGTGCGACCTCGGCGGCGAAGACCGGCGGAGCGAAGTCGGCCGACGCGAGGTCGGGCGGCCCGAAGACCGGCGCGCCGACGGAGGCCCAGTCCGGAGAGTCGAAGTCCAAGGGTGGCGGTGACGGCCGCCGCGGCCGTACCGGTGACGGTGCTGCGAAGGGGAACGACATGGAAGAGATGACGGTGCCGGTCGAGCGACAGGCCGAGACCGCGGTGGAGTTCACCGCCGGGTTGGTCGAGGCCTTCGGGGCGGAGGCCTCGGTCTCCGACGAGATCGACGACGGCACCATCACCGTCCAGATCGACGGCGCGGACCTCGGGCTCCTGGTGGGCCCGAAGGGCGCCACCCTCAATGCGATCGAAGAGCTCGTGCGCGCGGTCGTGCAGCGCGAGACCGGTGGGCACGGCGCCCGCATCCACGTCGATGTTGCCGGCTACCGGGCCAAGCGTCGGGCGGCGCTCGAGGGCTTCACCCGCCAGCTGGTCGAGAAGGTCCTCGAGACCGGCGAGGAGCAGGCGCTCGAGTCCATGGCCGCGCCCGACCGCAAGGTCGTGCACGACACCGTGGCCGAGATCGACGGCGTGGAGACGAGCTCGGAAGGCGAGGATCCGCGCCGGTACGTGGTGATCCGCCAGGCCTGAGCATGGACGAGCGGCGGGAGCTGCTCGGGGTGCTGGCCGGCGCCCAGGACCGCGGTCTCGTCGGTCCGGGTCCGCTCGAGAGTCACATCGACCACAGTCGGGCGTGGGCCGCCGCGCTCGGCGCCCCCCCGCCGCGCTTCCTCGACCTGGGAACCGGGGGCGGGCTCCCCGGGCTGGTGCTGGCCCTGGAATGGCCGGACGCGCAGGCGACGCTGCTCGACTCCCGCCAGCTGTCGGTGGCCTGGATCATCGAGGCCGCCGAGCGGCTCGGGCTGGGCGACCGGGTCGACGCGATCTGTCAGCGAGCCGAAGCCGCCGGACGGGACCCGGAGCTGCGGGAGGCCTTTCCGCTCGTCGTGGCCCGCGGATTCGCGGCCCCGGCGGTGACGGCGGAATGTGGGGCGGCCTTCGTCGCGCCCGGCGGCCGGTTGAGCGTGAGCGAACCGCCCGGCAGCGATCCGGCCCGCTGGCCCGCCGAGGAGCTGGCGACCCTGGCCCTCGGGCCGGTGGCGACGGTGGCCGAGGGCGGGGCGACCTTCGTGGTGTCGGAGAAGACCGGCCACCTGGACGACCGCTGGCCCCGGCGGGTGGGCAAACCCCGCCAGCGCCCCCTCTGGACCTGAGCCCGGCCCGGCCCTCCACGCCGGACGCGCCTGCACCCTCGGGGACCGGGTGGGCGCATGTTTCACGTGGAACACCGGGAATCTGCGGCCGAGGGGTGCGAAAACCCCAAGCGGGTAGGAAGCGATTCGGCCGGCCGTGTTAGGAAGGGCCGAGCGCGAGATGTTTCACGTGGAACATCGAATTGCATCCCGGAAAGCCTTGACCATCCCGTGAGCCTTGGCCGAGGATGGGAGTCCCCGCGCCAGCGCCCGAGAGGATGGCGACGATGTCAACCGAGGGGAACGATCTGAAGGGGCGGGGCCGCCGACTCTTCAGCGCACTTCGCCGGCAGGAGGAGTCCACCGAGGCTCCCGATCCCGCGATCCCCACTGAATCCGAGATCGCCCAGGGTTCAGCAGTCGAGGCGAAGCTGGGCGGAAGTCCCGGCAGCACGGAAGCCGTCGAGCCCACAGACGAGGAATCCGAAATGTCGACCACCGACGTCTCCGCAGCGGGGACGACCGAGTCCGAGGCCGCCGCAGCGCCGAAGGCCGAGCCCGAGGGAGATTCGTGGACGAGCGAGCCGAGCGTGCCGCCCACCGGGTTCGAACCCGAGCCGCCCGAGGCCACCCCGGTCGCCGAGTCTCCGGGAGCGGCCGGAGGTGACGATCCGGACCCGGAACCGGCCGACTCCGGGGGAACCGTCACCTCGATCCTCGCCCGGACCGACGAGCCGCACGCCCTGCTCCCGGCGGAAGGCGGCCACGTCGAGCCGCCGGCCCGAGGCCCGGCTCCCGTTGGGGGTCCTCGCCGCCGAGGTCGAGACCACTCCCGGGGCGCCACCCGCAACGACTCGACCCCGGGCCGGTGTCGGGCCGCTGCCGGGGTCTTCGGAGCGGTCGAAGTCCGTCGGCGAGGCCGACTCGGACGCCAACGACGACGACACCGGCCCCGAGCCCTACGACCTGCCTCGGGTGATCGCGATCGCCAACCAGAAGGGCGGCGTGGGCAAGACCACCACGTCGGTGAACCTGGGCGCGTCCCTCGCCGAGCTCGACTACCGGGTCCTGGTGGTCGACCTCGACCCGCAAGGAAACGCCACGACCGGCCTGGGCATCAACGCCCGGAACCTGCAGTCCTCGGTGTACGACGTGATCATGTCGAATGCCGCGGTCGAGGACTGCGTCGAGCCCACCAGCCTCAAGAACTTGTTCGTGGTCCCGGCCACCATCGATCTCGCGGGCGCGGAGATCGAGCTGGTGCCGGCGTTCAGCCGGGAGCTCAAGCTCCGACGGGCGTTGGAAGAGGTCCGCGACGAGTACGACTACGTGCTCATCGACTGCCCGCCGTCGCTCGGCCTGCTGACGGTCAACGGGTTGGCTGCCGCCGACGATGTGATCGTGCCGATCCAGTGCGAGTACTACGCGTTGGAGGGGCTGAGCCAGCTCATCCGCAACGTCACCCTGGTCCGCACCAACCTC
The DNA here is from genome assembly GCA_963819945.1 of uncultured Acidimicrobiia bacterium. Taxonomy (GTDB): domain Bacteria; phylum Actinomycetota; class Acidimicrobiia; order IMCC26256; family JAENVU01; genus Chersky-806. The sequence continues at coordinate 23,857 of CAWFYD010000010.1, forward strand.
AACCCGAAGCTCGACGTGCGCGGGATCGTCCTCACCATGTACGACGCCCGCACCAAGCTCGCCGACCAGGTGGAGCAGGAGGTGCGCGGGCACTTCGGGCGCCGGGTGTACCAGACGGTGGTGCCGCGGACGGTCCGCCTCTCCGAGGCCCCGTCGTTCGGCCAACCGATCATCGTGTTCGACTCGACTTCCCGGGGCGCGGTGGCGTACCGGGAGCTGGCGAAGGAGGTGAGCAGTGGCGCGACGCGGCGGTCTGGGTAAGGGGCTCGGGGCACTGATCCCGGCGGGCGTTCCCGAGGGGATCGGGGGGCTCGAGGAGATTCAGGTCTCGGCGATCAGGCCCAACCCGTATCAGCCGCGGGAGCACTTCGACGAGGAGGAGCTCGCGTCGCTGGCGGAGTCGATCCGCGAGGTCGGGATCCTGCAGCCGGTCCTCGTGCGCGAGACCGGCGAGGGTTACGAGCTGATCGCCGGTGAGCGGCGCTGGCGCGCGGCGCGCCGGGTCGGGCTCCAGCACATCCCCGCGCTGGTGCGGGACACCGACGACGCGTCGGCCCTCGAGCACGCCTTGGTCGAGAACGTGCACCGCTCGGACCTCAACGTGCTGGAAGAGGCCGCGGCCTACCAGCAGCTGATCGAGGACTTCGGGCTCACCCACGAGGAGGTGGCGATCCGGGTCGGCCGGAGCCGCACCTCGGTGACCAACACCCTGCGGCTGCTCCAGCTCCCGCCCTCGGTGCAGCGGATGGTGCGGGACCGGTCGCTCACGATGGGCCACGCCCGTGCCCTGCTCGGGAGCCCGGACCGGGCGCTCCAGGAGCAGCTGGCGAAGCGGATCGTTGCCGAGGGGCTTTCGGTCCGCGCGGTCGAGGAGGCGATCCGTCCGGCGAGTCCGCCCGACGGGGGTGGAGGGCCGGCGAAGCGGGATCCCGCGAGCGCGGTCCGACCGTTGCGGCCCCCGGGCCTGCTCGAGCTCGAGAGCCTGCTCGGCGATCACCTCGACACCCGGGTGAAGGTGGAGATGGGCGCCAAGCGCGGCAAGCTCACGATCGAGTTCTCGGACCTCGAGGACCTCGAGCGCGTCTACAAGCTCATCACCGAGTAACGGTTCGGCGCGACCCGCTACTCCGGATCGACGGGTTGTTCCTCGACGCCGCGCTGGATGCCGCGGGCGATCGCGGCGCCGACGTCGGCGACCGCGTTCACGAGCGCGCCCATGGCCTCGACGTCGCGCTCGCCGACCGGCTCGCACACGACCGCGGCCATCCGGGTCTCACGCAGGATCGCGAAGGTTCGCCCGCAGGGACCCTCGTCCTCTGCCGCGTCCGACCGGGGCCCGAGCACCCGGTCCAGCTCGCTCTGGATCGCGCTCGCCACGCGGAAGCCCGCCTCGGAGCGGAAGGCTCCTGACGCGAAGTAGTGGCAGCGACACCCCGACCGGTCACCGGCGCGGACGCCGAGGAAGAGGTCGGCGCGGTACTGGTTGGCCCGGTCCGCGACGGTCGAGTCGTCTTCGCCGGAGAGATCCGTGATGGTCTGTGCACCCGCGACCGAGAGCGCCCGACCGATGACATCTCCCAGAGTCTGGAATTCCGGGGCGACGGCAACGTAGACCCGGTGGTCCTCGAGCCGGCGTGGGTGACGCAGCTCTTCACGCTCGCGCACGGACGCCACCGACCCCTGCTCGGGGGTGTTCCCGACCCGGCCGAGGGCATCGAGGGTTTCGGGTCCGAGGATGCCGTCGACCGCGAGTCCGGTGTTGCGCTGGAACTCGCGCAGCGCCGCGCCGCTCTGGCGACCGAGGATGCCGTCCTCGCGACCGGCGTCGAAGCCGAGGACGTTCAAGCGGTGCTGGAGGTCGGCCACGTCGTCGCCGCGGAGGTTGGGCGCGCTCTCGTAGAGCATCCGGTCGCCGAGCGCGAATCCACTCTCGACCAGCGCGGCCCAGGTCTCGGGACCGCAGATGCCGTCCACCCGGATCCCGCGCGCCTCCTGGAACGCACGGACCGCGAGCTCGGTGCCCGCGCCGAAGACGCCGGCCTCGTCACCGGCCGGGAGGTGGCCGGCCGCGGCGAGACGGGCCTGGAGGTCGCGGACCGCCTCGACCCACCTGGCGGGGACGCAGGATCTCGGAGCCGGTCATCGAGGCCGGGGTCATGCCGGTCCGGAGACCCTCAACCGCCCGGGCCGGCGAGCCCGGGACGGAGCTTCGTCATCCGATGAACTCGGAGAGGTCCTGGAGCAGCTGGCCCTTGCCCTTGGCGCCGACGAGCCGCTTGACCGGGGCACCGTCCTGGAAGACGAGCAGCGTCGGGATGCTCATGACGTCGTAGCGCCGCGCCGTGTCCGGGTTGTCGTCGACGTTGAGCTTGGCGATCTGGAGCTTGCCGGCGTGCTCGCTGGCGATCTCCTCGAGCGCCGGGGCGATCATCTTGCACGGCCCGCACCACTCCGCCCAGAAGTCGATCACCACTGCCGTGTCGGCGGCCTTCACGGTCTCGTCGAACGTGGCGTCGGAGAGTGTAACAATGTTGTCAGACACGACAGTTCCTTTCGGGCGGCCTGCCGGCCGGGGATGAGTTTCGGAGTCTAGTGACGGCGTGCAACGCCGATCGGGGTTCGGTGCTTCCCGAATCTTCACTGCGCGCCGGCTCAGGTGCTCGCGGCGGCGTGGGCGACCTCGGCGAGCCAGCGCTCGGCTTCGATCGCAGCCATGCAGCCGGTACCCGATGCGGTGATCGCCTGGCGGAACACGTGGTCGGCGACGTCGCCGGCGGCGAACACGCCCTCCACCGAGGTGCGCGTCGATCCACCCGGCGTGATGACGTAGCCGTTCTCGTCGAGGTCGATCTGGCCCTTGAACAGGTCCGTGTTCGGCGTGTGCCCGATCGCCACGAACAGTCCGCTCAGCGCGACTTCCTCGGTCTCGCCGGTCGCCACGTTGCGGATGTGCGCACCCTCGAGCTTCGTGTCCCCGATCACGTCGTCGACCACGGAGTTCCAGCGGAACCCGATCTTCGGATTCGCGAACGCGCGGTCTTGCATGATCTTCGACGCCCGCAGCTCGTCGCGGCGGTGCACCACGGTCACATGGGAAGCGAACTTGGTGAGGAACAACGCCTCTTCGATCGCGGTGTCGCCGCCGCCGATGACGCCGATCTCCTTCTCCTTGAAGAAGAAGCCGTCGCAGGTCGCGCAGGTGGACACGCCGTGCCCGAGCAGCCGTTGCTCGTTCGGCAGGCCGAGCATCTGCGCCGACGCGCCGGTCGAGATGATGATCGACCGGGCCGGGTACTCCTCGGAGCCCACCGTGACGGTGAACGGCGGACCCGACGAGAGGTCCACCCGGTCCACGTCGGCGGTGACGAACTCGGCGCCGAAGCGCTCCGCCTGCTCGCGGAAGCGCTGCATGAGGTCCGGGCCCATGATCCCTTCCGGGAAGCCCGGGATAGTTCTCCACCTCGGTCGTGAGCATCAGCTGCCCGCCGGCGGCGAGGCCCTCGATGACCACCGGGCGCAGGTCGGCGCGCGCGGCGTAGACCGCGGCGGTCAGCCCGGCCGGGCCGGAACCCACGATGACGACGTCGCGAAAGCTCAGACACTCTCGGCACCCTTCTTCGTCCGCAGTGTCCAGCAGAACCCGCCGGCGATCACGAAGATTCCCCCGAGGATCAGCCACGCGGCCCAGACGGGCACGAAGATCGTGAGCACCCGGAACAGGAGGATCGCCACGCAGGGCGAATGCCGTGAGGGCGAAGAAGGCGATCGAGGAATCCGTAGATGGCGAATCGAGAGCCGCGCTCGGCCGGGACGACGGTCTTGTCCCGGACGAGGACGACCGCCTTCTCGACGGCGTCCGCAGCTTGTGTGGTCCAGTCGCTCAACGCCCCATTCCTCCCCTAGCCCGGCTGCGTTCCGGGAAGCCAGGAGCGTACCCGGACGTCCGCCGATGTGGTCGGGTCCGCCCCGGCCCTGGGCTCCTAGCGGGAAATGGCGGTGAGGACGTCGGTGCAGTCGGACCGTGGGACGACGAAGGCGATCGTGCGACCACCCGAGTCGATGCCGATGATCGTGACGGCTTGGCCCCGGTAGGTCCCGGTCGCGAAGAACCGCACCGGGCGGGTGCCGGCCAGCTCTCGGCGCACGCCTGCGGCGAGGGGGCGGTGGCGTCGACGGCGCGCCGAGTCGCCGGCGGTCGGCGGCCGCCCGAGTCCTCGGCGCTCGGCGGCGCCGAGGCCGACTTCTCGTTCGCCGTCGGATCGAGCAGCACGCGGATGGCCGCGGGATCGGTGACGTCACCGATGCCGCCGAGGTCTCCGCTCGCGGCCTCGGGTGCCTCGGCGACGGAACCCGCGCTGCTCGACGACTTCGTGTCATCGCCGGTGCCGAGGGAGGTGAGCATGGCCCCGATCCCGGCGAGCACGATGAGCGCGGCCGCGGCGGCGGCGGAGATGCGCAGCCAGGTCCGACCCGGCCTCGTGGACGTGGCGCCGCTGCCGGCATCGGTGGCGGGCAGCGCGTCGCGGATGAGCCGCCGGCGCGTGATGTCGTCGAGTGGGGCGACGGGTTCGCCGACCGCGGCGCGCCCGTGCTCGAGCGCGTCGAGCCGCGCCGGGAGCTCGGACCACTGCTCGAGTCGGTTGCGAGCTTCGGCTTCGGTGATCCCGTGGTCGGCGGCGAACCCGCCGAGCTCGCCGTCGACGAGCGCGCTCGAGGGCCTCCTCGGAGTCGTCACCGAAGGGCGGGGACGCGGACGGCGGCGGCGGAGGCTGGGTCATGGTCGGTCTTCCGTTGGACGACGGACCGGGTCGGGTTGGTTCCCGGACCCGTCCGTGAGCTCGGTCGCGAGCGCGGCTCGGCCGCGGGCGATCCGCGACCGTACGGTGCCGGGCGGGACGTCGAGCACCGCGGCGATCTGCGCGTAGTCGAGGTCGCAGAGGTCCCGGAGCACCACCGCGACCCGGAACTCCTCGGGGATCCGGGCCAGCGCGGTGTCGATGTCGATGCGGTCGCCGATGGCCTCGGGCGCGACCGGCGGGGTCAGGTACGCCGGCGGCGCGCGGCCCGAGTCTTCGAGCGCCGGACTGTCCGCGACCGGCCGCCGTTGTCGGCGGCGGAGCTCGTCGATCGCCGCGTTCGTCGCGATGCGGTGGAGCCAGGTGGTGAACGCGGCGCGACCGTCGAAGCGACGGATGCCGCGCGCCACCGCGATCAATGCTTCCTGGCTTGCGTCGAGCGCGTCCTCCGGGTTCCCGAGCACGCGGCGACAGATCGCGTGGACCCGGTCGATGTGCCGATCGAGCAGCACCTCGAGCGCGTCGCGGTCGCCGACCGCGGCCAGGCCCGCGAGCGTCGCGTCGTCGCGCGATCGGAGTGGGTCAGGGGGAGCCAACGACGCGGACCTCGGCCACGCGCAGGCGATACGGACGTTCCGGCGGGAGGTCCGTGATCCAGAGCAGCACGTTGCGGGCGCGAGTCGGTGGCTGCAGCGCGAGCTGCGCGTTGGTGCCGAGACCGGCGCCGAGGAACAGCGGCGTACCCCATCCGGCGATCGTGTCGGGCACCGAGTCGCTCGTGTAGACCTGCGCGCTCCAGTCATGATCGGGCGTGTCCACCTCGACCCGGTCGACGAGCTTCGGCGACCCCAGGTCCACCGCGAGCCCGACGCCGGGCTTCAGCCCGCCGACGTCACGGTCCTGGTACGACTCGGTGGACCAGAAGGTGGCCGCGTTGCCGTCGATCGCCAGCGCGACCTCGATCGGGGTTCTCGGCTCTGGTCGCCCTCGGGGTCGTAGTCGTGGATGCTCACGATCGGCAGGGGTGCTGCGACGGGGGTCGGGGGCGAGGCCGCGTTCGACACCGGCTGGTCGTCCACAGCCCGGTAGCCGAGGTACCCGGCCAGGACACCGATGACGAAGACGGAGATCCACAGCACCAGGCGCGGCGGGGTGACCGGCGGCGGCGTCGCGGCCGGTGCACCGACCGCGACCGGGGCGCGGTCCGTGTTCTCGGCCGGGACGACGACGTTCGGGCGCGGCGGGAGGCGGACGGGGATGGTCGGATCGACCGGCGCGGGTCGCCCGTCCGTACGGTACGGCCCGAGCGCGTCGCGAAACGCCAGCGCGCTCGGCCACCGATCGGCCGGATCCTTCGCGAGCGCGCGGTCGATGACGACCTCGAGGCCGGCCGGCACGTCCGGGCACTCGAGGCGGATCGGGCTTGGGCGGCGCGGTGAGGCGCGCGACGGCAGTCGCGATGTCGGTGTCGGCTTCGAACGGCGCGCGACCGCAGAGCATCTCGTAGAGCACGAGACCGAGCGAGTAGATGTCCACGCGCTCGTCGACCACACGTCCGTCGACCTGCTCGGGCGCGAGATAGCGCGCGGTGCCCACGACCATGCCGGTGCGGGTGAGCTCTTCACCACCGCTGTCGGCCGCCTTCGCGATGCCGAAGTCGGTGACCTTCACCCGTCCGTCGGGTTGCACGAGCACGTTGCCCGGCTTCACGTCGCGGTGCACCAGACCGCGGGCGTGGGCGACGGCGAGAGCATCGGCCACCTGATAGGCGATGTCGGCGGCCGTCGTGACCGGGAGCGCGCCGTCACGGTCGATGAGCTGACGCAGGGTGATCCCGGCAACGAGCTCCATCACGATGTACGCGACGCCGTCGTCCTCACCGGTGTCGTAGGTGCTGACGATGTTCTGGTGGGTGACCGCGGCGGCAGTGACGGCCTCGCGCCGGAAGCGGGCGCGCACGGTCTCGTCGCGGCCGATGACGGGATCCAGCGTCTTCACGGCAACGTGGCGCGCGAGGAGCGGGTCGTCTGCCTCCCAGACCGTACCCATCCCACCGCGAGCGATCTCATGTACCAACCGGTAGCGGCCGCCGAGGACGCGTCCCGGTTCGAGGAGTTCGGACATGTAGTCCCTCACGCTACCCGCCGCGCCTGCGCGATCACGGGGCGCGAATCGCGCGGAGTGCTACTTGCTGTCGACCCAGCCGACACCGATGGTGCGCGGTCCCGCGTGCGTTCCGATGACCGGACCGATCGTGCCGAACTCGATCTGGTCGCGCGGAACGGTCGCGCCGAGCAGGTCCACCAGCTCGTCGATGTCGGGGGCCTGCGCGTCGAACGCGAACACCTGCTCCGGGTTCGGTGCGTGCGCGACCTTGTCCGCGAGGAGCTGCAGGCTCTTCGACCGGGTGCGGACCTTGCCCGCTTCCGCCACCGCGCCGTCGCGCACCTCGATGACGGGCTTGATCGAGAGCACCCCACCGAGCAGCGCCTGCGCGGCCCCGATCCGACCGCCGCGGCGCAGGTGCTCGAGCGTGTCCAGGGCACCGAACAGCTTGGTGCGCAACGCCTGGTCCTCGGTCGCGCGGGCGATGGCGTCGACGTCTGCGCCACCGTCGGCGAGGTTCACCGCGTTGATGCACTGGAGGCCGAGGGCCATCGAGACGTTCAGGGAGTCGACCACCTCGACCGGGCAGGTCCCCTTGAGGGCCTTCGCCGCGAGCTGGGCGGCCTGCATCGTCGCGGAGAGGCGGGACGAGAGGTTGATGCAGACGATGCCGTCCGCGCCCTCTTCGGCCAGCCGGCGGAACGTCTCCTCGAAGGCGCCGGCGGACGGCGCGGCGGTCTCCGGGAGGACGTCCGAGGTGGCGACCTTCTGCCAGAACTCCTCGTTCGTCAGCTCGACCCGGTCCACGTACTCCTTCGAGCCGAAGCGGATCGTCAGCGGGACGATCTCGATCCCGAGCTCCTCGGCCCGAGCCACGGGCAGGTCGCACGAGCTGTCGGTGACGACGCGTACCCCCACGGGGCCTCCCGGGTTCGATGACGGCGGTGTGGGCCCTTCGACCGCGTGACCACGCCCATGGTTACACGCATTCCGGAGGTTTTCACGGCCTTCGGCTCAGTGCTCCTCGTCCGCCGCCCGCAGCGGCCGGCGCCGGACGGCGTCGCGGAGCAGGCTGAGCTCCCCGACCCGGAGCAGCTGGAGGGTGGCGAGGAAGCCCGCGCCGCCGACCACGAGCGCCGCGCCGGTCGCGACCATCGCCCGGGCCGGCGTCGCGTATCCGATGACGGTCGCGACGCCCCAGGCCAGCGCGCCGAGCACCACGGTCGCGGCGAAGACCCGCGCGAGCGTGTCGATCATGTGGCGCCCCTCGAGGCGCCCGAGCCGGCGTCGCATCGCTTCGAGTGACACGAACATCGCGACGATGTAGGCGATCGACCAGGACAGCGCGAGGCCCTGCACTCCGAGCACCGGGTACAGCGCGAGCGCGAGCACGATGTTGATCCCGTTCTCGACGCAGTTGAGCAGGAACGGCGTGCGGGTGTCCTGCATCGCGTAGAACCCGCGCAACGTGAAGAGGTACGCCGAGAACGAGAAGAGGCCGATCGCGAAGCAGGCGAGGGTCTCCGCGGTCGCGGCGCCGTTCTGCGCGCTGAAGCTGCCGTAGTCGAGCAGCGCGTTCACGATCGGGCGCGCGAGCACGAAGAGGATCGCGGCCGCGGGAAGCACGACGAGACCCATCAGGCGGAACCCCATCGCGAACTGCGCGCGGCAGTCCGTCGTAGTCGCCGCGCGACGCGCGGCTCGCGAGCTCGGGCGCGAGTGCCGTCATGATCGACACCGCGAACAGGCCGTGCGGCAGCTGGAAGAACGTGAACGCCGCGAGGTACACCGACGCGTCGCCCTTCGTGCCGTACGCGAGGAAGAGTGCGACCCAGAACGCCACCTGGTTCGTCGCCACGTACCCGACGGTCCAGCCCGACAGACGAGCGAGGTGACGGACCGCCGGGTGGCGCCACTCCCAGACCCAGGAGAGCTTGGCGCCCGGCGTGGCGCAGAGCGGGGAGGAGGACGAGCGCCATGGCGACGATTCCGGCCGTCGTTCCGAGGCCCAGGAGCACGACGAGCGCCGGGTCCTGGAGGACGCTCGTGACCGTCGGGGGCTCGCTGGCGACCCGGGGCAGGGCCAGCAGCACGGAGATCACGACGACGTTGTTCAGCACGGGGGCGAACGCCGCCGCGGCGAACCGGCGGCGCGCGTTCAGCATCGCGGTCGCGAGGGCAGTCAGCCCGTAGAAGAACACCTGCGGCATGAACCAACGGAGCAGGTCCGTGGCCAATGCCTGTTGCGCGACCTTGCCCGCGCCGTGGAGTCGCAACGTGTAGAGGTCGATGATCCACGGCGCGGCGATGAACCCGAGGACGCTGATGACGGCGAGCGTGGCGATCGCGACGGAGTTGATGGCGTCGGTGGCGCGTTGGTCGTTGTTCTCGTAGTGCTCGACGTAGAGCGGTACGAGCGTCGCGGTGAGGATGCCGCCGAGGAGCAGCTCGTAGACGATGTTCGGCGTCGAGTTCGCGATGTTGTAGACGTCGGTGAGCCGACCCAGGCCGAGCGCCGCGAGCGCGGAGACGCGAAGGAGCCCGGTGACGCGCGAGAGCGCGGTGCCGAGCCCGACAACGGCGCTGGACCGGACGAGGCGGTGCTCGGCACCGTCCGTCGATCGTTCGGTCACGTCGCGAGCGTCGCGGACCTGATGGGCTGGCGCCGGCTCCGGCGCCAATGGGTGATCCACCAGATCGCGAGGAAGACTCCCGCACCGATCGTCAGGAAGATCCCGACGCCGCTGACCGCGGTCGAGCGCACGGTGTACCGGGCGGAGCCGAGCGCGAGCTTGCCGTCCTCGGACGTCACCGTCATCTGCAGCGGGAAGGTCCCGGACGCCCGGGTCTCCACCGGGAACCGGATGGTGGTGTTGCGCGGCGGCAGGGTGCAGGCGAACCCACCGGAGACCTGGGTGCAGTTGGCCTCATTCGGCGCCGAGCCCGCGGGGAACTCCAGCTTCTCGCTCTCGAACTGGATCTGGACCCGCACGTCCTTTCCCGTCTGGTTGTTGAAGCTGAGGGGCAGGTCCGCCTGTGCGGGAGGTGAGGGTGACGGTCAGACCGCTCGGGGGGGTCTCGATCAGGTTGGAGAAGCCTTTGATTCCGGCGTCGATCGTGTCCAGCCGCTCGGTCGAGCGTCGCCGGCCCAGGGCTCCGGGCCAGGCCGAGGTGAGCGAGATGAGGAGCCCGCGGTCGCCGGCGACGACCAGCGGGTCGTTCTCCCCGCACGGTGCTCTTGTAGGCGCTCAGCTTGTTGCGGGTGGCCTGGAAGTGCGTGGGGTCGACGGTCGCCGCGGCCGGCGTGAGCGGCGCGAGCTCGCGCACCACCGGAGCGGAGCGGCGTTGCTGCTCGAGCGGCACCCGGTCGAAGAGGCCGTCGATGGTGGTGGGAACCGCGAACGGGTTGTCGTCGAGACCGGCGAGCACCGCGTCGACGAGCGACTGCTCGGGGTTCCAGTGCGGCGGCATCGCGACGACCACCCCGCGGGTCTGGTTCGGCTGCTCGATCGCGACGACCGCCAGGCCCGCGAGGAAGTTCGCGGCTCGCAACGCCGGCGGCGCGGTCCCGGTGAGGAGGCGCGGCGAGGCCGACGTCGGTCTGGTACGCCGCGAGCTGCTTGCCCGCGTTCTGCAGCGTGAACGGACGCGGCGGGTGTGAACTGCGGAACGGGGTCCGGCGGGACGAGCGCGCTCGGTGCCACGACCACGCGGTCGACGCCTCCGAGCTGCAGGCGGCCGAGCGCCGTGGTGTCGAGCGGTGCCTCGTCGGTGGTGCGGGAGTCGAGCTTCTGGTCGAGGACGTTGTCGAGGACGACCGATCCCTGGTTCAGCTCGAGCGTCGCCTCTTCACCGAGCCCGGCGCGCTCGAGGCTCGGCATGTCGATGGGGACGTACGGACCCGTCAAGACCTGTTGGGTGCGCGCCGCGGCGCGCAGGGCGAGCACGCCGGCGTTGGCGACGGGATCCGTCCTGGCGCGTTGCGCCCACATCTCGAGGGTCTCCGGTCCGGGCACCAGCGTGAGCGGCACGTCGCCGGAGCGCGACGCGGCCTCGGCGAGGCGGCTCAGCCGGCCGGACGCGCCGATCGAGGCGAGGAACGCCGGGCGCATCTTGCCGTCCGGGGTGGTCGCCGGATCGGCGGTGATCGGCCAGATCCACGAGACGTTCAGCGGCTCGCCGAGCGGGGCGCCGTCGGTCGCCGGCGCCACCGCGGCGAGGTGGGTCACGAACTCGGCGATGCGATCGCCACTCTCGGGGTCCCGGAGCTCGACCTCGACGGGGAAGACGCCGGTCCGACGTCCCGTTGGGGATCGGGAGGCGGAGGCGGGTCGAGTCCCGAGGGGCGTTGGGGTCCTGGAGCCGCAGGGTGAAGATCCGCCCGCCGGAAGGGGCGACCGGCAGCGAGTCGGCCGCGGTCGACGTGCTGGCGACCGTCGAGCCGAGCCGCTCGCCGTCACGGTGCGCTCGAACGCGGTGCGGCTCGTGATGGCGGAGTGGACCGTCGCCCGCACTTCGAGTCCGGCGACCGGTCCGGTGATCGAGAGCCGCAACGGAACGTCGGCCCCGAGGGTCGCGTACGCCGGCTGCTCGAGGAGAGCGAAGCGACGGTTGGTCGGCGTGGCCTGGGTGTCGGCCGCGCCCACGGGGCCCGTCGGCGCGGCGGCGAGACCGCAGAAGCACCATGACGGCGAGGAGCACCCCCACCCGTTGCGCGTGTCGTCTCACAACGATCGACCCATGACGCACAGGCCGGCCGGGAGCTCGCGGAAGCCGCACGACTCGTACAGCGAGAGCGCGCCGGAGTTGTCGCGTTGCGTGTTGACCAGAGCTTGGGTCGCGCCGTGGCGGCGCAGCCAGCGGAGACCGTCCAGCACGACCGCCCGTCCGTAGCCTTGCCGGCGGTGCTCCGGGTGGACTGCGACCCGCTGGAGGTACCCGTGCTGGCCGGCGCGTCCGGTGACCGCGTAGGCGGCGATGCTGTCGGGTTCCGCACGCTTGCCGGCGACGCGGAAGCGGCTCGCCGGGGTGGCCTCGATCGCGTTGGTGAGCCCGTCTTCGTCGAACTGCCAGAACCCGTCGAAGGAGAGATGGTCGAGGATCATCACCGCGGGCCGGTCACTCCGGCGGGCGCGTCGCGTCGAGATGTTCCGGCGCCGGGAGATCACCCATCGAGTGCGCCAGCAGGTGGAGCCGCTCGCGCACCGAGAACCCGGCGTCGATGAACGGCAGCGCGTCGGCCATCGCCAAGGCGCTCGTGACGACCGCCGAGTACCCCCGGCCGCGCAGCAACCCGATGCAGCGGTCGACGATCTCGGGGGTCGGGGGGCCGGTCGGCGCCGACGGAGAGGTAGGCCACGTCGGGACGCCCGCGCCAGGAGCCCAACCGCGCCCAGCCGCCCCGCCAACGCAGGGTGTCGTCGGTCATGATGATCAGAAGCGTAGGCGGCGAGCGCTGACGCATCTCGGTCGCTCCGGCTTCACACTTCGTGCCCGTTACGCCTGCGCTCGGCCCCCAATTCCCGGCTGGGTTACCGTGCGCGCGTGCTGTTCGTCGCGACGGACCCGGTCTTCGAGCTCCACGACACCGGTCGTGGCCACCCGGAGCGCGCGGCTCGCCTGGTGGCGGTCCACGAGGGCATCGAGCGGGCCGGGCTCTCCGAAGCCCTGATCCCGCTGCCGTCGCGTCCCGCGACCGCGACCGAGCTGGAACGCGTGCACCCGGCGCCCTACCTCGAGTCCCTCGAGGCGATGGCCCGCGACGGAGGTGGTCACCTCGACGCGGACACCGTGCTCTCGGCCGACTCATGGCGCGCCGCGGTCGCAGCCGCGGGGACCGGAATCGCGGCGATCGACGCGCTCTCGAACGGTGCCGCCGACGCCGCGTTCCTCGCCCTCCGGCCGCCGGGCCACCACGCTCGTGCCTCGCAGGGGATGGGCTTCTGCCTCCTGAACAACGTCGCCGTCGCCGCGGCCGCGCTCGCCGACCGGGGCGAGAAGGTGCTGATCGTCGACTACGACGCGCATCACGGCAACGGAACCCAGGAGATCTTCTACTCGGACCCGCGCGTGCTCTACGTCTCGTTCCACGAGTGGCCGCTGTACCCGGGGACGGGTCGCCACGACGAGATCGGTCGCGGCGACGGCGAAGGCACGACGCTGAACCTCCCGCTGCCCGCCGGTGCGACCGGGGACGTCTACCTCCGTGCGCTCGACGAGGTCGTGGCCTCGCGCGTCGAGGAGTTCGGCCCGACCTGGGTGCTCATCTCCGCCGGCTTCGACGGCCACCGCGCCGATCCACTCACCGGGCTCGGCCTCTCCGCCGGGGACTACGCGGCGATCAGCGACCGGGTCGCGGCGTGGGCCGCGCCGGGCCGCCTCATCTCGTTCCTCGAGGGCGGCTACGACCTCGGCGCGCTGCGGGACTCGGTGGCGGCCAGCCTGCCGGCGCTGGTCGGGGCCGCCTCGCGGCCCATCGACGGGGAGTCCGCGACCTCGGGGGGCCCGGGGACCACGGTGGTCGAGGCGGTCACGGACCTCTGGCGGCGCCGGGAAACGGGCTGATCGGAAGCCCTTCAGGAGCCCCGAATACGGGTCGATACACGGCGAGGCCCGGCATTCGGAGGAAACCTTGCTCGATCTCGACAACCTCTTGCGCGAGAGCGTTCGGCGTGAGGCATCGGACATCCACATCAAGGTGGGATCGCCGCCGTACCTGCGGGTCGACGGCCACCTGGTGCCGTGGGAGCTGGACGAGGTCACCCCCGCCGACACCGAGCGGATCGCGTTCGCCCTGATGCCCAAGGCCCGGGCGGACGAGTTCCTCGACCACCACGAAGCCGACTTCGCCTACACGCTCGCCGGCCTCGGCCGGTTCCGGGTCAACGTCTTCCGCCAGCGCGGATCCGTCGGCCTCGTGCTGCGCCGCGTGCTGCCCGGCATCCCCTCGTTCGAGGATCTGGGCCTGCCCCCGATCGTGCGCCGGCTCGCCGAGGAGCAGCGCGGCCTGGTGCTCGTGACCGGCCCGACCGGTTCGGGAAAGACCACGACGCTCGCCGCGATGATCGACCACATCAACGAGCATCAGTCGCGCCACATCGTGACGGTCGAGGACCCGATCGAGGTGCTGCACCCGGACAAGAAGTCGATCGTGAACCAGCGCGAGATCGGCACGGACACCGACGACTTCCACAGCGCGCTGAAGCGCGTGCTGCGCCAGGACCCGGACGTCATCCTCATCGGTGAGATGCGCGACCCCGAGACCGTGTGGGCCGCGCTCTCCGCCGCGGAGACCGGGCACCTCGTGCTCTCGACGCTGCACACGATGGGCGCGATGGAGACGATCTCACGCGTCATCGACTTCTTCCCGCCGTACCAGCAGCAGCAGGTGCGCATGTCGCTCGCCACGTCGCTGCGCGGGATCATCTCGCAGCGGCTGCTCGAGCGCGCCGACCGCGAAGGTCGTGTGCCCGCGATGGAGGTGCTCGTCGCCACCGGTCGCGTCTTCGACAAGATCGCCGACCCGAGCGCGACCCACGAGCTCGAGGAGATCATCGCCGAGGGCGAGTTCTACGGGATGCAGACCTTCGACCAGGGTCTGCGCAACCTGTACGAGCAGGGCATCGTGACCCGGCGCGCCGCGCTCGGCGACGGCCACCAACTCCCACGACCTCCGGCTCAAGCTCGACCAGCTCGATCTGAGCCGGGCCCAGGCCGACCTCGAAGGCGAGTCCACCGCGACCGCTTGATTCTGGGTCGGGCCGCGCGGGCCGATCGGGTCACAATGGCGGGATGACGGCCATTCCGGCGCGGCTCGAGCCGCTCCTCGCGCGCGATTCCCCGGCCCAACGGGTCGCGGCCGCGCTCACCGGCGGCCGGCTACCAGTGCTACCTGGTGGGAGGTCCCGTTCGGGACGCCCTCATCGGCCGCGAGCGGCCGACGCCGGACTACGACTTCGCCACCGACGCCCGTCCCGAGGCGATCGAGGAGCTGCTCCGCCCGATCGGTCACGGCGTGGTGCTCGTCGGCGCCCGGTTCGGGACGGTCAGCGCGATCGTGGACGACGTCGAGTGCCAGGTCACGACGTTCCGCTCGGACGTGTACCACCCCGAGAGCCGCAAGCCCGAGGTCGTGTTCGGCGACGACATCGAGACGGACCTCTCGCGCCGCGACTTCACCGTCAACGCGATGGCGTTGCGCCTGCCCGACCCGCGGCTCGTCGATCCGTTCGACGGCGCGGTGGACCTCGCGGCCCGGCGCCTCCGCACCCCGCTCTCTCCCGACGTGTCCTTCACGGACGACCCGCTCCGGATGCTGCGCGCGGCCCGCTTCATCGCCGGTTTCGGCCTCGAGCCGGATCCGGAGCTGGTCGCCGCGGTCGGCGAGCATCGTCACCGGCTCGAGATCGTCGAGCGCCGAGCGGATCCGCGACGAGCTCTCCAAGCTGCTCGTGGTCGACGATCCCGGGCCCGGGACTCTGGTTCCTCGCCCTGCACGAAGCTGGCGGACGAGTTCCTCCCCGAGCTCAACGCGATGCAGCTCGAGCAGGATCCGATCCACCACCACAAGGACGTCCTCGCGCACACGATCGCGGTCGTGCAGAAGGTGAGCCCGGATCTCGTGCTCCGCCTCGCCGCGCTGATGCACGACGTCGGGAAGCCCAAGACCCGCTCGTTCGACCAGGGTCGGGCGTCGTTCCACCACCACGAGGTCGTCGGCGCGCGCATCACGCGGGAGCGGCTCCACGCGCTGCGTTACTCGAACGAGATCGTCGACAACGTCACGCCAGCTCGTCTACCTGCACCTGCGCATCCACACCTACGCGATGGGCTGGACGGACAGTGCGGTGCGCCGCTACGTGCGCGACGCCGGCCCGTTGCTCGACCAGCTCAACGAGCTCCAGCGCTGTGACTGCACCACGCGCAACGAGCGCAAGGCGCGGGCGTTGGACCGGCGCATGGACGAGCTCGAAGCGCGGATCGAGGCGCTCGCGTTGGAGGAGGAGATCAAGGCGATCCGCCCGCCGCTCGACGGTCGCCAGGTCATGGACTTCCTCGGCGTGCCGCCGGGCCGGGTCATCGGCGAGGCACTCGACTTCCTGCTCGAGGCCCGCCTCGACGAGGGGCCGATCGAGGAGGCCGACGCCTACGAGCGCCTCGCGGCCTGGGCCCGGGAGCGGGGCATCACCCCGGCCTGATGCTACGTCGCGGTGACGATCGTCGCCCGGATGTCCATCTCGCTCGTCACCGTGTTCGCGATGAAGCACTCCTTGTGCGCGAGCCTCGACGAGCCGCTGCACCTTGGCTTCGTCGGTGCCCGTGGCGACCGTGATGCGCGGCCGGAGCCGGATCGCCGTGATGCGCATCGGCCGGACGGCTTCCGGCATGTCCGCCTCGGCGTCGTCCTCGTAGTGCGATCACGTCGATCCGGGCCCGCGCCGCGACCGCGAGGAACGACAGCAGCTGGCACGAGACCGCCGCGGCGAGGAGCAGCTGCTCGGGATTCAGCCGAGCCCGGATCGCCGAGGAACACCGGATCACCACTCATCGTCCAGCGTCGTGGCGGCCGGCGGGCATTCGAGGGTGTGCGCACGGGAGTAGCTGTCGTACCCGACTGCCGTCGAGCCCGGACCACGAGCACCGCGCCCGGTACTCGGTGGATCTCGGTCCGGCTCAACTCAGGAGCCTTCCTTGCGGGCCCGCCAGATCACGGCCGACGGCAGCATCGCCCGCGTGCCCTGCACTGCGGGTGGCTCGGGCTCGAGCAGGGTGTCGACCCGGAAGCCGGTGCGGCTGAGCCCGGTGAACACCGCGGTCAACGTGTGGCGGGTGAGCATCAGCGTGTCGTCACCCTCGCCGACCTCGATCGGCGACGTGTCGAAGTACGACCGGTTGAGATAGGTGCGCCCGAGCGGCAGCGATCCTTCGGCGGCGGCCTCGGTCTCGGTGCCGAGCATCATCGGGTGCGGCAGGGAGAAGACGAAGTTCGCACCGTGGCGCAGGACGCGGTGCACCTGGCGGAACAGGCGCCCGAGATCTGCGAACGCGAGCCAGGGCCCCGTCGCTGAACGCGAGGTCGACCGAGTCGGCGCGCAGGAACGCGAGATCGGCCAGGTCACCGGCGTGCAGCTCGAGCCGGATCTCGACGGCTTCGGCCGCGGTCCGGGCCCGCGCGATGTTCTCCGCCGAGGCCTCGACGCCGATCACGGTCGCGCCCTGCTGGGCGAACCGGACCGACGAATCGCCGGTCCCGCAGCCGAGCTCGAGCAGGCGCTTGCCCCGCAGCGGGCCCAGGAGCCGGACCGCGGCATCCGCCGGTGCGTCGTTGGTCATGGGCGGAGCGTAGGTCGGAGCGGGCACGAAGTGCGGAGGCCGAAGCGACCCGAAGGGCGGAGCGTAGGTCGGAGCGGGCACGAAGTGCGGAGGCCGAAGCGACCCGATGTGCCGGAGCGTAGGTCGGAGCGGGCACGAAGGCCCGCCCGCTCAGGACCTGCCCGTTCAGGACCCGGCGGCGAACTCCTCCACCATCCGGTACGCCTCGTCGTCGTGGTGCTGCACGAGCGGCGACTTCATGAAGTACGCCGACGGGCCCTCGAGCGGGCCACCGATGCCCCGGTCCAGGGCGAGCTTGGCGCAGCGCAACGCGTCGATGATCACACCGGCCGAGTTGGGTGAGTCCCAGACCTCGAGCTTGAGCTCGAGGTTCAACGGCACGTCGCCGAAGTTGCGGCCCTCGAGCCGGATGTAGGCCCACTTGCGGTCCTGCAGCCACGGCACGTGGTCCGACGGACCGATGTGCACGTCGTCGGCCTCGATGCCGTGATCGATCTGGCTCGTGACGGCCTGGGTCTTCGAGATCTTCTTCGACTCGAGCCGCTCGCGCTCGAGCATGTTCTTGAAGTCCATGTTGCCGCCGACGTTCAGCTGGTAGGTGCGGTCGAGCACCATGCCGCGGTCCTCGAAGAGACGGGCGAGGATGCGGTGGACGATCGTCGCACCGACCTGGCTCTTGATGTCGTCGCCGACGATCGGGACGTTTGCGTCGATGAACTTCTGCGCCCACACCGGGTCGCTCGCGATGAACACGGGGATCGCGTTCACGAACGCGACGCCGGTGTCGAGGCAGGACTGCGCGTAGTGCTTCTGCGCATCCTCGGAGCCGACCGGGAGGTAGGAGACCAGCACGTCGGCCTTCGCCGTCGCGCAGCACCTCGGCCACGTCCACCGGGTCGGCCGGGCTCTCCTCGACCGTCTGGCGGTAGTACTTGCCGAGCCCGTCGAGGGTCGGCGCACGCTGGACGAGCACACCGGTCTCGGGGACCTCGGCGAAGCGGATCGTGTTGTTCTGGCCGGCGAAGATCGCCTTGCCGAGGTCCAGCCCGACCTTGGCCGCGTCGACGTCGAAGGCCGCCACGAACTCGACGTCGCCGACGTGGTAGCCGCCGAGCTCGACGTGCATGAGCCCCGGCACATCCTCGGCCGGGTCGGCTCCCCGGTAGTACTCCACGCCTTGCAGCAAGCTGCTCGCGCAGTTGCCGACGCCGGCGATGGCCACGCGAATCTTTCGGGAACCGCTCATGCGGTCGCTCCTTCCGGTTCGGCGCCGTCGACGGGAGGGGGACCCCCGGCGTCGGGCGCAACTGCTTCTTGGGTGATCAGGTCGTCGATCCACTCGAGGTCGCGCTCGGTGGAACGAGTGCGGTGCTCGAGCAGCGATCGGGTGTAGCGATCCACCGCGGGACCGCGCGAGCGGTGCGCACGGTTGAGGCGATCGGCGAGCTCGACGCGGCGGCGGGAGAGCAGCTCCATGCGCGCGGGCGCGTCGAGGAACCGGCAGAACGAGAGCTTCAGGGTGAAGAGCCGCTCGTCGTCGCCGGCGTCGTCGGCGGACAGCAGCTCGATGAACTGCGCGTGGCCGCGCGGGGTGATGCGGTACGCCTTGCGGGGCCGGCGCGTCGACGGCGTCGGGAGCAGTCGCAGCCGCGCCGCGGCGGCCTCGCCCTTGAGGGAGCCGGTCGCGGGCATGGCGCGGGTCGTGGCCGGCGCGCCGGCTTCGGACGGGAGCCCGGTGACCACCTCGATGGCCTCGGCGCGTTCGAGGCGGCGAAGCGCCGGATACAGCGAGCCGAACGAGACCCCCCAGAACGATCCGAGCATGTCGCCCAGGCGCTTCTTCAGCTCGTAGCCGTGGAGCGGTTGCTCCTCCAGCACTCCGAGAATCGCCAGCTCCAGCACCGTCGCTGCTTCCTGTTCCGCTCGACGTCATCGGCCCGCTACCTGCTGTTGGCGGCGGGTTGTTCGTGTCGATATATCGATTCGATATATCGGGGAGCAGTATCGCACATGCGGTCCGGTCGGGCAACCACCCCTCGGGGAAGCCCCCGATTTCCGCCTCGATGCCGGTGCGGATCGGGTGTTCCGAGGGCGGGCCCGGCTGCGTACACTGCGTTGCGTGCCGAGAGGGACCAACTACGAGCTCGCCCG
Organism: uncultured Acidimicrobiia bacterium; assembly: GCA_963819945.1. Taxonomy (GTDB): domain Bacteria; phylum Actinomycetota; class Acidimicrobiia; order IMCC26256; family JAENVU01; genus Chersky-806. Next base: position 43,242 of record CAWFYD010000010.1, read on the forward strand.
ACGAGCCGTGCTGGCCGAGCTCCGGCGCGGCGTGCGGAGCCGAACGGACGTCTGCGACGCCCACCCCGAGCTGGTCCGGGCGGCCCGCAACGTCGGCGACCGGGCCGGGACGAACTGCCCGGTCTGCGACGGCCCCGACCTCTATTACGTGTCGTACGTCTACGGCGACGGCCTCAAGCACGCCAACGGGCGCTGCCTCTCGTACCCCGGCGAGCTCGAGAAGCTGCGGGCCAAGCACGACGAGTTCGACCGCTACGTCGTCGAGGTCTGCACCGACTGCCGCTGGAACCACCTCGGCGCCCGCGAGCTCCACGGCCGCCGCCACGCCGGATAGCTGCTCGGCGAAGGTCCGCGCAGGCGAGGGTCCGACTGCGGAAGGCCCGGTGCCTTCCGGGGTCCTAGTCCGGCTCGCCCTCGTCGTCGCCGAGGACGACGTGCGGGTACTGGGAGCAGCAGGAGATGCACCACAGCTCGGGGTCGCCCACTTCGCGCGCTTCGGCCTGCGGGCTGTCCCAGCGTTCGGGCGTGACGTAGACGCGGCGCACGAGCACCAGCTCCTCGTCCGGCATCGCGCAGTTCTCACAGACCCGGTCGGACATCAGGACCGAGCGTAGATCCGGGTGAAGGCGGGAGCGCAGGTCGGAACGGGTCCGAGGCACGGGGGCCGGAACGACCCACCAGCCGGCCCGGGTCGCCGATTGCGCCCGGAACCACTACTCTGACGGCGCTGCCGGGAGCCGTGTGTGCCCTGGACGGCGGAGGTCAGTGTCGTGACCACAGGGTCCTCAACGGCCAGAGTCCGCGCGGTCAGCGCACCCGACATCACGGGGCGCAAAGCCGAAATTCGCGAGGGCGACGGTGTGCCGCTCGTGATGGTCACCGCGTACGACGCGCCGTCCGCGCGCGTCGTCGACGCGGCGGGCGCCGACATGATCCTCGTGGGCGACTCGCTCGCGATGGTCGTGCTCGGGTACGACGACACGCTGCAGGTGACGACCGACGACATGGTCCACCACATCGCCGCGGTCGCCCGCACCAAGCCGCGACCGCTGGTCGTCGGCGACCTGCCGTGGCTCAGCTACCACGTGTCCCGCGAGGAGACGGTCCGCAACGCGGCCGCGCTCGTGCGCGCGGGCGCGGGTGCGGTGAAGCTCGAAGGTGGGCGCAAGCGGCTCGATGCCGTCGCCGCGATCCTCGATGCGGAGATCCCGGTGATGGGTCACCTCGGCCTCACGCCGCAGTCGATCCACTCGCTGGGTGGCTTCCGCGTGCAGGGCAAGCAGCTGGAGTCGGCGCGGGCGATCGTGGACGACGCGGTGGCCCTGGCCGAGGCGGGCGTCTTCGCGCTCGTGCTCGAGTGCGTCCCCGACGGAGTCGCCCGGATGGTGACCGACGCCATCGACATCCCGACGATCGGGATCGGGGCCGGCCGGCACTGCGACGGGCAGGTGCTCGTGTACCACGACCTCCTCGGGCTCGAAGATCGCAAGCTGCCCAAGTTCGTGCGGCGCTACGACAACCTGCGCGAGTCGGCCACGGCGGCGGTGGCGAGCTTCGTCGACGACGTCCGGACCGGGACGTTCCCGTCGAGCGAGGAGACGTACCACATGACGGATCAGATGGAGGCGTTCGACCTGTACGCCGAGCCGACCGCGGTAGCTGTCCCACCCGCTCGGTAGCGTTGCCCCCGATAGGTCCGTTCGCAGGGGTCTGATAGCCTCGCCGATTCCGCCAACCCCCGGGTTGGCATTCCATAACCACCCTGCTCCTGGCGTCCCGTGCGGGCGATCCGAGGAGCCCGCAGCTCGGGCTGCGGTCCGAAGGAGGTACGAGCCGATGCGGCCGTACGAGGTCATGATCATCTTCGACGCGGACCTGGATGAGGAGAACATCCGATCTGCAGTCGAGAGCTCCGTCAAGCTCATCGAGTCGAAGGGCGCCGAAAGGGGCCAGATCGACTTCTGGGGCAAGCGACGGTTCGCCTACGAGGTGAAGCACCGCTGGGAGGGCTACTACGTGGTCCTGCAGGCGAAGTCCGAGCCCGGGCCGATGGAAGAGCTGCACCGGTCACTCTCCCTTGCCGACGAGGTCGTCCGGCACAAGGTGCTGCGCATCCCGGAGCAGGTCTACGGGAAGCTCGCCGGGACGCCCGCGGCGGAGACGCCGTTGACGCGCGACGCGGACGACGACGACTAGCTCGAGTCGAGCGCAGCTCTTTGCGTCGGGCATCCGGCGACAACCGGCGGGGCCTCGAAATGATGAAGAACAGGAGACCAGGGAATGGCTGACAGCACGATCACAATCCAGGGCGGGCTCGGGCGTGACCCGGAGATCCGCTACACGAGTGGCGGCCGCGCCAAGGCGACGCTCGGCGTCGCCGTGAGCCGGCGCTGGCAGAACCGCCAGACGAGCGAGTGGGAAGAGCAGACCTCGTGGATCAACGTGGTCGTCTGGGGCGACATGGCGGAGAACGTGAGCGACTCGCTCTCCAAGGGCATGCGGATCATCGCGACCGGCCGTCTGGAGCAGCGCACCTGGGAGACCGAGCAGGGTGAGAAGCGCAGCGTCACCGAGATGGTCGCCGACGAGATCGGCCCCAGCCTCAAGTGGGCGACGGCCGAGGTGAAGCGCTCCGAGCGTCGGGGTGGCGGCAGCGGCGGTGGGGGTGGCGACTTCGGTGGCTGGCGGCGGAGGCGGCGGACGTCCCGCCCCGGCCCGCGTCCCCGATGCAGGTGGCGCAGCCGACGAGTTCGGCGACGAAGAGCCTTTCTAGGCCCGCAGACCGGAAACGGAGCAACGAGACCATGGCAAGAGATCGCGAACGGCGCGGCAAAGACTCGAAGGCCGCCGACCGCAGGCGCACGCCCAAGAAGAAGGTGTCGATCCTCAACCAGGACAGCATCGACTGGGTGGACTACAAGGACGTCAACCTGCTGCGGCGCTTCATGTCGGAGCGGGCCAAGATCCGGGCGCGTCGCGTCACGGGCAACAACGCGCAGCAGCAGCGCGAGGTGGCCCGGGCGATCCGGGTGGCCCGCGAGATGGCGTTGCTGCCGTACAGCGTGCGCCAGGTGACGCAGCGGAGCCGCAGTGGACGCCGGGATCGCGGGGACCGAGCGGATCTCTCCGCGCCGATGCCGACCCCGGATGCCCCGCCGCCCGTCGTGTCCGAGCTGGACGAGCTGCCCGAAGGCGTGACGGTCGAAGGGATCGAGGAGACGGTCGCGGTCGGTGCGGTCACCCCCGACACCGGCGGCGACGACACCGCGACCGGAGAAGCCGGCACGAGTGAGCCGGGTGGGTCCGAGGTGGCGGAATGAAGGTCGTGCTGCGCGAAGACGTCGACACCCTGGGGCTCAAGGGCGACCTGCTCGAGGTGGCGGACGGGTACGCCCGGAACTACCTCGTGCCGCGGGGACTCGCGATCGTCGCGACGAAGGGTGTGGTGCAGCAGGCCACCGCCATGCAGCGCAACCGGAAGGTCCGCGATCTGCGGGACAAGGAAACGGCGCAGGAGCTCGCCACGCGTCTCACCGCGAATCCGATCGAGGTGAAGGCCCGCGCGGGCGAGGGCGGCAAGCTCTTCGGCTCCGTCACGACCGGCGACATCGTGGCGGCGGTGAAGGAACGCTCCGGGATCGAGCTCGACCGGCGCAAGGTCACGCTCACGGAGTCGCTCAAGGCCCTCGGTCCGGCCGAGGTCCCGGTGCAGCTCCACCCCGAGGTCGTCGCCACGATCGTGGTGGAGGTCGTCGCCGAATAGGGGCGTCTCCCCGAAGGTCTCCGGAGCGCCAACGGCTCGACGGCGGTTCGCGTCGGAGCGCTCCGGCGGTTCCGTGCTCCGGCGGTCAGTCGCGAGTCCGATTTGTCGCAAAGGTGGGTGCCCGAGCGGGGCATCCACCTTTGCTGTCTCACCCTGCGGGGACAATGGCTGACGTCCGCTATCCCCAGGCCTGGGGAAAAGGGGAGGCGTCATCCACAACGAATTCACAGGGGAAACCGGGGTTGCACCCCTTACTCCCCACAGGCTGGAGACGCGAGCATGCCGGTGCCGGGGCGGTCGCGCTCCGTACGGGGCGAGGGGATTGCGTGGTCCAATCGATCGATGACGAGCGCATCCGCCGGCGGAGTGCCGAGCGGGTGCCGCCGCACAACCTGGAGGCCGAGCAGTCGCTGCTCGGCTCGATGCTCCTGTCGCGCGACGCGATCACCTCCGCGGTCGAGGCCCGGGTCGACGCGAGCGACTTCTACCGTCCCGCGCACGGTCACATCTTCGACGCGATCTGGTCGCTGTACGAGCAGGGTGAGCCCGTCGACCCGGTGACGGTCGCCGAGGAGCTGCGGCGCTCCGGCCTGCTCGAGGCACTCGGTGGCAAGGGCGCGCTCCTCTCGATCCAGGCCGCGACGCCCGCGTCCGCCAACGCGGGTCACTACGCCAAGATCGTCAGCGAGCTCGCGCTGCTGCGCCGGCTCATCACGGTGTCGGGTGAGATCGCCGAGTCCGCCTACGCGCAGCCCGACGACGTCACCGAGACCGTGGACCGGGCCGAGGCGATGGTCTTCGAGGTCGCGGAGAAGCGGATCGCGGAGTCGTTGGTGCGCGTGTTCGACTCCGTCACCGCGACGGTCGACCAGCTCGAGACGCTCTACGGCGAGTCCGACGCGCTCACCGGCGTCCCCACCGGGTACACCGAGCTGGACAACATCATGTTGGGGCTCCAGCCGTCGAACCTCATCGTCGCCGCGGCCCGACCGGGCATGGGCAAGAGCTCCTTCGCACTGGGCGCGGCGGCGAACGTGGCGATGGTCAGCCGTCGACCCGTCGTCTTCTTCTCCATGGAGATGGGCTCCATCGAGCTCACCAAGCGCATGCTCGCGGCGGAAGGTCGCGTCGATGCCCGCAAGCTCCAGACCGGCAAGCTGAACGACGCGGACTGGAGCCGGCTCAACGCGGCGATCAGCCACCTCGGTGAGGCGCCGCTGTTCATCGACGACAACCCGCACTGCACCGTCATGGAGATGCGGGCCAAGGCTCGCCGGATCAAGGCGCGCTACGGCGACCTCGGGCTGGTGGTCGTGGACTACCTCCAGCTGATGAGCTCGCCCCGTCGCTCCGAGAACCGCCAGGTCGAGGTGTCCGAGCTGTCGCGAGGTCTGAAGATCCTCGCCCGTGAGCTCGACTGCCCGGTGATGGCGCTCTCGCAGCTGAACCGCCAGCTCGAGTACCGCCAGGACAAGCGCCCGATGCTCGCCGACCTCCGAGAATCCGGCTCGATCGAACAGGACGCCGACGTCGTGTTGTTCATCTACCGGGACGAGGCCTACAACCCGGATTCGGATCAGCGCGGGGTGGTCGAGCTGATCGTGGCCAAGCACCGAAACGGCCCCACCGGCGTGGCCCGCCTCGCCTTCCTGGACCACTTCGTCAAGTTCGCCAACATGGCCAAGGAGTAGCGTCTCGGGGATGCGGACGCCCCGGATGTCGCCGCGGCGACCGTGCTCACGGGGTCGCCGCCCGGTCGGACCCCGCCTCGGAGGACGTGCATGACCGCGACCACCACATCCATTCGACCCCGGAAGGCGCCGCGCGGGCCGCTGCTGTGGATCGTGCCGGTCGTGTTCGCCGTGATCGCGTCGCTGTTCGTGCTGAACCTCGCGCAGTCCGAACCGGCCCGTGAGTCGCTCACGATCCAGAACCCGACCGGGGCCTACGTGACGGTCAGCGCCAAGGGCGACACCGGAGGGTGGCTCGGTCTCGGCACCGTCGACCCGCACTCGGGCGCGGAGTTCGAGTCGGTGGCGGATCAGGGCGGCGTCTGGCACTTCCAGTTCACGGTCGGTCCGGACCGCGTCGGCGAGCTCGTGCGCACCAAGGCCCAGCTCGAGCAGTCGAACTGGCGGATCACCATTCCCAAGGACGCCGCCGACCAGCTCCGCTGCCGAACGGCATTCCCAGTAGGCGAGCGCGACCTCAGCTCGCCGGCTGATAGGTCAACAGGACGACGCCGGAGCTGAAGGTCCGGGTGTCGACGAGCGTCAGCACCGTCTTGGCGAGGTCGTCGGCAAACAGGCGGACGCCGCCGCCGACCACCACCGGGAAGATCATCAGCCGGTACTCGTCGACGAGGTGATGCTCCGTGAGCGCGCGGACGAGGGTGCCGCTGCCGGGGACGAGGATCGGCCCGCCGGCGGTCTCCTTCAGCAGATGGACCGCGTCGACGACGGCATCGCGGATCACCTCGGTGTTCTCCCACGCGGGATTGCGCAGTGTCTTGGAGACGACGTCCTTGTGCATCGTGTTCATCCGGTCGGCGAACTCACCCACGCGTTCCGGCCATGCACCGGCGAAGCTCTCATACGTGACCCGCCCGATCAGCAGGGACTCCGCTTCGAGCACCTCGTCGTGCTTGCAGGCGACCTCTTCGGGCGACATGAAATGCCCGGCCCAGCCGGAGTGGGGGTGGCCGGGCTCACCGCCGGGCGCCTCCATCACCCCGTCCAGGGTCAGGAACTCCGAGACGATCAGCCTCCTCATGACGGGCGGGAGAAGTCGCGGTTCGGTTCGGCCGGCGGCGACGCGAAGCCGGCACCCGGGCGCCAGCGACTCGCCTTGAGGTCGTCGAGCACGTGGACCATGTTCAGCAGGTCCTCCTGGTAGGAGAACTTCCCGTCGCCCGCGTAGACCATCGTCGACGAGCCCGACTGCTGGTAGCGCGAGCCGTCCGCCTTGATGCCGGGAAGCTGCTGCACCCACTTGACCACGACGTTGTCGCCGTCGATCGCCGCGAACTCGATCGGGAAGTCCCAGTCCTCGAGCCCGCGCATGCTGTCCTCGAAGAACTCGGACACCTCGGCGATGCCCTCCACCCGACCCCACGCGGGATCGATGTAGACGCAGTCGTCGGTGAAGAACTGCGCGAGCGCACCCCACGGCAGCTCCCCCGCGTCGATGCGGCGCCGAACATCGCAGTACCGGGTGACGACTGCCTCGACTTCGTCTCGTGCGTGTGCCATCTCGGTTCCCCCTGGTCCGGTTGAGCAGTGTGCTCAACGATGTTCAGAACAGCTTGAGTCTCGGCGCGTCGTGCTCGCGCAGATCGTCGAGCGCGACTTCGACGCAGTCGATGCCACGACTCGTGGCGAAGACGCGCGCCTGCGGCTTGATCTTCGTCGCGACGAACATGCCCTTCGTCGGCGCGAGCCGAGTGTCGAGGTCCAGGCGCTCCTGGTAGCGCACGAGCTGCTCGACGCCGGCGATCTCGCCGATCCGCTTGATCTCGATCGCGACCGCGCGCCCCTCGCCGTCCCGGCAGAGCAGGTCGATCGGGCCGATGTCGGTCGGGTACTCGCGGCGCACGAGCGTGAAGTCGTCGCGCAGCGCCTGCACCCGCGCCGCGATCAGCTCCTGCAGCTCGGCTTCGACGCCGTCCTTCTCGAGGCCGGGATCGTCGCCGAGATCGAACGTGCGGTCGTCGATCACCTCGTGCAGCTCGATCCGCAGCGTCTCGCCCTTCGGGCTCTCGGCGATCAGCATCCCGTCGCGCTCCTGGATGGTGCACGGCGGCGTCATCCAGTTCAGCGGCTTGTAGGCCTTGGCGTCGCAGTGGACCGCGATCGACCCGTCGGCCTTCAGGATCAGGAGGCGGAGCGCCTCCGGGAGCCTCGCCCCGAGGCGCCCGTCGTAGGTCACCGAGCACCGGGCGACGATCACACGCACTGGCGCGTTGTAGCACGTCTCGGGAACCGGGTGCCCGCCCGGGAACGTCCAAGCCCCTGAATCGACGACGAAGGGGCAACCATGAAGATGCGATGGGGATCGATCGTGGCGATCGGCGCGGTGGCCGTCATCAGCGCCGGCGCGGTGGTGGCGGTGGCCGGCGGCGGCCGCGACGACGCGAAGTCGGCGTCGTTCTCGAGCGGCGGGTCGGCGACCGCGTCCGACGGTGGTGGGAGCGTCTCGAGCCCCGGGGGTGGGCAGGCAATCCGCGACGACTCGGCCAAGAGCTCCTCGGTGGCCGCCCCCGGTCGGGATGCAGCCGCGACGGGCGGCGCCACGGAGCCGGCGCTCGCGCCCGGCGGGCTCGGTGGGCTCCCCACCCCGGAGCTGCACGCGCAGGTCGTGAAGACGGCGTCGCTCGAGCTCGGCGTCGGGCGGAAGCAGGGGGAGGCGACCGTGCAGGAGGTGATCGCGGCCGTCGGCCTCGTCCACGGCTTCGTGGAGAGCACGGATCAGTCCGCGTCGGCGTCGCGCCTGACCGTCCGCGTGCCGGCCGATGAGTTCGACGCGACCCTCGCGCGGCTGCTCGACCTCGGGAAGCAGCGCAGCCTGGAGGTGCACGGTCAGGACGTGACCGGCGCGGTGACCGACCTCGAAGCACGCCTGCGCAACCTGCGGGCCCAGGAGGGAGTGCTGCTCGAGCTCATGCGGAAGGCCACGACGATCGGCGACTCGATCGCCGTGCAGCAGCAGCTCTCGCAGAACCAGGAGCAGATCGAGCAGCTCGATGGGCAGCGCCGGGCGCTGGCCGACCAGACCGCCTTCGCGACGCTCACCGTCGCGGTGACCCCGAAGGGCGCGCCGGTCGCCGGCCACCCGGAGTCCTCCACCACCCTGAGCTCGGCGGTCGCGGACGGTGTGGATGCGGCGCTCGCGGTGACCCGAGGGACGCTGATCGTCATCGGCGCGCTCCTGCCGCTCCTGCTCCTCGGCGGCGTCGGGGTCCTGGTGTGGCGGGTCGTCGGCCGCCGGCCGCGGCGCGGCGGTGCCCGCTACCTGATGGCAGCGACTCGGTCGGTACGCTCGTGGCTCGTGAGCTTCTACGACGAGGTCATGCGGGAGCTGATCGCCGCGATCGGTGCGGCGCTGTTCGTCGCCAACGTGATCGCACTGGTCCGCCGCAACGCCGACGCCAAGGCGCGCGGCGCCCGGGCCGGGGCGCGCAGCGTGAAGGCCAAGGGCGGCTCGCGGGTCCAGGCGACCGGGCGCACCCGCGACGGAGAGCTGATCCAGGCGCCGGTCGGACGCTCGGTGGCGTTCGCGATCCTCGGCTTCGTGATGATGGTGGCCGGGATCGCCGCACTCGTCGCCTGAGCCCGCAGCCTGAGCCCGAGCCAAACGCGCAGGATCTAGGTGGCGCTCGTGGTCTCGCTTCGCGCCGGGAGCTCGGGGCTTTCCGGGACCGTGATGTCGAACCGGATGTCCTCTGCCGGGACGGGCCGCGAGAGGAAGTAGCCCTGGTACGTCTCGCACCCGAGATCGTGCAGCATGGCGAGCTGCTCCTCGGTCTCCACACCTTCCGCGATGACAGAGAGGTGCAGCGACTGGGTCAGGCCGACGACGGCACGCACGATCGCCTCGCTCTCGGCGTCGTTGCCGAGCCCGTCGACGAACGAGCGGTCGATCTTCAACGTGTCGACCGGGAACCGCTTGAGATAGGCGAGCGACGAGTAGCCGGTGCCGAAGTCGTCGATGACGAGGTGCACGCCGAGCTCGCGGATCGCGTTCAGTGTCCGGGCCGCGCCGGCGGCGTCGTCCATCAGGGTGCTCTCGGTGATCTCGAGCCACAAGCGCGTCGGGCTCGAGCCCGGAGCGGGTGAGCGCGGCCGCGATGTTGGCGACGACGTCCGGATCGCCGAGCTGGCGACCGGAGAGGTTCACGCTGATGTGCAGGTCCTCCGCGCCGGGCGCGGTGGCCTTCCAGTGCGCGGCGTCGGCACAGGCTCGGTTGAGCACCCAGATGCCGAGCGGCAGGATGAGGCCGGACTCCTCGGCGATCGGGATGAACTCGTCGGGGAAGATCGCGCCGTCCGGGTGCGGCCAGCGGGCGAGGGCCTCGAGGCCGACGACTCCGACCCCCCGGGTGACGATGGGCTGGTAGTGGACCGCGAGCTCGTCGTTGTCGAGCGCGGACCGCAGGTCCCGCTCGATGTCCGTGCGGCGCTGGGCCCGCTCCCGCAGGGTGTGGTCCAGCAGCTCGACCCGGGCCCGGCCCCGCTCCTTGGCCGTGTACATGGCCACGTCCGCGTCCCGGAGCATCGCCTCGGGGTCGGCGAGCCCGCCTTCGACGCAGGACACGCCGACGCTGGCGGTGATGACGACATCGCGGCCGGACGAGACTGGGATCGGCTCGGCGACGACGTCGGCGATCTCGTTCGCGCGGCGGCGCGCCGCCTCGATGTCGGCGAGGTCGGGGCACAGAACGACGAACTCGTCGCCGGAGAGGCGGGCGACCGTGTCGACCGAGCGCGTGGTGCGCTGCAGCCGGCGGGCGATCGCGCTGAGCACCTCGTCACCGACGAGATGACCTTGGGTGTCGTTGACGACCTTGAACCGGTCGAGGTCGATGAAGAGCACGCCGACGCGCGAGCCGGCGCGGCGCGCATGGTCGAGCGTCTGGCGCAGGCTCTCGATGAACACCGGGCGGTTCGCGAGCCCGGTGAGCGCGTCGTGCGTGGCCTGGTAGTTCAGCTGGCGCTCGGTCCGGCGCCGCTCGGTGACGTCGGAGAACGAGCAGACCATGCCGTAGGGCAGGAGGTCGTCGTGCCGCAGCGGTCGCGAGTTCAGCGAGAGCCAGCGCTGCTCGCGGTCGGCGAGCTCGATGCCGATCAAGACGTTCGTGAACGACTCGCCGGTGCGCAGCGTGCGCACCGTCGGGTGCTCGTCCTCGGTGATCAGGAAGCCGTCGGGGTGACGCGCCCGCAGCTCCTCGCTGAACACGGTGTCGAGGCGCTCGCCCACCATGACCCGCCGGCCGAGGATGCTCTCGGCGGCGCGGTTGGCGGCGGTGATGATGCCCTGGTCGTCGCTGACGACGATGCCCTCCTCGAGCGACGCGACGACCGCGGTGTACCGCTCTTCGAGGGCACGGCGGGCGGCTTCGGAACGGCGGCGTTCCGTGATGTCGGCGCACACCGCCACGGCACCGGTGACCTTCGGGTCCTGGCCGGCGCCCTCCTGGTCCATCACGAGGGCGACGGAGATGCGGACCTCGAGCAGCGTCCCGTCGGAGCGGCGGTGCACGGTCTCGAGGTGCTTGGCCGGCTCGAGCCCGAGCCGGGTGTCCGCGCCGACCACGTCGGCGAAGCGACGCCCGACGACCGCGTCCATGCTCCAGCCGTACATCTCCTCGGCCGCGGGGTTCCAGCTGTCGATGCGGCCCTTCCTCGTCGAGGCCGATGATCGCGTCGGAGACGTGCTCGACGAGCTTCGCCTGGTAGCGCAGCGCCGCCTCGGCCTTCTTGCGCAGGGAGAGGTCGCGGATGATGACCTGGTAGGCGGGCCGCCCGTCCCACTTGGTGCGGACGCTGAGCGACTCGATCACGATCTCGGTGCCGTCGAGACGGACCAGCGTCGCTTCCGCGGGCTTGGTCGCGGCCTCGTCCTCTTCCAGCGACGCGATGCGCTCGAGGGTCTCGAGCAGCGAGTCGGGATGGATGAACTGGGTGACGGACTCGCCGAGGTAGTCGTTGAGGTCGTCGACGCCGACGAACTCGGCCGCGGCCTTGTTCGTCCAGCGGATCAGGCCGTCCTCGTGCACGACGATGCCGTCGGGGCTCAGCTCGAGCAGGAGCCGGTAGCGGTCGGTCTGCTCCTGCAGCGCTTGTTCCGCGCTGCGGCTCGCGGTGACGTCGGCGAGCACGCCGATGCTGCCGATGATCTCGCCGGTGACGTCAACGGTCGGCCGGGCGCGGACGAGGAGCACGCGCTCGTTGCCCTCCGGGATCGAGGACCGTCCGCTCGAGCTCGTAGTCGTCCCAGGGTCCGCCGCCTTCGACGACGGTGAGGACCGGTGCGAGCAGCCACTGGGCCAGGTTCGGGCAGGGCTCGACCCCGGGCACGGTGAACGTGTCCGGATCGCCGCCGAGGACCGTGGTCAGCGAGCCGCGCCAACGGACGGGCTCCACGGACCGGGTGTGCTCCCACGTCGCCATGCCCGCGGTCGCGAGCGCGAGGTCGTGCGACGCGGCGAGGCCCTCGGCCTGGCGCGACGTGACTACCCCGTGATCCCGTACGAGGCGATCCGGTGCACCACTCAGATGTTCTCGCGTGAGCCTTCCCATGCTCCCCCGGCAGGCGTGCGTTGGCCTCCGAGGTGCATATCGACCGGAGGGCGGACGGGGTTGAGCCCTTTGGGGCCGGGTCCCCGTCCGCCCTCTGATCAGGCGTTATGCGTCGGCGAGGATGATCGCCGAGTTGTGGCCACCCATGCCGATGGAGGACTTGAGCGTCAGGCCCTCCCGGCGCGGCGAGGCGCCGTCCACGAGGCGGGGATGGCCCGGCGCCACCTGGGGCGGGGCCGGGATGATCCCGCTCTCGTAGGCCATGCAGCTCGCGGCCAGCTCCACCGCGGAGGCGGCCCCCTGGCAGTGCCCCACGAGCGGCTTGACCGAGAACACCTCGGCGTCGGTCAGCAGGGTGTCGAGCATCTCGCTCTCGGCCGCGTCGCACTGCGCCGTACCGGGTCCGTGGGCGTTCAGGTACGCGACCTCGCTCGGGAACACCTTCGCGTTGCTCAGCGCCTGCTGGTAGCAGCGGCGGATCTCGCGGTGGCTCGGGTTGAGCGACGTCGGGTGATACCCGTCGTGGCTCATCGCGCCACCGAGCAGGCGCGAGTACGCGCCCGTGTGACGACCCGACACGACCATCCCGATCGATGCCTCGCCGCCGGAGAAGCCCTTGCTCCCCTCTTGGAACGGCCGGCACACATCGAGGGCCGGACCGTCGGGGAACACCACGCCGAGGTTCCGGAAGTGGCGGACGTTCTCCGGTGTGCACGACAGGTCGCTCGCCACGACGACGACGTCGCTCGCGACACCCGCGTCGAGCCACATCTTCGCGGTGAGCATCGCGGCGTTGCCCGACGCGCACATCGCGGTGACGTTCATCACCGGACCGTGGAACTCGTGGCGCTTCATGAACAGCGACAGCACCGTCGACGGCATGAGGTGCAGGTACTCGTGGCTCTTCAGCTTCCGGCCCCGCTCGAGGTAGAACTCCTTCCAGAGGTCCACCTCACCCAGGACGACGGCGTGGACCACGCCGACGACCGGGCCGGGGCGCCAGCCGCGCTCGAGCGCGTCGTCGATCGCCTCGTCCGCGGCGGCCGAGACCGCGGCGGCGAAACGGGTCATCCCGTCGTTGCGCTCGACGTCGGGCACGAGCGCGACGTACGCAACGTCGTGGCCCAGCCACTCTTCGTATCCGGGTCGGGGCAGCGACGGCGGACTCGCCTCCGCGGAGCCCGTCCCACAGGAACTTGCGACCCCATCCGTAGCCGGTGACGGCTCCGAGGCCACAGATCGAGACCCCTCGTCTCGCTGTGTGCACTGCAACTCTCCCAGTCTCTCCGCCCGGGAAGTTCGCGACTCTAGGCGCAACGTCCCGGCGAGCGAAAGGGGCGGTCCACGGAGGGTGAGACTGTCTTCACGCGGTGACGTCGCCGGGGACGTCGGGTGCGCTGGCGGGTCGGTGCGGCGGTCAGCCGGTGGTGCCGGTGTCCGGCGGCAGGCCGGCGGGTCCGTACTTGACGTTCGTCACGATCGGCGTGTCGCCCTGCTTGTTGACGGTCATCGTGAGCTCGCCGCCCGGCCGGCTCCAGACGCACTCCTTGGGGAACGGGTCGTCGCCGGTGGCGCTGCATCCGCCGAACACGCAGGCCGCTCGCGTCGCTCGGGCTGATCTTGAAGATCGTGGTGACCGTGGCTGGGCGTGGCGTACTTGGCGGCGGCGGTCTCGTTCCCGTTCTGCCACGCCTTGTACAGGCCCTTGGCGGTCTGGCCGGCCGGCGCGCCCGACGAGCTGCTCGAGCTGTCCGAGAGCTTCCAGACGGCGATGGCCCGCCGACGATGATCACGGCGGCGACCACGATGATGATGACCACGAGCGGCCCGCGCTTGCTGCGGTGCCGCTTCGGGGGGCGAGGTCTGAGGTTCCATGGCGGGGACGTTACGTCACCGTCGGCGAGCGATTTCCGGCACCCGCGCGGTGCGTGGCGCGGGCTGGGGATCGGGGCCGCCCGGACCGCTACTCGGCGGGCTCGAAGAGGCCTTCCAGCTCCAGCGCACCGTTCCGGATCCGCCCGTAGAGCAGCCAGTCGCCCTTGAAGAGCTGGTGGTCGTAGGGACCACCCGCGATGTGGGTGTTCGGGCCTCCGGTCGTGCTCGGCATGAAGCGGATCTGCTCGAGGCCGGCCTTCAGCCCCCAGCCCGTGAGCACGGGCGCGCGGTGCAGACCCTCGGCCAGGACCCGGGCCGTGTCGTAGGCGAGGAGCGGGATCGCGTTCGGCCACATCGGCGGGTCGGCGCCGTACCGCTCGACGTACCGCTGGTGGAACGGCTCGACCCGCGGGTTGGCCGGGCAGAACTGGTCGATGCCCACCCAGCCCTCGAACTTGTCGAAGCCGGCGAGGTACCACATGAACGCCGTGCTCATGATCCGCGGCGGGTCCCAGTCGAGCTGGTCGAGCGCGGCGCGCAGGTGGCCCTCGGCCGCGAGCAGGCCGTAGCCCATGTACACGAGCGCGTCGGCCTCGACCCGGCGCAGGTTGGTCGAGGTTCGCGGCGAGGTCGTCAGGCGTCTGGCTCACCGTCTCGACCGCGGCGATCGACACACCCTGGCGCCGGCACTCCTGGCGGAAGTAGCGGAAGTACTCCTCACCGTTCGGCGACACCTCGCTCAAGGCGGCGACGCGCTCGTAGCCCTTCCGCTTGAGCCAGGACACGACGAGCGCGGCGTCGCCACCGCAGTCGCCGTTGCCGAGCCGGAAGCAGTAGTCACCGTGGAACCGCTCGGTGCCGCACCAGCTGACCAGCGGGACCGCCAGCTCGTTGGCGATCGGCCCGACGACCAGTGCGTTGTCCGAGCTGTACGCGCCGGCCACGCCGATGCAGCCCTCGTCGACCAGCCACTTGAACCCGTCGATCGCGTTCTTCGCCGAGCCGTGGGGCAGCCCGCGTTCGGCGTGCAGCACGAACTCGACCGGCCGGTTCAACACGCCACTGGCGATGGCCTCGTCGAACGCCAGACGGTGGATCCGGTCGTACCCACCGTCCGGTCCGTCGAGCGCGGATCCGAGCCATCCGATCTTGATGGGGTCCATCGGCGGGACGCTAGGCCGAAGCCGCCGGTCCGGTCAGGCCGGTACCGCGTGAGGCCGTCGGTTCAGTCCTCGTCGTCGGCCGAGAAGGGCTTGCCCGGCCAGTAGGCCCACTCCTCGAAGTCCTCGACCCGGCCGTCGGCGGCGAACCGCAGCACCCAGAGGTCGCGGTACTCCTGGTGCACGGGATCGCCGTACTGCACCTCGACTCGCACGACGGCCGTGCGCCCTTCGACGGCCACCGCGGCGGCCTTCATCGTGAACGTGTCGTCCTCGTCGTCGAGCCAGTAGTCGCGGATGCCCTCGTGGCCGATCATCGGCTTCTCGTACGGCGACGCGCGGTAGTGCGCATGCTCGGTGAAGAGCGTCTCCACCGCGTCGAGGTCACCGGCCCGCCAGGCCGCCTCGTACCGCGCGACCCATCGCATCACCTCGGCTCGACCCATGCGGCATTCTGATCGACGGATGCGGACGGCCGAGGGTCAGAGGATCTGCCGCCCGATCCCCGAAGCCGCCCGGTCAGCAGCCGCTACCGTCGGCACATGCGCCGGCTTCGTTCGGGATACGCGATCGGAATGATCGCCGCGCTGCTCTTCGGTGCCAGCGCGCCCGTCTCGAAGCTCCTGCTCGACGAGCTCGGTGCCCAGATGCTCGCGGGGCTCCTCTACCTCGGGGCGTTCCTCGCCGTGGCGCCATTCGTGCGACTCGGGCCGAGACGGACCGAGGCTCGCCTCCGCCGATCCGACGTTCCTCTGGTGTCCGGCATCGTCGTCACCGGGGGGATCGCCGCGCCGGTGCTGCTGATGCTGGGACTCGAACGGCTCACGGGTGTCGCCGGGTCACTCCTCCTGAATCTCGAGGGCCCGCTCACCTTGCTCGTGGGCATCGTCGTCCTCCATGAATACCTCGGCCGCCGGGCCGGGGCGGGTTCCCTCGTCATCTTTGCGGGATCCGCCTTGATCGGACTGCAAGGCGGGCGCGGCAACCTCGATCTCGCTTGGGGTGCTCCTCGTCGGGTCGGCGTGCCTCGGGTGGGCGGTCGACAACAACCTCACGCAGCGGCTCTCGGTGCGCGACCCGTTCCAGATCGTCGCGGTGAAGACCGGCATGGCTGCAGCGGTCAACATCGGGTTGGCGTCGGCCCGGGGCGAGACGCTGCCCGCATGGTCACCGGTTCTCGGCGCGCTCGCACTCGGTGCGTTGGCGTACGGGGTCAGCATCCTGCTCGACACCTACGCCCTCCGAGCGCTCGGCGCGGCCCGCGAGGCAGCAGTGTTCGCCACCGCGCCCTTTGCCGGTGCCCTGATCGCGGTCCCACTCCTCACCGAGACCTGGAGCGCAGGTGACTTCGCCGCGGCCGCGGCGATGGCGGTTGGTGTCGTCCTGCTCGTCCGGGATCGTCACGAGCACGAGCATGTGCATGCCCCGCTCGAACACGATCATCGTCATGTTCATGACGAGCACCATCGCCATGAGCACGCTCCGGAGGTGGATCCGACCGAGCCGCACAGCCACCCGCACCGGCATGAGCCTGTGACGCACGCGCATCCGCACGTCAGCGACGTCCACCACCGGCACCGGCACGACCGGTAGAGGAGACGCGCCGAGACTCGGGTTCGTGGAGCGGATGACGCGAGTCGAACCCGCGTGCTCGAGCTCGCGCGATGCAGCAGGCGTCCACGAGCGGCAGGCGGGGCAGCGGCGCGCACGGCCGCTACCGTTGTCCTGTGAGCACGCGAGTACCCGGTGGGGTGGTGCACAAGCTTCCCGGCGACCTGCGCAAGACGCTGGTCGCCAACCCCGCGGCGCTCGATGCCTGGAAGGACATCACGCCTCTGGCCCGCAACGAGTTCATCTGCTGGGTCGAGGATGCCAAGCAGGAGACGACGCGAGAACGCCGCATCCGCCGCACCAAGGAGGAGCTGGAGGAAGGCCAGCGTCGACCGTGCTGCTGGCCGGGGTGCAAGCACCGCGAGCGAACCGGCAAGTAGGGACGTCTCTCCACGGCGGCGCGCTCATGGCGGGGTGCATCCGTAGCGGGCATCATGCGCTCGTGGTCGCTACGCAGAACCGTGCCTGGCGGCGATGAGTTCGGACTCGGCGAGCGGTCTCACTGGTATGGAAGCCGAGCGCGTCACCGCGTCCACGACGATCGAGGCCAACCCGGAAGCGGTGTTCGCGGTGCTGGCCGACCCATCGACCCATGCTGCGATCGACGGCACCGGCTGGGTGCAAGAAGTTGTCGACCGGCCGGCGCTGGCCGAGGTCGGGCAGATCTTCCGGATGGCCATGTATCACGCCGGTCATCCGAACGGTGACTACCAGGTCGTCAACCAGGTCCAGGTGATCGACGCGCCCCGCGCCATCGCCTGGCGGACGGGGCAGGAGCTGGACGACGGTCAACTGGAGTTCGGCGGGTGGATCTGGCGCTATGACCTCGCGCGGCTCGGTCCGTCCGAAACTGAGGTCACACTCACCTACGACTGGTCAGCTGTGCCGCAGCTCATCCGAGCGCGAGGCATCCAGTTCCCGCCGTTCGGCCCTGAGCATCTCGAGAACTCGCTGCAACATCTTTCCGACCTCGTCACGCCGAACGCGACGCCGTAGCTGCCGGCACGTCTGGCACAGCTGGGCGCACGCAGTACGGGTTGGCGGATCGCGGAATACATGTGCTTGCACATATATGTAGCATGCCGTATGCTTGTCGCCGTGCCCAGCGAGCTTCGCCGTCCTCGACGTGATCGCCGAACCGACCCGCCGCCGGATCCTCGACGCCGTGCGGGGCGGCGAGCGTTCGGTGACCGAGCTCGTCGACGCCGTCGGCATGCACCAGCCGGGAGTGTCGCGGCACCTCAAGGTGCTGCGCGACGCCGGCCTCGTCGAGGTCCGCCGCGACGCCCAGCGCCGGCTCTACCGCCTACGCGCCGAGCCCCTTCGGGAGCTCGACGAGTGGCTCGAGCCCTACCGCGCCGAGCTGGCCGGCCGCCTCGACTCCCTCGAGCGCCACCTCGAGCGCACCGCCCGTCCGATCCCCCCGAAGGAGCGATCCCAGTGACCGAGGACCTCACCACCCGCTACGACGGTGTGCTCGAACGCACCGCCGACGGCGGCGTCATCCGCTTCGAGCGGCACCTCGCCTACGACGTCGCGCGACGTCTGGGACGCCATCACCACCCCCGAGCGGCTGGCCGACTGGTGGCTCCCGTTCGAAGCCGACATCACCGTGGACCTCCGCGAGGGCGGCGAGATGGTCTTTGCCGGGACGCCGGAAGGCGAGTCGGTCACGATGACCTGCACGATCCTGCGTCTCGAACCGCCGCGGCTCCTCGAGCACACCCACTTCGCGCCCGGGTCGAGGATGCGCTGGGAGGTCGAGGCCGTCGACACCGGCTGCATCCTCCGGCTGAGCCACATCGTCCCCGACGTCCAGGAGGCGATCGACGGCTGCTACCTCGTCGGGCTCCAGACATCCCTCGCCCGACTCGAGCCCAGCCTCGCCGGCCGGCCCGAGCCGTGGGACTGGGACGCCTTCGCCGTCGCCCGGGCCCACTACGCCGCCCTCGGTCTCGCCGCCCCGGCGGATGCGTCGTGAGCGCCCCGACCGAGCAGCTCCTGCGGGTGCAGAACTTCATGCTCTCGACCGACGGGTACGGCACCGGCGAGGGCCAGAGCATCGAGCGGCCCTTCGGTCACGCCGACCCGGCGGTGCTGGCGTCGTGGGCGGGCGCGACGGCGAGCTGGCCCAATCGCACGGATTCGGGTGGCACCCGCGGCCTCGACGACTACTTCACCCGCGACTTCGTCAACAACATCGGCGCCGAGATCATGGGACGCGGCAAGTTCGGCCCCCAGAAGGGGCCTTGGGAAGACCTCGAGTGGGAGGGCTGGTGGGGCGACACGCCGCCCTTCCACACGCCGGTCTTCGTGTTGACCCACCACACCCGACCCTCCCTCTCGCTGGCGGACACGACCTTCCACTTCATCGACGCCGAGCCGGCCGAAGCCCTGCGGCAGGCGAAGGCCGCCGCCGACGGCAAGGACGTGCGCCTCGGCGGTGGCGTGTCGACCGTCCGTGCGTTCCTCGACGCCGACCTCGTCGACACCATGCACGTCGCCGTCGTCGACGTGGAGCTCGGCCGCGGCGGCAAGCTCTGGGACTCGCCTGACGAGCTGCTCGACCGCTTCCACCTCGAGCGGATCCCGAGCCCGAGCGGCGTCACGCACCTTCTGTTCTGGCGCCGTTAGCTCGCTCGAGGCGCGCTCCGCCGCCAGGTTGCGTGATGGAACGGCTGGCGGACGAGGCCCAGGTCGCATGACATGGCGCCTGACCTGGGCCTCCGAGCAGAGCGGGTGACGAGAATCGAACTCGCGTTCTCAGCTTGGGAAGCTGATGTTCTGCCTCTGAACTACACCCACGCGGAGACGGGAGCGTATCCGACAGGTCGATTTCTGCTCAGGTGGTGAAGCGCTCGATCAGGGTGCCGGCGGCCGACGTTCCTGATGCGAACACCTCGGTGGTCCGGTGGGGGCGACGACCGAGGTGAGCCAGTTGTCGCCAGCAGACTTGTCCGACGAGAACCGTGCTCATCGTTTCGTTTCCCGTCGGTATCGAGCGCTACTGGTCGCGGCAGATCCGGCTGATGGCCAGGGTTTGGCCCCGGACCCCGGGCTTCACGTCCGCCCCTCCTAGGGCGAAGAACCTGGAGAGATCGCGTTGCCAGATCTGTTCACCGCTCGCGGCGTCGAACACGACGAAGTTCGTTGCTCCTTCGCCGAGGATGGTCCGAGCCGCATCAGCGGCTTCGAGAGAACGGCCCGGGGGCGGCGGTTTCGAGCAACGCGTCACACCCGTCCGAGCGTCGAGCGCCTCGGTGAACCCGCGTGACTCGCCGACGAAGATCGTTGAGCCGTCGCTCGACGCCGGCAAGCGAGTCGCTGGGACGAAGAAACCGGTTCCCGGTCCCCGGCCGATCGGATGTCACACCGGATCGGTAGAGTCCCGCTTCGTGATCCTCTCTGACCGTTCCATCAAAGAAGCCCTGGCCGCGAAGCGCATCGTCATCGAGCCGATCGACGAGCAGGACGTACAGCCGTCGTCGGTCGACCTGCACATCGACCGCTACTTCCGGGTGTTCCGCAACGACACGACGCCGTACATCGACCCGAAGCTCCCCCAGGAGGATCTCACCGAGATCGTCGAGGTGAAGCGACGGCGACGCATTCATCCTCCACCCGGGCGAGTTCGTGCTCGGCTCCACGTACGAGCGCGTCGCGCTCCCTGACGATCTCGTCGCCCGCCTCGAGGGCAAGTCCTCGCTCGGTCGGCTCGGGCTGCTCATCCACTCGAGCCTGCCCGCCTCCGAGTCGGTATTCGTCCTCGAGGACGACGGCACACTCAGCCCGCGGCCGATCGGCGAGATCGTCGCAAAGCAGCTTCCGGCATGTGTCGTGGGGTTCGATCCGGAGACGTTCGAAGTTGACTACCACCGCATCACCGGTTGGTACGAGGGTCCGGCCGACCGGATCTTCGAGGTACGCCTCGCGTCAGGTCGATCGGTGCGGGTCACGGCGGGCCACAACCTCTTCACCATTGGCCGCGACGGTGCGCTGAAGAAGCTTCGTTCGGGCGAGCTGCACCCCGGCACGATGGTCGCACTACCGCGGCGCATCCCCGATTCCTCGCTGGAGCCGACGGGCACTGCGGGTCATGGACCTCATGCCCGAGGCGATGTACGACCGCTTCACCGTCTCGGGACCGACCGTCGAGCGCGCGTTCGCAGAGCCACCGGGCGCTGATCAACGAGGTGCTGCGCGAAGGCGGTTGGAAGCACACGGACTACTACTCGCGCGTCGGACGGCTGCCGTTGCCGGCCGCTCGGTTCGTGCCTGGATTGCTCGACACGCTCGGGGCGGACGACCGGATACGGGCGAAGGGTGGCCAGAACCCGCTCCCGGCTGTGCTCCCGGTCGACGCCGAGATCGCCTGGCTCCTGGGCATCTACGTCGCGGAAGGGTCGCGCCGGCGGAATCAGCTCACGATCTCCAACACCGATCAGGCGTACCTCGACCGGGCGCAGGCCGCGCTGGCGCAGTGGGGACTCCCGGTCTCGCGTGGTCCGATCGCGATCACCTGTTGCTCCTCGATCGCGAGCGAGCTCTTCGGATGGCTCGGCACCGGTGAGTACGCGATCGGCAAGCGGGTGCCGCCGGTCGTGTTCGGCTGGCCGACTCCGATGGTGGAGTCGTTCCTCGAAGGCCTCGTCGACGGCGACGGGAGTCGCGAGCCGTTCCGCACGTCCGTATGGACGTGCTCCGATGGACTGGTCGAAGACCTCCTCGTGCTCGGTCCACGTCTCGGCTTTCGTGCCGCGGTCTCGACGCGGAACCGGGGCGACAGTCAGCTGCACCAGGTGTACTTCGCGATCAACGAGCACAAGCTGCTGACCACCGTGCCGCTACCCGACGAGCTCCTCCGGACAGCTCCGCGAGAGCTGCCGGCTCGACCAGCAGACGGCAGCGAGCAAGGCCGGCTATTCGCACTCGAGTGATCTCAACAACATCGAGCAACGCTGCGGGCGCGACGCGGTGCGACGCGCCACCCTCGCCCGACTCGACGCGATCTACCGCGAGGCAGGCGATGGCGAGCTCGCGCAGCGGCTCGCCGGCTCGTGGACGGCGATGTGATGTGGGACCGGGTGGTCGAGGTCATCGACACCGGCGTCGTCGAACCCATCTTCGACCTCGAGGTCCGGCCGAACGGCAAGAAGATCGAGAACTTCCTCGCCGGGAGTGGCGGTGTCTTCGTGTCGAATACTGCCGGATTCGTCGATGCGGGCTGGGACGGGCACCTCACGCTCGAGCTCTCGAACGTCGCGACGCTGCCGATCGCGCTCTACCCGCGCATGAAGATCGGCCAGATCTCCTTCTTCGAGATGTCGACGCCGGCCGAGCACCCGTACGGCAGTGAGCAGAAGGGCTCGAAGTACCAGGGCCAGCGCGGTCCCACGCCGAGTCGCTACTACCTCAACTTCCGCGACGAGTAGTGGCGCGCCAGCTCGTCCGGTGCGCGTGGGCGGGGACCGACCCGCTCATGGTCGCCTACCACGACGACGAGTGGGGCGTTCCGCAGCACGACGACCAGCGGCTCTTCGAGAAGATCTCGCTCGAAGGCGCGCAGGCCGGTCTCTCGTGGTCGACGATCCTGAACAAGCGCGAGGGCTACCGGCGCGCGTTCTCGGGCTTCGATCCGAAGAAGGTCGCGCGCTTCACGCCCGCGAAGGTCGAACGTCTGCTCCTGGATGCCGGCATCGTCCGCAACCGGGCGAAGATCGAGTCGACGATCAACAACGCGCGGGCGGTGCTCGAAGGTCCAGCGCGAGCTCGGCAGCCTCGACGCCTACCTCTGGTCGTTCGTCGACGGCACGACGATCGTGAACCGGCACCGGGACACGTCGACGTTCCAGGCCCAGACCGACATCTCACTGGCGATGAGCAAGGACATGAAGCAGCGCGGCTTCCGCTTCGTCGGCCCGACGACGATGTACGCGTTGATGCAGTCGGTCGGGCATGGTGAACGACCACACGGTCGACTGCTTCAGATGGAAGCAGCTGGGCGGGAAGCCTGCCAGCTCCGAGGAACGCGAAGAAGAAGTAGGGCCTAGAGGCCGGTCTGGAGGTCGGCCACGCTGGCCGGTTCGGGGATCGTGTCCTCGTTCTCCAACGCCTCGAGCAGCATCTCGGCGATGTCCTGGACCTTCACCTCTTCGTCCTTGCCCTCGCCCTTCACGCCGTCGTCCATCATCACGTAGCAGAACGGGCACGCGACGGCGATGCGCTCGGCGCCGGTCGCGAGCGCTTCTTGCGTGCGCTCGACGTTGACCTTCTTGCCGATCGTCTCTTCCATCCACATGCGCGCGCCGCCCGCGCCGCAGCACATGCCCTTGGTGCCGTTGCGCGGCATCTCGACGATGTCGATCCCGGCGAGCGAGCCGATGACCGTGCGCGGTGCGAGGTACACGTCGTTGTGCCGACCGAGGTAGCAGGAGTCGTGGTACGTGACGCGCTCGGACGAGCGACGCGCCGGCCATCGACAAGCGACCGTCGGCGATCAGCTGCATCAGCAGCTCCGAGTGGTGCACCACCTCGTAGTTGCCGTTCAGCTGCGGGTACTCGTTCTTCAACGTGTTGAAGCAGTGCGGGCACTGCGTGATGATCTTCTTCACCCCGAGCCCGTCGAGCGCCTCGATGTTCTGCATCGCGAGCATCTGGAAGATGTACTCGTTGCCGGAGCGCCGGGCCGAGTCGCCGGTGCACAGCTCGCTCGGTCCGAGGATCGCGAAGTCGATGTCCGCCCGCTGCAGCAGCTTCGCCACCGCGCGGCTCGTCTTCTTGTTGCGGTCGTCGAACGAGCCCGCGCAGCCGACCCAGTAGAGGTACTCGTGGTCCAGGTCGCCGCCGGGGTCGACGATCTCGACGCCCTCCATGCCCGGCCGGCCCAGTCGCCGCGCTCGGCCTGGTTCATCCCGTAGACGTTCCCGGAGTTCTCCATCGAGCGGTAGGTGTTGCCGAGCTCGGCCGGGAAGTCGCTCTCCATGAGCGAGAGGTACCGGCGCATGTCCAGGATCTTGTCGAGGATCTCGATGTTCACCGGGCAGATCTCGTCGCACGCCTTGCAGGTGGTGCACGCCCACAGCTCCTGCGAGGTGATGCGCTCGAACAGGTTGTCCGCGGTGACGTTGATCTCCGCGTCGGTGCCGACCGGCGGCGACACGACGGTGGTCCCCGTCGCGGCCATGACCTCGCCGGTCTTCAACACGATCTCGCGCGGGTCGAGCGGCTTGCCGGTCGCGTGCGCGGGGCACACCGACGTGCAGCGGCCGCAGATCGTGCACGCGTCCGTGTCGAACAGCTGCTTCCAGGTGAAGTCCTCGATCGTGGAGGCACCGAACGTCTCGAGCTCGGTCTCCATGAGGTTCGGCATCTCGCGCATCGCGCCCTTGGGCCGCGGCCGGTCCTTCAGGTACATGTTCATCGGGCTCGTGAACATGTGGCGCAGCATCGTGGTGGGGAGGATCACGAGGAAGGCGAGGAACGCGACGACGTGGGTGATCCACGACCACCGGTGCGCGTCGTGCAGGCCGCCGATGGTCCAGCCGTCCACGATGCCGGAGAGGCCCCAGCCGACGAACGACCACTTCTCGAAGTTGGCGCCCGCGCCCGAGCTCCTCGCGCAGCGCCGCGATGCGGAACGCCTCGGTGGTGAAGCCGGTGATCGCGATCGACGAGGAACGTCACGAGGATGACGAGGTGCTCGGGCTTGGTCTTGATCCGGATCCGGTACGGCCGCTGCCCGTACCGGCGGGCGAACGCCCAGAGGAGGCCGGCGAGGAACACGAGCCCGAAGAGGTCACCGACGAACGCGTACGCCTGGTACGTCCGACCGTGCAGGAACTTGAGCGAATCGGGCAGCTGGTGGTCGATCTCCAGCAGCACCGTGACGATGAAGAGGACGAGGAATCCGAAGTAGATGAGCGAGTGCATGATGCCCGCGGCGGGATCGCGGAGCAGCGTGCGCATCCAGACGCCCTTGCGGAAGTCCCGCATGCGGCGGTGGACGTTGCCCTTGTTCGTGCGCCGGTTGTCCGGCTTGCCGCGCTCGTAGTTGCGGCACGCGCAACGACACGAGCCACGAGACGAGGAAGAGCCCGGTGGCCACCGCGAGGTAGAACGCGACCTCGAGCGGGGCCGGGATGTTGACGAAGACCTCGCGCGCGATCGCGCGAGTCGTCGTGCCAGCCGGTGATCTCCGGGGCGATCCCCGACGCGAGCGCGCCGATCGCGACGAGGAAGCCGATGAGCAGGACAACCTGATGCGGCCGAGGCAGGAACCTGCGCATGGCGGTGAACCTACCGCGACACCTCGGCGACGCGGCTCACTGGACGGACTTGGCGTCAGCCTCACGTAGACGGCGGGCCATCCCGGCGAGCAGCTTGCGCGCGAACCCGGGTACCTCGTCGATGAGCCCGCCGAACTCGCGCTGGCCCAGGACGACGACCTCCATCGGGCGAGATCGCGGTGACCGTGGCGTTGCGAGGCGCCTTGTCGAGGAGGGCGAGCTCCCCGAAGGCGTCGCCGGGGCTGAGGGTGGCGAGCTTGCGGCCCTTCCGGCTCACGGCCGCCTCGCCGTCGATGATCACGAAGAACTCGCTCCCGGTGGAGCCCTCGCTCACGAGGATCCGGCCGGCGTCGACCTTCACGTCCTCGGCCCGCTTGGCGACGAGCGCCAGCTCCTTGCGGGAGAGGGCCGAGAACAGCGGCACTTGGGCGAGGTGGTCGAGGAAGGCATCACGGCGCGACATGGGCGGGAATCTAAACGAGCCGGGCCCGGGGCGAAAGACCAGGTCCGCGAATCGGTTCGCTTCGCCGGGAATAGGCAGGTCCTGCTAGAAGTTGCCAACGATCGACTCAACAATTCTCGGAAACCGGTCACGCAAGCATCGTCAGACCCCCCGAACCACCCGAACCCATCGAACATCCCCCCAACCCAGCACCATGGAGGCGCAACTCATGCCCAAGGCCGTCGGAATCGACCTCGGCACCACGAACTCCGTCGTCTCGGTTCTCGAGGCGGGCGAGCCCGTCGTGATCCCCAATGCCGAGGGGAACCGCACCACACCCTCCGTCGTCGCGTTCTCGAAGACGGGCGAAGTGCTCGTCGGCGAGGTCGCCAAGCGGCAGGCGATCACGAACCCCGACCGGACGATCCGGTCGGTGAAGCGCCACATCGGCACGGACTGGACGATCGAGATCGACGGGAAGAAGTACAACGCCCAGGAGATCTCCGCCCGCATCCTGCAGAAGCTGAAGCGCGATGCCGAGGCGTACTTCGGCGACACCGTCACCCAGGCCGTCGTCACCGTTCCCGCGTACTTCGGTGACGCCGAGCGTCAGGCCACCAAGGAGGCCGGCGAGATCGCGGGCCTCGAGGTCCTGCGCATCATCAACGAGCCGACCGCCGCGTCGCTGGCGTACGGGCTCGAGAAGGACAACGACATCACGGTCCTCGTCTTCGACCTCGGCGGCGGCACGTTCGACGTGTCGGTGCTCGAGCTCGGTGAGGGCGTGTTCGAGGTCAAGTCGACCGCGGGGAACACCCACCTCGGCGGCGACGACTGGGACCAGCGGATCATCGACTGGATGATCGCCGAGTTCAAGAACGCGCACGGCGTGGACCTCGGCGCCGACAAGATGGCGACGCAGCGGCTCAAGGAAGCGGCGGAGAAGGCCAAGATCGAGCTCTCGAGCCTGGCCGAGACGAGCATCAACCTGCCGTTCATCACCGCCACGTCCGACGGCCCGCTCCACCTCGAGCTCACGCTGTCCCGGTCGAAGTTCCAGGAGCTGACCCACGACCTCCTCGAGGCGTGCCGCGGCCCGTTCGACCAGGCGATCCGCGACGCGGGGCTCACCAAGGACCAGATCGACCGGGTCCTGCTCGTCGGTGGCTCCACCCGCATGCCGGCCGTCACGGACCTCCTGAAGGAGCTGACCGGCAAGGAGGGCGACAAGGGCATCAACCCCGATGAGGCGGTTGCTGTCGGTGCCGCGATCCAGGCCGGCGTCCTCAAGGGCGACGTGAAGGACGTGCTGCTCCTCGACGTCACGCCGCTGTCCCTCGGCATCGAGACCAAGGGCCAGATCATGACGAAGCTGATCGACCGCAACACCACGATCCCGACGAAGCGCTCCGAGGTGTTCACCACCGCGGACGAGAACCAGCCTTCGGTGGAGATCAAGGTGCTGCAGGGCGAGAGCGACATGGCGTACCGCAACCACACGCTGGGCACGTTCCAGCTGGTCGGCATCCCGCCGGCACCGCGTGGCGTCCCGCAGATCGAGGTGACGTTCGACATCGACGCCAACGGCATCGTGAACGTCTCCGCCAAGGATCTCGGTACCGGTCGCGAGCAGCAGATGACGATCACCGGTGGCACCGCACTCGGCAAGGACGAGATCGACCGCATGATGAAGGATGCGGAGGCTCACGCCGAGGAGGACCGCCAGCGGCGCGAAGAGGCGGAGATCCGCAACAACGCGGACAACCTCGTCTTCCAGACCGAGAAGCTGCTGAAGGACAACGGCGACAAGGTCGAGCCGGCGGAGCGCGAGAAGATCGATGTCGAGCTCAAGGCGCTCAAGGATGCGCTGGCCGGGCACGGACATCGATGCGGTGAAGCGGGCCCACGAGGGTCTCGTGTCGGCGAGCCAGGAGTTCGCGCAGCGGCTCTACGCCTCGGCTTCGGCGCAGCAGAACGCGGCTGACGCCGGTGCCGGTGGCGAGGGTCCGGGTGCGGGCGCTCCGCCTCCGAGCGACGACGAGGTCGCCGAGGCTGAGATCGTCGACGAGGGCGAGGCGAAGGGCGCCTGACCATGGAGCCCGGAACCGACAACGACGCGCCAACGTCCAACGCCGTGGCCGAGGCCGACGCGACGGAAGCCGAGCTGATCTCGGTGACGTCGCGGCGGCTGACGGCCGGCGCGGTCCTCGAAGCCGACCTGGACCGGCTGGCCGGCGAGCGCGACCAGATGCGCGCGCTGGCCCAGCAGGTGCAGGCGGACTTCGAGAACTACAAGAAGCAGATGCTGCGGCGCCAGACCGAGCACCTCGAGCGGGCCACGGAGGGCCTGGTCGAGCAGCTCCTCCCGGTGCTCGACTCGTTCGAGCTCGCGCTCGGCGCGCTCGTCGACGCCGACGACAACGTCCGCAAGGGCGTCGAGCTCGTCTACGCCGAGCTCCTCGGCGTGCTGGAGAAGGCCGGCGTGGAGCGGATCGACGCGGCCGGCAAGCCGTTCGATCCCGAACGAGCACGAAGCCGTGATGCAGGAGGACGGCGACGGCGAGCCGCGTCGTCGCCGACATCCTGCGCACCGGATACCGGTTGAAGGGTCGCGTGCTGCGACCGGCGATGGTGAAGGTAGCGAGATAGCCCGTGGCTCCGCAGCGTGAATGGTTCGACAAGGACTACTACTCCGTGCTCGGCGTACCCCAGGGTGCGACCGAGAAGGAGATCACGCGCGCGTACCGCAAGCTCGCGAAGGAGTACCACCCCGACGCGAACCCGGGGAACAAGGAGGCCGAGGAGAAGTTCAAGGAGGTCTCGGCGGCCAACGACGTGCTCGGCGACGCGGCGAAGCGCAAGGAGTACGACGAGGTCCGGCGCATGGTCGCGTCGGGCGCGTACAGCAACGGGCCGGGCGGCGGTGGACCCGGCGGGTTCTCCGGCGGGGCCGGGTGGCTTCAACTTCGACGAGGGCGTCGACCTCGGCGACATCTTCGGCGGGCTGTTCGGCAACGCGCGGGGGTGGTGGTGGCCGCGGCTTCGGTCGCGGCGGTCGCGGCCGCGGCGCCCGTCACGCCCCGCAACGCGGCCAGGATCTCGAGACCGAGCTCCACCTCGACTTCGAGGACGCGGTCCACGGCGTGACGACGTCGGTGTCGTTCACCGCCGAGGCGGCGTGCTCGGTGTGCCACGGGAACGGCGCCGAGCCCGGCACGCATCCCCAGACCTGCCCGCAATGCCAAGGATCGGGCCAGATCGCGGTCGACCAGGGCCCGTTCTCCTTCTCGCAGGTGTGCCCCACCTGCGGTGGGCGCGGGGCCATCATCGAGACCCCGTGCCACCACTGCCGCGGCACCGGCGTCGAGGTGCGGCCGCGCGAGGTCAAGGTGAAGATCCCGGTCGGGGTGGACGACGGCCAGCGCATCAAGGTGAAGCAGCGCGGTGGTGCCGGCGCGAACGGCGGGCCGCCGGGCGACCTCTACGTCGTCGTGCACGTCCGTCCGCACCCGGTGTTCGGTCGCAAGGGTCGACTCGACCTCACGGTGCACGTGCCGCTCACCTTCACCGAGGCCGCGCTCGGCGCGGCGGTGAAGGTCCCGACGCTGACCGAGCCGGTGACGTTGAAGGTGAAGGGCGGGACGAAGACCGGCACCACGCAGAAGGTGAAGGGCCGGGGCATCGTCCCGACGAAGGGATCGGCCGGCGACCTGCTGGTGACGTTCGACGTCGACGTGCCGACCAAGCTCAACAAGGAGCAGAAGGCGGCACTCGAGGCGCTCGCCGCCGCGTTCCCGGGCAACCCACGCGAGCAGCTGGGGGTGTAGTGCATGACGCCATCCGAAGACCGTGCCCTCTACATCATCTCGGTCGCCGCCGAGCTGGCGGGTGTCCATCCGCAGACGCTGCGCATCTACGAGCGCAAGGGCCTCATCGAGCCGGCGCGCACCGTCGGCCGGAGCCGGCGCTACTCCGATCGCGACATCGCGCTGCTGCGCCGGATCCAGGAGCTGACCAACGAAGGGGTCGGCCTCGCCGGGGTCCGCCGGATCCTCGAGCTGGAGGACACCGTCGCCGAGCTGCGCCAGCAGGTCGAGCGCACCCGACGCGACGCGCGCGACGCGGTCGAGCACGTCCATCGCAGCTACCGCCGGGATCTCGTCCCGCTGCGCCAGTCGATCGTCCCGACCCGGCCTCGATCCTGAAGATCTCCGGAGCGCGAACGCCTGACGCGTGATCGGGCTGGTGCGCTCCGGCGGTTCCGCTCAGAAGGCCGCCCGAGGGCGCCGGCCACTCCGCAGTCGACCGCTTGCCCTCGGGAGATCCTCAGAAAGCGGCGCGGTTCCGGAGCTGAGCCACTCCTCGATCGCGGTGCTGGCCGCGGCGTAGCCCGAGCTCCACCAGCTGGTCGAACGCGCTGAACTCCAACATCGCGATCCCGTCGACCGGGGGCCGGATGTAGAGGTCGCCGATGTCGGTCGCGCCGCTGCCCCCGAGCTCGGTGATGCGCATCAGGACCCGGAGGATCCCCGCCATCTCCGGTGTCGGCGTCCTCGGGTCGAGCCGGCTGAGCAGCCATTGCCAGCCCGAGACCACGCCGGAGTCGGGCAGGGCTCCGGCGCGCACGTCGCGCTTGCTGCCGACGTCGACGGCGATGACGGTGACGCCGTCGTGCAGGCCGCGCATGATGCCGACCGGCATGTTGTCGAGCACGCCACCGTCCACGAGGATGTCGCCGTCGGCGGTGCGCATCGGCGGAAAGACGCCGGGGATCGAGAAGCTGGCCCGCGAGCGCGAACCAGCCCGGTCCGGTCCGGTGCACCGCGACTTCGCCGCGGGTCAGGTTGGTGGAGACGCAGAAGCCGTTGAGCCACACGTCTTCCATGTCCAGGCCGACCGCGGCCTCCTGCATCCGCTGGGTCACCCGGGCGCCCGCCGCGAGCGACACCGCCGGGAAGGTGAAGTCGACCGGCGACTTGCCGTCGACGAGTGCTTCGGTGAGCAGCTCGGCGACCCCGTCAGGCTCGATGCCGCGGGCGGTCGCGCCGGCGAGGATCGAGCCGATGCTGGTGCCGCCCACCGCGTCGATCGGGATGTTGGCCTCGCGCAACGCCCGCAGCACGCCCACCTCGGCGATGCCGCGAGCCCCGCCGCCGCTGTAGACGACGCCGATCGGCCGGCTGAGCACGAGGCGGGCGACCCGGTCGGCATCCGCGGCGCGGTCGACGCGCACGTGGTGATGGCGGTCGACGTGCCGCGGGGCGAGCCAACGCGACGGTCCCGCGGGGATCCTCGGTCCACTGCGGATGCACGAGCACCATCTCGGTGCGGCTCAGCGCGACCTCGCGGGTCTCGGCGGCGATCCGCTCGACGTGGCGCGAGCTCGGGTGACGTGGTCGAGTCGGCCACCGGCATCAGCAGGTCCGCCTGGCGGACGCACGCCTCGGTCCACGGCGTCGGCTCGGGATCCGCCTCGTAGATGACGACGTCGTACTCGCTCTCGAGGTCGCTGCACCACGCCGCGAGGCGATGCCCTTCGAGCTCCTCGCCGACCGCCGCGGTCGCCGCCGGCGGAATTGACGCGCCGGGTGGAACCGGCGAGGCGGGCCAGCGAGCGCTCGAACCGCTCGGCGAACTGCGCGACCGCCGGGCTCGGATCGAGCGGCAGGATCGTGATGCTGACCACGGGCGTGCTCGGCCGGCCGAGCACCTGGGAGCGCAGGAGCCGCTCCACGATCTCGGTGCTGATCCGGCGAACGGACTCCGGGTGATCGGCGGAGAGCTGGGTGAACGCCGCGGTCGAGAGCCGCAGGAGGTGGGTGTCGCGGAGCGCGTAGACGGTGGCGGACCGGGGCCGGTTGGTGATCAGCGCCATCTCGCCGACGAGGTCACCGCGGCCGATCTCCGCCAGGAGGGTGCTCTCACCCGTCGCATCGATGCTTGACGACCCGCAGCCGGCCGGCGGCCACGAGATAGAGGCAATCAGCCGGGTCACCCTCGCGGATGAGGACGCTGCCGCCGGGCACGGAGACGGGTTCGAGCGCGTCGCGCAGCTGCCGGCGCGCGTCGGCGTCGAGCGCGCCGAGCACCTTGTTCTCCTGGACGAGCCGGTCGAGCTCCTCGACCGAGAGCTCAGTCATGCGATCTCAATGCTGGTGGGTGGCGGCCTGCAGGGCCGCGTTCGCGGACCGCAGCTCACCCGCCAGTCCGACGAGGAGCTGCTCGGCGAGGTCCGGGAGCTCACGCAGCAGCGTGCGGAACATCCGGATCCCGAGCACCGCGACCTTCACATCCGTGGCCGCGACCACGGTTGCACTGCGAGGCGCACCGTCGAGGATGGCCAGCTCACCGAAGTACGAGCCGGGACCCGACCCGGGCCACCTCGGCGCCCTCGTGCTGGACGGCGGCCTCGCCCTCGAGGATCACGAACAGCGCATCGCCGTCCTCACCCTCACGGACGAGGTCCACGCCCGGCCGGCAGATCGGCGGTCTGGGCATGGCGCGCGATGGTCTGGCGCTCGCGCTTGGTGCACTTCGAGAACAGCCCGACCTCGGTCAGGTGATCGGCCAGCTCCTTCTTGGACTCGCCACGATCGCCCCCTCCCCGCCCCCGGCGACGAGCGCCGGGGCCTGCCCACGTGCGCTGTGCCCGCGGCGGGCCGTAGCGTACTGGCCGACGCGACCGGCTGGCATCCGAAGAGATGCCGCGCGTCCTAGGGGGTGGCAGGTGCGCCGGCTCGCGTTGTTCGTGGTCCATCGACGGTGGGTCGTCATCGTTCTCGCCGCGTTGTTTCTCCCCTCGCCGCGATCATCGGTGGTGGCGTCGCGCAGAAGCTGACCGTCGGCGGGCTCGAGGATCCGTCGTCGGAGTCGGCCCGCACCGCGGCGGAGATCCAGCACCGCTTCGCCAACGCCGGCCAGTCGGACTTCGTCGTGCTCGTCACCGCGCGCGACGGGAACGTCGACGCGCGCGGACGTGCAGGCCGCCGGACTCGCGCTCACGAAGCAGCTCGCGAGCGGAGAAGGGCATCGTCTCGGCGTCCTCGTACTGGAGCGTCGGCAACCTCGGGCCGCTGAAGAGCGACGACGGGAAGCAGGCGCTGATCTTCGGGTCGGTGAAGGGCGACCTCGACAAGAAGGTCAAGGTCGCCGAAGCGCTGACCGAGGAGTACACGACGAAGACCGCGGTCATCACCACCGCGGTCACCGGTCGAGCCGAGATCGCCCGGCAGGTGAGCGAGCAGGCCGAGAAGGACCTGCAGCGATCGGAGATGCTCACCGCCCCGATCATCTTCCTGGCCCTGATCGCCGTGTTCGGCGGGGTGGTCGCCGCGCTGCTGCCGCTGAGCGTCGGGGTCCTCGCCGTCGTCGGCACCCTGGTGATCCTGACGATCCTCGTCGTCGCTGACCGAGGTCTCGGTCTTCGCGTTGAACCTCACGACCGGGCTCGGCTTCGGACTCGCGATCGACTACAGCCTGTTCATCGTGTCCCGGTACCGGGAGGAGCTGGCCGACGGCGCGTCGACGAACGTCGCGGTCGGCCGCACGATGCAGACCGCGGGCCGCACGGTCGCGTTCAGCGCGGCGACCGTGATGATCTCGCTGCTCGCGCTGCTGCTGTTCCCCGTCACGTACCTGCGCTCGTTCGCGTAC
This sequence comes from uncultured Acidimicrobiia bacterium, assembly GCA_963819945.1. Classification (GTDB taxonomy): domain Bacteria; phylum Actinomycetota; class Acidimicrobiia; order IMCC26256; family JAENVU01; genus Chersky-806. The sequence goes on from CAWFYD010000010.1 coordinate 76,328, forward strand.
GCGGGAGTCGCGGTCGTGTTCCTCGCCGCGATCGCGTCGGTGATCGTGCTGCCCGCGATCCTCGCCGTGCTCGGCCAGCGGGTGGAGTCGCTCCGCGTCTTCAAGGTGAAGCCGCCGAGCGAGGACGGCTTCTGGGGTCATCAGGCCGCGCGCGTCATGAAGCACCCGATCCCGTACGCGGTCGGGGTCGAGCGCGATCCTCGTCGGGCTCGCGATCCCGTTCTTCAACTTCAACCCCGGCCTGATCGACGACCGCGTGGTGCCGGAAGAGGTCTCGAGCCGGGCGGCGACGGACCAGATCCGGGAGAACTTCGCCAGCCGCGAGGCCGACGCGCTGCAGGTGCTCGCGCCGACCGCGAACCTCAAGACGGACGCCGCGGCGCTCGACGCGTTCGCCAAGAAGCTCGCGGTGCTGCCCGGCGTCTCGCGGGTCGACGCCGGCAACGGCTTCTACCTGCCCGGGCAAGAACGGCACGGTGGCCGTCGTGCCACCACCGAGCGGGCTGGGTGACCGCTTCCATCCGGACAACGGGGGCGACGGGACCTGGCTGTCCGTGGTGCCGTCGATCGAACCGCACTCCGCCGCGGGTGAGCGGCTGGTCAAGGACATCCGCGCGATCAACGCGCCGTTCAAGTTCACGGTCGCGGGGACGTCGGCGGTGCTGGTCGACACGAAGCAGTCCGTGCTCGACGTGCTCCCGTGGACGCTCGGACTCATCGCGCTCGCGACGTTCGTGCTGCTGTTCCTGATGACCGGCAGCCTGCTCGTGCCCGATCAAGGCGTTGCTGCTCAACGTCCTGAGCCTCACCGCGACCTTCGGCGCGATGGTGTGGATCTTCCAGGAGGGGCACTTCTCCGATCAGCTGGGCTTCACGCCGACGGGGACCATCGACGTGTTCACGCCGATCCTCATGTTCTGCATCGCGTTCGGGCTCTCGATGGACTACGAGGTCTTCCTCCTGTCGCGCATCAAGGAGGAGTACGACCTCAACCGGGACAACGAGCGCGCGGTGCGGGTCGGGCTCCAGAAGACCGGGCGGATCGTCACCGCCGCCGCGCTGCTCCTCACGATCGTCTTCGTCGGGGATCGCGACCTCGAAGGTCTCGATCGTCCAGCTCTTCGGCGTCGGCCTCTCGCTGGCCGTGCTCGTGGACGCGTTCCTGATCCGGGCCACGCTCGTCCCGGCGTTCATGCGCCTGGCCGGCCGCGCCAACTGGTGGTCGCCCCGATGGCTGCGGCGCTGGCACCTCCGCTACGGGATCTGGGAGAACGAGCCGATCGCCATCCTGGACCGGGAATTCGAGGCCACCAAGTAGGGGTTCGGCCGGATGCCGGGAATGGCCAGGTTGACAATCCTGTTGTCAACTTCAACGTTCCAGATCACGAGGTAGACCCATGCCGCTCGACCCCCAGAAGTTCACCCGCAAGAGCCAGGAGGCCATCGGCGCCGCCCAGGCCCAGGCGCGTGACCGCCACCATTCGCAGGTCGGCTCGGACCACCTGCTGTCGGCGCTGATCGACCAGCCCGAAGGGGTCGTGGTCGGGGTGCTGGAGCGGGTCGGGGTCTCGCCGAAGAACATCCGGGACCGGGTGGACGCCGCCCTGTCCGCCCTCCCCCAGGTCTACGGCGAGACGGCCCAGCCGCCGCAGATCTCGCCGGACGCGTACAAGGTGCTCGAGGCCGCCGACGAGGAGCGCCGCGACCTCGGCGACGACTACCTCTCGACCGAGCACCTGCTGCTCGCGATGACGAAGGTCGTCGGTGGCGTCGGTGATCTCCTGCGCGGCCTCGGGGTCACGACCGAGTCGGTGCTCGACGCGCTCAAGGCCGTGCGCGGCTCGCACCGCGTCACGAGCGAGAACCCCGAGGAGCAGTACCAGGCCCTCGAGCGGTTCGGTCGGGACCTCACCGAGGACGCGCGTCGCGGCAAGCTCGACCCGGTGATCGGCCGCGACGAGGAGATCCGGCGCGTCATCCAGGTCCTGAGCCGGCGCACGAAGAACAACCCGGTGCTCATCGGTGAGCCCGGCGTCGGGAAGACCGCGATCGCGGAAGGTCTCGCGCGCCGCATCGTCGAAGGCGACGTGCCCGACGGGCTTGCGCGACAAGCGGCTCGTCGTCGCTCGACATCGGCTCGATGGTCGCCGGCGCGAAGTACCGCGGCGAGTTCGAAGAGCGGTTCAAGGCGGTGCTCAAGGAGATCGCCGACGCCGACGGCGAGGTCATCACGTTCCTGGACGAGCTGCACACGATCGTCGGCGCCGGTGGCGCCGAAGGTGCGGTCGACGCCGGCAACATGATCAAGCCGATGCTCGCCCGCGGTGAGCTCCGCATGATCGGCGCGACGACGCTCGACGAGTACCGCAAGCACATCGAGAAGGACCCCGCGCTCGAGCGCCGGTTCCAGCAGGTCTTCGTGGGTGAGCCGTCCGTCGAGGACACCATCGCGATCCTGCGGGGACTGAAGGAGCGCTACGAGGTGCACCACGGGGTGCGCATCCAGGACGCCGCGCTCGTCGCGGCCGCGGTGCTGTCGAACCGGTACATCCCGTCCCGCCAGCTCCCGGACAAGGCGATCGACCTCGTGGACGAGGCCGCGTCGCGCCTGCGGATCGAGATCGACTCGATGCCGTTCGAGATCGACGTCGTCGAGCGGCGCATCCGCCAGCTCGAGATCGAGAAGGCGGCCCTGGCCAAGGAGACCGACGAGGTCTCCAAGCAGCGGCTCGCCACGCTCGAGGCCGAGCTCGCCGAGCTGGCCGAGCAGCGCGACGGGATGGTCGCGCACTGGCAGGGCGAGCGCGACGCGATCGCCGAGATCCGCGAGGTGAAGGAGCAGCTCGAGGCGGCGCGCACCGACGCCGAGAAGGCCGAGCGTGACGGCGACCTCGAGCGCGCCGCGGCGCTGCGCTACGGAACGATCCGCGAGCTCGAGGCGGAGATCGAGGCGAAGACCGCGCGACTCGACGAGCTCCAGAGCACCGAGCAGATGCTGAAGGAAGAGGTCGACGAGGAGGACATCGCCGAGATCGTGGCGAAGTGGACCGGGGTGCCGGTCAGCCGGCTCATGGAGGGCGAGATGCAGAAGCTCGTCCGCATGGAGGACGTGCTGCACAGCCGGGTGATCGGCCAGGACGCGGCAGTGACCGCGGTCGCGAACGCGATCCGGCGCTCGCGGGCCGGACTGTCGGACCCGAACCAGCCCATCGGCACGTTCCTCTTCCTCGGCCCGACCGGGGTCGGCAAGACCGAGCTCGCCCGCTCGCTGGCGGACTTCCTCTTCGACGACGAGCGGGCGATGGTCCGCATCGACATGAGCGAGTACATGGAGAAGCACTCGGTCTCGCGCCTCGTCGGCGCGCCTCCGGGCTACGTCGGCTACGACGAGGGCGGCCAGCTCACCGAAGCGGTGCGCCGCCGGCCGTACGCGGTCGTGCTGCTCGACGAGGTGGAGAAGGCTCACCCCGACGTGTTCAACGTCCTGCTGCAGCTGATGGACGACGGTCGGCTGACCGACGGCCAGGGCCGCACCGTGGACTTCACCAACTGCGTGCTGATCATGACGAGCAACCTCGGCGGCGGCGCCGACGAGGCGACGGTCATGGCCGCGGTCAACCAGCACTTCAAGCCGGAGTTCATCAACCGGATCGACGAGCTCGTGATCTTCCACCGGCTCGACGAGCGCCACATCGCGCAGATCGTCGACATCCAGGTCGACCAGCTGCGCGGTCGCCTCGCCGAGCGTGGTCTCGGGCTGGTGCTGAGCGATGCGGCCCGGGCGCACGTCGCCCGGGTGGGCTACGACCCGGACTTCGGTGCCCGGCCACTCAAGCGGGTGATCCAGCGCGAGATCGCGGATCCGATCGCGCTCTCGGTGCTGCAAGGCGAGTACCGCGAGGGCGACACCATCACCGTCGATGCGTCACCTGACGGCTTGGTGTTCCTCCGGACCGCTCCCGTCGGGAGCTGACCTCCGGTGAGATGCTCAGCCGACGTCGAAGGATGACGACCCGCTGAACGTCAGCTTCTTCAGGCGACCTGGCTTGGGTGACGTCGTGGCGAAGCAGAGGTTGCCGATGGCGTTGCCCGAGAGGTCGAACGCGAGCGTGAGCGCCGGGTGACTGCCCGGGAACGATCCGTTCGCGACGGACGAGGTTCCGGCCCCGGGAACGCGAGGGTCACCGGGCCGATGAATCCGGACATCGCATTGGCGGTGAAGTTGATCGTGCTCCGCGCGTACTTCCCCACGCCCCGGTACTTCACGTCGAGCTGTGACGCGAACGACTGGGTCCAGCTCGTGCAGGCGTTGGTCGGGAGGGTGGCGCGGAGCACACCTTTCACCGTGGAGACGCCGGAAGTCCCGGTGCATCCGAAGCCGTTGTACTTCACCTTCACCTTGGCGGGGACGGTGCCGACCGCACGGAGTGGGGGCGAGAACTTCAGGAATCCGGTCACCGCGCAGTGCAGGGTGCCGGTGGCGGTCCCCGGCTTGGCCGCGTAGGCCGCGCCAACCTCCAGGTTCCCGACTCCGAAGCTCGCAACCGCGATCGCGAGCGCCAGCCCCGTGAGTGCAATCCTTCGCATCGCTGCCCCCCGATCGTTGCCTCGCGAGCGTAAAGACGGTGCCCGCGCATTGCAACGGTGGTCTCGTGGCAGCCCGACTATCCTGCACTCAACGTGAGCGCCATCGACACGAGGAGCGCCGCGTGCCTGGCGCGGTAATCGTCGGAACCCAGTGGGGCGACGAGGGCAAGGGTCGGTTCACCGACTACCTCGCCAAGGAAGCTTCGCTGTGCGTCCGCTATCAAGGTGGGCACAACGCCGGCCACACGATCATCGTGGACGGCGAGGTGTTCAAGCTGCAGCTGGTGCCGAGCGGCGTCCTCTATCCGTGGGTCGTGCCGGTCATCGGCAACGGCGTCGTGGTGGACCCCGCGGTCCTGCTCGACGAGCTCGACATGCTCGAGACGAAGGGCATCGACAGCCGCCGGATCCGGGTCTCGGGGAACGCGCACCTGATCATGCCGTACCACCACGAGCTGGATCGGCTGACCGAGCGCTACCTCGGCAAGAACAAGCTCGGGACGACCAAGCGCGGGATCGGCCCGACCTACGCCGACAAGGCGATGCGGGTCGGCCTGCGCATCCAGGACCTGCTCGACCCGAAGATCTTCCGCGAGAAGCTCGACCTCGTGCTGCGGGAGAAGAACGGCATGCTCACGAAGGTCTACAACCGGCTGCCGATGAACGCGAACGACATCGCGGAGCAGTACCTCGGCTACGTCGACCGGCTCGCGCCGTTGATCGACGACACGGTCCACCTGGTCCACGAGGCGTTGGACGTCGGCCAGTGGGTGCTCTTCGAGAGCGCGCAGGCGACGTACCTCGACCTCGACCACGGCACGTATCCGTTCGTCACGTCGAGCAACCCGGTCGCCGGTGGCGTCGGTGCGGGGGCCGGCGTCGGACCGCTCGCGATCGAGCGGGTCACCGGGATCGTCAAGGCGTACGTCACGCGGGTCGGCAGCGGCCCGTTCCCGACCGAGCTCTTCGAAGGCGACGAGGTCGGCGACCTCCTCGTCGCGCGGGGCAAGGAGTTCGGCACGAACACCGGTCGCAAGCGCCGAGCGGGCTGGCTCGACCTCGTGATGCTCAAGCACGCGACGCGGCTCAACACCTGCACCGAGCTCGCGATCACGAAGCTGGACGTGTTGTCGCCGCTGGCCGAGATCAAGGTGTGCGTGGCCTACGAGGACGAGAGCGGCACGCGCTACGACCACGTGCCGTACCACCAGTCCGTGCTGCACAAGGTCAAGCCGATCTACGAGACGCTGCCCGGCTGGCAGACCGAGATCGAGCGGGCGGAGCGAATCGAGGATCTCCCGCCCGCGGCGCGCGACTACGTGCGCTTCATCGAGGAGTACACCGGCGTGCACGTGAGCTTCGTGTCCGTAGGCCCGGCACGCGACCAGACGGTCGTGCTGCCCCGCGCCGCGTAAGTGGTGCAGGCGTGAACGTCCTCGTCGTCGGGTCGGGCGGGCGCGAGCACGCGCTGGCGTGGGCGCTCGACCGGTCGCCGGCAGTCGACGCGGTCGTCGCGGCGCCCGGCAACCCGGGGATCGCCGCGATCGGCGAGTGCGTCGAGCTCGAGCAGGCGATCCAGCGCCTCGACTCGCTTCGACCTGGTGGTGATCGGGCCGGAGGCGCCGCTGGTCGACGGGCTGGCCGACGAGCTGCGGGCGCGCGGCGCGGCCGTGTTCGGTCCGTCCGCAGCCGGCGCCCGGCTCGAAGGTTCGAAGGCGTGGATGAAGGAGGTGCTCGCCGACGCGGGCGTGCCGAGCGCGCGCCACGGGTCCTTCGACGCGACGCAGGAGGCGCAGGCGCTGGCGTTCCTCGAGACCTGCCCGGTCTCTACGTGGTGAAGACCGACGGGCTCGCCGCAGGCAAGGGCGTCGTCGTCACCGAGAGCCTCGCCGAGGCGCGCGACGCGGTGCGCGAGTACCTCTCGGGCGCGGCGTTCGGCGCCGCCGGCACCACGCTGGTGATCGAAGAAGGGCTGACCGGACCCGAGGTGTCGGTGCTCGTGCTGTGCGACGGGTCGACCGAAGGCGTGCCGCTCGCGCCCGCGCAGGACTTCAAGCGGATCGGCGACGGCGACGCGGGCGCGAACACCGGTGGCATGGGCGCGTACTCGCCGGTGCCGTTCGCCGGCGCGGATCTGGTGGACGAGGTCATGCGCGTAGCCGTCGAGCCGACGCTCGTCGCGCTGGCCAAGCGCGACATCGAATATCGCGGCGTCCTCTACGCCGGTCTCATGCTCACGCCCGACGGGATGAAGGTGCTCGAGTACAACGTGCGCTTCGGCGATCCGGAGACCCAGGTCGTGCTGCCCGCGCCTCGTCGAGCGATCTGGCGGCCCACTGCCTGGAAGGCGCGACCGGGCGCCTCACGACCCCGGTGACGTTCGCCGACGACGCGTGCGTCGGCGTGGTGCTGGCGACCGAGGGCTATCCGGCGTCACCGCGCAGCGGCGACGTGATCCAGGGTCTCGAAGCCGCGGCCGCGCTCGACGGGGTGGAGGTCTTCCACGCCGGCACCGTCGCGCGACGGCGACGCGATCCGCACCGCCGGCGGCCGGGTGCTGAACGTCACCGCGCGGGGTGCGACGATCGGTCGCGGCGCGCGACCGCGCGTACGAAGCCGTCGGCTGCATCTCGTGGCCCGGGATGCAGTACCGCACCGACATCGCCGCGACGTGCCGCCACCGAAGCAGATGGGAAAGGCTCCGCATGATCCCCCGGTACTCCCTGCCCGAGATGGCGACGCTCTTCAGCGACGAGGCGCGCTTCGGTGCGTGGTTGGAGGTGGAGATCCTCGCGGTCGAGGCGTGGGCCGAGCTCGGGGTCGTCCCGCAGGCGGCCGCGGTCGCGGTACGCGAGCGGGCCGGGTTCGATGTCGCCGCGATCGAGGCGCGCGAGCTCATCACCGAGCACGACGTCGCCGCGTTCGTCGACGTCGTCCAGGAGACCGTCGGTCAACCCGAGGGAACGTGGGTCCACTACGGGCTGACGTCCAGCGACGTCGTCGACACCGCACTCTCACTGCAGCTCACCCGGGCCGCCGATCTGCTGATCGAAGCAGCCGTCGCGCTCGAAGCCGCGATCACCGCGCAGGCCCACGAGTACCGCGACACCCCGATGGTCGGGCGCACGCACGGCATCCACGCCGAGCCGACGACGTTCGGCGTCAAGCTCGCGCTGTGGGCCCTGCAGGTCCGGCGGGACGTCACGCGCCTGCGGCGAGCCCGGGACATGATCGCGGTCGGCAAGCTCTCCGGCGCGGTCGGCACGTATTCCAACGTCGATCCGTTCGTCGAGCAGCACGTCTGCCGGCATCTCGGCCTCACCGCCGTCCCCGCGACGCAGGTCCTGGCCCGTGACCGGCACGCCGAGCTGCTCTACGCCTGCGCCAGCGTCGGCGCGAGCGTCGAGGCGTTCGCGACCGAGATCCGCCACCTCCAGCGCACGGAGCTGCGCGAAGTCGAGGAGCCGTTCCGGGCTGGGAAGCAGAAGGGCAGCTCGGCGATGCCGCACAAGCGGAACCCGGTGAAGGCCGAGCAGCTCAGCGGCCTCGCCCGGGTGCTGCGCGGCAACCTCGGCGCGGGGCTCGAGAACGTCGCGCTCTGGCACGAGCGCGACATCTCGCACTCGTCGGTCGAGCGGATCATCCTCCCGGACTCCTGCCTGCTCGCGTACTACGTGCTGGTGAAGTTCCGTTCGATCGTCGAGGGGATGCACGTCTACCCGGAGCGCATGCTCGAGAACATGGACGCGAGCTACGGCCTGGTGTTCAGCCAGCCGGTGCTGCTCGCGCTGGTGGAGTCGGGCCAGTCGCGCGACGACGCGTACCGGGTGGTGCAGCGCAACGCGTTGCGCACCTGGGAGGAGCGGCGACCGTTCATCGACGTGCTGCGCGAAGACCCGGAGATCACGAAGACGCTCAGCGAGGAGCAGCTCGAGGGTTGCTTCGATCTCAAGAGGGCGATCGCCAACATCGACCGCACCTTCGCGGTGCTCGACGACCCGAGCGCCACCGGCACCGACTGAGCGAGAGGAAGCCCCGATGTCGATCACGCTCACCCACGAGTACACCGGCAAGGTCCGTGACCTCTACGACGCCGGTGATGACCGGTTGCTGATGGTCGCGTCGGACCGGGTCTCGGTGTTCGACGTGGTGCTCCCGGACCTGATCCCGGACAAGGGTCGGGTGCTCACGGCGCTCTCGTCGTTCTGGTTCGACCAGGTGGCGGACCTGCTCCCGAACCACGTGATCTCGGTGGACCCGGCGGACTTCCCGCGCCGAAGCGCGGCCCGGACGCGGACGGGCGGGCGATGCTCGTCCGGCGGACCGATCCGGTGCCGATGGAGTGCATCGCCCGGGGCTACCTCTTCGGCGGCGCGTGGGCCGAGTACCGGGAGCACGGGACGGTGCAGGGCCGGCCGATGCCGGCGGGGATGCGGGAGGCGGAGCCGCTGCCCGGAGCCGCTCTTCACGCCGACGACCAAGGCCGAAGTCGGGCCATGACCTGCCGATGTCCGACGCCGAAGCGGTCGACGCCGTGGGCGCCGAGCGTCTTCGGTCGCCTGCGCGACGCCGCGCTCGCCATCTACGAGCGCGGGGCGGCGCACGCCCAGAGCCGCGGGATCATCCTGGCGGACACGAAGTTCGAGTTCGGGTTCGCACCGGACGGCGAGATCCTGCTCATCGACGAGGTGCTCACGCCGGACTCGTCGCGCTACTGGCCGGCGGAGGACTACGCCGTCGGCGGGTCGCCGCCGAGCTTCGACAAGCAGTACGTGCGCGACTACTACCTGACCCTGGACTGGGACCGCACTCCCCCCGCGCCGCCCGTCCCGGCCGAGGTCATCGCGGGCACTCGCGCGCGCTACGTGGAGGCGTACGAACGGATCACCGGCAAGTCCTTCGCCGACTGGTTCGGCGGATAGTCTCAGACGAATGAGTGAAGCGGGAGCTTGATGGCGCGTTACGAGGCCCAGATCCACGTCACGCACCTGCCCGGCATCCTCGATCCCGCCGGTGCGACGGTCGAACGGGCGCTCCCCGCGCTCGGCTACACGAACGTCTCGCAGGTCTCGGTCGGGAAGTCGATCCGGCTGGTCGATCGAGGCGGACAGCGAGGCGGCGGCCCGGGCCCAGGTGGACGAGATGTGTCACCGCCTGCTCGCCAACCCGGTGATCGAAGCCTTCGACATCACGCTCTCCGAGCTCGTGTCGTGACCGCTCGAGTCGGGGTCGTCCAGTTCCCGGGCACGAACTGCGAGCTCGACATCGTCCACGCGGTCGAGCAGCTCGGAGGGGCGGCGGAGATCCTGTTCCACGCCGATCGGAGCCTGCGGGGTGTCGACGCGGTCGTGGTGCCGGGCGGCTTCGCCCACGGCGACTACCTGCGCACCGGGGCGATCGCCCGCTTCTCGCCGATCATGGAGGCGGTCGCCGAGCACGCGGCGAGCGGTGGCCCCGTCGTCGGCATCTGCAACGGCTTCCAGGTCCTGTGCGAGGCGGGTCTCCTGCCGGGCGCGCTCCAGAAGAACGCCGGGCTGAAGTTCCTCTGCCAGACCGTGGACGTGCGGGTCGAGACCACCGACTCGGTGCTGTCCGGTGCGGCCCAGGTCGGTGACGTGCTGCGCATCCCGATCAACCACTTCGAGGGCAACTACGTGTGCTCGCCCGAGACGCTGGCCCAGCTGCAGGACGAGGGCCGGATCGTGTTCCGCTACGTCGAGAACCCGAACGGCAGCCTGGACGACATCGCCGGCATCAGCAACGCCGGCGGCAACGTCGTCGGTCTCATGCCGCACCCCGAGCGGGCCAGCGACGCGCTCCTCGGCTCCGACGACGGCGTCGTGTTCCTGCGTTCGTTGCTCGCGGCGGCGACTGATCGCGCCGCGCTGCTCGCCTCGTGAGCGAGCGGAGCACGGGAACGGGAACGAAGTGCGGACGTCGGAGCGACCCGGAATGAGGCCGGCGCAGGCCGCGCTGGCGGCCGCGTTGCGGGAGCACGCGATCGAGGAAGGTGAGTTCACGCTTTCCTCCGGTCGGCACGTCGAGCTGGTATCTCGACGGGCGCCAGGTCACGTTCCGCGGCGACTGCGTCGAGATCGTCGGCGAAGCGATCGTCGAAGCGCTCGGCGACGTCGAGTTCGACGCAGTCGGCGGGCTTGCGGTGGGCGCCGTACCGGTCGCGCTGGCGGTGGCGTTCGTCACCGGCAAGCGCAGCTTCGCGGTGCGCAAGGAGGCGAAGGGCCACGGGGTCGGCGGCCGCATCGCCGGTCCGCTCGATCCGGGCGACCGGGTGCTGGTGGTCGAGGACACGTCGACGACCGGGTCGGCGGTGCTCGACCGCGGTCGACGCGATCAGCGAGTTCGGGTGCGAGATCGTCGCCGCCTCGCTGCTGCTCGACCGGGGTGGCCAGCTCGGCCGAGATCCTCGAGGCGCGAGGCGTCCGCTACCGGCCGGTGCTGGTCGCGCCCGACCTCGGGTACGAGTTCGGCTCGTGACGCCGATCGCGGAGCCGCTGCACCGCCAGCTCGGGATGACCGACGACGAGCTCGCGGCCGTCATCGACGAGCTCGGCCGGGAGCCGACCGAGCTCGAGCTCGCGATGTACTCGGTGATGTGGTCCGAACACTGCTCCTACAAGTCCTCGCGTTCGCACCTCGGCCGGCTGCCGACGGAAGCGCCCTGGGTGCTGGTCGGCCCGGGTGAAGGCGCCGGCGTGATCGACGTCGGTGACGGGCTCGCCGTGGCGATCCGCATCGAGAGTCACAACCACCCGTCCGCGGTCGAGCCCTACCAGGGCGCGGCGACGGGCGTCGGCGGGATCATCCGCGACATCTTCTCGATGGGCGCCCGCCCGATCGCGTTGATGGACCCACTCCGCTTCGGCCCGCTCGACGACCCGCGCACCCGCTATCTCTTCGAGGGAGTCGTCAGCGGCATCAGCGGCTACGGCAACGCGGTGGGTGTGCCGACGGTCGGGGGCGAGGTGGTCTTCGACGAGTGCTATTCCGGAAACCCACTGGTCAACGTGCTGTGTCTCGGCGTGCTGCCGAAGGAGCGACTCGTGCTCGCGCGGGCCGAAGGCGCCGGCAACCTCGCGGTGTTGCTCGGTTCGGCGACCGGTCGCGACGGCATCGGCGGTGCGAGCGTCCTCGCGTCCGCGGGCTTCGTCGAAGGATCCGAAGCCAAGCGGCCTTCGGTGCAGGTGGGCGATCCGTTCGAGGAGAAGCGACTCATCGAAGCGTGTCTCGCGCTGCTCGACGCCGGCCTCGCGATCGGCGTGCAGGACCTCGGCGCCGCCGGACTGTCGTGCGCGGCGTCGGAGACCGCGGCGAAGACCGGCGCGGGCATGGACGTCGACGCGGCGCGCGTGGCGAAGCGCGAGCCGGGCATGAACCCGGTCGAGCTCCTCACCTCCGAGAGCCAGGAGCGGATGCTCGCGATCGTGACGCCCGAGAACCTCGACGAGGTGCTCGCGCTGTGCGAGCGATGGGAGATCCGATCGATGGTCGTCGGCCGGGTCACCGACACCGGCCGCTTCCGCGTCTACGACGGCTACTTCGATGCGATCGGCGTGCCGGGCGCGAACCCGATGCCTCCGATCGGTGACGATCCGCCCGAGGTCTCGTCGGATCGGGTCGCGGCCGCCGACGTGCCGATCGGCAGCCTCGGCGACGGGCCGCTCTACCACCGCCCGATCGAGCGTCCGGCTGACCTCGACGCGCGCCAGGCCGCCGATCCCGCGCCCGAGCTCGCCCGGCGCTTCCCGGCCGGCGCCGACCTCTCGCACGAGCTGCTCGACCTGCTCGCCTCGCCCAACATCGCGGACAAGAGCTGGGTGTGGCGCCAGTACGACCACCAGCTGTTCCTCAACACCGTGGCCGGCCCGGGCGGCGACGCGAGCGTGCTGCGCCTCAAGGAGACCCGGGGCAAGGCGCTCGCGCTGTCGGTCGACGGCAAGGGCCGCTTCTGCGCGCTCGACCCGCGGGTCGGGTACGCAGCTCGCGGTGCTCGAAGCGGCGCGCAACGTCGCGTGCAGTGGCGCCCGGCCGATGGCGCTCGTGAACTGCCTGAACTACGGCAACCCGGAGCACCCCGAGGTGATGTGGCAGTTCTCCGAGTCCGTCGACGGCATGGGCGATGCGTGCAAGGCCCTCGGCATCCCGGTGGTCGGTGGCAACGTGAGCTTCTACAACGAGTCACACGGCGTGGACATCGACCCGACCCCGGTCGTCGGGGTGATCGGCCTGATCGACCGGCTCGACTCACCGCCGCCCGGCATCGGGCTGCGCGCCGGTGACCGCATCGTGGTGCTGGGTGAGACCCGACCCGAGCTCGGCGGTTCGGAGTGGGCGACGCGCCACGGCTTGCGTGACGGCCGCCCGCCCGTCGCGGACCTCGAAGTCGGTCGGCGTGCTGCACGAGCTCGTCGCCGGTCTCGTGACGGATCGGTTCGTGAACGGCGTGCACGACTGCTCGGACGGAGGGGTCGCGGTCGCGCTCGCCGAGATGGCGTTCGCGGGCGGCGTGGGCTTTCAGGTTGATGTCGGCGACGCGCTGATGTGCTTCTCGGAGTCCGCGTCGCGAGTCGTGGCCTCGGTCGCCCCCGATCGGCTGGACGAGGTGCTCGATCGTGCCGGATCCGGCGGGGTACCGGCCACCGTCATCGGTGACGCGGGTGGTGACGATCTCCGCGCCGAGGGTGCCTTCACCGTGGCCCGAGCCGATGCCGAGCACGCCTGGCGCGACGCCCTTCCTTCGATCATGGGCTCGTCGCCCGACGTGGGATAATGAAGGCGTGCTTCCCCGGCAGCACGACACCCCAAGCTCATCGGCGGATTCGTCTTCGGACGAGACTCCCGGCCACGCCTGTGGCGTCTTCGGCGTATACGGAGCCGGCCAGCCCGTCTCGCAGCTGACCTACCTCGGCCTGTTCGCCCTCCAGCACCGGGGCCAGGAATCGGCCGGCATCGCCGTGAGCGACGGCGAGACGATCACGGTCGCGAAGGACATGGGTCTCGTCACGCAGGTGTTCGACGAGCGTCGCCTCGCCCCGCTGCAGGGTCACCTGGCGATCGGGCACAACCGCTACTCGACCACGGGGTCGTCGTCGTGGCAGAACGCGCAGCCCGTCTACCGCTCGGTCGGTGACGCCGGCTTCGCGCTCGGGCACAACGGCAACCTCACCAACACCGCCGAGCTCGCGTCCGGACTCGGGATGCTCCCGGGGATGACGCCCGACGAGACGAGCTTCGACTCCACCACGGACTCCGCGCTCGTCGCCGAGCTCATCGCCCGCGAGTGGCCCGACGAGCCGCGCTCGGACGGTCGGGAGCTCGAGCTCGCGTTGGAGAAGGTGCTGCCCCGGCTGCGCGGCGGCTTCTCGTTCGTGCTCATGGACGACGCGCACCTCATCGGCGTGCGCGACCCGCACGGGTTCTGGCCCCTGGTGCTCGGCCGGCTCGAAGGCGGCGGTTGGGTGCTGGCCAGCGAGACGGCCGCGCTCGACATCACCGGCGCGCACTACGTGCGCGACGTCGAACCCGGCGAGATGGTCGTGATCGACGCGTCCGGGTTGCGCCGAGAGCACTGCTACGCGGAGCCGGACCCGAAGCTCTGCCTGTTCGAGTTCATCTACTTCGCCCGTCCCGACACGCGCCTCTACGGCCACAGCGTCCACGCAGCCCGCCAGCGCATGGGCGAGTCGCTGGCCCGCCAGGCGCCGGTCACCGCGGACATGGTGATGCCGGTACCGGAGTCCGGGATCCCCGCCGCGCAGGGCTACGCCCGCGAGTCCGGGATCCCCTACGGCGACGGTCTGGTCAAGAACCGCTACGTGGGGCGCACGTTCATCCAACCCAGCCAGCAGATGCGCGGCGTCGGGGTCCGGCTGAAGCTGAACCCGCTGCCCGAGAACATCCAGGGCAAGAGCCTCGTGGTCGTCGACGACTCGATCGTGCGCGGCACCACGACGCGGGAAGTGATCAAGATGCTGCGCGAGGCCGGCGCCCGTGAGGTGCACTTCCGCGTGTCGTCGCCGCCCTACAAGTGGCCGTGCTTCTACGGCATGGACACCGGTCGGAAGGGCGAGCTGCTCGCGGCGGACCTCTCCGTCGGCGAGATCCGTGACTACCTCGGCGTGGACTCGCTGGCGTACCTCGAGATCGACCGTGTGCGCGCGGCGACCGGTGCGCCGCCCGAGTCGTTCTGCACCGCGTGCCTCACCGAGCGAGTACCCGGTTCCGGTTGATCTCATGGGCAGCGACCACAAGCTGCTGCTGGAAGCGCCGGTGCTCGATCTCACCGAGCCCAGCGCGTCGCACACCACGTGAGCGCCGACGACGCGAAGCCGACCCCGGCAGCCGTCGTCGGAGCAGCCCCTGACCTACGCCGACGCCGGCGTGGACATCGGTGCCGGCGAGAAGGCCGTCGAGCTGATCAAGTCCCACGTGCGCTCGACGTTCCGGCCCGAGGTGGTCGGCGACATCGGCGGCTTCGGCGGGCTGTTCGCCCTGGGCAAGCTCCCGCACCGGGACCCGGTCCTGGCGGTCTCGACCGACGGCGTCGGCACGAAGTCGACCATCGCCCGGCTGATGTCGCGCTACGACACGATCGGGCGTGGATGTCGTCGCGATGAGCGTCGACGACATCGCGGTGCAGGGCGCGGAGCCGCTGCTCTTCCTCGACTACCTCTCGGTGGGCAAGGTCGTTCCCGAGACCGTCGACGAGATCGTGAGCGGCGTCGCCGAAGGTTGTCGCCAGGCCGGCTGCGCGTTGAGCGGCGGCGAGATCTCCGAGCACCCCGACCTGATGGAGCCGGGTGAGTTCGACCTGGTCGGGTTCGCGGTCGGTGTCGTGGAGCGGGCCGAGCTCCTCCCGCACGGCGTGCGCGCCGGTGACCAGATCATCGGGATGGCGAGCCCGGGCCTCCGCTGCAACGGGTACTCACTCGCGCGGCGCGCGCTGCTCGACCGCCGCGGCCGCGCGCTCGACGAACCTGCCTGGGACGGGGCGCACCACTCGCTCGGCGACGAGCTGCTTGCTGCCGAGCGTGATCTACGCGCCGGCGATGGCCGAGCTGCGTCGCCACGCCGAGGTGCACGCGTTCGCGCACATCACGGGTGGTGGCATCCCCGGCAACCTCGTGCGCGCCGCTGCCCGACCGTTGCGACGGTGTCGTGCACCGCGGCCGCTGGGACGAGCCACGAGTCTTCGCGGAGATCCAGCGCGCCGGTGACGTGAGCGACGAAGAGATGGAGAACGTGTTCAACCTCGGGCTCGGCATGCTCGCCGTGGTGCCGGCGGACGAGGTGTTCCGCGCGCTGGACGCGGTGCGCGCCGCCGGCGTGGAGGCGTGGGCGGTGGGTGAGATCGTCGACGGTCACGGCCGTGCCCATGTCGACCGGGCGGAGCGCACCAGCTCCTGACCGGACGGCGCTGCGCGACGGTTGTGCCTGATCACCGGGTCCTAGCCGGTCGAGCTACTCGAACCAGTTCGCGGCGAGCCACGCGCGGTGTCCGCACGCGGGACACGTCAGGTAGCGCGAGTAGCGACGCCACGGGGTCCAGGCCCAGAACGGCAGGTGGCGCTGCGCGAACTCGGCGTAGGTGACCCGGGTGCGCCCGTGGCACCGCGAGCAGTCCACGACCAGCGTTCCCGGGCCGGCGCACCGCGCTCGAGAACAGCGCCCGCTTCCCGTCCGACCCTCCGGGTCGCTTCGACTCCCCGGGTCGGTCCGCCTTGTGTGCATCGTCCGTTCCGTTTCGCGCTCGCTCGTCGCGCAGGCGCTCATGGTGCGAGCATCCTCGTGATGGTTCCGGCGAGCTCCGCGGTACGCGTCGGCGCCGCGAGAGGTGGGTGCGTGCTCCAGGATCGACTGCCCCTTCGCGGGCGCTTCGGCGAAGCGGATCGAGCGCGGAATCATCGGCTCGAGCACCGGCAGGGCGTACCGCTGCTCGACGTCGGTCAGGACCTCGCGCGTGTGGCGCGGCCGTCCGTCGTACATCGTTGCGACCGCGCCGAGCACGCTGAGATCGGGCTGCGTGTACGCGCGCACGTCCGCCACGGTCTCCAAGCAGCTGGCCGACGCCGCGATGGCTCAGCGTCTCGCACTGCAACGGGATGAGCACGAAGTCGGCGGCGGTCAGACCGTTGATCGTCAGGATGCCGAGAGAAGGAGGACAGTCGACGAGCACGACCTCGAAACCATTCTTCACCTGCTCCAGCGCGCGGGAAACGGCGTGCTCGCGACCGACCTTCCCGACCAGGTGGACCTCCGAGCCGGCGAGGTCGATGGACGCCGGGATCACGGAGAGTGCACCGACGCGCAAGAGCACCTCGGCGGCCTTGCTCCGCCCGACGAGCACGTCGTGCAGTGACCGCGGCAACGACTCGGGGTCGAGTCCGACCGAGTAGGTGAGGCAAGCCTGTGGATCCAGATCCACCAGCAGGACACTGCTCCCCAGCGCCGCGAGTGCCGCGCCCAGGGTGTGGACCGTGGTGGTCTTGCCCACCCCACCCTTCTGGTTCGCGACGGCGATCACGGAGGCCACGCGCGGAGTGTAGTGACGACGCCGCGACCGATCCCGGTGACCGCAATGTCGCGTACCGTGTTCGTTCGATGCACCCGACGTGTTTCGGAAAATTCCTCCCGCGAAGGCCCTTCCCGATTCCGGTCCGACGGTGCTATCTTGCATAAACCACACCTGGAACGCGCGAGACGTTACGCTCCCGGGAGCAATCGGACAGCAGCTTCCTAGACCCCGATGCTGCGAGACGACCCGGTCGACTTTGGAGGACACATGCAGGGACAGCCGGAGAACGACGCGCTGCTTACGCCGTCAGAAGTGGCTGCCATGTTCAGGGTCAATCCCAAGACTGTGACGCGCTGGGCAAGGGCAGGGAAGATCTCGGCGATCCGGACCCTCGGCGGCCACCGTCGGTTCCGTGCTTCCGAGATCCGTCGGTTCCTCGAGCAAGTCGAGGAGCACGAAGAGGCCTGAACCGGGCGCACTCCACCAGCGGAGCGCGAACCGCAACGCAAGAACGCCGAGGGGCCCGGTCGAAGGACCGGGCTCCTCAAATTCTGCGACCGAATCGATCGTCACGGAACCTCCCCATCCGACGCCCTCGCGCTGCGGATGCCGAGGCCCGGCAGCTTCGTCGCCCGGTTTCCTGTGACCGCGTACACGGAGATGTGCGCATTGGCGAAGGCGCCGAGCGCGCCGCGGTCAAGCGGGATGACGTAGCCGACGTTGGCGTACCGGTTGTCGCCGCCATTGGCCCTCACGAGGTCGGGCCGCGGCCTGCCGGTCATCGCCGCCGCGATGAACTTCCCATCCCGGAACACGACGACGTGCACCGCGTCGTAGCTTGGTGTCGCCAGCGCCGCCCACCCGACCAGCACGACCTTCCGGTTCGCGACCTGAGAATCGACCGATCCCTGGAGGGCGCCCTTGGTGACCCGGGCCGGGGAGCCGTCCGGGCTGACGACGAGCGAGCTCCGGCCGTCGCTCGCCAGCTTCCAGTCCGCCGCCCCTGCGGCCGGGATCTGCCGCAGGCCGCGCGACGTCGACGCGAGGAGAGCGAGATCGTTCGAGCCGGCGCGCATCGCGTCGGGGGACACCATTCCGCTGAGCTTGCCGCCTTCGTAGGTGCGGCCGACGCCGCCGACCCGTCCGTTCAGCACGATCGCGACGTCGGTCCCGTCCGGCACGCCCCGGACGGTTCCGAGGACGTAGGCGGGGACCACGGCTGCGTGAGGATCGACCGATTCGAACGATGTCGCGTCGTCCAGCGCGAACGAACCCGCCGGGAGATCCGGCGCGGCCGCGGCGAAGGTGCCCACCAGGTTCGCGAGCGGACCGACCCGGAAGACGGTCCAGGGATCGGCGAGGGTGTCGACGCCGGGGTACTGGGCCCACTTGCGGGCGAGCACGTCGTCGCGTGCCGATGCACCGGGCCCGACAACGACGTCGGCGAGCCCAGGGGTCCGGATGGTCCGTGGCGCATTCGGTCGGGCGTGGGCCAGGAGCGAGGTGCCATCGAATTTCCATCCCGGGGCCTTCGCCTGGAGCACGTCGGCGATCGTGGGGATGACATCGGCCAGCTCGGCCGGCCGGTTGTCGATGTTCGACGCATGGCCGGGAACGCTGATGAACAGCGGAACGTAGGCGATGTCGCCGACGATCGGCGCGTCGGGGACGCGTCGGTGCACGTCGGGCTCGAACGCAGCACCGTGGTCGGCGGTGACGACAAGCAGGGCTTGACGCGAGAGCCCGGTCGCGTCCATCCGGTCGAGGATCTTGCCGAGGATCCGGTCGACGTAGCCGACTTGCATGAGGTGCCGGGCGCGCCCGAGCTCGGCCAGCCGTTCGTCGCTACCCCAGACCTGCTTGCCGTTGCGCGTCGCTCACTACGACGGGTGTCGATACCCCCGAGCCGTACTCCTGACCCGACGGCAGGTACTGCCATGGGACGTGAGGCGTCAGGACGTGCAGGACCGAGATCCCCCGGCTCCTGGAGTCGAGGCTCCGGGTGAACTGGTCCACTGCGGTCGGGACGTCGTCGGCCGCCGCCGCCGCCCGGCTGCCCGCGGTCACGCTGGTGGCGAGTGATCTGGCCCCCAAAGTCGGCCCACGACTGGTTCACGGGCGCCAGGCCTGTGGTCAAGCTGCTCGGCAGCAGCACATGGCCGGCAACGACGCTCGAGTCGTACGCCAAACGTCCGAGTCGGCTCGCAGTCGGGTCGCCGCCGTTCTGGTGACACAAGGTCTCGGGACACAGCCTGGTGACAGGCTCCCAGCTGCTCGTCGTCGATGGTCCGCCGAGCATCGTGAAGACGTTCTCGGGGTTCTCCGACGCGGTGGGCACCCGCCCCGTGTCGATTCGGCCGGTCAGGATGGTGGGCACCGACTTCTCGGTCACCGACCAGTCGGCGGTGGTGTTGCGGAACCACGTCGAGCGGGCCTCGAGCCGCGCGAAGTTCGGGATACGCGGTCCGATCGAGGCTCCCGTCTGGCGCCATGATCGACACGACGGGCATCTCGTCGAACACGATCATGACGACCGGCTTGGGGAGGCCCAGCGCCACCCCGGTCGAGGCTTCGACGGTCGTCGTGAAGATGAGACTCGAGACTGGGCTGGAGACGAAGAGCACCAGGAAGAGAACTGGCGCGGGAAGCAGCCACCACGAGGAAGCGCGCCAGCCGGCCCGCCGGTCGTAGAGCCAGGCAACGACGAGGCCGAGGACGACCGGTACGGAGCTCTCGAGCACGCTCGGCGTCCCGCCCGGTGCTTTCACGAGCTGCAGGACGAACTCGGCGACGAGCAGCCCGAGCACGACACGATGCGCGAAGCGGCCAGGACACGCGGCGCGACCTGCGCGAAAAGCGGTCAACAGGGCGGCAAGCGCCAACGGCACCAGCAGGGTGAGTCCCACCGCGACGACGAGAATCTCGAACTTCGTTGTGCGGTGGGCGACGAAGAATTCGGGGTTCCGCCCGAGCAGCTCGAGCAGGGGCTGCGCGACGGCGAAGTTCCACGCGACCACGATCGCCGCCGCGTCCGTTCGCGGAGTCGCGCCGCTGCGGGCTCGGCGCGGTCATGACCAGCGGTGCTCCATCGCCTCCAGTGTGTCCGAGCGTTCCATCGTGGATGTGTCTGGTGGCCGGGACCGGCGTCGATCCGGTGACCCCACGCTTTTCAGGCGTGTGCTCTGCCGACTGAGCTACCCGGCCTCTTGCGAACGAGCTGCCGCTCGCTCGGCGGTCCTGACGGGATTTGAACCCGCGGCCTCCGCCTTGACAGGGCGGCGTGCACTCCAAACTGCACCACAGGACCCGCTGTGTCACGTTGCGGCGAACCGCAGCGTGACCGTGCCCCCAGGGGAGTTCGAATCCCCGTTACCGCCTTGAAAGGGCGGCGTCCTGGGCCACTAGACGATGGGGGCTCGCACCTCTGAGAGGCAGCGCATGGTAGCAGCCGACCGAAATTCCCTCCCCGACCCCCGAACCTCCCGGAGGCCGATCCGTCCGCTTCCGATGGTCAATCCGGTCACAGCCGGGCGTCGGCTCACAACGTACGATCGGCGCGGTGAGCGCGACCCTGACTCGACGTGATCATCGCCGGCGTCAACAAGGCCGGCACGACCTCGCTCTTCGTCTCGCTGTCCGAACATCCGCAGGTCGCGCCCTCGGCGGTCAAGGAGACCCGGTACTTCACCCCGGCTCGCTACGGCCGGCCGGTGGAGCCCGGCGTCGGTCTACGACAGCTACTTCGCCGAGACGGACACGGGGGCAGCCGGCTGTCGGGTCCGGCTCGAGGCGACACCGTCGTACTTCTACGGCGGTGCGCCGCTGGCTCGGCTCATCGACGAGACGTTGCCGGACGCCCGCATCGTCCTGGTGCTGCGCGAGCCGGTCGCCCGGACGATCTCGTTCTTCCAGTACCAGAAGACGCGCCTGCGGATCTCCGAAGATCTCTCGATCGAGGAGTACCTCGCGCACGCGGACACGCTCGAGCCCGCGGACTTCCTCGACCCGGCGAACGAGCGGTACTTCGCGGTCGGCGGCAGCCGCTACGCCGACTTCCTTCCCGCGTGGCTCGAGCAGTTCGGATCCGACCGGTTGCTCGTGCTCGTCGTTCGAGGAGCTCACCGCGGAGCCGGCGCGAGTCCTGCGCGAGACCGCGACGTGGCTCGGACTGGATCCGAACCTGCTGCCGGCGGAGTCACTCGCGGCGGAGAACAAGACGACCGCGTTCAAGAGCCGGAGGTTCCAACGGCTCGCGCTCGACGGTGAACGATCGGTTCGAGCGCATCTTCCGCCGGCACCCGGGCATCAAGCGCCGCATGCGCGCGCTGTACTTCCGTTTCAACGGGAGTGCGGCGAGCGGGAATCGCGTCAGTGACGCGGTGCGCGCCGAGCTCGCCGAGCGATTCAGCGAGCCGAACGAACGACTGGCGGCTCAGCTGCGCTCGGCCGGGCTGGCGCTGCCGCCCTGGCTCTCGGAGTCGCGGTCCGTCGGCGCGCCCTGAAGCTTGGTGAGTCGCAGCACCCCGAAGTAGATCGCGGCACCGACGACGCCCGACGCCGGCGAGCAGCGCGATCGTCACGAAGCGACCCGTCGGTCCGATCACCCGGAAGAGTCCCCACGCCGCGGTGCCCAGCACGATGGAGACCGCGTGCGGTGATCGGCAGCGCGCGCGGGAACAGGGGCTGGCGGAGCCGTCGGTGGAGCACGAAGCCGAGGAAGAGCGCGCCCAGCAGGTACGCCAGGCTGTGCCCGAGCCCGAGCATGAGGACCCGGGCGCTGCCGTGGGCGACGTTGACGCCCACGGCCATGAACGCGGCGCCGAGGCAGGCCGTGACGAGCGCGGTGACCGCCGGGCGTCCGGCTGTCGTCGAGGGCATACAGCGCCCGGGCGAACAAGAGGAAGACGCTGTAGGGGAGCAGGCCGATCCCGAGCCCGGCGAGCGCCGCGGCGAGCAGCTCGACGCTGGCGTCGTTGTGCACCGTGATGGCCCGCATGGCCGGGACGGCGAGCGCGACGAACGCGGCCGAGACCGGCACCACGAGAATCGCCAGCCGATCCAGGGAGATGCGCACGCCGCGGGCGAATCCCACGAGGTCGTTGCGCTTCGCGTCCAACGTGAGGACCGGCAGGATCGTCGTCTGCACCGGGTGGGCGAGGATCGCGTACGGCGCCAGGAAGAGCACGAACGCGAACTGGTAGGCGACGACGCCACCGGCCACGACGTTGCCCATGACGATCGACGCGCCGAGCAGGATCCCGATGCCCGCGTGCTGCAGCACCGCCCACCCCGAGAGGTTCATGAGCCGCTTGAGCCGCTCGTCGCGGGCGTGCAGCCGCGGGCGGAGCCGGAATCCGGTGCGGTGCAGCGCGACCGCCGGCAGCCCGACGAAGCCGACGACGCCCAGCGTGCCGCCGATCGCGAGGACCAGCTTCTCGGCGAGGGACAGGTCGAGGTCACCGGCGGTGCCGTGCATGCGCCAGAAGATCGACCAGTGAGATCACCACCGTGACCGTGTTGGCGATCGGTGCGATCGCCGCGATCGAGAACCGTCGCTTGGCGTAGAGCACGGCGGTCGAGACGGTGCCCCACGCGTAGAGGAGGACCTGGGGGATGAAGAAGTAGAGGAAGAAGGTGGTGAGGCTCTCCTGCTGCTTGGCGATCTGGGGGTCGGGTGCCTTGGCCACCAGCAGCTTGGAGATCTGGGGTGCGAACACGAGTCCGATGACCGTGACCACCGCCATGCCGAGCAGCGCGATGCCGAGGATCCCCGACGCCAGGCGCTCGGTCTCGGCGTCGTTGCCGAGGTCCAGGTGCTCGACGAAGGTCGGGACGAGCACCGCGGACAGCGCGCCGGCGGCCAGCAGCTCGAAGAGGACGTTCGAGACCGAGCTCGAGCCCTGGTAGGTGTTGCCGAGGTAGGTGGTGCCGAGGACCGCCGCGATCATCCAGACGCGGACGAACCCGATGCTGCGAGACAGCAACGTGGCGGCGCCCATGCGGGTCGCCGCGCGTGTCACCCCGTCACTGGATGTCGTTGCCAAGGCGTGGCCCCTTCCAAATCCAGCCTACGAGAGGCGGAGCGGTCTCCCTGGCCGGACCGGGCCCGGTTCCTGGCATGATCTGGCGCCCGTACCCCGGGGCCGACGGTAGTGCCGGACCGGATTCGCGCCGAACCGTGCAGTCCGAGAACGTCAGGGAACTCCGAGAGCGTCAAAGAGAGGGCCGATGGAACTGCAAGCGGCAACCGCAATCGTCACCGGCGGCGCGTCGGGCCTGGGGGCCGCGACCGTGCGCCACCTCCACGACCGGGGCGCCAACGTGGTGATCTTCGACCGCGACGCGACCAAGGGCGAGCCACTGGCGGCCGAGCTCGGCGACCGCGTCCGCTTCGTGGCCGGGGACGTGCTCTCGGAGGACGACACCCAGCAGGCGATCGCCGCCGCCACCGACCTCGGTGGTCTCCGCCTCCTCGTCGCGTGCGCCGGTGGTGCCCGCGGCGCGGAGCGGACTCTGAACCGGGGTGACGTTCCCCACGACCTCGAGCTGTTCTCCGACACCGTCCAGCTCAACCTGGTCGGCTCGTTCAACAGCGCGCGGCTCTGCGCGGCCGCGATGGCCGCGCAGGAGCCCGTCACCGACGACGGCGAGCGCGGCGCGATCGTCTTCGTCGCGTCGATCGCCGGCTACGAGGGCCAGATCGGTCAGGTCGCCTACGGCGCGGCGAAGGCCGGCATCATCGGGATGACGATCATCGCCGCCCGCGACCTCGCGTCACGCGGCATCCGGGTGAACGCGATCGCCCCGGGAACCATCCGGACCGAGGCCTGGGGCATGGCCCCGCCCGAGATGCTCGCGGCCTTCGAGGAGAAGGTCCCGTTCCCCCGCCGCCTCGGCAAGCCCGAGGAGTTCGCCGCCCTCGTCGAGCACCTGGCCACCAACAGCTACATGAACGGCCACGTCGCCCGCATCGACGGCGCCATCCGCTTCCAACCCAAGTAGCTCGCCGTGCCGTACCTTGCAGGCCAGGGTCGCTAGCTCAACAGGCAGAGCACCGGGCTTTTAACCCGTTGGTTCAGGGTTCGAGTCCCTGGCGGCCCACCACCGGAGGCAGATCACGATGTGCAGTGTGCTCCGGACCGTCTCGGCGAGATCGCGAGTGAGATCGGAGTGACTGCTCGGCAGTGGTGAAGGATCTCCGTGCGAACAACGACCGACGGCAGGTGGGAGTGAAGCCTCCGAGCTGGGTCGCGTACTGCGGCTTCCCGAAGGGCGGCTACGCTCACGACACCTACCGGCTTCTAACCCGTTGGTTCAGGGATCGCGTCTCCGTCGAGGCGGACGGTCATGCCACCGCGGCACCGGCCCGGTCGGGCCAGGAGTGCTAGCCGGTTGAGGTGGCAGCGCAGTCGGAGTGGCCGCGCCGCTACGATCCGCGCGATGTCCCCGGAGCTCCCGATCGGCGTCGTGGCCGATGGCACCCCGATGCTGCGTGCCGGGATCGCGGCGACGCTGCGGGCCGGCGGGTTCGACATCGTGGGCGAGGCGGCAGCAGGGGGCCGAGGTCGTCGGCCTGGTCGAAGCCCACCAGGCGGCGATCGTGGTGATCGGGAGCCTCCCGGACCTCCCGACCGGCGAGCTGGTCCGGCGGCTCGTGGCCCGCGCGGACCCGCCGACGATCGTCGTCATGATCGGTCGTGCCACGCCGGACGCGATCGCCGAGCTGCTCAGCCTCGAGCGTCGACGCGCTCGTCCCCCGCGCGATCGCCGCCGATGACCTCGTGCAGACCGCGCAACGTGCGCTGCATGGCGAGCGGGTCATCGACCCCGGCGTCCTCGTCGTCGACATCACCGAAGACGACGAGCCGGCCGAAGCGAACGCGTTGACCGCACGCGAGCGCGAGGTGCTCGTGCTGCTTGTCGAACGGACACTCCAACCGGGAGATCGCGTCGTCGCTCTACGTGTCGTTGCCCACGGTGAAGACGCACCTGGCGCACATCTACGCCAAGCTCGGGGCGAAGAACCGCAACGAGGCATTCGGGCGCGCGGTGGCCAACGGATTGCTGTAATTCGGCAATTTCGGCTTCGAAGCCGCGACCGCCGACATCCGCGGAACCGCGCGCGGCCAGCAATAGGCTGATCGTGAGGGCAGGAAGTGTTTCCACGGAAGGAGTTCCCGGTTGCTCGTGCTCACGAGGCGTTCCAACCAGAGCATCATGATCGGGGATGACATCGTGGTGACCGTGCTCGAGGTTCGTGGCGAGCAGGTGCGAATCGGCATCAAGGCTCCCCGCGAGGTCGAGGTGCACCGCGAAGAGGTCTTCGACGCATTGCACGAGAGCGAAGCACCGCCTGCCGGTTGAGGCCCCGGGGCCTGGTGCTCCCGGTTGGCTGACCGCTCTCTGAACGCCGCTCAGCGGCGATCCGCCGACCCGAGGCTCGGATTCCGTTCTCGCTCCGTTCACGAAGCCGTCGCGGGCCCGTGACCTCTCCGGCCCACGATGCGGGGCACGGTCCACTCGAGTGGTGGTCGGGTCTGCCTCTCCCCCCGGCCGGCCCGACCGCCCCTCGGACCTGGCCGGCTTCCCAGGGTCTGGCGAGCGCATCCGGGAGGCGCGGCGAACGTCGGGTGGGCGGTCAGCTCGTCAGGGCAGTCTCGAGCGGGACGTTCGTGCGGCCGAGGGCTTCGGCGACGATCGGGTGGGTGATCGATCCGCCGACCGTGTTGACGCCGAGCGCCAGCGCCGCGTCCGTTGCCGTCGCGTCGACGACCCCGTGCATCGCGAGCTTCAGCGCGTAGGGGAGCGTCGCGTTCGTCAGCGCGTAGGTCGAGGTGAACGGCACCGCGCCCGGCATGTTGCCGACGCCGTAGTGCAGCACGCCGTGCACCTCGTAGACCGGGTCCGAGTGCGTCGTCTCGTGCGTGGTCTCGACGCAGCCGCCCTGATCCACGGCGACGTCGACGATGACCGCGCCCGGCTTCATCGAACGCACCATCTCGTCGGTCACGACCACCGGCGCGCGACCGGCCGGCACGAGCACCGCGCCGATCACGAGATCCGCGTCCGCGACCGCGCGCGTCACCGCGCCCCGGTTGCTGGCGAGCGTCACGATCCGGCCCTGGTGGATCTGGTCCACGAAGCGCAGCCGGTCCAGGTTCTTGTCGAGGAGCAGCACCTCGGCTTCCATGCCCTGGGCGATCCAGGCCGAGTTCCAGCCGACGTTCCCGGCTCCGAGCACGACCACCCGGGCCGGTCGCACCCCCGGGACCCCGCCGAGCAGCACGCCGCGGCCGCCGAGCTCGCGCTCGAGGAACCGGGCGCCGACCTGGGTGGCCATGCGCCCGGCGACCTCGCTCATCGGCGCGAGGAGGGGGAGCGACCCGTCGGCGGGTTGGACCGTCTCGTACGCGATCCCCGTCACCTGGTGCTCGAGCAGCGCGTCGGCGACGGCGGGATACGCGGCGAGGTGGAGGTAGGTGAAGAGGACGAGCCCGGGACGGAGGTAGGCGAGCTCCGACTCCTGCGGCTCCTTCACCTTCAGGATCATCCCGGCGCGGGCCCATACGTCCGCGGCGGTCGCGACGATCTCGGCGCCCGCGGCCTCGTACTCGTCGTCCGGGATCGCGGAGTCGACGCCCGCGTCGTGCTCGACGAGGACGGTGACACCGTGCGCGGTGAGCTCGTGGGCGCCGTCGGGAGTGATGGCGACGCGGTGCTCGCCCTCCTTGATCTCCCGCGGGATGCCGACGACGAGCGCGCCCGACGTCACGCGGCGGGCATCCGCTTCCATGCCTCGGTCAGGCACGTCCGCAGCGTCGTCTCGATGATCTCGAACTCCTCCGGGCCCGGCGATCAGCGGCGGGGACAGCTGCACCACCGGATCGCCCCGGTCGTCGGTGCGGCAGATCAGGCCCGCTTCGTACAGCCGCGGGGCGAGGAAGCCGCGCAGCAGGTCCGAGCCCTGCTCCTTGGTGAAGCGCGCCCGAGTGTCGGGGTCGGCGACGAGCTCGAGGGCCAGGAAGTAGCCGGCGCCGCGGACATCGCCCACGATCGGCACGTCGCGCAGGCTCTCGACCGGCTGCCGGAACTCCGCCTCGTGCTGCTGCACGTGCTCGAGCACGTGCTCCTCTTCGAACAGCTCGAGGTTGCGCAGCCCGACCGCGCAGCTGACCGGGTGCCCGCCGAACGTGATGCCGTGCGCAAAGCTCGCGGCACCGGAGAGGAATGGCTCGGCGAGGAAGTCGCGACAGATCACCGCGCCGAGCGGCGAATAGCCACTCGTCAGGCCCTTGGCCGCGGTGATCATGTCGGGCAGGTAGTCGTAGCGTTGCGCACCGAACATCGTGCCGAGCCGGCCGAACGCGCAGATCACCTCGTCGGACACGAGCAGCACGCCGTACTGGTCACAGATCTCGCGCACGCGCTGGAAGTAGCCCGCCGGCGGGACGAAGCAGCCCCCCGCGTTCTGCACCGGCTCGAGGTACACCGCGGCCACGGTCTCCGGCCCCTCTTCCAGGATCCGCCGCTCGATCGCGTCGGTCGCGAGCTTCATGAACGCCGCGTCGTCGTCTCCGAGCTCGTGCCGGAAGCGGTTGGTGTTCATGACGTGCGACGTACCCGGCGTCAGCGGTTCGAACGGCTCCTTCAGCGCCGCGACGCCGGTGATCGCCAGTGCCCCCATCGTCGTCCCGTGGTAGGCGGTGTCGCGGGCGATGACCTTGTACCGCTCCGGCTGGCCGATGGCCCGGAAGTACTGGCGGGCCAGCTTCCAGGCTGATTCCACGGCCTCCGAGCCGCCGGTGGTGAAGAAGACCCGGTTGAGATCACCGGGCGCGAGCTCGGCCAGCTTGGCCGCGAGCTCGATCGCCGGCGGGTGGGCGTAGCTCCAGATCGGGAAGTACTCGAGCGTCTCGGCCTGCGCCCGCGCCGCTTCGGCGAGGTCGGCCCGGCCGTGGCCGAGCTGCACGGTGAAGAGACCGGACAGCGAATCGAGGTACTGCTTGCCGCGCGCGTCCCAGAGGTAGCAGCCCTTCCCTTCCGCCATGATCGGCACCTCGACGGCGTCGGAGAACGCGCCGAGCCGGCTGAAGTGCATCCAGAGGTGACGCTGGGCCAAGTCGTCCAAGCGGTCCACGTCGTACGTGTGCTTCGGGCTGTTCATGGTCACTATCGGGTACCCCATGCGTAGGTCTGCTTGTACAGACGGAGATAGGTGAAGGTCTCGGTGCTGCGGACTCCGGGGATGGAGCGCACCTTGTCGTTGAGCAACGCGAGCAAGTGGTCGTCGTCTTCGCACACGACCTCCATCAGCAGGTCGAACGAACCGCTGACCACGACGACGTAGGAGACTTCGGGGATCGACGCGATCGATGTCGGCGACGCCGCGCAGGTCACCTTCGATCTTCAGGCCGATCATCGCCTCGCGACGGAAGCCGAGCGTGAGCGGGTCGGTGACCGCGACGATCTGCACGACACCCGACTCGACGAGACGCTGCACACGTTGGCGCACCGCTGCTTCCGACAGCCCGACCGCGGCGGCGAGCTTCGTATAGGGCAACCGGCCGTCTTCCTGCAGCTGCTCGATGATCGCCTTGTCGACGTCGTCGATCACGACCGCCCGGTCGGTGCCGGTCCGCTCGCCGCTGCGCCGGTTCGCGCTCAATGCATCCTCCTTCGACTCCGCCCAGTCTCGCCCGACCCGCACGAGCGGGGCAAGGGATTCCGTTGTTCTGAGCCCACCGTACTGCGGATTCCGGGGTTCGAGACCACCCGGGCCACGGGATTCGGATTCAGCGGCGCAGCGCGTCGGCGAGCTCGGCCGGGTCCAGCACGAGCTGCAGGTCATCGCTCATGAGCCACCCGTGGTTCCGGCGGTGGAGCTCGTCGGCGGCGTCGTAGCGGTTCAGCGAGACGACGAGGCGGGCGTCGGTCCCCGACTCGCCTCGGAACGCGTCGACACTGAGCCGCACGGCGTTGATCGTTCCGAGACCGGCGGGAGCGACGAGCACGACGACGTCCGCGTCGACCGCGCGCGCCAGGCGTGACGTTGTCACCGTCGCTCGCCATCGGTGACCGCGGCCCGCCGGCGCCTTCGATGATCGTCATCGCGCCGGCAGGCGACGGTGCCATGTCTCCTACGAGCTCGGCGACGGTGAACGGCGGAAGCCCGAGCGCGTCGGCGGCCATCGGTGGCGCCATCGGTACCGGATACCAACGATGGAGCGGACACACGATCTCGGCCGGCTCACCGCTCGCCCGACCGAGGATCTCCGCATCGGTCTGACCGAGCTCGTCGGGGGAGTAGGACTGCGCGGGCTTGCGCGCCACGACCGCAACCCCTTCGGCGCGCAGGACGTCGATGGTGGCGCGACCCCACCAGGTCTTGCCGACCTCGGTCGCGGTTCCCGTGATCACGACCGTCGTCACGCGAGGTCGAGTCCTTCGAGCGCTTCGCGCAGCATCCGGACCTGGTCGACGGTGTGCGCGGCCGAGAGCGCGACCCGCAGCCGGGAGGTGCCGACCGGCACCGTCGGCGGGCGGATGGCCGGGACGAGGATGCCGAGATCGAGCAAGGCAGCCGCCGCGGCGAGCGCGCGGTCCTCGTCGCCGCAGACCACCGGCACGATCGGCGACGGGTGGCCCGGTCGCAGCTCGTCGATGTTGGCCCGCAACCGGGCTCGCAGCTCCTGGCCCTCGGGCGAGCGCAGCACTCGGAGCCCGGCGAGGCCGGCCGCGGCATCGGCCGGGGTGGGGGCCGTGGTGAAGATGTACGAGCGGGCGCGGTTCACGACCAGCTCGGTCAGCCGGGCCGGGCCGGCGACGAAACCGCCGAGCGAGCCCAGCGTCTTCGACAGCGTCCCGACCTGGAGAACCCCCGGTCCGCCACGTCCCGAAGACCTCCGGGGCGCGGCGTTCTGACCGGAGTGCCCGGCGCTCGCGCTGCCGGAGACGCTCCGGAACGCCCGTCTGCGCGCCGGAGATCCTCGGAAAGGTCGGGTCCCAGGACGGCGTGCGCCTCGTCGAGGACAAGGAGCGCGTCGTGATGGCGGCACAGCTCCACCAGACCATCGAGGTCCGCGACGTCACCGTCCATCGAGAAGACGGTGTCGGTCACGACCAGCGCGCGTCGGGTGCCGACGCGCTCGCGCAGGAGCGCGTCGAGCGCGCCGAGATCCGAGTGCGGGTAGACCGCGACCTCCCCGCGAGCGAGGCGGGTGCCGTCGATGATCGACGCGTGGTTCAGCTCGTCGGAGCACACCAACGTGCCGGGGCCGCCGAACGTGGTGAGCACGCCGAGGTTCGCCGCGAACCCGGTGGGGAACAGCACGGCGCGTTCGGCGTGCTTCCAGGCCGCGAGCTCGTGCTCGAGCTCGGAGTGGATCGGCCGGGAACCGACGATGAGCCGCGCCGCGCCGGCGCCGGTGCCCCACCGGTCGATCGCCGCGTGCGCCGCTTCGGCCAAGCGCAGGGTGTTGCGTGAGCCCGAGGTAGTCGTTCGACGCGAAGGCGATGACCGCACGGCCGTCCGGCGCCAGCTTGCCCTCGGGCCCGGCCGCGTCGAAGTCGACCGGTGCCCGCCACTGGCCTGCGTCGCGGATGGATCGGGCCTGGGCCGCCGACCACTCGGCCCAGGTCACGGTGCGTCCCCGCTCGTCGTGACCTCGTCGATCGCGTCGGCGACCGTGTGCACGATGCGGTGGATCTCCTCCGAGGTGACGGTCAGCGGGGGCATGAGGACGACCACGTCACCGAGCGGCCGGATGAGCACGCCGCGCTCGACCGCCGCGGCGCAGACCCGGCGACCCCAGCGCAGCCCGTCGGTGGGCGGCGCGAGCTCGATCCCGCCCATGAGTCCACGCAGGCGAACGTCCGCGACCTCGGGCAGCGACACGATCCGATCGTCGAGGAGGTCGCGCAGCTCGTCCGATCGCTCGCGCACGTTCGCGAGCACGTCGTACGCGTCGATGAGCTCGAGGTGGCGCAGCGCGACCGCGGCCGCGAGCGCGTTCCCGCTGTACGAGTGCCCGTGGTACAGCGTGCGCTCGGAGAGATCCGGGCCGAGGAACGCGTCGAACACCGGGCCCGACGCGACTGTCGCGGACATCGGGAGGTACCCCGCGGTCAGTCCCTTGCCCAGGCACAGGAGGTCGGGCCGGATCCCCGCCTGCTCGCGAGGCGAACAGCGTGCCGGTGCGGCCGAAGCCGGTCGCGACCTCGTCGCAGATGAGGAGGACGTCGTGCTCCCGGCACGCGGCGGCCAGCGACGCCAGGTCCTCCGGGGACGCGAGCTGCATGCCGGCGGCGCCTTGCACCAGCGGCTCGATGATCACGGCCGCGAGCTTCGACGCGTGCTCCGCGACCATCCGGCAGGCCGCGGGGAAGCAGTCGGGATCGGCGAACGCCGGTGCCCGCAGGACCGGGAAGCGGAGCGGATCGAACAGATCCGTGCCGAACCCACCGTCGCCGAGCGAGAGCGCCCCGATGGTGTCGCCGTGATAGGCGCCGCCGAACGCGAGGAAGGTCGTGCGACCCGTGACCCCCCGATTCACCCAGTACTGGAAGGCGATCTTCAGCGCCTGCTCGACCGCGCAGGCGCCGTCCGAGGCGTAGAGGAAGTGGGGGTCGTCGACGGGCACGACCCGGGCGAGCGCCTCCGACAGCTCGACCACGACCTTGTTGCCGTTGCCGAGCATCGTGGTGTGCGCGCCCCGCCCGAGCTGCGCGGTGAGCGCGGCGTCCAGCTCGGGCACCGCGTGGCCGAGGGTGGTGACCCAGAGCGACGAGATCGCGTCGAGGTAGCGGCGCCCGTCGACATCGATGACCTCGTGACCCTCGGCCCGGTCCACCAGCACGGGCGCGTTGTCCGCGTAGCTCGACATCTGCGTGAACCCGTGCCACACCACGGCCGCGTCACGGGCGACCCACTCGTCATGCTGACCCACGCGGCCGATGCTACGACCCGAGCAGAGAACGCCCCCGGCCGACGCGGCGATCGGAGCGACGGAGGAGCGAAGGGAGCTCGCCCGAGCGCAGGCCGGAGTGGGCACGAAGTGCGGAGGCCGGAGCGACCATCAAGGGAGGAGAAAATCGAGGAGGAGCGCGTTCAGCTGGTCGGGGGCGGCGACCGGCACGTCGTGGCTCACGCTCTCGATGCGCTCGTACCGCCACGGGCCGGTGACGTGGTTGGCCGAGGCCGTCATCTGCGCCTCGGTGAGCGCGTAGTCCCGGCTGCTCCAGACGCCCATCGTCGGACACGCCACCGGGGGCAGCTCGAGCGGCGGACCGGCGAATGCCTCCGGAGTCGTGGTCGCCCGGTACCAGTTGAGTCCGGCCGTGAGCCGCCCCGGTCGGGACATGTCCGCGACGTTGCGCTCGGCGTCGACCGGGTGGCGCATCCACTCCCGCCAGTTCTTGAAGTCGTCGCCGGACAGCCAGTCCTCGGCCAACTCGCTTTGGAAGAAGAGCATGTACCAGCTCTTCTCCTTCTGATCGAGGCCGCCGTCCGAGAAGAACGCGGTGGGGTGGCCGACGGACACCGCGCAGAGGCGCTCCACCCGGTCCGGGAAGAGCGTCGCGAGGAGCCACGCGATCGACGCACCCCAGTCGTGGCCGACGACCGCGGCCTGTTCGATGCCGAGCGCATCGAGCACCCCGGTCGCATCCATCGCCATGTTCGGGATCGCGTACGCCTCGACCCCCTCGGGCGCGTCCGACTCGCCGTAGCCGCGCTGGTCCGATCGCGACCGTCCGGTATCCCGCCGCAGTGAGCGCCGCGACCTGGTGCCGCCAGATGTGGTGCGAGTCGGGGAAGCCGTGGAGCAGCAGCACCGGCCGCCCGTCCTCGGGACCCTCGACCGAGACGTGAGCGTGATCCCGTTGGCGGCGATCTTCGAGAGTGCCATCAGACCGTGGCCAAGCGCCGCGCAGAAGTCGGCGAACTGGTCGATGTAGCGGTCGATGTCGGCCTCGGTGTGCTGCACGGAGATCGTCCACTGCTCCTCGTCGCCGGGGGTCATGAACACCCCGCGGTTCATCGCCCACGGATACGACGCGAGGTAGAGGTCCGGGTTCGTCTCGAGGAAGTCGCGGTAGCTCTGCAGCGGCTCCGGCCGGTACGAGACGCAGCCCTTCGCGCCCGAGGTCGACCGCGTGACCGGGGATGGAGTTCTCGGCCATCGCCCGCGCGCATCCCTCGGCCAGGCGGGTGCCGAGCTTCGCGAGCCCTTCGTACGCCGTCGGGCGTGAGGACCTCGGTGAGCGTCGCGAGCGCCGGCCGCGGCGACGAGCGGGTTGCCGTTGAACGTGCCCTGCTGCGCCGCGCCATGGTCGATCGCCGCCATCACGTCGGCCCGGCCACCGAAGGCCGCGGCCGGGGTGCCGCCCCCGATCGCCTTGGCCCAGCACGCGAGGTCGGGCACGACGCCGTAGCGCTCGACGGCGCCGCCCGCGGCGATCGTCGCCCCGCTCTTCACCTCGTCGAAGATGAGCAGCGCGCCGTGCTTGTGCAACAGGTCGGCGAGGCCCTGGAGATAGCCGGGCTGCGGCTGGCAGATGCCGATGTTCATCATCACCGGCTCGAGGATGAGGCACGCGATCTCGTCGCCGCGCTCGTCGAGCAACGCGGAGAGGACCGTCGAGGTCGTTGAACGGGACGACGTGCGTGTACTCCGCCATCACCGCCGGGATGCCGTTCGACATCGGCGTGGTCGCCGGCGCCTCACGCCCGCCCATCATGTCGGAGTTCGGGACGACCGAGAACATCACCGCGTCGTGATGACCGTGGTACGAGCCCTCGATCTTCACGATGTGCTCGCGACCGGTCGCGGCGCGCGCGATGCGGATCGCGCTCATCGTCGCCTCGGTGCCCGAGTTGCAGAACCGGACCGACTCCGCGCGGAATCGCCGGCACAGCTCCTCGGCGTAGAGCACGGTTGCTTCGGTCGGCGCGGCGAAGTGGGTCCCGGTGCGCGCCGCGTGCTCGATCGCCTCGGCCACCTTCGGGTGGGCGTGGCCGACGAGCATGGAGCCGAAGCCGTTGTGGAAGTCGATGTACTCGTGGCCGTCGACGTCGCAGACCTTGCTGCCCTTCCCCTCGCGCAGGTAGATCGGGTAGGGCTCCCAGGCCTGGAACGACGACGGGACGCCCTGGGGCATGGTCCGCAGCGCGCGTTCGAAGAGCGTCTTCGACCCGGGGGTACGGGCCCAGAGCTGGGTGTTTTCGGCTTCTGTGATCTCGGCCGCTCGAGCGTTCAGATCCGCCATCGCGATCTCACCTTTGGGTCGGGGATTGCTGGAACGTGTCTCGGGGAGTGCTGTTCGTCAGTGCTTGATCATCACGTGCTTGAGCTCGGTGTATGCCTCGATCGCGTAGATCGACATGTCTTTTCCGTAGCCCGACTGCTTGAAGCCGCCGTGGGGCATCTCGGAGACGATCGGGATGTGGTCGTTGACCCAGACGCAGCCGAAGTGGAGCGCCGCGCTCATCCGCATCGCCCGGCCGACGTCGCTCGTCCACACGCTGGCCGAGAGTCCGTAGTCGACGTCGTTGGCCCACGCGAGCGCCTGCTCCTCGTCGGTGAAGCGCTGCACCGAGACGACCGGGCCGAAGACCTCGCGCTGGACGATCTCGCTGTCCTGGGCCGGGTTGGCGACGACCGAGGGGGCGTAGAAGAAGCCGGGCCGGTCGATCGCGTTGCCGCCGACGGTGACCTCGGCGCCGGCCTCGACCGCGCGCGCCACCATCCCGGTGACCCGGTCCAGCTGGTCGGCGGAGATGACCGGTCCCATCGCCGTCCCCTCGTCGAACGGGTCACCCGTCACGATGTTGCCGACCGAGTCCGTGAGTCCGCTGACCAGGTCGTCGTACACCCCGGGGCCGGCCATCAGGCGGCACGGAGCGGTGCAGTCCTGGCCCGAGTTGTAATACGCCATGTCGGTCAGGATCGCGATCGCGCTCTCGACGTCGGCGTCGTCGAAGATGATGACGGGGGCTTTGCCGCCGAGCTCGAGGTGGACGCGCTTGAGCGTCTCCGCGGCGGTGCGGGCGATCAGCTTGCCGGTCTCGACACTGCCGGTCAGCGAGACCATCGCCACCTTCGGGTGCCGCACCAACGCGTCGCCCGCGGTCTCACCCTGGCCGGTGACGACGTTGAGCACGCCCGTCGGCAGGATGTCGGCGGTGATCTCGGCCAGACGCAACGCGCTCGAGCGGAGTGAGCTCGGACGGCTTGAGCACGACCGTGTTGCCGGCCGCGAGCGCGGGACCGAGCTTCCAGGTGGCCATGTTGATCGGGTAGTTCCAGGGGGCGATCGAGCCGACGACGCCGAGCGCGTCGCGCCGCAGGTAGCTGGTGTGCTCCTCCAGGTACTCACCGCCGGCGCGTCCCTCGAGGAAGCGCGCACCGCCGGCGAAGAACCGCCAGTTGTCGAGCGTGAGGTCCATCTCGAACTCGATCATCGAGGCGGGCTTGCCGCAGTTCTCCATCTCGATGCGCTTGATGTTGTCGAGATCGGCTTCGATCGCGTCGGCGACCTGGTGGAGGACCTCGCTGCGCCCCCGGGGTGTCATCGCACTCCAGGCGTCGAAGGCGCCCGCGGCGGCCTCGACCGCCGCGTCGACCTCCGGGGCTCCGCTCGCCGGGACCTTGGCGAGCACCTCGCCCGTCGCCGGGTTCAGGACCTCGTCCGTGGCGCCGTCCTGGGCGTCCACCCAGCTACCACCGATGAAATTCTGGTCGGGCATGCGAGGGCTCCTCGATCTTGGGGCGGGCTGACAACGATGTTGTGCTGCGCGATGGGAGTTGCGCAAGGGATTCCGTTGCAATCGTGTTGCAATATTACGGAATCCGTCAGGCGTCCTTGCAACCGTGGGTGTGCATCTGCGAGCCTCGCCGGTGCCGTGCGTGGGGTGCGCGCGGCCGGGGACGACGGCCCGGAGCTCGGGCTCGGAAGATGGGAGGCGAGGCACTGAGCGACGAGATCGCCGGTCCGGATGACGTCGTCATCTCGATCGACCACGTCACGAGACGCTTCGGGGCCTTCGTCGCGGTCGACGACGCCAACTTCGAGATCCGGCGGAGCGAGTTCTTCTCCATGCTCGGCCCGTCGGGCTGCGGCAAGACGACCACGTTGCGCATGATCGCCGGCTTCGAGCAGCCGTCCGAGGGCCAGATCCGGCTCGAGGGCAACGACGTGTCGAAGGTTCCGCCCTACAAGCGCAACGTCAACACCGTCTTCCAGCAGTACGCGCTCTTCCCGCACATGACGGTCCGTGACAACGTCGCCTTCGGGCTGAAGGCCAAGAAGGTGCCCAAGGCAGAGATCGGCCAGCGTGTCGTCGACCTGCTCGAGATCGTCCGCCTGGGCGACTTCGCCAACCGCAAGCCGACCCAGCTCTCCGGTGGTCAGCAGCAACGCGTCGCGCTCGCCCGCGCGCTCGTGAACTACCCGAGCGCGTTGCTGCTCGACGAGCCGCTCGGCGCGCTGGACCTGAAGCTGCGCCAGGCAATGCAGCTGGAGCTCAAGCGCATCCAGCGCGAGGTCGGCATCACGTTCATCTTCGTGACGCACGATCAGGAAGAGGCGCTCACGATGAGCGACCGGATCGCGGTCATGAGCGAGGGCCGGGTCGAGCAGATCGGCACGCCCGAGCAGATCTACCACGAGCCCGAGTCGGTCTTCGTCGCCGGGTTCATCGGCATGGCCAACCTGCTGCCGGCGGAGATCGAGAGCCGCGACGGCGATCTCGCGGTCGCGCGACTGGCCGGCGACCGGCGAGTGGGCGCACCGGCCGGCGAAGGGTTGGCGGTCGGGCAGAGCGCGACGCTGATGATCCGGCCCGAGCGCATGCACCTCCGGGTGGACGAGCCACCCGCCGGGATCGCCGCGGTCCCGGCCGAGGTCGTCGACCTCGTGTTCCAGGGCCCGGTCGTGCGGTTCGGCCTGCGCGCACCGGACGGCAGCGGGCTCGGTGGCCCACGTCGGTCCCGAGGACGAGCTCCCGCTGCTGCGTCCCGGCGATCAGCTCTGGGCGTGCTGGGAGCCGGAGGCCGGTCGGCTGCTGCCTCGCCAGGACCGTCTGGTGGACGACGCCGAGACCCGCGAGATCAAGGAACTGACCCCACTCGAGCACGAGGAGCGAACCATGAGCGCACGTGAAGACCGAATCCGGCGCGAGGCCGCGCGCATGGCCCGCCTCGGGATGTCCCGGCGGCAGTTCCTCGGCCGCACCGGGGCCGTGCTCGGTGGGCTCGCGGTCGCACCGGCGGTGCTCGCCGCGTGCAGCAGCGACGACAGCTCGGGGGCGGCAGCGGCAGCGGCAAGTCGGTCGCGATCTCCAACTGGACGAGCTACATGGATCCGTCGCTGAAGAAGTCGTTCCCGAAGGACACCGGCATCGACCTGACCTACGACGAGGACATCAACTCGAACAACGAGTACTTCGCCAAGATCCGGCCGAACCTGAGCAAGAAGCAGAGCATCGGCCGCGACGGCTTCGTCCTCACCGACTGGATGGCGAACCGGATGATCAACCAGGTGAAGTGGGTCGAGCCGCTCGTCCCCGCCTCGTTCCCGAACAAGTCGAACCTGCGCAAGGCGCTGGCGTCGCCCGTCCTTCGACCCGACCCGCAAGTTCAGCGTGCCGTGGCAGAGCGGCGTCACCGGCATCGCGTACAACATCGGGATCACGGGCAAGGAGATCAGGACGATCGACGAGTTCCTGGCCGTCGAGGGCAC
Source organism: uncultured Acidimicrobiia bacterium (assembly GCA_963819945.1). GTDB lineage: Bacteria > Actinomycetota > Acidimicrobiia > IMCC26256 > JAENVU01 > Chersky-806. Next base: position 114,186 of record CAWFYD010000010.1, read on the forward strand.
CACGACGATCCTCGACGAGATGCGGGACTCCGTCGGCCTGTTCATGCGGTCGCTCGACATCAGCACCGCGGATCCGACCTACGCCAAGGCCGGGCCGGCGTTCGACAAGCTCGAGGCCGCGTTCAACGACAACAAGATCGACGGAACGAACGGCAACGAGTACGTCAACGACCTCGGCAACGGGAACCTGGCCGCGGCGTTCGCCTGGTCCGGTGACGTCGCGCAGATCACGAAGGACAACCCCGACGTGCGCTTCGCGGTCCCGGACTCGGGCGGAATGCTCTGGTCGGACAACTTCATGATCCCGTACACGAGCGACAAGGCGAACCTGGCGAGCGAGTTCATCAACTACTTCTACGACCCGAAGAACGCCGCAGTGCTCACCACCTACATCCAGTACATCTCGCCGGTGGACGGCGTGGTCGCGGAGCTCACGGCGATGGGGGGCGAGTCGGCAGCCTGGTGGACAACCCGCTCGTGAACCCGACCGACCAGTACCTCGAGGGGCTCAACATCTTCGGACCGCTGGGTCCGGCCGACGAGGAGAAGTTCGACAAGCGGTTCGCGGAGATCACGGGCTCGGGATAGCACGTGGCCGAGCGGGACGATCAAGGGAGGAAGACCGCACGCCGGGCGCCGTGGCTGCTGCTCGGCCCGGGGTTGCTCTTCCTGTTCTTCTTCTTCTTCTTCCCGCTCTACACGTTGTTCCGGATGTCGCTGTCGGCGTCGCCGACCCGGTTCTCCGACCCGGCGTTCCATTGGGAGTGGGGCAACTACTCCAACGCGTTCTCCCAGTACGGCGACCAGTTCATCCGGTCGTTCGAGTACGCGCTGGTCGCCACGCTCCTCGCGCTGGTCATCGCGTATCCGCTGGCGTACGTCATCGCGTTCCGGGGTGGCCGGTTCAAGAGCATCCTGCTCGGGCTCGTCGTGGTGCCGTTCTTCACCAACTTCCTGATCCGCACGCTCGCCTGGAAGACGATTCTCGGGGACCAGGGAGTCGTCGTCGGGCATCCTGCGAGATCTCGGGATCCTCGGCTCGACGGGCGCGCTGCTGCGCACGCCGATCGCGGTGGTCGGCGGGCTCACCTACAACTTCCTGCCGTTCATGGTGCTGCCGATCTACGTGGCGCTGGAGAAGATCGACCCGCGCCTGATCGACGCGGCGCGTGACCTCTACTCGAACACCTGGCGGGCGTTCCGCAAGGTGGTGTTCCCGCTGTCGCTGCCGGGCGTGTTCGCCGGGAGCCTGCTCGTGTTCATCCCTGCCGCGGGTGACTTCGTGAACGCCTATTACCTCGGCAGCGCGAAGACCACGATGATCGGCAACGTCGTCCAGAACCAGTTCCTCGTGCAGGTGGACTACCCGGTCGCGGCCGCGCTTGTCCTTCGTGTTCATGGCGATCGTGATGGTGATCGTGATCGTCTACGCCCGCATCCTCGGCACCGAGGACCTGGCGTGAGGGCCGTCGTGTGCGGTGAGCGCATCCGAGCGGGACCGTCACCTCGACCGGCGGGCGGGTCGGGCGCGCCGCGATCAACGTCGCCGCCGCGTTCGGCCTCTTCTACCTCTTCCTGCCGATCTTCGTGATCGTCGCGTTCAGCTTCAACCAGCCCAAGGGCGGTTCAACGCGGTGTGGCAGCAGTTCACGTTCGAGAACTGGCTGCACCCGTTCGCGGACAAGGCGCTGGTCGACGCGCTGGTGCTCAGCCTCGAGATCGCGTTGATCGCCGCGACGATCGCCACGATCCTCGGCACGTTCGTCGCGATCGCGTTGGTGCGCTACCGGTTCCGGGGCGGGAGCGGCGTCAACTTCCTGCTCGTCCTGCCGCTCACCGCGCCCGAGATCGTCCTCGGTGCGTCACTGCTCACGTTGTTCCTCGAGCCGCATCTGGTGCTGTTCAACTACAACTTCAAGCTCGGGTTCACGACGATCGTGCTCGCGCACATCATGTTCTGCGTGAGCTACGTCGCGCTCACGGTCAAGGCCCGATTACGAGGCTTCGACTGGACGCTCGAGGACGCCGCGATGGACCTCGGCGCGAACCCGACCCGCACGTTCCTGCGGGTCACCCTGCCGCTCATCATCCCGGGGATCCTGGCCGCGTTCCTGCTCTCGTTCGCCCTGTCGATCGACGACTTCATCATCACGTACTTCGTCTCCGGCCCGAGCACGACGACGTTCCCGGTCCGGATCTTCGGCCAGTCCCGCACCGCGACCCCGCCGCAGATCAACGTGCTCGCGTCGATGATCCTGTTCGGCAGCATCATCGTGCTGGCCGTGGGAACCTTGTTCGGCCAGCGCCGAGCCGCCCGGCTCGCCCGCGGCTGACGACCGAGGGACGCAGATGCGGAACGTGCAGCACTGGATCGACGGCAAGCCGTGGGACGCCCCGGCCGCGCGCACGGCGCGAGGTCTTCAACCCGTCGACCGGCGGAGTCCAGGCCGAAGTCGCGCTCGCCGGACCGGCGGAGATCGCCGCGGCGGTGCAGGGAGCCCACCAGGCCTCGATCGAGTGGCGCGAGGTCCCGCTCGCCCGGCGGGCGCGCATCCTGTTCGCGTTCCGCGAGGTGCTCGAGCGGCGCAAGGACGAGCTCGCCGCGATCATCAGCTCCGAGCACGGCAAGGTGCTGTCGGACGCGCTCGGCGAAGTCGGACGCGGCCAGGAGGTCGTCGAGTTCGCGTGCGGGATCCCGCACCTGCTGAAGGGCGGCTACTCGGAGTCCGTCTCGACCGGGACGGACGTCCACTCGATCCGCCAGCCGCTCGGTGTCGTCGCGGGGATCACCCCGTTCAACTTCCCGGCGATGGTCCCGATGTGGATGTACCCGATCGCGATCGCGTGCGGGAACGCGTTCGTGCTCAAGCCCAGCGAGCGCGACCCTTCCGCGTCGTTGCTCATGGCCGAGATGTGGGCCGAAGCCGGACTCCCGGCCGGGGTGTTCACCGTGCTCCAGGGCGACAAGGAGGCGGTCGACGGTCTGCTGACGCATCCGGACGTGCGCGCGGTGAGCTTCGTCGGCTCGACCCCGGTGGCGCGCTTCATCTACGAGACCGCGGCCGACGAACGGCAAGCGAGTGCAGGCGCTCGGTGGGGCCAAGAACCACATGGTGGTGCTCCCCGACGCGGATCTCGAGCTCGCCGCCGACGCCGCGGTGAGTGCCGGCTACGGGTCGGCCGGCGAGCGGTGCATGGCGATCTCGGTGGTCGTCGCGGTCGGCTCCGTCGGTGACGCGCTCGTCGATCAGATCGCGACGCGTACGCGCGCGGTGAAGATCGGGCGCAGCGACGACACGGCGATCCGAGATGGGTCCGCTCGTCACCGCGCCAGCACCGCGATCGGGTGCGCGGCTACGTGGACGGTGGCGTGGCCGAAGGTGCCGAGCTCGTGGTCGACGGCCGGGCGGCGACGGTGCCGGATGGCGGGTTCTTCCTCGGCCCGTGCCTGTTCGACCGGGTCGCGCCGACGATGGCGCTGTACCGGGACGAGATCTTCGGACCGGTGCTCTCGGTGGTGCGCGTCGATACCTACGACGACGCAGTTCGACTCGTCTCGGAGAACCCGTACGGAAACGGGGTGGCGATCTTCACGCGCGACGGCGGCGCGGCGCGCCGGTTCGAGCACGAGGTGGATGCGGGCATGGTCGGCGTCAACGTGCCGATTCCGGTGCCGATGGCGTACTACTCGTTCGGTGGCTGGAAGCAGAGCCTGTTCGGTGACACGCACGTGCACGGCGCCGAGGGTGTGCACTTCTACACGCGCGGCAAGGTCGTCACGACCCGTTGGTCCGACCCGGTCGAGCGCGGCCCCGACCTCGGATTCCCGCGCACCGACTAGGTGCCGGTCGACGTCACCTGATCCGGCACTACGCGCCGCGCACCGTCGGAGCGACCTCGGTCATGAACCGCGCGACCGTCTCGGGATTGCCGAAGTCGGTGAGCTGGACCACGAAGCCCTCGACGCCGGTCGAGGCCTCGGCGGCGAGCCCGTCCGCCACCTCGCTCGCGGTGCCGGCGATCAGCCCACCCCAGCTCCCGAAGCGACGATCCGCGAGCGCGACGACCTCGTCGCGGTCCGGCGCGCCTGCGGCCAGGCCGATCGGATGCTGCACCGAGACCCGCGCGTCACCGGCGAGCGGGCGGAGCTCGGCCAGCCGATCCACCGCGTAGGTCGGGCAGTTCCACCAGTCGGCGTGGTCGCGCACCATCGGCATCGTCAGGCGCGGGCCCGCGCCACCGATGTGGAGCGGCGGGCGTGGTTGCTGCACCGGCCGGGGCCGGCCGATGGCGTCGTGCAGCTGATGCACGCCGCCGTCGTGGTCGAACGGCTCGCCCGCGAACATCAGGTCGAGGATCTCGATCGTCTCGCGCATGCGCGCCGCCCGCGCGCTCGGCGGACCCGCGCCGATGCCGAACGTCTCGAGCTCGCGCTCGACCGAGCCCCACCCGAGGCCCAGCTCGAGCCGCCCGTCGGAGAGCACGTCCACGGTGGCGGCCATCTTCGCCAGCACGGCGGGGTGGCGGAACGGATCGCACGTGACGAGATGGCCGATGCGGATCGTCGTGGTGCGTACGGCGAGGGCGGCGGCGAGCGTCCAGCCTTCGAACGTGTCGTGCTCGGGCGCGGCGGGGGCGACGAGATGATCCATGAGCCACACGGAGTCGAAACCGGCGGCCTCGGCTGCGAGGGTGCGCTCGAGGATCGTGGCGAACGACATGCGCAGCTGGGGCAGGAACAACCCGAACCAGGGTGTCGTCATCGGTTCAGCCGCTCCCGGCCGCGAGCAGCTGATCGATCTTGCGCTCCAGCCGCTGGACGTCGCCTCGGGTCGCGGCTTCGTCGGGCTCGTAGAGCTCCACCACGACCGCCCCGCCGGGATACAGCGACGCGCGCCTCACTTCGTCGATCGAATTCGCACCTTGGCGACGGATCGCCGTCTCGACATCGCCTCGCCGGAGTCCGAGGCGGGTCAGCTCGTGCTCGTCGTACTTTCCGTCGGTGACGATGACGTTCTTGTGCCCTTCGAACAGGTTGTCCAGGCGTGGCCACCGTTTGACGACGCGGACCACGATCATGTTCAGAAGGAGCAACGTCGCCGCGCCGAGCAGCCCGCCCCACAGTGAGGTATCCGGCCCGATGATCGCGTTCTGCACCACGTTGCTCAGCAGGAGCAGCACGACGAGGTCGAAGGAATTGAGCTGGGCCAGCTCGCGCTTTCCGAACACACGCAGCAGGATCACGATCGCGAAGTAGATGACCGCGGTGCGCAGGATCTTCTCGCCGATGGACCACGAGCCGGCGTCGCTCAGGCGGTCCCATAACGTCGTCGCGAGTACGAACACGACACCCTCCCTTGTCGAGCAGGCCGATCGGCCGAGGGAGATCTTCGCGTCCGCCTCGGCCGCCTGAACATCGGCAGTCTCCCCGATCGGCCGGGCGAGGTCGCTTGCGGTGCGCTCAGGTGGTGGTGGCGCCGCCGTCGACCGCGAAGACCTGACCCGTGACGTGGCGGGCGTCATCGGAGAGCAGGAAGCCGACGACGCTCGCGATGTCCTCCGGCTCCGCGACACGGCCGAGCGGCACCGTGCGCTTCGCCCGCTGGATCGCCTCGTCGGACTTCCAGGTGTCGCCGGCCATCGGCGTGTTGACGCCGCCGGGGCAGATGCAGTTGGCCCGGATGCCCTTCGGTCCGCACTGGGCGGCTACGAGCCGAGTGAACGCCGCGACTCCGCCCTTGCTCGCGGTGTAGCCGGAGCCGAAGCCGTGACCACGGATCGCCGCGGTCGACGCGATCGTGACGACGCTGCCGCTGCGCTCGGTGTCGTCCCGGCGCAGGTGCGGGATCGCGTGCTTGATCGCAAGGAACGTCCCGACGAGGTTCACCTGCAACGTCTGCACGAAGGTCTCCAGTGGCACATTCTCGATCGCTTGGAGGTCGGAGCCGTCGAAGATGCCCGCGCAGGTCACGACGCCGTCGAGGCAATGGAACGAGCCGAGCGTGTGGCCGATCGCCGCGGCGACCGTGTCTTCGTCTGCGACGTCACCCTCGACCGCCTCGAAGCGCCCATCCACCGCGTTCACCAGCTGGGCGGTCTCCGACAAACCCGCGGCAGACCGGTCGAATCCGAGCACCGAGCCGCCCCGGCCGACGATCTCCAATGCCGTCGCCCGGCCGATGCCGCTCGCGGCACCCGTGACGAGGAACGCCTTGCCGTCGAGCTCTGCACTCATGGTTGGACGGTAGCGTGACGGCTCGGCGGACACACCCGGGCGACACACCGGAGGAGCGTGCGTGACGGATTCGGCGACGGCGATGCACTCGGTCACGGGCAGGGTGATCATCGTCACCGGGGCCGGACGAGGCGTGGGCAAGGGGATGGCCGTGCACCTCGCCCGGGGCGGCGCCAACGTGGTGATCGCCGAATGGAAGCCCGAGCTCCTCGAGGCAGCCGTCGCCGAGGTCGAGGCGCTGGGCGCCCCGGTGCTCGGTGTGCAGTGCAACGTGATGGAGCGGGGCGAGATCGACGCGATGGTGGCGGCGACGGTCGACCGCTTCGGTCGGGTCGACGGTCTGGTCAACAACGCGCAGACCTTCCGTGCGCTCGCGCCGATCGCCGCGGTGAGCGAGTCTGACCTCGACACGTTCTACGACTCGGGCGTCAAGGGCTCGCTCTGGGCGATGCAGGCCGTGTACCCGCACATGCGTGACCAAGGTTGGGGCCGCATCGTGAACTTCGCGTCGTCGATGGGGATCACCGGTGGCAAAGGGTTCGCCGCGTACAACGCGTCGAAGGAAGCCGTCCGCGCGCTGACCCGCACCGCCGCGCGCGAATGGGCGCCGGATGGCATCGTGGTGAACTGCATCGCGCCCGCGGCCGCCGACCATCACGGCGATGCAGGAAAGCAGAGCGAGGGATACCGGATCTTCATCGAGAGCTGCCCCATGGGCCGCCAGGGCGATCCCGAGCTCGACATCGGCCCGCTCGCGTGGTTCCTCTGCTCGGACGCGTGCCGGTACCTCACCGGCCAGACGTTCATGGCCGACGGCGGCGCGTTCATGTGGGCGTGACATGAGCGAAGCCGAAACCCCGTGGATTGATGGTCGGCGCGGCGCGGGGTCTGAGCGGCCCGGTTCGCAGAACCGAGAGCGGGAAGCATGAGCCAGGCCGAGCGCAGCGCGCTGGCGGAGTGGTTCCGGGCCGAGTCCGTTGGGCTCGAGGAGATCGGCTCCCCGTTCTACGGCGAGCTCGAACGTCGGATGGCCGACGACGTGGAGACCGGTGGACCGACCTGGTCGGTGCTCGAGTCGCGCGCGGGCTTGGCGCCCGGTGAGGCGGTGTCGCTCCGCTTGCTCGGTGGTGTCCACCGGATGGTGCTGGCGGGCGCGGCGCCGGAGCTTGCCCGCCACTACCCCTCCGCCGGTGGTGACGGTGACGCCGCGGCCGCGTGGTGGCATTTCCGGAACCTGCTCGAGCGTCCTCCTCCCGAAGTGCTCGACGCGCTGACCCGACCGCCGCAGACCAACGAGGTGGGGCGTTCCGCGTCGCTCGTCCCGGGCATCCTCTCGGTGGCCGCCGAGACGGGGCTGCCGTTGCGTCTGCTCGAGCTCGGTTCGAGCGCGGGCCTGAACCTACGCGTCGACCGCTACTGGTACGAGCAGGACGGCGCAGCGTGGGGCGATCCCACCTCTCGAGTGCGCTTCGTCGATCTCTGGCCGGACGCGTCCCCGCCACTCGCCACGCCGGCCACCATCGCGTCGCGCGCCGGGTGCGACCGCGACCCGATCGACGCCGCGGATCCCGAGAGTGCGTTGACGCTGCTCTCGTACGTCTGGCCCGATCAGGCCGAGCGACTGCAGCGGTTGCGCGACGCGCTGGACGTGGCGCGATCGGCACCCGTCGACGTCGCTCGGGCAACGATCGAGGAGTGGTTGCCGGCGCAGCTGGCCCGTCCGGTGACGGGAGTCGCGACCGTGGTCTTCCACTCCGTCGTCTGGCAGTACCTCCCCGAGCCCACCCGGACCCTCATCCACGCCACGATCGAGGAGGCCGGCCGCCGGGCGACGGCCGAAGCGCCGCTCGCCTACCTCTCGCTCGAGCCGTCCGTCGCGTCGTACTTCCCGGCCGAGCTCCGCCTCATCACCTGGCCCGGTGCCACGGCGGCCGACGCCATCGCGGACAGCCGGCTGCTCGCCACGAGCGGGTTCCACTTCGGCCCGGTCACCTGGCTGGGGTGAGCAGCTGCTCGAGCGCGGCCGCGCCCTCGACCGGCCGAACGGCTCACCCGAGCACCGCGCCCCGCGCCGCACTGCTGCCGCCGTCCAACGCGAGATTGACACCGGTGACGAACTCACTCTCGCGGCTCGCGAGGTAGACCGCCGCCAACGCCACGTCGTCGGCGACGCCGAGCCGGGTGAGGTGCTGCGCCTCGCGCCGCTTCCGTGCGTCGGGGTCGAGCCCCGCGTCGCGCCGGTCGTTGAGGATGTAGCCGGGGCTGATGCCATTGCACCGCACGCCCGCGCTCGCGTAGTCCACTGCGATCGCCCGGGTCAGGCCGTTCAGGCCGGACTTCGACGCGGCGTACGCGCTCAGCCCGGGGGACGACCGTTCCGCCTGGCGGCTCGAGATGTTGAGAATCGAGCCGTGGCCGGCCGCGATGAGGTGCGGGATCGCCCGCCGGCTGAGCCACATCGGCGCGGTGAGGTTCACCCGCAGGCTGGTCTCCCAGGCACTCGTGCTCAGCTCGGTAACGGGTCCGTCGGTCTCGTCGACCGTGCTGGCGACCGCGTTGTTCACCAGCACGGTGAGGCCACCGAGCGCGTCCACTGCCGCGTCGACGAGTGCGTCGCACGCGGCTTCGTCGGCCAGGTCGGCCGCGACGAACACCGCCTGGCCTCCGCGCGCCCGCGCTTCTGCGACGATCGCGTCGCCACGGGTCCGGTCGCGGCCATGCACCACCACGTGCGCGCCTTCGGCGGCGAAGCGCAACGCGATCGCGCGACCGATGCCGGACGTGGAGCCGGTGACGAGCGCGCGCTCCCCTTCGAGTCGCATGTGGCTATTCGCTCACCCCGGTCGCGCCGGCGTCACGTAGCGCAGTGCGAAGCGCGTCCGCCGCGGCATCGAGCGTGGCCGGATCCGGGTGGGGGTCGACGTTCGCGAAGTCGAGATCCGTCATCCCGTCGATCGGTACGACGTGCAGGTGGACATGGGGTACCTCGAGCCCGGCGATGATGAGCCCGATTCGCTCGGGGGAGAACGCGCGCTGCTGTGCTGTCGCGATCTGCTGCGCGACGCGCATCAGGTGCGCATTCACGTCCGGGTCGAGATCGATCCAGTGGTCGACCTCGGCTCGGGGAACCACGAGGGTGTGGCCCGTGGTGAGCGGTGCGATCGAGAGGAACGCGACGCACACGTCGTCGCGCCAGACGAACCGGCCGGGCAGCTCGCCGTCGATGATGCGGGTGAAGATCGTCGGCATGGGGCCAGTCTCGCGTCTTCGCGAAACCGGAGCGCGGGTCGGCGTCAGGGAACGAGGGTCGGGACCGGGTCCTCGTGGCCGGAAGGGTGCCCGGGGACCGGGGGCCGGAGGCGCCCGGCCGCGGCGATCACGAGCCCGCCGCCGAGGCCGAGCGCGAGTGTGACCGTGACCCGGCCGACCGCGTCCGGCAGGGAAGTGGGCAGCTGGGATCGGGTCAGGGTCGTGAGATCGGCCAGCCCGCCCGCGACCAGCACGAACAATCCGGCGATGAGCACCGCCGGGGTTGCGGCCCAGGGATCGCGGCGACGCAACCAGACCAGTGCGAGCACGCAGACGACGATGCCGCCGATCGAATAGACGCTGGCGAGCGCCCGACTGCCGAGCGACGCGGTCGTTGCCTGCCACGACCCGATGACATGGACGGTCTCGCTGACGATCAGCACGCTCAACGCCAGCTGCATCACGACGACCCACGCGGACGTCCGACAGAGCACCGCGACCAGCACCGCGAGCGTGACCGCGCGCGATGATCCACGGCCACGGCGCCGGCCCGGGGACCCACAGCACGTCGCCGGTCACCGTCAGGCGTCGGCCCTGGTCGATCAGCGGGATCGTCCAGCCCGCGATCACGACGTGCACGTGGCCCGGGTCGTTCTGCACGACGGGAGGGTCCTCGGCCCCCATCCAGTGGGTGCGGTGGTCGTGCCAGGTCGCGGTGGAGGATCGGGAGATCTTGCGCCAGCGCGGGTCGGCCTTGGCGTCGTACCGGCTGCGAGGAGCCTCGCGGCTCGGAATGCTCGTGCGGTTGAGGAACACCGCAGGGGACCGCTCGTTCTCGAACGTTCCCGCCGGCCCGATGCGGAGGTACGGCTCGCGTTGATAGCCGATGACGACGACATCGTGATCGGTGTCGTTGCGCAGCTCGATCTTGGTCCCGGCGTCGACCGCCCGAACGTGGATCCCGCGGTACGGGCGGGGCGATGCCGTCGACGCGCGTCTCGTAGTTCGTCGGTTGCAGGCCGCCGACGCCGTGCGCCGCGGCCGGTCGCGCGGTAGCGACCACGATCACCATCGCGACGAGCAGCACCGCGATGGCCGCCGCGGCGCCGCGGGCCAGGATCCCGCGTGTCATGCGGTGTCGGCGGCGCGCATCTGCTCGAGCAAGTCGGCTCGGGCGCGCGCGACCCGAGACCGGATCGTACCGACCGGTGCGTCGCACACTTCGGCCGCTTCGTGGTACGAGCAGCCGAGCACCTGCGTGAGCACGAACGCGGTCCGGCGATCGTCGTCGAGGCCGGCGACGAGATCATCGAGGCAGACCGAGCCCTCGTCGGAGCTGGTCACGCGCTCGTGCCGGTGATCGACGAGGCGGTCCTGCAGGCGGCGTCGCCGGCGATTGCGTCGGACCGTGTCCGCGCACGTGTTACGGGCGATGGTCAGAAGCCAGGTGCGGGCGCTCGACTCGGCCCGAAATCCGGGTAGCGACCGGTACGCGCGCAGGAAGACCTCCTGCGTCACGTCGTCGGCTTCCTCGCGGCCGACCAGATGGACGGTGAGCCGCCAGACCTCGGGCTGCGAACGCCGGATGGCCGCACCCAAGGCGCTGCGGTCGCCGTCCCGACCCGCTACGAGCAGGCGTGTGAGCTCGTCCACGACCGCCGACGCTACCGGGAGACCCGATCGATCTCACAGCGGGAAGAAATCGTGTTTCTCGGGGAACTCCACGAGGCGCGCGGACGACTACCACCACATGGAATGTGATCGTCACCGTGCTGCCATCTCCGCCGCGCTCGACGGGGAAGAGCCCGGTCTGGCCCGGGCCACCGTCGAGTCGCATCTCGCCGAGTGCGCGAGCTGTCGTGACTTCGCGGCCGGCTCGGCGCGGGTCCACCGGATGATCCGGGTCACTCCCGCCGAACCGGTCCCCGATCTGACGGACTCGATCCTGGCCGCCTTCGACGCGTCGGTCGCGCCGACGCCGCACGCGGGCGGTCACGGACGAACGCACTCGCTTCCTTCGCATCTGTCTCGCCGTGGTCGCATTCATCCAGCTCGGGATGGCGATCCCCGCGCTCGTGCTCGGCGACGACGCAGGCCTGCCGACCCACGTTGCCCGCCACCTCGGTTCCTTCTCGCTCGCGCTCGGCGTCGGGCTGCTCGTCGTCGCCTGGCGCCCGGATCGAGCCGCCGGAGTGCTGCCGGTGATCGGCGTCGTCGTGGTGTGCCTGTTCGCCAGCTCGATCGTGGACATCGTCTCCGGGCGAGCCGCCCCGGGCGCCGAGGTGAGCCACGCCCCGGAGCTCGTCGGTCTGGTGGCCGTCTGGCTGCTCGCCCGTTCGCAGACACCCGTGCACCCTCGTTGGTCTCGTCCCGTGCTTGGATGAGCGGCCGAATGGGGGGAACCATGAATCCACGCCGGGGTACGCGTGGAGCGCGGCGGATCGTTGCGGTCGCCGCGCTCGCACTGATCATCGTCGGTGCCTGGGGGACTCCGGCTTTCGCGCATGCGGTGCTGGAGGGCACCGACCCCGGATCCGGTGCGACGGTCAAACGTTCGCCCGACGCGGTGACCCTCACCTTCAACGAGCCGGTCGAAGCTGCGTCGCTCGGCGGGATCCGGGCGTACGACTCGCGGGCCAATCGCGTGGACATCGGCGGCCCGACGCACTCCGACGGCGGGCGCAAGGTCCGGGCGTCGGTTCCCCATCTGGCCGACGGGACGTACGTCGTCACCTGGCGCGTGCTCTCGGCCGACGGTCACCCGGTGCGCGGCGCGTTCACCTTCACGGTCGGAGCCACTTCGACGACGGCCAAGCAGGCGCAAGGCCTCGCGCAGCGACTGCTCACCGATCAAGGCGGCGACGCGGTCGTCGGGTGTGCTGTTCGCGGTGATGCGATTCGGTGCGTTTGCGGGTCTCGCGGTGCTCATCGGCGGTGCCGCGTTCCTGGCCTGGGTGTGGCACGCGGGCCGCGGCGACAAGCGGTCGCGCGCGATCGTGTGGACCGGCTGGGGCACCGTGCTCGGTTGCACCTTGGTCGGGTACGCGCTCCAAGGCCCGTACGCGGCGGCGCTCTCGGTGACGAAAGCGGTCGATCCGAGTCTCTGGTCCGAGGTCTGGGACACGCGGCTCGGGAAGGTCTATCTCGGCCCGGGTGCTGCTCCTGCTCCTGGTGATCCCGCTCTTGCGGCGACTGTTCCCGAAGACGTGGGCCGGTGGTCGAGCATCCGCTCCCGACCTGGTGGAGCGTCGCCGGCGGCATCCTCGCGATCGGTCTCTCGGCCACGCCCGGGTTGGCCGGTCACGCGTCCTCGGGCCCGCTCGTCCCTGTGGCCATGGGTGCCGACACGCTCCACGTCGCCGGCGTGTGCGCGTGGCTCGGCGGGCTCGTCCTCTTGTTCGGCGGGCTCATGCCTCGCGCCGACGAGGCGACGCTGCGCGAGACCGTGCCCCGCTATTCGCAGTACGCGATGGTCGCGGTCGGCGTCATCGTGGTGACCGGCGTGTTCCAGGCGTTCCGTCAGATCGACCGGTTCGGCGCGTTGTTCGACACGGACTACGGCCGCTTGCTGCTCATCAAGATCATCGTGTTCCTCGGGCTGATGATCGTGGCCGCGGTCAGCCGTGACATCGTCAACCGCCGTTGGCGCATCCCCCGAGACGTCCTGGACGCTCCGCCGCCGATACCGGCGATGGCGGGCGGGGGCCCGGCCGCGGCCGGCGACGCGGCGCGAGTCGGACCGTCGACGCGCCGGACTGGGCCAAGAACGCGGGATCTGGCCGGCGGGTTCGGTGGCACGGTCGATGACGACGACGAGGAGTATCCCGAGGGCTACGTGCTCGACGAGCCGACGGCCGAGCGCCGCCTGCGTCGCTCACTGCTGCTCGAGGTGGGGATCGCAGTGGTGATCCTGGCGGTGACGGCACTGCTCGTGAACGCGGCACCGGCGCGCGAGCTCGACACCGGACCGTATCTGGCCACCTTGAACACGAAGCAGCTCTCGTTCGACATCACCATCACACCGGCGAGCCGCGGCGCCAACGAGCTGCACCTCTTCACGCTCACCCCGAATGGCACGACCACGGACCCGACCGAGGTGACGGCGGAGCTCAGCCAACCGGAGAACGACATCGCCCCGATCACCGTGAAGCTGCTCCGGCTCGCCCCGGGTCACTACACGTCCGCCGGACTCACGGTTCCGTTCGCGGGCGACTGGCAGCTCACCGTCAAGGCGGTCCTGGGTGACGTCGACGAGGTGTCGACGTCCGCGACGGTCCCGATCCACTCGTAGCAGCCCCAAGAGACAGGAGCATCATGATCCGCAAGCTGGTAGTCGTCGGCGCCATCATCACCGGGGTGGTCGCCCTCGCGGCCGGGCCGGCGTTCGCGCACGTCGAGATCGAACGTGACGGCGACGTCTCGAGCGCAGGTGTCGTGGAAGCGACGCTCACGGTTCCCAACGAAGAGACGAACGCCGGCACCGTCAAGGTCACGCTGGTCTTCCCCGACACGCCGGCGCTCACCACCGCGCAGCCGTTGCCGCTCGACGGCTGGAGCTTCAACGTCGAGAAGAACGCGGCGGGCGACGTGACGCAGGTCGTGTGGACCGGCGGACCGCTGACGGGTGAGGACAAGGTGGAGCTGCCGTTGACGCTCGGCGCGATCCCGGACGGGACCGCCACGGTCGACTTCAAGGCGGTGCAGACCTACGACAACGGTGACGAGGTGCGCTGGATCGAGCCGACGCCGCCGGGGGGCGAGGAGCCCGAGCACCCGGCTCCGGTGCTCTACGTGACCGGTGAGGCGCCGCACGACGACGGTGCCGCGGCGGCGAACGACACGACTCCTCGTCGGGCGATCAGGCGGCCACGACGACGTCGGAGCAGACAGTCTGATTCCGACGGCGGGATGTCGACGGGAGTCATCATCGCCATCGTGGTCGGCGTGATCATCGTGCTTGCGCTGCTCGCGTGGATCCTCAGCCGCTCGCGGCGGGACATGGGAAGCAAGGTCGATTGACCGCCAGCGCGACGCGACCGGTCGGCCGGGGAGCGCAGCCGCCCTCGGCCGACGGTCGGGTCGCCCCCGGTCGACGGTCGAGCGGCTCTGGCCGAGGGAGATCGTGAAGCGCGGGATATGTGACGCTCGCGGCCCGGCTCGCGCTGGCGGTCGTCTGGGCCTGGGCCGGATTGGCGAAGATCAGCCGATGCCGACGGGGCGCTGCGGGCGGTGCGGGCGTACGAGCTGTTCCCCGAGGCGCTCGTGAAGCCGGTGGCGTGGGGGCTGCCGTTCGTCGAGCTCGCGCTCGCCGTCCTGTTGTTCCTCGGTCTGGCGACGCGACCAGCGGCGTGGGCGTCGGCGGTACTGTTCGTGGCGTTCATCGTGATGATCGGTTCCGCCTGGGCGCGTGGCCTTTCGATCGACTGCGGCTGCTTCGGCGGCGGTGGCGCGACGGATTCGGTGGACACCGGCAAGTACGCGCTCGAGATCGTCCGTGACCTCGTCTTCGCCGGCCTGGCCGTGCTCGTAGCGCTCGGCCCGGCTTCAGCTTTCGCCCTCGACCGGAGGACCACCCGCTAATGGCTTCGGGCAACAAGAAGCGAGGACCGAAACCTCGCCCGGCCACGTCCGGCAAGAGCAGCTCGGCACGCGTACCTCGGCCAAGGCCAAGCCACTCGGGCGCACCGGCGCGCGCCGCGGGCCTCTCGCCGCAGTGGTGGATCGTGATCGGCGTGGTCGTGGTCGCGGCGGTCGTGCGGGATCGTCGTGCAGAGCAACCGGTCCAAGACCGAGAACTCCAAGGTCGTGACGCCGAAGCACCAGCTCGGCCCGAACGGCTCGGAGATCGAAGGCGCGGCGTCCGCGCCCGTGCTCGTCCAGGAGTACGCGGACTTCCAGTGCCCCTCCTGCAAGCTCTTTCACGACCGGGTGCAACCGACGGTCGATCGGCTCGTCAAGCAGGGAAAGATCCGGTACGCGTACAGCTACTTCCCCTTCATCGGCGAGGAGTCGGTGCGCGCCGCCGCGGCCGCCGCGTGCGCGGGTGACCAGGACAAGTTCTTCCCGTACTCCGATCTGCTCTACACCAACCAGCAGGGCGAGAACTCGGGCTTCCTGACCACTGACCGGCTCGTCGACTTCGGTCGCGACGCCGGCATCACCGGGAGTGCGTTCGACGCGTTCGAGCAGTGCGTGCGGTCGAACCGCTACGAGGGGTACGTCCGCCAGCAGGCGGAGAACGCGTCGAAGCGGGGGATCCACCAGACGCCGACGGTGTTCGTGAACGGCCAGGAGCTCACGAACGAGCAGGTCTTCGACGCGTCGGCGTTCGAGCAGGCGGTGGCCGACGCGGCAGCCGCGAAGAGCTGAACCGGCGCGGGCGCATGGAAGCCGACGCGCGCTGGAACGAGCCGACGGCTCGCTTCACCGCGCTGCTCACGCTCCCCGAAGCTGACGTCCCGCTCGACGAAGCCGCGTTTCTCGTCGCGGCCCACGCGCATCCGGGCCTGAACCTCGACGACTGGCTGGTGCGGCTCGACGAGATCGCCGGCCGGAGCGTCGCGGCCCGCGACGGCGGCGGATCTCGCCGCGGTGCTGTTCGTGGACCAGGGCTTCGCCGGCAACGTCGAGGACTACACCGATCCTCGCAACTCGTTGCTCGACGATGTCATCGACCGCCGGCTCGGCATCCCGATCACGCTGAGCATCCTGATGGTGGAGGTGGGGCGCCGCATCGGCATCCCGCTGCACGGCGTGGGCATGCCCGGCCACTTTCTCGTCGGTGCGCGGGACGAGCCCGGCGTCTTCGTGGATCCCTTCTCCTCCGGCCGCGTGCTCGACGCGGCGGGGTGTCGCGAGGTGTTCGCGGCGCTGCACGGTCCGGACGTTCCGTTCGCCGATTCCTACCTGAGCCCCACCGGTACTCGGGCGGTGATGCTCCGGGTCCTCAACAACCTGCAGCGCGCGTACCTCGAGCGCAGCTCGGTCGATGCCGTGTGGGTGGCCCGGTTGCGTCTGCGCTTCGCGGAGCTCCCGGCATCGGAGCGCCGCCAGACCGCGATGCTGCTGGGCTCGCTCGGTCGGTTCACCGAGGCCGCGGCGGCGCTCGAGACGCTGGCCGAAGGGCTCGACGACGCGGCCGCGAAGACGGTCGTCGCGGAAGCGGTGGCCCTCCGGGCCCGGGACAACTGAGCGCATGTCCGGCCGGATCCTCCCGATGTTCCCGCTCGGAACGGTCCTCTTTCCTCGTGCTCATCTCCCGCTGCACGTGTTCGAGCCTCGCTACCGTGCGCTCGTCGAGACCTGTCTCGGCGCGGACGGGGAGCCGGAGTTCGGTGTCGTCCTCATCGAGCGCGGCTCCGAGGTGGGTGGCGGCGACACGCGCGTGAACGTGGGCACGGTCGCCCGGATCGTCGAGGCGAGCCGGTTCGACGACGGCCGCTACGCGCTCCTGACCCGCGGCACGCGCGCGCTGCGCGGTCCGGGAATGGCTGCCGGACGATCCGTATCCGCAAGCCGCCGTCGAGGTGATCGAAGAGATCGCCGCGGGACCCGACGCGGCCCGAGCCTCGAGCCGAGGTGGAGCAGCAGCTGCGCCGGGTGCTCGCCCTGATGAGCGAGCTCGGTGCCGCGGTGCCGAAGGAAGCCGTCCGGCTCGACGACGATCCGGGGCTGGCCGCGTTCGAGGCGTGCGCGCTCGCGCCGATCGGACCGTTCGACGCGCAGCAGATCCTGGAGATCGACGAACCGACGGCCCGGCTCGGCGCGGTCGCGATCGCCCTCGGCGACGTCGCGGTGCTGCTCGAGCTCCGACTCGCCGAGGGCTGACGCAACCGCCGGCGCTAGCCTGAGCCGCATGGACCCGGAAGCAGCACGCCAGCGCCTCGAAGCCGAGAAGTCCCGTGTCAGCGGACTCGATCAGCGAGCTCCACACCGAGCTCGACGACGAGGTCGACACGGACGAGACGGAGACCAAGTACGACCCCGCGGACCGGGGTACGGACACGTTCGAGCGGGAGAAGGATCTCTCGATCCTCGAGTCGCTCGAGACCGAGCTGGCCGAGATCGAGGCGGCGATCGAGCGCATCGATCAGGGCACGTACGGCATCGACGAGGTGACCGGCGCACCGATCGACCCGGCCCGGCTCGACGCGGTCCCGATCGCTCGCACCAACGTCGACACCCCGGCCGGGCAGGCCGACTAGTCGCGCCACTACGATCCGGGCGCCGAGACATCGAAGGAGCACGCCATGG
This sequence comes from uncultured Acidimicrobiia bacterium, assembly GCA_963819945.1. Taxonomy (GTDB): domain Bacteria; phylum Actinomycetota; class Acidimicrobiia; order IMCC26256; family JAENVU01; genus Chersky-806. The sequence continues at coordinate 131,923 of CAWFYD010000010.1, forward strand.
GGTTCGCGGTCGAGAAGCTGGGGCAGTGGACGGAGGGTCCCGAGTTCAAGGTCGACGCCGAACGCACGATTGCGTACGCGGCGGCGACGAACGACCCGATCGCCGTGCACCAGAGCGGTGAGCAGGCTCCGCCGGTCTTCGCGGTCGTCCCGATCTGGGACACGATCGCCGGTGCCATGGCGGCGGTCACGCCGCCCGAGGTGCTGCTCCTCGTCGTCCACGGCGAGCAGGACATGCGGCTGCACCAGCCGATCACGCCGGGCATGGTGCTCAGCTCGACCGCGGCCGCGGTCGGCATCCACGTCAAGCCGAACGGGACGACGGTCGTCGTGAAGGTGGAGACGAAGGACCAGACCGGCGCGCTGATCGCCGAGCAGTACATGACGTCGTTCTTCCGCGGCGTGAGCGACGGCGAGGGCGGGGGCGAGGAAGCGCCGAAGCACAAGCTCGAGGCGGCGACGAAGTCGAGCGAGCCCGTCGGCTCCATCACCCAGCAGATCGACGCCGACCAGACGTACCGCTACGCGGCGGCGTCGGGCGACAACATGCCGATCCACCTCGACGAGGAGATCGCGAAGTCCGTCGGGCTGCCCGGCATCATCATCCACGGGCTCTGCACGATGGCCTTCACGTCCTGGGCGGCGATCGAAGCGGTGGCCGGCGGGGATCCGAGCCGGCTCAAGCGGCTCGCGGTGCGCTTCTCCCGGCCGGTGCTCCCGGGTCAGCAGATCACCACGACCTTCTGGGCCGCGGGCGAGGCCGACGGCAACCAGGTGTTCGGTTTCGAGACCCGCAACGGTGACGGCGAAGTCGTGATCAAGGACGGTCTCGCCGAGGTCGCGAGCTGAGCGGAGCCCGGAGCGGCCACGTGGTGCGAAGGCGCGGAGTGACCCGGAGAGCATGAGGGTTCGGCTGCGGCTGTTCGCCCGCGCCCGCGAGGCGGCGGGGACATCGCAGGCCGAGCTCGAGGCCGACACGCTGCGCGTGCTGCTCGATCAGGCGCGCGCGAGCTACGGCGACGAGTTCACGCGCGGTGCTCGCGTCGTCGCGCGTCTGGATCAACGGCGAAGAGCCGATCGACGGCGAAGCGACCGCGCTGGCCGATGGTGACGAGGTCGCCGTCCTGCCGCCGGTCAGCGGTGGTTGAGCCGAGCTAGAGGAGCTTGAGCTGGCGGGCGCGCTCGAAGCGCGACGCGACGTCCGGCCAGTTCACGATCTCCCAGAACGCCTTGACCCAGTCGGCCTTCACGTTCCGGTACTGCAGGTAGTACGCGTGCTCCCACATGTCGAGCACGAGGAGCGGTGGCGCACCCTGCCCGACGTTGCTCTGGTGGTCGTAGACCTGCTCGACGATCAGGCGCTGGCCGAGCGGCTCCCAGGTGAGTGCGCCCCAGCCGGATCCCTGCACGTTGAGCGCGGACTCGGTGAGCTGGCTCTTCAGGCCCTCGAAGGTGCCGAAGCCCTCGTCGATGGCCGCCGCGAGCTCACCTTCGGGCTTGCCGCCGCCGTCGGGCGAGAGGTTCTCCCAGAACATGGAGTGGAGGACGTGGCCGGAGAGGTGGAACGCCAGGTTCTTCTGCAGCTGGTTGATGGTGCCGAAGTCGTCCGAGCTGCGGGCCTGGCTCGAGCTTGTCGAGCGCGGTGTTGGCGCCGGCGACGTAGGCCGCGTGGTGCTTGTCATGGTGGAGCTCGAGGACCTCGGCCGAGTAGTGGGGCTCGAGGGCGGCGTAGTCGTAGGGCAGCTCGGGGAGCGAGTAGACGGGCATGGATGTCTCCTTCACACGGGGTGCTTCCGACGGTACCCCTCTCGGCGGGGATTATTCGCAGCCCGGAACGCCGGGATGGCCGCGGTAGCCTGACCGGACCATGGCTCAGCATCAGCGCCGCATCGACCGGGTCCTCGCGCCCGAATACCTCTCCGGGCTCGAGGGTCGCTCGCTCGACGAGGTCCGTGACATGGACCGTGAATGCGCCGAGATCGAGACCGAGCTCTCGTACGTCCGCAAGCTGGCCCAGGCCCGCATCGACATCCTCCAGGCCGAGGTCGACCGTCGGGCCTCGGGGGGCTCGCTCGGTGATCTCATCAGCGCCCTGCCGAAGATCCTCGCGGACGAGTCTCCCCGGCCGGATCCGGCCAGCACCCGCCTCGCCGACCCCCTCACCCCGGCGGCGGAGATCGACTTCAATCGCGGCCTCGAGGGCCTGATCTCGGACGGCACGCTCGCCAACCTCCCGTCGCTCTCCGATGCCGAGCTGACGACCACGCTCGACCAGCTCGGTCAGCTCGAGCGTGAAGTGTCGGCCAGCCGCAGCGCGCTCCATGAGGTGATGGACAGCCTCGAGCGCGACGTCGCCCAACGGCTCGCGGTAGGCCAGGCCTGATCGTGGCGCGGACTCCCGCCGATGCGGTCGAGTCGAGGCTGGCGGATCTCGGCGAGTTCATCCGGGACCAGCGTCGCCGGGACCGGTTGTCGTTGCGCAAGCTCAGCGAGCTGGCCGGCATCTCGAACCCGTACCTGAGCCAGATCGAGCGGGGTCTGCGGAAGCCGAGCGCCGAGATCCTCCAGGCGATCGCCCGGGGTCTGCAGATCTCGGCCGAGACGCTCTACGTCCGGGCCGGGATCCTCGACGAGCCCGAGGACGAGCCGGACCTGGTCGACCAGATCCACCGCGACCCGACCATCAGCGAGCGCCAGAAGCAGGCGCTGATCGACATCTACCGGTCGTTCCAGCGCGAGCGCGAGATGCCGGAAGCGGTCGACCGGGGCGCCTGACCCACCCGGTTCCGGCCGGATTTCTCCTCGGGCCTCACGGTTAGGATCCAACCGCTATGTCCTTGCGCCGTCTCGCCGTCCTCAGCGTGCACACGTCGCCCCTGGCCCAGCCGGGCGCCGGCGACGGCGGCGGGATGAACGTGTACGTGCGGGCGCTCGCGTCCGCGCTCGGCACGCGCCGGCGTCGAGTGCGACGTCCTCACCCGTCGTGACCACCCGGGCCAGCCCACCGTGGTGGACGTCGAGCCGGGCTTCCGGGTGGTGCACCTGGACGCCGGACCGCCGGAACCGGTGCTGAAGCACGACCTCATCGACCTGATCGACCCGCTGGCGAAGGCGACGCTCGACCACATGCGCGGCGGACGACGTCCGCTACGACGCGCTCCACGCGAACTACTGGATCTCGGGTGCGGTCGGCCACCAGCTCAAGCACGAGCTGGATCTCCCGCTCGTCGCGACCTTCCACACGCTGGCGCGCGTGAAGGCGGAAGCGGGGATGGACGACGACCCGGTGTCGCGCGCCCGCATCGAGCAGGAGATCATCAGCTGCACCGATCTCATGCTGGCTTCCACCGCCGACGAGCGCGAACAGCTCGTGACCCTCTACGGCGCCGAACGTGATCGCGTCGAGATCGTGCCGCCGGGCGTGGACCACGAAGTCTTCTCCGCCGTCGCGCCCACCCAGCGCCGGGCGGCGCGGGTCGCGCTCGGTCTCGACGGACGTCCGACGTTGCTGTTCGTCGGCCGGATCCAGCCGCTCAAGGGCGCGGACCTCGCGGTCCGCACGCTGGCTGCCCTGGACGACCCGACGTGCGGTCCTGCTCATCGTCGGGTGGCCCGAGCGGGCCGGGCGGATCGACCGAGGTCGAGCGACTCCACGAGCTGGTCCACTCCCTCGGCCTCGACGATCAGGTGCGCTTCGTGCCGCCCCAGCCCCACGAGCGGCTGGCGAGCTTCTACCGGGCGGTCGACGTGTGCCTGGTGCCGAGCCGCACCGAGTCCTTCGGGCTCGTCGCGCTCGAGGCTGCCGCCTGCGGCACACCGGTCGTCGCCGCGAGCGTGGGCGGGCTCCGCTCGCTCGTCGACGACGCCAGCACCGGCTTCCTCGTCGACGGTCGCGATCCTCTCGACTTCGCCGGACCGGTCTCGCTGCTGCTCGCGGATCCCGAGCTGCGAGCCGAGATGGGTGTGAACGCCGAAGCGCGCTCGCGCCGCTACGCGTGGAGCATCACGGCGGCCCGCCTGCGGAGGTTGTACGCCGACCTGCTCGCTCGTGAGCCCGTCTCGTGTCTCTGACGCCCGTGGAAGCCGATCTCGACGCGGCGCACGCGTTGATCGACGCGCACCTCTGGGGTCCCGTGCGCGAGCAGGCGTCGGTGCAGCACGTCGAGTACGACCCGGAGCTGCGCCGGTGGTACCTGCGCTTCGGCTGCGACGGTCGGGACGCGGCGACGATCTACTTCGACCTGCACCAGCGCACGCTGCGCTACGAGCTCTACTTCCTGCCGAGTCCTGAAGACGAGGCGCGGCGCAGCCGAGCTGCACGAGTGGCTGCTGCGCCGCAACCACGACCTGTACGCGGCGCGCTTCTCGCTCGGTCCCGACGGCGACGTGTACCTCACCGGCCGCGTCGCGCTCGAGCACCTGACCGAGCAGGAGCTGGATCGGATCATCGGAGTGCTCTTCGAGCTCACCGAGCGGTGGTTCCAGGCCGCGGTCACGATCGCGTTCCGACCCCGCACCGCCTGACCACTCTCCGCCGGGTTCCGTTCCGTTTCGTTGCGTTGCCTCCGTTTGCATTGCGCCCGTCCCGGTCACTACGGTGACCCGGGTCGGCACCGACGGGTGCCGGCAGGGTGCGGCCCGAGGTGCTGGACGCCCGCTTCGTTCGGGGAAGTGCGAAGCGGACTGATCGTTCCTCGGGCCCTCCCGCGTTCACGCTGAGTTCGCACGAAAGACCGGTCGGGACGCGGGTCTCGCCGGTACCCTCGATGCGTGATTCGCATTGCGCTCCTCGGGGGCGGCCGGATGGGCGAGGCCCTCCTGGCCGGGTTGCTCGACGCGGGATTCGAATCGGAAGCGCTCGCCGTCGCGGAGATCGATCCGGACCGCCGGCACGCGATCGAGTCGGAGCATCCCGGTGTCCGGGTCGTCCCGAGTCCCGGCGTGGGCGGTCCCCGAGGCGGATGTCGTGATCGTCGCGTTGAAGCCGCAGCACGTTTCGGAAGCGCTCGGGACCGCGGCCGCGTCGTTGGGCGACGACACCCTCGTGCTCTCCATCGCGGCCGGCATCACCATCGCCGAGCTGGAAGCCGCGGCGCCGGGCCGCCCGGTGATCCGGGCGATGCCGAACACACCGGCGCTCGTGCGGCGCGGCGCGTCGGCGATCGCGGCCGGGACGCATGCCGGCGAGGCCGACCTCGAGCGGGCCGAGCGCATCCTCGGCGCCGTCGGCATCGTGGTGCGCGTGCCGGAGAAGATGCTCGACGCGGTGACGGGGCTCTCGGGTTCCGGCCCGGCGTACGTGTTCCTGCTCGCCGAAGCGCTGATCGAGGGCGGCGTGCTGAACGGGTTGCCCCGCGACATCGCCGCCACCCTCGTGCACCAGACCGTCTTCGGTGCCGGCGCGCTGCTGATCGACAGTGACGAAGGCCCCGAGGCATTGCGCGCCGCGGTGACCTCTCCCGGCGGGACGACGGCCGCGGGGCTCCGGGCGCTGGAACAGGGTTCGATGCGCGGCGCGATTCTCAACGCGGTGAGCGCCGCGACCGAGCGCTCCCGTGAGCTGGGTGACCCCGCACCCACGCCGGCCGCGACCCCCGAGCCCCCATCGTGAGCGCCCGGTGAGCCGGCGCGCGGCACGGCGACCGCCGCACCTCGAGCCGGCACCCGTCCAACGCATCCGACGCGAGCCGCGCCGGCCGAGCCCGCGCTCGCTCGTCGTCAAGGCGCGACTCGCGGGCCGCCACGATCGCCTCGGTCGCAACGAGCTGCTCTCGCAGATGCGACGGGTCGTCTCCGGCGATCCGCCGGCACTGCTCGGCCTCGACCGCTTCGTCGGCGTCGATCTCGCGGAGCTGCGCGCGACTGCCGGTGAGGTCTGGGGTTGGGACTCGAACGAGCCGACCGTGTCCATCGACCCCGACCGCCTCATCGCCGGGATGCTCGGCGCACGCGAGCGCGTGCTCGACGTCGCGCGTCGCGGTGGCCGGATCCTCGTCGCGACCAGCCGGCCCGCGTCGCTGCTGTCGCTCCATCAGTCGCTGGCCCGCCTGGGGCGCGCCGCGGGCGGCCACATCCTGGACTCGGGCGAGGCCGGGCCGATCCCCGCCGCGGGCCGGGCCGCCGTCCGGCTCTGGTGGGTCGGGGGCGTTGCCGTGCTCACCGACGGCGATGCGCTGCTCGCCGACCCGGGCATCGAGGCGATCGACGAGCTGCTCTTCACCGTGCCCTACCCCGACCTCGTCATCGGCGACCGGGGCTTCGCCGGCGGTGCGCTGCGAGCGGGCATCGAGGCTGTCGCCATTGCCGATCTGGACGCGATGGCCATCGGGTTGGCGTCGTCGCGGGGGCTCCCGGTGACCGTGGTCCCGATGCACGAGCGCCGCCCGGCCTCGGCGTACACCGCACTCGAACCGTTGCTCATCCCCCCAAACTCCCCCGACGCCCCCTGAGCCACAGAAACAACACTCGACAACGTTACGAACATGCGCATACGCTCCACCTCGGGACACGGAGGAAGGGGCGAGGCCGCGTGGCGCAGTCGTTTTCGACATCGCGCTTTCTCACGGTGCAGGAAGTAGCCGAGCTGATGCGGGTATCGACCATGACGGTCTACCGGCTCATCAAGGCCGGCGATCTCCCTGCAGTCCGTGTTGGACGCTCCTTCCGCGTGCGCGACGTCGACGTCGACGCGTACCTCGGCCAGCGCTACACGCCAATAACCCCGAGTCGCTCCGGGCCTCCGCACTTCGTGCCCGCTGCGGCCTCCGCTCCCGCTCCCCGCGTTCCGCTGGGTTTCGCTCCGGGGCTCCGCTCCGTGCCGCACGTCTCGGGCTTCGTTCGCCCTGCTACCTGGGAGCGGGGCCGCGATTCGGGACTGCGGAGACTCCGACGTAGCCTCCGCTCATGGAGACGTCGCCCGAGTTCGTCTCGTTCCTGTCGGACTACGGGCACTCCGACGAGTTCGTCGGTGTCTGCCACGCCGTGATGCTCGGTCTCGCGCCGGAGCTCACGGTCGTCGACATCACGCACGACATCGCACCCCATGACGTCCGTGCCGGCGCGCTCGCGCTCGTGCGCGCGGTGCAGTACCTCCCCGAGGGCATCGTGCTCGCCGTCGTCGACCCCGGCGTCGGCACGGAACGGCGGGCGATCGCGGTCGAGACGGAGGCCGGCATCTTCCTCGGTCCGGACAACGGCCTGCTCGCCCCCGCGGTCGCGATGGTCGGCGGATCGGCCCGGGCCATCTCGCTGACCAACGAGGACTACCACCTCGCCGCGCCGGGTCCGACGTTCGCGGGCCGCGACATCCTCGCCCCGGCCGCGGGCTTTCTCGCGTCCGGCGTGCCGCTCGGCGCGCTCGGCGACGAGATCGACCCGATCGGGATGGTCCCGGGCCTGGTCTCGTTGCCCAACGAGGAGAACGGCACCCTCGTCGGCGAGGTGTGGTGGGTCGACCGGTTCGGCAACTGCCAGCTCAACATCGACCCGGCCGAGCTCCAGGCTCTCGGCGCCGATGTCGGCGGGTCGGTGGAGCTGCGGTTCGGCGGCCAGACCCGCATGGCCCGTTGGGTCCGGGCGTACGCCGACGCCAAGCCGTCCGAGCTCGTCGTGCTCGTCGATTCCTACGGACTGCTGTCCGTCGCGTTCGATCGTCACTCCGCCGCGGCGGAGTGCAAGCTGCACGCCGGATCCGGCGTCACCGTTGTTCCGCCACCAGGAGGCACCGCGTGAGACCGGGAACCACGATTGCGCTCGCGGTGTTGCTCGTCCTGATCCTCGGGGCGGCCCTGCTGCAGTTCGTCTTCCGCGTCGGCCCGTAGGCGAGCGGCGCAACGCCGCGCGCGGTTGGTCGGCTAGGCCGGAAGATGCCGGGGCGCGGCCGGTGCTCTCGGCACCGACCGCGTGACCCGCGGCATCGAAAACGGGGCTCCGGCTGCAGACGCAGACGTGCTTGGGGCGGGCTGGGAGGCTGGTTCCATGAACGCTTCGGAGACGGGCGTCTCCTCGGCATTCAGTACGCCTACGCCCACTGACCGGAACCCCGGACCTGTGAGAACGATGGAGCGATGCAACGTTGCGGCCAGAGACCGGGCGCGCGGGGGGTCGAGCCGGATGCTGCGGGTGTTCCGCCCACCAGTCGCCCCCTTCATGCCCGCTCCCTTTGCCTGCTCGATTGGAACAATGGGTACATCGGCGGTCGGTAATGGCCGCTTGAGCACAAATTCGGACTTCGGGTGATTTTTTCGGACCTGTCTCCGGGTCGCTCCGGGCCTCCGCACTGCGTGCCCGCTCCGGCCTCCGCTCCTGCGCCGCGCGTGCCCGGTGGGTTCCCGGTCGAGCTTCGAGTGCGTCTGCGAGACTCCGGCCGTGAACCTGGTCTCGGTGCTCCTCCGCCACGCCGATTCGAGCCCGGACGCGGTCGCGCTGATCGACGGGGACCGGCCGCGTCGCCTACGCCGAGCTCGAGGCGCTGGCCGCCGAAGCCGCCGAGCGGCATCGCGGCGTTCGGGGTCGGTCCCGGCGACCGGCTGGCCATCGCCTGCCACAACGACGTCACCTTCGTCGCGGCCTACCTCGGTGCGCTGTGGGCCGGTGCGATCGCGGTTCCCCTGAACCCGCTCGCGCCCCCATCGGTGCTCGCGGCGCAAGCGGCCGGCGTCGGCGCGCAACACATCCTCTGCGGTCCCGGGACCGACGAGCTCGCCGGTCTCCCCGGCGCGCACTCGGTGAGCGAGATGCTGACCGGGCGACCGGATGGAAGCCGAGACCGAGCGCGACGACGCCGAGATCGCGGTGCTGCTCTTCACCTCCGGAACCGCGGGTGCACCACGCGCGGCGAAGCTCACGCACGGGAACCTGGCCGCGAACATCGGGCAGGTGCAGGCGCATCCCGGGCTGCAGGTCGGGCCGCAGGACATCGGTCTCGCGGCGTTGCCGTTCTTCCACGTGTTCGGTCTGAACGTGTCGCTCGGCGTCGGTCTCCATGCCGGCGGCCAGACCGTGCTCCTCGATCACTTCGACGCCGCGCGCGCGGTCGAGCTCGTGCGCGTGCACGAAGTCACGATCCTGGCCGGAGTGCCGACGATGTTCGGCGCGATCCTCGACCTGCCCGAACCGCTCGCGTCACCGGCCTCGTTCTCGTCGGTCCGACTCGCGGTGTCCGGCGCCGCGGAGCTGCCGCTCGAGCGCGCCGAAGCGTTCCGCGATCGCTTCGGCATCACGATCCACGAGGGGTACGGCCTCACGGAGGCGGCGCCGATCGTCACCACCACGGCGGTCGAGAACGCGCCTCGGTTCGGCTCGATCGGCCCGCCGTTGCCGGGAGTCGACGTCCGGCTGGTGGGCGACGACGGTGAGGACGTGGTGGCCGGCGACCCGGGCGAGATCTGGGTCCGGGGCGCCAACGTCTTCGTCGGCTACTGGGACGACCCGGAGGCCACCGCCCGGGTCCTGGTCGACGGCTGGCTGCGCACGGGCGACGTCGCGGTCGCCGACGACGACGGCTACCTGAGCCTGGTCGACCGCAAGAAGGACCTGATCATCGTGTCGGGCTTCAACGTCTTTCCCGCGGAGGTCGAGGAAGTGCTGCTCGCGCATCCGGGAATCGCCGACGCCGCGGTCATCGGGGTGCCGAGCCCGCGCACGGGCGAAGCCGTCGCGGCATGGGTCGTTCCCGAGCCGGGGGTGACGCTGACCGCCGAAGCGGTGCGCGAGCACGCGGCGCGCCAGCTCGCGCGCTACAAGGTCCCGGCGACGGTCGAGATCGTGGACGCGCTCCCGCGCAACGACGCAGGCAAGCTGCTGCGCCGCGAGCTACGACACCTCGGCTAGGTCGGCAGGCCCGACGTGGCCCGAGCTGCAGGAGCAGGAGCAGGAGCCGCGGCCGGAGCCGCCACGTCGTGCGCAGGCCGGCGCGACCCGGCCGGGCTGGCGACGAGGAAGCCGGCGTAGATCACGGTGATCCCCGACGCGAGCGAGATGACGAATGCTTCGTCCTTGCCGGCGATGCCCTGGATCAGCCCGCCGCTCGACAGCACGATCGTGCCCAGCGCGATGAGCAGGTTCGCCGCGGCCCGCCGTCCGTTGCCCGGGGTGTCGCGGGCCCGGGCGAAGCGCCACGCGGACCAGAGCGCACCGCCGATGATCACGACCGCACCGACGCCACTCCCGATCCCGGCCAGCGCGCGGGGGAACACCCCGAAGACCTCGCTGCCCACGGGGATCGCATCACCGGAGATCGTTCCCGTGATCGGGGCCGTGAGCAGCACCCCGGTCGCCAGCCCGGAGAAGAAGACGAGACCCCACTGGACCCGGCGGCCCCGCTCGGGACCGGCCAGCAGGTAGATGGTGCCGAGCGCCAGCCACGGGACGGTGAGCACCGCGCCGAGCAGGAAGAAGATGCGGAACGTCCCGTTGTCCCAGCCGGTCGAGACGCCCGTGGCGAGCGCGGCCGAGGCCAGGGCGAACATGGCGAGCGAGATCGTCCAGGCCAGGTCCTGGGGGCGGCGGTCCTGGGTGAACCGGACCAGGGTGGCCTGCGCGAACAGCGTGGCCACCGCCGTCGCGAGAAACGCCAGTCCGATCACCACCTGCTGAGCGTAGGCAGGAGCGGGCCCGCAGTGCGGAAGCCGCCGCGACCCCGATGCCCGGGATCACGCGCCCGCGGTGGGTCAGCTTCCGGCGGTGATCTCGCGGCTGACCTGGAGGAACTCCGTGGCCGCGGGGGACATCGGCCCGGCCCGCCAGACCAGTCCGACCAACCGCCGGAGCCGGGGCGAGAGGCTGACCGCGGCCGCACCGGAGGACCGGGCGGCCTCCACGAGCGGGGCGGGCACGATGCTCGCTCCGGCTCCCGCAAGCACGAGCGGGACGATCGCGTCGCGCTGCTCGGTCTCGACTGCGACGGACGGGGTCGCGCCGACGTCCGCGAACGCGTCGTCGATCAGCCGGCGCATGGGAGTACCCGGCGGCGTCATCACGAGCGGCACGCCGACGAGATCGCGGACGGTCACCCGCCGGCGGCCGGCGAAGGGCGACGCCGGCGCCACCACGACGACGAGCTCGTGGACGAGCAACGGCTCGGTGACCAGGCCGGCCTCGTCGATCGGCAGCTCGCACAGCCCGACCTCGGCCCGCCCGGTGCGGACCTGGGTCGCGACGCCCGTCACGTCGTCGGGCTGTTCGATGTGCACCACGACGCCGGGGTGCCGGCGCCGCAGCTCCCCGACCAGGCGGGACAAGCGGCTCGACCGCCAGCGTAGGCAACGCCACGAGATCCAGCCGGCCCGCTCTCGAGGCCGACGACGCCCGCGACGGACGTCATCAGCACCGTCCGGTCGCGCAGCAGCTGGCGAGCCGGCTCGAGGAACGCGGCGCCGGCCGCGGAGAGCACGGCGCGCCGGCCCACCCGGTGGAAGAGCTGCACGCCGAGCTCGGCCTCGAGGCGGGCCACGCCTTCGGACAGCGCGGGTTGGGTGACGTGGAGCGCGGCCGCGGCCCGGGTGAAGCCGCTCGTGCTCGACCACCCCGACGACGTATTCGATCTGACGGATCTCCATAGGCACAGCCTATGGGATTGATGAGAACAATCTGTTGGACCTGTGGACGATTTCAGCGTCCAATAGCAGGGTGCTTCACGGTACCCCAGCGTCAGCGCCCCCGATGAGCCTCGAGACCATGATCGCGGTCGCGTGCATCGGCGCCGGGCGTCGGGTTTCTCGGCGGTCTCTTCGGGAAGGGCGGCTCCGCGATCGCCACCCCGCTCCTGGCTCTGGTCGGCATCCCCCCGATCGTCGCGGTCGCGTCGCCGCTCCCGGCCACCATCCCGTCGACCCTGGCGGCGTCGTACGCGTACTGGCGCGAGCGCCTGATCGACTGGGAGGTGCTGCGCTGGTGCCTGGTCATCGGCGTCCCGGCCACCGCGCTCGGCGCGTACGCCACCCGCTGGATCGGCGGTGATGCACTGGTCACGGCCACCGAGCTGGTCGTGACCGCACTCGGTGTCCGCTTCCTGCTGCGGCCCGGCGACCCCCACGAGATCGCCGTTCGCCCGCGCGCCTACCGGACCCGCATGGTCGTGGTCGCCGCGACCGTCGGCGTGCTCTCGGGGCTGTTGGCCAACGGCGGCGGGTTCCTCCTCGCCCCGCTGTTCGTCGTGGTGCTGCGGCTCTCGCTGAAGCAGTCGTTCGCCACGTCCCTCGCGGTGGCCGCCGGGCTGGCGATCCCCGGGACGATCGTCCACGCCTTGCTCGGCCACATCGACTGGGCGGTGGTGGTGGTGTTCGGGGCCAGCTCGATCCCCCTCTCGTACCTCGGCGCCCGGGTGGCGCTGCGCAGCAATCCGGTCCACCTCGAGCGGGCGTACGGGGCCGGCCTGGCCCTGCTCGGCTCGACGCTCCTCCTGGCCGCGGATCGTGCCCGGCTTGTGAATATGTGCACGAAGTGGGTGTAGGGTGATTCTCCCGGCCCGCCCCATACGCGGGCCCCGTCGAGAGGACCTGGCGGACCGTGGCCGACCGCCCTGCTCGCAGCGCCGATGGGACGCCGAGGCGGATCCCGGAAGCGACGGTCGCGCGCCTGCCGCTCTACTACCGGGCCCTGCTCGAAGCGGCCGACCAGGAGGTCGGGACCGTCTCCTCGGAGCGGTTGGCCGAGCTGGCCGGCGTCAACGCGGCCAAGGTCCGCAAGGACCTCTCGTACCTCGGCTCCTACGGCACCCGGGGCGTGGGCTACGAGGTCGAGTTCCTGGTCGACCGCATCACCGCGGAGCTCGGGCTCACCGCGGACTGGCCGGTGGCAATTGTCGGGCTCGGGAACTTGGGCCAGGCCCTGGCGAACTACCGCGGCTTCGGTGCCCGCGGCTTTCGGGTGCTGGCGCTCGTCGACGCGGACCCGACGAAGGTCGGTGAGCAGATCGGCGACCTGACGGTCGAGTCGATCGACGACCTGTCCCCCATCGTGAGCGAGCGGGGGATCAAGATCGGGATCATCGCCACGCCCGCCGCCGCCGCCCAGGAGGTCGCCGACCGCCTGGTCGCCGCCGGCGTCTGCTCCATCCTCAACTTCGCGCCGGCGGTGGTCGCGGTTCCCGACACCGTCTCGCTGCGCAAGGTCGACCTGGCGATCGAGCTGCAGATCCTCTCCTTCTACCAGTCGCATCAACGTTCCCGAGCCAAGGAACGCGTGGGTTGACCTCGGCCGGGCGCCCGTCCCTCGTGGGGTATCCGGTGAACCTGCTGGTGACGGGCCGGCGGTGCGTCGTCGTCGGAGCCGGACGGATCGCCGCCCGCAAGATCGAGTCGCTGCTCGACGCCGGGGCGGACGTCACGGTGGTGGCCCCCGAGGTCGGCGAGACCGTGCGGGCCTGGGCCGCCGAGGGCCGGGTCCAGCTGCTCGAGCGCCCGTTCGAGGACTCGGACGTGGAGGGGGCGTGGCTCGTGATCACCGCCACCGACGTTCCCGAGGTCAACCGGGCGGCCTTCCAGGCCGGCGAGGCCCGGCACATCTTCGTGAACTCCGCGGATGACCCGGCGAACTGCTCGTTCACCCTCATGTCGGTCGTACGGCGCGGGGATATCGTGGTGACGATCGGCACCAACGGCCGCAGTCCTGCCCTCGCGACCTTCCTGAAGGATCACGTACGGGACGAGATGGGACCGGAGTACGAGACGTTGCTGGAGCTGCTCAGCGAGGCCCGGGAAGAGATGCGTTCCGGGGGGCGTTCCAGCGAGGACGCCGATTGGCGAGCGGCCATTGATTCCGGCATCCTCGAGCTGATCCGGGAAGGTCGGGAGTCCGAGGCGAGGGAGCAGCTGCGCTCGTGTCTGTAATCGTCGTCGGTCTCAACCACCGCACCGCGCCGGTCGAGATGCGCGAGCGCGTCGCGGTCCCGGCCTCGCGCCAGGTGAAGGCGATCCACGACCTCGCGCTGCGGGAGCACCTCGCCGAGGTCGTCCTGCTCTCCACGTGCAACCGGATCGAGATCTACGCGCGCTGCACCAAGTTCCACGCCGCGGTCTCGGACATCCTCGAGTTCCTCGCCGAGCAGGCCTCGGCCGAGCCGGATGACTTCTCCGAGCACCTGTACACGTACTACGACGACGGCGCGGTCGCGCACCTCTTCGGTGTCTCCGCCGGGCTCGACTCGATGATCATCGGCGAAGGGCGAGATCCTCGGTCAGGTGCGCGACGCCTGGCGCCTCGCCGAAGAGCAGGGCGCGTCCGGCCAGCTCCTCTCGCGCGTGTTCCGCCAGGCGCTCGTCGTCGGCAAGCGCGCTCGCACCGAGACGGCGATCGGCCGCAGCGCGCTCTCCGATCTCCTCCGCCGCGGTCGCGCTCGCCGAGCAGACGATGTTCTCGCTGCGCGGCCGTTCCGTGCTCGTGCTCGGCGCCGGCGAGGTGGCCCAGGGACTCGCCAAGGCGCTGGTCAGCGCCGGCTCCGGCGATCTCGTCGTGGCCAACCGCACGTACGCCCGGGCGGTGGACCTGGCCGCCAAGGTCGGCGGCCGGCCGGTCTCACTCGGCGAGCTGCCCGAGGTCCTCTCGTCCGTCGACGTGCTCCTGACCGCGACCGACTCCACCGAGGTGCACGTCGAGCGCGGCGACATCGAAGCCGTGATGGACCGTCGCGACGGCGCGCCGCTGCTGGTCGTGGACGTCGCGGTTCCCCGTGACGTCGATCCGGGCGCTGGTCAGGTGCCGGGCGTGACGCTGCTCGACATGGACGACCTCAAGCGGTTCACCGAGGACTCGCTGCACGAGCGCCGCCGCGAGGTCAGCCGCGTGCAGGGGATCATCATCGACGAGCTGGAGAAGTTCCAGACCGACCGCATGGCGCGCGAGCTGACGCCGCTGGTCACCTCGTTGCGCCAGCGGGGCGAGTCGATCCGCACCGCGGAGCTCGACCGCTTCCGAGCGAAGCTCGACGGGCTGGATCCGGAGACCCGCAACTCGGTCGAGGCACTGACCCAGGGCATCGTGAACAAGCTGCTGCACGAGCCGACCGTCCGCCTGAAGGATGCCGCGGGGAGCGCGCGCGGCGAGCTGTACGCGGATGCGCTGGCCACGCTCTTCGACCTGCCGGACGGCCTCCCGGGCGATCCAGCTGCGGAATGACCCGCGCGCGGCGCGTCGCCACGCGGGGAAGCGCGCTCGCACGTTGGCAGGCGGAGCTCGTCGCGGGCCGGCTCGGCGCGTCGGCTGAGCTCCTCGTGGTCTCGACCCGCGGTGACCGTGACACCGCGTCGACGATCCACGCGCTCGGTGGCACCGGCGTGTTCGTGAAAGAGGTGCAGGACGCGGTGCTGCGGGGTGACGCCGACCTCGCGGTCCATTCGGCCAAGGATCTCCCCGCCGACACCCCCGACGGGCTCGTCCTCGCGGCCGTGCCGGAGCGGGGCGATCCCCGCGACGCGCTGGTGGGTTCGCGGCTGGCCGATCTGCCCACCGGCGGGCACGTCGGGAACCGGCAGCGTGCGCCGCCGGGCCCAGCTCGCCGCGCTGCGCCCGGACCTCACCTTCGGCGAGCTGCGCGGCAACATCCCGACCCGCCTCGAGCGGGCGGGGGAGTTCGATGCGGTCGTCGTTGCCGCCGCGGCGCTCGACCGGCTCGGCGTGGCGGACCGGGCGACGGAGCGGCTCGACCCGTCGACGGTGTTGCCCCAGGTGGGTCAGGGCGCGCTCGCGGTGGAGTGTCGGGCTGACGACACGGAGACGATCGCCGCGCTCATCGCGCTCAACGACCCAGTGGCGCACGCGGAGGTCCGCGCCGAGCGTGCGTTCCTGGCTCGCCTCGGCGGTGGGTGCAGTCTCCCGTGCGGCGCATTGGCGCGCCCGAACCCGAACCACCGCGGAGAGCGGGACGGAGACGGGTCGCTCGTGCTCGACGCGTTGCTCGCCTCGCTCGACGGTCGCATCGTCCTCACCGTGCGCGGTGAGGGATCGGATCCGGAGGCGCTCGGCGCGGAGGTCGCGCGCCGCCTGCTCGACGAAGAGGGCGGGAGCACGCTGCTCGAAGCGCTCGGGACCGACCTCCTCCCGAATGGCAACGAGCCCGCGAGCCCGAGGAGCCAGAACGGGGTGGGCTCGTGACCGTGTACCTGGTGGGGGCCGGCCCCGGTGACCCGGGGCTGCTGACCCGGCGCGGCGCCGAGCTGCTCGAACGGGCGGACGTCGTGGTCTACGACCGGCTGGCGCACCCCTCGCTGCTGGAGCTCGCGCCCGCGGCGGCGGAGCGGGTCAACGTCGGCAAGACTCCGGGCGCGCCGAGCGCGAGCCAGGACGAGATCAACGCCGTGCTCGTCGACCGCGGCGGGCAGGGCAAGACCGTGGTGCGGCTCAAGGGCGGTGACCCGTTCGTGTTCGGCCGGGGCGGGGAGGAGGCGGAGGCGTTGGCCGCCGCCGGCGTTGCCTTCGAAGTGGTCCCCGGCATCACGAGCGCGATCGCCGCCGCGGCCTACGCCGGCATTCCGGTGACGCACCGCGGCCTGTCGACCCACTTCACCGTCGTCACCGGTCACGAGGACCCGACGAAGGGAACGACCGACACCGACTGGGCATCACTCGCGCGCGCCGGCGGGACGCTCGTCATCCTCATGGGCGCGGGCAACCTGGCCGGGATCACCGCCAGCCTGATCGACGGTGGCCGCGCGCCCGAGACCCCGGTTGCCGCGGTGCGGTGGGGAACGATGCCGGAGCAGCGCACGATCCGCACGACGCTGGCCGCGGCGCCGGAAGCCGGCATCCGCGCCCCGAGCGCGATCGTCGTCGGTCCCGTCGCGGCGCTGGATCTCGCCTGGTTCGAGTCGCGCCCGCTGTTCGGTCGCACCGTCGTCGATCACACGGGCCCGGGAGCAGGCCAGCACCCTGCGCACGCGGCTCGAGACGCTCGGCGCCGAGGTGCTCGAGCTGCCGGCGATCGAGATCGAGCCGGTGGACTTCGCGCTACCCGACCTCGGTCGCTACTCGTGGCTGGTGTTCACGTCCGCCAACGGGGTCGAGGCCTTCTTCGACCGGGGCCTGGCCCGCGCCGGGCTCGACACCCGGGCGCTCGGCGAGCTGCGGGTCGCGGCGATCGGGCCGGGAACGGCGACCGCGCTCGAGCGGCGCGGGATCCGGGCCGACCTGGTGCCCGAGCGGTTCGTGGCCGAGGCGCTGGTCGACGCGTTCCCGGTGGCGACCTCCGAGAACGAGCGGGTGCTGCTCGCCCGGGCCGAGCAGGCCCGCGACGTGCTGCCCGACGGACTCGCCGACCGCGGCTACCCGGTCGACGTGCTCGCGGTCTACCGAACGATCCCGACCACGCCCGATCCGGACGCCCTCGAGCGCGTGCGCTCCGGGAAGGCGGACGCGGTCACCTTCACCGCCTCGTCGACGGTCACCGGCTTCTGCGACCTCGTCGGCACCATCCCGGAGCCGCAACCACTCGTCATCTCGATCGGGCCGATCACGTCCCGCACCGCTCGCGACCGCGGCCTGCGCGTCGATGCCGAAGCCGACCCGCACACGATCGACGGTGTTGTCACCGCGCTGCTGACCGAAGTCGCGCGAGGGGACCGCACGTAGGGAGAACGACCGGCGCGGGAGGAAGCAGGCGTGGGGGCAGTACCAGAGCTCAAAGTGCATCGCTCGGTGTTCAAGGCGCTGAAGCTCTTCGACGCCGACCGGTTGCGCTGGCTCGACGAGGCCGCGGCGCTCGGCCCGGTGGTGGTCCTGCGCATGGGCCCGGTTCGGGTGTGGGTGGTCAGCGACCCCGAGGTCGCGCGCTCGATGCTCGTCACGGACAGCGGTTCGTGGATGCGGCCGCCGGCGACGGTCGTTCCCATCCGCATGGGAGTGGGCGAGAACCTGTTCAGCCAGCCCGAGAAGGACTGGGCCGAGCTCCAGCCGTGGGTCGCGCCGGCGTTCCGCAAGAAGGCGCTCGAACCGCGTCTGGCCGACCTCGACGCGATCATCGGCGACGAAGTCACTTCCATCCCGAACACCGCGACCGACAGCGTGGTCGACCTCGAGCTGGCCATGGGCCGCATCGCGTTGCGGGCCGCCGCCTGGGTGCTGCTCGGGGAACGCCTTGTCGGTGCGCAGGCCGAGGAGATCGCGCGTCACCAGCGCGAGGTCGTGCGGTGGGTCGGGATGCGACTCGGCCAGTTCACCGGCTTCCTCCCCATCGCGGCCGGGGCCGACGCGCGCGAGATGAAGCGCCACCGCGCGGTGCTCGACGCGTACGCCGACGACGTGATCGTCGCGCTCGGACCCGAGACCACGGAAGTGATGCGAGTGACGACGTGCTCGGCGCGTTGCTCGCCGCCCGACCTGCGGGGGAGGCCGCTGTCACCCGGGCAGCTCCGCAGCCATGTCCTGGGCCTGTTCCTGGCCGGGAACGAGACGACCGCCGCGGCACTGTCGTGGGCAGTGGTGCATGGTGCCCACCACCCGGACGAGTGGGCCAAGGTCCGGCTCGACCCCGTCGAGCGCGAGCCCGCGTCCGGTCGCGGTCCGACCTGAGTCAGGGGCGCGAGGCAGGGCGCGATCAGCAGCTCCGAGATCGAGCCGTCGGTCACTGTCGTGGGCGGCCTGATACGCCGCAGTCACATCGGGGGCGTCGGTCATGCGTGCTCAAGCTCTCGGCCTCGCCGTGGCGCGCCTCGGGGTCGGGCGGTCGGTGGCGGGTCGAGTCTTCGCTTTCCGGTGATCGGATCGGGTGGGCCGAGGATCCAGCCCCGGGTCTTTCGGGTGTGGTGGATCGAGCAGAGCCAGGCGAGGTTCCACCTGGCGGCCGGTCCATCGTCGGCGTAGTCGATCTCGCAGTGGTCGAGCTCCAGGTACTCGCGACCCGAACATCTCTCGATCGAGCATTCGCGTCCGGAGACGATCATCGCGGTGCGCAGCTCGGTCGGAATGTGGCGACCGAAGTGCGCCACCGTCGTGATGTCCTTCCCTTTCTTGATGATCGCGGTGACGAACGCGGTCCCGAGCAGCTCGCGGACCCACTCGACGCTGACCGGACCGACGCCGGGATCTCACACGTCTCCCCGTCGACGTGAAGCCGCGAAGGAGCGCTTCGTGGTCGAGGATCACGTGCGCGTGTACCAGCCGCCACCCTTCGAGGTGCTCGGGCCGCCCACGATCGCATCGGCGAACGCGTCCGCCGCGTACCGTCCTGCGGCTCCTGCACCCGCGCCTTCCGTGCCTCGCGGAACTTCTTCCCGCGTGCCGTGTCCATCGACGGCTTCGATCGCGCCACCGACTTCGGGCGTGACCTTGAAGTGGCCTTCGACCATCCCGTCGGGCGTGGGCCACATCCGAAACGACCGGGCCGCGTGCTGCCGCTTCGCCCGCTCCGCCTGGTCTTCGCGCGCGGCCCGCACCGCGATGCACCGGTCCCGCAACGGCACGTAACCCTTCGCGGCCGCAGCAATCAGCTGCCTCTCCACCGCCGGATCATCAGATGCCGCTGCAGCGATCAGATCGGTCGCGCGAGCCGACAAGCGGCCGGCCGCGCACCGCGGCATCGGTCTCCGGCAGCGCCTCGAGCTTCCCGGCGGTCTCGATCGCGCGCTTCGCCTCGCCGGACGTGACGCCGACCAGCCGCTGCGCACAGCTCCGCCGCGTTCCGGTCGCTCTTGTAGGTGTGCGCGGCCGTGTCCTCGACCCGCTTCGCGGCCTTGGCCCAGCATCCCGTCGAGTCAGTCGGCGCTGGACCCCGAGCTCCTCGACCAGCGTCGATCGCGTCCTGCCCGCTGCACGCGTCGGATCGAAGACCGCGTGCCGCCGCCTTCAAGGGTTGACTGCGCTGAAAGCAGGCTGTTCAACATCAACCCCCACCCTACGGACAGGGTGGGACAGCTACGCTCGGAACCGCGAACTGCGGTCGAAAGACCAGCACCGATCCGGCGGTAGCCTGGACCGTCGTGAGCTTCCCCGAACACCGGTCGCGCCGGCTGCGGCGCTCGCGACCCGATGCGCCGCCTGACCGCCGAGGCGCGGCTCTCCGTCGACGATCTCGTCGCTCCGCTCTTCGTGAAGGCCGGCATCAGCGATCCCGAGCCGGTCGCGTCGATGCCCGGGGTGTTCCAGCACACCCAGGAGAGCCTCCGCAAGGAGGTGCGGGCGCTCGCCGGCCTCGGCGTGCCCGCGGTGATCCTCTTCGGCATCCCGCAGCACAAGGATGCGCACGGCTCCGGCGCGGACGATCCGGACGGCGTGGTGCAGGTCGCGCTCAAGCAGCTGCGCGACGAGGTCGGCGACTCGCTCGTCCTCATGGCCGACGACTGCCTCGACGAGTACACCGATCACGGGCACTGCGGTCTCGTCGACGCGAGCGGCGAGGTCGACAACGACAGCACGCTCGAGCGCTACGCCGAGCATCGCCATCGCCCAGGCGAACGCCGGCGCGGACGTGATCGCGCCGAGCGGGATGATGGACGGCCAGGTCGCGGTGATCCGCTCCGCGCTCGACGAGTCCGGTCACTCCGAGGCGGCGATCCTCGCCTACTCGGCCAAGTACTCCTCGGCGCTCTACGGCCCGTTCCGCGACGCGGCGGAGTGCTCGCCGCAGTTCGGTGACCGGCGCGGGTACCAGATGCAACCGGCGAACGCTCGCGAAGCGCTCGACGAGACCGCGCTGGACATCGAGCAGGGTGCGGACATGGTGATGGTCAAGCCCGCGCTCGCGTACCTCGACGTCATCGCCGCGGTGCGCAACACGTTCGACGTTCCCGTCGCGGCGTACCACGTGAGTGGTGAGTACGCGATGGTGCAGGCGGCCGCGGCGAACGGCTGGATCGACGGTCCCGCGGTGGCCCACGAGCACCTGCTCTCGATCCGGCGCGCCGGCGCCGACTTCATCCTCACCTACTTCGCGCGAGACCTCGCCGAGCGCCTCCAGGCGTGAGGGCCTGCAGTTGAGCGAGACCCGCGACGAGCTCTACCAGCGCGCGCTCCGGGTCATCCCCGGTGGCGTGAGCTCGCCGGTGCGGGCGTTCAACGCGGTCGGCGGCACGCCGTTCTTCGTGGCGAGCGCGCGCGGCGCGTCGATCACGGACACCGAGGGCAACACCTACCTCGACTACGTGCAGTCGTGGGGCGCATCGATCCTCGGGCACGCGAACCCCGGAGTCGTCGAAGCGGTGCAGCGCGCCGCGGCCGCGGGGACGTCGTACGGCGCGCCCACCGCGCGCGAGGTGGAGCTCGCGGAGGTGATCGCCGACGCGGGTGCCGAGCGTCGACAAGGTGCGGCTCGTCTCGAGCGGCACCGAAGCGACGATGACCGCGGTGCGCCTCGCCCGCGGCGCGACGGGCCGCACCAAGCTGCTGAAGTTCGCGGGCTGCTACCACGGTCACCTCGACTCGCTGCTCGTGGCCGCGGGCAGCGGTGTCGCGACGCTCGGGCTCCCCGGCTCGGCCGGCGTCACCCCCGGTGCGGTCGGCGACACGATCGTGGTCCCGTTCAACGACGTCGCCGCGCTCGACGCGGCGTTCGCGGCGAACGGCACCGAGATCGCCGCCGCGCTCGTCGAGCCCGTCGCCGCCAACATGGGCCTCGTCCCGCCGGCCATCGGCTTCCTCGAGCATCTGGCGCAGCGCTGCAAGGAGCACGGCGCGCTCTTCGTCTGCGACGAGGTCATCACCGGGTTCCGGCTCGGACCGGCCGGCGCCCAGGGTCGCTTCGACCTCACGCCCGACCTCTCGATCCTCGGCAAGGTGATCGGCGGGGGGCTCCCGCTGGCCGCGGTCGGCGGGCGGGCCGACCTGATGGACCACCTGGCTCCGCTCGGTGACGTGTACCAGGCCGGGACGCTCTCGGGGAACCCGCTGGCGACCGCCGCCGGTCTCGCCGCGCTCGGCCAGCTCGAGCCGGCGCGCTACCGCGAGCTGGAGACGCAGAGTGGCCGGCTTCGCGACCGCGCTGCGCGAAGCGATCGCCGGCGACCGGGCTCGCGGTGCAGGTGCCGCGCGAGGGAACGCTCGTCGGGTCTGTTCTTCAGCGCGTCACCGGTGCGGAACTACGACGACGCGCGCGCCGGTGATCACGAGACCTACGCGCGCTTCTTCCACGCGATGCTCGACCGCGGCGTGTTCCTCGCGCCGAGCAGCTACGAGGTGATGTTCGTCAGCCTGGCGCACACCGATGCGGACCTTGCTCGCACCGTCGAGCTCGCCGCGGATGCCGCGTCGGAGGTCGCGAAGCACGTCGCGGGCGACGCGCCGTAGCGCGACGCGAGCAGCAGAAGCGCTACTCGCCCTGCTGGTCCTCGCGGGCCCGGCGGCGCTTGCCGGTGCGGTCCATGTAGAAGATCGCCCCGAAGAAGATCCAGAAGAAGACCGCGAGCAGCACGAACGCGAGGCCGCCGGCGCCGCGCTCGCCACCGGCGTCGACGAGCTGACCGTTCGAGCAGCCGGTGACGAGGAGCAGGGTGGCGCCGAGCGCGGCGAGCCGGGTGAGACGCAGGAGCGTGGCGGACGGGTGCCTCATCGCAGGATCTCCTAGACCTTCTCGGGGGTGCGCTCGATGGCCGCGGCGGTGGCGTTCTCCGCCTCGGCCTGGAGGCGGGCGGCCTGCTCCTGGAGGTCCCGCTCCCGCCAGTGCAGACCGAGCAGGGACAGGATGAACAGCACCGACGAGCCGAGCAGGGCGACGAACGGCGGTACCCGGACCGAACCGAGGTCCCGCTCGAACACGAGGCTCGTGATCGGCTTGGACTTGTCGCATTGCGGGGTGGGCGGCGGGTCACCGAACGGCACGATCAGCAGGTCCGTGTCGACCGGGCAGATGTCCACGACCGCGTACTTCGGCTTGTGCAGGCTGACGTGGACCCACGGGAACTGGTTGTTCGTGGTCGACCGAGACCTCGCTGAAGATGTTCCCGCCCCCGGTCTCGAAGTAGTTCGGGACGAGGTAGTCGGTGGCTGCCTGGTAGATCTGGAACTTGCTCGTCGCCGCGACCTCTTGGCTGCCCGGGAGGAGCTCGCGGCGTCACGACCACCGAGTCGACCGCGGCCTTCACGTTCGCCTGCTCGGCCGGGTCGGTGACCTTCCCGGTCTCCCTGATATCTCGTACTGCCGGGATCTTCGATCTGGCGAGATCGCCGCCCTTGATCGACTCGACCGCCACCCAGTGCGGGATCCGGCCCTTCAAGCGTGTTGAGCGGCGACGCCGTCGTGAGCCAGAGGCAGGACAGCAGGACCATGAAGCCCGAGAGCCCGGCGACGGCGACGAGGAAGCCGAGGCGCGCGCCGAGGTTCGTCGCCAGCAGCAGGTAGATGGTGCCGCAGAAGAGGCTGACGGCCGAAAGGACCACGAGCACCCCGAGGATCGTGGGGTACCAGAGGTTGCGGTCCTTGATGCCCTCGGAGGCCAGGACGAGAACAACTCTCACGCGTTCGCTCCCACTAGAGGTTCCGCTCGTACTTGATGATGGCGTTGATCTGCTGCTTGGTCAGGATCTGGCCGAAGTGCGCCATGCCGCCGCTCGAGATGCCCGCGGACGCCGTAGCCCTTGCGGGCCTCGACTCCGTCCGACACCCAGTCGTACTGGCTCTGGAAGCCCGGGGTCGACACGTCGTCGGCGGGAAGACCGGGGAACTGCTCGAGCACCGCACCGCCCCGCAGGGACGGGCCGAAGGCGCCACCACCGGCGGGACCGGGCTCGGGCACGTTCGGCTTCGCCGGGTCGTTGTACGACCAGCCCTTGGTGTGGCAGCGGGCGCAGTTGACGTCGAACAGCAGCTCACCCTGGCTCGGCGTCCGCGATCTGGCGCTGGAACGCGACGGACCGCTCGATCGCCTTGGTCGCGCCGGCGACCTCGATCGTGTAGGCGAGGCGGGCCTTCTTCGTCTTCGGCGTCCGGCCAGGTTCTCCCGGGCCGTGGCGAGGTTGTCCTGGGCGGTCTTCACCGCGGCCTTGGCCTGCGCCTTGAGGGCGACGACGTTCTTGGTCACCTGCGCCTTGGCCTTGGCCGGCGAGAGCTGGATGCTCTGCAGGTACGCGGTCAGGTCACTGATCGCCTGGTCGTTCTTGGGGCCGCCACCTTCGATGCCCCAGGCCGGCATCGGGGTGCCGGGCCGGCCGTAGGTGATGATCTCGTTCACCTGCTGCTCGGCCCGAAGGCAGTTGTGCGCCTTCGCGAGCGACGTCCTCGGGGGTGCACTCGTTGAAGCGGTACATCACGGTGTTGAGCGCCGGCGCCTGCCACGCGACCTGGACCGGTCGGGCGTTGGGGTCGCCCTGGGCGTCGGGCGTGATCGTGAAGTTCGCCGAGCCGCCACCGGCGTCGGTGCCGTGGCAGTTGGCGCACAGCAGCGACTTGGTGTTGTCGTACGCCGTCCATCTGGTTGTTGGCGAAGAGCGTGGCGCCCCGCTCGATGGCGCGCTCGTCGAAGCCCTGGGCCTCGGCGGTCTGGCGGCCGGGTTCGAGCAGCCAGTAGAGCGGGAGCACGACCGCGACGATCGTGGAGAACAGCAGCGCCCAGCGCAGCACCCGCTCCAGGTGACGACCTTCGAGCTCCTGGTCGTCGAGGAACGGCGTGAGGTTCTGGGCCGGCTTCTCCACCGGCTCGCGGCGAACGCTCAGCACCTTGTAACCGATCACGCCCACGATCACCACGACCGCGAGGACGTTGATGATGACGAGGACGGTGCGGAATGTCACGGCCAGGATCACGGTCGCCTCGGGGGGATCAGGTGCAACGGTCGGTTCGGGGTCTTGCTCATCCGACGCAGGGCGGGCCTTCCGCCCCCTGCCCGGTGGTGTCGGTCCCGATCGGGGGGCCGAGGATCGGCTTGCTGGTGTCGATGCTCAGGCTGGCGCCCGAGATGGTGACGACGAAGCGGTCCAGGCCACGCGGCGCAGGACCACCACGCTTCTCGCCGACCCGGTTGTACTTCGAGCCGTGGCACGGGCACTCGAACCACTGCGAGGTGCTGGCACCACGGGACCTTGCAGCCCAGGTGCACGCACTTCTGGTAGAGGGCGACGATGCCCTGCTCCATCCCGGGGAGCACCGGCGCGTACTGCGGGATCTTCTTGGCCTTCGGGACGTCGGCCTTCGGGTACGGCACCAGGTAGGTGCGGGCCTCGGGCACGTAGTACGGCTGCTTGTTCGTGTTGTTGTAGCCGATGGCGTCGACGAGGCTGATGCCCGCGTTCGACCGTTCCGCCGAAGCCGCCGGCCGACTTGGCGTACAGGAAGCTGATCGCCGCGGCGCCGAACGCGCCGAGGCTGACCGCCATCGTGACGAGGATGCCACGGTTGAAGAACTGGCGGCGGCTGATCCCGAGCTCTTCCTCGTCGACCGGGGCCCGCTCGGCCACCGCGGTCGTGCCGCGGGTCGCGGGTGCGGCGCCACCGGAGCCGATCGCCTTGCGGGTCTCGTCGGCGCGGTCACGTGCGCCTTCGGACTGGTCGTCGGCGACCGCACCCGCGTCGACGAGCGACTCGTCGCGAGCGCGCGTCTCGCCGCTCAGGGTGCCGGTGACCCGACCCTGGGGGTCGGAGGCCCGGCGCCGGCCGGTCGCGAAGATCATCACGGCGGCCAGGACGAGCAGGACCGGGATCGCGATGAGAAGGACGATGCCCACGAGGTAGCTGCTCCTTAGAGCTCGAAGAAGATGCCGTCGTTCCAGGGGAACACGAAGTTGAAGCCGGGTCCCCGGAAGAACGATCCGATGATGACGAGCACGGCCCAGAACATGAGGAAGATCGTGAAGAGCGAGATCACGAACTTGCGGTCCTCCGGCTTGTGGGACGGGTTCTTGTCGACGTACGGCGCCACGATCAGCAGGAAGAGGCCCATGCCCGGGATGGTCACACCCGCGACCATCGGGTGGAACATCGTCAGCAGCTCCTGCAGACCGAGGAAGTACCACGGCGCCTTCGACGGGTTCGGCGTCTGGTTGACGTCCGCGAGGCCGAGCAGCGGCGCGCGCACGATGGCCGAGAAGACGAGGACGACGGCGGTCATCGCGAGGATCGCCGCGAACTCGACGACGAGCAGGTGCGGCCAGGTGTGGACCTTGTCCTGCGCCTCGGCGCGGGTCTGCTGGATCGAACCCGACTTCACGACGGTCAGGAGGCGCTGGGTGTGACCGCCCGGTCCGGTCATGGTCGGCGCGGGCGCGGCCTTCACTGCGGTCGCCGTCGCGGCACCGCCGCCGGCCGCCGCCGCAGCCGGTGCGGCAGCACCTTCACCGCCGCCGCCACCGAGCGCCGCCTTGCGCCGGCGGGAGCGCTCGAGCAGGTGCGCCGGCACGCCGCCCTTGTCCTCGGTGATCGCGTCGCCACCCGCATCCGCGTCCGCCGCGACGGGCGCCGGGGTCTCCGCGCGGGGTCTCTGCCGGCGCGTCGCCGCCCTCGGGCGCGGCCGCCTCCGGTGCGTCTCGCCGCCTTCCTCGCCGGTCGGCAGACCCAGCTGCTTGCGCCGTTCGGCGCTGCGCTTCAGAAGATGTTCGGGGATCTCAGGCATTGGATTCGTCCTCCCCTACAGCGGCCCGGACAGGCCGCCGTCCTTGCGGACCCGCCAGAAGTGGACAGCCATGAAGATCACGATCACGAACGGCAGTAACAACACATGCAACGTGTACCAGCGCAGCAGCGTGTCGCCGCTGATCTCCTTGGAACCGAGCAGGGCGTACCGGATCTGCCCACCGAACACCGGGGTGTAGCCCATCATGTTCGTGCCGACGGTGACGGCCCAGAGCGCCAGCTGGTCCCACGGGAGCAGGTAGCCGGTGAACGAGAGCAGCAGCGTCAGCGTCAGCAGGATCACGCCGATGACCCAGTTGAACTCGCGAGGAGCCTTGTACGCGCCGTGGTAGAAGACGCGGCTCATGTGCAGGAACACGGTGAGCACCATGAGGTGTGCGCCCCATCGATGCATGTTGCGCACGAGTGATCCGAACCACACCGCGGTCTCGAGCTGCTGCACGTTGTTCCACGCGAGCGCTTCGGTCGGCCGGTAGAAGAACATCAAGAAGATGCCGGTCACGGTGAGCAGGATGAACAGGAAGAAGCTCAGCCCACCGAGGCAGAGCGTGTAGCTGACCTTCACCGCGTGCCGCTTCACCTTCACCGGGTGCAGGTGGTACAGCACGTTGTTCATGATCACGTACGAGCGGTTCCTCGGGCTGTCGGTGTAGCCCTTCCGGAAGATCGAGCCCGGCCGGAAGATCGACGTCATGACCTGGCTGTTGCCGACCGTGTCACCGAGCTTCTTGCTGCGCTCGCGCAGCGCTGCGCCGATGCCGCCGCTTCCGTTTCCGTTGCTCCCGTTGCCGTTGGCCACGAGTGCCTCTCCTTGCGATCTGTCGGCGTCCGGCGGCTCGCCGGACGGGGTCGAGCGAGAACCGACCGAGCTAGAACCGAACTCCGTACGCGTAGCCGTTGCGGTTGGTGCGGGTGTGCGGGTCGCCGGCGGCGACCTGCGGGGAGAGCTTGCCGAGGATGATGACGCCGGTGGGGCACCGGTCCACGCAGAGGGCGCAGCGGGTGCAGATGTCCTCGTCGACGATGAACGCGACGTGATCGTGGGGATCTTCGCCCGGCTGCTCGGTGCCGATGGCCTCGTCGATCGCGGAGACCGACACCATGTGGATGCACTTCCACGGGCAGATGTCGACGCAGCCCTCGCAGAGGATGCACTCGGCCTGGTCGATGTGGAGGAACTGCTTCGGCTTGACCGCCTGGGTCAGGAAGCTCGGGTCCACCTCTTGCAACACGTAGTCGGTGGCGAAGTCCGGCATGGGCGGGTTCGCATCGTTGCGAGCCACGGCTAGGCCTTCGCCTTCAGCGGACGACCGAAGCGCGAGCGCCCGACGACGACGGGCTGCTCTTCTTCGTCCTCGGTCTTCGTCTTGCGGTCCTGCCAGAGCACGAAGAGCGCGATGTTCACGCCGAAGAACACGATGTAGATCCCGACGACCGCGATGTCGCGGATCGCCTGCATGTCGATGCTCAGCGGCCAGTTGAAGCTGGTGAAGAACGGGATCGCGGTCGTGGACTTCACGACGTACTTGTCCTTCGCCCACCCGAGGTACGTGTCGGAGAAGGTGATGAACTCGTGCGGGATGATGGCGTACGACGAGCAGGAACAGCGCGAAGACGTACACCGAGCCGGCCATCGCCTGGGCCCACGTGGTCGGCTTGTCGGACTTCGGCCGCCGCAGCGCCACGATCACCGGCACGAGCATGATGATCAGGATCAACGAGAACCAGATGAGACGGCCTGCCGGCCGGAGAAAGTGCCAGTCGGGCAGCAGGTTGGGCATGGCCCTGTCGGTCCTCCATCGGCCCGAGTCCGCACCCCGCGGCTGCGTCCCCGAAGCCTCTCTGTGGGGTGTTTCTCTACCACGCTAGATGGCGCAGGGACACATCGGAGACCAGCTCTCTGGGTCACTCCGAGGCCGCCCTCCTCCGCGTCCGCACTTCGTGCCCGCTCCCGTCCTCCGCTTGCCCGCTCCGCCACGCCGGTCCGGTGCCGTGAGTCGGCGAGGGTGTTCTGCGCGACGATGCTGCGATGGAACGCGCGCGGTACGACGTGCTCGTCGTCGGGGCCGGACCCGCCGGTGCATCCGCCGCGTACTGGCTCGCGCAGCAGGGGCACGACGTGCTCGTGGTCGACAAGAAGCGCTTCCCCCGGGAGAAGACCTGCGGCGACGGCCTGACTCCCCGGGCCGTGTTCCAACTGCACGAAATGGGGCTCGCGGACCAGCTTTCGCGGCTTCCAGCGCTACGACGGGCCTGCGGTCCATGGCCCACGGCATCACCCTGGAGCTGCGCTGGCCCGAGCATCCCGACTTTCCCGACTACGGATATGTCGTGCGCCGCCGGGACCTGGACGAGATGGTGGCGGACCGGGCGGTGAAGGCCGGCGCCACCCTCTGGCCGGCCAGCGAGGCGCTCGAGCCCCTGGTGGAAGGCGGCCTGGTCACCGGGGCGAAGGTCCTGCGGCGCGAGACCGGGGTCACCGAGACGGTCCGGGCCCGCGGTCGTCGTCGTGGCGGACGGTGCCAACTCCCGGTTCGGCCGGGCCCTCGGGACCTCCCGGGACCGTTCGTACCCGATGGGCATGGCGATTCGCGGCTACTTCACGAGCCCGTTCCACGACGAGCCCTGGATCGAGAGCCACCTGGACCTGCGGGACCGGGACGGCAACCAGATGCCCGGATACGGCTGGATCTTCCCGGTCGGCGACGGCACGGTGAACGTCGGGGCCGGCCTGCTCGACACGTTCACCGGCTTCAAGAGCGTCAACACCACCAAATTGATGGACGCCTTCATCGCCACGGCGCCGGCCCGCTGGGGCATCTCGCCCGAGACCTCGTGCGGGCCACCCGTCGGCGGGAAGCTCCCCACCGGTGGCTCGGTCACGCCGAAGGCCGGACCCACCTGGATCGTCGCGGGCGACGCCGCCGGCTCCATCAACCCGTTCAACGGCGAGGGAATCTCCTACGCCTACGAGACCGGCCGGATGGTCGCGGGCGCGGTGCACGAGGCGCTCGAGGGCGACGGGCTGGCGCTGGCAGCGCTACCCCGACCAGCTCGAGGAGATCTACGGGCCGTACTTCAAGGTCGCCCGCACGTTCGTGCAAGGTGATCGGCAATCCGGCCATCATGCGCGAAGTGACACGAATCGGCATGCACTCCCGGCCGCTGATGGAGTGGGTGCTGCGGATCATGGCCAACCTGCTGCGGCCCGACGAGATCGGTCCGGCAGAGGCTGCGTACAAGGTGGTGGAGCGGCTGGTCGCGGTGATCCCCGACCCGTCGCCGCCCGGGTTGGGCACCACGCGGCGCGCCTGACGCACGCCGCCGGGCGCGCGATCACGCGCGACGCCGCGGCAAATGGATCTGGCGGAGAACTTGGGGGCAGTGGTGTCCCGCGAGGTAGCCTCGGCGCGACCGGGCCGGACGGGCGGAAGAAGGGGAGCGAGCGGTGGCGCAGTACCTGCCGATCCTCACGATGATCGTTCTGGTTCTGATCTTCGTGGCGGCGTCGTTCACGGCATCCAAGCTGCTGACGAGCAAGCGTCCGACCAAGGCGAAGACCGCGTCGTACGAGTGCGGCATCGTCTCGGAGGACGAGCCGGCCGAGCGGTTCCCGGTGCGCTTCTACCTGGTGGCGCTCGCGTTCATCATTCTCGACGTCGAGATCATCTTCCTCTATCCCTTCACGACGATCTTCCGTCAGCTCGGCGGCTACGGCCTCGGTGTGATGGGCTTCTTCCTGCTCATCCTGATCGTCCCCTTCGCGTACATCCTCTCGGTCGGAGCGCTCGACTGGGGCCCGGTGCGCCAGGTCACCGGCCGCGGTGCATCGGCAGCTCGCGTGCTGCGCACGAGCCGACGCGTCGCCGTCCGCGCAGAGACTCTCGCCGCCTGCGCCGCCGAGGTGGCCGAGCGAGGACGACGGCAGCACTAGATGCCCCTCGACTCCATCTCGCACAACTTCCTCACCGCGCGGTTGGAGGACGTTGTCCGCTGGGCTCGCCGCAACTCCGTCTTTCCCGCCACGTTCGGTCTGGCGTGCTGCGCGATCGAGATGATGGCGACCGGTGCCGCGCACTACGACCTCGCCCGCTTCGGGATGGAGGTCTTCCGGGCCAGCCCGCGCCAGGCGGACCTCATGATCGTGGCCGGTCGGGTCAGCCAGAAGATGGCGCCGGTCCTGCGCCAGGTCTACGACCAGATGGTCGAGCCCAAGTGGGTCATCTCGATGGGCGTGTGCGCGAGCAGCGGCGGCATGTTCAACAACTACGCGATCGTCCAGGGCGTGGACCAGGTCGTCCCGGTGGACGTCTACGTCCCCGGTTGCCCGCCCGGGCCCGAGACGCTCATGCACGGAATCATCATGCTCCACGAGCAGATTCGCACCGGCGAGCTGCTCAAGCGCCGCGAGGCCTCGACGTCCGGCGGAGCCGGCATCGAGGTCGTGCAGCGCGACGGCGTGCGCGCCGAGCCCATCAGCCTCCGTGCCGCCCCCGAGCGGCCCGCCCCGGACGCCGGCGCCGTCGGCGTCCCGTCCGCGTAGAACGAACCGCGAGCCACGCTGCGATGCCTGACGACGCCCCTCGTGAAGATGAGCACAAGCCCGAGGCCGATGGTGCGGCCTCTGCTGCTCCCGTCATCGCGGACCCGGTCGCGGCCGCGCTCGTCGAGCGCTTCGAGGGCGCGGTGTTCCACGAGTCGCACGGCCAACCGGTCGTGTACCTCGACCGTGCGCAGTGGGCCGACGCGGCGACGTTCCTCCGCGACGAGCAGCAGTTCACGATGCTGCTCGACGTGACTGCGGTGGATCACCTCCTCGACATCGAGCGGCTCGAGATCGACGGCGTCGCTCCCGAGCGCTTCGAGATCGTGGCGAACTTCCTCTCCCATCCGCGCAACCGGCGGATCCGCCTGATCGCGGAAGTCCCGGTCGGCGACCCCGAGGTCCCGAGCCTCGCCCCGCTCTACGGCAGCGCGCACTCCGCCGAGCGCGAGGTGTACGACCTGTTCGGGATCACGTTCCCGGGCCATCCCGACCTCACCCGCATCCTCATGCCCGACGACTGGATCGGTCACCCGCTGCGCAAGGACGACTCGCCCGCGCGCGTGCCGGTGACGTTCAAGGAAGACCCGGGCCCCCGATGAGTGCAGGATGGAGCGCGCACACGAGCGCAGAAGGCGGGCGGCGGAGCGGGCCCGAGCGGCGGAGCGGGAACGATGACGGACTGACTCCACTCGAGCGCCAGACCGACGAGGGCGCGCAGGAGCTGCACAAGCAGCACGAGCATCGTCGTCACCGGCGGGCCGTGGCCGGAGCTCGAGGGTGAGCGAGACCATGATCATCAACATGGGGCCGCAGCACCCCTCCACGCACGGCGTGCTGCGGATCATGATGGAGCTCGACGGCGAGACCGTCGTGCGCGCCAAGCCCGTCGTCGGGTACCTCCACACCGGGATGGAGAAGACGGGCGAAGAGCTCACCTACGTGCAGGGCGCGACCAACGTCACGCGCATGGACTACGTCGCGCCGCTCAGCAACGAGCTGGTGTGGTCGATGGCCGTGGAGCGGCTGCTCGACGTCGAGGTCCCGCCGCGCGCGGTGTGGGCCCGCATGATGTTGCAGGAGCTCGGCCGCATCGCCTCGCACCTGCTGTTCCAGGCGACGAACGGCATGGACATCGGCGCGGTGTCGATGCTGCTCTACGGGTGGCGCGAGCGCGAAGAGGTGCTGCGCCTGCTCGAGATGATCACCGGGCTGCGGATGAACCACAACTTCATCCGTCCCGGTGGGATCGCCGCCGACCTGCCCGACGGCTGGCAGGAAGAGGTCCTGCGGATCTGCGACATCGTCGAGGGTGGCATCTCCGAGTACGACGCGCTGCTGACCCAGAACCCGATCTGGCTCGAGCGCATGGTCGGCGTCGGCACGATCACGACCGAGCAGGCGCTCTCGCTCGGGGTCACCGGCCCGATCCTGCGCAGCACCGGCTTCGCCTGGGACCTGCGGACCGCGCAGCCGTACCTCGCGTACGACGAGGTCGACTTCGAGGTCATCTACACCGAGAACGGCGACTGCTTCGACCGGTACCGCATCCGCCTCTACGAGATCGCGGAGTCGATCAAGATCGTGCGCCAGTGCGTGGAGAAGATGCCGCGGGGTGACTACCGGGTGCAGGACAAGAAGGTCACGCCCCCGCCGCGGCCCCGCATCAACGAGTCGATGGAAGCACTGATCCACCACTTCAAGCTCTTCACCGAGGGCTTCAAGGTCCCCGCGGGCGAGACCTACGTCTCGATCGAGTCGCCTCGGGGCGAGATCGGTTGCTACCTCGTGTCCGACGGCACCGGGAAGCCGGCCCGGCTGCACATCCGCGGCCCGTCCTTCTACAACCTGGCGTCGATGGCTCCGATGATGGAGGACCGGCTCGTCGCGGACGCGGTCGCGGTCATCTCGAGCGTCGACCCCATCATGGGCGAGGTGGACCGGTGAGCGAGCATCGCACGACGACGGTCAGTCAGGCTGCGAGCGGGGCCCGAGCGGCCCGGCGGCGCAGCCGTCAAGAGCGGGTGGCCTGATGGCGTTCGAGCCCGACAACCGCGAGCAGCGCGACGAGATCGTCGCGAAGTATCCGTTCGCGCGCTCTGCCGTGCTGCCGCTCCTGCACCTCGCGCAGGAGCAGGACGGCTGGGTCTCGCCCGAGGCGATCGTCGAGGTCGCCGACCTGGTGGACCTCGAGCCCGCCCAGGTGCTCGGGACGTGCAGCTTCTACACGATGTACAAGCGCGACGGCGTGAAGCATCTCGTCGTCTCGGTCTGCACGAACGTCTCGTGCCTCGTCAACGGCGGGCCCGAGCTCTACGAAGCGCTGAGTGAGCAGTACTCGCAGGCGGAGGACGTGGAGGTCGAAGAGGTCGAGTGCCTCGCCGCCTGCGACACCGCGCCGGTCTTCCAGGTGAACTACGAGTTCCACGGCAACGCCACCCGCGAGTCGGCGACGGCGACGGTGGAGGAGTACCGGTCGGGGGCGCGCACGCCGCGCGGCGTATCCGGAGGAAAGCGCACCTGATGGCAGTGACCGAGACCCGCATCGTCACGCAGCGGCTCCGCGACTTCCCCGAGGACTCGTGGACGATCGACCGCTACCTCGCGACCGGCGGCTACGAGCAGCTGCGGCGCGCGCTCGACATGGCGCCCGCGCACATCCAGGACGAGCAGGTGAAGGCCTCGGGACTGCGCGGCCGTGGCGGCGCCGGCTTCGGGACCGGGCAGAAGTGGTCGTTCCTGCCGAAGGGCATCTATCCCCGGTACCTGGCCGTGAACGGTGACGAGGGTGAGCCGTCCACGTTCAAGGACCACATGCTCATCGAGCGGGACCCGCACCAGATCGTCGAAGGCGTGATCATCTCCGCCTTCGCGATCGAGGCGCATCACGCGTTCATCTACGTGCGCGGCGAGTTCGCACTCGGCATCGATCGGCTGGAGCAGGCCGTCGCCGACGCGTACGCCAAGGGATTCATCGGCAAGAACATCCTCGGCTCCGGCTTCGACCTCGAGGTGATCGTGCACCGCGGCGCCGGCGCCTACATCGCCGGAGACGAGACGGGTCTGCTCTCGAGCCTCGAAGGTGAGCGCGCGATGCCGCGCATCAAGCCGCCGTTCCCCGCGGTGCAGGGTCTCTACGCGCAGCCGACGGTCGTCAACAACGTCGAGACGCTCTCCACCGTCCCGCACATCCTGCGGATGGGTGGCGAGGAGTACGCCAAGCTCGGCGTCGGTCGCTCGACCGGCACGCGCATCTTCTCGGTCTCGGGGCACGTCGAGCGCCCCGGGAACTACGAGGTCGAGCTCGGCATCAGCTTCCGGGACCTGATCGAGGGGCTCGCCGGCGGGGTGCGCGGCGGCAAGAAGATGAAGTTCTTCATCCCCGGTGGCGCGTCGGCGCCGTGGCTCATGCCCGAGCACCTCGACTCGCCGCTCGACATGGACTTCGTCGGCGTCCGAGCTCAAGACGATGCTCGGATCGGGCGCGATCATGGTCTTCGACGAAGACGTGAACCCCGCGCTGGTCGCGTGGCGACTGCTGAAGTTCTTCGCCCACGAGAGCTGCGGCAAGTGCACCCCGTGCCGTGAGGGATCGATGTGGCTCGAGCGGGTGCTGTTCCGCATCTCGCACGGCCTCGGTCGCCCCCAGGACCTCGACATGATGCTGTCCTTCGGCTCGACGATCGTGCCCGGGCTCAACGCGCCGTTCGCGCAGACCACCATCTGCGCGATGGGACCGAGCACGATGTCTGCGGTCGTCAGCCTCGACCGCTTCTTCCGCGAGGAGATCCTCGAGATGTGCACGGCCGGCGAAGCCCGCCCGACGATCCCGGTGACCAGCGCATGAGTGCAGCGAACGAGTCGACGCCGCGTCCGCCGGGCGTCCCGATGAGCCAGTGGCCGTCGACGTACGACTACGTGCTGCCGACCGGCGAGCCGGGTGACGTCACGCTCACCATCGACGGTCGCGAGGTGCACGCGAAGACCGGCGACCTGCTGATCAAGGTCGCGCAGGATCACGGTCGCTACATCCCACGCTTCTGCTACCACGAGCGCATGAAGCCCGTGGGCATGTGCCGCATGTGCCTGGTGGAAGTGGAAGGCATGCGCGGCCTGCAGATCTCGTGCGCCACCGTGGTCACCGACGGCATGGTCGTGCACACGCAGTCCGACGCGGCCCTCCAGGCGCAGGACGGCGTGCTCGAGCTGCTGCTGATCAACCACCCGCTCGACTGCCCGGTCTGCGACCGCGGCGGCGAGTGCCCGTTGCAGGACACGACGCTGGCGTTCGGTCCCGGTGAGTCGCGCTTCGTCGAGGAGAAGCGCCACTGGGAGAAGCCGATCCCGATCTCGGACCTCGTGCTGCTGGACCGGGAGCGCTGCATCCAGTGCGGCCGCTGCACGCGCTTCGCCGACGAGATCGCCGGTGACGCGCTCATCAGCTTCGGTGGCCGCGGGTACGCGACCGAGGTCATCACCGCCCCGGACGACCCGTTCACCTCGTACTTCTCGGGGAACACGGTGCAGATCTGCCCGGTGGGCGCGCTCACGGCCACCCCGTACCGCTTCCGGGCCCGCCCGTGGGACCTCAGCGCGGTCGAGACCAGCTGCACGACCTGCGCGGTGCACTGCCGCGGGCGCGCTCGAGTCGAGCTCGAACCGGCTCGTCCGGCTGCTCGGCGTGGACAGCGAGCCGGTCAATCACGGGTGGCTGTGCGACAAGGGCCGCTTCGGCTACGAGGTCGTGCACTCCGACGAGCGGGTGCGCCATCCGATGGTGCGCAAGGGGGGCGAGCTCGTCGAGTGCTCGTGGCCCGAAGCGCTCGACGCCGCGGCCGCCGGTCTGCGCGACGCGGTGGACGCGGACGGTCCCGAGTCCGTCGCGCTGCTCGGTGGCGCGCGCGGCACGAACGAGGATGCGTACGTGTGGGCCCGCTTCGTCAAGGGAGTCCTCGGCTCGGACAACGTCGACGCGCAGCTCGGCGACGGCATCCCGGCGGAGATCGCGCTCGGTCTCCCCGAGGCCACGATCCCGGAGCTCGACACCGCGGCGGCGATCGTCGTGGTCGGCATCGACCTCAAGGAAGAGCTGCCGGTGCTCTTCCTGCGGGTGAAGCGGGCGGCCGAGGAGCTCGGCGTGCCGCTCATCGAGCTGGCGTCACGCGATCAGAGCCTCACCCGCTACGCGCAGGCGTCCATCCGCTCGGTGCCGGGCGAGCAGGCCGACGCGGCCCGGCGTCTGGTCGCGGCGCTGAGTGGCGGCACCGGTCGAGGACGCAGACATGGCCCGCGTCGCGGAGCTGGTCGAGGGCCGCGACGGCAACGTGGTCGTCGTGCTCGGCCGCGGTGACCTGGCCGAGTCGCCCGCGCGTGACCGAGCAGGTCGCCGGGGAGCTCGCCCAGCTGAGCCGGGCCCGATTCCTCACCGCGCTGCGCCGGGGCAACGTCCGCGGCGCACTGGACCTCGGGCTCACGCCCGGGCTTCCTGCCCGGCCGGGTCTCGCTCGAGGACGGCCGCGCCTGGTTCGAGGATGCGTGGGGCAGCGTGCCGCAGCAGCGGGGCCTCGACGCGATCGGGATCCTCGGCGCGGCGAAGGACGGCCGGGTGCAGGCGCTCATGCTCCTCGGCACGGACCCGTCCGACGACTGCCCGGACCACACGCTGGCCCGGGCCGCGCTCGACGCGGTCGGCTTCACGATCGCGATCGACGCGTTCGTCACGGACAGCACGAAGCGGGCGGACGTGTTCCTGCCCGCCGCGATGTGGGGCGAGAAGCTCGGCAGCGTCACGAACGTCGAAGGTCGTGTGCAGCGCGTCGGCCAGAAGATCTCGCCCGACGGCACCCCGATGCCGGACTGGCGCATCGCCGCGGAGCTGGCGCTGCGGCTCGGCGTGGACTTCGACCTCGAGATGGTCGACGAGGTGCAGGACGAGATCGCCCGCGTGGCCCCCGCGTTCGCCGGGGTGGACGCGGCGCTGCTGCGCCGGGCGCGTGACGGTGCCGTCCTGCCGATGGCGGATCACGAGGATGCGCTCGTGCTCGGCCCGGTCTCGATCCCGCTGACCGATGCCCGCTGGGAGCCGATCCGACCCGGGCTCGACCTCGAGCCCGAGCTCGAGGAGACCGACGACACGGCGGCGTCCGATGAAGCGGTCGAGCACGAGCCGGTCCCACGACGTGTCGATCGACGCGGACGCGGTGCCGCCTGCGGCCGCCGGGACGGGAGCCACCGGGCCGACCGTGCCGGAGCTCTACCGCTGGGCGGGCGCGACGGAAGACGCGACAGTTCCCGGGCGGGACGCCTACGCTCTCCGCCTCGTGACCGGACGCACGCTCTACGACGGTGGGATTGCCGTTGCCGCATCCGAGTCGCTCGTCCAGCTCGTTCCCGAGCCCGTCCTGCTCATCCATCCGCAGGACCGCGATCGGATCGGGGTCGAGGACGGCGCGTCGGTCCGGGTCACGTCGGCGCAGGGCTCGGTCACGCTGCCGGTCCGCGCGGACGCGGCGATCATGGCCGGCACCGCGTACCTGCCGTTCAACGTCGGCGACGAAGGCGTGGGCGCGCTCGTCGACGCCGGCGCCGTGGTGACGGATCTGCGAGTGGAGTCGCAGTCGTGACCTTCGCCTCGGACCCGCTCCTCTCGAACGGCGTCGACCTCGAGATCGTCCTGATCGTGATCGGGAAGACGATCGTCGTCTTCGCGCTCCTGATGGTCCTGGTGCTCTTCTACGTCTGGTTCATGCGCAAGGTCATCGCCGACATGCAGAACCGGATCGGCCCCGCGAACGCCGGTCCGTTCGGCGTGCTCCAGACGCTCGCGGACGGCATCAAGCTCTTCTTCAAGGAGCAGTCGGTCCCCGACTCCGCCGACAAGTTCGTCTTCAAGCTCGCGCCGTACCTGTCCGTGCTCCCGGCGTTCCTCGCCTTCTCGATCATCCCCATCGGCGGCGAGGTCTCCATCGCCGGGCACCAGACGTACCTGCAGCTCGCGGATCCGCAGATCGGGGTGCTGTTCCTGCTCGCGATGTCC
Source organism: uncultured Acidimicrobiia bacterium (assembly GCA_963819945.1). GTDB lineage: Bacteria > Actinomycetota > Acidimicrobiia > IMCC26256 > JAENVU01 > Chersky-806. The sequence goes on from CAWFYD010000010.1 coordinate 169,984, forward strand.
GGGATCGGGCTCTACGGCGTGATGCTCGCCGGCTGGTCGAGCGGATCGAAGTACCCGTTGCTCGGCTCGGTGCGGGCGTCGGCGCAGATGCTCTCGTACGAGGCCGCGTTCGGGCTGGCCATCGTCGGGGTGCTGCTGCACTCGGGCACGCTCTCCACCCGCGGCATCGTGAACGGCCAGGCGTGGACGGACTGGAGCTCGTTCGCCACCGACTGGTACCTGCTGCCGGCGATCCTCGCGTTCGTCATCTTCATCATCGCCGCGGTCGCGGAGACCAACCATCCGCCCTTCGACCTCGTCGAAGCGGAGCAGGAGCTCGTCGGCGGGTTCCACACCGAGTACACCGGCATCCGGTTCGCCATCTTCTTCCTCGCCGAGTTCATGAACCTCATCACGATGTCGGCGATCGCCGTCACGTTGTTCCTCGGCGGACCCTCCGGCCCGAGCCTCGGCTTCCTGCCCGCCGGCGGCGTCGTGAACGTCTGGCTCATGCCGCTGTTCTGGTTCTTCGCGAAGCTGCTCGTCCTCTTGTACGGGACGGTGTGGCTCCGCGCGTCGTTGCCGCGCCTGCGCTACGACCAGCTCATGGACCTCGGTTGGAAGTGGCTCATCGAGCTCGCCTTCCTCTGGGTGATGGTCTCGGGCGTGATCATCATCGGCCGCGAAGAAGGGTGGAACCGCTTCATCGTGGTGCCGGCCGCCGGCGTCGGTGCGCTGCTCATCCTCGGCTTCCTGCGACTGTGCATGCCGAAGCCCGGCGAGATCATGGACGAGGTCTACTGATGGGTCGCTTCAGCGGGTTCGGCATCACCATCCGGCAGGTCTTCAAGCCGAAGCTCACGACGAGCTACCCGAAGGAGAAGCGGCCGAAGCCGGAGCGCTTCCACGGCCGCCACGTCCTGAACCGCTACGAGGACGGCATGGAGAAGTGCATCGGGTGCGAGCTCTGCGCGGGCGTCTGCCCGGCGCGCTGCATCTACGTGCGCGGGGCGGACAACCCGCCGGACGCGCCGGTGTCGCCGGGCGAGCGGTACGGGTTCGTCTACGAGATCAACTACCTCCGTTGCATCCACTGCGACCTCTGTGTCGAGGCGTGCCCGACCGAGGCGATCACCGAGACGAAGCTGTTCGAGTTCTCGTTCGCGGACCGGGCCGACGCGATCTACACGAAGAACGAGCTCGTGGTGGACGACAACGGCCGGGCGAAGCGCCAGCCGTGGGAGCTGTGGCTCGGCGGCGAGGACGACGACACGAGCGCGTGGATGCGCGGCCACGTCGCCCGCGGGTGTCGCGGCGTACGAAGGCCGCATCGTCTGGTCGAGTGAGCTCGGGTTCGGCTACCGCGAGCCGGAGCAGGGTCAGCGACGGAAGCGCTCGGCGACCTGATGGTCGAGGTCGTGATCTTCTTCCTGATGGCGGCAGTGGCGCTCGGCGCCGCGCTGGGCGTCGTGCTGGCGCGGAACCCGGTCCACAACGCGCTGCTGCTCGTCACCGTGCTGATCGCGATCGCGGTGATGTTCCTGCTCCAGGACGCGCAGCTCGTCGCCGCCGTGCAGATCATCGTGTACGCCGGCGCGATCGTCGTGCTCTTCCTCTTCGTGATCATGCTGCTCGGCGTCGACAAAGCGGAGTCGCTGCGCGAGACCGTGAAGTTCCAGCGACCGGCGGCGATCGCGCTCGGCGTCATCGGGCTGGCCGAGGTCCTGTTCCTGGCCGGTCATCACTGGGCCACGGGTGCGCAGTCGTCGAGCGCGAGCCTGCACGCCGGGTCGGGGGGCAACATCGAGCGGGTCGCCCGCAGCCTGTTCACCGATTTCCTCTGGCCCTTCGAGGTCACCTCGGTGCTCCTCGTGGTGGCGGTGGTCGGCAGCGTCGTGCTCGCCCGGCGGAGCGGTCTGCCGCCGGACGTGGACTTCAGCGAGGGCGACGAGGACGACATCGCCCGCGGGCCCGAATCCACCGGCCCGGAGACGACGGGTTCCAGCGCGGAAGAGGTGACCACGCCGTGAAGCTCACGGACACCTACTTCCTGACGTTCGGGGCGCTGCTCTTCACCATCGGCGCGGTCGGGCTCCTCGTGCGCCGCAACGTGCTCGTGATGTTCATGTGCGTCGAGCTCATGCTCAACGCGGTCAACGTCACGTTCGTGACCTTCGCCAAGTCCCTCGACGACATCCGGGGCCAGGCAATCGTGTTCTTCGTCCTCGTGGTCGCGGCCGCCGAAGTGGCCGTCGGACTCGCCATCATCGTCGCCATCTTCCGACGCCGCCGGGGCGCGGCGACCGCCGACGACATCGATCTGCTGAGAGGCTGACGTGGCGAATCGCATGAGGGGGGGCCCGAGCGCAGCGGAGACACCGCGCGGCGGGACTTGCGAATGCAGCGGAGCGGGGCCTGAGCGGCCCGGCCCGCAGGGCCGAGAGCGGGTGTCGTGAGCGCGCGCGACCTTCTCGACACCGTATGGATCGTCCCGGCGCTGCCGCTCCTCGGCGCGGTCATCCTGCTGTTCGTCGGCAAGCGCATCGGCGAGCCCAAGGCCGGCTGGATCGCGACGACGCTGCTCGCGCTCGCCTTCGTCTGGTCGGTCGTGATGCTCGGGGCGATGCTCAGCCTCCCGGACGACGCGCGCACGAACACGGTGAACCTCTTCACCTGGCTCCCGGCCGGCGCGCTGACGGTCAACTTCGGGTTCCTCACCGATCCGCTCTCGATCACCTGGATCCTGCTCGTCACCGGGATCGGGTCGCTGATCCACCTCTACGCCATCGGCTACATGCACGGCGACCCGCGCTTCACCCGGTTCTTCGCCTACCTGAACCTCTTCGCCGCATCGATGCTCATCCTGGTGCTCGGCAGCAGCTTCCTCGTCACCTTCCTCGGTTGGGAAGGCGTGGGGCTCTGCTCGTACCTGCTCATCTCGCACTGGTTCGAGCGCGAGCGGGCCGCGATCGCCGGCAAGAAGGCGTTCGTCGCCAACCGGGTCGGTGACTTCGGCTTCATGCTCGCGATGTTCTTCATCGTCGGGAGCGTCGGCAGCCTCGACTACGCGGCGATGAGCCTGAAGGCCGGCAGCCTCGCCCACTCCACGGTCACCGCGATCGCCCTGCTGCTGTTCGTCGGGTGCGTCGGGCAAGAGCGCCCAGATCCCACTGCACGTCTGGTTGCCCGACGCCATGGAAGGCCCGACGCCGGTCTCGGCGCTGATCCACGCGGCGACGATGGTCACCGCCGGCGTCTACCTGCTCTGTCGTGCGCATCCGTTCTTCGAGGCGAGCGGCGACGCGCTCACCGTCGTGGCGTGGATCGGTGCGGCTACCGCGCTCCTGGCGGGTACCGTCGGCGCTCGTCCAACCCGACATCAAACGGGTGCTGGCGTACTCGACCGTCAGCCAGCTCGGCTACATGTTCCTCGCGTGCGGGCTCGGCGCGTACCAGGCCGCGGTGTTCATGGTCATCGCGCACGCCTGCTACAAGGGCACGCTCTTCCTCGGTGCGGGCTCGGTGATCCACGGCAACAAGGACAACCAGGACCTCCGCACGATGGGCGGGCTGCGAAGATTCATGCCGTTCACCGCGTTCGCGTTCATCCTGGCCTGGCTCGCGATCAGCGGGCATCCCACCGCTCTCCGGCTTCTTCGCCAAGGACGAGATCATCTCCGACGCGTTCTACACCCAGGACTACGCGCTGTGGATCGTCGCGGTCGCGGCGGCCGTCGATCACCGGCTTCTACATGACCCGGGAGACCTTGCTCACCTTCTTCGGCAACGAGCGCTTCCGCGCCGCGCTCGGCGCCGACGCGATTCCCGACCACGCCGAGCTGGAGAGCACCACCACGAGATCTCACCGATCTCGCCGACGGTGGACTACGGCACGCCCGCACCCGAACCCGCGCTGACCGAGGATCCGCACGAGATGAAGTGGACGATGGTGGTGCCGTCGTTGGTCCTCGCGCTCCTGGCCGTCGTCATCGGGTTCATCAACCTCCCGTTCACGAACTTCGAGTTCCTCACCGAGTGGCTCGATCCGGTGTTCCGCGGCGATCACCGAGGCCGGTCCGGACTCGTTCGTCGAAGGCGCGACGCTCGACGTGGTCTCGGTGACGATCGCGCTCATCGGCATCGGGCTCGCGTGGGCGATCTACCGGCGCGGGCTCGCCGACCGGGAGGTCGATCCGCTCGATCAGCGGCTCGGCCCGATCGCCAAGCTCTTCGGTCACGCCTACTTCTTCGATGACGGAATCTCGAAGGCCGTCGACGGGCCGATCCGCCGGTCGGCCCAGTGGCTGTCCACGACCTTCGATCTGAAGATCATCGACGGCGCGGTCAACGGCATCGCCTCGCTCTTCCGCAACGCCGCGCTCGGGCTGCGCAAGACCCAGACCGGGACTGGTGCGCCAGTACGCGCTCGGGAATCTTCCTGGGCGTCGCGCTCCTGCTCCTCTACGCGCTGGCCCGGGTGGGGATCTGATGAGCGACTTCCCGATCCTCACCGCGATCATCGTGACGCCGATCATCGGCGCGTTCATCACGCTCTGCACGCCCGCGCGCCGCCCCGAGATCGCGCGCGCAGTCGGCTTCATCACCACCGTGGCGACCCTGGGCCTCGCGGCGTGGTTGCTCTACGACTTCAACACCAGTGTCCGCACCTTCCAGTTCGTCGAAGAGACCCGGTGGTTCGACGCGCTCGGTGTCGGCTACATCGTCGGCGTCGACGGCTTCAGCATCTTCATGATCGCGGTGACGTCGCTGCTCTTCCCGATCGGTCTGCTCGCGTCGACGACGCTCGGGCACCGGGTGAAGGCCTACACGTTCTGGTTCTTGCTGCTCGAGGGCGCCATCATGGGGATCTTCCTCTCCCTCGACCTCATCTGCTTCTTCGTCTTCTGGGAAGCGATGCTCGTGCCGATGTACTTCCTCATCGCGGGATGGGGCAGCGACCGGCGGGTCTACGCCGCGATGAAGTTCTTCATCTACACGGCCGCGGGCTCGGCCTTCCTGCTCGCGTCGATCCTGGTGCTCGGCTTCCTGCACCAGGCCGACACCGGGTTCCTCACCTTCGACTACCGGGTCCTCGCAGACTGGAACGGCCTGGCCAGCAGCACCGAGAAGTGGCTGTTCCTCGGGTTCATGGCCGCGTTCGCGATCAAGGCGCCACTCTTCCCGTTCCACACCTGGCTGCCGGACGTGCACACGGAGGCACCGACGGCCGGCTCCGTGGTCCTGGCCGGCGTGATCCTGAAGATGGGTGCCTACGGGTTCCTGCGGTTCTCGTTCGAGCTGTTCCCGTCGGCGTCGGTGTACTTCGCTCCACTCATCCTGACGCTCGCCGTCATCGGGATCATCTACGGATCGATCGTCGCCGCGATGCAGACCGACGCGAAACGTGTCATCGCGTTCTCGTCACTGGCCCATATGGGGTTCATCCTGATCGGGATCTTCTCCATCACGATCTTCGGCTTGGACGGTGCTGCGTTCACGATGCTCAGCCACCCGTTGACGACGGGTGCGCTGTTCCTCGTGATCGGGATGCTCTACGAGCGTCGTCACACGCGCCAGATCTCGGAGTTCGGCGGCATCTGGAAGTCCGCGCCGATCCTCACCGCGTTCTTCCTCGTTGCGTTGTTCGCGGGCATCGGCCTCCCGGGATTCTCCGGGTTCATCGGTGAGTTCCTCGCGTTGCTCGGTACCTTCATCGCCCACCGCTGGTGGGCCGTGGTCGCGACGGCCGGCGTGATCCTCGCCGCGGTCTACATGCTGTGGATGTTCCAGCGCGTGTTCACCGGAGTGCCTGAAGGAGAGAACGTCAAGGTGCACGACGTGACGCTGCGCGAGATCGTCGTCGTCGTACCGCTCCTGGCGCTCAGCTTGTTCATCGGTCTCTACCCGAAGCCCGTGATCGACCGGGTGGAGCCGACGGTCAAGCGCGTGATCGCGAACTTCGAGAAGAAGACCGACTACGAGCAGCCCAAGCCCGATCGGATCCTTCCCAGGATCCGTGACGCGGGGGGTGCACGATGACCCCGATCGTCACGCCCGGGATCGACTGGCTGGCCGTCGCGCCGGTCATCTGCCTGGTGGCCGCCGGCCTCCTGATCGTGATGCTGCGCGCCGTCGTCCGGCGGGCCGCATGGGTGTACGACGCGTCGATCGCCGCCGCGGTGCTCGGCATCTCGCTCTCCGCCGTACTTCCTCTGGCGCCAGTGGGAGTCGATCCACGACAACGGTCCGTACCTCACGTTGTCGAAGATGCTCGCGGTCGACGGCTTCGCGGTGTTCCTCGGTGTCGTCGTGCTGTCGGCGACGCTGCTGACGCTGATGCTCTCGAGCGAGTACCTCGGCCGGCAGGGCATCAAGTCCCGCCCCGAGTACGTCGCCCTCCTGCTCTTCTCGGCCACCGGCATGCTCGTCATGACGACGGCGAACGACCTCATCGTCGTGTTCGTGGCGCTCGAGACGCTGTCCATCCCGCTGTACGTGCTGGCCGCGTATGACCGCAACCGCCTTCGCTCGCTCGAGGCCGGCATGAAGTACTTCGTGCTGGGCGCGTTCTCGTCGGCGGTGTTCCTCTACGGCATCGCGCTCGTGTACGGCGCGACGGGCACCACCTCACTGTCGGGGATCGCGGACTTCCTCTCGAACGTGACGCTGCTCGAGAACGGCACGCTCATCGCCGGCCTGATGCTGCTGCTGGTCGGCCTGGGCTTCAAGATCGCGGCGGTGCCGTTCCACATGTGGACGCCGGACGTGTACGAGGGGGCGCCGACCCCGATCACCGCGTTCATGGCGTCTGCCACCAAGGCGGCCGGGTTCGCCGCCCTCCTCCGCGTGCTGCTCACCGCGTTCGCCTCCTACGAGACGGACTGGCGACCGGTCATCTGGGCGCTGGCGATCCTCACGCTCCTCGTGGGCAGCATCGTGGCGCTCGTCCAGACGGACGTGAAGCGGATGCTCGCCTACTCGTCGATCAGCCACGCCGGCTACATCCTCATCGGGCTCGAGGCCGGCACCCGCCAGGGCCTGCGGGCCGCGCTCTTCTACCTGCTCGTCTACACGTTCATGGTGATCGGCTCGTTCGCGGTGGTGGCGGTGATCGGACGCCGCGACCATCGCCATCTCATCGGCGGGTATCGCGGGCTCGCGACCCGACAACCGATGCTGGCCGCACTCCTGGCCTTCTTCCTGCTCGCGCAGGCCGGCATCCCGCCGACCGGTGGGTTCATGGCCAAGCTGGGCGTCTTCTCCGCCGCCGCGAATCCGGCGCGCCGGCGACCAGAAGAACCTGGGCTACTCCCTGCTCGTCGTCGGCGTGATCGCCTCGGTCATCTCGGCGTTCTTCTACCTCCGGGTCGTGGTCACGATGTACGGCTCGGAGGCGGAGTCCCCGAGGGCGAGGTCGCGGCGCGTGGGGAATTGCCGGGCATCGGCCTCGATGTCCCCACCGGGCTCGTGCTCTTCGTCTGTGCCGTCCTGACCCTCTGGGTCGGCATCCTGCCCACGCTGCTGCTCGACTTCGCGCGGGACGCGACGCTCATCTTCTAGACCGCGCTCAGAAAGCCTCGGAAATGCTGCCTCGCACGGTTTGTCGGTTCGCGAAAGCGCGGACGTATACTCGCCCGGACCAGCCGCATTCCGTGCCAGTGCAGAAGCGTTGGAGAGGGCTCGCGTGACGGAGTACTACCGGGAGTACCTCGCGGTTGCCGTGCTCATGGGCGCCGCGATCCTGATGGTGGGGGGAATGCTCGGCCTCGGCCGGCTGCTGCGCCCCATTCGACCCCAGGAAGACAAGTACGTGACCTACGAAGCCGGCTCGGACCCGGTCGGCGGCTGGGGCCAGTCGAACGTGCGCTACTACGTGTACGCGCTGCTGTTCGTCATGTTCGACGTGGAAGCGGTGTTCATCTTCCCGTGGGCGATCCAGCTCGAGCAGCTCGGGGTGCAGTCGCTGATCTCGATGATCGTGTTCATCGGGATCCTCGCCCTCGGTCTCGTGTACGCCTGGCGCAAGGGAGTCCTGCGGTGGGCCTGACCCAGAGGGCCGAGCGCAGCCGGGAGCGGGCACAGCCGAGCGGAGCGGGAGCGGGCACGAAGTGCGGACGCCGAAGCGACCCAGTCAGCGAGTGCGGACGGCGTAGCGACCCGGAGGGCAGTCTGAGTGGGGCTCGTCGAGAAGGGGCTGCTGGGCAAGAAGCCGCTCAAGCCGGTCACCTGGCTCCTCAACTACAGCCGCAAGTACTCCCTCTGGATGTTCCAGTGGGGTCTCGCGTGCTGCGCGATCGAGATGGGCGCCGCGCTGGCCAGCCCGCGCTACGACATGATGCGCCTCGGCGTGATCCCCTTCCCGGCCAGCCCCCGCCAGGCGGACCTGGTCGTGATCTCGGGGACGGTCACCGACAAGATGGCGCCGGCGATCAAGCGGCTCTACGAGCAGATGCCGGACCCGAAGTACGTGATCTCGATGGGTTCGTGCGCCAACTGTGGCGGTCCGTACTGGGACTCGTACTCCGTCACCAAGGGCGTGGACCAGATCATCCCGGTGGACATCTACATCCCGGGCTGCCCGCCCCGCCCCGAGGCGCTGCTCCAGGCGATCGTCATGTTGCAGGAGCGCATCCAGGCCGAAGGTCTCGGCAACGACGAGCTGCGCGCTCGTTGGCGTGGGGAGCCGATGACCGTTGGCTGACGAACCGGAGTCCACGCCCGAGGCAGCCGCTGACGCGCCCGAGCCGGCCGCGGCCGAAGCCGAAGCCCCCGAGACGGTCGCGCCGGAACCGGAACCGGAGCCCGATCCCGTCGTCGCGGCGCTGCTGGCGCGGCTGCAGTCGGTCATCGGCGACGCGATCATCGAGCACGCGGAGTCCTTCGGCACGCTGATCGTGCGCGTGCAGCCCGACGCCTGGCGGCGCGCGGCCGAGAGCGCGAAGCACGACCTCGACTGCGACTACCTGTCGTTCATCGCGGGCATCGACTGGCAGCCGGCACCGAAGGTCGACAGCGAAGAGGGCAACGACACGTCGTCGCCCGCGCAACCGACCGAGATGACCCCCGGGGTCGCCGGCTCGGCCGGACGGTTCCAGGTGTTCGCGCACATGCAGTCGACCAGCCGGCACTGGGGTGTCACCTTCAAGGCCGACGTGGACGACGAGCGCCCGCACCTCGCGAGCCTGGTGCCGGTGTACGCCGGTGCGGACTGGCACGAGCGGGAGTGCTGGGAGATGTACGGGATCGTGTTCGACGGCCACCCGAGCCTGCGCCACCTCTACCTCCCGGCGGAGTTCGAGGGGTACCCGTTGCGCAAGGACTACCCGCTGCTGGCGCGTGAGGTGAAGCCCTGGCCCGGGCTGGTGGACGTCGAGGCGATGCCGGGCGAGGACGAGCCGCGCCGCCGTGACCGCGGGGAGGGCAGCTGACGAGCGCAGCGGAGGTCGAGCCACGAGCGGCGAACAGCGACCGAGGCCGGAGCGGAGCAGATGAGCACACCGAGGTACCGGGTTCGAGATCGAGCCCGGCGCGCTGCGCCACCTGGCCGATGCGGCCGTCGGCGTGGAGCTCGACACGGGCGACATGATCCTGAACCTCGGCCCGCAGCACCCCGCGACCCACGGCACGCTGCGGCTCGTCGTGCGGCTCGACGGTGAGCGCGTCGTCGCCGCGGACCCGGTCATCGGCTACATGCACCGCGGCTACGAGAAGCTGAGCGAGTTCCGCACCTACCCGCAGATCACCACGCTCATCAACCGGATCGACTGGCTGAGCTCGTTCGCGAACGAGGTGCCGTTCATCCACGGTGCCGAGCTGCTGATGGACATCGAGGCGCCGCCCCGCGCCCAGTACATCCGCACGATCCTCACCGAGCTGTCGCGCATCGCGACCATCTACCTCTTCCTCGGTGAGATGGGGCTGCAGGTCGGCGCGCTGACTCCCGCGTTCTGGGGCTTCCGCGACCGCGAGCACGTCCTCAACCTCATCGAGGCCGCGACCGGCGGGCGCTTCCACCCGAACTTCAACCGCATCGGTGGGCTTGAAGGACGACCTGCCGTGGGGCTGGATCGCCGAGTGCCGCGAAGCGATGAAGAAGATCCTCGACGGGTGCGACGACTTCGAGGACGTGCTCGTCGGCAACGAGATCTTCGAAGCCCGGACGCGCGGCATCGGGATCATCCCGGGCGAGCTCGCCGCGTCGTACGGGATCTCCGGCGCGAACCTGCGCGCCTCCGGCATCGACTGGGACCTGCGCCGCGACGGCAAGCCGTACCTCGTCTACCCCGAGCTGGACTTCAAGGTCTGGACCCACAGCGACGGCGACTCGTTCGCCCGGTACTGGGTGCGGCTCCAGGAGACCCGCGAATCGGCGCGGATGGTGCTCCAGCTGCTCGACATGCTCCCGGCCGGGCCGATCATGGCCAAGGTTCCCCGCATCATCAAGGTGCCCGAGGGCGAGGTCTGGGTCGAGACCGAGAACCCGCTCGGGCAGATGGGGTACTACGTCGTGTCCAAGGGCGCGACGGGCCCGTTCCGGGTCAAGATCCGCTCGGCCAGCTTCAGCAACGTCTCGATCCTGCCCTGGTTGCTGCGGGGCGTCTACGTTCCCGATGTCATCACGATCCTCGGATCGCTGTACTTCATCTTGGGAGACATTGACCGGTGACGCTCGCGCTCGAGATCGGCTGGGGGACGACGCTCGCGATCAAGACGATCGTGGTGCTCGCGATCATTCCTCTCGGCGCGCTCATTCTCGGGTACACGTTCCTGCTCAAGATGATGAGCCACATGCAGAGCCGGCTCGGTCCGATGGACCCGGGCGGCTTTCACGGCTGGTTCCAGCTCGTCGGTGACGGCATGAAGTTCCTCCAGAAGGAGGACATCATGCCGGCGGAGTCCGACCGCCGGGTGTTCGCGATCGCGCCGGCGGTCGTCGTGATGTCGACGTTCCTGATCTTCCTCGTGATCCCCACCGGGCCGCGACTCGTGGTGAAGGAGCTCGACGTCGGCGTGTTCTACGCGCTGGCCGTCTCGAGCCTCTCGGTCATCGGCGTGCTCATGGCCGGATGGGCGAGCGCCAACAAGTTCGCGTTGCTCGGCGCGCTGCGTGCCGCCGCGCAGCTCATCGCCTACGAGCTCCCGCTGCTGCTCGCCGTCGTCGGCGTGGTGATGCAGGCCGGCACGATGAACCTCCAGGGCATCGTCGCCGCGCAGCAGAACGGCTCGATCTTCGGGGTCGACTTCATCGGGAACCCGTACATCCTCACGCAGTTCGTGGGCTTCTTCCTCTTCCTCGTCGCCGCGCAGGCCGAGCTCACCCAGACCCCGTTCGACATGCCCGTGGCGGAGAGCGAGCTCGTCGCCGGCTACATGGTCGAGTACACGGGCTTCCGCTTCCTCTTCTTCTTCATCGGCGAGTTCGGCACCGCGTTCGCCTTCGCCGCCCTCGCCGCCACCCTCTTCCTCGGTGGCTGGGCGATCCCGGGCATCAACGGCGGGCTCGCCGACCTGCTCGGCCCGTTCGTGCTCTTCGCCAAGCTGATGGCGGTCGCGTTCCTCATGTTCTGGGTCCGGTTCACCTACCCGCGCCTGCGGGAGGACCAGCTCCAGGCGCTCGCGTGGAAGTTCCTCATCCCGCTCGCGCTCCTCAACATCGTCGTCACCGGCATCTTCAAGGTGGCCGATCTAGATGGCCAAGTTCAAGCTCCCCGGTGTCGTCAGCGGTCTCGGCGTGACCTTCCGCACGATGATGGAAGGCGCCGTCACCGTGCAGTACCCCCACGAGAAGGAGGATCCGCCGACCCGTGCCCGCGGCGTGATCGCCCTCAAGGAGGAGAACTGCACGGTCTGCATGCTGTGCGCGCGCCAGTGCCCCGACTGGTGCATCTACATCGAAGGGCACAAGGAGCTGCGCCCGCCGCGCCGCGAAGGCGGCCGGCCGCGCAGCGTCAGCATCCTCGACCGCTTCGACATCGACTACGCGCTCTGCATGTACTGCGGGATCTGCGTCGAGGTCTGCCCGTTCGACGCGCTCTTCTGGAGCCCCGAGTACGAATACTCCGAACCCAGCATCGCCGAGCTCCTGCACGACAAGGAGAAGCTCGGTGAATGGATGGAGACGGTGCCCGAGCCCGAGCCGCTACGAGCTCGGCGCCGAGGTCAAGGGCACCAAGTAGTGGTCGCGCAGAACGTCGTCTTCTGGATCCTCGCGGTCGGAATGGTCCTCGCCGCGATCGGGGTCGTGCGCTCGCAGAACGTCGTGCACGCCGCGCTGTACCTCGTCGTCGTGCTCGGTGGCGCCGCCGCGCAGTACATCCTGCTGGCCGCCGAGTTCGTCGCCTGGGTCCAGGTGCTGATCTACATCGGAGCGGTGATCATCCTGTTCCTGTTCGGGATCATGCTCACCCGGGCCCCGATGCGCGGCGACACGGATCTCGACAACGACCAGCGGTGGCCGGCCGCCGTCGTCTCGGTCTTCCTGCTCGGTGTGCTCGCGACGCTGCTCATCGACGCGTTCTCCGACAAGGAGATCGTGCTGCACACGCCCACGAAGACGTCGGCGATCTCCGAGTCGATCTTCCGGATGTACGTCGTGCCGTTCGAGGTGGTCTCGATCCTCCTCCTCGCCGCCCTCGTCGGCGCGGTCGTCATCGCGAGAAGGGACTGAGTCGAGCGTGATCCTCAACCAGTTCCTCGTCCTCGCCGCCGCGCTGTTCTGCATCGGCGTCTACGGCGTGCTCGCCCGCCGCAACGGCGTGCTCGTGCTGATGAGCGTCGAGCTCATGCTCAACGCGGTGAACCTGAACCTGATCGCCTTCTCGGCGTACCTGCACAAGGTGTCGGGTCAGGTGTTCGCCCTCTTCGTGATCACGATCGCCGCCGCCGAGGTGGGTGTCGGCCTCGCCATCGTGCTGCTCATCTACCGCAACCTCCGCAGTCCCGATCTCGACGAGATCGACCAGCTGAGGGGCTGACGAACTGATGCTCGATTACGCCTGGATCATCCCGGTCATCCCCGCGGTCTCGTTCGCGCTGATCCTGTTCTTCGGCAAGAAGATGCCGCGGCAGGGCTCCGAGATCGGCATCGCCGCGGTCGGCGCTTCGTTCGTGCTGTCGTGCATCGCCGCGGTGCAGTGGATCCAGCGGGTGAACGACGTCGCCGGCAAGGAGGGCATGGGCGCGCTCAGCGCCTTCGGCAAGGGGTTCCTTCCGCACAGCGGCGAGCACGAGGCGGTCGTCGCGCCGGTCATCCACCAGGTGACCTGGTGGCAGAACGGCGGCGTGAAGTTCACCGTCGGCACCCAGATCGACGGTCTCGCCGTGATGATGCTGTTCGTCGTCACCCTGATCTCGTTGCTCGTGCACATCTACTCCACCAGCTACATGCACGGCGACGTCCGCTACACCTACTTCTACGCCGCGTTGAGCCTCTTCACCGCCTCGATGCTGACCCTCGTCGTCGCGTCGAACACGCTCCAGCTGCTCGTCGGCTGGGAGCTCGTCGGTCTCTGCTCGTTCATGCTCATCGGCCACTGGTGGGAGGAGCAGGCCAACAGCAACGCGGCCATGAAGGCGTTCCTCACCACCCGCACCGGTGACATCGGTCTGATGATCGGCATCATCGTCACCTTCTTCGCCGCCGGCCAGACCTTCAACATCATCGGGATCAACAACGCCGCGCTCGCAGGTCAAGGGCGGGCACACGATCTGGCTCGTCGGCGCCAGCTGCCTGCTGCTCGGCATCATCGGCAAGAGCGGCCAGTTCCCGCTCCACACCTGGCTGCCGGACGCCATGGCCGGCCCGACGCCGGTCTCCGCGCTGATCCACGCCGCGACCATGGTCGTCGCCGGCGTGTACCTCGGTGCCCGCCTCTACAGCGTGTTCTGGGAGGGCTTCTCGATCTCGGCCGGTGGCGTCAACGCCGATGGCGCTGATCGGTGGCATCACGATCCTCATCGGAGCCGCGCTCGCGTTCGTGCAGGACGACATCAAGAAGGTCCTCGCGTATTCGACGATCAGCCAGCTCGGGTACATGGTCATGGGCCTCGGCGTCGGCGCGTGGGTCGGCGCGGTCTTCCACCTCTTCACCCACGCGTTCTTCAAGGCGCTGCTCTTCCTCGGCGCCGGCTCGGTCAGCCACTCGGGGTCGCACCACTCCTTCGACATGAAGAAGGACATGGGTGGGCTGCGCAAGTTCATGCCGATCACCTTCGTGACGTTCATGATCGGGTCGCTCGCGCTCGCCGGGGTCTTCCCGCTGGCCGGGTTCTGGTCGAAGGACGAGATCCTCGCCACCGCCGGCCAGGGTGGCTTCGAGATCTTCATGGTGGTCGGGCCTCATCGGCGCGGTGCTCACCGCGGCGTACATGGTGCGCTGCGTCTACCTCACCTTCTTCGGCGAGTACCGCGGCCACGCGCGAGCCGCACGAGTCGCCGCGGGCGATCACCGGGCCGCTGGTCGTGCTCGCCGGCTTCAGCATCGTCGCCGGTCTCGCCAACGCGTCGGCGTTCGGCATCGAGGAGTTCGCCAAGTACGTCGAGCCGCGGGTCGCGTTCCCGCCGGTGATCATGCCCGACTTCGACATCACGCTCGCGGCGGTGTCGTTCGCGCTCGTGATCCTCGCGCTCGGGATCGCGACGGTGTTCTGGCTGGACCGCAAGGAGCTGCGGGCGCTCAAGGGCCTCACCGAGCGCAGCGGCGCGGCCAAGGCCGGTCACCTCTTCCTCCTCAACAAGTACTACCTCGACCACTTCTACGAGGGCACCGTCGTCGGGGGCATCAAGGGCCCGATCGCCCGGGCGGCGTACTGGGTGAACCAGCACGTCATCGACGGCGCGGTGAACGTGGTCGGGCGCAGCTCGGCTGCGCTCGGCCGGCTCATCTACCGCTACGTGGACCAGGACGTCGTCGACGGTGCGGTGAACGGCATCGCCAACGAGACCGGCAACGCCGGCGGGCTCATGACCTACGTCCAGTCGGGGCGCGTGCAGCGGTACGCGCTGATCCTCTTCGGGTCGGTCGGTGTCCTCGCCGTGCTGCTCGTGATCTTCAACTGATGAACATGCTCTTCATTGCGACGCTCGTGATCTATAGCGAGGAAGGAAAGCGATGAACTGGTTCCAGGAGTGGGCACTGACGCTGGCGGTCTTCCTGCCGGCTGTCGGGCTTGCCATCATCCTCCTGCTCCCGAAGGCCGAGGAGACCGCGGCCAAGGTCGTGGCGCTCGTCACGACGCTCGCGACTCTCGGAGTGGGCATCGGGATCATCGCCGACTTCAACTTCGACCACTCGAGCAAGCTGCAGTTCATCGCGAACGAGCCGTGGATCGACGTGATCAAGGCCCGGTACCACGTCGGCATCGACGGCATCTCGCTGCCGCTGCTGATCCTCTCGATGTTCGTCACGGTGCTCTGCGTCATCTACTCGTGGAACCACTTCCCCGAGCCGCACAACCCGAAGGCCTTCCTCGCGCTGATCCTGCTCCTCGAGGTCGGGATGAACGGCACGTTCGTCGCCGAGGACCTGATCCTCTTCTTCATCTTCTTCGAGGTCGTCCTGCTCCCGATGTTCTTCATGATCGGTGTCTGGGGAGGGCCGAACCGCGAGTACGCGTCGATCAAGTTCTTCCTCTTCACCTTGTTCGGGTCCGCGCTGATGTTGTTGGGGTTCCTGGCCCTGTTCTTCCTCGAGGGCACGTTCCAGATCCCGGAGCTCACGCTGAAGGGTGGCGGGGACATCGTGCGCGTCACCCAGAACCTGATCTTCGCCGGGCTCTTCCTCGGCTTCGCGATCAAGGTGCCGATGTTCCCGTTCCATACGTGGCTGCCTGACGCGCATACCGAAGCGCCGACGGTGGGCTCGGTGCTGCTGGCCGCGATCCTCCTGAAGCTCGGTACCTACGGCTTCATCCGCATCGCGCTGCCGATCCTGCCCGAAGGCCGCGCACGACTGGGCGCCCTGGATCGGGTTGTTAGCGGTGATCGGCATCATCTACGGCGCGCTCTGTTGTCTGGCGCAGACGGACATGAAGCGGCTGATCGCCTTCTCCTCGGTCGCGCACATGGGCTTCGTGATGCTCGGCATCGCGACGCTCACGACGTTCGGCATCAACGCCGCCATCTTCGGGATGGTCGCCCACGGTCTCATCACCGGCATGCTCTTCTTCGTCGCCGGTTCGGTGCAGCACACCTACGGCACGCGCGAGATGAGCCGCTTGGGCGGCCTGCTCAAACAGGCGCCCAAGATGGGCTGGATCCTCGGGTTCTGCGTGATGGCCTCGCTCGGGCTCCCGGGTCTGGCCGGCTTCTGGGGCGAGTTCCCCGCCGTGCTGTCGGCGTACAGCCCGGCCCAGCAGGCCATGGGTCTGTTCGGGGCGAGCAACCCGGACCCGACGTTCCGGATCTACATGGTCATCGCCGCGATCGGCACCGTGCTCGCCGCCGGCTACCTGCTCTGGATGTACCAGCGGGTCGCGTTCGGGGAGCCGAAGGCGGAGTTCGCCGACGCGCACATCCACGACGTCAGCGTGATCGAGTGGATCGCGTGGACGCCGATGCTGCTCGGGATCCTGGTGCTCGGCATCTACCCCGACATCATCTTCAGCGTCACGGACAGCACCGTCACCCACCTCACCCGACTGATCGCACGCTGAGGCAACGATGAGATCAGGGTTGGGACTTCCATGCGATCGCGCCGGAGATCATCATCTCCGCGACGATCATCGTCGTCCTGATCGCGGACTTCTTCTTCGAGTACCGGCGCCGGTTCCAGACCTCGCAGCTCGCGACGTTCGGCGTGCTCGCCGCGATGGTCCCGGTCGTCACGCTCGCGGTGGACGGCGGGACGCACCGGATGTTCGGCGGCGCGTTCGTCGTCGACCCGTACTCGCATCGCGCTCACCGGGTTCTTCCTCGCCGCCGCGTACGTCACCCTGTTGCTCTCGGTCGACTACATCGGCGACGGCGACTACTACCAGGGCGAGTTCTACGTCCTGCTGCTCACGTCACTGCTCGGCATGATGGTCATGACCTCGGCGCGGGACCTCATCACGATCTTCGTGGCGCTCGAGACGATCTCGATCCCGACCTTCGTGCTCGCGGGCTGGCGCAAGCACGATCCGAAGTCGAACGAAGCGGCGATCAAGTACTACCTGATCGGTGTCCTGTCCTCCGCGATCATGTTGTACGGCATGTCGCTCGTGTTCGGGCTCACCGGCTCCACGCTGCTCTCGCGACATCGCGGCCAAGGTCGGGAACGTCCCCGAGACCTCGCTGCTGATCGTCGCGGTGTTCCTCACGCTCGTCGGCTTCGCGTTCAAGATCAGCGCGGTCCCGTTCCACTTCTGGGCGCCGGACACCTACGAGGGCGCGCCGACCCCGGTCACCGCGTTCCTCTCGGTCTCCTCCAAGGCCGGCGGGTTCGTCGCGATGCTCTCGATCGTGTTCTTCGGGTTCTTCCCCGTGCCCGACACCTGGCAGCCGATCCTCTGGGTGCTCGCCGCCGCGTCGATGATCCTCGGGCAACCTCGCCGCGCTGCGCCAGACGAACATCGTCCGCATGCTGGCGTACTCGTCGATCGCCCAGGGCGGGTTCATCCTCGTGCCGTTCGCGGTCGCGGCGGACGGCGAAGCGGCGCGGTCCTCGTTCGAGGCCGTCGTCATCTACCTGCTGATCTACGGCGCGATGAACCTCGGTGCGTTCGCGGTGGTCATCGCGTTCGCCCGGCGGACCCGCTCGGCCGAGATCTCCACCTACGGCGGGCTCGGGTCGTACGCGCCCGGCTTCGCGGTGCTGATGAGCGTGTTCCTGCTGTCGCTCGCCGGCCTGCCGCCGCTCGCGGGCTGGTTCGCCAAGTTCGTGATGTTCCGCTCGGTGCTCGACGCCGGCACTCCGGGCGCGACGGTGCTCGGGGTGATCGCCGCGGTCATGTCGGTGGTCGCGTTCTTCTATTACATGCGCGTCGTCCGGGAGATGTGGTTCCACCCGGTCCCGGACACCGTCGACCCGACCCAGCTGCAGACCCCGTTCGCGCTCAACGCCGCGATCGGCATCTGCGCGGTGATCGTGCTCGTCGTCGGCGTGTACCCGCAGGTGTTCGCCCGCATCGGCGAGCTCGCCGCCGGCGGTTAGATGCCGTGACGGTCCGCGTCCCGGCCTGGCGGAGCGGATCCACCGGGGCGGGCCGGTCCCGTTCAGCACGTTCGTCGAGGCCGCGCTGTACGACCCGGACACCGGGTTCTTCGCGACCGGTCACGGCGCCGGGCGGGCCGGCGGCGACTTCGTCACGAGTCCCGAGGTCGGGCCGCTGTTCGGCGCGTGCGTCGCCCGCGCGCTGGACGGCTGGTGGCGCGAGCTCGGCGAGCCGGACCCGTTCGTCGTGATGGAGGCGGGCGCGGGCACCGGCCGGCTGTGCCGGGAGGTGCTGCGGGCCGAGCCGGACTGCGCGCGCGGCGCTGCGCTACGTGCTGGTCGAGCGGTCCGAGATCGCTCCGGGAGCAGCAGCGCGAGCTGCTCGTCGTCGAGCCGTTCGAGCACGCGCTCGGGCCGTCGCCGCCCGGACCTACGACGGCGGGATGCCCGAGCCGGTCGACGGGACCGGCCCGATCGTCAGCGCGCTCGAGGAGCTCCCCGCGCTCACGGTCGACGGCGTCGTCATCGCCAACGAGCTGCTCGACAACCTGCCGTTCGACCTCGTCGAGCGCGACCGCGGACGGCTGGCTCGAGATCCGGGTCGGCGTGTCCGACGACGGGAGCGTTCTACGAGGTGCCGGTGCGCGCGTCGGAGGAGATCGTGACCTGGCTCGACGACCTCGACGCGCCGGTCGGCACCCGCCTCCCGGTGCAGCGCGCGATCGAGGAGTGGATCGACGACTGCGCGGCGCGGCTCCGCCGCGGGGTGGTGCTGCTCCTCGACTACGCCGCGGAGCTCGACGAGCTGGTCGCACGCGGTGGCGAGTGGCTGCGCACCTACCGGGACCACGGGCGCGGCACCGACCCGCTCGACGAGCCGGGCTCCCAGGACATCACCACCGACGTGCTGCTCCCGACGCTGCGCCGCGACGCCGCGCCGGGCCGGGTTCACGATCGCGCACGAGTCGAGCCAGGCCGAGTGGCTGCGCAGCGCTCGGGATCGACGAGCTGGTCGCGGAGGGCCGGGCGCGCTGGGAGGCCGGCGCGGCCCGCGGCGATCTCGACGCGCTCGCGGGCCGGAGCCGGATCACCGAGGCCGCGGCGCTCACCGATCCCGCCGGCCTCGGCGCCCACACCGTCCTCGTCCTCACCAAGAAGCTCTGACGCCCCACCCGTCCTCTGGCGTCAGCAGACCCCCGACTCACGTGGACGCGATGCCGTACTGACGCCAAAATCGGCGTGGCGGGTAGATTCCGGGGCCGGGCCGAGGAGGGGGAACCAGATGGCCGACGTGACGCTCGAAGGCACTGCTGGCGGAGGGGCGGACGTTCCCGCCGCCCGAGGGCTTCGTGCGCGATGCCCTGGTCACGGACCGTCGGCTCCACGACGCGGCCGCCGCCGATCCGGAGGCGTTCTGGGCCGCGCAGGCCGGCGAGCTCCTGGACTGGTCGAAGCCCTGGGACACCGTCCTGGACTGGGACCTGCCGTTCGCGAAGTGGTTCGTCGGCGGCGAGCTGAACGCTTCGTACAACTGCGTCGACCGCCACGTCGAGGCCGGCCACGGCGACCAGGTCGCGTTCCTCTGGGAGGGCGAGCCCGGCGACTCCCGCACGATCACCTACGCCCAGCTCCTCGACGACGTGAGCCGGGCCGCCAACGCGTTGAAGGCGCTCGGCGTGCGAGAAGGGCGACCGGGTCGCGATCTACCTCGGGATGGTGCCCGAGCTCCCGGTCGCGATGCTCGCGTGCGCCCGGCTCGGCGCGGCGCACTCCGTGGTGTTCGGCGGGTTCACCTCGGACTCGCTGCGCGACCGGATCAACGACGCCGAGTGCAAGGTGCTCATCACCGGCGACGGCGCGTGGCGGCGCGGCAGCGTCGTGCCGCTGAAGGAGATCGCGGACGCGGCGATGGCCGAGACCCCGTCGATCGAGCGCTGCCTCGTGCTGCGCCGGACCGCGCACGACGGCGTGACGATGCAGGAAGGTCGCGACGTCTGGTGGCACGAGATCGTCGACTCGCAGCCGACCGAGTGCCCGCCCGAGCCGATGGGCGCCGAGGACCTGCTGTTCATCCTCTACACGAGCGGGACGACCGGGAAGCCCAAGGGCATCATGCACACGACCGGCGGCTACCTCACCCAGGTCGCGTTCACGCACAAGTACGTGTTCGACCTGCACCCCGACACGGACGTCTTCTGGTGCACCGCCGACTGCGGCTGGGTCACCGGCCACTCGTACATCGTCTACGGACCGCTCGCGAACCGGGCGACGAGCGTGATGTACGAGGGCACGCCGGACTACCCGGACAAGGACCGCTTCTGGTCCATCGTCGAGAAGTACAAGGTCACGACGCTCTACACCGCGCCGACCGCGATCCGGACGTTCATGAAGTGGGGGACGCAGTACTCGGACGCGCACGACCTGTCGTCGCTGCGTCTGCTCGGATCGGTCGGCGAGCCGATCAACCCCGAGGCCTGGGTCTGGTACTGGAAGAACATCGGCGGCGGGCGCTGCCCGGTCGTCGACACGTGGTGGCAGACCGAGACCGGCGCCATCATGATCAGCCCGCTGCCCGGCGCGACGGTGGCGAAGCCGGGGAGCGCGACGTTCCCGCTGCCCGGCATCGGCGCGGACATCGTGAACGACGACGGCCAGGCCGTCGGCATTCCCGGCGGCGGCTACCTCGTGCTCACCCGCCCGTGGCCGTCGATGCTGCGCGGGATCTGGGGCGACCCGGAGCGGTTCCGCGAGACGTACTGGTCCCGGTTCGACGGGCCGGTACTTCGCCGGCGACGGCGCCAAGCGCGACGACGAGGGCTACTTCTGGCTGCTCGGTCGCGTCGACGACATCATGCTCGTCGCCGGGCACAACATCTCGACCACCGAGGTCGAGTCCGCGCTCGTCTCGCATCCCGCGGTCGCCGAGGCCGCGGTCGTGGGGCGGACCGACGAGACGACCGGTCAGGCGGTGAGCGCGTTCGTGATCCTGCGCGCCGGCAACGAGCCGAGCGAAGCGCTCGTCGCCGAGCTCCGCGACCACGTCGCGCAGGCGATCGGGCCGATCGCCAAGCCGAAGACGATCCTGTTCACCGAGGATCTGCCGAAGACGCGCTCGGGCAAGATCATGCGCCGCCTGCTGCGCAACGTCGCCGAGGACGAGTCACTCGGTGACACCACCACGCTCGCCGATCCGAGCGTCGTCGAAGGCATCAAGGCGCGCTACCTGTCGGCCGGCACCGACGACGAAGGGTGAGGATCTCCCCGCCCGAGCACTGGACCTGGCGTGACGGCCAGGTCGCTCCCGGACCGGCGATCGTCGTCGACATCGACGGCGTGCTCTCGGACGCCGCGACGCGCCAGCACTACCTCGAGGCGCCGCGCCGCGACTGGCAGGGGTTCTTCGAGGCGTGCGGCGACGACCCGGTGATCGAGGAGATGCGGGTGCTGCTCGACCTGCTCGATCCGTCGCTCCGGGTCGTCCTGCTCACCGCCCGCCCGGCTCGCGGTGCACCACCTCACCGCGGCGTGGCTGGCCCGGTACCAGATCCGCTGGGACGTCCTCATCATGCGGCCGTGGGGTGACTACGAGCTGTCGAAGGACTACAAGCAGTCGACCGTCTGGGACCTGCGGGAGTACGGCTTCGAGCTGCGCCTCGGCATCGAGGACGACCGCCGCAACGTCGAGATGCTCCGCGCCGAAGGCGTCCCCTGCATCTACTTCCACTCCGGCTACTACGACTGACCTGCCCTTCTCGTTTCGGCGTGAATCGAGCGCGCCAGAGCGTGCCGAACTCACGCCGAAACCGATTCGTCGGGGCGCTCGGATTCGGATACGTTCCGCGCGCATGCGTGTTCTCGTGCTCGGAGCCGGATTCGGTGGGCTGGAGCTCACGACCCGGCTGTCCGAGGAATTCGGCGACGACGTCGACGTCGTCCTCATCGACCAGACCGACGGACTTCGTCTTCGGCTTCTCGAAGCTGGACGTGATGTTCGGCCGGCACACCGCGGCCGCGGTTCGCCATCCGTACCGCGATCTGGTGAAGCCGGGCGTGCGCTTCGTGCAGTCCGACGATCCGATCGATCGATCCAGCCGCGAAGCGGGTCGAGACCGACGCCGGCACCTTCGACGCCGATGTCCTGGTGGTCGCGCTCGGCGCCGACCTGCATCCGGAGGCCACGCCCGGTCTGGTCGAGGGCGGCCACGAGTTCTACACCGAAGCGGCGCGTTCGCTCTGCGTGATGTGATCGCGGGCTTCAACGGTGGCCGGGTGATCGTCGGCGTCACCTCGACGCCGTTCAAGTGCCCGCCGGCGCCGAGCGAGACCGCGCTGCTGATGCACGACTTCCTGACCGAGCGCGGCCTCCGGGACGAGCTCCGAGATCGCGCTCGTCATGCCGCTTGCGGTCCCGGTCCCGCCGTCGCCGGCCGCGTCCGAGGCGCTGCATCGTCGCGTTCGCCGAGCGGGGGATCGCCTGGCACTCCGGCCGGCTCGTCCGCAGCCTCGATCCCGTCGCGGCGGGTCGCGATCCTGAGCGATGACTCCGAGATGCCCTACGACCTGTTCCTCGGCATCCCGGTGCACCGCGCCCCGGCGGTCGTCGAAGCCGCCGGGCTGACGGTCGACGGCTGGGTTCCGGTCAATCCGTTGACGCTCGAGACGTCCGTGCCCGGGCGTCTACGCGGTGGGCGACGTCACGAGCGTCGGCACCCCGAAGGCCGGTGTCTTCGCCGAGGGTCAGGCCGCGGTCGTCGCCGCCGGCATCGGCGCGCTCATCCGGGGCGGCACGCCGTCAACTCAGTACGACGGTCACGGGCATGTGCTACCTCGAGTTCGGCTCCGACGAGGTTGCGGTCGTCGACGTCACATTCCTGAGCGGCGAGACGCCGAAGGGCGTCATGAACGGCCCGTCGCCGGAGCTCGCCGCCGACAAGGTGCGGTTCGGCACCGAGCCGGATCCAGCGCTGGTTCGATCGGGAGTGGATCCGAACGGGTTAGCCGCTCAGCCGTCCGGCGCGGTGTCGATCCGGCCGATCCCGGGTACCACTCGGAGCACACCGAGACCCGGAGGCATCCCATGAACGATCACGAGACACTGCTCGACCTCGAGCATGCCGCTTGGCGCGCCCTCTCGACCGCGGGCGCCGCGGCGGCCTTCTACCGTGACGTGCTGGCGGACGACGTGTTGATGTTGCTGCCCGGAGGAATGGTCATCGACGACCGTGATCAGGTGATCGAGTCGATGAACGGCGCGCCGTGGGCCAGCTACGAGCTCGCCGACGAGCGGGTGCTCGACCTCAGCGACGAGAGCGCGGTCGTCGCGTACCGTGGCAAGGCTCGGCGAGGCGAGTCGACTACGAGGCGCTCTTCAACAGCACCTACATCCGCGATGACGACCGGTTGGAAGCTGGCGGTGCACCAGCAGACGCCGGTCTGATCCCGGTCGTCAGCTCGCAACGCCCGAAGGCCCACCGGCAGCCGTGGCCTGAGTAACCCGTGTCATTCCATGAGTCACTGATGGCTCATGACACGCGCCGCCGATCGTGCGATCTTGAGCCGGCAGTCGCTCGTATGGCTCGTGGCAGAAGGAGATTGGGATGGCAGGTCGAATCACGCGCGTCGTTTCACTGGTCGCGATATGTCTTGGTGTCGGCGTCGTGGTGCCGACACCGGCCGGCGCGTCGAAGCCCGTCGTGAACGGTGCCGGAACGGTGTACTGCAACGGAACCTCGGCCAAGATCAAGTTCGTGCCGGCACTTACCTCGACACCACGCCCGACGACGACGACCGTGAAGATGAAGCTCAACTGCACCGGTGCAACCGGGAACGCGGCAGTGACGATCCTCGCGGCGAAAGTGTCCGGGAAGACCGTGTCGTCGGGGTTGAGCTGCGCCGACATCGCGCCGCGTTCGGCGGGAGTGCCTTTCGGGGTGAACGCGACCCAGAACCCGATGGTGATGGACGTGAAGTGGAAGGCCAGCGGGGGAAAGGTGAACCCGACACGGATTGTGGCTCCCAGCTGGGCGTTCTGGGCCTCGAGCTACATCGTGTTCGCGGGTACGGCGGCGCCGCCACCTCGCGTGACACTGACCGGCTCCTACGCCGGCGAGTACGCCGAGTCAGGCGCCGCCGCTCCCGTCAGCGATGCCGCACTCGCCGCGACCTGCGCGAGCGCCAAGGGCCTGAAGAAGGTGACTGCCAACTTGACGTCGTTGACGGTCTACGTCCCCGACTTCTGAGGGTCGGATCCGTCAACGCCCGCGAGGTGGGCGGCGTCGTTGTAGCGGACGAGGCGCCAGTCGGATCCGGTGTGGCGCCACTCGGTCAGCGAGGTGTTGGTCGTCTCGTGGGTCATCGCGAGGCCCTTGCGGATCGGGAGGTCACCGAGCGCGATGAAGCTCGAGCCGATGATGCCGCCGTGACACACCACGACGACCCGCTCACCCTCGTGCTCGCGGGCGATCCGCCGCAGCCGTGCGCCGGACCGCACGAAGAACTCGGCCCAGGTCTCGGCGCCGGTGGCCCGGGATCGGAACGGATCGTCGAGGTCGCCGACGACGGGAAACCGCTCCCGGAACTCCGGCCAGGTCAGGCCCTCCGCCTCGCCGGCGTGGATCTCGCACCAATCGCACTCCTGCTGCGGCGCGACCCCGCCCGAGCGCGGGGGCGATGATCTCGCGCGCTCTCGATCGCCCGGGGCAGGATGCTCGTGTAGACCGCGTCGACCGCGCCGAGCTCGCCGGTCGCCACCAACCGGTCCCGCAACGACTCGACCTGCGCCCGCCCGGTGGCCGACAGGCCCTTGCACGTGTCATGGCCGGAGAGGAAGCCCTGCTCCTGGGCGACGGACTCGCCGTGGCGGACGAGGAAGAGCCGGGTCTCGGAAGTGGCCATGCCCCAGCCTCGCGGATCGGCGCCGGCGCGGCACCGGGAATTTCCGGCACCGGGGTCGGGACGGGAACGACGGGCCGTCGGGCGGGCGTTGCACGAGGTACAGCGGGTTCACAGTGAGCCCCCGCAGAATGGATGCTCGATGAGCAAGAACGTGTTCAAGACCTTCGTCCTCCTCGCCGGCTTCGGTGCCCTCCTCATGGGGATCGGGTCGTTCTTCGGCACCGGTGGCCTGATCATCGGACTCGGCATCGCCTTGGTGTTCGTCGGCGGCTCCTACTGGTTCAGCGACACGCTGGCGGTCAAGGCCGCCGGCGCCCAGCCCGTCACCGAGCAGGAAGCCCCGCAGCTCTACGCGATCGTGCGCGACCTCGCCCAGCGCGACGGCATCCCGATGCCGCGCATCTACCTCTCGCCCGCGGCGCAGCCCAACGCCTTCGCGACGGGCCGCGGCCCGGACCACGCCGTCGTCGCCGTGACGCAGGGCCTGATGCAGATCCTCGATCAGGACGAGCTGCGCGGGCGTGCTCGCCCACGAGCTGAGCCACGTGAAGAACCGCGACGTCCTCATCGGCTCGGTGGCCGCGGCGCTCGCGATGGGCATCACCTTCATCGCCCGCATGGCGATGTGGGGCGCGATGTTCACCGGCGGTGGAGGCGGCGACCGCAACAGCGGCAACATCTTCGGCGTGATCGCCATGGCGATCCTCGCCCCGATCGCCGCCGCCCTCCTGCAGATGGCGCTCAGTCGCTCACGCGAGTTCGAGGCCGACCGCTCCGGCGCGGAGCTGCTCGGCGACGGGGAGCCGCTGGCCCGGGCGCTCGAGAAGATCGACGCCTACGCCAAGCAGATCCCGATGAACATCGACCCGGCCCAGGCCACGGCCTACATCATCAACCCGCTGAGCGGCCGCAAGGTGAACTTCGCCAACCTCTTCACCACGCACCCGCCCACCGAGGAGCGCATCGCCCGCCTCCGCGGGCAATCTTCCTGAAGATCTCCCGCGGCCGATCGGTCGCAGAGGGGGCTGGTCGGCAGCCGAGTGCGGCACTGCTAGGCCGGCGGAGCCGGGCCGCAGAGCGCGGCCACGATCAGCGAGACCGCAGTGGCCCGGGCTCCGGCCTCGTCGACAGTCGGCGGCTCCGGGTCGCGGTGACGGTGGCGGGCCCACCAGGTCGTGGTCTCGAGGATGAAGCGCGGCGCACAGATCGGGCGCGACCGACGTGGTGAGCGTGCCCTCGTCCGCGAGCCGCGCGCGAGTACGCCGCCGAGCTCGTCGAGCAGGCGCCCGCGCACCCCGCGAAAGAACAGCTCAGCGAGGTCGGGTGCTTCGGCCGCACAACGCTCCATCGCGTCGGTCGCTCGACGGGTGCGGGCCAAGAGGTCGAACAGCTCGCCGACGATGTCGGCCAGCTCGGCCGGGAGCCGCGCCGCTGGAGCCCGGTGACGCGAGCGCGCGTTCCAGAGAGATGACATGGATCTCTCGCTCGAGCGTCGCCTCGACCGCACGGATCAGCTCGGCCCGGTCGAGCCGCGGCGACCGGCAGCGGCCGATCGTCGGCTACTCCGCCGAACGGGCTCTCGGCGCACAGCAGCAGGAGCGCCTCCTTGCCCTCGACGTAGTTGTAGAGGGTCCCGACCGACACGCCGGCCGCCATCGCGATGTCCGCCATCTGCGCCTGCACGAAGCCCGACCGGCCGAAGACCTCGGTGGCGGCGTCGACGATCGCGGCGAGCCGTTGCGGGCTGCGGGTGCGCGGCATCGCCGGAACCGTAGTGATTGCGGGCCGCAGCGGCGCGGCAAGACGAAACTGAATCATTCATTATAGTTATTTCGTGCACCGGGACCGGAGGCGGCGCGGCTGGCGATGGCGCTCGTGGTGGTCACCGCGCTGGCGGCGTGCGGTGGGAGCGAGGCCAGCGAGCCCGTGCCGCGGACTCGGGACACGGTCGACCGCCGTGACCTCGACGCGATCGCGGCCCGGTACCGAGCTGCCTGTCAGGCCCCGGGCGCGGCGGTCGGCCTCCAGACCCGGGACGGGGTGCAACACCTCGCGACCTCCGGTGTGCTCGCGCCGGAAGTCGCGCTCGCGTCGCGACACCCAGTTCCTCGCCGGCAGCGTCACCAAGCTGTTTGTCGCGACGGTCGCGCTACCAGCTGATCGCCGAGCACCGTCTCGCACTGGGCGACCG
This sequence comes from uncultured Acidimicrobiia bacterium, assembly GCA_963819945.1. Classification (GTDB taxonomy): domain Bacteria; phylum Actinomycetota; class Acidimicrobiia; order IMCC26256; family JAENVU01; genus Chersky-806. The sequence goes on from CAWFYD010000010.1 coordinate 197,179, forward strand.
GGTCAACCGCTACCTCCCCAGCTGGCCGCGCGGGAACCAGATCACCGTGGCGATGCTGCTCGGGCACCGCAGCGGCATGGGTGACTTCGGCAACGACTTCAGCGCGACAGCTGCGCGACCTCGTGCTCGCGGATCCGGCCCGGGTGTTCCGCTACTCCGAGGTCCTGGACCTCGTGCGGGCGATCGCACCGGTCGCGGCGCCGGGCGCGACGTACCACTACTCGAACGCCAACTTCATCGTCCTCGGCGCGATCCTCCAGCGCGTCGACGGGTCGGAGGCTGGGCGAGCTGATCCGCACCCAGGTCGTCGAAGCCGCTCTCCCTCGGCCGCACGATCTACGGGCCGGACGATCTCGCCGCCGCCGAGCGAGTGACGTTCCACGGTCTCTTCGACGTCACCGGTACCGGGAACCCGGTCGACATCGGGGGCTTCCCGCGCGCCGCGGCGCTCACGGTCGACCCGGCCGGCGCGGGCCTCTTCTCCACGCTTCCGGATCTCCTGACCTTCACCGCCGCGCTCTTCCACGGCGATCGCCTCGTCCGCGCCGCGGGCGCAAGCCCAGCTGGAGCAGTCGGTCGGCACGCTGACGGCCCGGTCCCTGTTGCTCGATGACCGCTTCGTCATCGATGGCCACGGGGGCGCGTCGCCCGGCGCGCAGACGGTCGTGGCTCACGATGAGCGGAGCAACACGACGGTCGCCGTCTGGTGCAACCGGCTCGACCCCGGCCCGAACGAGCTGCTCCCGTCCGTCCTCGCCGCCAAGGCGATCTTCGAGCTCGTGGCCGCCTTCCGGTAGCCGGTCGCGTGCAGGTCACTCGGCCGGCGGAGATCTGGAGGAAGAGTCAGTCCCGGAAGTTGACGAACTGGAGCGGGATCCCGAAGTCCTTCTCCTTGAGCTCCGCGATGACGTTCTGCAGGTCGTCGCGCTTCTTGCCGCTCACCCGGAGCTGATCGCCCTGCACCTGGTGCTGCACGCCCTTCAGCGTCAGTCCCTTGATGTACTTGCCGATCTCGCGGGCCTTCTCGTCGCTGATGCCGACGTTGAGCGTGACCGACTGGCGCACGGTCCCCTTCGATGCTTCCTCGATGTTGCCGTAGGCCAGCAGCTTCAGTGAGACCTTGCGCTTCACCAGCTTCTCCTCGAGCACCTGGGTGAGTGCCTTGAGGCGCTGGTCGCTCTCGGTGGCGAGCTCGATCGACTTCTCGTTGAGGTCGATCGTGCTGCCGGTTCCCTTGAAGTCGAAGCGAGTGGAGACCTCGCGACTCGCTTGATCCACCGCGTTGCGGACCTCTTGGAAGTCCACCTCTGAGACGACATCGAAGCTGGGCATGGTGGTGTGGAACCCCCGATTCCGGCGAGAAGACGGCTGCTAACGTGCGCCCGGGTCCGTACCCGAGTGGCCAAAGGGGACAGGCTGTAAACCTGTTGCGCAAGCTACGGAGGTTCGAATCCTCCCGGGCCCACCATACCCAGTGAGCGTCCCGGCAGGAGCCTCCCACCGGGTCATCGTCCGCTCAGAGCATGCGCTGCATGATGGCGACGTCGAGCCAGCGCCCGAGCTTTCGTCCCACTTCGCGCTCCACGCCCACGAGCTCGAAACCGTGCGCATCGTGGAGGCTGATCGACGCGTCGTGGCCGCCGACGATGCGGGCGACGATCGAGTGGTAGCCGTAGCCCTCGGCCAGGCGCACCAGCTCGGCCAGCAGCGCCTGGCCCACGCCTTCGCCCCGCAGGTTGCGATGCACGTAGACCGAGTCTTCGACCGTCGGCGCGTAGGCCGGCCGCTCCTTGTACGGGCTGAGCGATCCGAACCCGATCACCGTCCCGGAGTCGTCGAGGGCGACGATCGCCGGATGGCCGCCCGAGTGCTCCACCAGCCAGGCCGCCTGCTGCTCGAGCGTGCGGGGGACCATGTCGAAGGTGACCGTGGTCTCGGCGACCTCGACGTTGTAGATCGTCCGGATCGCGGCCGGCGTCACCGGGTTCGGCCAATCGGATGGTCGTCTCCACGCCGACGGACCGTAGTGGCTGCACGGGTCTGATCGGCTGCTTGCGGGTCCGGGGCCGGGGTGACCCGCTCCGGCCGCGCTCATCTAGGCGAAGGGGAGCGGACCACCTTGCTAGCCTGTGCTGCTCCCGCCCCCTTAGCTCAGTTGGCAGAGCACTTCCATGGTAAGGAAGGGGTCTACGGTTCAAGTCCGTAAGGGGGCTCTCACCTGGGGCGATGGCGCCCTACCTGCCCTGGCGGGGTAGCTCAGTCGGTTAGAGCACACGGCTCATAATCGTGGTGTCGCGGGTTCGAGTCCCGCCCCCGCTACCAACCGAACCACCAACCTGCACGACCAGACCAGATCGGCCGACCCCGTCCGGGTCGCGACAAAGGAACGAAAGCACTCATGGCCAAGGCGAAGTTTGAGCGGAACAAGCCGCATTTGAACATCGGGACGATTGGTCATATTGACCATGGGAAGACGACGTTGACGGCGGCGATCACGAAGGTGTTGGCGGAGGGGAATCCGGACGCGACGGTGATGGCGTTCGATCAGATCGATAAGGCGCCGGAGGAGCGGGAGCGGGGGATCACGATCTCGATCGCGCATGTGGAGTACGAGACGCCGAATCGGCATTACGCGCATGTGGATTGTCCGGGGCATGCGGACTACATCAAGAACATGATCACGGGTGCGGCGCAGATGGACGGCGCGATTTTGGTGGTGGCGGCGACGGATGGGCCGATGCCGCAGACTCGTGAGCATGTGTTGTTGGCCCGTCAGGTGGGTGTTCCGTCGATTGTGGTGGCGTTGAACAAGGCGGACATGGTCGATGACGAGGAGATCTTGGAGCTGGTGGAGCTCGAGGTCCGGGAGTTGTTGAACGAGTACGAGTTCCCGGGTGATGACACGCCGGTGATTCGGGTGAGTGCTCTCAAGGCGCTCGAGGGTGATGCGGAGTGGACGCCGAAGATCGTCGAGTTGATGGAAGCGGTCGACAGCTTCATTCCGGAGCCGGAGCGGGATGTGGATCGGCCGTTCTTGATGCCGATCGAGGATGTGTTCACGATCACGGGTCGGGGGACGGTGGTGACCGGGCGGGTGGAGCGCGGGATCGTGAAGGTGGGTGAGGAGATCGAGATCATTGGTCTGAAGGACACGACCAAGACCACCTGTACGGGGGTGGAGATGTTCCGCAAGCTGCTCGATGAGGGCCGGGCGGGCGACAACATCGGGGCGTTGTTGCGGGGGACGAAGAAGGAAGAGGTGGAGCGGGGGCAGGTCTTGGCGAAGCCGGGGTCGATCACGCCGCACACCAAGTTCGATGCGCAGGTGTACATCTTGACGAAGGAGGAAGGCGGCCGGCATACGCCGTTCTTCACGAATTATCACCCGCAGTTCTATTTCCGGACTACGGACGTGACGGGGCACATCATGTTGCCGGAAGGTACGGAGATGGTGATGCCGGGCGACAACACCGAGATGGTCGTCGAGCTGCAGAAGCCGATCGCGATGGAAGAGGGCTTGCGGTTCGCGATCCGTGAGGGTGGCCGCACCGTCGGCGCCGGCCGCGTCATCAAGGTCACGCAATAACCACCGAGATCAGCACTCCAGCGATCAAGACGAGAAGGTAGAGACGAGATGGCGAGCGACAAGCGGGTCAAGGTGACCCTCGCCTGCGAGGACTGCAAGCGGCGGAACTACATCACGATGAAGAACAAGACGAACAACCGCGAGCGCATCGAGATGAAGAAGTACTGCCGGTTCGAGCGCAAGCACACCGTGCACAAGGAAACCCGCTAGGAGGAGCGCAGGTCGGAGCGGGCACGTTGTGCGGAGACCGAAGCGACCCAGCAACTCGTCGCTCGAGACGTAACCTCGTAGGGACCTCCCGGGTCGTAGTCCGACAAGATCCGGAGCGCCCATGGTGGACCAGGCCGAGCTGATCAGCGCCGCGCAAGCGGGTGACCGATCGGCCTTCGACGAGCTGGTACGCCAGACCTACGTCGACACCTACACCCTGGCGCTCCGATTGTGCTCCGACGAGGAGGACGCGCGGGACGTGGTGCAAGACGCCTACCTTCGGGCCTGGAAGGGCATCGGCCGCTTTCGCGGCGACGCGCAGTTCAGCACGTGGATGTACCGCATCACCGCGAACTGCGCCGCCACCTTCGTGGCCAAGCGCCGGCGTCTGCGCACGGACCCACTGCTCCCCGGCCATGACCCCGTGGACCTGCACTCCGAGTCCCGCCCCGAGGAGATGGCCGAGTCGAGCGCCGACCTGGAGCTCGTCTCCCGGGCCGTCGCCGAGCTCCCGCCCAAGCTCCGGGCGGTCGTGGTGCTGCGGGACGTCTACGGCCTGCCGCACGAGGCCATCGCCGAAGAGCTCGGCATCTCGGTCTCGGCGGCCAAGGTCCGGCTCCACCGGGGCCGGCGCCGCCTCCGCGACGCGCTGTACGAGGAGACGAGGTCGTCTCATGCGGTTTGAGGACGTTGCCGACCTTTTGCCGGGACTGGTGGACGGGACGGTCCGGGTCGACGAGGCGACCCAGGCCTTCATCGAGTCGGATCTGCGCTGCCAGGCCGAGCTGGCCCGGTACCGCAAGCTGCTCCGCACCCTCGAGCAGCTCCGGACCCGCTATCTCGAGCCGTCGCCGGGGCTCCTGGCCGCGACCCTCACCGCGCTGGCCGAGGAGGGCGAGCGCCGGGTGGTCCACTCGATCATCACCGGCAAGCGGCTCGCGTACGCGGGTGCTGCGCTCGGCGGTGCCGTGGCCGCCGGCGCCGCCGCGACCGCCGTGGTCCTCGCCCGCTCCCGCCGCCGGGTCCTCGCGTAGATCCGAAGTTCTCCGCCGGCCGGTCGCCTGACCGCGCCGATCCTGGGGTGGGCCGGCGGCGGTTCTGAGCCGGTGGCCGAAATGAAGGACACCGGGACCTTCGGCTAACCTGGATCTCCCGGCCGCGCGCGCCCGGAGGGCAGTAGCTCAATTGGTAGAGCTTCGGTCTCCAAAACCGACGGTTGGGGGTTCGAGTCCCTCCTGCCCTGCCGAACCAGTGCAAGAAGACACCCCACTCAAGGACCGTCGAGAGGCCGCGTCTCGGTGAACCGACAGACGAAGCGCATGATGGCGAAGCAGGGCAGCGACAAGCCCCGCGCGCCCGAGCGCAAGACCGCACCACCCCAGAACGCAAAGAACAAGAAGGAGCGCATCGGTCCTCGGCACTTCCTGATGGAGGTGCGGGGCGAGCTGCGCAAGGTCGCCTGGCCCGGACGTCAAGAGGTGATCAACTCGACGATCGTCGTGCGTGATCATGCTCATCGTGATGATGGCCCTCATCTTCGGGTTCGACTACGCCTCGGCCAAGGCCGTCCTCTTCCTCTACGGCTAAGGCCTCCCCATGACTGACGACACCACTGCAGACTCCTTCGATAGCGCCGTGCCCGAGCCCGAGGCCGGCGGCGGCGCCGCGCCCGAAGCGGCCGAGCCCGAGGTCGTCGAAGCGATCGAGGAGATCGTGGTCGAGAGCACCAACGGTGAGGTGGTCGAGGAGATCATCGTCACCGAGGAAGTGACGCTTCCGGCCGACGGCGCGCTGCTCGACGTCGACGAGTACGACGACGAGGACGAAGAGCCGGAGCCGAGCCCGTACGACCGCCCGGGTCGCTGGTTCGTGGTGCACACGTACGCGGGCTACGAGAACAAGGTCAAGCAGAACCTGGCCAGCCGCGTCCGCTCCATGAACGTCGAGGAGCGGATCTTCGAGGTCGTCATCCCGATGGAAGACGTCATCGAGTTCAAGAACGGCCGCAAGGTCGTCGTGCAGAAGAAGGTCTGGCCCGGCTACCTGCTCATCCGCATGGGCCTCGACGACGAGTCCTGGTACGTCGTGCGCAACACGCCGGGCGTCACCGGGTTCGTCGGCAGCGGCGCCAAGCCCACCCCGCTCTCCCGCAAGGAGGTCGAGGAGACCCTCGGCGTCGGCGGCAAGGTGGAAGGCGCGCCGGAGAAGAAGGCGCGGCCGCGCCTGGAGTACGAGGAAGGCGAGCAGGTGCGGGTCGTGGCCGGCCCCTTCGCCGACTTCAACGGCGCGATCAGCGAGATCGACGTGGACCGCTCCAAGCTCAAGGTCCTCGTGAACATCTTCGGCCGGGAGACCCCGGTCGAGCTCGAGTTCGGCCAGGTCGCGAAGCTCTAGCACCGCATCGTCCCCGAAGAGCTCAGCACTCCGAGACCTAGAGAGAGACAGAGATGGCGAAGAAGAAGCTCGCAGCGATCGTGAAGATCCAGATCCCGGCCGGCCAGGCCACCCCGGCGCCGCCGGTGGGTACGGCGTTGGGCCCGCACGGCATCAACATCATGGACTTCTGCAAGGCCTACAACGAGAAGACCGAGAGCCAGCGGGGCCAGATCATCCCGGCCGAGATCTCGATCTTCGAGGACCGGTCGTTCACGTTCATCACCAAGACGCCGCCCACCCCGTTCCTGCTCCGGCAGGCCGCGGGGATCGAGAAGGGCTCGTCGCTCACCCCGCGCGAGAAGGCGGGGTCGGTGACCAAGGCGCAGGTGAAGCAGATCGCCGAGCAGAAGATGCCGGACCTGAACGCGATCGACATCGAAGGCGCGATGGCCCAGGTCGAAGGCACGGCCCGCTCGATGGGGCTCGACGTCACCGGCTAGACAGCACCAGGACCCAGCAAGACGGGACCGGCGGAGGACCTCGCCGCCGGCCCGGCACCGCAACACTCCGCCGATCGGCGGGTGACACCGAGGGAGACGGGCACGAGCCCGTCGGAGAAGGGACTGACATGGCCCAGCACGGCAAGAAGTACACCGACGCCGTCCGCCGCTTCGACGGGGAGCAGCTGCACGACACCGCCGAGGCGATCACCCTCGTGAAGAGCCTGGCGACCCGCAACTTCGACGAGACCGTCGAGGCGGCGTTCCGGCTCGGGGTCGACCCCCGCAAGGCCGATCAGATGCTGCGCGGCACCGTCTCGCTCCCGAAGGGCAGCGGCAAGACGGTGCGCGTCGTGGTCTTCGCGGCCGGCGACGCGGCTCGCGCCGCGGAGGAAGCCGGCGCGGACCTGGTCGGCTCGGACGACCTCGTGGCCCAGGTCGAGGGCGGCTTCCTCGACTTCGACGTCGCGATCGCCACGCCCGGACCTCATGGGTCAGGTCGGCAAGCTCGGCCGCACGCTCGGCCCCCGCGGCCTGATGCCGAACCCCAAGACGGGCACGGTCACGACCGACGTCGGCAAGGCCGTCGAGGAGTTCAAGGCGGGCAAGGTCGAGTACCGGACGGACCGCTTCGGCAACGTCCACGTCCCGCTCGGCAAGGCCAGCTTCGATCACGATGCCCTGGTCGCGAACTTCCTCGCGGTGCTCGACGAGATCCAGCGGGTGAAGCCCGCCTCGGCCAAGGGCCGGTACCTGAAGTCGATCAGCGTGTCGTCCACGATGGGCCCCGGGGTCAAGATCGACCCGGCCCGCACCCGTCCGGACGATCTGGAGCTCACGGGCGGTCGCGGCTAGAGTCGCCCGTTCACCACCGAATCTGCGCTGCAGACCTCCGGTCGTCTCGCTCCTCCGGGAGCGAGCGGTAATGGGCCCCCGGCCCGCCGGACGAGGCGACTTCCCGGAACATCGACGGGGCGTCCTCTCACGCGGCGCCCCGTCCTTTTCGTTCCAGCGAAGTCGTCGTTCAGGGGAGCACATGGCCAGGCCCGAGAAAGTGGCGGTCGTCGAGGAGATCCGCGAGAAGTTCGCCGGCTCCGACGCGGCAGTGCTGGCGGAGTACCGCGGGCTGAAGGTGGGCGAGCTCGCCGAGCTGCGGGCGAGCCTGCGCCCCGCCGACACCGAGTTCAAGATCTTCAAGAACACGCTGGCCCGCCGGGCCGCCGAGGAAGCCGGCCTCACGGATCTCGTGCCGCATGCTGCTCGGCCCCACGGCCATCGCCTTCGTCAAGGGCGACGCGGTGATCGCGGCCAAGGCGCTGCGGGACTTCGCCAAGAGCCACGAGGCGCTGATCGTCAAGGGCGGGCTCCTCGGAGACCGCACCCTCGTCGCCGGCGAGGTGACCGCCCTGGCCGACGTGCCGCCCCGGGACGTCCTGCTCGCCAAGCTGGCCGGCGGCTTCCAGGCGCCGCTCGTCAAGGCCGCCGGGCTGTTCCAGGCGTTCACCCGGAACTTCGCCTACGGGCTCAAGGCCTACGTCGACCAGCGGGTCGAGGGCGGCGAGGCCCTGGAGATCCCGGCCGAGCCCGAGCCGGAAGCGGCGCCCCCGGAGCCCGAGGCCGCCACCGAGGCTCCGGAGGCTGCAGCGCGACCGCCGAGGCCCGACCGCGAGGCCCCGGACGCTCCAGCCGCGCCCGAGACGCCTGCCGCCGAGGCGGAGACCGAGTCTGCACCGACCGAAGAAGCACCAACCGAGACCGCAACAACCGAGGGAGACTGACCGAGATGCCCACCACTGAAGAGCTGCTGGACACGTTCAAGAACATGACCGTCCTCGAGCTGAACGACTTCCTGAAGGCGTTCGAAGAGGAGTTCGGCGTGACGGCCGCGGCCCCGGTGGCCGTTGCGGCCGCAGCCGGCGGCGGTGGCGGGTGGCGGCGAGGCGGCCGCAGCCGAGGAGAAGGACGAGTTCGACGTGGTCCTCACGGCCGCGGGCGACAAGAAGATCCAGGTCATCAAGGAGGTCCGGTCGCTCACGAGCCTCGGGCTGAAGGAAGCCAAGGATCTCGTCGACTCCGCCCCGAAGCCCGTGCTCGAGCGGGTCACCAAGGAAGACGCGGAGAAGGCCAAGGCCCAGCTCGAAGAGGCCGGTGCATCCGTCGAGTTGAAGTAGCCGATCCGGGGCGTCCGCGGCGTTGGTGCTTGACCCCTGGGAGGGCTCGTCGTATCCTCCCCCCGGTTCAGTCCGCGCCTCGCAGGCGTTGGGCCGCTGCGCCTATTTGCGCTGTTCAGCGCGCGCCGCTATGATCCCGCGAGTCGTGTCGACACGCTCGCCCCGCCCTTGAAGTTCCAGGCGCTGGACCGCGCGCGCCCGCACATCACCTGCAACCCAGAGGAGTGACGTTGGCCCGTCTCGCGTCCCGTGAACGTTTTTCGTTCGGCAAGCTGCGTGAGGTCCTGGCCCTCCCGGACCTCATCGCCGTTCAGCGTGAGTCATTCGAGTGGTTCCTCCAGCAGGGGGTCGCGGAGGTTCTCCGCGACATCTCCCCGATCGAGGACTTCACCGGCCAGCTGAAGCTGGAGCTGGCCGATCACGTCTTCGACCCGCCCAAGCACTCGGAGGACGAGTGCCGGGAGCGGGACATGACCTTCGCCCGGCCCCTGTTCGTCACCGCCCGCTTCATGAACGCGGGTACCGGTGAGATCAAGGAGCAGACCGTCTTCATGGGTGACTTCCCCATGATGACGAGCCGCGGCACGTTCATCATCAACGGCACCGAGCGGATCGTCGTGAGCCAGCTCGTCCGGTCGCCGGGCGTGTACTTCGACGTGACGCCGGACAAGACCTCGCCGGAGAAGGACGTCGTCGGCGCCAAGATGATCCCGGGCCGTGGTGCCTGGCTCGAGTTCGAGGTCGACAAGAAGGACATCGTCTACGTCCGCATCGACCGCAAGCGCAAGCAGCCGGTCACCGTGCTGCTGAAGGCGCTCGGGTTCGGCGAGACCGAGGAGGAGCTCCTCGAGCTGTTCCTCGACCCGCAGGGCCGCCCGTACGACTCGATGCGCAACACGCTCGACAAGGACCACACCGAGGACGCGGACGCCGCGTTCATCGACATCTACCGCAAGCTGCGTCCGGGCGAGCCGCCGACGTCGGACAGCGCGCGGGGCCTGCTTGGAGAACCTCTTCTTCAACCCCAAGCGCTACGACATGGCCAAGGTCGGCCGGCACAAGGTCACGAAGAAGCTGGTCAACGAGTACGACAAGGTCAAGCCGACCTTGGACCGGCTCGGCATCCCGATCCCGAACGCCGACCCCGACGCGGGTCCGGTCGAGTACACGCTGTCCCGCGCCGACATCCTCGCCGCGGTGTCGTACCTCGTGAAGCTGCACTCGAACGACCAGCCGAACGTGTACTTCCCCGACGACATCGACCACTTCGGCAACCGCCGGGTGCGCTCGGTGGGCGAGCTCATCCAGAACCAGGTGCGCGTCGGCCTGAGCCGGATGGAGCGGGTCGTGCGCGAGCGCATGACGACCCAGGACGTCGAGGCGATCACGCCGCAGACCCTGATCAACATCCGGCCGGTCGTGGCCGCGATCAAGGAGTTCTTCGGCTCCAGCCAGCTCAGCCAGTTCATGGACCAGACGAACCCGCTGGCCGGCCTCACCCACAAGCGCCGCCTCTCGGCGCTCGGCCCGGGTGGTCTGTCAGCCGTGAGCGCGCCGGGTTCGAGGTGCGAGACGTGCACCCGAGCCACTACGGCCGCATGTGCCCGATCGAGACGCCGGAAGGCCCGAACATCGGCCTCATCGGCTACCTCTCGTCCTTCGCCCGCATCAACCGGTTCGGGTTCATCGAGACCCCGTACCGCAAGGTCATCGACGGTGTCGCCACCGAGACCATCGAGTACCTCGCCGCGGACGACGAGGACCGGTACGTCATCGCCCAGGCCAACACGGTCATCGACGACGAACGGCCGGTTCACGGACGACCGCGTGCTCGTGCGGGCCGGACGCGCCGCGTCGCAGGGCCGCATGCAGCTGAGCGAGCTCGCGTACGTGACGCCCGCCGAGGTCGACTACATGGACGTGCTCGCCGAAGCAGATCGTCTCGATCGCGACGGCACTCATCCCGTTCCTCGAGCACGACGATGCGAACCGTGCGCTCATGGGCGCCAACATGCAGCGGCAGGCCGTTCCGGTGCTGCGGCCCGAGGCGCCGTTCATCGGTACCGGCGTCGAGGCCGTGTGCGCCCGCGACGCGGGTGAGCTGGTCATCGCCGAGGACGACGGGGTCATCTCCGAGGTCACCGGCAGCTCGATCAGCGTCGAGTACCAGAACTCGCCGCGGCCCGTCACCTACCGGCTGTCCAAGTTCCGCCGGAGCAACCAGGGCACCTGCATCAACCAGAAGCCGCTCGTGACTGCGGGCGACGTGGTGGTGAAGGGCGACATCCTGGCCGACGGCCCGTCGACCTACAACGGCGAGCTCGCCCTCGGCAAGAACCTGCTGGTGGCGTTCATGCCCTGGAAGGGTCACAACTTCGAGGACGCGATCGTCCTCTCCCAGCGGCTCGTCCGCGACGACGTGCTCACCTCGATCCACATCGAGGAGCACGAGATCGACGCTCGTGACACGAAGCTGGGCGCCGAGGAGATCACCCGGGACATCCCGAACCTCTCCGAGGACATCCTGAAGGACCTCGACGAGCGCGGCATCATCCGCATCGGTGCCGAGGTCGGCCCCGGCGACGTGCTCGTCGGCAAGGTCACGCCGAAGGGTGAGACCGAGCTGACGCCCGAAGAGCGGCTGCTGCGGGCGATCTTCGGTGAGAAGGCGCGCGAGGTCCGGGACACGTCGCTCAAGGTCCCGCACGGCGAGACCGGCAAGGTGATCGACGTCCGCGTGTTCTCGCGTGACGACGGCGACGAGCTCCCTCCGGGCGTCAACCAGCTCGTGCGGGTCTACGTCGCCCAGAAGCGCAAGATCAGCGAGGGCGACAAGCTCGCCGGCCGCCACGGCAACAAGGGTGTGATCTCCAAGATCCTGCCGGTGGAGGACATGCCCCACCTCGCCGACGGCACGCCGGTGGACATCGTGCTCAACCCGCTCGGTGTCCCGAGCCGCATGAACGTCGGCCAGGTGCTCGAAGCGCACCTCGGCTACGTGGCTCGGCACGGCTGGGACGGGTCAGGGCGAGAAGCCGGCCGCGCCGAACAAGACGCGTCCGATCACCGAGCCCGCGGTGTGGGTGACCACGCCGGTGTTCGACGGTGCCCACTGGGACGAGAAGGACCAGGCCGGCCCGCAGGGCACGATCCAGGACCTGTTCGAGGGTCTGAACTCGGACTGGGCCGACGGCGAGCGCCACGAGCAAGGGCAACCTGGTCAAGATCGACGGCAAGGCCGAGCTCTTCGACGGCCGCACCGGTGAGCGCTACGACAACCCGGTCACGGTCGGGTACGTCTACATCCTGAAGCTCAGCCACCTCGTCGACGACAAGATCCACGCTCGCTCGACGGGTCCGTACTCGATGATCACCCAGCAGCCGCTGGGTGGGAAGGCGCAGTTCGGTGGCCAGCGCTTCGGGGAGATGGAGGTGTGGGCCCTCGAGGCCTACGGCGCCGCCTACGCGCTCCAGGAGATCCTCACCATCAAGTCCGACGACGTGCTCGGACGGGTGAAGGTCTACGAGGCCATCGTCAAGGGAGAAAACATCCCGGAGCCGGGCATTCCCGAGAGCTTCAAGGTGTTGATCAAGGAGATGCAGGCGCTCTGCCTGAACGTGAAGGTCATCGACGAGGAAGGTGCGGAGATCCAGATCCGCGAGCTCGACGAGGACGCGTTCCGGACCACGGAGTCCCTCGGCATCGACCTCTCCCGCCCCGAGCGCGGTACCGACGAAGAGGACGAAGCGCGCCGCAGCGCGCAGACCTAACCACCCACGAACCAGCTCTTGCTCGGCACAGGGCCGCAGGCCGCAATGCCGAGAACGCAGGTCACCACCAGCCTGAAGCAACGAAAGACGAGGCATAGAGTGCTCGACGTCAACGACTCCGCCCGGCTCTCCATCTCGCTCGCAACCGCCGACCAGATCCGCACCTGGTCGAACGGCGAGGTCAAGAAGCCCGAGACGATCAACTACCGCACGCTCAAGCCCGAGAAGGACGGCTTGTTCTGCGAGAAGATCTTCGGGCCGACCAAGGACTGGGAGTGCTACTGCGGCAAGTACAAGCGCGTCCGGTTCAAGGGGATCATCTGCGAGCGTTGCGGCGTCGAGGTCACCCGTTCCAAGGTGCGCCGTGAACGAATGGGCCACATCGAGCTGGCCGCTCCGGTCACGCACATCTGGTACTTCAAGGGTGTCCCGAGCCGCCTCGGCTACCTGCTCGACATCGCGCCGAAGAGCCTCGAGAAGGTCATCTACTTCGCGGCCCACCTGATCACCTGGGTGGACACCGAGAAGCTGCACACGGATCTCCCCGCCATCGAGGCCGACATCAAGGCCGAGATGGCCGAGGAGGAGCAGCGCCGGGACCGTGACATCGAGAAGCGGTTCCAGGAGCTCGAGTCCGAGCTGACGACCGCGGAAGAGGGCGGCGCCAAGAAGGCCGACCTCGACCGGGCCCGCAAGGCGTCGGACAAGGACGTCGAGGAGCTGCGCGAGCGCGCGCAGTTCGAGCTCGACTTCCTCAAGTCGGTCTACGACGGGATCCGGACGCTCAAGCCGAAGCAGCTCATCGACGACGAGCGGATCTGGCGCGAGCTGCGCGACCGCTTCGGTGACTACTTCGAGGGCGGCATGGGCGCCGAGGCCGTCAAGGGTCTCATCGGCCGGCTGAACCTGAGCGACGAAGAGGAGATCCTGAAGGAGGTCATCGCGACCGCCAAGGGCCAGCGCAAGGCCAAGGCGATCAAGCGCCTCAAGGTGATCTCCGCGTTCAACCGTCGCGACGACCGTGGTGACCAGGTCAACAGCCCGATGGGCATGGTCCTCGACGCGGTGCCGGTGATCCCGCCGGACCTGCGCCCGATGGTCCAGCTCGACGGTGGCCGGTTCGCCACCTCGGACCTGAACGACCTCTACCGCCGGGTGATCAACCGCAACAACCGGCTGAAGCGCCTCCTCGACCTCGGTGCGCCCGAGATCATCATCAACAACGAGAAGCGCATGCTCCAGGAGGCCGTCGACGCACTGTTCGACAACGGCCGCCGGGGTCGCCCGGTCACGGGCCCGGGCAACCGCGCCCTGAAGTCGCTCTCGGACATGTTGAAGGGCAAGCAGGGCCGGTTCCGCCAGAACCTGCTCGGCAAGCGCGTGGACTACTCCGGTCGTTCGGTGATCGTCGTCGGCCCGCAGCTCAAGCTGCGCCAGTGCGGTCTGCCCAAGCAGATGGCGCTCGAGCTCTTCAAGCCCTTCGTGATGAAGCGGCTCGTGGACCTCGAGTACGCGCAGAACATCAAGTCCGCGAAGCGGATGGTGGAGCGCGCGCGTCCGCAGGTGTGGGACGTGCTCGAAGAGGTCATCAAGGAGCACCCGGTGTTCCTGAACCGGGCCCCGACGCTTCACCGCCTCGGCATTCAGGCCTTCGAGCCGGTGCTGGTCGAGGGCAAGGCCATCCAGATCCACCCGCTCGTCTGCGCGGCGTTCAACGCCGACTTCGACGGTGACCAGATGGCCGTCCACCTCCCGCTCTCCTCGGAGGCGCAGGCCGAGGCGCGGCTGCTCATGCTCTCCGCGCACAACATCCTGTCCCCGGCGCACGGCCGCCCGATCGCGGTTCCGAGCCAGGACATGATCATCGGCTCCTTCTACCTGACCGAGCTCGTCGAGGGCGCGGCCGGCGAAGGCCGGCGGTTCGCCACGCTCGAAGAGGCCCGGATGGCCCACGAGCTGCGCGACCCGGCCACCGGTGACCCGGAGCTGAGCCTCCACGCCCGCATCAAGGTCCGCCTGCCCGCGGGCCGCTTCCCGGAGGACAAGTTCTCCGCCCGGGAGATCTGGGACGACACCGCCGGCGAGTGGAAGCCGAACCCGGACGCCGGCGTCACGCCGGTCCTGCGCCGGGCCGGCTCGAACGGCGACAGCACGGTGCTCGCCGAGACGACCCTCGGCCGCATGCTCTTCAACGAGGCGTTCCCGCCGGACTTCGCGTTCACCGACGACGTGGTGAAGAAGCGCGACGTCACCGAGCTCGTGGGCGACCTCGTGGACCTCTACACCAAGGCGGAGGTCGCGACGAGCCTGGACAAGCTGAAGGACCTCGGGTTCGAGTACTCGACCCGTGCCGGTCTGACGATCTCGATCTCCGACGTCCGCACGCCGGTGGCGAAGGCCGAGATCCTCGACAAGCACGAGAAGGACGCGGAGAAGGTCGAGCAGCAGTACGACCGCGGCATCATCACCGACGACGAGCGGCGCCAGAAGGAGATCGAGATCTGGACCGACGCCACCAACCAGGTGACCGAGGCCATGCAGAAGGAGCTCGTCGCCGAGCAGTTCAACCCCATCGAGATGATGGTCGGCTCGGGTGCTCGTGGAAACGTCATGCAGGTGCGCCAGATCGCCGGTATGCGTGGTCTGGTGGCCAACCCGCGTGGTGAGATCATCCCGCGCCCGATCAAGAGCAACTTCCGTGAGGGCCTGTCCGTGCTGGAGTACTTCATCTCCACCCACGGTGCCCGGAAGGGTCTCGCCGACACCGCCCTCCGTACCGCCGACTCCGGCTACCTGACCCGTCGTCTCGTCGACGTCGCCCAGGAGCTCATCGTCCGGGACGGCGACTGCGGATCGGTCCGGGGCATCTGGGTCGAGGACGTCCTCGACGACCCCGAGCACGCCCGTCTGCTCGAGAGCCGCCTGCTCAGCCGGTGCCTCTCGGAAGACGTCGCGCTCGCCGACGGTTCGGTGCTCCCCCGCAACACCGAGATCGGCGACGTCGAGCTGGCCATGCTCATCGCGGACCCGGGCGTCACCCGGGTCCGGGTGCGCTCCGTGCTCACCTGCGAGTTCCCCCGGGACCTCGACGACGCGGCCTCGGCCGCCCAGGCGGCGAGCTCGGACACCGCGGACGAGGACGAAGAGGACACCGGCAAGTACCGCGCCGGCGTCTGCAGCCTCTGCTACGGCACGATGCTCGCGACCGGCAAGCTCGTCGACCTCGGCGAGGCGGTCGGCATCATCGCCGCCCAGTCGATCGGTGAGCCCGGCACGCAGCTGACCATGCGTACCTTCCACACCGGTGGTGTCGCGGGTGAGGACATCACCCACGGTCTGCCGCGCGTCGTCGAGCTCTTCGAGGCCCGCACGCCGAAGGGTGCCGCGCTCCTCGCGGAGACCTCCGGCGTCGTGCGCATCGGGGAGAACGAGAAGGGCGAGCGGACGCTCACCATCGTGGCCGACGACGGCACCGAGGAGCTCTACACCGTGTCGATGCGGACCCACCTCGCACCCGGCATCGTGGACGGCGCCGAGGTCGTCGCCGGTGCGCAGCTGACCGGTGACGCCAAGACCCCCCGGGACCCGAAGAAGATCCTGGACATCGACGGCATCCGGACCACCCAGCAGTACCTCGGCGACGAGGTGCAGAAGGTGTACCGGGAGCAGGGCGTGTCGATCCACGACAAGCACGTCGAGGTCATCGTCCGCCAGATGCTGCGTCGGGTCGCGGTCTCGGAGCCCGGTGACTCGGAGTTCCTGCCGGGCCAGAAGGCTGACGCCCGCGAGTTCGCGAACGTCAACAAGCGGCTCGTGGCCGAGGGCAAGCGCCCGGCCGAGGGTCGTCCCGAGCTCATGGGAATCACCAAGGCGTCGCTCGCCACCGAGTCGTGGCTGTCGGCCGCCTCCTTCCAGGAGACGACCCGCGTGCTCACCGAAGCGGCGATCGAGGGCAAGAACGACGGCCTCGAGGGCCTCAAGGAGAACGTCATCATCGGCAAGCTCATCCCGGCCGGCACCGGGATGCCCCGGTACCGCGACGTCCTCACCGAGGCGCCCGACTACCAGCCGTTGCCGTTCTACACGAGCGACTACGAGGACGATCTGGACCTCGCCGAGCGCCTCCGGGCCTCGTTGGAGGGCCAGTCCGCGGTCGTGGACGCCTCGATCCTGGCCGTCGCCCGGGATGTCCCAGATGTCCCGACGCCGGCCATGGTGTCCGAAGCCGCACTCTCGGCGCTCGCCCCCGAAGTCCCGCCGGCGCCCCTCGCGGCGGCGGAGGCTCCGGCGCCCGAGCCGACCGAGGCCGACGATGCCGCCGGCGAGTCCCAGGAGGAGCAAGCTTCCGGGGAGTAGCCGTACCGCCCTATCGGAGCCGGCCGCCCTTGTGTAGCCTGGACGGTCGGCTCTGCGTTGCCCTGCCGTCGCCGGGCGCCACGATTCGCCGCGGCCGCGTGCCGCGTCCACCGAGCCATCGAACATCGCACCATTCGAATCACCGAGCGAAGAAGTTTCAGGAGTCCTGTGCCCACGATCGCCCAGCTCGTCCGCAAGGGTCGGGAGACCAAGTCAGACAAGTCGAAGACGCCCGCCCTGAAGGGATCCCCTCAGCGGCGCGGCGTCTGCACGCGCGTGTTCACCACGACTCCGAAGAAGCCGAACTCGGCGCTGCGCAAGGTGGCCCGGGTGCGTCTCACCACGGGCATCGAGGTCACGGCCTACATCCCCGGCATCGGTCACAACCTCCAGGAGCACTCCATCGTGCTCGTGCGTGGCGGCCGGGTGAAGGACCTCCCGGGTGTGCGCTACAAGATCGTGCGCGGCGCACTCGACGCGAGTGGTGTCGCCAACCGTCGCCAGGCGCGTAGCCGCTACGGCGCGAAGAAGGGCTGACGCAATGCCGCGCAAAGGTCCCGCCCCCCGTCGAGAGCTGATGCCCGACCCGGTCCACCGGTCGGTCGTCGTCACCCAGCTGGTCAACAAGGTGCTGCAGGCCGGCAAGCGCTCCACCGCCGAGCAGATCGTGTACCAGCGCGTTGGAAGAGATCGAGCGCAAGACGAGTGGCGACCCGATCCCCACGCTGAAGCGCGCGGTCGAGAACGTGCGCCCGGTGCTCGAGGTGAAGAGCCGCCGCGTCGGTGGTGCCACCTACCAGGTGCCCATGGAAGTGCGGCCCCGCCGCGCGACCACGCTGGCCATCCGCTGGCTCGTCGGGTACTCGCGCCAGCGGCGTGAGAAGACCATGGCGGAGCGGCTGGCCGCCGAGCTGATGGACGCCTCCAACGGCTTGGGTGCGGCAATCAAGCGTAAGGACGACCTCCAGAAGATGGCCGAATCGAACAAGGCGTTCGCTCACTACCGCTGGTAAGCGGTCGGCGGTCGGCGTTCCGGGTCGGAGGTCCGGGCCACGGCGCCGGCACCCGACCATTCGCTGTCGGACAGCTGCTCGCTGAGGGGCGCTCGCAGAACTTGCTCGGTGTCCGGGTACCGGCGCCCGGGCCCTTCGGGCCCGGAGCCCCCGGCGGACCATACCAGCGGCGCGAAGCGGTTGTTCGAGGCTGACGGGAAGACAAGAACGACGTAGCGACGAAGCAGTGAAGGACGAAGAGGATGGCTGAGAAGGGTTCGGGTCCGGCGATTCGGGAGTATCCGCTGGCGCGGACTCGGAACATCGGGATCATGGCGCACATCGACGCCGGCAAGACCACGACGACCGAGCGGATCCTCTATTACACCGGTCGGACGTACAAGATCGGTGAGGTCCACGAGGGCGCGGCCGTCATGGACTGGATGGTGCAGGAGCAGGAGCGCGGCATCACGATCACCAGCGCCGCGACCACGTGCAAGTGGCGTGACTGCTGGATCAACATCATCGACACGCCCGGCCACGTCGACTTCACCGTCGAGGTCGAGCGCTCGCTGCGCGTGCTCGACGGCGCCGTCGCGGTCTTCGACGCGGTCGCCGGCGTCGAGCCCCAGACCGAGACCGTCTGGCGCCAGGCCAACAAGTACTCCGTCCCGCGCATGTGCTTCGTCAACAAGATGGACCGCATCGGCGCGGACTTCTTCCGCTGCGTCGACATGATCAAGGACCGCCTCGACGCCGAGGTCGCGCTCATCCAGCTGCCGATCGGGGCCGAGTCCGGCTTCCGCGGCGTCGTCGACCTGCTCCAGATGAAGGCGCTGGTCTGGGACGACGGCATGGGCGAGGAGTTCGAGACCGTCGACATCCCCGAGGACCTCGTCCAGGACGCCGAGCAGTGGCGCCACCAGCTGGTGGACGTCGTCTCCCAGCACGACGAGAACGTGCTCGAGAAGTACGTCGGCGACGAAGAGATCACCGCCGCGGACCTGCGCAAGGGCCTCCGCCACGCCACCATCGCGGCCGGCGTCGTGCCGATCCTCTGTGGCACCGCGTTCAAGAACAAGGGTGTCCAGCCGCTGCTCGACGCGGTCGTGGACTACATGCCCAGCCCGCTCGACGTCCCGCCGGTCGACGGCACGGACGTGGCCGGCGACAAGGAGCTCGTGCGCAACGCCGACGACTCCGAGCCGTTCGCGGCGCTCGCGTTCAAGATCATGAGCGACCCGTACGTCGGCAAGCTCACCTACTTCCGGGTCTACTCGGGCACGCTCACCACCGGCTCCGCGGTCCTCAACGCGACCAAGGACCGCAAGGAGCGGATCGGCCGCATCCTCCAGATGCACGCGAACCACCGGGAGGACCTCGACGCGGTCTTCTCCGGCGACATCGTCGCGGCCGTCGGCCTGAAGAACACCACCACCGGTGAGACGCTCTGCGACCCGACGCACCCGATCGTGCTCGAGCGCATGGAGTTCCCCGAGCCGGTCATCTCGGTGGCCATCGAGCCGAAGACCAAGGCCGACCAGGACAAGCTGGGCAAGGCGCTCGGCGCGCTGTCCGAGGAGGACCCGACCTTCCGGGTCCACACCGACGACGAGACCGGCCAGACCATCATCCGCGGCATGGGCGAGCTGCACCTCGAGGTGCTGGTCGACCGCATGATGCGCGAGTTCGCGGTCGTCGCCAACGTGGGCAAGCCCCAGGTGGCCTACCGCGAGACCATCACCCAGCCGGTGGAGAACGTCGAAGAGCGCTACATCCGCCAGACCGGTGGTCGCGGCCAGTACGGCCACGTCATCATCAGCCTCGAGCCGACCGGCCCGGGCGGCGGGTACGAATTCGTCGACAAGGTCAAGGGCGGCGACGTTCCCCGCGAGTACATCTCCGCGGTCGACGCCGGCATCCAGGAGGCCATGGAGGGCGGCGTGCTGGCCGGCTATGCCCTGGTCGACGTCCGGGCGATCCTCACCGGTGGGTCGAGCCACGACGTGGACTCCAGCGAGATGGCGTTCAAGATCGCCGGCTCCATCGCCTTCAAGAAGGCGGCCCGGATGGCCAAGGCGGCCCTGCTCGAACCGATCATGTCGGTCGAGGTCGTCACCCCCGAGGACTACATGGGTGACGTCATCGGCGACCTGAACTCCCGCCGGGGCCAGATCGACGGCATGGAGCAGCGGGGAACGGCCCATGTGGTCAACGGCAAAGTGCCTCTGGCCGAAATGTTCGGCTATGTTGGGGACCTTCGCTCGCGCACGCAAGGTCGCGCGACGTACACGATGCAATTCGACTCCTACCACCAGGTTCCCGAGTCGATTGCCACAGAGATCATCGCCCGGGTCCGCGGCGAATGATCAGCCCTAGTCGAGTCCAGATTCAGATTCAGAACGGGTCGCGCGTGCGCACAGCGAGTTCGCACGGCGCGCACCCGGCACAGCTACGAACGGAGCGATGAACCGATGGCCAAGGCGAAGTTTGAGCGGAACAAGCCGCATTTGAACATCGGGACGATTGGTCATATTGACCATGGGAAGACGACGTTGACGGCGGCGATCACGAAGGTGTTGGCGGAGGGGAATCCGGACGCGACGGTGATGGCGTTCGATCAGATCGATAAGGCGCCGGAGGAGCGGGAGCGGGGGATCACGATCTCGATCGCGCATGTGGAGTACGAGACGCCGAATCGGCATTACGCGCATGTGGATTGTCCGGGGCATGCGGACTACATCAAGAACATGATCACGGGTGCGGCGCAGATGGATGGCGCGATCTTGGTGGTGGCGGCGACGGATGGTCCGATGCCGCAGACTCGTGAGCATGTGTTGTTGGCCCGTCAGGTGGGGGTCCCGTCGATTGTGGTGGCGTTGAACAAGGCGGACATGGTCGATGACGAGGAGATCTTGGAGCTGGTGGAGCTCGAGGTCCGTGAGTTGTTGAACGAGTACGAGTTCCCGGGTGATGACACGCCGGTGATTCGGGTGAGTGCTCTCAAGGCGTTGGAGGGTGATGCGGAGTGGACGCCGAAGATCCTCGAGTTGATGGAAGCGGTCGACAGCTTCATTCCGGAGCCGGAGCGGGATGTGGATCGGCCGTTCTTGATGCCGATCGAGGATGTGTTCACGATCACGGGTCGGGGGACGGTGGTGACGGGGCGGGTGGAGCGCGGGATCGTGAAGGTGGGTGAGGAGATCGAGATCATCGGTCTGAAGGACACGACCAAGACCACCTGTACGGGGGTGGAGATGTTCCGCAAGCTGCTCGATGAGGGCCGGGCGGGCGACAACATCGGTGCGTTGTTGCGGGGGACGAAGAAGGAAGAGGTGGAGCGGGGTCAGGTCCTGGCGAAGCCGGGGTCGCATCACGCCGCACACCGATTTCGATGCGCAGGTGTACATCCTGACCAAGGAGGAGGGTGGCCGGCATACGCCGTTCTTCACGAACTATCACCCGCAGTTCTATTTCCGGACCACGGACGTGACGGGGCACATCATGTTGCCGGAAGGTACGGAGATGGTGATGCCGGGCGACAACACGGAGATGGTCGTCCAGCTGCAGAAGCCGATCGCGATGGAAGAGGGCTTGCGGTTCGCGATCCGTGAGGGTGGCCGCACCGTCGGCGCCGGCCGCGTCATCAAGGTCAAGCAGTGATGTCGTTCGTCCTCGACACCACCGAGACGCCGAGCATCTGATGGCTGACGCCAAGGGCCAGAAGATCCGGATCCGTCTGAAGGCGTACGACCACGAGATCATCGACCAGTCGACGAAGAAGATCGTCGAGACCGTTGTGCGCACGGGAGCCCGGGTTCGTGGGCCGGTTCCCCTGCCCACCGAGATCCACCGCTACTGCGTGGTTCGGGGGCCGCACGTGGACAAGGACTCCCGCGAGCACTTCGAGATGAGGATTCACAAGCGCCTGCTCGACATCGTCGAGCCGGCCAGCAAGACGGTGGAGTCGCTCCAGCGCCTGGATCTCCCGGCCGGCGTCGACATCGAGATCAAGATCCAAGGCGTCTGACCAGCACCTTTCGGTCACATCGGCCGTCGGGCCGTTGGCGTCTGGCCCTCCGGGCTGAGTAGGATCTCCAAGCTTTCCAACTGACGTCCGCGTAGGCCCCTACCGCCACTCGGCTGGGGAACCGCACGGCACATCCGAACCAACGCTCCGCCGGGGACTCTCCGGTGGAGCGTTCGCGTGAGCGAGACCGAACACCGGCGACGCTCGCAAGACGACGAGAGAGCGAACATGGCTGCCAAAGGGATTCTCGGGCGCAAGCTCGGTATGACCCAGGTCTGGGACGAGGAGAACCGGGTCGTACCGGTGACCGTCATCCAGGCCGGGCCCTGCCGCGTCGTGCAGCTGAAGACTCCGGAGCGCGACGGGTACTCCGCAGTCCAGCTGGCGTTCGGCGAGACCAAGCCGAGCCGGTTGAACAAGCCGGAGCTCGGTCACCTGAAGACCGCGAACGTCGAGGCGAGCAAGCACCTCGTCGAGCTGCGGGTCGACGACATCTCGTCCTTCGAGGTCGGCCAGGTCGTCCGGGCGGACGTCTTCGTCACCGGCGACCGGGTGGACGTCACCGGGATCTCGAAGGGCAAGGGCTTCGCCGGCGCGATGCAGCGGCACAACTTCAAGGGCCAGGGCGCGTCGCACGGTAACCACAAGAAGCACCGCTCACCCGGCTCGATCGGCGCGTGCGCCACTCCCGGCAAGGTCTTCAAGGGCATGAAGATGGCCGGTCAGAAGGGCAACGTGCGCACCACGACCTTGAACCTCCAGGTCGTCGAAGGCGACGCCGAGCGCGGCCTGATCCTCGTGCGGGGCTCGGTGCCGGGCGCCAACGGCAGCCTCATCTTCATCCGCAACGCCGTGAAGGCCCTGACATGAGCCGAGATCAAGATGAAGACGGTCACCGGCACGGACAAGGGCTCGGTGGATCTGCCCGAGAGCATCTTCGGCGCGACGCCGAACGTCGCGGTGATGCACCAGGTGGTCACCGCCCAGCTCGCGGCCGCCCGCGCCGGGACCCAGAGCACCAAGACCCGGGCCGAGGTGCGAGGTGGTGGCGCGAAGCCGTGGCGCCAGAAGGGCACCGGCCGGGCCCGCCAGGGCTCCATCCGGGCGCCGCACTGGCGTGGTGGTGGTGTCGCGCACGGCCCGAAGCCGCGCAGCTACGCGCAGCGCACCCCGAAGAAGATGGTGCGGCTCGCCCTGATCGGCGCGCTGTCGGACCGGGCGTCGGAGTCCAAGCTCCTCGTCGTCGACGAGTGGGGCTGGACCACGCCGAAGACCAAGGACGCGCTCGCCGCGCTCACGAGCCTGGGTGTGCGGACCAAGGGCGAGCGCGATCCCCGGGTGCTGCTGGTGCTCGACCGGACCGACGAGACCGCGTGGAAGTCCTTCCGCAACCTCGGCGACCGGGTGCGCATCATCCTCCCCGAGGAGCTCAACACCTACGACGTGCTCGTCAGCGACTGGCTCATCTTCACCCGGGCCACGCTCGACACCACCGTGGCCCGGCTCGCTGCCGACGGCGAAGGCCGGCGACGCCGAGCGGGACGCCGGTCGAGGTTTCGAGTGCTCCCGTCGTCAGCCGACGACGTGGTGGCCGAGGACGACGCGGAAGACGACGCGACCGAGACCGGAGAGGGTGAGAGCGCATGAGCGGCAAGAACCCACGCGACATCATCCTGCGGCCGATCGTGTCCGAGAAGTCGTACGCGAGCTTCGACGCGAACGTCTACACGTTCGAAGTCGCGCACAACGCGAACAAGATCCAGATCAAGCACGCGGTCGAAGAGATCTTCGGCGTCACGGTCACCAACGTGAACACGCTGAACCGGCGCGGCAAGCGCAAGCAGAACCGCAAGACCGGTACCTGGGGCCAGCGCACGAGCCAGAAGCGGGCCATCGTCTCCCTCGCCGAGGGCGATCGCATCGAGATCTTCGGGAGCTGACGATGCCTATTCGCAAGCGCAAGCCCACCAGCCCCGGTCGCCGGTTCCAGACCGTCTCGGACTTCGCCGAGATCACGAAGGACCGGCCCGAGAAGTCGCTGCTCAAGCCGAAGCCGCGCACCGGTGGCCGCAACTCCTACGGCCGGATGACCTCGCGTCACCGCGGCGGTGGCCACAAGAAGCAGTACCGCCTCGTCGACTTCAAGCGGAACAAGGACGGCGATCCCGGCCAAGGTCGCGGCGATCGAATACGACCCGAACCGCAACGCCCGCATCGCGCTGCTCCACTACCGCGACGGCGAGAAGCGCTACATCATCGCTCCGGCCGGTCTCGCGGTCGGCGCCATGGTGCAGAGCGGCCAGGGCTCGGAGATCCGGGCCGGCAACGCGTTGCCGCTGCGCTACATCCCCGTCGGTACCGTGGTCCACAACGTCGAGCTCAAGCCGGGTGCCGGCGCGAAGCTCGGTCGCGGGGCCGGCTCGGCGATCCAGCTCGTGGCCAAGGAAGGCCTGTACGCAACGGTGCGTCTCCCCTCGAGCGAGATGCGCCGGGTACCGATCGACTGCCGGGCCACGGTCGGCTCGGTGGGCAACGCCGAGGCCCAGCTGATCTCGATCGGCAAGGCCGGCCGGAACCGCTGGAAGGGCAAGCGCCCGCACGTCCGTGGTGTCGCCATGAACCCGGTCGACCACCCGCTCGGTGGTGGCGAGGGCAAGAGCTCCGGTGGGCGCCACCCGGTGTCGCCGTGGGGCAAGCCCGAAGGCCGTACCCGCAAGAAGGGCAAGTCGTCCGATCAGCTCATCGTTCGCCGCCGCCGCGAACGCGGCAGCCGGAGGTAGTCGCAATGCCCCGCAGCCTGAAAAAAGGCCCCTTCGTCGACGAGCACCTTCGGGTGAAGGTCGAGCGCATGAACGCCGCCGGCGACCGCAAGGTCATCAAGACGTGGTCGCGCCGTTCGACGCTCACCCCCGACATGGTCGGGTCACACCCTCGCCGTGCACGACGGGCGCAAGCACGTCCCGGTGTACGTCACCGAGGCGATGGTCGGTCACAAGCTCGGCGAGTTCGCGCCGACCCGCACGTTCCGCTTCCACGCCGGCCAAGAGCGCCAGGGTCGGAGGTAGAGATGCCCGAGACCAGCGCAACGCTGCGCCACTGCGGCAGCTCCGCGAGCAAGGTCCGTCAGGTCCTCGGGCTGATCCGCGGCCTCGACGTCGCCGATGCCCGCGAGGTCCTGCGGTTCTGTGAGCGCGGCGCGGCCGACGAGGTCGGCAAGCTCCTCGACTCGGCGGTCGCCAACGCCGAGCACAACGACCTGATCCCCGCCGACGAGCTCTTCGTCACCCGCGCCTGGGCCGACGAAGGCCCGACGGCGAAGCGCTACCGGCCCCGCGCCCGCGGTCGGGGCACGCGGATCCGCAAGCGCACCAGCCACGTCACGATCGTCGTGGCGCGCTACTCGGAGGACGACCTCGTCAAGCGCACCGTCCGCGAGACCGCGTCGGGCTCGGGGGCTGCGGCCGACCGCCGCCGCCGCCTCACCCGGCGCCGCCGGGTCGCCGCGAGCACCGCGGCCGAGACCACCGAGGCGCACGATCACGATCACGACCACGACCACGACGACGAAGAAGTGGTCGAAGACGTCGGCCGCCGAGGTCGAAGCAGCAGCCGGAAGCAGAGCGCCGAGGTCGACGAGAGCCGAAGGCCGAGACGCCTGCCGCTGAGAGCGCGACCGAGCACAGCGAGACGAGACCGTCAGGCGACGACACGAGGCTCCGAGCCGAAGGCGAAAGAGTAATGGGACAGAAGGTCAACCCCTACGGGTTCCGCCTCGGCGTCACCACCGACTGGAAGTCGCGGTGGTTCGCAGAGGACAAGGAGTACACGGACCAGCTCATCGAGGACTGGCAGATCCGTGACTACCTGAAGAAGCAGCTCGAGCGGGCGATGGTGAGCCGGGTCGAGATCGAGCGCACGCGCGACCGCCTCCGGGTGGACGTCTACACCGCGCGCCCCGGCATCGTCATCGGTCGCCGCGGTGCGGAGGCCGACCGCCTCCGCGCCGGCCTGCTCAAGATCACCGGCAACCCGAAGATCCACTTCAACATCCAGGAGATCAAGCAGCCCGAGCTCGACGCCACGCTGATCGCTCAGGGTGTCGCCGACCAGCTCGCCGGCCGCGTGAGCTTCCGCCGGGCGATGAAGCGGGCCGTGCAGACCGCGATGAAGGCGGGCGCGCAGGGCATCCGGGTGCAGTGCGGCGGCCGCCTCGGTGGCGCCGAGATGAGCCGCAAGGAGTGGTACCGCGAGGGTCGCGTCCCGCTGCACACCCTGCGGGCCGACATCGACTACGGCAACGCCGAGGCGCGCACCACGTTCGGTCGCATCGGGGTGAAGGTCTGGATCTACAAGGGCGAGATCCTCCCCTACAAGCAGGTGGGCGAGGACAAGATCGCCAAGGAAGCCGCGATGGCCGTGGGCGAGACCTCCGGTGCGCCGCAGCGCCGCGTCGTCAGCGCCGGTGGCGGTCGCCGCCGTCCGGCCGCCGAGTCGGTGCCGGTCGATGCCACCTCGGTGGGCGACGAAGAGCCGGCAGAAGCCACTCCGGTCGTCAAGGAAGCGGATCCCGAGTTCGAGCGACTCCTCGCGGAAGAGGAAGAGATCGAGCGCCGTACGCGCCAGCACCACGAGGCGCCGAAGTTCCACGGCGACAGCGAGGACTGACCATGTTGATGCCGCGCAAGGTCAAGCACCGCAAGCAGCAGCGAGGTCGGATGTCCGGCATCGCCAAGGGTGGCACCAAGGTGTCGTTCGGCGACTACGGGATCCAGGCGCTCGAGCCGGGTTGGATCACGAACCGCCAGATCGAAGCCGCTCGTATCGCGATGACCCGCTACATCAAGCGTGGCGGCAAGGTCTGGATCAGCATCTTCCCGGACAAGCCCGTCACCCAGAAGCCGGCGGAGACGCGCATGGGCTCGGGCAAGGGCAACCCGGAGCACTGGGTCGCCGTGGTCAAGCCCGGTCGGGTCATGTTCGAGCTCTCGGGTGTCCCCGAGGACGTCGCGCGCGAGGCCATGCGGCTCGCGATGCACAAGCTCCCCATCAAGACCCGCTTCGTGCTGCGACAGGAAGAGGCGTAGAGATGGCATCGAAGGCAGCCGAGCTCCGTGAGCTCAACGACGGTGAGCTGCTCCAGCGGCTGGCCGAAGCGAAGGAAGAGCACTTCAACCTCCGCTTCCAGGCCGCGACGGGTCAGCTGGACGACTCGTCCCAGCTCGGAGACGTTCGCCGGCAGGTCGCGCGGTTGGCGACCCTGCTCCGGGAACGCGAGATCGCCGCGGCGGAAGCCGCTGAGGAGCAGCAGTGAGCCGAAGAAGAGACCACCACGCAAGCCGAGCGCACGTCGCGCAAGGTGCGCGAGGGCCTCGTCGTGTCCTCGAAGATGGACAAGACGGTGGTCGTCGCGGTCGTCGACCGCGTGCAGCACCGGCGGTACCGCAAGACGGTGCAGCGCACCCGCAAGCTCTACGCCCACGACGAGGCGAACGAGGTGCGCGAAGGCGACCGGGTCCGGATCAGCGAGTGCCGTCCGCTCTCCCGCCAGAAGCGTTGGCGCGTCATTGAAGTGCTGGAGCGTGCGCGGTGATCCAGCAGGAGTCACGGCTCAAGGTGGCCGACAACTCGGGCGCGCGCGAGGTGCTCTGCATCAAGGTGCTCGGCGGAACCCGTCGTCGCTACGCGGCGATCGGCGACATCTTCGTCGCGACCGTCAAGGACGCGGTTCCCGGTGCGGCCGTCAAGAAGGGCGACGTCGTGAAGTGCGTCGTCGTCCGCACGAAGAAGGAGCGGCGCCGTCCGGACGGGAGCTACATCCGGTTCGACGAGAACGCCGCGGTGCTCATCAACGACCAGATGCAACCGCGCGGCACCCGCATCTTCGGGCCCGTCGGTCGGGAGCTGCGCGACAAGCGCTTCATGCGGATCGTCTCGCTGGCGCCGGAGGTGTTGTGACCATGAAGCTCAAGAAGGGTGACCGGGTCCGCGTGATCTCGGGCAAGGACGTCGGCAAGGAAGGCGAGATCACGCGCGTGTATCCGGAAGCGGAGCGCGTGATCGTGGACGGCGTCAACATTGCGAAGCGTCACCAGCGGGCCACCGGTCAGACGATGCAGGGCGGGATCATCGACAAGGACATGCCGCTGCACGTCTCGAACGTGGCGATCATCTGCAGTGGCTGCGACGCTCCGACGCGCGTCGGATACCGGTTCGACGCGGACGGCAAGAAGTTCCGCGTCTGCCGCAAGTGTGGGAAGGACGTCTGATGGCGCCCCGGTTGAAAGAGCGTTACAGCACCGAGCTGGTCCCGCAGCTGCGCGAAGAGCTCGGGCTCACCAACGTGATGGAGGTGCCGCGGCTCGAGAAGATCGTCCTGAACTGCGGGGTCGGTCGCGCGACGGTGCAGCAGTCGCTCCTCGACGGTGCCCTGGCCGATCTCGAGGTCATCACCGGTCAGAAGCCGCAGATCACGCGGGCCAAGAAGTCGATCGCGACGTTCAAGCTCCGGGAGGGCAACGCGATCGGCGCCAAGGTGACGTTGCGCGGCGATCGGATGTGGGAGTTCTACGACCGGCTCGTGAGCCTGGCGATCCCCCGCATCCGTGACTTCCGCGGGCTCAATCCCAAGTCGTTCGACGGGCGGGGCAACTACACGTTCGGGGTCACCGAGCAGCTCATCTTCCCGGAGATCGACTACGACAAGATCGACACGGTGCGAGGCATGGACATCACCATCTGTACGTCCGCCCGCACCGACGACGAGGGACGCGCATTGCTGCGCTCCCTCGGGTTCCCATTCCGCCGTACCGAAGCAGTGGGGTAACGATGGCGAAGAAGGCGCTCGTGAACAAGCAGCAACGCGAGCCGAAGTTCAAGGTTCGCGGCTACACGCGTTGCCGGCGGTGCGGTCGACCGCGCTCGGTGTACCGCAAGTTCGGTCTCTGCCGCATCTGCCTGCGCGAGCTCGCGCATGCCGGTGAGGTTCCGGGCGTGACCAAGGCGTCGTGGTGAGGGGGGCGAACCGATGACGATGACTGACCCCATCGCGGACATGCTCACGCGCATCCGCAACGCCAACATCGCCATGCACGACGTCACGGTCATGCCGTCGTCCAAGGTGAAAGAGGCGCTCGCGAAGATCCTCCTGCAAGAGGGCTACATCGAGGGATGGGACGCGGCGGACGACCCGACGCGCCCCGGGCGCAAGCTCACGATCACCCTCAAGTACACGCCCGACCGCCGGCGCACGATCGCCGGCATCCGCCGGGTCTCGAAGCCCGGCCTGCGGGTCTACACGGCCGCCACCGATGTTCCCCGTGTGCTCGGCGGCATGGGCATCGCGGTGCTGTCCACCAACCAGGGTCTCCTCACCGATCGCCAGGCGCGCGAGCGCCGGGTGGGCGGCGAGATCCTCTGTCAGGTCTGGTAACGAATCCATGTCCAGAATCGGCAAGAAGCCCATCCCGGTCCCGAGTGGCGTCGACGTGACGATCAACGGCAGTCACGTCGCGGTCAAGGGCCCCAAGGGCGAGCTCGCGCTCGACGCGCCGACGGACATCACGATCGCGCGCGACGGCGACGAGATCGTGGTGAACCGCCCCGACGACGAGCGTGCGCACCGCGCGCTGCACGGTCTGACCCGCTCGCTCGTCAACAACATGGTGGTCGGTGTGTCCGAGGGGTTCAGCCGCGACCTCGAGATCGTCGGGGTCGGCTACCGGGCACTCGCACAGGGCCCGAACAAGCTCGAGCTCCAGGTCGGCTTCTCCCACAGCGTTCCGGTGGAGGCACCCGAGGGGATCACCTTCGAGGTGCCGGCACCGAACCGGATCACCGTGCGGGGCATCGACAAGCAGCTGGTCGGCCAGGTCGCGGCCGACATTCGCAAGATCCGCAAGCCCGAGCCCTACAAGGGCAAGGGAATCCGGTACTCGGACGAGCGCGTGCTGCGCAAGGCCGGGAAGTCGGCGAAGTAGACGAGGGACGACGATGAGCCTGACCAAGCCAGCAGCACGTCAGCGGAGGCATCTCCGCGTACGCAAGAAGGTGCGCGGCGACGCGGCGCGCCCGCGCCTCGCGGTGTTCCGCTCCAACAAGCACATCTACGCCCAGGTGATCGACGACGTCGCCGGCCGCACGGTCGCGTCGGCGTCGACGATGGAAGGCGCGCAGCGGTTCTGGCCCCAAGGGAACGGTCGCGGCGGCCAAGGCCGTCGGCGAGCGACTCGGTGAGCGGGCGAAGAGCGCCGGTATCGAGTCGGTCGTCTTCGACCGGGGTGGATTCAAGTATCACGGTCGCGTCGCCGCGGTTGCCGACGGTGCCCGCAGCGCGGGCCTCGAGTTCTAGAACGCACAGGAGAGGTCGTCATGGCCGAAGGCCAATACGAAGAGCGAGTCATCGCGATCAACCGGGTCGCCAAGGTGGTCAAGGGTGGACGGCGGTTCTCGTTCACGGCGCTGGTCGTCGTGGGCGACGGCGCGGGCAACGTCGGGCTGGGCTACGGCAAGGCGAAGGAAGTGCCTGCCGCGATCCAGAAGGGCATGGAAGAGGCGAAGAAGAACCTGTTCGCGGTCGCCCTCGCCGGCTCGACGATCACCCACCAGATCCTCGGCGTGCACGACGCGGCCAAGGTGCTCCTGAAGCCGGCCGCTCCGGGTACCGGGGTCATCGCCGGTGGCGCGGCCCGGGCGATCCTCGAAGCGGCAGGTGTGCACGACGTGCTCGCCAAGTCGCTCGGCTCGGCCAACGCGATCAACGTCTCCCGGGCGACCATCGCCGGCCTGAAGGGCCT
Organism: uncultured Acidimicrobiia bacterium; assembly: GCA_963819945.1. Lineage (GTDB taxonomy): Bacteria > Actinomycetota > Acidimicrobiia > IMCC26256 > JAENVU01 > Chersky-806. The sequence continues at coordinate 227,963 of CAWFYD010000010.1, forward strand.
GCGCCGGCCGGACGACGTGGCCAAGATGCGCGGGAAGTCTCCCGAAGAGGTCAGCACCGGTGGGATGCTGCGCGCGCTACCGCGCCCGCAACGCCAAGAAGACCGAAGTCACCGAGGTGGCGTGATGGCAGCAGCGGGCTCCGGCAAGGCATTGAAGGTCACGCAGGTGAAGTCGAACATCGGCATCAAGCCGAAGCAGCGCGGCACGCTCCGCGCGCTCGGATTGCGCCGGATCGGCAAGACCGTCGAGCACGACGACACTCCGGTGATCCGCGGGATGCTGGCCAAGGTGCCGCACCTCGTCGAGGTCCGGGAAGGTGACTCAGCATGAAGGTCCATGATCTGAAGCCGGCTGCCGGCTCCAAGAAGGCCCGCCAACGGGTCGGTCGCGGCATCGGCGGCAAGGGTGGCAAGACGGCCGGTCGCGGCATGAAGGGTCAGGGCGCCCGGGGCTCGGTCAAGCCCGGGTTCGAAGGTGGCCAGACGCCGCTCGCCCGCCGGACCCCCAAGCTCAAGGGCTTCAACAACCCGTTCCGGGTCGAGTACCACGTCGTGAACCTCGACACGCTCGAGACGTTCCCCGCCGGGACCGTGGTCGACGCCGACGCGCTGCGGGCCCGAGGGCTCGTCGCCAAGCGGGGTCTGGTCAAGATCCTCGGGCGCGGCGAGATCACCCACGGCCTGACGGTCCGGGTCCACGCCTTCTCCGCCAGCGCCAAGCAGGCCATCGAGGCCGCTGGTGGGACCGTCGAGATCGTGCCGCCCCCGTGGGGTGACCGCCGCCCGCCCGCCAAGGGCAACGCCCTCACCAACCGCTAGCAGTCCCCGTCGGGCGACCCGGTAACATCGGGTTTCCCCGTCCCTCGCCCGGAAGAGGAGGTCCCACCCCCGTGCTCTCCCGCCTGCGGAACATGTTCCGGGTCGCGGACCTGCGCAACAAGATCATCTTCACGCTCCTGATGGTGGGGGTCTACCGGATCGGCACGCACATCCCGGTGCCGTACGTGGACTTCGCGCAGATCCAGAAGCTGCAGGACAACTCGACGAACGCCGGAGTCGTCGGCTTCCTCGACCTGTTCTCGGGCGGCGCGATCACGAGCGTCTCGGTCTTCTTCCTCGGGATCATGCCGTACATCACGGCGTCGATCATCATGCAGCTGCTCGGGGTCGTCATCCCGAAGCTGGAGCAGTGGCGCGAGGAAGGCCAGAGCGGGCAGAAGAAGATCACCCAGTGGACCCGGTACCTCACCGTCGGCCTGGCGCTGATCCAGTCCACCGGCTTCGTGTTCGCGCTGAAGGAGGGCAAGCAGGGCCTCCTCGGCTTCGCCGGCTTCCAGGGGACGAACATGATCCCCGGCTTCAATGCGTCGAGAGCGTCCCTGATCATCCTCACGTGGGTCGCCGGAACCGCGCTCGTCATGTGGATCGGCGAGCTCATCACCCAACGCGGCGTGGGCAACGGGATGTCGATCCTGATCTTCGCCTCGGTCGTGTCCCGGATACCGGCGCAGGGCGGCTCGATCTTCGCCAGCGGCGGCTGGTTCCAGGGAATCGTCGTCGTCGCGATCGGTATCGCCATGATCGTCGCGATCGTGTTCGTCGAGTCGGGCCAGCGTCGCATTCCCGTCCAGTTCGCCAAGCGGGTGGTGGGCCGGCGGATGTACGGGGGTCAGAGCACCTACATCCCGCTGAAGGTGAACCAGTCGGGCGTGATCCCGGTGATCTTCGCCAGCTCGATCCTGGCCTTCCCGGCGCTGATCGCCACGGCGACGAACTGGAAGGGCATGCAGTCGTTCGTCAACGACAACATCACGAACCAACGCGGACTCTTCTACATGGGCACCTACACGGTGCTGATCATCTTCTTCGCGTACTTCTACACGGCCATCGCGTTCAACCCGGCGCAGCAGGCCGACATCATTCGCAAGCAGGGCGGGTTCATCCCGGGGATCCGGCCCGGTCCGCCGACCGAGAAGTACCTGGCCAAGGTGCTCAACCGCATCACGCTGCCGGGATCGATCTTCCTCGCCGCCATCGCGCTCACTCCGCTGCTCGTGTTCGCCATCTGGGACATCCAGCAGTTCCCGTTCGGCGGCGTGGCCATGCTGATCGCCGTCGGGGTCTCACTCGAGACGATGAAGCAGATCGACAGTCAGCTGATGATGCGGAACTACGAGGGCTTCCTCTCCTGAGGATGATGTTGCTGTGAAGCGCGGACCCCGATTGGTGATCCTCGGCAAGCAAGGCGCCGGCAAGGGCACCCAAGGGCTGCGCCTGGCCAAGCACTTCAACACCCAGCACCTCTCGACGGGTCAGCTCTTCCGCGACTCGGCCGAGGTCAGCGTGGCTGCCGGGCTCGAGGCCAAGGCGTACATGGACCGGGGCGAGCTCGTCCCCGACGAGATCGTCGTCGCGGTGGTGGAGGAGCGCTTCTCGAACCCCGTCGAGGTCGAGCCGGGGTTCGTGCTCGACGGCTTTCCGCGCACCGCCAACCAGGCCGGCGAGCTGGACCGCATCCTCGGGAACCACCATCCGCTCGACGTGGTGGTGGACCTGGACGTCCCGACCGAGATGGCGATCGAGCGCCTGCTCGGCCGCAAGCGTGAGGACGACACCGAAGAGTCCATCCAGCGCCGCTTGGAGCTCTACGAGAAGGAGACCGAGCCGCTCATCTCGCTGTACCGCGACCGCGGGCTGCTGGTCCGGGTGAACGGCGTCGGCGAGGAAGACGTCGTGTACCAGCGGCTGCTCGACGCGATCGACGAGAACTTCGACCCGGTTCCGGTCGACGTCTCCTGAATCCCCTGGGAACCCTCCGTTGATCACCCGGAAGAGCGCCGACCAGATCGCGTTGATGCGCCGCGCCGGTCGCGTCGTCGCGGAGATGCACGAGCGCTGCACCGAAGCGGCGAAGCCCGGGGTGACGACGCTGGAGATCGACCGGGTCGCCCGGGACGTCCTCGAGCGAGCGCGGCGCCCGCTCGAACTTCCTGAACTACCACGGGTTCCCCGCGGTGATCTGCACGTCACCGAACGACGTGATCGTGCACGGCATCCCGGACGACACCGTGCTCGACGAGGGAGACATCCTCTCGCTCGACTGCGGCGCCATCATCGAGGGTTGGCATGCGGACGCGGCCGTCACGATCCCGATCGGCGACATCGACGCCGAGTCCCAGAAGCTGATCGACGTCACCCGCCGTTCGCTCGAAGCGGCGATCGAGTGCGTGCGGGTCGGCAACACGCTCGGCGACGTCGGGGCTGCGGTCCAGGACGTGGCCGAAGCCGGCGGATACTCCGTCGTGCGCGAGTACGTCGGGCACGGCATCGGCACCGCGATGCACGAAGAGCCCCAGATCCCGAACTACGCGGGCGGGCCGAACCAGCGCTACAAGCTGAAGCGCGGTCTCGTCGTGGCGATCGAGCCGATGGTCAACGTCGGCCGGCCCACCACCCGCACGCTCGCCGACGGCTGGACCGTCGTCACCGGTGACGGCAAGCGCTCCGCCCACTTCGAGCACACCATCGCCGTCACCGACCACGGCCCCGAGGTCCTCACCATCCCCTGACCCCGGTCCACCGAGCAGGCCGGCCGACGGTTCTCACCTTCCGGCGGCGCGTACGCGTCGCCAGAGCGACGGCGGCGCGCCCCGAAACGAGAACCCGCCTCGCTTAGAGGGAGGCGCCGGCTCCGTCTTCGAGGACCTCGGTCATCACGATGTCGACGGTGACCGGAGCCTCGATCTGCTCGTCGATCGAGCGGGCCAGCCGTTCGAGCGTCGCGAGGACGTCGTCGCGGCTGCACGTCGGGTCGAGGTCACGGACCAGCGCGGGATCGAGTGCCGGCACGTCCACGCAGCGGATCAGCTCGTGCTGGCTCTGGCTCGGGGACTCGCTGTCGCAGAACAGGTCCTCGTGCAGCTTCTCGCCCGGCCGCAGCCCGGTGAAGACGATCGGCAGCTCGGGCTTGCGGCTGCCGGCCAGCTGGCGGGCGACGTCGTAGATCCGCACCGGGTCGCCCATGTCGAGGACGAGGGCGTGCCCGTCGCTCCCGATGGCGCCGGCCTGGATGACGAGCTGCACCGCTTCCTCGATCGTCATGAAGTACCGGGTGACGTCGGGGTGCGTGACCGTCAGCGGGTTGCCGGCTTCGAGCTGGGCCCGGAACGAGGTGAGCACCGAGCCGCGGCTGCCGAGCACGTTGCCGAAGCGGACGCTCAGGTAGGTCCCGGGGAAGCTCCGGCCGAAGTGCGAGGTGAGACCTTCGGCGGTCCGCTTCGAGTAGCCGAGTGCGCTGACCGCGTTCGCGGCCTTGTCGGTGGAGATGTTGACGAAGTGGCTCACGCCGGCGGCGGCCGCGGCGTCGAGGACCGAGAGCGTGCCCCAGACGTTGGACTTCAGCGCCTCGGACGGGTGCGCCTGCAGCAGCGGCAGGTGCTTGAGCGCCGCGGCGTGGAACACCACGTCGGGCTTGATCTCGGCGAAGAGCTTGGTGACCCGGGCCCGGTCGCGGATGTCGATGAGGATGAGGCTGTCGGAGTCGAGCATGGCCCGGCCCTCGAGCGAGAGCTGCACGCCGTGGAGCCCGGACTCGTCCCGGTCCACCATCACGAGCGCCGCCGGCTCGAACGCCGAGAGCTGGCGGCAGAGCTCGGAGCCGATCGAGCCACCGGCCCCGGTGACCACGACCCGCTTGCCCTTGATGTACTCCGACACTGCGTGCAGGTCGGTCTCGACCTTGTGCCGACCGAGCAGGTCGGCTTCGGTCGGCTTGCGGAGGTCGCCGACGTGGACCTCGCCACCGAGCAGCTCGCGGACCGACGGCACGACGCGGACTTCGAGCCCGACCTCGCGGGCGAGGTCGCTCAGCTCACGGACGAGCGCACCGTCACCGGTCGGCACGGCGATCACGAGCGCCTGCGCGGTGTACTCCTCGGCGACGGCTCGCAGCGCGTTCCGGTCACCGATGACCTTGACGCCCCGCACGGTGAGGTTCCGCTTGTTCGGGTCGTCGTCGAGCAGCGCGACCGGGACGTAGACGCTGTGCTCGTCGTAGAGCATCGCCCGGATCGGTGCGATCGCCACCCTCACCGGCACCGAAGATGATCGCTCGCTTGCGGCGGGCGTCCGGCTTCTGGCGCCGCTGGTTCTCGAGCATCTGGCGGGCGGCGTACCGGGCGCCACCCATGGCGAGGAACGCCAGGATGCCGGCACCGATGACCGCGCTGGCCGGCGCCGGACGGGTGTTGGGCACCACGAGGTCGATGGCGAGGAGCACGGCGGTCGTGGCGAAGGCGGTGCGGCCGAGCGCCGAGACCTCGTCGAACGAGCCGTTGATCCAGCGGCCGCGGTAGAGGCCGTAGTAGTAGCCCATGCCCGCCTGGCCCGCCCACGCGACCGGCAGCAGCAGGGCGATGTGGAACCCGTCCAGCCGGGCCGGATCGAAGTCGAGGCGCAGGAGCGAGGCGCCGTACAGCGCCAGGAACCACACTCCGCAGTCGACCAGGACCCGCAGCAGGCGCCGGTGCTGGTATGCGCGCAGTGTCAGCCCAGGGGCGACGAATCCCCCTGTCACGCGCGACCCCCAAGGTCACAAAAATGCAGATTTCTCCGTGCTGCCCGCACGACGGCCCCCCAGACGACGCAGCAAGCGCATTATCGCCGCGATGGGTGACAAGACGCAAGGGTGATGCCACTCGTGGTGGGGAAAATGGGGTCCCGGACCTACTTCGGGGGGATCTCGGCGGATCGTGCGCCGGGGCCTAGGGTGAGCCCGCCGTTCGAGGAGTGAGATGACGCCGGTGACCGATCTGGTGGGGTCGACCGAGTTCGCCATCGGGCTGCTCATGGGGAGCATCGCCCTGCTGATCGCGCTGCCGGCGGCGCTCGGGCTCGGGGCCCTCCACCCGGTCAAGGGCCGCCGCCCGGGGCTCGTCGGGGCCGCGTTCGCCGTCGGCGGGGGTCTTCGCCCTGAACGGGAGCCTCGGGACCGACGAGGTCGCGTCGGTCCCCGTCGGAGGTGGTGCTCGGGCTGGTCGCCTGCTGGCTCGCCGGGGCGATCGCCGCCCGCACGCCGCAGCCCGGGATCGTCGGGCCACTCGCTTCCGTGCCCGGAGGCCTGCTCCTCGCGGGCGCGAACGCCGGCCTCGACCACGGCTGGGTGCCGGTCGTCATCGTCGTCGGCACTGCCGTCATCGGCGGGACCGCGGCGGACCTCGACCGCCGGGGCGCCCGCTTCGGCCTGGGGCCGCTGCTGTTCTTCGTCGCGGTCGGCGGGATCTACTTCACGGTCCCCGACACCGAGCTCATGCGGGCGATCGTCGGAGTCTCGCTGCCGCTCGTGCTGCTCGCCTGGCCCTACGCCGCGGCCGCGCTCGGTGCCGGCGGTGCGTACGCGGCGGTCGGACTCCTGCTCTGGATCGCGCCGATCGAGGGGATCGGCCGGCCCGGGGCGATCGTCGGCGTGGTCGGTGCCTTCGCGCTCCTCGTCGGCGAGCCGCTCGGTCGGGCGCTCGTCCCGCGGATCCAGGCCCGGGCACGCCTCGAACCGGTACCCGATCGGCTATCCCCGGGCGACGGTGGTCGGTGCCCAGGTGCTGCTGACCTTCTACGCGACCCGGGTCGCCGGGATGGTGCAGACCGCGCTCGCCGCGCTGGTGCTGATGGTCCCGGCGGCGGCGCTCAGTGTGGCGTTCGGCGTGTTCCTCGTGCTGCCCGAGCCCCGCCGGCGCCGCAAGCGCCGCAAGCGCGCTGCTCCCGGCGCTCCGTCGACGCGGCCCGGACCGGGCCGGTTCCGCCGGTCACTCCGGCTCGCCCCGGTCATCCGCCCTGACCAGATTCGCCCGCGATCGCCGAGATTCGCCCGACGCCGCCCGCTCCGCCACGCGGTCCCGGCTCGAACGGCTCGCCGAAGCCGGAGTCAAACGGTCACGGCGGAAGCCACGGCTGACGCGGCGTCCTGCACCCCCGCGATCACGGCGACGACCCGGTCCAGATCGGCCGGCGCGAGGGAGCGGTACAGCGGCAGGCTCACGACTTCCGACGCGACGCGGTCGGTCATCGGGAGTCGGACGCTCGACGGAAGCCGCGTGCGACTGCTGCCGGTGAACCGGCGGATCGAAGTAGTTGCGGGTGTCGATGCCGTCCGCGCGCAGGGCGGTGACGAGCGCGTCGCGCGTGATGCCGAAGGTCTCGGCGTCCACCCCGATGGTGAAGTCCTTCCACGTCGACCGGTCGTCACTCGCCGAGCTGTTGGACCCGGATGCCCGGGATCGACGCGAGCGCTCGGCAGTACCGGTCGGCCAGCGTCCGGCGGATCTCCAGGTGCTCGTCCAGCTCGGCGAGGGACTCGAGCGCGACCGCGGCGTGCAGCTCGGACATCCGGGCGTTGAGGCCGACGAAGCGCGTGTCGTAGTCGCCCGGGTTGCCGTAGTCGCGGCCCATCGCGCACCGAACTCCGCGACGTCGTCGCGGTTCGTCGCCACCAGCCCGCCCTCGCCGGCCACGACCGGCTTCGTGGGGCTGAGGCTGAAGACCTCGGCGTCACCGAACCCGCCCAGGGCGCGGCCGGCATGGGACGAGCCCAGCCCGTGGGCCGCGTCGAAGATCAGCGGGAATCCCGGCCCGGGCCGCGACCTGCTCGACCTCGACCGGCCGGCAGGGCGCACCGAAGATGTGCGTGGCCATCAAGGCGCCGGCCCCGTCCAGCAGGGTCTCGGCGTCGGCCAGGTCCATCTGGAACGTGTCGGGCTCGCACTCGGCGAACCGGGGCTGGAGCCCGTTCCACGCCACCGCGTGGGCCGAGGCCGAGAAGGTCATGCTCGGCAGGACCACGCGACCCTCCGGCACCAGGGCGCGGACGGCGAGCATCAGGCCGGACGTGCAGGCAGAGACCGCGAGCACGTGGCGCACCCCGAGTCGCTCCGCCGCGGCCGCCTCGAGCTCGCGGACGAGCGGTCCGTTGGTGAGCATCCCGCGGTCGTACGACGGCGCGAGCCGCTCCATGACGCGCGCGAGCGGCGGGACGGGCGGGCGGACGAACGGCAGGCCGTCGGGAAACGCCGGGCTGCCACCGAGCACGGCGGGTCGCGAGTCGCTCATGACGGTGCTCCGAGGAAGCCGTTGCTGATCGGCGAGGTAGGTGACGACGACGAGCGGTCAGGCCGGCGACCACGAGGGCGCCGACAACGCCGAAACCGGCGGCCAGCACCCCGAGCGCGGCGAGACCGCCCTGCACCACTACGCACAGCGCAGTGGAAGTCTCCACGCGCCAGCCGCGGTCCACGAGCTGATCGTAGACGTGGCTCCGGTCACCCGCGAACAGCGGCAGGCGCGCCCGGGACCGGCGCAGCACGGCGATCGCGGTGTCGATGAGCGGCAGTCCGACGATCAGCGGCGTGCCGATCCAGACCGCCCAGTCACTGGTCCCGTAGTCCGGTCAGCGCCGGCAGCGTGGCGAGCACGGTCCCGAGCAGGTACGCGCCGCCGTCGCCGAGGTACATGCGCGCCGGCGGCGCGTTGAAGACGAGGAACGCGGCCAGGGCACCGGCCAGTGCGAGCCCGATCGTGGTCGGCGTCCCCGCCGAGGATCGCGAACGCGGCCGCGCTCACCAGGCCCGCGCCGGCGGCCAGCCCGTCCTGGCCGTCGAGCAGGTTCACCGCGTTGAGCAGGACGACGACGAGCACGGCGGTGCCGATCTTGGCCAGCGGCGGGCCCGGCACCGCGAGCGCCGCGACGACCCCGACCAGGATCTCCGCGCCGAGCCGGGCCTGGGGGGTGAGGCCGCGGACGTCGTCGGTCACGCCGAGGGCGAGGGCGAGGCCGTACGGCAGGAGCAGCAGCAGCCGGTCCGCCTCGATCGGTCCGACCAGCACGCCGAGGAAGACCGCGACCCCGCCGAGGTACGGGACCGGCGAGCGGTGGGTCTTCAGCGGGCCGGGCCGGTCCACGATCTGGAGCCGGATCGCGACGCGCCGGATGATCGGCGCGCTCACGAGCGTGATGATCAGTGCGACGACGAGTTCCACACCCACACCTCGGACGGCACTCCCTGGTGGACTTCGATGCGGCTGTGCCTCGTGAAGCCGCACTTCTCGTAGAGGCGCTGCGCCGCGACGTTGTCGGCTCCCATGACGACCTTCACCGCATCGACACCCCGGGCCGGAGAGCTCCTTCGTGGCGGCGTCGACGACGAGCTGGCCGACGCCGCTGCCCCGCGGCGGACTCGTCGACCGCGACCGCCAGGATCTCCGCGCGTCGGAAGCGCACCGCCACCCTCCGACGCGGGATAGCGCAGGGTCTCGAGCACCCTCCGCCACGATCGGAGCGCGAACGGCAGCACGGCCAGGCTGACGCTGAGCCCGTCCCGCAGCGCGAACGACTGGTACAGCTGGCGCACGTTGACGGTGGCCGCGGCGAACCCCACCGGCGCGGTCGGGCTCGGCGTCGGTCGCCACGTAGGCGAACGAGTTCGGCGAGCGGACGATGCGCCGGTACAGCCGCTCCAGGAATCCCTGGCCGAGGCTCGAGAGGAACCCGTCGGTGATCCGGGTGGCGTGCAGCTGGGCGAGGCGATCGGGGTCGCCTTCGTCGGCGAGACGGACGATCACGCAGTGACCGCCGGCCGGGTTCCGAGGAGGCGTTCGTAGACGCCGAGCGTGATGTCGATCACCTTGCGGTCGTCGAACTCGCGGTGCGCCTTCTCGAGTCCGGCTCGGCCCATGGCGACGCGTGCGGTGTCGTCGGACGCGATGCCCGCCACCGCGTCGGCGATCGCCGCGGCGTCCCGCACCGGGACCAGCCGACCGGTCACGCCGTCGTCCACCACTTGCCGGCAGCCGCGGATGTCCGTGACGACGAGCGGGAGACCCATGGCCGCGGCTTCCATGGCCGAGCGCGGGAAGCCCTCGCGGTACGACGCGAGCACGTACAGGTCCATGGCCGCGTAGAGGTCCTCGAGGTCGTCGCGCATCCCGAGGAACCGGATGCCGCCGGCGGTCGCGGCCCGGTCGAGATCGGCAGTCGTGATGGCGTCGTCCTTGGCCGCGTCGATCGGGCCGATGACCACGACCCGGACGCGCGGGGCGAGCGTGCGGAGGCGCGCCGCCGCGTCGAAGATCTCGCGGTACCCCTTCTCCCAGACCAGGCGGCCGACGACCCCGCACACGATGTCGCCGGGTTCGGCGCCGAACGACTCCCGCAGCGCCGCGATGCGGTCCGCGATCGACCCGGGCGGGATCGAAGCGCGACAGGTCGACGCCGTTGCCGAGCAGCTGGAGCTTGGATTCCGGGATGCGCAGCCGCCGGAGGACGTCGACGTCCTCGGGGTTCTGGATCAGCTCGGCGTCCGAGCACGCCGCCGCGGCCCGTTCGAGCGAGTAGACGAGCGCCCGCTTCGCCAGGGGATCGTCGGGCAACGCGTACAGGCCGTGCACCGTGTTCACGACCGCCGGGACCCGGGCCAGGCGAGCGGCGAACCGTCCGTACAGGCCCGGCTTGGGGTTGTGCGTGTGCACGAGGTCGGGTTGCGAGCCGGCGGAAGAGCGTTCGCAGCTCGAACAGTGCCTTCGCGTCGCGCTGCGGAGCCATGGAGCGGGTGGCGTTCTCCACCGTCTCGTGGCGGATCCCCCAGCTGGTGAGCGCCTCGACGTGCGGCCCGTGCGCCGAGGCGCCGATGACCTCGTAGCCGGCCTCGGCGAACGCGCGCAGCTGCGGTCCGAGCAGGAGCGCCAAGCTCATGTCGGTGGTCGTGAGATGGACGATCCGGGGCCGACGGGTCACGAGTCGGCACCCGCAGTATCGCCAGCGATTGAGGGCGCGCCGCATGTCGTCTTCGAAGCTCATGCCGCCCGCCACCTTGGCCTCGAACCAGCGCATCTCGTCGCTCGCCTGGATCGGCGAGCGGTGCAGCCGGTACGGATCGGTGCGGCCGTAGGCGTTGGGGCGGGTGCCGGCGAGCGCCGCGGAGCGGAACCGCGCCCGGACCGCGCGGTCGGCGCCGGCGGACGGGGCGACGGACTTCGGGTACGCGAAGTGGGTCGGGGTCGAGCCGATCCGGTCCTCGATCGCGCTGGTCGAGCGGTCGAGCTCCTCGTCCACCCGTTCCTGGGGGAGCCGGTCGAACAACGCGTGGGTGTGGGTGTGGGAGCCGATGGTGACGAGGCCCGTCGCGACCGTGTCCTGCACCGCGGCCCAGGACATCGGCGGCGCGCCGTACGGGAACGGCTCCTGGTCGTCGAGGAACGCGGTCGCGAGGTACATCGTCGCCGGGATGTGGTGGCGGACCAGGACCGGGACCGCGGTGTCGGCGAAGTCCGCCGGCCCGTCGTCGAACGTGACGACGATCGGGTCGTGCTCCGGGACCTCGGGGGCGGCCAACGCGTCGAGCGCCGCGTCGAGCGTCACGACGCGGTTCGTGGCCGCGAGCACCGCCATCTGCTCGTCGAAGCGATCGACGGGCAGGTCGAGCTCGAGGCCCGAGCCCCGGCCGACGCAGTGGTAGATCAGCACCACGATCCCCCGGCGCGGGCGGTGCAGGCGGTCAGCCGCTTCGGCCGACGTCTTCAGCGCCCGAAGCGCGAGTCCCCTCACGCGCGAATCGTACCTGCGTCCGGGTTCAGCCCGTCTCGCTGGGCTCGTCCTCGAGGGCTGCGACCGCGGTCGAGCTCAGAAGAGCTCGATGTCGCCGAGGCTGAGGTCCCAGGACTCGGGCGGGACGGGTGACTTCAACGCGCGCCACGTCAGGAGCGGCCCCTGACCCGGCAGCCGGATGAGTCCGCCCGGCGCGACGACACCGGCGCCCAGCCGGATGACGTAGTCCGCGTCCGCGGCCCGGGTGACCGCGCGGGTGAGCGCGGCGACGCCCCGCGTGTCACCGCCGTTCGCGATGACATCGCTCAGCGCGGCTTCCCGCGCGTCCCCGCGGCGGCGGATGCGGAAGAACGCGACACCGTCCTGCAATCCACCCGGCGCGGCGATGGCGCGGTAGGCGAGCAACGGAGTGCCGTACCGCCAGCGCAGGTACTCCGGACTGAGCCGGGTGCGCAGCGCTTCGGGTTGCGGGAGCGAGCTCGAGCAGCCGGGAGAGCGACGCGCCGTCAGCCAGGAGATCGCCGGCGGCCACCCCGGCGGTGCTCGGGGCAGTCCACCGCTCGGCCGGGACGCGAGCGGTCGCGATGCGCGGGATCCCGCGCAGGCCGGTGGGGCGCACCGCGGTGGGCAGCCGCCCGATGACCTGCCAGCCCATCTTCAGGTAGCCGGGCCGGCTCTGGTCGTTGGGCGTGTTGAAGACGAAGTCGATCTCGTCGCGCAGCTCGTCGAGCGCCTCGAGCGCGAGCCGGGTGAAGATGCCGCGGCCCTGGTAGTCCGGGTCGGTGGCGGTGTCGACGGCCCGCACCGCCCGCACGCACGCGCCCGTGCTCGACGAACTCCCAGCGCATGAGGACCCGGAAGCCGGCCAGCCGGTCACCGTCGACCGCGACCCACATCGGCGACGGCCCGAACGCGTTCTCCTCGTGCTTCCACGCGAACAGTGCGTCGTAGCGCGGATCCGCCTCCCGGCCCAGCGATCGCGCCAAGAGCGCCAGGATGTCCTCGCGGTCCGCTGGTGTTGCTCGACGTACGACGAGATCAGTCACGGGCGGCCAGGTCTTCGTAGATCTGCTCGATCCGTGTCGCGGCGACCCGGATGTCGAACCGCTCTCCGGCGACGGCTGCTGCCGCGGCCATGCGCGCCCGCAGCCCGTCGTCGCCGGTGATGCGTCGCGATCGCGTCGGCCAACGCCTCCGGCCGGGTCGGCGGGACGAGCAGGCCCTCCACGCCGTCGGTCACGGCCTCGGGGATTCCTCCCACGGCGGTTGCCGCGACCGGGAGCCCGAGCGCCAGCGCCTCCATCAGGGCTACCGGCAGGCCTTCGTTGTCGGAGGCCATGGTGAACACGTCGCATGCCGCGAGCACGCGGACGGCGTCGTCGCGCCGGCCCAGCAGGAGCACCCGGTCGCCCAGCCCGAGCTGCTCGTGGAGCGCGCGCATCTCGGCCTCGAGCGGTCCCTGCCCGACGGCCACGATCCGGCCCGACCAGCCCCGGTCGATCAGCACCCGGGCGGTCGCCAGCAGGTTCGGATAGTCCTTCTGCGCGCGGAAGTTGGCGATCGTGCCGACGACCGTCTCGTCCGCGCCGATCCCCAGCTCCTGGCGCACCTGGTCGCGATGCTCGAGCTCCGAGCGCACCTCGGTGAGGAGCACCCCGTGCACCACGATCTCCGTGCGGTCCTGGAGGTGCTTCCAGATCGTCTCGTGCACCTCGACCGACACCGCGAGGTCGACGTCGTCCAGCGGATACGTGATCCCGTTCAAGATGCGGGTCGGCGGCGAGAAGCTGTGAAACGTGTTGTGCACCGTGTAGACGAGACGCGGCCGGACGCGGCGCGGCAGCGTGCGGACGACCAGGCGCGCGATGCCGGCCGGATACGGCGACTGCGCGTGCAGGATGTCGACGGGATCTTCGAGCAGGCGCCGGCGGAGCCGCCAGGCCCAGCGCAGGTCCCGTTCGTCACGCACGTCGAGGCACCGGGTCGGGACGCCGAGAGCTTCCAGCGGTCCGACGAGCGCGTCCTTCCACGGCAGCAGGTAGTCCGCCTCGTACCGGAACTTCTCACGGTCGCGGACGGTCGCGGCGGCAACCATCAGCTGCTCCGCGCCGCCGGGTCCGAGCCCTTTGACCAGCCAGAGCACCCGGATCGGCTGGGCCGCGGCCGGCGCGCGGCGGCCGGGATCGTCGGCCATCAGGACTCGGTGACGAGCGGGTGCGGGAAGCGGGCCAGCGTCTCGCGGATCGTCGCGATCTGCTCCGGGTCGAGGCGCTCGCGCCAGCGGTCCGGCTGCTCCTCGGCGCGGCGGAGCGTGCGGTACGGGGTGCCGTCGCGATCGGATTCGTTCAGGAACTGGTCGGCCGCGTCGCCCCATTGCAGACCGAGCTCCCCGGCGAGCGCGCGGAACCGCGTCGCGCTGTCGACGCACAGCACCTCGTGCTGCGTGTGCACCCACTCGGGATGGCGGATCGCGGCGTCCCGCAGCGCGGACGTCTGCACCCCGTACGAGAAGGCCTGGATCGCGAGGTGCGATGCGCCGGCGCCCGGCGGCTCGACGTCCCAGTGCTCCCGGGCGTAGGCGCTCATGACCGAGAGCTCGCGCGTGCTGCGCACGTAGTCGAGCTCGGCCCAGCTCGCGAGCACGTTGAAGGGATTGCGCTCGACGACCAGGATCCGCGGGCGGAATCGGCTCGCGATCCACTCCAGCTCGAGCGCGCACTGCACCGACTTCACGACGACGTGGACCGCGTCCGGCTCCGCGACGCGCGGCGTGGCCAGGCGCGTGACCAGCCCCAAACGACCGGTCGCACGGCCGAGAGCCCGGGCGGCGCGACGATCGTCGAGCGGGGTGCGCTCGTACAGGGTCCAGGCGAGTCGGTCGCGCCAGCGTGCCGGCCGGTCGCCCGCCCGCGAGCGCACCGGCCCAGAGCCGTTCGAGATCCGGGGCCGAGTCGCCGGGCTCGAGGACCGGGTTCTCGCCGTGGACGAGCATGGTGGCGAAGGCGAACGGATCGCGGAACCCGTCGGGCTCGTTCACGTAGGTCGCGCCGTCGGTGTGGCCGAGCGCCCGTCCGATCCACGTCGTCCCCGAGCGCGGCACCCCTGCGATCAGCACCGCGGCCATGGCCCGAATCGTACCGGCGGGCCTCAGTCCGCCAGGAGCGGGAAGGGGAAGCGGGCGAGGGTCGCCCGGATCGTCGCGATCTGCTCGGAGCTCAGGCGCTCGCGCCAGCGTTCGGGTTGCGCTTCGGTGCGGCGGGACGTCGCGTACCCGCTCCCGTCCGCGTCGGACGCGTCGAGGAAGTCCTTCGCTTCGTCGCCCCACTCGAGTCCGAGCTCGTCGGCCAGTGCGGCGAAGCGGACCTGCGAATCGACGCAGAGCGTCTCGTGGCTCATCGTCGTCCATTCCGGATGCCGCGCCGTTGCTTCGCGCAGACCGGCGGCCAGGACGCCGAAGTAGAACGCCTGGTACACGAGCTGGGAATCGTCGGCCGCCGGCGGATCCACGCCGAAGTGGTCGCGTGCGTAGCTCGCGACCGACGCCGCCTCGCGCCGGTCGCGCACGAAGTCGAGATCGATCCAGCTCGCCAGCACGTTGAACGGATGCCGCTCGACGACGAGCACGCGGGGCCGGAACCGCTCCACGATCCACTCCATCGCGAGCTCCGACCGCACCGACTTCACCACGACGTGGCGAGCCGCCGGCGCGGCGACGCGAGGCACGGCCACGCGCGCCGCCAGCTGCAAGCGCGACCGACTGCCGACCGCCGAGCCAGGCCTCCCAGCGTTGGTCGACGGGCGTCCGCGCGTAGATCGCCCGGGCGGCCCGGTCGCGGGGGGTCCGGGCGTACCGGCCGCCGGCGAACGCCCCGGCCCACAGCTGCTCCCATTCCGGCGCGACGGCGCCGGGCTGCAGCACCGGCGCGACGAGATGGCCGAGCCGGGCCCGGAACGCGAACGGGTCGTGGTCGCCGTCGGGCTCGTTGACGTAGACCGCACCGTCGGTGTGTCCGAGCGTCTGCCCGACCCAGGTCGTCCCGGAGCGCGGCACGCCCGCGATGAGGACCGTGGTCATCGAACGGGAGGCTAACGCCCGACTTCCTGGTCGCTTAGGCTCGTCGGCGTGAGCGAAGCGGCGACGGGGGCGAAGCGAGTGCGCCTGGCGCTCCGGATGGCCTGGTACGCACCGCTGTTGCTGCTGCCGATCGGGCGCGTGCGCGAGACCGTCGAGGCCGACGTCGCCCGCTGGCGGCACGTCGTCGCGGCCGCCGGTGAGCGACCGCTGGACCCGGCTCGCGTTGCTCGCGAGCTACCCGGAGTACCGGACGCTCCACGCCTACCGGCTCCGCCGCGCCGGGGTCGTCAGCGCGGCGCTCGCGGGCGCGTTCGCGGTCGTGTATCCGGGGGAGCGCACCCTCCACCTGGCCACCTCGGACATCGGCCCCGGCCTCTTCATCCAGCACGGCTTCGCCACGATCGTCGCCGCCCGGAGGGTCGGCCGGAACTGCTGGATCAATCAGCAGGTGACGATCGGGTTCACCAGCCCGGACGACCGCCCCTCCATCGGCGACGACGTGTTCGTGTACGCCGGCGCCAAGGTGCTCGGCGATGTCACCGTCGGGGACGGCGCGGTCGTCGGCGCGAATGCCGTGGTGCTCGAAGACGTCCCGGCCGGGGCCACCGCGGTCGGCGTCCCGGCGCGGATCCTCCCGCCGAAAGCAGTCCGGGCATCCGGAGAGGGCTGAGCAGCCCCGGCCCGCATGCGCATCCTGTTCGTGTCCGGAACATCCATCGGGGGCTCGGCCCACAGCACGCGTGAGCTGGCTGACCGCCTCGTCGAGCACGGTCATCACGTCGCGATCCTGTTCCGGGTCGAGGACGCGTCGCGCACGCGCCACATCCACAAGCGGGCGATCAATCTGGTGGTCAAGCTCGAACCGTCACCGCTCGCCCGACCGGTCGATGCCGCCGCGGCCGTGCTGGCCCGGCGTCCGCACCGCAGCGCGGAGAACGTGTCGTACGAGGTGTGGCAGACCCAGATCCTCGAGAACTCGCTGCCGCGAGTGCTGAAGACCTTCGGACCCGGACGTCGTCGTCGCGAGCAGCATCGGCCGGGTCGCGTGGAAGCGGATCCGCACGACCCTCGCGTCGTTGGGCATCCCGAGCGTGCTCTACATCCGTGAGCAGAGTGCGTTGGGCCACCTCACCATCTCCCACGCGCCGCCGGACCTCTTGCTCGCGAACGCGCACACGTACGTCGAGCGTGCCGCCGCGCTCGGTCATCCTGCGGTCATGGTGCCGTCCGTGGTGAGCGTCGATCGGTACCTCGTCGAGAGCAGCCGCGAGCACGTCCTCTTCGTCAATCCGGTCGAGAGCTACGGCCTGGAGACGGCGCTCGCGCTCGCCGCGGCACGGCCGGACGTGAGCTTCGCGTTCGTCGAGTGGTGGGAGCTCGACGATGCGCAACGGGCTGCGCTGGATGCCGAGCTCAGCCGGCTGCCCAATGTCGTCCTCCGGGCGGCGACCCACGGACCCGGGTGCCGTGTACGCGGACGCCCGCGTGCTGCTGGCCCCGTTCCTGCTCGACGGCCGGCCCCGGGTCGTCCTCGAGGCGCAGGCCAACGGCATCCCGGTGCTGGCCAGCGACCTGCCCGCCCTGCGAGAGACGGTGGGCGAGGACGGCCAGTTCGTCGGGGCGGACGCCCCGGCGCTCGAGTGGGCGGCGGCGCTCGGTGAGCTCATCGACGACCCCATCCGGTACCGCCGGGCGAGCGACGCGGCGCGGGCCCACGCGCATCGCGAAGAAGTCGATCCCGACGTCATCGTGTCGCGGTTCGAGCGGGCCCTCGCCGATCTCGTCGCCGGGTATCGGGGCCCGACGGGATGAGCGGCGAGGCGGTCCCCGAGCTCAGCGTGGTCATTCCGGCTCGCGACGCGGCGGCGACGATCGACGCCCAGCTCGCCGCGCTCCTCGCCGAGGACTGGGATCGGCCGTGGGAGATCGTCGTGGCGGACAACGGGTCGCGCGACGCGACGAAGGCGATCGTGGACCGCTTCATCGCGCGCGACGCGCGGGTGCGCCGAATCGACGTGTCGGATCGGAACGGTGTGGCGCACGCCCGCAACGCGGGGCTCGCCGCGGCTCGGGCGGCGTCGGTGGCGATGTGCGATGCCGACGACGTGATCGCGCCGGGCTGGGTGCGGGCGATGGGTGACGCGCTGCGGGAGCACGAGTTCGTCACCGGCCCGCTGGACGTGGACCGGCTGAACCCGGCGTGGATCGCCGATTCCCGCGGGCCGGGCGATCGAGGCCGGTCCCGGTGACTTTCACGGCGCGTTCCCGTTCGCCCACAGCTGCAACCTCGGTGTCCGCGCCGCGACCGTGATCCGGTGCGGTGGCTTCGACGAGCGGCTGCACACCGGCGAGGACATCGAGCTCTCGTTCCGGCTCTGGCAGGCCGGCGTCGCGCTCACCTACGTCCCCGAGGCGCTCGTGCACTACCGCTACCGCCGCACCATCGGCGAGCTCTGGGACCAGTCCCGCGCCCACGCCCGGGTCGGTCCCTGGCTCGAGCGCGAGGTCCGGGACGCCGGGGTCGCGCTGCCGGCCGACCACGAGTGGCGCCGCTGGTTCTGGCTCGTGCGGCATTGCGGGCTGCTCAGATCCCGGCCCGGCCGTGCGAGCTGGGTGGCGGTGGCCGGCGGACGGGTCGGACGCCTCGAGGGTCGTTGGCACGCGCGACGTGGGACGGCGGCGTGAGATGGACCTGAGCGTCGTCATCCCGGCCTACAACGTCGCCGAGACGATCGGTGATCAGCTCGATGCGCTCGCGCGCGAGTCGTGGGACGGCGAATGGGAGATCGTCGTCGTCGACAACCGCTCGACCGACGGCACGGCGGCGCTCGTGCGCGAGCACGCGGCGCGCAACCCGCGCCTCCGCCTGGTGTCCGCGGCGGAACGCCAGGGCCCGAGCTACGCGCGCAACGTCGGCTTCGAAGCGGCTGCCGCGGATCTGATCGCCGCGTGCGACGCCGACGACGTCATCGCGCCGGGGTGGGTGCGGGCGATGGGTGAGGCGCTGCGGATTCACCCGTGCGTGACCGGTCCGCTCGAGGTGGACGAGCTGAACCCGACGTGGCTCGCCACGACCCGGGGGCGGCCGAGCGCGACGGAGGGGCCGACGTGGTTCGGGGTGTTTCCGATCGTCGCGGCCGGCAACCTGGGGATCCGGCGCGAGGTCTGGCGCGCCGCCGGCCGCTTCGACGAAGCGTTCGCGGCGGAGGAGGACCACGAGTTCGCGCTGCGGCTCCGCCTCCGGGACGTGCCGATCGCCTTCGAGCCCGCGGCCGTCGTGCACTACCGCTACCGCGGGTCGCCGCGGGCGCTCTGGGAGCAGGGGACGGTCTACGGGGAGTCGCGCCCGTTGCTCTGGCGGCACGTGCAGCGCGCCGGGCTCGAGCCGCCGTCACGCGTCGCCGGGTGGCGCTCGTGGCTCTGGCTGGTCGCTGCACCTGGTCGATCTCCGCACCGAGCATGGACGTGCGGCATGGGTCTGGGTCGCCGCGAACCGATTCGGCCAGCTGCGCGGCTGTGTCCGCTACCGGACGCTGTTCCTGTGAACGTCTACTGGTACTGGCCGTACCTCCGGCGCGAAGAGCTTGCCCTCGCGGAGGGGGTGGTCGAGGCAGGGGGATCACCTCGTGGTGCACACCACTCCCCGACCGACCGACCCGATCGTCTCGCCGAATCCGCAGTGGGAGGTCCGGCCGACGCTGCCTGCCGTCGCGGAACGGTCGGAAGGCAGCGCGCGGTGGGTCGCGTCGAGGGGGCTGACGTACGCGCGCCGCGCGCACGCGCCCGCCGGCGCGCCGTCGATGCGCGGTCGACTTCGACGTGGGGCACGTGGTCTACCTGAACCCGTTCACCGACTCCGTTGCGCTCTGGGCGCTGCGGCGCAAGGTGCCGCTCGTCTCCACAGTGCACGACGTCGTGCCGCACAACTCGCGCGTCCCGGCCCCGGTCGAGCGGCGGCTGCTGGCGGCGCAGTACCGCAACGCGGGCACATTGCTCGTCCACCACGACGCGGTGGGCGAGCGCCTCGTCCGCGAGTTCGAGCTCGATCCGGATCGGGTGGTCGTCGTTCCCCTCCAGATTCCCGTGATCGGCGGGAGCGGACCGCGACGCGCGCCGGAGGTGCGGACGCCGGGCGGCCCGGCCGACGGTGTTGTTCTTCGGCACGTTCCGCCGGAACAAGGGCATCGTCGAGCTGCTGGATGCCATCGAGCGGCTACGCGGCGAGACCGATGCCCGGTTCCTCTTTGCCGGTCGGGGGTTTCCCGACGTCGAGCAGCTGGTGCTCGACGCGGCGAGACGAGACCCGCGGATCGCTACGGAGATCGGCTACGCCACAGCCGACCGGAAGAACGAGCTGCACGCAGCAGCTGATCTCATGGTGCTGCCCTACACGAGCTTCGCGTCGCAGAGCGCGGTCCTCCAGGACGCGTACGCCCACCGGCTGCCGGTCGTGGTCACCGACGTCGGCGCGCTCGGCGACACCGTGCGGGGAGACAGGACCGGTTGGGTGGTGCCGCCCGCAGACGCGGAGCAGCTGGCGATCGCGATCCTCGGCGCGCTGCGGCGACGAGCCCGGACTCCGAGCTCGCGTCAGCGGCTGCCGACGCCATCGCTCGAGACCGCACGCCGGTGCTCACCGGCCGCCGCTACCGCGCCGTCTACGAACAGGTCGCGGGCCGCTAGACGCGCTACGACGCGCCCGGAATCGTGTCGCCCCAACGCGAGACGCGGGCGTGCAGCAGATGGGCGTGGACGAGCCCGAGCTTGGTCAGCTGCTTGGATCGCACCTTCCACGACGCCCCGGCGTTGCCGGCCTTGAGCCAGGTCAGCCCACCGAAATGGCGGAACTTCGACTGGAACGCCTCGGGCATCTCGGTCCAGGTCAGACCGGCGCGGCAGAGCTCCGCGTAGTACGCGGCGCCGACGTCGTACGCGACCTTCCCGCCGAACGCGTCGGGGTCGACCTCGTCCCGGTACCGGAAGCTGGCGTCGACCCGGCCCCGCACCTGGTGCAGGTCGAGCAGGAACAGCCACGGCGTCGGGCGCGGCGCCAGCCGCCGGGCCGCGCCGGTCGTGGGATGCACGAACTCCGGCGGGCGGCCACTGCATGCGGGCGCACGTCAGCGCGGCGTTGCTCGCCGTCGCCGCGTTGACGAGATCGTCGAGCCATCCGGGCTCGAGGTACTCGACGTCGGAGTCCGAGAAGCCGGCGTAGCGGCCCGGGCTCGTCTCGACCCAGTGATCGAGCCACTCCGCGTGCTTCCGACCGCCGACTGCGGTCTCGAGCCGGAGCCAGCCGCGTTGCTCGAGCCCCCGCAGCATCTCGATCGAGCCGTCAGAAGACCCGCCGTCACCGACGACGAGGTCGAAGTCGCGGCCCGCGTAGTGGCGCATCGAACGAATGCACAGCTCGGTGACCCGAGCCGTGTTCCAGCTCGCGATGTGCATGACGACACGGTTCGCGTCGGTGGTGCTCACGGACCCGCATCGGGCGCCGGCCCGCTCGTCGAGTCGCGGTTGAGCAATGCGGCGCATGCCCCGCAACGGACGGGCAATGCCCCGGTTGTAGAACGTTCCCGCGTACGTCTTGGCCCGCTCCGCCGACGTCAGCGGCTCTTCGTGGATGAGCTCGGGACTGGCCCGGCGCTCCAGCACCTCCTGCCAGCGCGCCGCGGCGACCTCGGGAGCGAGGAACGAGAGCTTCTCGTACGTGTACTCCCAGTCCTGGGCGAAGCGCGGGAAGAGCAGCAGGGTGTGCGGCAGGTCGTAACGAGCGATCGTGTACATCAGGTCGTAGAAGATGAGCGCGAGCGCCTCGCGCTGTCGCGTCGCGCGCGCGGTTCCGAACAGCCCGCCCACGGTGTGCAGGTCGCTGCCGTAGCCGGTGTTGCGGACGCGGCTCGCGGCCGCGACGTCGAGATCACGGATCGGGATGATGACGTGCTCGATCCGAACCTTCCCCGCGTCGAGCAGCTCACCGAGCCGTCGGCTGAGGTTCGGGTTCTTCACGATCCGCGGCGCGTCGGGCGCTTCGATCCCGGTCTCGAGCCCCGCACTGGTCTGCTGGTCGATCGGGGCATCGGCGGCGAAGCCGGTGTCGAGACCGAGGTCGGTCAGCACCTGGACGAGCAGCGTGGTGCCCGCCCGGCCGGTTCCGGTGATGACGACTTTGGGCTCGGGGCTCACACCGATGACGAAGCTTCGGCGTGCCCGTCGCGCTGGTCGGTCGAGCCCGGGAGGCTGGCGCGGATCAACCGGCTCAGCAGCCGCTTGCGAGAGCCGGCAAGCCGGCGCAGGTCGGTGTTCGCCTGCCGGGTCTCCTGGCGCGACGAGCGCAGCTGCGCGCAGATCTCCAGCAGCTCGGTGCTGATCGGGCTCGGTTCCGGGAGTGGCTCCTCGAGCGCGAACGCGTCGTGCACCCCGGCGAACGAGGGAAGGATCGCAAAGAGCTCGCGCTGGGACTCGGTGCTGACGGGGTCGTCGAAGTCCTTGGAGTCCGCTTCGTGGTGCCGCCGCTTCGGCGTCAGCTCCATGTCGGTCGTCGCCGGATCGTTCGGCAGGTGGACGCCCCAGCTGTTCAGCGCGTCGACGAGGCGCGCCATGTTGCCGGCCGGGTCGGCGAGCAGGGCGCCGTACTCGAAGACGACGGTGCGCAGACCGACGGAGTGGATGAGCGCATCGCGGTTGAACCGTTCCCAGAGCGCGTAGCCGTGCGCGGTCCCGAGCGAGTTCCGGGTGCGCAGCGACGAGGCCACCTCGACCGGGTGGCGATGGATGAACACGATCACCGGCGGCTCGTCGAGCAGCTCGAGCCAGAACGGCAACGTCATGCAGGTGCGCGGGTCCTTCCACACGAACACCGGAGCGGATCCGTACTCCGCGAGCGCGGCACGGGCCTCCGGAACGAGCGCCGTGGACTTGGCGGACCGGGTCCAGCCGTCGGGCAGGACCGGCGGGCACTCCCAACCACCGCCGAAGGCCTCGAGCAGCCGCTCGTTCGGCCGCCGCATCACCTGGTTCTCCCAGAACTTGCCGAGGTTCCGGTCCGGACCGAGGGACGCCCCGAGCAGCCCCAGTGCCCGCGTCGTGGCCGACGTGCCGCTGCGGTGCATGCCGAGGATGACGATCGCGGTCATCGCGGAGAGGATACAGCGGAGAAAACGCGGTCTTCTCCGGACCGCCCGGGCTCGTTCACGGGGTTTGGGCGTACTGCGAACGCGCCCACGTCGCGAACCCGGGATCGGTGACCAGTGACCCGTCCGCGATCGCTTCGACGCACGCGCGCCGCACTCAGCGTGTAGACGTCGCGGTAGTACTCGCGCACCGCGGCCTCGCCGCCTTGCTTGGTACACGGACCACCACTGCTTCTTGAACGGTGCGGTCCACGTCGGGAGGTCGCGTTGGCGGGCGGGCTTCGCCTTCCAGCGGGCCCGGGCGATGCGCCCCTCCGGTGCCTGGGCCCACGAGATCAGACGCACGACCTTCTGCACGAACTGCTCTTCGTCCTGGACCATGTAGTGGTGGACCGCCGCATCCGGCTGCGCGCCGAGCGCATCGACGCGCACCACCGGGTGCGGCACGCGCGGGTCCCAGTGCTCGTCGGTCACGTTCGTGAGCCAGCTCGACCGGTAGAACGTCTTGCCGACCGAGTAGCTCGTGTGCAGCGGGCTGGCGGACGACGCGCTGCGGTGCTCCCGGCTCATGAAGACCGGCAGCCCGGCGTGGTCCAGCGCGGTCGGGAGGAAGAGCTTCATGTCGAAGTTGACCGCGACCGCGTCGTGCGGCGCAGTGGCGAGCAGGCCGGGCATGTCGGTGCCGGGGCTCCAGAAGAACTCGTCGGTGTCGGCCACGCCGGCCCACTCCACGGCGTGGCGCGATCGCAGCGCGTCGAGCATCGCCGTGCGCACGAGCTGGCGGTCATGGAAGTCGTCGAAGCGCTGGTAGCTGACCGCGTCGCCGAGGTCGCGCACCACGTCGGCGGTGTCGTCGGAGCTGTTGTTGTCCGCGACGGCGATGTGGTCGACGCCCCACGCCAGATGGTGCTCCAGGTTCCGGCGGAGCAGTCCGGCTTCGTTCTGGGTGACGAGCAGCAGGACGATCACGGCGCGCTCGCGTCGTGCTCGCCGGCCGGGTTGCTGGAACCGACGGAAGAAGTCGTCGTCGTCGCGGATCCATCCGAAGACCTCGTCCGAGAGGCGTTGCCCGTCGTCCGCGTGTTGCGCGAGGTCGTGCCGGTGGCGGCGCTGCGCGATCCGGTAGCGCGCCGACCGTTCGGCTCGTCCGATGACGGGTACCCATTCGGGCGTGCGGGCCCGGGCCGGCGCCGACCGCACGACCTGGCGCCCCTGCAGGTCCACCCGGCGGGCGAGCGGAGGACGGAACCCCGCGCCGTGGTGGTAGACGACGTCGCCGTAGATCGCGAACCAGAGCGGGTCGAGATCGAACTGGTTCGTGCGGAGCAACGGGCGCCACGCGGCCCCGGACTCGGTGAGGATCCCGAGCAGGTTGCCGCCGACGTCCGTCACCTGGTCGCCGGTCGAGGACGTCCACTCGTACCCGCGCCGCCAGTCACCGCCGATCTCGGACCAGAAGCCGACGGTGGTCAGGCAGAACGACGGGTGCGGCTGGCGGTCCCCGAGGTTCTCGTCCCGGCGCACCGCGGCGAGCGGCGTGCCGCCCAACAGGCTTGCGGTCAACCGGCGCGATCGGGAAGGCGTCGCCGTCCAGGAACATGAGCAGGTCGTCCGGGTCGGACTGCTCGGACACGGTCACCGCGAGCGCGTTGAGCTTGTCCGCGTGGCCGCCCTCGAGATCGGCGGCGTAGAAGAACTCGCGCTCGAACGACGGGTCGATGCCGTTCAACGACGCGTAGACGCGGTGCTCGGCCGGGAGGTTCCGGCGGAGGAACCGAAGCTGCGGCTCGATCCAGCGGTCGTCCTGCCAGTGGACGGTGACAACGTGGAGCACGACTACCGGACGTTAGTCAGCCGGGGAGCGCGAGCGAACGGATCGCGCTGGCGGCGAAGCGCGCCCGGGTCGTCAGGGAGATGTCCTCTCCGGTCACCGCCTGGCGGAAGAAGGTCAGGGCCCGGCGGCGGTCGCCCCGAGCCGCGAGCTGCTCGCCGATCTCGAAGACGTCGCGGGCCCGGCCCCGGGCGCCGTGGGCCCACAGCGCAGGGAGGTGGCGCTCCAGCACGGACAGGTGGGCGCCCCATTGCTCCTTCGACGCACTCAGGCTGTCCGCCCGGAGCCGGTAGTAGCCGAGCGGATCCGGCACGAAGGCGGCCCGGCTGCCGCTGAGCAGGAACCGGGTCCAGAGGTCGAAGTCCTCCGCCCGCCGCATCGACTCGTCGAAGCTCCCGCACCGCTCGACCAGCTCCCGCCGGAAGACCACCGAGATGAAGAGGAAGTTCCGGCGGGCGATCTCGTTGAGCTGCTCGTCCTCGTGGGCCGGGAACGGGTACCGGCGCCGGTCGCCGTAGCAGCGCTTCGTCGTGGTGACGGTCTCCTCGATGATGAACGCGTCGGAGGTGACCAGCCCGATCTCGGGCCGGGACTCGAGGATCGGGACGATCCGGGAGAGGCGCTCCGGCATCCAGAGGTCGTCCGCGTCCAGCAGCGCGAACACGTCGCCGGACGCGGCCCGGATCGCCGAGTTCCGCGCGCCGGCCAGGCCGCGGTTCTCCTGCTCGACGTAGACGATCCGGTCCCGGTACGGCGCGATGACGGCCGCGGTGTGGTCCGTCGAGCCGTCGTTCACCACCACGATCTCGACGTTGGCGTACGTCTGCGCGAGGGCGGAGTCGATCGCGGCCGCGACGTAGCACTCGACGTTGTACGCAGGGATGAGGACCGAGACCAACGGCCCCAGCCGCTCTTCGGGTCGCTCCGGCGTCACGTCGGGTCGCTCCGGCGTCCGCACTTCGTGCCCGCTCCCGCCTGCGCTCCGGTCCGCACTTCGTGCCCGCTCCTGCCTGCGCTCCGTACTCGAATGAGAGCTGCGTAGGGTAGCGTTCTCCGTGGACCGGCTACCACAGAGGGTGGCAGCCGATCCAGGTGCGGGGGAGTGGACGACCGGCAGATCGGCATGGGGGGCGGCGCCACGGGAGCGAGCGCGGCACCCGGCGTCTTCCCGTTCGTGGTCGGCTGCGTCCGTTCGGGCACCACGATGCTGCGGGCGATGCTGGATTCGCACTCGCAGCTGGCCGTCCCGCCCGAGTCGTACTTCGTTCCGCTGGCCGTCGCGCTCGCCGATCGCTACGAGACGGCGACCGGCGTCGACCAGGAAGCCCTGCTCGCCGCGATCGTCGCCGACCCGTCGTTCAGCGAGTGGCAGATTCCCGCCGACGACGTCCGCGACCTGTGGCGAGCCGCGGCACCGGTGGACGTCCCGGCCGCGATGACGGATCTCTACGCCCGGTACGCGTCGAAGCGGGGCAAGCCGCGCTACGGCGACAAGACGCCGGCGAACGTGCTGTACGTCGAGCTGCTCGCGGGCGCGTTTCCCAACGGCCGGTTCCTGCACATCGTCCGGGACGGCCGAGACGTCGTGCCCTCGCTGATGGAGATGCACTTCGGCCCGGACCGCTTCGGTGCCGCGGCGTTGTTCTGGCGCGACCGGGTCTCGCGTGGGCGGGCCGGCGGGCGGCGCATCGGTGCGGATCGCTACCGGGAGATCCGGTACGAGGATCTCGTCGCGGATCCCGAGTCGGTGCTGCGCGACGTGTGCGCGTTCTTCGACCTGGCCTTCGAGCCGAGCATGCTCGACTACCACGAGCGCGCCGACGAGGTGCTCGACGGCCTGCGCTTCACCCATCACGTGCAGGGCATCCGCCGTCCCCCGTCGCGTGACGTGCGCGACTGGCGGGCCAACCTGCCGGACCACGAGGTCCAGCTGTTCGAGGCGCTCGCCGGGGACCTGCTCGACGAGCTCGGCTACGAGCGCTCGGGCATGGCGCCTCCGGCCGCGCCCGGCTCGAGGCGACGGCCTGGCGGACCGGGACGACGGTCGAGCGCCGGACCCGGACCTTGCGCACGCGGGTCACCCGCCGGCTCCCTGCGCTCCCGTTCGGACCACGGAAGCGAAGCGACGATCGCGCCGAGGTCAGAGCCTGATGAAGCTGACGTTCCTCGGTCATGCCGGCGTGCTCATCGAGACGGATTCCGGCTCGATCCTCTGCGATCCGTGGTTCCATCCCGCGTTCTTCGCGTCGTGGGTGCCGTTCCCCGACAACTCCGGGAGTCGACATCGACGCGATCCGCGCGCCCGACTACCTCTACGTCAGCCACTCGCACGACGATCACCTCGACGCCCGGTTCCTGCGCGAGCACGTCTCGAAGGACGCCGTCGTGATCCTGCCGGACTACCCGACCAGCGATCACCGCGCGGGCTTGGCGGACCTCGGCTTCCATCGCTTCGTCGAGACCCGCAACGACGAACCGCTCGAGCTCGACGGGCTGCGGATCCTCACCAACGCGCTCATCGCACCGACCGACGGCGCGATCGGCGACTCGGGTCTCGCGGTCGCGGACAGCACCGCGACGGTGTTCAACCAGAACGACTCGAAGCCGATCGACTTCGACGCGATCCTCGAGTTCGGACCGTACGACGCTCACCTCGTGCAGTTCTCCGGCGCGATCTGGTACCCGATGGTGTACCGGCTCCCGGCCGAGGAGCAGCACGCGCTCGGTGTCCGCAAGCGCGCGAACCAGCTGGCCCGCGCCGCGCGGATGGTGAAGGAGGTCGACGCGGCGCAGTTCTTCCCGTTCGCCGGCCCGCCCTGCTTCCTCGACGAGGCGCTGTTCCACCTCAACGATCTCGGCACCGACGAGTCGAACATCTTCCTGGACCAGCACGCGGCGCTCGAGCACATGCGCGAGTCAGGGCATCGACAACGGCGTGCTCACGGTGCCCGGCACCGTCGTCGAGATCGTCGGGTGGGAGCTCGACGGTGACCCATCCCGGCTCCGACGAAGAGGTCATGCGGCCGTTCCTCGACAAGGAGCGGTACCTGCGCGAGTACCAGGCTCGGGTGCTGCCGGTGATCGAAGCCGAGAAGGCGACGTGGCCGGACCACGAGGTCGACCTCGTGCAGCGCGCTCGCCGAGTGGTGGGATCCGCTGCTCGCCATCGCCGATCACACCAGTGCCGGAGTGAACGGGCGGGTGCTGCTCCAGACCGAGGACGAAGCGGTCGTGATCGACTTCCTCGATCGCCGCGTCGCCCGTTGGAACGATGAGCTGTGCCGGTTCCGGTTCTACGTCCCGCGCGCGCTGGTCGAGACGTGCGTCCAGCGGCGCGACGTCGACTGGGTGAACTCGCTGTTCCTCTCGTGCCGCTTCGAAGCCGAACGGGACGGGCCGTACAACGAGTTCGTCTACAACTTCTTCCGCTCACTCTCGCGGGAACGCATGGAGTACGCGGAGCGGTACTACGCCGAGAGTGCCGCACCGCTCGAGCTCTGGGAGGCCGGCGGGTACGCGATCCAGCGGCGCTGCCCGCACCTCAAGGCGGATCTCTCCCGCTTCGGGTCGGTCGAGAACGGCATCCTCACGTGCTCGATGCACGGGTGGCGCTTCGAGCTCGCCACCGGGCGGTGCCTCACGTCCGACGATCGCCGGCTCTACTGCACGCCGCTCGACGATCCCGGGTCATGACCGCGGACATCTTTCCGTTCCTGGTCGGCTGCAACCGGTCGGGCACCACCATGCTGCGGGCGATGCTCGACTCGCACCCCGAGGTGTCGGTGCCGCCGGAGGCCTACTTCGTCGTCCCGATGCTGAACCGCGCCGCGCGGTACGAACGGTCGCGGCGACGCTCGACCTCGAGACACTGCTCGCAGATCTGCAGGCCAACCCGTCGTTCCGGCGCAACTGGCAGCTGTCCGCCGCGTCGATCGCCGCCCTGCGCGACGACGTTCCCGCGGACACGACCGACGCGCTCGTCCGGCTGTACTCGGCGTACGCCGCGGAGCGAGGGAAGCACCGCTACGCGGACAAGACCCCGCAACACGTGCTGCACGTCGAGCTCATCGCGCGCTCGTTCCCGCAGTCGCGCTTCGTGCACCTGGTGCGCGACGGACGCAACGTCGTGCCGTCACTGCTCGAGAACGGGCACGGACCCAGCCGCTTCCCGGACGCCGTCGAGTACTGGCGGCACGCGGGTGCTCGCCGGCCGACGCGTCGGGGAGCAGCTCGGCCCGAGCCGGTATCTCGAGATCCGCTACGAGGAGCTGGTCACCGACCCTGCCGGCCGAGCTGGGCCGGATGTGCGCGTTCCTCGACCTCCCGTACACGCCCGCGATGCTCGACTACCCGGCGCGCGCCGGCGAGGTGGTCGCCGGGACGTTCGACGCGCGACCCGCACCTCGGCGTGGCGAAGGCCGCCGACCGCCAACCTGCGCGACTGGCGCACCGCGATGCCGGACCACGAGGTGCAGCTGTTCGAGGCGCTGGCCGGCGACGCGCTCGACACGTTCGGCTACGACCGCTCGCCGATGCGGGCGTCGAGTCGGGTGCGGGTGGAGGTGGTGCTCCGGCGCGCCGCTAGCGGCTGCGATCGCGACGGCCCGGAAGCTGCGTCGCTCGGCGGCGCGTCCGACCGGCTCGACCTCGTAGCGATCGGGTCGTCCTGCCGGCTGCTTCTCGCCGCGGCGTGGCCTTCCCGTCCCCGCACGGCCGGCGGTTCCGGACCGCGACGATCGGCACCGAGCGGTGGAACAGCCCGGTCATGTTCGCGCGGCCGCGACCACGCGCTTGGACGTGTTCTTCGGGTTGACGAGCACGTTGACGCACGGCGGCGTGTAGCGCTTCAGCTGGACCGGCCGGTCCTTCGCGAAGTCCCACCGGTAGAGCGGGCCGTGCGCGCGGTGGTAGCTCAGCCATTCGAACCCGCCGCCGACCTGCAACGGCTTGTACCCCGCGTCGGTCGCCATCTGCGAGACCTTCCACCGGGTTCCGTCGAACGACGCGCTGTCGATCGGTGTACGCCAGCCGAGCACGGCGATGAGCGCGATCATCACGCCGGCCCACACGCGTCGCGACGGCGCGGAGCGCACCGCGCTCGGCTCGCGACGGGTCGTGCGGAGCACGAGCAACGCGACGAGCGGGAGCACCGGCAGCGCGTAGCGGTCGTAGACCGGAAGGCCGGTGGCGATCGCGATCGAGTAGGCCGCGGCGAACCCGGCGATGACGAAGCCGAGGACCGCGCTGCACGGGTCCGCAGGTTCGATGTCGCGCTCACGGAACCGGCGAGGGAGGTCCATGAGGAAGGGGACGGCCGCGAGCACGATCACCATGCCGGCGAGCGAGCCGGCGACGACGAGCAGGTTGAAGATCGGCCGCGGGATGACGTCGGGTCGTTGCCCGGCGAGGACGTCCGTCGAGAGCACACCTTCGCGGGCCACGTAGTTCCCGACGAACGGTGTGCGCGGCACCCGGGCGTACATCGTGACGAGCCAGACGACCATCGCGACCGTCAGCACGATCGTCAGGCGGCTGCTCGCGGCCCACGCCCGGCGCACGATCGCGACCGGCCCGGCGAGCGCGACCACCGGGAGGAGCAGCAGTCCGGCCAACCGGAGGAAGCCCGCGTCCTTGATGAACATCGCGCTGATCAGGTGCGGGTCGGGCACGGTCGGCGACAGGCTCTTCGAGTCCGGGAGCCCCGACCACCAGATCAGCAACACGGCGGTCGCGACGACGAAGACCCCCGCGATCACGCCGACGCTGCGAAGCCGGCGCCAGTCCCGCGTCGGCGATCAGCGGAGAGCGCGGCGACGAGCAGGATCGCGATGACCGGGATGACGGCGTACTGGCGGATCGACACGCCGATGAAGCCGATGGCAACGCTGACGATCAGCGGTCGCAGCGCGAGCGGCCGGACCCGGAACGCGATGATCGCCGCCGCGAGCGAGAGCATCTGGAACGTGAACGCCGGGACGTCCGTCATGAACGTCGGCGCGAGCGGTCCCCACAGCGGACCGACGGCGATGGTCGCGGCGACGAAGACCGCCCACCAGGCGGGTCGGACGATCTGGCGACCGATCCAGACGACCCCGACCAGGCCGACGAGGCCGATCAGCGTCGTGGAGAGCTGGATCAGGGTGATGTTGCGACCGGCGACCGCGGCGATCGGCGCGGCGATCAGGACCTGGCCGATCAGGGTCATCGACACCCAGCCGTTGAACGTCAGCTTCCCGTCCTCGAGCCAGCGGTACATGGTCAGCAGGTACGACCAGTCGTCGCTGCGGGGGATCCCGAGCGCGCCGTACCGCGACGCGATCGGCTACGGGGATGGCGACGCCGATCACCGCCAGCAGGCCGATGATCCAGATCGCGTCGAAGGCCCGCGAACGGTTCCGGGCCGCGTCGGAAGCCTCGCCCAGCGCCTCGCCGGTCGACCGTCCCGCCCCGTCCTGCGCACCGTTCGGCAAGCGTCGGCCGCACCTCGACGGACACCTCCCTCACCCCCCTCGCCGTGGCCGGCCCCCAGTCGTCAGCAGCGCTGCATCGACCCGGCTACGAAGCCCGGCAGGGTACATCACGCTGATTCAGATGCGCCACGCACCGTGAGACACTATCCCCAGGGTCACGGGCATCTGACCGGGTCAGGTGAGCGGTCAGGACCGCATCGAGGTGGTCGCAAGGGGGCGATTTTCACCCCTGTCAGAACCGACTAGCCTTGTAGGCCCTTGCGGGAATAGCCTAACGACCACGCGGCGTGGCGAAACCGCGTGGGCGCGCAGAATGCGGAAGCCGGGGGGCGAACGGGCGACATGGGACCGATGGAGTACCTGCGCATCTTGCGCCGGCGATGGTGGGTGCTGTTGCTCACCGCGCTCCTGGGCTTCGGCCTCGCCATCGCGACCCAGACCGACACCGCCGCGTCCCACGACCACCGCACCGCTGTCGCGCTACACGGCAGGCACGACGCTGATCTCGGATCCGCTCTCGCGCCAGGGCGAGTCGATGTCGGTGCAGTGGGACAAGCTGTCACTGCTCATCACCAAGGGAGACATCCCGCAGTCGGTCGAGCGCAAGCTCGGCACGTTGCGCACGCCGCCGACGATCAACGCCATCACCGTCGTACGCGGCGTCCAAGCAGAGAGGTCGCAGAGCGCGGGAGTGACCGCACGGTCGTCTTCCCGTTCGCGACCGTCACCGCGACACCGGATGCCGGCACCGGTTCGATGATCATCTCCGCGCGTTCGTGGGACCGCTTGTACGCGGTGCAGATGGCGAACCTCTTCACGACCGAGATGCTGCGCTACCTGAACAACGTCGGTACCGAGCGGTACACGTCGGAGATCCTGCACCTCGGCAACGTGACGCAAGAGCCTCGAGTCTGCGGCATCCAGGCGATCAACGCGCAGCTCGCCTCGGGAACGGGTGACGCCGTCTCGTTGACGAGCCAGAAGGACGCGATCGCCAAGCAGATCGAGCAGGCGCAGCAGGAGGTGTACCAGACGACGCAGGCCGGTCCCCAGCGTCCGAACCTGCGCGTGCTCGAGACCGCGTCGCCCGCGCGTGCCGTGCGCACGATTCAGTTCTCGCGGTCGATCGGCGATCACCAAGGACCAGAAGTCGATGATGGGTGCGGCGATCGGCTTCCTGCTCGGCCTCGCCGGCATCCTGGTCTTCGAGTTCCTGAACGCCCGGGTCCGCGACGTCGGTGGAACCGAGAGCGCAGCCCGCATGCCGCTCGTCGCCGAGATCCCCGCGCTGAAGATGAGCCGGGCGGACCGCTTCCGCGTGCTCACCGCCGAAGATCCAGCCTCGCTCATGGCCGAGGCCTATCGAAGTTTGCGCACGTCGATCATCGCGATGTGGCAACGCCACCCGTCCGCTCACGGCAACGCGAACGGCAACGGCAACGGGAACGGTTCGTGTCGCGCAGGCGTGGCGCCCGTTGCGCACGCTGCTCATCACGTCCCCCGGTCCCGCTGAAGGCAAGTCGGTCTCCGCGGTGAACCTCGCGGCGACGTTCGCCGAGACCGGCGCGAGCGTGATCGTGATCGACGCCGACTTCCGCCGCCCGCAGCTCGACCGGTACTTCAACCGGCAGGCGGTTCCCAACCTCGGCGACCTCGGTCCCGACCTCACGGTCAACGACCTCGAGGGCGTGCTGCAGGTCACGGACATCCCCGGTGTTCGCTTCGCCGCGAGCTCGCCGCCCAAGTCGTCACCCGGTACCGCGATGGCGGTCGCGAAGGCGGCCGTCGCCGTCGCCAAGGATCTCGCCGACGTGGTCATCATCGACTCGCCGCCGCTGCTGCTCGCCAACGACGCCGCCGACCTGTCGACGTTCGCCGACGCGACGGTGCTGCTCGTGCGCGCCGGCTGGACGCGGCACAAGGCCGTCGCCGGTGCTGCCGACCTGCTGCGCCGCCTCGAAGCGACGACGGTCGGTGTGGTGCTCGTGGGTGCGGAGCACGGAACGCACGACGGCTACTACGGCTACTACGGCTACTACGGCTACGGGTACGGCTACGGCCGGGGCGAGAGCGTCGAGGACTCGCTGCGCCACCGGCTGATGCCGTGGCGCCGGCCGCGACCGGATCACGAGCCGGCGCCAGCCGGAGGTCGGGGTCACCGCGAGTGAGTCGACCAGCACCGAGATGGGCAAGGAGGCCTCGACCGGTCGTCCGGACGAAGATCCCTGGGTCTGACCCGGGGACTGTCGACGTCGTCGACCGTGGCGACCGCGGCCTTCCTCCCCTCGCACCGTGGTGTGGTGCAACGTGCTCCCGGCGTCCTCTGGCGCGACGGCGAGTTCGGTGTGGTGCTCCTCGCCCCGGGTGCGCGCGAGCCGAAGACGCTCACCGGAACCGGGTCGCGAGCTCTGGCGCGCGATCGTGCGTCCGATGACCGCGGCCGAGCTGGCCGCCGAGCTGGCGGTGACCTTCGACGCTGACGCGGCGCGGGTGGAGGCCGACATCACGCCCGTGCTGGACGAGCTCACGGAGCTCGGCGTGCTGGAAGCGGTCCCGGCGCCATGACGGCGGACCAGATCATCGGCGCGGTCGCGGGCTACGGGCTACCCGGGCTCGGCGCCGCTGCCGGGGCAACCCGTCGACGAACGGACGTGGCGGGGAGTGCTCGAGCTGGCGACCGGCGACCGGGTCACTCCGCTGCTCGCGACCGCGGTCGCGGACGGCGCGCTCGCCACGACGACCGGACAGCACGAGCAGGCCGTCATGGCCCACGAGCAGACCATGCGGCTCTGCGTGCTGCTCGAGCGCGCGTTGCTCGACACGACGCTCGCCCTCGACGAAGCCGGCATCGCGTACCGAGTGCTGAAGGGGCCGGGCGTCGCCCACCTCGACTACCCCTCCCCGTCGCAACGGGCCTTCGGCGACGTCGACCTGCTGGTGCGCTCGGCGGACTACGACCGGACGCTGCAGCTCCTGATCGACGCCGGTGCCCGGCGGCGCTACACCGAGGTGCGGCCAGGCTTCGACCGCCGGTGGGGCAAGGGCGCGTGCCTCGTCCTCGAGGACGGCACGCAGATCGACGTGCACCGCACGTTCGTGGCCGGACCGTTCGGATTGAGCATCGATCTCGACGAGCTCTTCAGGTCTGACGAGACGGTGTCGATCGGTGGACGTGAGCTCCCGGTGCTCGACCGCGAGAGTCGGTACCTCCATGCGTGCTTCCACGCGTCGCTCGGCGATCGCACGCCCCGGCTCGTGGCGCTGCGCGACGTCGCGCAGATGATCCTCACGACGGATCTCGATCGCGAGCGAGGCGCTCGAACGCGCCCGCCGCTGGCGAGCGGACGCGGTCGTGGCGCGCGCGGTCCGGCTGGCGTGGTCGCGGCTTCGTCTCGAGCCGACCGCGGTGCTGGAGTGGGC
The DNA here is from genome assembly GCA_963819945.1 of uncultured Acidimicrobiia bacterium. Classification (GTDB taxonomy): domain Bacteria; phylum Actinomycetota; class Acidimicrobiia; order IMCC26256; family JAENVU01; genus Chersky-806. The sequence continues at coordinate 262,482 of CAWFYD010000010.1, forward strand.
CGATGGCTCACCGTCCCGATCGCTTCCAGGCTCGAGCGCTCCGGGCGTACACCGCGCCGTCGCGCAGCTACGCGACCCAGGTCGTGGCCGGCATCGCCGCGGTGCCGAGCGTGCCGGAGAAGGTCGCGTACATGCGCGCGCTGCTCATCGCCGAGCCCGGGCACCTGGCGCAGCGCGACGGGAGCTATCACCGGCGGATCCATCGGGCCTGGCGCGCGTACGGCAGCACGCGGAGCGCACGATGAGCTGGACCGACGCCGCGAGCGTTCCGCCGCCGCCGCCGACCCCGGGCGACATCCTGCGCAAGGCCCCGAAGTGGGTGCAGGTTCTCATGTTCATCCTCGCCGGCGTGTGGATGGTCATGGTCCTCGCCATGTTCGCCTCCGGCTCGTTCAACCTGCTCGGGTTCATCGTCCAGCTGCCGATCCTCACGCTCATCACCATCCCGCTCGCGCGCCGCGTCGCGCGCCAGGACCGCGACCCGGAGATGGTGTGGTTCGTCATGGCCGCGTTCTCGGCCAAGATGCTCGGCGGGCTCGTCCGGTACTACTTCACGTACGTCGCGTACGTCAGCGCTGGTGACGCGGAGGAGTACGACGCGTTCGGCAGGTACCTCGCGCCGTACTACCGGAGCCTCAACTTCAGCCCGCCGCACCAGACCGGCCCGATCCCCGGCACCGGCTTCCTCGAGACGGTCACCGGCATCCTCTACTCCGTCACGGGATCGTCGAAGCTCGGCGCGTTCACGGTGTTCGCGTGGCTGGGCTTCATCGGGCTGCTGCTCTGCTGGCGCGCGTTCTGCCGGGCCGTCCCCAACGGCGACCACCAGCGCTACGGGATGCTCGTGCTGTTCCTGCCCTCGCTCCTGTACTGGTCGTCTGCGCTGGGCAAGGACGCATGGGCGTTGTTCGGGCTCGGGCTCTGCGCGTACGGCGTGTCGCGCTGCCTCACCCGAAAACCGTTCACCGGGCTCTTGATCCTGAGCGTCGGATTATGGGCCGTGGTCATGATCCGGCCGCACGTCGGTCTCGACGGTGTTCGCGGGGCTCGTGCTCGCGGCCCTGCTCTACAAGCCCCACAAGTCTTCCGCGCTGAACCCGATCGTGCGCGTCATCACGTTCGGGATCCTGTTCGTGATGATGCTCGTCCTCATCGCAGCAGACGCAGCAAGTTCCTCGGCGTCGAGTCGCTGAACCAGGAGACCGTGAACACCCAGCTCTCCAACGCCGAGGGGCGCACCTCCAAAGAGGAGGTCGGATCGGTCTTCACACCGGTGCGGGTCAACACGCCGCTCGACCTGCCCGTACGCGACGGTGACCGTCATCTTCCGGCCGTTCCCGTTCGAGGCCCACAACGTGCAGGCGCTCGCGACATCGTTCGAGGCGCTGTTCCTGGTCTATCTCATGGTCAAGGGGTGGCGAAGACTCCTGGCCATCCCGGCGACCGCGCGGCGAGCGTCGTACATCGCGTACTGCCTCGGCATCACGTTCACGTTCGTCTATGCGTTCTCGTCGTTCTCGAACTTCGGGATCCTGGCCCGACAGCGATGTCAGGTCATGCCGTTCTTCCTCGCCCTGATCTGCCTGAACGAGGTCAAGCGGCGCGAGCGAATTCCCATTCCGACCGAGCTCGACGCGCTGGCGACCGAGCCCGAGGACCCGTACGCGCGGTTCCCGGAGCCGACCGAAGGAGCCGGGGGCCCGGAGACCGGCGCGGACACCGGTTCGGGGTCGAAGGCGGGTCAGGGATCGGGAGATCCCGGCCGTCCCGACCATGGCTGAGACGAGCGCGCGAGTTCGTCGCCTGCTCGACGAGTACCCGTGGGCGGGGACGACTTCCCGGCTCGCGCTGCTGGGCTTCGACGTCGACATTCGCGCCAGTGATGCCGGGATGGCCCAGCTCCTCGCCGAGCTCTACGCACCGCTCCGTGTGCCCGGCACCGCCGAGCACGTCCTCTCGATCTCGTCGAACGGGGACGGTACGGCGACGCGCTGGGAGGTGCACCTCGACGGTGTCCGGTTGCAGCGCACCGAGACCGCCTCGATCGCCTTCCAACAGCTCCTCTGGGAGGCGAACCGGCGCGCGATCGACGAGACGCACCATCTCGTGCTCGTGCACGCGTCCGCGGTGGTGCGCCAGCGGCCGCGCCGCTCGTCCTGCCCGGGCCGATGGGCGCGGGGAAGTCGACACTGGCCGCCGCGCTGCTGCGGGCCGGCCTCGGGTACCTCACCGACGAGATCGTGGCGATCGATCCCGTCACCGGACGTCGTGGTGCCCTACCCGAAGTACCTCTCGCTCGGCCCCGCGCTCGCACACCTGGTCCCCGAGCTCCGGCGGCGCGGCGCTCGATCGTCGGGGACGCGCTGCTGGTCACGCCCGAAGTCATCCGGGCGGGCGGGGTGGCGACCTCGGCGCGACCGCGCTGGATCGTGTTCCCCCGCTACGAGCGCGACGCATCCACGACCCTCGAGCCGATGCGTGCACCGGCGGCGCTCGCCGCGATCGCCCGCCACAGCTTCCATCTCGATGACGGTCCTGCGGCCCTCGCGACCCTCGCGGCGGCGGTGGAGCGAGTCGTCGTGCTTCGAGCTCGTGAGCGGTGACGTCGACGATGCGCGCGACGCGCTGCTCCGTCTCGTCGACGACGCCCGCGAGCGGGTGCGGTCATGAGCGAGACCGCCGCCGCGGTCGACGGGTCGGCGGTTCCCCGGGCTCGCGAGGATGTCACCGCGGTGGTGCTCGACGGGGAAGCGGTGTTGCACCGCGCCGGGCGGGTCCACGCCCTCGACCCGGTGGCCACCCTGGTCTGGCGTTGTTGCGACGGCGAGGTGGCGATCGACGAGATCGCGGCGGAGCTGTCCGAGGTCTTCGGCATGCCGGTCAGCACCGTGCGTCGCGACGTCGAGACGGTGGTCCAGGAGCTCGCGCACCTCGACCTCGTCACCGGCCTCGCGGCCGGACACCGGCGCCCACGTCGCCGGCGGACCAGTCCGATCTCCTCGTGCCCGCGCCCGGTTCGTGTGCGAGCTGCTTCGAGAAGCCATGGTCGACCCGCGCGACGTTTCGCATCGGTGCGCACCGCATCAGCGTCGGCACCGACAGCGCGCGGGCCGAGCTCGCGATGCGCGACGTGCTCGCGGCCCATCTCGTGTCCTCACCGGTGGCCGAGTCCTCGGTCCCGCCGCTCCTCGCACTCACGTTTCCCGAGGACGACCCGGCCCGCGGTCGCCAGGACCTGTACCTGCTGCACCGGGGCGACACGGTGGTCGCGCGGAGCCGGCGACCGGACGCCGTGATCCGGGCGTTGGCCGGCCATCTCGCGAGCTTCGGCGATCTCGGAGCCCTCGGGCTCGCCCCGGTGAACGGTCTCGTCGTCGCCCGCGGCGACCGCGCCCTGATCGTCCCGGAGCCGGACGACCCGATCCGGTACCGCCAGGCGCTGGCCCGCCATGACGTTCAGGTCGCGGACCTGCCCGTCGCGCTGGTGGACGGAGCGCGCGGCGAAGTGGTCGTCGGGGCGCCCGGGCTCCGCGTCGAGCGAGCCCGCGATCGACGCGCTCGCCGCCGCCGGCGGCCGACGCCTCCGGCGGGACGCCCGAACCCCTCGCCTGGGGTCGCTACCCCCTGGTGGCGATCGGAGTCTCCGGCGCGCCGAGTGCGGCCGCGGCCCTGTTGCAGCTCGGGCCGGTGCGCGGCGACCACCGGGATCACGACGCGATGTTCGCGGCGCTGCTCACGCTGCTGGACTCGGTCCCACTGGTGGAGGGGCTTGATCCCGACACCATCGACGAACGCCTACGCTCCCCCCGGTGACGTCGTCAACGCTGCGGAACATCGCGCGCAACGCGCTGCGGCCGCACTACCTGCCGGTGATGATGCGCAAGGTCGCGGCCCGGCTGCGTCCGAGCCACCACGACGAGGCGGTGCGGTGGGCGGAGGCGACGGCCGAGAGCCTGACCGACTTCGGCACCTCGCTCGACGCCGACCTCTGGGCCGAATCGGAGGCCTGGGCCGCGGAGTTCCGCGTCTCCGCCCGGGCCCGGCTCGACGCGCTCGCGGTCCCGCTCGGCGGCGGTGGGCAGTTTCAGCTCGTGCACTTCCTGGTGCGGTACCTCAAGCCGCGTGTCGTGCTCGAGACCGGCGTGGCCGCCGGATGGACGTCGCAGGCGATCCTCTCCGCGATGGAGCAGAACGGTGAAGGAACCCTGTACTCGAGTGATTTCCCGTACTTCCGCCTCGACGACCCCGAGCGGTACGTCGGGTGCCTGGTCGACGAGGCACTCAAGTCCCGCTGGCATCTCGCGCTGAACGGCGACCGGGCGAACTTGGCCGAGTTCGCGCCGCAGATGGGTGAGATCGACTTCGTGCACTACGACTCGGACAAGAGCGTCGAGGGCCGGCAGTTCGCGATGGACACGATCGCGAAGCAGCTGCGGCCGGGCGCGGTCGTGGTCATGGACGACATCGACGACAACACGTTCTTCCGGGACTGGGTCAGCGGCCGCGAACCGGCCGTGCCGGGTCTTCGCTCGCGGCCGGAAGTTCGTCGGCCTCACCGGGATCTAAGCCGCGTCACCCCGGAGGTACGCGAGCAGCCCGTCCGGGTCGGCGAGCAGCCAGCTGCGCAACACGGTGTAGGTCGACCGGTTCGTCGCGCTGAGCTCCTGCTCCTTCTTGCTGCGTGCTCGCTGGAGCACCGAACGCTTCACTCGGGCCGGCGCGCCACTCCCGACGGGGAGGCGCTCCAGTGGTCGGGTCACGCGGTGCACGGCGGAGTGGCGCAGATCCTCGCGGAAGAGCTTGCCGCGGCCGATCCCCCCGAGGTGGAACACCGCGTCCCCGTAGATCCCGGCCATCAGGTAGTGCGGGTTGACCGCGTTGGTGCGGACGAGCCGGCCCCACGGGATCCCCGCGCTCCACAGCGCGTAGCCGAGCTGGATCCCGGTGTCGGCGGACTGCCCGGTGCTGTGGAGGAACCGCCGGAACTCCGCCGTGCCGTCCGAGTCGGGCGAGAAGCTCGGGTCGAAGCGCTCGTAGAAGTCGCGCCGGGCCAGCGAGCAGGACGGGTGCGGCAGCGCCGTGTCGCCGTTCTCGAGCCGGGACACCGCGGCGAGCCCGGACTCGGGGGCCAGGAAGTCACCGACGACGTCGACCCAGTCGTCGCGAATCGGAAACGCGTCGACGTCGAGCGTGCAGAGGTGGGTCGCGTCGGTCTCGAGCGCGTGACGCCACAGCTGGTCGAGGTAGTACGCGTGCTCGCGGCTCCCGCGCAGCTCGGTGTCGGGCCCGTCGACGAGCTCGACGTTCGGCGCCGCGTCGAGCCGGGCACGGACCGCGGCCGACGCGCGGTTGGCCGTCGCGTAGATCGTGTGACGGAACCTTGGTGTGCCGCGCGACGCGGTCGAGGTGCAGGTCGAGCAGCGGCAGATCGTCGTCGTCCTTCAGGAAGTAGACGACGAGGATCGCCAGGTTCCCTCCGTCGAGGTCGCCCACCCGCGCGTGCCTACAGGGTCTCGCCGGCGAACGAGCGTCCGCGCAGGATGCCCTTGGCGTCGAACACGAGCTGCCCGTGGCGACAGATCTCGTCCGGGTCGAACTCGGGGTGGTCCACGAGGACGAGCACGAGGTCGGCGGCCGCCAGGGTCTCGGGCGTGAAGTCCACGAGGTCCATGGTCAGGCCCGGCTGGAGCACCTCGGGAATGTGCGGGTCGCACGCGCTGAGCTCGGCGCCGAGCGCGGCCAGCCGCTCCGCCACGGCGATCGACGGTGACTCACGCCAGTCCGACGTCGCGGCCTTGTACGCGATGCCCAGCAGCAGGATCTTGGTCCCACGAACCGGCCCGCGAGTTGTGGTTCAACAGCGCGGTGATGCGCCGGGCCACGTAGTCCGGCATGTGCTCGTTGACGTCGTTCGCGAGCTCGACGAATCGGAACGGATGCCCGGAACGGCGCCGGACGCGCCACGACAGGTACGAGGGGTCGACGGGGAGGCAGTGCCCACCGACGCCGGGTCCGGGCGTGAAGCGCAGGTATCCGAACGGCTTCGTGGACGCGGCGTCGATGGCCCGCCAGATGTCCACCCCGAGGTCGCCGGCGAACATCGCGAGCTCGTTGACCAGCGCGATGTTCACGTGCCGGAACGTGTTCTCGAGCAGCTTGACCAGCTCGGCCTCCGCGGTCGACCCGACCGGCACGACCTTCTCGACCAGCGCGCCGTAGAACGCCTCGACGCAGCGCAGCGACTCGGGATTGATCCCCGACACGACCTTCGGCGTGTTCTCGAACGTCCACGTGGGGTTGCCCGGGTCGATGCGCTCGGGCGAGTACCCGAGGTAGAAGTCCTCGCCGGCGCGCAGGCCCGACTGCTCGAGCAGCGGGCGCAGGAGCTCTTCGGTGGTCCCCGGATACGTCGTGGACTCGAGGACGACCAGCGCGCCCGGTCGCAGCACGCGGGCGAGGGCGGCCGCGGCGGACTCGACGTACGAGAGATCCGGCGCGCCGTCGCGCAGTGGCGTGGGCACCGAGATCACCGCGATGTCGAAGTCGGCGAGATCCTCGACCTGGTCGGTGGCCTCGTACCCGAGGGTGCGGGCGGCGGCGATGCGCTCGCTCGGCACGTCTTCGACGTAGGACCGACCGGCTCGCAACGACTCGAGCCGGGTGGTGTCGAGCTCGTACCCGGTGACTCGGAACCCGGCCTCGACGGATCGCATCGCGACGGGCAGCCCGACGTATCCCTGGCCGACCACGACGACGTGCGCGCGGCGGTCGTCGATCCGTTGCAGCAGCGTGCTCACGGGCAGCAGTAGACGAGGAACAGGTTCTCGATCACGCCCGGGTTCCCGTCGTCCATCGTGGGGGCCGGGAAGATCAGGCGGAGGTTCTCCTCGTCCGTCCCCTCGAGCTGCGGGTCCGCGTAGTACTCGTTGTACTTCGACCCCGCGTGCGCCCAGCCCTTCACCGCCCGGCACTGATGCGTGCTCGGGTTGGGTCCGTCCTCGACCGCGGGCAGCAGCACGGCCCACGCCTGGTCGGTGGTGTTGGTGAGCATCGGCGGCACCTCGGGGTAGCGCACCGGGACGTCCGGGTTGTCGTGGAGCCAGTCCTTGATCCCGGGGGGCAGCGTGTCGAACGCCGGCACCGTCGTCGCGGGATCGACCGGAGCGTTCGGGTCGACCGGGTCGGGGAACAGACCCGAGGTCGTCGAGCTCCGGCGCGGTCGGGTCGACCTCGGTCGGGGGCAGCGCCGTCGTCGTCGGTGACGTTCGGCTCGGTCGTGCTGGTGGTCCCGGTCTTCTTTTTCTTCTTCTTCTTGTCCTTTCCTTGCGGGGATCGGCCGTCGCCTCGTCACCGGGGAACAGCCCGACGCCCGCGGTGGGGTCCTTGAACGGCTTCGTCGTGGTGGTGGTGGACGTGCTCGACGTCGTCGTGCTCGAGGTGCTCGACGTCGTGGTGCTCGACGTGCTCGACGTCGTCGTGCTGGACGTGCTGGAGGTGGTCGTCGTGCTCGGCGCCGGATCCTCCAGCGGGCGGAACCGGGCGATGATCGCGTCCGACGGCATCTCGTCGTAGCCGTCCGCGCCGTCGAGGAAGCGCACCGGGCGGGCGCCGAGCGAGTCGATGCAGACCAGGTAGAACTTCGAGCAGGGGCGTTCGGTGCCGGCGGCGCTGGTCGCGTAGGCGCTCGCCGTGCGGATCACCGGCGCCGCCCAGACGACCCCGGCGGCCACCGCGCCGCGCGCCAGGACCTGGCGGCGCGAGAGGCCGCCGCCGCCGTCCTCGATGCGCTGCTGGTCGTTTGCCATTGCCCCCGCGGCCTCCCCGTCGAACCGGCCCGGTTGGGGCAGGTACCCGGCCCGAAGCGGACCTCAAAGTTACCACGCCCCGCGCGCAGTTCGGCCGGGTCGCCGCCGGTGCGTGGTGTTTCGCGCCGGCGGTCCCGAACTCGCCGAATTGCGCTGGGGCGGGGCCCGAAGGCCCCGCCCCAGCCTGTCACCAATGGTCGTGCTCCGGTACGCGTCCCTTAGGCGCCGATGTCGACCCAGGACGTCGGGCCGAAGACGAGCTTCTTGATGCCCTTCGGTGCCTTGACCTTGTCGGGCTTGCCGTTCTTGCCCGGCGTGACGACCTCGGCGCACTTCGCCCCGAGGTCAGCGAGGAACGTCGACGGGATGTCGGCCGCGGCGCGTGGACGGGCACTCCCGGCCCACGAGCCGGTCACGGTCGAGGTCCCGACCGGAGCGGACGACGACGGCAGCTTGAAGCCCTCCACCGTCCCCTCTTAGTTCGAGTAGATGATCGTGGTCGGGTTGATCTTGCCGCCCGCACCCTTCCAGTTGATCTGGAACGTGAACGGCGCCGCACCGGACGCCGAGCAGGTTGATGCACGTCCCCGTCGGCGGTGCCGGACGACGTCGCGAGGACCTTGGCGGAGACGACGGACACACCGGCCGTCCCGGTGGTGCCCGTGCAGGTCATCTTGAACTTGATCACCGTGTTGCGGGTGCCACTCGCCGGGTTGTTGCTGATCGGCGGGCTGATCTTCGCCTTGCCGGGCCCGATGCAGTGGACAGTGACCCGTCGCCGTGATCGTCGGTTTCCCCGCCGCCGCGGTTCCGACGGTCGCAACGCCGACTCCCGCGGTGAACAGTGCGATCGCGGCCGCGACCGATCACGAGCCTTCTCAACATCTTCCAGCTCCCCCTTCTGCCCGATGATGACGACGGCTGTCAGGTGGACCAGATCCCAATGCAGGTCTGCCGACGTCTCGGTCGACGATAGGCACCCGGCCGGGGCCGTCCAGCAATTCCTGCCACGATCCGTGGTTCTTGGTGGCTCCCGGCGGTGATTGGCCGCTCGATCATGGCCGAATCCTCACGGAACGCGCGCGCGGCACGGGGAGGAGCGGCGACGCCCGGTGCCGACCGCTAGAGCCGGACCGGCTTCGACGCGGGTGCGATCACGGGGCCGGTCGGGGTCTGCTGCAGGTCGGCGAAGCGCTTGGCGACCGAGATCTTGGCCGCGGCCCGCGCCTGGGTCAGGAGATCGAACAGCGCGCTCGGGTGCTTGCCGTGCCAGTCCGACGGCGAGCAGCGCGCGGACGACTCGAACGTCAGAGGGCAGGATCGTTGAGCACGACGTAGCCGTCGCCCGACTTGACCGGGGCCGACATGCCACCGATCGGGGTCGCGACGACGGCCGCCTTGATGGCGTCCTCCGACGCGTTGTAGCGCGTCGACCCGATGCACATGGTCACGCCGCCGCGCTTGGCCGACGACGGCGTCATGCGAGCGTTCGCCGGGCGAGGGTGGCGAAGTCGGCGCCGCTGGGCCAGCTCGCTCTCGATCGGCGTCGGCGTCCGCCGTGGTGGAGACGAAGATTGGTCGAGATGAGCTTGCCGTCCTGGCAGGTCGCCTCGACCTGGGCGTAGAGCTCTCGCAGCTGGGCATCGGTGGGTTGCACGTTCTTCGGGAAGCGTCGCCTCCAGCGCGTCCATCTTCGCCTGCCGGCTGATCACGAGGCGCTTGCGGAACGACTCGGGGAACGCCTCGAACACGGCGCGGCCCCGGAACGTGGTCATCGGTCGTTGCGGCGCGCCGACGCGCGGTCCTTCGCGGTCACCTTCAGACCCCGGTCGGCGAACTCGTGGCCGCGACCGCCTGGTTGACCCGGGTGTTGACCCAGGCCTGCGAGACGAGCGGGTCGACGGTCCCGGACTTGGGCACGAGCTTGGTGTCGTCTTGCTTCTTCAGCACCTGGGCGAAGCGGTCATTCGCCGCGATGATCCGCAGCTCACGCACGAGCGGGCCGCCGGAGACCTTGGTGGAGTCCACCGTGATCGCGGTGCCGTCCGGGAGGCGGCCGGAACAGGCGTCCGATCCGCCAGCAGGCGACCGAGGAGCCAGCGGAACGAGCAGGACGCAGCGCGAGCGGCGCGGCGATCGGGCCATGAGGCGGGCGACACTACCGCTGCCGTCGCGACTGGATTCGGACGCCCCGGTGAACGACCCCGGTCGGGGCAACCGGACCCGTAGTCGCGCCGGCACCACGCCCGTCACTGCTCGTGGTTTCCGGGCTGCCGAGGTGACCACGAATAGTGTTCGTGCCACCACGAACGAGGGTATTCGTGACCGAACGTGAGCATATTCGTGAAGACCTCGCGAATCTGATGGACGCCCTGCGCGCGTCCTGTTACTTTTCCCGGCGGGGGGAAGGCTGACACTGGTCGATCGATCATTGCTTCCACGCGTGGTGCTCGGTCACTGTCCTCCCATACAGCACGGTCCGGACACATATGGGAGAGGACAGCATGATTCGTAAGATTGGGATGGCGGCTACCGCCGCTGCTCTGGCCCTCGGGGGCATTGCCGCATTTTCCGGCACTGCCTTCGCGGGCAAGGTCGCCCTGGGCAACGCCACGGGCATGGTGAGCTGCAACATCACCGGCAAGGTGAAGATCAGCCCGCCGCTGACCAACGTGCGAACACGGCAGCCGTCCACGACGACTGCGAAGACCAAGAGCACGTCGTGCACCGGTACGCCCACGGCGCGACCCGGGCCGATCGGTGGAAGTCGAAGGGTCTCGTCACCAGCGTGGGCACGGAGCCGGGCACCTGCACCGGTCTGCTCCAGCCGGGTACCTCGCCGTTCACTGCGGTCATCAACTGGAAGGGCACGGGCTCGAGCCTGAACCCGTCCACATCACGTTCCAGAACGTGGCTCCTGCGAGTGGCGGCTTCGACCTTCCCGCAGGCTGGCGACGGCCGGCAAGGCCACGTCGGTCATCACCGGCTCGTTCGCCGGTGAGACCGCTGGGCGCACGCCGTCGTCGACCAGGGTCCGGTCATCGCGGCCCTGACGACGCCTGGTGGCTGTGACCCGAACTCCAAGGGCAAGGCCAAGGGCATCAAGAAGCTCACGATCACCAGTGGTCACATCGACATCGGCTCCGTAGCTCGCTATCTGAGCAGCACGGTTGCATGGAGGGCGGGGTCTTCGGACCCCGCCCTCTACCACGTCCGGGCCCGGTTGCCGGCCGGAGGCGCCCCGGATTGCCCTTGGGGCCGCACCGGCTGTACCCTTGCGGGTCGCCCAGCAATACCTCGGCGCCTCTTGCGCGCCCTCAGCCCCGGTGGTGTCCCGTAGCTAAGCCCAAAGACGACACGATTCTCGTAGAAGGCACGGTCGTCGAGCCCTTGCCGAACGCGATGTTCCGGGTCGAGCTGGAAAACGGCCACAAGGTTCTCGCCCATATCTCGGGGAAGATGCGGATGCACTACATCCGGATCCTCCCGGGTGACCGCGTCCAGGTCGAGCTCACTCCGTACGACCTGAGTCGGGGTCGCATCACCTACCGCTACAAGTAGTCAGAAGGCTGCCGTGAAGGTTCGTCCGTCCGTGAAGAAGATGTGTGAGAAGTGCAAGGTGATCCGTCGCCATGGTGCTGTCCGCGTCATCTGTGTGAACCCGCGCCACAAGCAGCGGCAGGGTTGAGGGGTAGAGCTAGCTGATGGCGCGCATCGCCGGAGTCGACATTCCCCGTGAGAAGCGGTTGGAGATCTCGCTGACGTACATCTTCGGCATCGGCCGGAGCACGTCGCAGGTCATCTGCCAGCAGACCGGGCTCTCGCCGGACACGCGGGTGCGCGACCTCACCGAAGACGAGGTCGCCCAGCTCCGCACGTTCATCGACGCGAACCTCAAGATCGAGGGTGACCTGCGGCGCGAGATCTCGGGTCACATCAAGCGCAAGATCGAGATCGGCACCTACCAGGGGATCCGGCACCGCCGCGGCCTCCCGGTGCACGGGCAGCGCACCCGTACGAATGCCCGGACGCGCAAGGGTCCGAAGAAGACGGTCGCCGGGCGCAAGAAGGCCCGCAAGTAGTCACCGCGCCACCGGGCCCAGCGAGCGAACGGGCTCCGCGCCCGGCCTGAGAACACACACCAGAGGTAGAGAGCGAGCGCAAGCAAGATGGCAAAGCCAGCACCGGGCGGACGACGCCCGCGCCGCCGAGAGCGCAAGAACGTCACGCACGGCATCGCGCACATCAAGTCGTCGTTCAACAACACGATCGTGACCATCTCGGACCAGCAGGGCAACGTGCTGGCCTGGGCGTCGGCCGGCAACGTCGGCTTCAAGGGCTCCCGCAAGAGCACGCCGTTCGCGGCGCAGCTCGCGGCCGAGACCGCGGCGCGGCGGGCCATGGAGCACGGCGTGCGGCGGGTCGACGTGGTCGTCAAGGGCCCGGGCTCCGGCCGGGAGACGGCGATCCGCTCGATCCAGAACACCGGGATCGAGGTGCTCGGCATCAAGGACGTCACGCCGATTCCGCACAACGGTTGCCGCCCGCCCAAGCGGAGGAGGGTCTGAGGTGTCGTGGACCCGAGGAGTGATCACATGACCGATTCCTACGACACCGGGGCCCGAGCGGCCCGTCAGAGCGGGGCAAGCTGATGGCTCGTTACACCGGACCCGTCTGCCGCCTCTGCCGGCGTGAGCGCATGAAGCTCTTCTTGAAGGGCGCCAAGTGCGACACGATGAAGTGCCCGATCGAGAAGCGCCCGTACCCTCCGGGCATCCACGGTCGCGGCCGCATCCGTGAGAGCGAGTACATGCTCCAGCTGCGCGAGAAGCAGAAGGCGCGCCGCATCTACGGCCTGCTCGAGAAGCAGTTCCGCAACCTCTACGCGCAGGCGGCCGGCCAGTCCGGCATCACCGGCGAGAACCTGCTGCGGATGCTCGAGCAGCGCATCGACAACGTCGTGTTCCGCGCCGGCTTCGCGTCGAGCCGGAACCAGTCCCGCCAGTGGGTCCGCCACGGTCACGTCACCGTGAACGGCAAGCGGGTCACGATCCCGTCGTTCCAGGTGCGCAAGGGCGACGTGATCCAGCTCTCGGCCAAGGCTCGGAACGGGATCATCCTGCGCCACAACCTGGACACCATCGACCGCCTCGTCCCGATGTGGCTCGAGGCCGAGGCCGGCGAGGCCAAGGTGACGGTGCGAGACCTGCCGCTGCGGGACCAGATCGACGTCCCGGTGCGCGAGCAGCTCATCGTCGAGCTCTACTCCAAGTAACCCCGACTACCTCCGGGCGCAACCGTGCGCCCGTCCGCGAGGAGACTCCATGCTCATCATCCAGCGTCCCGAGATCGAGGCCGAAGAGGCTGAGGGCAACACGCAGCGGTTCACCATCTCGCCGCTCGAGCCCGGCTTCGGTCACACGCTCGGCAACAGCCTCCGCCGCACCCTGCTGTCGTCGATCCCCGGCGCGGCCGTCACCCGCGTCCGCCTCGACGACGCGCTCCACGAGTTCGGCACCATCAAGGGAGTGAAGGAGGACGTCACCGACGTCATCCTCAACCTGAAGGACCTCGTCCTCACCTGCACCTCGGACGAGGACGTGCCGCTGCGCCTGGACGTGCGCGGCCCGAAGGAAGTGACCGCCCGCGACATCCAGACCACCGCGGACGTCGAGATCCTGAACCCCGACCTCCCGATCGCGAGCGTCAACGCGACCGGTCGCCTCGCCCTGGACCTCACGGTCGAGCAGGGTCGCGGCTACGCGTCGGCCGACAAGACGAAGCGGGCCGGCGCCCCGATCGGTGAGATCCCGGTCGACGCGATCTTCTCGCCCGTGCGCCGGGTGGCGTTCGAGATCGAGCCCACCCGGGTCGAGCAGGCCACGAACTACGACAAGCTCACCCTCGAGATCGAGACCGACGGCTCCATCACGCCCCGCGAGGCGCTCGCCTCCGCCGGTGCGACGCTGCGCAACCTCGTCGCCCTCGTCGGCGAGCTCTCGGCGGAGCAGGAGGGCCTGGAGCTCGGCGAGGTCTCGCCGGTCACCGCGACCTCCCCGGACCTCGAGCTCCCGATCGAGGAGCTCGACCTCTCCGAGCGTCCCCGCAACTGCCTCAAGCGGGCCCGGGTCGACTCCATCGGCCAGCTCGTGCAGAAGACCGAGGACGACCTCCTGGCGATCACGAACTTCGGCCAGAAGTCGCTCGACGAGGTCATCCAGAAGCTCGACGAGCGCGGCCTGTCGCTGCGCATGAAGGACTGACCCGAAGATGCCTGCTCCGAAGAAGGGCCCGCGCATCGGCGGGAGTCCCGATCACCAGCGCCACATGCTGGCGAACCTCGCCGCGAGCCTGTTCGAGGCGGAGGGCATCACCACCACCGTCTCGCGGGCCAAGGCGCTGCGGCCGTACGCCGAGAAGCTGATCACCAAGGCGAAGAAGGGCGGCGTCCACCGCCAGCGCCAGGTCGTGTCGACGATCCACGACACCGACGCGACGCACAAGCTCTTCGCCGAGATCGCGCCCCGCTACGCGGACCGCAACGGTGGCTACCTGCGCATCCTGAAGCTCGGCCCGCGCCCGGGTGACAACGCGCCGATGGCCCGCATCGAGCTCGTCTAGCAGCTCCTCCGTTCCCGGAACGCCGCCGCCGGATGCGGCGGCTTGAGCGGGTCCGAGAACGCGCGGGAGACTCGGTCCGTGACGCTCTTCGGTGAGGAGCCGGCCGGACCGGCGGTGTGCCGGCTGCTGGTGGGCTACGACGGCACCGGGTTCCGCGGCTTCGCCGCGCAGCCGGACCAGCGCACGGTCGAGGGTGCGCTCGGCAAGGCGCTCGCCAAGGTCCTGCGCCAGGAGGTCGCCCTGACCTGCGCTGGTCGCACCGATGCCGGGGTGCACGCGTGGGGTCAGGTCGTGTCGTTCGACGCACCGCCCGGGCTCGAGCCGGACCGGGTGCAGTCGGCGTTGAACGGGCTGCTCGGACCCGAGATCGTGGTGCGCACCGCCGAGCTCGCGGCCCCCGGGTTCAACGCCCGCCGGTCCGCCAAGTGGCGGTACTACCGCTACACGATCGTGAACCGTCCGGTGCCGGACCCGTTCCTCGTCCGCTACGCCTGGTGGGTCGAGCAGCCGCTCGAGCTCGCGGCGCTGCGGCATGGCCGCCGACCCGTTCGTCGGCGAGCACGACTTCTCGTCGTTCTGCCGGCGGGCCACCGGCGAGGTCAGCCTCTCCCGGCGGGTGTTCGAGTCCCGCTGGATCGAGCTGGCCGACGGGATCCTCCGCTACGACGTGCGGGCCAACGCGTTCTGCTGGCAGATGGTGCGGTCGCTCGTCGGGCACGATGGTCGACGTCGGCGTCGGCAAGCGCCGGCCCGGTGACGTGATGGGGATCCTCCGCCAGCGGGACCGGGTCGCCGCCGCCGCTCCCGCACCGCCCCAGGGCCTGTGCCTCTGGGAGGTCGGCTACTGATGCGGGCTCGCTAGCCGCCGTTGAGCGGGATCGTCGTGGTGGACGTCGCCGCGTTCGGGTCGTTGGGATCGAGCTGCGGATCCGCGCCGTTGTCGAGCACGTCGAGCTCGCTGGAGGTCGTCGCTCAGCGTGCCGTGCGTCGTGACCTGGACCGAGATCGCCGAAGGCTCGGGCAGTGAGCCCTTGCCCGAGACGACGGTGACGTCCCACTTCGGGCTCGTCGCGTCGAAGGTGGTGAAGCCACCGTCGCTCCCACCGGTCGAGCTGAAGTTCTTGATCGTGAAGCTCGCCTTCTCGAGCGCACGGCTGGTAGTCCGCGCCGACGGCGCGACCGTTCTGGCCGGCGAGCGAGTAGGTGAACGTGTAGAAGTGATTCGGCTTCTGCGTCCCGGTGACGACGGCCTGCAGCCTGCCCTCCGTCGGCAGCGGCACCTCGAGCGACGGAAAGTCCTTCGGCACCTTGGGGTGGTCCATGTCGACGCTGCCGGAGATCCCGTCCTCGCCGGACACCCGCTGGGTGAAGCCCTTGGGGCTGCCGCCGCCGCCGCTGCACGCGCCGAGGAACACGACGGCGCCGACCGCGAGCGCCGCGACCGCAGCGCGCCGGCGGTTCATCTGGCCTCTCCGAGGTAGAGGAACGAGTACGCCTCGTCCCGGAAGCTCAGACCCGCTTCGCGGAGGCTGACGTCCCAGTCACCGCGGACGGAGGGGTTGTTCTCCTCCATGCCGTGGTCGGCGACGAGCACGAACGCAGTGTCGTCGAACGCGCCGGCCTGCTCGATCGCGTCGAGGATCTCGCCGAGGCGGGCATCCGAGTCGCGGATCGATGCCGCGGCCATCTCCGAGTGCGGGCCGCCTTCGTGCATCGCGGAGTCGGTGAGCGTGAAGTTGACCCACATGAAGCGCGGCGGCGGGTAGTCCACGTCGCGGTAGTGGCCGCTCCAGATGCCGCACGCCTGCTCGGTGCCCATGTGGTCCACGATCGAGGACCACTGGTAGTCCTTGGACGGGCGGACGAAGCGCTCGGTCGTGTGGGGCAGGCCGAACGGGTCGTCGGGGATCGGCGGGACGTCGCCCCGGCGGAAGAAGTCGAAGGTCGAGTAGCCGGCCCCGATGTCGCAGGGCTCGTTGACCGACGCGGTGAGCTCGTCCGCCCAGGTGCGGGTGACCGCGAGGTGGATCGATTCGGTGCCGGGCGTGATGGTGCGCATCGCCTGGGGCCAGGTGGCGTTGGAGTTCGTGATGATCTGCTCGCCGGTGGCGCGGTCGAACCACGCGTTGTTGAGGATGCCGTGGTGGCCCGGGAGCCGCCCGGTGATGATCGACGTGTGGTTCGCCAGCGTGACCGTCGGCAGGCCGGCCATCGCGCCGTGCTCGAACGTCGTGCCCATCTCCATGATCCGGGCGACGTTCGGGACCTCGCCGCGGGCGGCCATCGCGTAGAGCACGTTCGGGTTCGTCCCGTCGAACAGGAAGCCGACGACGTGCTTCGGGCGCCCGGCCTCCACGTCCAGCACGTCGAAGCGGACCTCGCCGTCCTGGCCCGCGAAGTAGGTGCCGGCGTCGTCGTGCGGGGCGCAGCCGAGCAGGTGGGCGATCGTCGGGGCGACGTCGACCAGGCGGCCGGCGCGGGGGACGAGCCCGTCGCGGCGCACGCCCTTGCCGCCGATGATGAACGGGGCCCGGGCCTGCACGATGCCGAGGGAGCCGTGCTCGCCGAGGTGGCCGCCCTGGTCCTCCCAGTTGTGCGCGGCCGAGTGGATCACGCAGAGGTCGGGCGCCGCCGGGTGGTCGAAGAGCTGGGCGATCGTGTCGTACGCGAAGGGGTAGGCGTTCTCGGACCGGTGCGGGAACTTGTGGGTGACTTCGTCGTCCAGCGGGGCGAACTTGTCCGTGGACTGGTCCGCGAGCGGGTCCGAGCCGGTCGCCGCAACGAGCTCGTAGCCGTCCCGGCCGGGCCCGGTGCGGCGGAAGACCGTGCTGCCGTCGTGGGTCAGGGCCTCGTAGGCCCCGTCCCGGCTCAGCGAGCACCATGTCCACGATGGGCTCGAGTGAGCTGTCCAGGAGCACCTCGAGAGCACGCTCCGCGTCAGCTTCGAGGTGCTCGGGGAGCCGGTGGGCGGCGTCGATGGAGGTCACGGGGTCAGGGTAGTCCCCGATTGCTGGCCCAGTACCGGCGCGAGTAGCATTTCCGCCTGCGTTGCGCGCCGCTTCTCCGGCTGCGCACGCGAGGCCGATCAGCACCTGGCCGAACCGCGGTAGCCGGCCGGCGCCGCTCCTGAATCGAACGAGTAGGACCTGTGCGGACCTTCACCCCAAAGCCCGAGGACATCCAGCGCGCCTGGCACGTGATCGACGCTGACGGCAAGCGGCTGGGTCGGGTGGCCACCGAGGCCGCCAACCTGCTCCACGGCAAGCACAAGCCGATCTGGGCGCCCAACGTCGATGTCGGCGACCACGTCGTCATCATCAACGCGTCGAAGCTCGACGTCTCGCTGCGCAAGGGCGCGGACAAGCTCTACTACCGCCACTCCGGCTACCCGGGCGGCATCAAGTCCGAGTCACTCGACCGCCTCATGGAGCGCGCCCCCGAGCGCGGTCGTGAAGCTCGCGGTCAAGGGCATGCTCCCGAAGAGCCGGCTCGGCCGCTCCATGATCAAGAAGCTCCGGGTCTACGGCGGCCCGACCCATCCGCACCACGCGCAGAGCCCGCAGGATCACCCGCTGGCCGCCCGCGCCTCGTCCTAGATCTCCCGAGAGGAACGCCTCCGTTGTCCAAGCCCCTCATCCAGACCACCGGTCGCCGGAAGAACGCGGTCGCTCGCGTCCGCCTGCGTCCCGGGCACGGGCAAGCTCGTGGTCAACGGCAAAGAGATCGAGCAGTACTTCCGCATCGCGACCCACCGCATGGCGGCCACGGAGTCGCTGCGGATCACCCAGACCGCCGATGTGTACGACGTCGACGCGACGATCCACGGTGGTGGGATCAGCGGCCAGGCCGGTGCCCTCGGCCTCGGCATCGCCCGCGCGCTCGTCACGCTCGACCCGGAGGCCAGGCCGGCGCTGAAGAAGTCCGGGCTCCTCACGCGTGACGCGCGGGAGAAGGAACGGCGCAAGTACGGCCTGAAGAAGGCCCGCAAGGCTCCGCAGTACTCGAAGCGGTAGTCCGGTACTCGTCGGCCGGCCGGCTCGCCGTTGCCATGACGCTCAAATTCGGTACCGACGGGGTGCGCGGCGTCGCGGGTCGGGACCTGACCCCGGAGCTCGTCGTCGCGCTCGGCCGCGCCGCGGTCCGGGCGCTCGGCGCCGACGCGCCCTTCCTCATCGCCCGCGACACCCGGCGGTCGGGTCCGATGCTCGAGGCCGCACTCGTGGCCGGGATCTGTGCCGAGGGTGGATCGGCCGAGCTGCTCGGCGTGCTGCCGACCCCGGGTCTCGCCGGGGCGTGTGCGGTGGCGGGCGCGGCGGGGGCGATGATCTCCGCGAGCCACAACCCGTACCCGGACAACGGCATCAAGTTCTTCGAAGCCGGCGGACGCAAGCTGCGTGACGAGACCGAGACCCGGATCGAGTCCGAGCTCACTGCCGATCGCTCGCGGACGGGTCACCGCCACGCGACGGCACTCGACATCGGGGCCGCGACCGCGGGCCTGGGCGCGGTCGACGCGTACGTCGAGCGCCTGCGTCGGCGACCGTCGATCCCGGATCGCTCGCGTGGCCTGACGATCGTCCTCGACTGCGGGCACGGTGCCGCGTTCGCCGCCGCGCCGCGCGCGTTCGCGGCAGCTCGGCGCCGAGGTCGAAGTGCGCAACGCCGAGCCCGACGGCGTCAACATCAACGACGGCTGCGGCTCCACCGATCCGAGCGGCCTGATCACCGCGGTGCGCAACGCGGGTGCGGACGCGGGGCTCGCGTTCGACGGTGACGCGGACCGCGTCGTCGCGGTGGACGAGCAGGGCGGGATCGTCGACGGGGATCACATCCTGGCGATCGCCGCGATCGACCTGAAGGTGCGGGGCCGGCTGCGCAACGACGCGATCGCGACCACGGTGATGGCCAACCTCGGGCTGCGCCGGGCGCTGGACCGGTTCAGCATCTCCGTGTTCGAGACCCCGGTCGGTGACCGGCACGTGCTCGCGGCGATGGAGGAGCACGACCTGGTGCTCGGGGGCGAGCAGTCCGGTCACGTCATCTTCGGGGAGCACGCGGTCGACCGGCGACGGGCCGCTCGCCGGCATCCTGCTGCTCGAGGCGAAGGTGCGCGCCGGCGCGCCGCTCTCCGAGATGGCCGGTGTGGTGACGAAGTACCCGCAGGTCCTCCGCAACGTGCGCGTGCGCGAGCGGGACGGGCTCGACGCCGCGACGGCGTTCTGGGCCGAGGTGCGCGCGGTGGAAGGCGCGCTCGGCGACGAGGGTCGCGTGCTCGTGCGTCCGTCGGGCACCGAGCCGGTGGTGCGCGTGATGGTGGAGGCGAGTGACGAGGTGGTGGCGAAGTCCGCCGCCGACCGGCTCACCACCGCGCTGGAAGCTGCGTTGGGACACCGTCGCTGATGGAGTGCGTTCTCGCGATCGACCTGGGGACATCGGGGCCGAAGGTCGCGTTCGTCAACACCGCCGGGGTCGTGGTCGACACCGAGTACGAGCCGACCGAGCTGGTCCTCACCGACGACGGCGGCGTCGAGCAGGACCCGACGACTGGTGGCGCGCGATCACCGCCGCGACGCGTCGCATGGTGGCGCGCGGCACGGTCACCCCGGACCAGGTGATCGGCATCTGCTGCACCGCGGAGTGGCTCGGCACCGTCGCGGTCGACGGGCAGGGCGGGCACCTGATGAACGCGCTGATCTGGATGGACGCGCGTGGCGCGGAGTACATGCCGGCCGTCACCGGCGGGACGGTGACGGTGCAGGGCTACGAGCCGCGCAAGATCACCCGCTGGATCCGGGTCTCCGGCGGCGCTCCCGGCCACTCGGGCAAGGACCCGACCGCGCACATCCTCTGGATCAAGCACCACCGCCCGGACGTGTACCGCGCCACGGCCACGTTCCTCGAGCCCAAGGACTACCTGAACCTGCGCTTGACCGGCCGCGCGGTCGCCTCGGTCGACTCCATCGCCGGTCACTTCGTCACCGACAACCGCGACCTCGATCACGTCGTCTACGACGACCAGCTCGTGGAGTTCTCGGAGCTCGACCGTGCGACGCTGCCCGAGCTGGTGCGCGCGGTCGACGTGATCGGCGGCCTGCAGCCGGGCGCGGCCGCGCGAGCTCGGGCTGCCCGCCGGGATCGACGTGGTCGCCGGCACGCCCGACGTGCAGTCGGCGACGTTGGGATCGGGCGCGCTCGCCGACTTCTCGGGTCACCTCTACCTCGGCACGTCGTCGTGGATCACGTGCCACGTGCCGTTCAAGAAGACGGACCTCTTCGCCAACATGGCGTCACTGCCCGGCCGCGATCCCGAACCGCTACTTCGTCGGCAACGACCAGGAGACCGCGGGCGCGTGCCTCGAGTGGCTCCGGGCGAACGTGCTCTGGCCCGACGACGCGCTCGGCACCGGTCCGCCGCCGGCGGATGCGTTCGCCCGCATCGACGCGCTCGCCGCGAGCGCCCCCGTCGGCAGTGGCTCCGTCATCTTCACGCCCTGGCTGAACGGTGAGCGGACCCCGGTGGACGATCACACGATCCGCAGCGTCGTGGGTCAACCAGTCGCTTGGCCACGACACGGGCGGATCAGGTGCGGGCGGTGCTCGAAGGGGTCGCGTACAACTCGAAGTGGCTCCTCGCGCGCGGTCGAGAAGTTCGTCGACCGCAAGCTCGACCCGCTGCGGGTGATCGGCGGCGGCGCCCGCTCGGACCTGTGGTGCCAGATCCATGCCGACGTGCTCGGCCGCGAGATCCAGCAGGTCGCGGATCCCCAGGCGGCCAACGTCCGGGGCGCCGCGTTCCTCGGGCTGGTCGGTCTCGGCCGGGCGACGTTCGCCGATCTCGCCGCGAGCGTGGCGATCGGGAAGACCTACCGGCCCGATCCGGTCGCCGCGGCCACCTACGCGCCGCTGGCCAAGGAATTCCGCATCCTCTACCGGCGCACCAAGTCGATCCACGCCCGCCTCAACGGCTAGCCCGCTCGTCTCGACGGTTCGGGCCGGTAGGCTTTCGGGTTCTTATGTGCGGCATCGTCGCGGTCGTCCGGCGTCCCTCGGACCGAACGCCTCCCTCCCTGCGCGACCTGGTCGGCGAGCTTCGGCGCGCCACCGGTCACCTCCAGGGTGTGCACGGAGTCGAGCGCGCTCGCCGGGGCGCTGTCGCTCGCCGCGGCCCACGTCGAGGCGGTCGACGCGGCGCTGCGCGGCGTGGCCGGCGTGCGGGCGATCATCGACGACCCGGCCGGGTGCCGGCGAGATCAGC
This sequence comes from uncultured Acidimicrobiia bacterium, assembly GCA_963819945.1. Lineage (GTDB taxonomy): Bacteria > Actinomycetota > Acidimicrobiia > IMCC26256 > JAENVU01 > Chersky-806. The sequence continues at coordinate 284,163 of CAWFYD010000010.1, forward strand.
CTGGAGCTCGAGACCCAGCAGGAGCTGCTGGTCCGGATCGAGGCCCGACTCGACGCGGACGGCGACATCGACCCGGACGAGCTCGAGGCCGTCAACGCCGCGCTGGTGCGAGCGAAGGACGCGGTCTGGGCCGTCGCCCGGGACCGGCTCCGGGCCGGGCGCGAGGTCGAGGCGCTGGCCAACGGCACCCTGGCCCCCGCGGCGATCGAAGCCTTCGCGTCGGTCCAGGTGGCGCTCTCGGCCATCGACCGGCTCGAGGTGCGCGGTCGGCGACTCGGCCGGGCTCCACCTCTTCGTCCGGAACCACGGGCTCGACCTGGAGAGCGTCGAGGTCGCGGCGACTGCTCGCCGAGCGCGCCGCCGATCCGCTGTTCCGGTCCGGTGCGGTGCGGGCGCCCGGTGGCGAGCTCAGCTTCGTCTACAAGGCCGCCGCGGAGATCGGTGAGCTCGGTGACAACGTCGCCGCGCTGCGCCGCGCGATCACCGGCGACGCGCTGCTGCATCGCGCGCTGGACAACGACACCGCGCACGTCATGGTGCTCGGCCACACGCGGTGGGCGAGCGTCGGGATCATCTCGGAAGCCAACGCGCACCCGCTGAACCAGGAAGAGTCGGTGAGCCTGGTCGGCGAAGCGGCACCCACGGGCGACGCGTACGTCACGGCCGCGCTCGAACGGCGACGTCGACAACTTCGCCGACCTCGTCGCGCTGCACGAGCTCACGCATCCCGCCCGAGATCACCACCGACGCGAAGGTCATTCCCGCGCTCGTCGCGCGGCGGGTGGATGCCGGCGAGAGCGTGGTGGAGTCGTTCCGGGCCACGGTCGCCGCGTTCGAGGGCTCGGTGGCGATCGGTGCGCATTCGTCGGCCGCAGCCCGGCCGGCTGCTCCTCGCGCTGCGGGGCAGCGGGCAGGGCGTGTACGTGGGGTTGGCCGAGGACTGCTTCGTGGTGGCCAGCGAGCCGTACGGCCTGGTCGAGGAGACGGCGTCCTACCTGCGCCTCGACGGCGAGACGCCCGGGGAACCCGGAGAACCCGGGCGCGAGCCGGGGCCAGATCGTGGTGCTGGACGTCGAGCGGCGCCGGGACGATCGAGGGGATCCAACGACTCTCCTACGACGGGTCGCCGCTGCCCGTGCACGCCGAGCGAGCTCGCCGCGGCGCAGATCACGACGCGCGACATCGATCGTGGTGACTTCCCGCACTACCTCTTGAAGGAGATCTCGGAAGCACCGGCGTCGTTCCGCAAGACGCTGCGGGCGAAGATCATCGAGCGCGACGGCGGACCGGTCGTCGAGCTCGGCCACGAGACGTTGTCCGACGCGCTGCGGAAGCGGCTCCGCGCCGGTGAGCTGCAGCGGGTGCTCGTGATCGGTCAGGGCACCGCGGCGGTCGCGGGCCAGAGCCTGGCCGTCGCGTTGCAGCACGCGCCTCGGGCCGTCGTCGTCGGTCGTCGGTCGAGCCGCTGCTCGCCACCGAGCTGTCGGGCTTCCGGCTCGCGCCGGACATGTCGGACACGCTCGTGATCGCGATCAGCCAGAGCGGCACGACCACGGACACCAACCGGACGGTCGATCTCGCCCGGGCCCGCGGCGCGACCGTGCTCGCCATCGTGAACCGGCGCAACAGCGATCTCGTCGACCGCAGCGACGGCGTGCTCTACACGTCCGACGGTCGTGACGTGGAGATGAGCGTCGCGTCGACGAAGGCGTTCTACGCGCAGGTCGCGGCCGGCTTCCTGCTCGCGTTCGCGCTGGCCGACGAGCTCACCCTCGGCCAGTCCGAGGACCGCGTCACGATGCTGCACGCGCTGCGGGATCTCCCGGCGGCGATGGAGCAGATGCTCGCCCGCCGGGCGTCGATCGGCGTCGTCGCGCAGCGCCTGGCCCCAGGCCGTCGCTACTGGGCGGTCGTCGGGAACGGCTCGAACCGCATCGCGGCGCACGAGGTGCGGATCAAGCTCTCCGAGCTCTGCTACAAGTCGATCGCCTGCGACGGCACCGAGGACAAGAAGCACATCGACCTCTCGTCCGAGCCGCTCATCCTCGTGTGCGGCGCGGGGCTCACCGGTTCGAACGCGGACGACGTGGCCAAGGAGCTCGCGATCTACCGGGCGCACAAGGCGGCGGCGATCGCGATCATCGACGAGGGCGACGATCGCTTCGGCGCCGCGCTCGACACGATCGAGGTCCCCGCGGTGCATCCCGCGCTCGGCTTCGTGCTCTCGGCGATGGCCGGTCACCTGTTCGGCTACGAGGCGGCGCTCGCGATCGACGCGTCGGCCCGCCCGCTGCGCGAGGCCCGCGCGGCGATCGAAGCCGTGGTCACCGCGCCGCGGGCCCCGAGCCGGATGATCCTCGACCGGCTCGGCGAGGAGCTCGAAGCGCCGGCGAGCCGCTTCTTCGAGTCGCTGCGCGCCGGTGCCTACGACGGTTCGATGGAGGCCGCGTCCGCAGTGCGGCTGGCCTCGCTCTTCCGGTACGCGACGCGGGTGCTGCCGCTGGACGCGTTCCAGGTGGAGTACGGCAAGGTCGGTACCCCGGGCACGGTGATCGAGGATCTCACCGCCGCGCTGACGAAGGCGATCGAGGAGCTCACGCGGCCGGTCGACGCGATCAAGCACCAGGCCAAGACGGTCACGGTCGGGATCTCGCGTTCGGACGAGACGCTGCTGCAGGTGCCGCTGGTCCAGCAGGTGCTGGCGGCCGGCGCGGCCCGGGACGGGCTCAGCTATCGGGTGCTGCGGACGCTTGGTGGACCTCGACGCCGCGGTCGCGGAGGTCACCGGCTTCACCCGGTACAAGATCGACGGCGATCCGGCGAGCGACGACGCGACGATCAGCGTGCTCGACCAGGGCGGGATCTCCATGCAGCTCCGATCCCGCACCGTCGACAACCCGATCCTGCGCGGCACCAAGCAGGTCGCGGCGGCGGAGCGCGAGGTCACCGTCATCCGGGGCCGCAGCGACGGGCGCACGTTGGTGATCGTGCCCGAGGTGAAGGGAGTGCAGACGGTCGGGCTCACGCTGCTGCACCTCGACCTGAAGGACCGGCTGCCGGCCGACGTCGCGCACGCCGTCCTCTCGGGATACCGCAACCGGTACGCGGCGCTGCGTGGTGCGTTCACCGAGACCGAGCTGACCTTCGACGATCAGCGGCTCGCGGAGACGCCGCTCGTGGATCTGCTCACGGTCCCCGTCAACGTGCTCGCCGACCGCTGGCGCGCCGAGGGGTGACGCCCACGCCCCCATCCGCGGGCCGGCGCCACCGTCGGGGCTCATGCTGGGGATCGGGACCGACCTGGTCGAGTGCGAGCGGTTCCGGCTCGCACTCACCCGCCGGCCGCGCATCGCCGAGCGGCTGTTCAGCGAGAGTGAGCGCGAGTACGCGTTCCGTCACCGCGAGCCGGTGCCGCCGCTCGCGGCCCGGTTCGCGGCGAAGGAAGCGGTGATGAAGGCCATGGGGGTCGGGCTGTGGAAGTTCGCGATGCGTGACGTGGAGGTGCGCAAGCTCCCGAGCGGGCAGCCCGAGCTCGTCGCTGCACCGCCGCGCCGCGGAGATGGCGGGCGAGCGGGGCGTCGGCCGGTGGCTCCTCACGCTCACGCACACCGACAGCATGGCGATGGCCGTCGCGGTGGCGCTGGCATGAAGCCGCTGCTCACCCCGGTGGAGATGGGCGAGGCGGATCGGCGCACGATCGAAGCCGGCACGCCGGTCGAGGTGCTGATGGACCGGGCCGGCCGCGCCGTGGCCTGGGGGGTGCGGGAGGCGGCCGGAGGGGTCTACGGCCGGCGGGTCGTCGTCGTCTGCGGCAAGGGCAACAACGGCGGTGACGGGCTCGTCGCGGCGCGCGTGCTGCGCGGCTGGGGGCGTCCGGGTCGACACGTTCGCGCTCGGGGGACGGCATCGACCGCGCCCGTTTCACCGCGCGCCATCGCCCGCGCCGACGTCTTCGTCGACGCGATGTTCGGCACCGGGTTCAAGGGTGCGCTCGAAGGTGACGCGGCGTGGGTCGCGACCACGGTCGCCGAGCACCCGGTGCTCGGTCGTCGCGGTCGACATCCCCTCCGGGGTGAACGGGCTGAACGGCGCGGTCGACGGAGTCGCGGTGCGGGCCGATCGCACGGTGACGTTCGCGGCGAGCAAGCCGGGTCTGCTCTTCGAACCAGGTCGCTCGCACGCCGGGCGTCGTCACGGTCGCAGACATCGGCATCGACGTCGGCGCGTCACCCGCCGGGCTCACCGAGGCGGCGGACGTTGCCGCGTGGCTCCCGCCACGCCGACCGAACACCCACAAATGGGAAGTCGGTGGCGTGATGGTCGTCGGCGGGACTCTCGGCATGACGGGCGCGCCGACGCTCGTGAGCCGCGCGGTGCTGCGCACGGGCGCGGGAATCGTGTGGTGTGGCGTCCCGGGTGACGCGGCGGCCGCCGCGGCTCCGGGAGCGAGATCATCACCGTCGCGCTGCCCGCGACGCCGGAGGGCGCGCTCGACGCGCGGGCCGCGAGCACGGTGCTGCGGGACCTCAACCGGTTCGGCTCGCTCGTCGTCGGTCCCGGCCTGGGGCGGGACGAGCGGACCCAGTCCGCGGTGATCCAGCTCGTGGCCGACGCCCCCGTGCCCCTGGTGCTGGACGCCGACGGGCTGAACGCGTTGCGGGGCGATCTCGCGCCGCTGCGGATCCGCCACACGATGCTCGAGGCCACCGCGGTGCTGACCCCTCATGACGGCGAGTTCACCCGTCTCGTGGGCGAACCGCCCGGTAACGACCGAATTGCCGGCAGCTCGGCGGCTGGCCGACGCAACGGAAGCCGTCGTGCTCCTGAAGGGCTCGGCGACGGTCATCGCCGAGCCGGGATCGGGCCGGATCGCGGTCAACACCACCGGTGGGCCCTGGCTGGCCTCCGCCGGCACCGGCGACGTGCTCTCGGGGATCATCGGCGCCCTGCTGGCCCGGGGCGTGCGACGCGTTCAGCGCCGCCGCGGCCGGGGCCTGGATCCATGGCCGTGCCGCGGATCGAGCCGGTCATACTGGGATGATTGCGGGGGACCTGATCGAGGCGATCCCGGCTGCGCTGCCCGACCCGCGCGGCTGACCCGCCACCACCGCAACCCCTCACCACGCCACGCGACCCAGGAGGCCTGATGGCGACCAGCACTTCCGTGACCCAGCTGATGACGACGGACGTCGTCACGCTGCGTCCCGACCAGTCGCTGGCCGAGGCCGCCGACGTGCTGTCCGAGCACTCGATCGGGGCCGCGCCCGTCGTGGCGAGTGACGGGAAGATCGTGGGGCTGTTGCGCGACGAGGACCTCCTGGTCACCGAGGCCCGGCTCCACCTGCCGACGACCATCCAGATCCTCCCCGGCGTGGAGTTCACCCTGCCGAACCAGATCCGGCGCTACGACGAGGAGCTGAAGAAGGCGGCGGCGTCGATGGTGGCCGAGGTCATGGAGCAGGACTTCAAGCAGGTCGCGGCGGACGGCGACGATCGAAGACGTCGCGAGCCTGATGCACGAGCATGACGTCACCCACATCCCCGTGGTTTCGGATGACGGCAAGGTCCTCGGGATCGTGGCCCGTGGCGACATCGTCCGCTTCCTGGCGGCAACTACTTGAGGTCGCCATGGAGCTAGACCGAAGCACGAGCGGATCAGTTCCGCGCCGCCTGGGTCGAGATCGATCTCGCGGCCGTGCAGGCGAACGTCGCCGAGCTCACGCGGCATCGCGCAACCGGCGAAGATGCTCGCGGTCGTGAAGGCCGATGCGCTACGGCCACGGCGCGGTCCCGATCGCGCGGGCCGCGCTCGAGGCGGGCGCGTCATGGCTCGGGGTCGCGCTCGTGGAAGAAGGTGTCGAGCTACGCGAGGCGGGAGTCGATGCCCCGATCCTCGTGCTGTCCGAGCCGGCGCCGGATGCCGCGTCGGCGGTGGTCGCGCACGACCTCACGCCGGTCGTCTACACGACCGACGGCATCGACATGCTGGCCAAGGCCGTCGTCGAACGGGGCACGGACGAAGCGCTCTCGGTGCATCTGAAGATCGACACCGGGATGCACCGCGTCGGATCGTGGCGCCCGCGGAAGCCCTGGCGCTCGCCCTGCGGGTCCAGCAGCGCACCCAGCTGCGGCTCGGTGGCGTGTGCACGCACCTGGCCGTCGCCGACGAGATCGAGAACCCCTATACCGACGAGCAGCTCGCCCGCTTCGCTGCGGTGCTCGACGAGCTCGACGGAGCCGGGCTGCGGCCGGAGCTCGTCCACGCCGCGAACTCCGCCGGTCTCCTCGCGTTTCCCGACGCGCGCTTCGACCTCGTGCGCGTCGGCATCGCCATCTACGGCATCGCGCCGGTCCCCGAGCTGGCCGATCGGGCCCGGCTCCAACCCGCGCTCTCGCTCAAGGCCCGGGTGTCGCACGTGAAGACCCTGCCGGCCGGGGCCCGCCTGTCCTACGGACTGCGCTACGAGATGTCGCGTCCTGGCCAGGTCGCGACGGTACCGATCGGCTACGCGGACGGAGTGCCGCGCAACCTCGCCGCGGTCGGGGGTGAGGTCGTGATCCGCGGCCGCCGCCATCCGATCGCCGGTACCGTGACGATGGATCAGATGATGGTGGACGTCGGTGACGACTCGGTCGAGGTCGGCGACGAGGTGGTGCTGATCGGCCGGCAGGGCGACGCGGTCGTCACCGCGCAGGAGTGGGCCGAGCGACTCGGGACGATCCCCTACGAGATCGTGTGCGGCATCGGACCCCGAGCACCGCGGAGCTACGTCTGATGGCGGGTGCGTTCAAGATGCTCGGCGTGGCAGCCGGTGCGGCGATCACCCTCGCCGGCGCGGCGTTCGCGACCGAGCGCGTGGCCGCCGGCCGTCTCCGCCGACGCGAGGACGCCGACTCCGAGACGGACCTGGTGCCGAAGTTCGACGAGATCCGGAGCCTCGCCGGCGACGACGGGGGCTCGATCAGCGTCATCAGCCGGGGGCAGGGACCGCCGATCGTGCTCTCGCACGGCGTCACCCTCTCGGTGCGCACCTGGGTGAAGCAGATGGAGTCCCTCCCCGACGCCGGCTTCCAGGCGATCGCGTTCGACCACCGCGGCCACGGGTCCTCGACGATCGGCACGGCCGGACACACCCTCGACACCCTCGCAGCCGACATGCGGGCCGTGGTCGAAGGTCTGGACCTCTACGACGCGGTGCTCGTGGGTCACTCCATGGGTGGGGTGGCCGCGCAGCTCTTCTGCCTGCGGTATCCGGAGGTGGCCGCCAAGCGGGTCGCGGGTGTGGTGCTGCTCTCGACGCTGTCCCGCACCGCGCTGAGCGGCAATCGTCACCTCCTCCACGCGCTCGAGCGGGTGGCGGGGGCCGTCCCGGACGCCGGCGGCGTGCTGAAGCTCACCGACGTCGGTCTCCTCATCGCCCGCATCGGCTTCGGACGCGACCCGCAGCCGAGCCACGTCGAGCTCACCCGCCAGATGATCCTCGCCTGCGATCCGGAGACGCGGAAGGCCGCGCCACGCGCGTTGCTCGGTTTGGACCTCTCGAAGGAGCTGCGGAACATCACTCTGCCAACCCTGGTGATCTGTGGGACGAACGACGTCATCACCCCACCGGCGGAAGCACGCCGCATGGCCCGCAAGCTTCCTCGCGCTCGCCTCGAGCTGCTCGACGGCGCCGGGCACATGCTGATGCTCGAACGGGCCGAGACGATCGATTCGCTCATCACCGAGTTCGCCCGTGACGTGCAGCAGCAGGGCGCGCTGCGGCAGGCGCGCCGCGCGTAGCCGATGTCCCCGCCGGGCGAGGTTGATCGAGCTCGGCCGGGATCGATCACCGACGTTGCTGGTGTGCGCGTCGGGCACGTGACGCTCGCCGGCACCGGCGTAACGGTGGTGCTCTTCCCTGAAGGGACGACCGGCGTCGTGTGAGGTGCGCGGTGGCGCGCCGGCGTCGCGCGAGACCGCGTTGCTCGAGCCAACGAAGCTGGTGGAGCACGTCGACGCGATCGTGCTCACGGGTGGGTCGGCGTTCGGACTCGCGACTGCCGATGGGGTGATGACGTACCTCTCCGAACGCGGCCGGGGGTTCCGCTCGACCGCGGGACCCGTGCCCATCGTGCCGACCGCGGCCATCTTTGATCTGGTCGCATCACGCGGTCTGCGCCCCAGCTCCGCCGATGGTGCACGCGCCGCCGAGACCGCTGATGCGGATGGTCCGCTTGCTCTCGGACGGGTCGGCGCGGGTACGGGCGCAACCGTCGGCAAGTGGCGCGGTTCGCAACACGGCGTACCGGGTGGGCTTGGTACCGCATCGGTGCGCGTCGGCGAGGCGACCGTCGGTGCACTGGCAGTCGTCAATGCGGTCGGTGACGTCATCGCCGAAGACGGCACGGTCCTCGCGGGATCGACCGCGGGTCCCGAGGTCGGGGCGTTCCCCGACCCACCGCTCGGTCCCGGGGAGCACACGACGCTCGTCGTGGTGGCGACGGACGCGCGGTGCTCGAAGGTCGAGTGCCGGCTCCTCGCGCAGAGCGCGCACGACGGATTGGTGCGGGCGCTGCGTCCGGTGGCAACGCGCTTCGACGGCGACATCGCCTTCGCCGTTGCGACCGGTGGGGTGGACGCGCACCTGGATCGGTTGCGCGAAGGAGTGGTCGGGGCGGTGGCGACCGCAGTGCGCCTCGCTGTCGCCTGACGAGGCCCTCTCGCTCACCAGGCTTCGATGCACTTCCGAGGTGCAGGTAGGCCGTTCGGCCCGATTGTTGACCGAGTTGTCAGTTTTATCCGATTTGTCTGGACCTTGCTCACGCTCAGTGATACAACCTCGCCGTTCCAATTGGGCGAAAAAGGGCGGTGGGGCGGTAATGAGTATTTCTGTTCGTTCGCGTCGACTTGCTGCGGTTGCAGTGGTCGGGGGGCTCTCGTTGGCGGTTGCTCCGCTGGCGATGGCGCCATTGACGAGCGTCGGGGCGGTGACGACCACGATCGTGCCTGCGGGCTCGGCGTGGCGGTACCTCGACAATGGCTCGAACCAGGGCACGGCTTGGCGTGCGGGTTCGTTTGTGGATTCCAGCTGGGCGCAGGGCAATGCGCAGCTCGGCTATGGCGATGGTGACGAGGCGACGGTCGTGTCGTACGGTCCCAACGCGTCGACGAAGTACCGCACGACGTACTTCCGTCGTCAGTTCTCGGTGGACACGGCGACGTTGGGTGCGCCGGTGACGCTGAACCTGTTGCGCGACGATGGTGCGGTCGTGTACTTGAACGGCACGGAGATCGTGCGTTCGAACATGCCGACCGGCACGATCACCAACACGAGCTACGCGTCGACTGCGATCAGCGGTGCGGCGGAGAGCACGTTCACGCCGTACACGGTTCCGGTGAACGCGTTCGTCAACGGCACGAACACGCTCGCGGTGGAGATCCACCAGGACTCCAACGCTGACCCTGACCTGAGCTTCGACCTCTCCCTCACCGGTGATGTCAGCAGCGGTCCGACGGGCCCGACGGGTACCGGCACCGGTGGCAGCGGTGCCACGGGTGCGACCGGCGCGACCGGTGCCACGGGTGCGACGGGTCCGGCAGGTCCCACCGGTCCTGCAGGTCCGACCGGTCCGGTCGGTCCCACGGGCGCGACCGGTGCCAACGGCGTTGCCGGCGCGGCAGGCCCCACCGGTCCTCAGGGTCCGGCAGGTCCCACCGGCGCCACCGGCGCCACCGGTGCCGACGGCAACGACGGTGCTCGCGGGTGCTGATGGCACGAACGGTGCCGACGGTGCGACGGGCGCCACGGGTGCTGCGGGTGCTGATGGCACGAACGGTGTCGACGGTGCGACGGGCGCCACGGGTGCTGCGGGTGCTGATGGCACGAACGGTGTCGACGGTGCGACGGGCGCCACGGGTGCTGCGGGTGCTGATGGCACGAACGGTGTCGACGGTGCGACGGGCGCCACGGGTGCTGCGGGTGCTGATGGCACGAACGGTGTCGATGGTGCGACGGGCGCCACGGGTGCTGCGGGTGCCGACGGTGCCACCGGTCCGGCGGGTCCGATCGGTCCTCAGGGCCCGGTAGGTGCGACGGGTGCTGCGGGTGCTGATGGCACGAACGGTGTCGACGGTGCGACGGGCGCCACGGGTGCTGCGGGTGCTGATGGCACGAACGGTGTCGACGGTGCGACGGGTGCCACGGGTGCTGCGGGTGCTGATGGCACGAACGGTGTCGACGGTGCGACGGGCGCCACGGGTGCTGCGGGTGCTGATGGCACGAACGGTGTCGACGGTGCGACGGGCGCCGACGGTGCCGACGGGTCCGGCCGGGTCCGGTCGGTCCTCAGGGCCCGGTAGGTGCCACGGGTGCCGACGGTGCGACGGGTGCTGACGGGTGCTGCGGGTGCTGATGGCACGAACGGTGTCGATGGTGCGACGGGCGCTACGGGTGCTGCGGGTGCTGATGGCACGAACGGTGTCGATGGTGCGACGGGCGCTACGGGTGCTGCGGGTGCTGATGGCACGAACGGTGTCGATGGTGCGACGGGCGCTACGGGTGCTGCGGGTGCTGATGGCACGAACGGTGTCGATGGTGCGACGGGCGCTACGGGTGCTGCGGGTGCTGATGGCACGAACGGTGTCGATGGTGCGACGGGCGCTACGGGTGCTGCGGGTGCTGATGGCACGAACGGTGTCGACGGTGCGACGGGCGCCACAGGTGCCGACGGTGCTGCGGGACCGGCTGGACCTCAGGGTCCCGCGGGCCCGACCGGTGCCACGGGTGCTGACGGTGCTGCGGGTGCAGCCGGTGCTGACGGTGCGACCGGTCCGGCGGGTCCGGAGGGTCCGCAGGGTCCGCAAGGTCCGGCGGGCGCCACGGGTGCAGCGGGTGCTACGGGAACCAACGGCACGAACGGTGCTGCGGGTGCCACGGGTGCTGCTGGTCCGACGGGTGCTGCTGGCCCGACCGGCTCGGTCGGGGCGACGGGTGCTGCCGGTGCCAATGGTGCTGCCGGTGCGACCGGGTACTCGACCGGGAGCACAGACTTCACCGGTGGGACGAGCTCGACCATCTCGACCTTGGCGTACGCGCCGCTTACGACGGTGGCGGCCACGGTCGGCACGGCAACAGGTGGCAACCAGAAGACGGTGAATGTCTCAGGGACCTTGTCAACGGTCGCCGTGACGCTGAGCTCCGGCGAGACCGGAGGAACTCAGCACACGTTCGTCGTCCTCAAGAACGGCACGACGAACGTCGGGAGCTGCATCGTGTCGAGCAGCACCTGCAACATCGCCGTCTCGCCGAACACGTTTGCGGCCGGCGACACGGTCGTCCTGTCGGTGGCCCGTACCCAAGGTACGCAAAGCCGGACGGCAACCTGGACCTCCACCTACAGCTGGGGGAACTCGCCGATCGGGTAACCGCTTCGGCGACATCAACGAGGGGAGCGGCGGGCCTTCGGGCCCGCCGCTCTCGTTCTGGGCCGCACGGCCCGGGCGACCCTGGTCCGTTCGGCCCGTTTTTCAGCCGACTTAGGCATTTTTGACGGGTATGTATCGACCTGGGGCACTCTCGGTGTTAGAAAGGCACCGTTCTCGGAGGCAAGTCCTATCAAGGCGGCGGGGTATGCGGGGTATTTCTGTTCGTTCGCGTCGACTTGCTGCGGTTGCAGTGGTCGGGGGGCTCTCGTTGGCGGTTGCTCCGCTGGCGATGGCGCCATTGACGAGCGTCGGGGCGGTGACGACCACGATCGTGCCTGCGGGCTCGGCGTGGCGGTACCTCGACAATGGCTCGAACCAGGGCACGGCTTGGCGTGCGGGTTCGTTCGTGGATTCCAGCTGGGCGCAGGGCAATGCGCAGCTCGGCTATGGCGATGGTGACGAGGCGACGGTCGTGTCGTACGGTCCCAACGCGTCGACGAAGTACCGCACGACGTACTTCCGTCGTCAGTTCTCGGTGGACACGGCGACGTTGGGTGCGCCGGTGACGCTGAACCTGTTGCGCGACGACGGCGCGGTCGTGTACTTGAACGGCACGGAGATCGTGCGTTCGAACATGCCGACCGGCACGATCACCAACACGAGCTACGCGTCGACTGCGATCAGCGGTGCGGCGGAGAGCACGTTCACGCCGTACACGGTTCCGGTGAACGCGTTCGTCAACGGCACGAACACGCTCGCGGTGGAGATCCACCAGGACTCCAACGCTGACCCTGACCTGAGCTTCGACCTCTCCCTCACTGGTGATGTCAGCAGCGGTCCGACGGGCCCGACGGGTACCGGCACCGGTGGCAGCGGTGCCACGGGTGCGACCGGCGCGACCGGTGCCACGGGTGCGACGGGGCCGGCAGGTCCCACCGGTCCTGCAGGTCCGACCGGTCCGGTCGGTCCCACGGGCGCGACCGGTGCCAACGGCGTTGCCGGCGCGGCAGGCCCGACCGGTCCTCAGGGTCCGGCAGGTCCCACCGGCGCCACCGGTGCCAACGGCGTTGACGGCACGAACGGCGCCACGGGCGCGACCGGTGCCGACGGTGCAGCGAGCGCGACCGGCGCCACGGGCGCCACCGGTTCCGCGGGGGCCACGGGAGCGAACGGCGCCACGGGTGCGACCGGTGCTGCGGGTCCGACGGGTGCCGCAGGCACCGACGGTGCAGCGGGTGCAACGGGTGCTGACGGTGCGACCGGCGCCGAACGGTGCGACGGGCGCGACGGGTGCTGCGGGTGCTGATGGCACGAATGGTGCTGACGGTGCGACGGGCGCCACGGGCGCGACGGGTGCTGCGGGTGCTGATGGCACGAATGGTGCTGACGGTGCGACGGGCGCCACGGGCTGCGGCCGACGGTGCCACCGGTCCGGCCGGTCCGATCGGTCCTCAGGGCCCGACGGGTGCCGACGGGTGCCGACGGGTGCCGACGGCACCAACGGCATTGACGGCATTGACGGCGTGACCGGAGCGACCGGCGCCACGGGTGCGACGGGTGCGACGGGTGCGCAGGGTGACACGGGTGCGACCGGTGCGACGGGTGCGCAGGGCGAGATCGGTCCGGTGGGTCCGGTGGGTCCACAGGGTCCGACGGGTGCCACGGGTGCGCAGGGCGACACGGGTGACTGCCGGTGCGACGGGTGCGCGGGGCGACACGGGTGCTACCGGTGCCACGGGTGCGCAGGGCGACGGGTGCGACCGGCGCCACGGGTGCGACGGGTGCGCAGGGCGACACGGGTGCGACCGGTGCGACGGGTGCGACGGGTGCGACGGGTGCGACGGGTGAGACGGTCCGGTGGGTCCGATGGGTCCACAGGGTGCCGACGGGTGCGACCGGTGCGACACGGGTGCTGACGGGTGCGACGGGTGCGCAGGGCGACACGGGTGCGACCGGTGCCACGGGTGCGACGGTGCGACCGGAGCCACGGGTGCCACGGGTGCGACCGGTGACACGGGTGCTACCGGTGCGACGGGTGCGCAGGGTGACACGGGTGCGACCGGAGCCACGGGCGAACCGGTGCGACCGGTGACACGGGAGCTACCGGTGCCACGGGTGCTGAGGGTGCCGCGGGTCCGACGGGCGCGCAGGGTCCGGCCGGTCCGACGGGTGCCACCGGTGCGGACGGAACCAACGGAACCAACGGAACCGACGGTGCGACCGGAGCTACGGGTGCCACGGGTGCGGACGGATCGGCCACGATGACGGGCGCCACCGGTGCCACCGGTGCGACCGGTGCCACGGGTGACGTCGGTGCCACGGGTCCGGCCGGTCCGGAAGGTCCGCAGGGTCCGCAGGGTCCCGTCGGTCCGACCGGTGCGACGGGTGCTGCTGGTGCGAACGGAGTGGACGGAGCGGTCGGGCCGACCGGTGCCGATGGTCCCACTGGTCCGACCGGACCCGAGGGAGTCGGCGGTGCGACGGGCGCGACCGGGCTGACGGGCAAGGCGATCCTCGGCGGCGGCTCCGGCACGGCGTCACTGAGCACGACTGCGGCGAACTTCGTTCCTGCGGGATCGTTCGCAGTCCAGACGAGCAGCGCGCCAATCGCGGTGCCGATCCCGTTCGGCGGAGTCGTCACCGGCTTGCAGGTTCGCCTCTCGGGCAACCCGGCCTCGGGTCGGTCGTACACCTTCACGGTCCTGCGGAACGGCGGGGCCACCCCGTTGACCTGCATGATCTCCGGAAACGTCGCGACGACGTGTTCGGGGACGGACACGACGGTGTGGTCTGGCGGCGACACGATCTCGCTGCAGTCCACCCCCTCGTCCAACCCCACCGCCCGCACGGTCACCTGGTCGGTGAGCGTCGGGTAGGGAACCAGCTCTCGGGGATACGGCAAGCGGCGGGCCTTCGGGCCCGCCGCTTCCGCGTCATGGCGATGGTCGGCGTGCGACGAGGCGTGCGCGAAACTCCTGCGTCATGCAGCGCGGCGGGTGGACCGAGCCTCTGGCCCGCGGGATCGATCTCGGGTCCGAGGAGGCCGGCGAGGTGCAACGGGAGATCCTCCGAACCAAGCCGTCGCTGCGACGCGTCTACGAGCAGGTGTACGCCAAGATGCTCGCTGCGGCCGAGGAGTACGTTCCCGGCGCGCGCGTGCGCATCGAGCTCGGTTCCGGGGGCGGTTTCCTCCCCGAGCTCGATCCCGGGATCATCGCGTCGGACATCCGCTATCTCACCGGCCTGAACCTCGTCTTCGACGCACAGGACGCCCCCTTCCGCGACAACACCGTCGACGTCGTGTTCGGGATGCACGTCATCCACCACATCCCGCGCATCCGCCGGTTCTTCGCCGAGCTCGAGCGCGTGCTCACGCCCGGGTGGCGCGCTCGTCGTCGTCGAGCCGTACTGGAGCCCGGTGGCGAAGGTCATGTACAAGCGGTTCCATCCCGAGCCCTTCGACGAGCAGGCCGAGACGTGGGAGTTCGAGAGCACGGATCCGATGTCGTCGAACCAGGCGATGAGCTACCTGCTGCTCGAGCGTGATCGCCCGAGCTTCGAGCGCGAGTTCCCCGGGCTGGAGGTGTTCGAGCTGGGCGCGTTCGGCGGGCCGAGCTACGTGCTCACCGGTGGGATCTGGAAGCAGCGCCTGCTTCCCGACTCAGTGCTGGCCCGGCTCTGGGACTTCGAGGACGACCACACCTTCTGGCGCAACGCCGCCGCGTTGCACCACTTGTTCGTGTTGCGCCGCAGAGACGCGTAGCAAGGGCACTGCGCGGCCGCGCTGGAACCGGTCATGTCGAACGAAACACCCAGCGACGTGCAACCAAGTTGGGTGTTCTCACGGATGCACCCGGGGCACCGGCTCGCGATACTCGTCCGTGCTCGCGTCCTCCATGCGCGAGTGGCCTCGCAGCAGGCCCAGACCAGGGATGTCCTGCCCATTCCCCTGTCATTCGAGGTGGCCCGGCGACCCCCAACGCCGGGCCACCTCTGGGCTTTCCCGCGCGCACCGTGCGCCGTGGCTGGTCCACCGATCCGGAGCCGTGCCCTTCGGGCTCGCAACTAGCGCGTGGCGTGCCGTTCGGCCTTGTGCTCGAGCTGGTCGACTCGCTGCTCGAGCAGTGCATTCGCTTCGCTCAGCTGGCGGATCGCGTCCTGCTGGCCGGACAGCGAGATCGACAGCTGGAGCGTGATGAGCAACACGAACGCGAGCCCGACTGCGGCCAGGAGACCGGTCGGCGTGAACGGCAGCGAATCCGAGAGACCACCGACCAGCACGAGGAGCACGCCCGCGCCGACGAGGAGCACGGAGACACCCATCCACCCGAGCGCGTAACGCAGTGACAGCAGGCCCCGGCGCGACAGCTCGAAGACGACGAGGAACATCCCGATCCCGCCGAGCGCGACCAGACCGGCTTGGACCGCGAGGTTCGTCACAGCGAACCGATTCCGGCGGCGCGTGCCGCCTGGTCCAGTGCATCGTGATGCGCGGCGCGAAGTCCTGGGGTGCCCGGCCAGTGCACGACGAGCCGGCCATCGGGGCCGGCCCAGCGAGTGGGTTCGTCCCAAGCGAGCTCGAGCAGCTCCCGCGGGAGCACTCCGGTCT
Source organism: uncultured Acidimicrobiia bacterium (assembly GCA_963819945.1). Taxonomy (GTDB): domain Bacteria; phylum Actinomycetota; class Acidimicrobiia; order IMCC26256; family JAENVU01; genus Chersky-806. The sequence continues at coordinate 300,179 of CAWFYD010000010.1, forward strand.
TGACGACGAGCTCGGTCGCGTCCTTGAGACCTTCGCGGAGAGGGTCCAGCCGGCCCGCGGGTGTCCCGAGCGCGACGACGAGATCGAGACGAGACGCGACGGCCGCAACGTGTGGCACCAGGCCGCGCCGTGGCGTTGACCTCGATGCCGATGCGCGCGTGCGGGCAGTATGCCCGCAGATCGTCGAGCGCGGCACCGATTGCGGAGATGTTGCCGGTCGCGGTAGCGAGGTCCACGAGATATGCGTCCACCGTCAACGCGCCGCGGTAGTCGCGGGGAAGTCGGCGAAGCTCCGCCCGAAGCAGGACGAGCAGCGCTTCCCACGGCCGACCCCCCGCCGTTGCCGCGCCGAGTGGTGACACGCCGAACGCGGCCCGGGCGAGCTGCGGCACGCCGAGCTCCTTGACGAGCGTCACCGCGCCCTGGTTGGTCAGCGTACGGAAGTGTCCGGGTGCGTCGGGCAGGGCGATGATCGCGTCGTTCGAGCGCCTTGCCGCGTACGTCTCCGAGCCGATCAGCGCCGGGCCGGACCAGGACGGTCCGATGCCTGCGGGCGCGCCGCGCAGATCCGGGAGGACGCGAGGGTCCGCGCTCGGCGCGAGCGTCGGGCCGGTCACTCGCTGACCGGCCTCTGGGGTCGACGCGCGCCGCACGCGGCGTAGACGGTGGTGATGGCATGCTCGATGCGGGTCGCGAGCTCGAGCGAGTTCGGTCCGTTCTCCCGCCGGGCCAGGAGGTCCTGCTCGCCCCAGAAGGCCCCACCGGCGTCCATGGGTGCCAGGTCGAAGCCCCGATCCGCGTCGACCTGGTGGATGACGTGGACCTCACCGTCGCCGACGAACGCGGCGCAGGACGTGGTGCACAGCACGTAGCCGCGGTCGGTGTCGATGCGCAGGTGGTTCTCCGGCATGTCGAAGCCGGGCAGGTGCCACGCAGTCGCGAATCGGCCCGGTACGCCACCGGCCCGGAGGTCGAGCGCGGCTCCATCTTCGGTCGCGCGCCCGCCCGCGGCGACGAGCACCGCGTGGTCGACTTCGATCGGTCCGAGCAACACGTCGAGCATCGCGAGGACGTGCACGCCGAGATTCACGAGCGCGCCGCCGCCACTGATGCTCGGGTCGAGCTCCCACATGTCGCGCTGCTCCGCCGCGTCCGACTCGACGCGCGAGACGAAGGCGTGGGCGTCGAAGCGTTGCGGGGTGCCGAAGCGGCCCTTGCGCAGATCCGGCGCGATCGCCGCCAGATGAGGAAGCAGGCCGGAGAGGTAGCCGGTACCCAGATAGCGATCGGGGTACTCGCGGATCGCATCAGCCAAGGCAGAGCGGTCCTCGGCCGACGCGGCGACCGGCTTCTCCACCAGCACGTCGACTCCGGCGGCGAGGAGCTGCCGCGCGAGCGGTACATGGCTCGACGGCGGTGTCCCGATGATCGCGGCGTCGGGCCGGACTGCGCGCAGCGCCTCGTCGAGGTCGGTGAACGCGGGGATGGTCGGACCCGCGAACGACGTGACCCGGCCGATCGCGGCGCGGTCGAGGTCCACGATCCCCACGAGCACCATGCGTTGGTGGTGCGCGGCGGTCAGTGCGTGCACGAGTCCGATGCGTCCCGCGCCCACGAGGATCAAGCGGCGGGGCTCGACCGGGGGAACGTCGGCACCGCCCGCGAGCGCGGGCGGGGCGTCCGTACCGATGCCGAGCCGGGCCAGATCCGCGGCCGTGTCCATCGGCTCGAACGCGGCGATCCCGTCGAGGTTCTCTTCGGTGATCGGCGACGGGAGATGGAGGCGGGTCGCGAAGCGGACCGCGGCCCGCGCCACGCCGAGCGGAACGGGGATCGGGTAGGTGGTGACGCCGAAGCGTTCGCGCGCTTGCCGTTGCACGAGATCACCGAGCGGGCGAACCTGCGGATCGGCGAGCTCGACGACCCGTGGCGGGTCGTCCATCTCCGCGAGCTCCAGGAGCGCGGTGCAGAGCGCGTCGACATGGATCGGCTGGGCGACCGCCGCGCTGCCGCCGATCACCGGGAACACGCGGAGCTTGGCCGCGGCGCGGCTGGCCCGACCCATGAGCCCGTCGTCGCTGTCGCCGTAGACGAGACCGGGCCGGACGATGACGGCGCGGGGGTCGTTGCCGATCCGCTGTTCCACCTCGTACTTGGTCCGGCCGTACGCCGAGGTCGCGTCCGCGTGCGCCGATTGTGAGGAGACGAAGACGAAGCGCCCGACCCCCGAGTCCGCGGCCTCGTCGAAGAGGCGGATGCTCCCGAGCCGGTTCACCGCGTCGACGACGGCCGCGTCGGCGTTCGGTGGTGCGATGGCGAGGTGGACGACGGCGTCGACTCCCTCGAGAACGCCCGGGGCCGGCCGCTCCGGCAGCTCGAGGAAGTGCCGGTCGACCAGGGGAACACTGGGCGAGCCGCTCCACGCGCGGCGGCTGAAGGCCGTCACATCGTGGCCGGCTGCGAGCGCGCGCGTGGCGAGCTGCCGCCCGATGAAGCCGGTGACGCCGGTGATCGCGATTCTCACGTAGGCCCGCTTTCCCAGAGGGTGACGCGCACGACGCGACGGCCTTCCGGCCGGAAGCGCAGCAGCCAGACTGCCGCAATGACGCGCACGAGGTACCAGATCGACGCGAACGACGACGAGGTTGACACCCCCGCAGCGCGGGGGCGCATGCGCACGCCGACCTGGGCGACCTTGTAGCCCGCCCCGTCCAGCCTGGGCGAGAGCCTCGATCGTGTCACCCAGGTATTCGGCCGGGTACGACGCGGCGAACGAGCCGAGGACCCGGCCGCCGATCGCGCGGAACCCGGACGTGGCGTCGGTGATCGGCGCGCCGGTCCGACGGGCCGCGAGGTGCGCCAGGCGATGCATGACGAATCGGCGCGTCGTCCCGACCTGGTACTCCCGTTCGCCGGAGTCGAAGCGAGAGCCGATCACGAGCTCGGCGTCGTGCTTGCGCATCGCGTCCAGCAGGATCTCGATCTGTGCCGGGTCGTGCTGGCCGTCGGCGTCGCACTGCACGACGGTGGAGTACCCGTGCGTGACCGCGTACCGGAACCCGCAGCGCAGCGCGCCGCCGACTCCGAGGTTGACCGGCAGTCGCAGGACCGTTGCTCCCTCGCGCTCCGCCTTCTCTGCGGTCCGGTCCACCGAGCCGTCGTCGATGACGAGCGCGGCGTAGCCCAGGTGCACGACGTCCTTCACGACCTGCCCCACGCAACCCTCTTCGTTGAACGCGGGGATCAGTACGAGAACGTCCGAGTGGTCCCGGCGACCTTCGCTCGCGGCGGGGCCGGTCATGACGCACCCATCGGTGGTGCCGACGCGGCTTCGGCGAGCGTGGGGGGACCGTCAGGATCCGCGCTCGGCGTTGCGTCCGCCCGCCGGCGCCGGCTCCACCAGCGCGGGACCACCGCAAGCGCGACGAGCGTCAGCGCGCCGACGAGGAACAGCAGCCAGTAGTCCGGGTAGGGCTCGTACCGGAACTCGACGGTGTGCTGACCGGCGGGAACGGCCACGCCGACGAAGCTCGGCGCGAGCATCTGCGTCTTGGCCGGCTTGCCGTCGACGGTCGCCTTCCAGCGCGGGTCGTAGGTCGCCTTGAGCATCACGACCGCGGGACGGTTGGCCGTGATCGTGCCGCCGAACAGGCCGTCGTTCGGACTCTCGTACTGCAGCGTCACGTCGCCCGCCGGGCCACTGCGGGTCTGGCTCAGACCGGTGGTCGGAGCCGCGGCGGTGTCACCGCCGAACACGATCACCGGGATGCGGCCTTCGGCGGGGGCCGACGACGCGAGGAACCCTTCGACGTGCTGGCCCAAGTTGGTGCGATCGGCGGTGATGGCGGGGGTCGTGTCGACGACGCGCAGGTAGCCGGTCGTCGGGACGGACCACAGCTTCCAATCGCCCCGGGTCTCGATGAGATCCGCGGGCACCGATGGCTTCGTCGCGGCCGGCAGGATCAGGTAGTGGACGTTGAAGAGGTCGTACTGGGCCGGGTTCGAGTCGTTGAACCGGGTCTCGACGTCGTCGCTGAGGCTGAGCGTGCGCAGCGTGAAGCCGATCGCGTCGACATCGGTGTCGAGCAGGTAGGCGTACCCGGAGACGTAGCCCACCTTGTACTGGCTGCCGGCGGACGCCGAGCCCGAGTAGATCCGGCCGCCGCCGAGCGCGTCGGCCTGCTTGGCCAGCGCGGCGAAGTCGGCTCCGGACGTGCGGTCGAAGCCTTGCTGCTCCTTGATCCAGGTCGCGCTCTGCGAGTCGAAGTCGGCGCGTTCGATCACCGCCGGAGTGATGAAGATGAGCCCGGCGATGAGGAGTGCCACGCCGATGGCGAGTGGTGACAGCTTCGGTCGCCACGCTCTGACCCGTGCGGAGACGCCTTGCACCAGCCACGACGAGCCGATGCCCGCGAGGAGCAGCCCGCCGAGGTGCACCGGGATGATGAAGCGGTGCAGCAGGAGGTCCTTGCCCCCCGGCAGCAGATCGATGATGAACCCGACGGTGTCGCGACCGCAGAAGAGCAGGACCCCGACGATGGTGAACGTGAGGATGGCCCGGGCCCGCTCGTCACGAAGGAAGCGCCAGCCGCACACGACCGCGCCGAGCGCGACGAGCAGGCTGAGCACCGGCCAGCGGCCGTGATCGAAGAGCTCGCCGGTGAACAGCCACTCCATGACCTGCTTGCCGCCGTGCGAGTCTGCCCAGAAGGTGTTGACGTTGTACTCCGTGCGGGCGGACCACTTGCTGTCGACGAGCAACGGCACGATGACCCACGCCGCACACAACGCGCCGCCGATCCCGACGGCCGCGGCGCGCCCGATGCGGCGGAGGATCTCCGGCGGCGACATGAGCACCCAGATGCCGAGCGACAGCAGCGCGAGGTACCCGGTGAGGAAGTGGCAGGCAATCGTGAGCCCGAGGAACAGTGCCGCGACCGCGTAGCCCTTGCCGCGCGAGACCGCGCGCCAGGTGAACGCGAGCGCCAACGGGAACAGCCACATGCCGAACAGCTGCGACCAGACCCCGTTGCCCCGCCAGGTGTAGCTGCCGTGCTCGTACCCGTAGAGCGTGACCGACGACGCCAGCGGCGCGAGGACCGCGGTGCAGCCGGCTGTCCAGCGCCCGAACTTGAAGAGCCGCACCGTCAGGTACATGCACAGTGGCCAGAACGAGAGCAGGAGGTAGTAGCTCCACGTCACGGTGCGCTCGGCGCCGATCACCGTGGCGACGACACCACCGAGGATGTGCGGGAGGCTCTGGTAGTGGTGGAACTGCGGGAGACCGAGCGCGAGCCTCGGATACCAACCGTCGAACACGAGCGACCCGGAGCTGAGTCGCTGCTCGGCCCACCGGACCATCGAGATGTGGACGCCGGTGTCGTTCAGGTCCGCGACGCGCGCGAGCTCGTTGCGCAGCACGTACAGGTTGAACCCGATCGCGATCGCCACGAGGAGCAGCGGAGCGAGGTGGCCCCAGTCCGGGTTCGACACGCGCGCCCGGAGGCGGGTGAGCGGCGCCGCACGACGCCGGTCACGGCGCGACGGCGTCGTCACCTCCACCGCCTGCGCGCTGTTCGTATCGTCGAGAGTCTTCACGTCGCCGCTCCGGTCGTGATCCCCGGTCGGGATGCCGGAGATCAGCTACCGCTAGGGCTTTGCTTCGGCCGGGATGCGAGAAGCCAGATCCGGGTTGAGCTGGATTGCCGTGCTCAACGCCGCCTGGGACCCAGCGGTGTTGCCGGTGTCGAAGAGCAGGAGGCCGAGGTTCAGGAACGCAGTCGCGAACTTCGGATCCGCCTTGGTCGCCCGGGTGTAGAGATCGATCGCCTCGTCCTTGGCCCCGGCCTTGGTGCGCAGGATCGCGAGGTTGTAGAGCGCCGGCGCGTAATTCGGGTCGATGGCGATCGCGAGCCGGTAGCTGCTCTCGGCCTTCGAGTCGTCGCCGGCGTTCTGCGCGATGAGGCCGAGGTTGTAGTGCGCGAACTTGTTCGACGGGTCGATCTCGATGACCTGGTCGAACTTCGTGGTCGCGGTCGCGGTGTCACCCTGGACCTGCGCCTGCAGCGCCTGGTTCAGCAGGGTGGTGGCCTGCTTGGCATCAGAATCGCCACCACCGTCGCTGCCACCACAGGCGGCGAGGACGAAGGTTGCTGTCATCAGCAGGGCGACGATCTGGAGGCGCTTGCGCCCCGTGCTTGCCGTAGCCGTACGCATCGTGGTTTCTCCCAGCAAAACCGGACAAATTGGCTGTTTCTCTACGGTATTCGGCCGTTCGGGCCGAGGTGCCGCGGCCCCCTTCATCGACCGCCGGAGGAGCGGGCCTGAGCGGTATTCGCGGCGCCCGGCGCGCTTGATCGCACCGGTAGCCTGGTCGGTGTCGCTCTCACTCGATGCCCCGGGCTTCACGTCGTTCGACGCGTTGCGTGACGCCGCGCTCGTGTGCACTGCCTGCGCGCTGGCCGAGACCCGCACCCAGGTGGTGTTCGGGGTCGGCGATCCGCACGCCGACCTGCTGTTCGTCGGCGAGGGACCGGGCGAGCAGGAGGACCTCCAGGGCGAGCCGTTCGTGGGCCGGGCCGGTCAGCTCCTGACGCGGCTCATCGAAGGCATCGGGCTCACCCGGGATGACGTGTACATCGCGAACGTGGTCAAATGCCGCCCACCGGGCAACCGGGACCCCCAACCGGTCGAGATCGCCACGTGTCGGCCGTACCTCGAGGCCCAGCTCGGCTTCATCTCGCCGACCGTCGTGGTCAGCCTCGGCAATTTCGCCACCAAGCTCCTGCTCGAGACCAAGGAAGGGATCACGAAGCTGCGCGGACGAGAGTTCCCCTTCCGTGACGGTGCCGTCCTCATTCCGGCACTGCACCCGTCCGCGGTGTTGCGCAGCGGTGGCGGCGCGCTCGCCCAGACGCGGGCGGACTTCGTCGGGGTGAAGCGCGCCCTCGCCCGGGCGAGCACGCGATGAGCATGGCCGCCCGCGCGCTCGATCCGGTCGAGAATTTGACGGTTCCGGGCGAGCACGTGATGCGCGTCCTGGCGTGATGGAGCTCTGCACGCGCTCGGCGATCGAGACCGAGGCACTCGGTGCTCGTCTGGCCCCGCTGCTGGTGGCCGGCGATCTCGTCGTGCTGACCGGAGGCCTCGGTACGGGCAAGACGGTGCTGGCCAAGGGAATCGGTCGCGGGCTCGGGGTGACCGAGCCGGTCGTGAGCCCGACGTTCACGATCGTGCGTGAGTATGAAGGCAACGTCGCACTCCAACACCTGGACGTCTACCGCCTCGATCATCTCCAGGAGGCGATCGATCTCGGTCTGGACGAGCTCCTCGACGGTGATGCGGTCACGGTCATCGAGTGGGGTGAGGCGGTGGGAGCACTGTTGCCAGCCGATCGGCTCGAGGTCCTCTTCTCGGTACCTCCGCCCGAGGAGGCCGACGACGACATGCGGGTGATCGAGCTCCGCCCCGCGGGCCCCTCGTGGGAGGCCCGCCGCGACGACCTGGTCACCCTGGCGGCCGCCGGGAGTGAGGCCTGAGTGCTCCTCCTCGCGATCGATACGGCAACCCCGCGGGTCAGCGTGGCGCTCGGACGGGACGGACGGGTCATCGGTGACGTGAGCCTGGACGGCGGGCGGCGGCACGCCGAGCAGCTCGCGCCGGCGATCGAGTACCTGTGCCGCGAGCTCGAGGTCGACCTGCACCATCTCGCCGCGATCGCCGTCGGCCTCGGCCCGGGCCTCTTCACCGGTCTGCGCGTCGGCCTCACCACGGCCCGGGTCATGGCGCAGAGCTTGCGCATCCCCGTCATCGGGGTCCCGTCGCTCGACCTCATCGCGTATCCCTTGCGCTACACGTCGCGCATCGTCGTGCCGGTGGTCGACGCGCGCCGGCATGAGGTCTTCTTCGCGTGCTACCAACCAGTGCCCGGCGGCGTGCAGCGCGTCACCGAGTACGAGGTGACCACTCCCGACGGTCTCGCGGGCGAGCTCGAAGCGCGCGGTGAAGACGCGCTCCTCGCCGGCGACGGTGCGCTGCGCTACGAGATCGAGCTCGGCAAGCTCGACCGGGTCGAGCTGGCGGGGCCGGGTGCGGCGTTGCCGAGTGCGGCGGCACTGGTCGAGCTGGCTTCGGCGCGCGTACGAGCGCGAGGAGTTCAGCCCGCCGGACGACGTGCATCCGCTATACCTGCGTCGGAGCGACGCGGAGATCGAGTGGGAACGGAGGGGTCGGTAGTGGCTACGGAGCGCCAGGCCGAGCCGCTCGTCGTGCACATCGTGCCGATGCGCCGGCGGCACGTGCGCTCGGTGCTGGGCATCGAGACGCAGGTCTATCCGCGCCCGTGGACGATGTCGCTGTTCCTGAGCGAGCTGGGTCTGCGCGCGACGCGCGCGTACTTCGTGGCCAAGGTCGGGCGGGATGTCGTCGGGTACGCCGGGTTGATGGTCACTGTGGACGAGGGCCACGTCACGACGATCGCCGTCGACCCGGCGTGGCACCAGCATCAGATCGGGACGCGCCTGCTGCTCGCCGTGTCGCGGGAGGCCGTGGCGCGCGAGCTCAACGCGCTGACGCTCGAGGTGCGCGTGAGCAACGACGCCGCGCAGGAGATGTACCGCCGCTTCGCCTTCCGGGCTGTCGGCGTCCGCAAGGGGTACTACGCGGAGACCAACGAGGATGCGGTCGTGATGTGGGCGCGCCACATCGATTCGCCGGAGCACGCCATGCTCCTCGACACGATCGAGCGCGGCATCGACGGCGAGACCATCTTCGAGCCGGTGCGGCGCTGGGCATGACCGCCGTCCTGGGCATCGAGACCAGCTGCGACGAGACTGCGGCCGCCGTGGTCGACGACGGGCACGACATCCGTTCCAGCGTCGTGTCGAGTCAGGTCGACCTTCACGCGCGCTTCGGCGGCGTGGTGCCCGAGATCGCGAGTCGCGCGCACGCCGAGCTCGTCGGCGGCGTCATCGCCGAAGCGCTCGTGGAGGCGGGTACGAGCTTCGCCGACATCGATGCCGTCGCCGCGTGCAACGGCCCGGGTCTCGCCGGTGCGCTCCTCGTCGGCGTGAGTGCGGCCAAGGCGCTCGCGCTCACCCTCGATGTCCCGTACGTCGGCGTGAACCATCTCGAGGCGCATCTGCACGCGGCCTGGCTCGAGGATCCGGACGTCGAGCTGCCCCTCGCGGTGCTCATCGTCTCGGGCGGTCACACGATGGTCGTGATCGTCGAAGGCGATGCGCAGTACCGCCTGCTGGGTCAGACCGTCGACGACGCGGCGGGCGAGGCATTCGACAAGGTCGCGCGTCACCTCGGGCTCGGGTATCCGGGGGGTCCGATCATCGACCGGCTCGCGCGGGACGGCGATCCCCGGGCGATCGCGTTCCCCGGCCGATGCGCCACGACGGGTACGACTTCTCGTTCTCCGGGCTCAAGACCGCGGTCATCAACTCGGTGCGCCGCCATCCCGAGACCGAGGTGCACGACCTCGCGGCGTCATTCCAGGAGGCGGTCGTCGACGTGCTCGTCGAGAAGCTGGTCGCCGCGGCCGAATCGGCAGGTGCTCACACGTTGGTGATCGGCGGCGGCGTCGCCGCCAACTCGCGGCTGCGGGCCCGCGTGCTCGAGGCGGCGGAGGAGTCGGGGCGCCGCGCCCTGCTCCCGCGGCTCGAGCTCTGCACGGACAACGGGGCGATGATCGCGGCGACCGCCTGGTGGCGGCTGCGCTCGCGACGGCCCGACCTCCCTGTCGAGCGGCGCCTACCCCTCCCTCCGCCTGACGACCACGGGCACTAGGGAGCCGGAGCGGCCGTGCGACGCGGAGCGACCGGCAAGCGAGGCGGAGGCCGGAGCGCCGGAGCCGGAGCGAGCCGGCAGGTTTGCCTGGTCGGGGGGCGGGTGTTACCTTGACTTAGCACTCCCGATGCGCGAGTGCTAACGGATCTGTTACCGGACTCGAGCCCGCCCGGGCCGTCCCAGGAGGAACCCCCCATGAATCTGCAGCCGCTGGAAGACCGTATTGTCGTCCGCACCGCCGAGGCCGAAGAGACGACGGTCAGTGGCCTGGTGATCCCGGACACCGCGAAGGAGAAGCCCCAGCAGGGCGAGGTCCTCGCGGTGGGCCCGGGCCGGCGCTCCGAGGACTCGGGTGAGCTCATCCCCGTGGACGTGGCCGTCGGCGACACGGTCGTCTACTCGAAGTACGGCGGCACCGAGATCACGGTCGACGGTGAGGACCTCCTCATCCTGTCGAGCCGTGACGTGCTGGCCAAGGTCCTCCCGGCGGGCAAGGGCAAGGGCAAGAAGTAGCCCGCAGCACCCAGCCGGGGCGGGAGTACCTTCCGCACCCTTTGTTACGAAGCGGCGTCTGCTACAGGCGCCGCTTCGTCGCGTCGAGAAAGGTCTCTGGAAGCGCCCGCACCGGGCGATGAGCTGGCCAGGGGTTGGAAACGATGCGCACATCAGGAATCGCGGTCCACTGCGACAATTGGTATTCTCGCCGCGTCTCGGTTGCCGCACCCGAATGGGACTCAGAACGGAAGAGTCGCCTCTTCACGCCACGGACGGCGCACCGGAGCAGGTAGGGGCGAAATGGGTCTCAACATCGAGAGGACGTACTGACACATGGGCCTCTTGAAGTCACGCAAGGACGCAGGCAAGGAATTCGAGAAGTACGTCGACGCGGTGGAGCACCCGCCCGAGCTCGACGACTACACCGAGTCCGAGGAGCTCGCCGACCAGGACACGATCCTGCCCGGTGGCGTCGCGGCGAACCTCGACGAGATCCAGGCCCAGCTCGCGGCGCGCAACGCCGCGCGCCAGTCCGTCGATGCTTCGGCCGACGCGGGCGCGGCCGAGCCGATCAGCATCTCCACCGCGCCGTTGCACCGCAAGCGTCTGGGTGAGGTGCTCGTCGAGCACGACCTCCTGAGCGAGGCCGACCTCAGTGCGGCACTCGAAGGCCAGGCCGGATCCGGGAAGCGACTCGGTGAGTACCTCGTCGATACCGGCATCCTCGACGAGCGCGATCTCGCCGGCGCGCTCGCAGACCAGTTCCACCTCGAGGTCGTCGACCTGCGTCGCGAGGTGCCGCAGGAAGAGGCGGTCGCCGCGCTCCCCGAGGCAGTCGGCCCGTGATCTGCTCGCCATCCCGCTGCGCAAGACCGAGTTCGGCTACGACGTCGTCGTCGCGGACCCGGCCGAGCCCGGCCTGGTCGACCAGCTGCGCGACCAGCTCCACCAGCCGGCCAAGCTCTACGTCGGTGGTCTCTCGGACGTTCGCCGCGCGATCGACGCGACGTACAAGGCGATCGCGCACGTCGGCGAGCACGTGCGCGTCTTCGAAGAGCGGGCCGAAGCCCGCAAGGCCGCGCAGGTCGAGGCGCCGGTCCACCACCAGTTCGACGAGAACGCGCCGGTCGTCCAGGTCGTGAACCTCCTGCTCTCGCAGGCTGTGAGCGAGCGGGCATCGGACGTGCACATCGAGCCCATGGACGACCGGGTGCGGGTCCGCAACCGCGTCGACGGCGCGCTGCACGAAGTGCTGCAGCTCCCCGTGGGGATGGGTCCCGCGCTCGTCAGCCGCATCAAGGTCATGGCGAACATGAACATCGTCGAGCGCCGCCGCCCCCAGGACGGGCAGATGGAGGTGACCGTCGACGGCATCGGGCTCGACGTGCGTGTCTCCACGACCTCAACGGTGCAGGGCGAGAAGTGCGTGCTGCGAATCCTCGACAAGCGCCGGGCGCTGTTCCAGCTGAGCGACCTCGGCATGCCGCCGGACATCCTCGAGGTGTACGAGTCGTTGACTCGTTCGCCCTACGGCATGGTCATCTGCGCCGGCCCGACCGGGAGCGGAAAGACCACGACGCTCTACGCCACGTTGACCCAGATCAACAGCGAAGAGATCAACGTCATGACCGTCGAAGACCCGGTCGAGTACGTCTTCCCCGCGGTCAACCAGATCCAGATCAACGAGCAGGCCGGTGTGACCTTCGCCGGCGGGCTGCGTTCGATCCTGCGCCAGGACCCCGACGCGATCCTCGTCGGTGAGATCCGTGACGTCGAGACCGCGCGCATGGCGGTGCAGTCCGCGCTCACCGGTCACCTCGTGCTCTCGTCCATCCACGCGACCGACGCGGTCTCCGCGTTGCACCGCTTCCTGGACATGGGCATCGAGTCGTTCCTGATCGCCTCGTCGATGCTCGGCGTGGTCGGTCAGCGGCTCGTGCGCCGGATCTGCCCCGAGTGCAAGGTCCAGTACCAGCCCACGCCCGACGAGATCGGGGTCTGGGAGAAGGCGGGCCTGGCCGAGAAGACGGTCTTCTACCACGGCGAAGGTTGCGTGTTCTGCTCGAACACCGGCTACCAGGGCCGCATCGGTGTCTACGAAGTGCTGCGCGTGACCGACGCGATGAAGAGCCTCATCGTGGCGAACGCGACGCACGACCAGCTCAAGGAGCTGGCGGCCGAGCAGGGAATGATCACGCTGCAGGAACAGGCCATGAAGCTGGTGGAGCGCGATGTCTCCACCGTGGCCGAGATCATGCGAACCATCTACGTCATCTAGGCACGAAGGCGGGTTACTGCAATGGCACAGTTCAAGTACGTCGCAGTCACGGCGGAGGGCACGAAGCTGCGCGCCACCACCGAGGCCATGAGTGCCGACGCGCTCCGCAACGAGCTGTTGGGGCGTCAGCTCGAGGTGAAGAAGATCTCCGAGAAGAAGACCTTCGGGAAGATCGAGATCACCAAGCAGAAGGTCAAGCGCGCGGAGATCATGCACTTCTCCCGCCAGATCGGCGCGTTCGTCCGGGCCGGCATCCCGATCGTCGACGCGATCGAGACGGTGCGTGAAGGGACGACGAACGAGCGGTTCCGGGCGATCCTCCAGGACGTCGCCGAGCAGATCCAGACCGGCATCCCGTTCTCGGAAGCGCTCGCCCGCCACCGTGACGTGTTCCCGACCTACTACATCGGCATCCTCCGCTCCGCGGAGATCACCGGTCAGCTCGACGTCGTGCTCGACCAGCTCTCGCTCTACCTCGAGCGTGACCTCGAGTCGCGCCAGAAGGTGAAGTCGGCGCTGACCTACCCGGCGATCATCCTCATCATGGCGATCGTCACCGTCGTGATCCTGGTCGGCTTCGTGATGCCGCGGTTCACCGCGTTCTTCAAGGAGTTCGACGCCAAGCTGCCGCTCCCCACGCAGCTGCTCCTCGACTTCTCGGACTTCACCCAGCAGTGGTGGTTCGCCATCATCGGTGGTGGCGCCGCGTTGATCGTCGGATCGATGATGTTCCTCCGCACCGATCGCGGGAAGCGGACCAAGGACCGGTTCTTCCTGCGCATGCCGCTCATCGGCGATGTCGTGCGGTACGCGGTCATCGAGCGCTTCTGCCGGATCATCTCCGCGATGATGAAGGCCGGTGTGCCGCTGCCCGAGGCCATGCAGGCCGCGATCGAAGGCGCGAACAACAAGGTCTACGAAGACGGTCTCATCAAGGTGCGCGAGCAGATGCTCGAGGGTGAGGGCATCTCGGACCCGATCATCCAGAGCCAGCTCTTCCCGCCGGCCGCGACGCAGATGCTCAAGGTCGGTGAGGAGACGGGAACGCTCGACGCGCAGCTCGACTCCGCGGCGGCGTATTACGCCCGTGAGCTCGACTACAAGCTGAAGCGGCTGACGTCACTGGCCGAGCCGGCGATCATCATCTTCATGGGTGTGGTCGTGGGATTCGTGGCGGTGGCCCTGGTCTCGGCGATGTACGGCGTCTTCCAGAACCAGAAGAAGTTCCAGTAGCGCCGTCGTTCCCTTCTCGGCACGCTGAACGGGCTCAGAGCCCCTTCAACGTGCCGAGAACGGCGGGTGAGCGACCTACCTGCCGACCTGCCAGGTGGTGATTCGCGGTGCCGCGGGCGGCTGCTGCGTGCAGCGGCCGTCCGCGTCATCGAAGCTGCCGTCGGGCGTGAGGGCTTCGCAGAAGTAGACGCGGGCCCGGAGCGCGGGTTCGGCGTGGCCGGCGACCTTGAACGCCTCGAAGGCGACGAAACGGTCCGCGTAGGAGTTCTGGTTCGGCAGGCTGAACGCGGCGTAGGTCGCATCCGTCGGGTACTCGGTGCCGGCGAAGGATCGCAGCACCGCACCACGGGCGAACCGGAGGGTCGTCCGGTTCCGGAAGTCCGCGGAGACGCGGGCCCGGGCGCGTAGACCGAGCCCCACAGGGAGACGGCCGCGCCGGCCGTCGCGTCGATGTCGATGAAGTGGCTCTGCGCCGGTTGGCAACCGTCCTGGCCTTCGGGAACGACGAGGCAACCGGCTTGGGCCCGGAGTGCGGGGCGGGTGAAGGTCGCGTCGACGATCACGCTGTCGATCTCGACGGCTGACGTCGCGCCGTCGCGGTTGCCGTTCGCTGCGGTCAGGGTGGCGGTGAAGCTCGGGCCCGGTGGCGCCTGCGTGGGCGCGTTGCTCGCCGTGCAGGTCGCGTGGTCGGTGCGCCAGGCGCCGACGCTCGGAGTGCACGTCCGAGACGTCGCACGTGTAGCCCGTGGGCAGGCCGGCGAGCGCGAGGCTCAGGTCGGCGAGGTCACCGTCGGCGGCTTCGGCCTCGCGGTGGCGCACCGCCAGCGTGAACTCGTCGAGCCGGACGCCGGTTCTCGACCGGGTACGGGATGCCCATCGCGAGCGTGCCGCCGACCTGGCGCCCGGTGAGCGTGCCCGTGATCGAGCGGCCCGGTGCGCACGGCCCGTTGCCGCCGCAGTCCTGGGCCTGGATTGGCGCGGGGCTCGGCTGACCGACCGGCCAGGTGAACCCGCCGCCGGAGGCCGTCGCGTTCGGGGTGGCCGAGACGCTGGTCGAGGGCGCGTCGCCCGTCTTGCGCCCGGAGATCGAGATCGCCTGGCCGACCGCGGTCTCGCCGCGAGCGACCGGGCACAGCTCGAGCGCGGCGGGGCCGCGGAAGCGGACGCGGCTCCGGTCGCCGAACACCAGCTCCACGCCGTTGCGTGTCCGATCGCAGCTGCCCGCGTCGCCGATGAGACTCTGCACTCGGCCCACCTGCGAGGTCCCGGCGTTCGGATCCCAGCCGGTCGGTGCGCCGCCGACGACCGCGCCCGTGTTCATCCGCCACGTCGCGCCGGCGTCGGGGTCGAAGAAGCCGAGGTCGAAGTAGAAGCGTCCGACGGTGTTGCCCGGCCCGGGCTGGAGCCAGAGCACCACGTCACCGCAGAAGTTCGGCGCGTCGCGGTTGGTCAGGGCGTCGAGGCCGGGGCCGTCGGCGTAGAAGCCCGGTTGGAGCGCGACCACGCGGCTGGCGGGGATGTCCGCGCACGGGTCATCGGGGATCGAGCGCAGCGGGCACGTCGTCGATGCTCCGCACCGACGATGCCCACTTCCCGTTCGCCGGATCGCCGTCGCCACCGGGATCGGGCCGGGTCGCGCCGCTGTTGCAGCGGTCGGGCGCGCCGACGACCGGCGCGCCGTTGGTCGTGGCACACGGCCCGACCCCACCGATGAGGTCCACCCGGTTGTCCAGACCACCGTTGGTGAACACGGCCGGCGCGCCGTTGGTCGCGCCGCTGTTCGACCACAACGGTCCGTCGGTGCGGAACGCGCCGCCGGCGACGTCGATCCCGATCTCGCCGCTCCCGGTGCCGACCGTCTGGAGCGCGTACGTGGGCGTGTTCGGACCTTCCTGGAGTCGCCCGAACCCGTCGACGGACCGGCAGGTGACCGTGACGTCGCGACCGAAGCCGTCACTTCGGGGGAACGCCGCGTTGAACGACGGGCAGTCGACGCCGTCGCGCCCCGCCGCCCGGTTGCGGCGGGCCCAGGCGATCGCCGCCTGGACGCTGCTCTCGGCCGAGAGCTGGTCGAAGCGCTGGCTCTTGACGACGTGGGTCGCGACGTTGCTGGCCGAACCCAGCTGGCCCAGCACCGGGACGAGCAAGCCGAACACGAGGACCAGAACGAGGACGAGGACGAGGCTCGTGCCGGACTCGGAGCGACGCGGCGCGACTCAACGGATCTCCCGCGTGCCCGCGACCTGGAAGTCGTAGGTCGTGTAGCGCCGCACTCCGGGTTGTGACGGGTCGGGCGGGGCGGGCACGTCGGTGGCCCGGACGCGCAAGCGGACGACGCGAGCGGGGTCGTCCGTCGCGCAGGGGTGGAAGTCCGCGCCGCCGTTCGAGCAGCCGGCCGTCACCTGACCTCGTGCCTCGGCGCCGGTCGTCGCGATCCCCGCGACGGTCTGATCCTCGGTCGGCGATGCGGGTCACGATCGGGCTGTGGGGATCGGTGGTGACACCGGGCCCGATGCAGGTCTGACGCACGACGCGGGCGGCGGCATCCAGCCACCAGGTCGTGAGGCGCAGCGTTCCGTCGGTGGCGGAGGGCACCGGCGCGGTCGAGAGGTCCGGATGGTCGGTCGACTGGAACGTGATCAGTGCGGTGGAGCCCGGTCCGTCGCCCGTCCCGCAGGTGAGGCCGACTGGGTTCACCGTGGTCACCGACGCAACGTCGGGCGTCCAGTAGAGGGAGACCTGCTTCGCGCCGCGCGACGCGTCGAACCGTCGATTGACGCCGGTCGTCGAGCTGAACGCGGCCACGAGCACGCCGCCGATGGTCGCGGCGATGACACCGAGGATCGTCACCGCCATGATGAGCTCGGGGAGCGTGAAGCCGGACTCGCGGCGCGCCGCTCTCCCGCCTGCCGTCGCGCGTCGCGCGCTCGCGCGAACGCGCTCACGCGTCGTCTCGCTTGAAGATCGTCGACGTGAGCTCGCCGCCGCGCGGATCAACCGCACCGTCCGGCTTGAGGTGCTGGACCCGGAGCTCGAGTCGCTGGAGGCCGGCATCGGTGCCGGCGGGGCAGGGACGGAACGTCAACGACGGCGAGCTGCTCGGGGGCGCGGTCGGGATGACGGGCGGCCCGTCACCGTCCCACGTCCCCACGTTCTCGACCGTCGCCCGGAACGCCGGCGCGCCGTCGGGATACCGGGGCGTCGCGAAGCTGATGGCCGAGGTGTACGGGTTGGCGGCGCTCGTGCAGTCGACGTACGTGGCGCGGTCGACGGCAGCCACGAAGCTGCGCATGACGGTCTCGCCGTGCGACCACTGCCGGTCGGCGTCACTCGAGATGAGGATCGAAGCGATCGCGCCGATCACCCCGACGCCGACGATGCCGAGCAACGTCGTCGTCACCAGCACCTCGGCCAGCGTTTCGCCCGCGTGTCCACGACCGCGCCGCATTCCGTTGCCCCGCTTGTCGCCAGCCTCGTCCATGAGCGCCCGAAGCGCCCGCGAGGCACGTTAACACTCGATATATGTCGTTACCGGGCGAGAGGTGCGAACACGTCTGAACCGTGAAATTGGCGACCGTGGAGACCGGCTCAGGGGTAGATGCCGACCCCGACGCCGGCCACCGGCGCCGGCTTGATCTCCTTGGGGAACATCGAGCGGTCGAGGGCGTCCTCGTAGGTGATCAGGCCCTGCTCGATCAGCCCGTTGAGCGCGACCTCCATCGTCTGCATGCCTTCGCGCAGGTTGGTGGAGATCACGTTGCGGATCTGGTGGGTCTTGCCCTCCCGGACGAGGTTCCGGACCGGGTTGTTGGCGATCAGCACCTCGAACGCCGCGACCATCCCGCCGCCGATGCGCGGGACGAGCCGCTGGCTGACGACGCCCGCGAGCGACGCGGCAAGCTGCACGCGGATCTGGGCCTGACGCTCGGACGGGAACACGTCCACCACGCGGTCGAGTGCGGTCGACGCGTCGTTGGTGTGCAAGGTCGCGAACACGAGGTGACCCGTCTCGGCGATCGTCAGCGCGAACTGGATCGTCTCGGGGTCACGCATCTCACCGACCAGGATGACGTCGGGGTCTTCACGGAGCGCGGCGCGCAGGGCGCGGGCGAAGGAGTCGGTGTCGAAGCCGACCTCGCGCTGGTTCACGGCCGAGAGCTTGTGGTGGTGCACGTATTCGATCGGGTCCTCGATCGTGAGGATGTGGCACTCGCGATGCGTGTTGATGAAGTCGATCACCGACGCCTGCGTGGTCGACTTACCGGAGCCGGTCGGGCCGGTGCAGAGCAGCAGGCCTTGCGGGAGGTTGGCGAAGTACTCCATGACCGGGGGCAGGCCCAGCTCTTCGAACGTCGGGATGCGGTAGGGGATCGCGCGCAACGCCATCGCGAGCGTGCCCTGCTGGAAGTAGGCGTTGCCACGGAACCGGGTCTGGTCCTGCCAGGAGAAGGAGAAGTCCGCTTCCTTCTCGCGGCGGAGCTGCGAGCTGAGATCGTCGTTGAGCACCGAGAGCACGAGCTGTGCGCACTCCTCGGCGTTGAGCACCTTCTCGTCGGGCAGGGGGATCAGCCGACCGTCGACGCGCACGAGCGGCGGCGCGCCGGCGGTGAAGTGGAGGTCGGTGGCGCCGAGGGCCCACAGCGCCTCCAGATACCGATCGATCGCCGATACGTTCAGCGGCACCATCGTCATATCGGACTTCTCCTTGGTGAGCGCCGGCGCCGTGCGCCTCGCGGTGGATGTCCCGCCAACCGTGACGGGTGCTCGAGGTCCTAGGTCGGCATCTGGTGCGCAGACTTGACCCCTGGACCGGGAACGACCCACGGACCCGCGCATCCGCGTAGGCCGATGGGCCCATTTGTCAGGAACTGACCGGGGTGGGCTTTCCCGTCGGGATCTCCCCGATTACCTTGCCCACAGCGGACATTAATCCTGTTCAGGCGCGATCCGGACACGGCGGGCACCGGACCGCCGGAGGCGTCGGAACAGGAGTGGAGGAGGACGGACGTGCGCCAGCGCGCCTGGAATGGCGATGACTGGAACGGAAGGCTCGCGGCGGGGGCGCGAGGCTTCACGCTGATCGAGGCGCTGGTCGTGGTGGTGATCCTCGGCCTGCTCGCCGCGGTCATGGTGTTCGTCGTCGGGGGCACCACCGACAAGGCGAAGACGAGCTCCTGCGCGGCCGAGGAGAAGCTCGTCCAGACCGCGGTCGAGCTCTACAAGGCCACGTCGGACACCGAGCAGTACCCGACGAAGATCGAGGATCTCCTCACTCCTCCGACCAAGTACCTGCGCAGCCGGCCGGAGAATTACACCGTGTCGAGCACCGGTGACGGCAAGATCATTCTGATCCCCGACAGCGCCTGCGCGAAGTAAACAGCCCGGCTTTCCGGGGTTTTCTGCCCTAGGCCGAACGGCTCAATTCAGCGCTTCACGGGATTCGACCTTCACTTCTCCACTGACGCGCCGTTACCCCCTTGTGCAGCCAACCATTCGTGGCCGCACGCAAGACATCTGTTAGCGATCGCCTCTCTTACGAGGCGGGAAGAGGTAGATCCAAGTGCTGAAGCACCTTCGCAACAGCGAAGAGTGGGACGGGAAGAGCCTTCCGCAGAAGGGCTTCACGCTCGTCGAGCTCCTCGTTGTCATCGTGATCCTGGGCATCCTGGCCGCAGTCGTCGTGTTCGCAGTCGGCGGTTCGACGGACAAGGCCCAGTCCAACGCCTGTGCGGCTGAGAAGTCCGCAGTCGAGACCGCCATCGAGGCCTACCGCGCGTCGGTTGGTAGCTACCCGGCGAACGTGGCCGCGATGACGTCTGGTAACAACCAGTTCCTCCGTTCGACGCCGAAGTACTACAACGTCGGCGCCGGCGGCACCACGGGTCTGACCACTGTCACCGGTGGCAACCCCTGCACGTAGTCGATCAGCAACACCGCGTCATCTCAGATGTGGGGGAGTCTCTCGGGGCTCCCCCACATCGCGTCATGTCACCCCTACGCTCGGCGGCTTGATGACCACGGCTTCGACGACGGTGTCGGAAGCCCCGTCCCCGGACGCGGTCACGCCGCCCCGGCGGACCTGGGACTGGTTCGGCCTCCTGCTCGGCGCGTACGCGTTCCTCGCGTCGGTGGCGTGGTCGAACCGGGTCCTCAACTGGTTCAACACGCCGAAGGCCGCGCTGGCACTGTGCGTTCTCGGGCCGGGACTGGTGGCGCTCGTCTGGCTCGTGACCCGCCGAGATCGCCCGGCGATCGCGGGGGCGGTGTTCCTCGGCCTGGCCGCGCTGTCGACCGCGCTCGCCGAACAACCGATGATGTCGCTCGTCGGCGAGTACTTCACGACGAACGGACTCTTGTTCGTCGCGCTGTGCCTCGGTCTGTGGGCTCTCGGGCGAACGGCCGGTGGCCGGCTCCGGGTCCTGGAGATCGCGCTCCTGGCCGGCGCGACGGCCAACGCCGCCGTGGCCTGGCTCCAGGCGTCGACCGACCTCGGTGTCGAAGGCCTGGGGTTGTTCGAGGGCCGGTCCGGCGGCCTGACCGGGAGTCCGGTCTATCTCGCCGGATTGTGCAGTGCCGCTCTCTGTCTCGCCTTGGCGCGCGAACGGGATGCCGATCGCCCGATCGTCTACCTGCTGCTGGTGGGGTTTCTCGCCGGGGCGGTCGAGCTCTCCGGCAGTCGCAGCGCGCTGGTGGTCATGCTCGCGGTCATCGGGTGGTTCGCGCTCGCGCACCTGCGGCGCCGGTCGTGGGTCCGGGCCGGCCTCGTCGTTCTCGCGTTCCTCGTGGGCTTCGCCGTGTCCCAGGTCCCCCACCTGAACGAGTCGTCGGGTGCGGAACGCGTCAGCGCCGACGCGTCGAGTGGACTTGTCCCCCGGTTGCGCCTCTGGCAGGCCGCGCTCGAGGGTCTGGCAGACCGCCCGTTGCTCGGGTACGGCCCCGGCCGGTCGATCGAGGCGACAACGCCGAACCGATCGCTCACCACGGCGCGTTATGAGGGACCGGACGTCCTCTACTCCGACACGCACAACTTCCTCGTCGAGGAGCTCACCGCGACCGGCGTGCTCGGCTTTGCCGCGTTCCTCGCGTGGCTTGCGCTGGCCGGCCGGCGCGCTCGGGGCGCGCTCGCAGGGTTTGCGTTGGTCGGGGCGATCACGATGCTGCTGGAACCGCAGGATCTCGCCCTGGCACCGTTGCTGCTGCTGGCCTTCGGCGCCGCTGGAGCCAAGAGCGACGAGCGCTCGCTGACCGAGCGAACGTGGCTCCGATCGAGGGTGGCGGTGGGTGTGAGCATCGTGACGATGCTCGTCGGCGCGGGGTTCGGCATCATGTTGCTCCGTGGTGACATCTACTACCGGGAGGCGCTGCGCGGGTCTTCGCTGTCCGCGCTGGCCGACGCCGAGCGCTTGTTCCCACCCTGGCCGCAGGTGCCCGGAGTGCGAGCGCAGCTCCTGAACGGTCAGGCCAGCCGGCGGGAGGACCCCGCCCGGGGCCGCCAGGCGATCGCCGCCGGCCGCGAGGCGATCGGCCGCGACTCCTCGGACCCGCATTGGTGGACAGCCGTCGGTGAGCTCGAGGAGCAGTGGGGGAGCGCGCGCCGCTCGGCTGCGGCATTCCGGCAGGCGCTGGTGCGAAACCCGTTCTCGCAGAGCGCGCGGGCCGGGCTGTTCCGGCTGGCGCTCCGAAGGGACGACCGCGTCGAGGCGGCTCGCCTACGCGAGAAGATGTGCGAAGTTGGCCCGGACTACTGCCCGCCCCGTTCGGCGCTCAACCAGCCGCCGCCCGAGGAGCCGGTTCCACCACTGCGCACGCCGCGTCCCGCGGAGCCGGAGCGCTGAGCCAGCACCGCTGCGGAATCTTGGAGAACATCGTCCCATCCTGGCGGGCGTGGAGCTTCCACCGGTAGCGGAACGTCTCGGTCGCGCCACGAGCAGTGTGTGAGACCGATTCGGCGTCGAGGAGCGCAACCACGGTGCAGTGCTCCATCTGGGCGCGATTCGCCGCCAGCGAGAAGTCACTGGTGTATCCCAGGAGCCGGATCGTCGAGTAGTCGTCCGTCGTGCACGGGACCCCGCCGGCCGCGCGCACGCGGCCGAACATCTCGGCGACCTCGCCGCTCGCGATGGGGTCTTCGGTGAGGCGGGGCCATGCGGTCACGAGCTGCACCGCGACGATCACGCGCGACGAGCACCACGAGCAGCGGGCGTTTCCCGACCGCGGCGGCCGCCCCGAGGGCGGTGAGCGGGAGGAGCCAGAGGAAGAACCTTGGGTAGAGGTCGAATGGCCCGATGACCCAGATCACGATGATCGCGAGCCCGATGGCGAGCGCGCCCAGCTGCACGACACGATCGCGACGCGCACCCCAGAGCGCCGGGACGACCAAGACGGCGATGAGGATCGTGGCGAGCACGGTTCCGCCGAGGAGCGCCACGAGCAGATCTCGGGGGAACACCGGTCGAAAGCTCCTCCCGAGGTCGTCCGCCGTCGCGCGCATCAGGCGCCAGATGCGCGAGTACGCCGCGCCGCCGATCACCACCCCGCCGAGCCAGACCACGAGCCAGCTCCTGGTGACCCGGCGGTTCGCCAGGCTGACCACCCCGTGGATCGCCACGACCACGAGCATGTAGAGGTGCGTCGCGATGCCGATTGCGATGACCGCGCCGTACAACACGCGGATCCCGACGCTCGCCCCACCGCGGCGCACCGCCCCGACGATGATCGCGGTGCTGACGATGGTGCAGAGCATCATCAGGCTGTAGCCGCGCACTTGCGAACCCACGTCAGCGAACATCGGGTTGGTCGCGAGCACGACGGCCCCGGCGACGCCTGCCCGCACGCCGAAGCGTTGGGTCAGGAGGAACGCGAGCACCCCCACCGACTGCGGCCGCGAACACGATCGGTAGCAAGCGCATGACGGGCTCGGACTGCGAACCGGTCGAGGAATACACGAGGTGCTCAAGGAACGAGAAGAAGACGTGGTTGTTGAGGAAATACGACTTGGTGAACGCGTCGGTGATCGACGGGGTCGCGATGAACCCGGTGATGGTGACCGAGTCGTCGAGGTCGTAGGCGCGCGCCACCCCAAGAAGCAGGAAGGCGAACGTCGCGAGGCCCGAGCCCAGTCCGGTGAGGACCGCGGCACGCGAGGGTGGAGGGCCAGCGTCCGGAGGGGCAGCAGTCAGATCCGGCGCGTCGAACGGTGGGTCGAGCACGACGGGTGAATCAGGCACAGCGATCAAGTCTGGCCCGCCACCACCCCCCGACCAGGGCAATCCCCCGTTCTCGGGACGCTCAAGGGCATGGGTGCCCTCCAGTGTGCCGAGAACGGTGGGGATGGTTAGCTGTCGGCTTGGTCGGCCGCGAGCTGCTTCGCCCACGCGTAGTCGGCCTTGCCGTTCGGTCCGCGCTTCACCTTCTCCACGATCACGACGTGGCGCGGCCGCTTGAACCCGGCGAGGTGGCCGCGCACGGAGTCGGCGATCTCGTCACTCGATGGCGAGGGGCCGTCTCCGAGCTCCACGACCGCGGCGATCACCTCGCCGAATCGGTCATCCGGCACGCCGACGACGATCGCGTCGGTCACCGCGGGGTGGAGCTTCACCGCTTCCTCGACCTCTTCCGGGAAGACCTTCTCGCCCCCCGTGTTGATCGAGACGCTGCCCCGACCGAGCAGCTCGATCGTCCCGTCCGCAGCGACCCGGGCCCAGTCGCCGGGGATCGAGTACCGCGAGGAGCCGAACGTCGGGAACGTGCGGGCCGTCTTCTCCGGGTCCTTGTAGTACCCGAGCGGGATCGGGCCGCCGAGGGCGAGCAGGCCGATCTCCTCCGAGCCCGGCTCGATCTCGCGGCCGTCCTCGCTGAGCACCTTGGCGTGCTCGCCGATCTGGAACTTCGCCGTCGTCGCCTCTGCCCCCGGAATGCTGATCTGGCTGGCGAACCCGACCCCTTCGCTCGAGCCGAGCGAGTCCAGGCAGATGCAGCCGGCCCGCGCCATCAGCGCTTCCTTCACCTCCGCGGTCCACATCACCCCCGAGCTGATCACCACGCCGAGCGACGAGAGGTCGTACGGCTCGCCCTCGTCCTCGGCGCGTTCGAGCGCACGCGACATCGGCTTCCCGAACGCGTCGCCCACGATCGCCATCTGCGTGACGGAGTTGTCCTGCACCGCGCGCCACAGCTCGTCCGCGTCGAATGCGCGCGACTCGAGCGTGACGATCGTGCCGCCCATCGTGAG
Source organism: uncultured Acidimicrobiia bacterium (assembly GCA_963819945.1). Taxonomy (GTDB): domain Bacteria; phylum Actinomycetota; class Acidimicrobiia; order IMCC26256; family JAENVU01; genus Chersky-806. The sequence goes on from CAWFYD010000010.1 coordinate 324,211, forward strand.
CGCCTGCAGCGAGCTCATGAACCCGGTGCCGTGCATGAGCGGCGACGCGGGGAGGTGCACCGGGGTGTTCCCGGCGGCCTCGGCGCGTGCCGCGATCGCGCCCGCTCCCGCGGGGCCGTCCTCGGGCAGCTGCTCGCCGGCGAGCGCGTACACGTAGGGCACGAGTGACAGGAAGAGGTCCTCGTTGCGCCACATGACGCCCTTCGGCATTCCGGTGGTGCCGCCGGTGTAGAGGATGTAGAGGTCGTCACCCGAGTGCTCTTCGCGTGGTGCGGGCTCGTGCGAGCTGATGAGGTCCTCGTAGCGCAGCGCGCCGTCGAGGTGCGGCGAGCCGTCGTCGATCTGGACGATGGCCTTGAGCGTCGGGATCTGGTCCGCGACCTTCGCCACGTGCTCGCGGAGCGAGCCGTGGAAGAGCAGGATCTCGGTGTCGGAGTTGGTGAGGAGGTACGCCAGCTCCTCCTCCAGGTAGCGGTAGTTCACGTTGACCGGAGCGCCGCCGCACTTCCACGTGGCGAAGACGCCTTCCATGTACTCGATCGAGTTGTAGAGGTAGCTCGCGACCTTCCCGTCCTCGGTCAACCCGATCTCGCGGAACGCCGCCGCCAGCCGCGCGGCGCGGTCGTCCCACTCGGCCCAGCTCCGGATCCGGTCGCCCTGGACGAGCGCCGGCCGGTGCGGCTGCGCGTCCGCGATCGCTTCCCACATGCTCGCGAAGTTCCACTCGACGCTCATCGGCCCCCCGGGTCGTCTCGATCCTCTGGGTCGGTAGTCTGCCCGGAATGGCCGGTGGGGACGGGAGCCCGCGGGGCGGGAGTCAGTGGATACCCCGCCCGCCCGGCACCAGGAACGGCGAGCTCCCGGACTGGGTGGGCCTCGACCCGGCAGACCGACGCTTCACACTCGTCGAAGTGCGGACCCGCCTGGCCATGCTCCCGCCGCCGCGTGAAGCCGAGCTCACGACGCCCGCGAGCCGCGCCGCCGCGGTGCTCGTTGCCCTCTATGAGGACGCCGGCGAGGCGCAGGTGATCCTCACCAAGCGGCCGCAATCGATGCCGACGCACCGGGGCGAGATCGCGTTCCCGGGCGGCAAGCGGGATCCCGGCGATCCGACGTTGGTCGCGGCTGCACTCCGGGAAGCCGATGAGGAGATCGGCCTGCCACCGGAAGCGGTCGACGTGGTGGCCGAGCTCGACAGCATCAGCACGGTCGCCTCCCAGTTCACGATCACGCCCTTCGTCGGTCTGCTGGCTGCGCCACCCGTGCTGCGACCGGACCCGCGGGAGGTGGATCTGGCGTTCGCGGTGCCGATCGCCGAGCTGCTCGACCCGGAGGTCTACCGGGAGGAGGCCTGGAACCTGTGGGGGGCGTGGCGGCCGATGGCCTTCTTCGAGCTGCCCGGCGAGACGGTCTGGGGCGCAACCGCGCGGGTCCTGACCAACCTGCTCCGGTTCCTCACCGCCGACCGCCTCTGACCGCTTTCGGGGCGCGCAGCCGTCGCGCTGGCGACGCGTACGCGCTCCGAAAGGGGTCGTAGCCTGGGGAAATGCGCCTACTGGGTGTGCTCCTGGCCGTCGGCCTGCTGGTGGGGCTCGGCGCCCTCGCGATGACCCGGGCCTCCGAAGAAGGCACCAAGATCGTGGACAAGATGCCCGTCACGGTCGGCCCCGGGGGCGAGGTGACGCCGGCGGCGGAGAGCGGCTCGACCGCCGAGGGTGGCGCGCCCGACGCGGCGCAGACGGTCGCCTGCGCGACGACGGCGCAGTCACTGCGTGATGCGGAAGAGAGCTACAAGCTCCTCAACGGGAGCTACGCCGACCTCGACACGCTGGTCGGGTCGGGGACGATCCGGGCCCCGGCCGAGGACCGGTACGGCATCGAATCGAGTGACGGATTCACGACGTTCCGTCTGATCGGCCGGAACGGCTGCCCGTAGGGCATCCCTGTAGGCTTGACGCTTCAACGCGGGCGCGAGCGATGAGGAGCCAACCAGGGTGGAAGTCGAAATCGGGATCGCCAAGTCAGGCCGGCAAGCGTACGGATTCGACGACATCGCCATCGTGCCGAGCCGGCGCACGCGCGATCCCGAGGACATCGACATCTCCTGGGAGGTCGATGCGTTCAAGTTCGAGCTGCCGCTCATCGCCGCGGCGATGGACGGCGTGGTCTCGCCGAAGACCGCGATCGAGATCGGTCAGATCGGTGGGCTCGCCTGCCTGAACCTCGAAGGTCTCTGGACCCGCTACGACGACACCGACTCCGTGTTCGACGAGATCGCCTCGCTCGATCCCGAGAAGGCCACCCGGCGAATGCAGGAGCTCTACCAGGAACCGATCAAGGAAGAGCTGATCGGCCGGCGCATCCGCGAGATCAAGGATGCCGGCCTCACCGCCGCCGCGTCGCTCACCCCGCAGCGGGTCGAGCAGTACGCCAAGTTCATCCTCGAAGCCGAGCTCGACATCCTCGTCGTGCAGGGCACGGTCGTATCGGCCGAGCACGTGTCGAAGGACCCGTCGCGCCAGCCGCTCAACCTGAAGAAGTTCATCCGTGAGTTCGAGGTGCCGGTGATCGTCGGTGGGTGCGCGTCGTACTCCACCGCGTTGCACCTCATGCGCACCGGTGCCGTCGGCGTGCTCGTGGGTGTCGGTCCGGGCCACGCCTGCACGAGCCGCGGCGTCCTGGGCATCGGTGTCCCGCAGGCCACGGCCATCGCCGACGCAGCAGGTGCCCGGATCCGTCACCTCGACGAGACCGGCGTCTACGTGCAGGTGATCGCGGACGGCGGGATGCGCACCGGTGGCGACGTCGCGAAGGCGATCGCCTGCGGCGCCGACGCGGTGATGATCGGTTCCCCGCTCGCCAGCGCCTACGAGGCACCGGGCCGCGGCTACCACTGGGGCATGGCCACGTTTCACCCGACCCTGCCGCGCGGCGCGCGCGTCTACGCCGGTCAGCGCGGCTCGCTGCGTGAGATCCTCGTCGGTCCCGCGCACGACAACGACGGCAGCCTCAACTTGTTCGGCGCGCTGCGCACCTCGATGGCCACCACCGGCTACGAGACGGTCAAGGAGTTCCAGAAGGCCGAGGTCATGGTCGCTCCGGCACTCCAGACCGAGGGCAAGTCCCTGCAGCGCGCGCAGCACATCGGCATGGGCCGCTGAGGTTCGTGCAACGAGCAGGTCGCTCATGAGTGACGAGCACGATCTGGTTCTGGTCGTCGATCTCGGCGCGCAGTACGCGCAGCTGATCGCCCGACGTGTGCGCGAGGCACACGTCTATTCGGAGATCGTGCCGCGCTCGACACCGGTCGAGGAGATCCTGGCCCGCCGGCCGAAGGCGATCATCCTCTCGGGCGGTCCCGCGTCGGTGCACGTCGACGGCGCACCGTCGATCGATCCCGCCATCTACGCATCGGGGGTGCCGGTCTTCGGGCTCTGCTACGGCGCGCAGCTCGTGGCGCGTGACCTCGGCGGCGAGGTCGCGAAGACCGGGCGCGGTGAGTACGGCCGTACCGACCTGAGCGTCGGCGCGCCCGGAGTGCTCTTCCGCGAGCAGCCGGTCGAGCAGGTCGTATGGATGAGCCACTTCGACACGATCACGAAGGCACCGCCCGGCTTCCGCGTGCTCGCGTCGACGGGGGACACCCCCGCGGCGGCGTTCGGCGACCCCGACCGCGCGATCTACGGCGTCCAGTTCCATCCCGAGGTCGCGCACACCGAACGCGGGCAGGAGATCTTGAAGGCGTTCCTGTTCGACGTGGCCGAGTGCCGGCCGACGTGGACGAACGTGTCCATCATCGAGCAGTCCGTCGACGAGATCCGCGCCCAGGTCGGGAAGGAGCGCGTGATCTGTGGCCTCTCCGGCGGGGTCGACTCCGCGGTAGCCGCCGCGCTGGTGCACAAGGCGATCGGTGACCAGCTGACGTGCGTGTTCGTGGACACCGGCCTGTTGCGGCTGAACGAGGCCGAGCAGGTGGAGGACACCTTCCGGCGCCAGTTCAACGTGGATCTCGTGCACGTGAAGGCGGGCGACCGGTTCCTCGGTGCGCTCGACGACGTCGTCGAGCCGGAGCGCAAGCGCAAGATCATCGGCGAGACGTTCATCCGGGTGTTCGAGGAGGTGGCGCGTGACCACGACGACGCGGCCTACCTGGTGCAGGGCACGCTGTACCCGGACATCGTGGAGTCCGGCGGTGGTGACAACGCGGTGATCAAGAGCCACCACAACGTGGGTGGCCTCCCCGACGACATGAACTTCGAGCTCGTCGAACCTCTGCGCCACCTGTTCAAGGACGAGGTACGGGCAGTGGGCGAGGAGCTCGGTCTGCCCGAGGAGATCGTCTGGCGCCAGCCGTTCCCGGGCCCGGGTCTCGGGGTGCGCATCATCGGCACGATCACACCCGAGCGGGTCGAGATCCTGCAGCGGGCCGACGCGATCGTCGTCGAGGAGATCCGGCGGGCCGGCCTCTACCGGGAGATCTGGCAGAGCTTCGCGGTGCTGCCGGCGGTCCGGACGGTCGGGGTCATGGGCGACGACCGCACCTACGCGTACCCGATCATCATCCGGGCGGTCACGAGCGACGATGCCATGACCGCGGACTGGGCGCGCCTGCCCTACGAGGTGCTCGAGCGCATCTCCTCCCGCGTGATCAACGAGGTTCCGGGCGTGAACCGGGTGGCGTACGACGTCACCTCGAAGCCGCCCGGGACGATCGAGTGGGAGTGAGGAGCGGGAGCGAGGGACGAGCGACCCGTGAGGAGCGAGCACTCGCGACGTCGAGTGGGAGTGAGGAGCGGGAGCGAGGGACGAGCGACCCGTGAGGAGCGAGCATTCGCGAGGTGGCGAGTGGGAATCGTTCAAGCCGTGACGCGCGCCGGTCGATAGCGAGTCTGGCGGAGAGGGGTTCCTTCGCTGTGCCGGTCGGGGAAGCCGATCTACGTTTCCCCTCATGCGAGCGCTGATCCAGCGGGTGACCCGCGCCGCCGTCTCGGTCGACGGCGAGACGATCGGGCAGATCGGTCCCGGGCTCTGCATCTTCGTGGGGGTGACCCACGATGACACCGCCACGGTCGCGGAACAGCTGGCGGCGAAGGTTCACGGGCTGCGCGTGTTCGGCGACGCTACGGGAGCAATGAACCGGTCACTCTCGGAGACCGGTGGGAGTGCGCTCGTGATCAGCCAGTTCACGCTCTACGGCGATGCCCGCAAGGGACGGAGGCCGTCCTGGGGCGCCGCGGCCCGCCCGGAGGTCGCCGAGCCCCTGATCGAGGGATTCGTAGCCGCATTCCGTGCGCTCGGGGCAACCGTCGCAACCGGCAAATTCCGGGCGGATATGCAGGTCGAGCTGGTCAACGACGGGCCCGTGACTCTGCTGCTCGAGGTAGCAAGCCAGTAGCCTGGCGGGCTCTGGAACGCATCGAGTCGTCCCACAGCATCTGGCTCTTCGACACCGACCGGAAACGCTTTCGTCGGCTGCCGCGTGATGCCGATCCCGACGCGCCGGCTCTCGACGCGGATTGGGAGCAGTACTTCGCGCTCGATCTCGATGACGCGAGCGGGGCATTCACCGTCACGCTGAACGAGGACGGCACGCGCCTGCTGCGAGCCTTCCGGGACGAGCCGGGTGCGGGGGTGGACGCGGGCAGCGTGGGCCGGTCGCCGGACGTCACCACCACCGAGCTGCGCATTCCTCCGGGCGAGCTTCCCTGAGCGGAAGGTCGCGAACGACCCGGCCCGGCGGGTCGAACACCTGTACGATCGACCCGTGAGCGGAGTGGAGAGCGCGACCGAGAGCGGAACGGAGCTCGATTCGTTTCGCAAGGTCGCGGAGGATCTGCTCGAGGGTCTGAACCCGGTCCAGCGCGAAGCGGTGGTCGCGCCCGACGGCCCGGTCCTCGTCGTCGCCGGCGCGGGCTCGGGCAAGACGAGGCTCCTCACCCACCGCGTCGCCTACCTCATCGCCGAGCGGCGCATCTCCCCGTTCCAGATCCTTGCGATCACGTTCACCAACAAGGCGGCGGGGGAGATGAAGGAGCGGGTGGCGTCGCTCGTCGGCCCGGTCGCGCACAAGATGTGGGTGTCGACGTTCCACTCGGCGTGCGCGCGGATCCTGCGCCGCGAAGCCGGACTGCTCGGCTACCGCTCGTCGTTCTCGATCTACGACGAGTCCGACGCATCACGACTCGTGGACTACGTGCGCCGGGACATGAACCTCGACCCCAAGCGGTATCCGCCGCGACGCCTGCACGGGGCGATCTCGGCCATGAAGAACGAGCTCATCGGCCCCCAGGATGCGCTCGCCTCGGCTTCGACTCAGGCGGAGAAGCGCCTCGCCGACATCTACGTCGAGTACCAGAAGCGGCTCGGCGACGCGTCGGCCGCGGACTTCGACGATCTCCTGCTGCTCGTCGTCCGCCTGTTCCGGGAGCACCCCGACGCCCTGCACCGCTGGCGGCACCGCTTCCGTCACATCCTGGTGGACGAGTTCCAGGACACGAACCTGGCCCAGTGGGAGCTCGTCCGCCTCCTCGCCGAGGAGCACCGCAACGTCATGGTCGTCGGTGACGCCGACCAGTGCCTGGTGCCCGGGACCCTGATCACGATGGCCGACCGCACCACCCGCCCGATCGAGGCCGTAGCGGTCGGCGACGCGGTCCTCTCGAACTACGGCAGCGGCGACTTCCGTCCGGCCCGGGTCCAGCGTGTGCACACGTCGCGGGCGCACGCCGGCATCAAGATCACGATGGCGAGCGGCCGCGAGCTCGTCTCCACTCCCGAGCACACCCACTTCGCCGGCTCCCTCGCCGGTTTCGGCGTGACGAAGTCGCGTCCTGACGCGCCGAGCTCACGCCGAAACGAGGAGGGGCGGACGCGTCGGTCGCGACGCTTGAGCGCGACGCGGCGAATGGTCGTCACGTTGTGCGACGAGCAGCGCGGCGCGCGCGCCTTTCATCGCGTCGAGCTGTTCGGCAACGACGAGGAAGGTCGGGCCATCCTCGAGGAGGAGCTCGGTCTCCTGATCCGGCCCGAGCGGCGCGACATCGAGTGGCGCTTCGAGACCGCGAGCGCAGACATGGGGGAGATCGCCGAGACGGTCGAGCGCATCCGTGCGGTCCTCGACGTCGACGTCGAGTACACGGCCCGCCTCGCCGCGAGTCGCGGGGGCGGGGCCACGAACACGGACCTGCCCTTCACTCCGGCCGCCGCGGTCGAGCCCGGCATGGTGATGGTGAACGAGAACGGCGCGTTCGAACGGGTCGCGGCCGTGGAGCCGGTGGAGCTCGATACGGAGGTCTACGACCTCGACATCGAGCAGACCCACAACTTCGTCGCCGGCGGCCTCGTCACCCACAACTCGGTGTACCGGTTCCGGGGGGCGGACTACCGGAACCTGATGCGGTTCGAGGAGTCGTTCCCGGAGGCGTCGGTGATCGTCCTCGACCAGAACTACCGGTCGACGCAGCGGATCCTCGACGCCGCGAACGCGGTCATCGCCAACAACGCGGCGCGGCGGCCGAAGCACCTGTGGACCGAGCAGATCGGTGGCGAGCTCATCGTCCGCTATCACGCGGAGGACGAGCATGACGAGGCCGCCTTCGTCGTGCACGAGATCAACCGGCTCGCCGACTCGGAGGGTGTGCGCTTCGGCGACACCGCGGTCTTCTACCGGACCAACGCGCAGAGCCGGGTGATCGAAGAGACGCTCGTGCGCGCCGGTGTCCCGTACCGCATCGTCGGCGGCACCAAGTTCTACGACCGGCGCGAGGTGAAGGACGCGCTCGCGTACCTCCGCTCGCTCGTGAACCCCGACGACGAGGTGGGTTGGAAGCGCATCGTGAACGTCCCGAAGCGCGGCGTCGGCGACACGTCGGTGCGCAAGGTCGAGGCGTACGCGCAGGGTGCCGGTCTCGTGTTTCGCGACGCGCTGCGCGACGGCGCGGCGGCCGGCGTCACGGGCAAGGCCCTCGGCGGCATCCGGGACCTGCTCGACCTCATGGGCGGGCTCGAGGCCACGGCGGAGACCGGTGGGGTGTCCGGCACGCTCGAAGCCGTCCTCGAACGCACCGGCTACCTGGCCGAGCTCGAGGCGGACCGCACGATCGAAGCCCAGGGACGCATCGAGAACCTGGCCGAGCTGGTGGGCGTGGCCCGCGAGTTCGACGCCCAGCTCGACGCCGGCGACACCACCGGGCTCGTCGCGATCTCGGGAGCGGAGGAGATGACCGAGCCGCCGCGAGGGCTCGTCCGCGTCCAGGCGTTCCTCGAAGCCATCTCACTGGTCACGGATCTCGACGACGTCGACGGCGACGACTCGTCCGTCACCCTGATGACGCTGCACACCGCCAAGGGCCTCGAGTACCCCGTGGTGTTCCTGACCGGGCTCGAGGACGGGATCTTCCCGCACATGCGCTCGCTCGGTGACCCCGAGGCACTCGAGGAGGAGCGACGCCTCTGCTACGTCGGCATCACCCGGGCGCGCGAGCGCCTGTACCTGTGTCACGCCTGGTGCCGTCAGCTCTTCGGTGCGACGGACTACTACCCACCGAGCCGGTTCCTCTCCGAGATTCCGGAGGAGCTCATCGAGGCGCAGGGCGAACGCACGTCGCGGCGCGACTCGGGATCGCGCCGCGGCCGCGGCTTCGGCGCGCATCGCGACGCGGTCGTCGCCGCCGCCGTGGCATCCGGGGGTGCACCCACGACCGGAGCCGGCGAGTCGAGGCGCCGAGCAGCTGGGCCTGCACGTCGGTGACGACGTGATGCACGAGAAGTTCGGTGAGGGCGTGATCCTCGATGTGATCGGCGACGGCGACAAGGCGGAGGCAGTCGTGCGCTTCCGTGATGCGGGCGAGAAGCGGCTGCTGCTCGCCTGGGCGCCGCTCCAGCGCGTGAACCAGAGCTGAGCGCTCAGCAACCCGTTCAGCTCTCCTTCACCACCGAGTACCAGACCCGGTGGCCGACCCGGACCAGGTTGTCGCCGATCCGGGAGTAGCGGCGGTAGAGCTCCCGGCGTGCGGTCACCTCTCGCACGTCGTCGACATCGCTCAGCTCGGACATGGCCCGCCGGTAGCAGTGCTCGAGGTCCCGCTCGCAGTGGATCGCCGCCTCGGCTTCGGCGGTCGCGCGGTCATGATCGGACTTGAGCGACTCGAACGCGCCGTGGAGGTGCGCGACACCCGTTTGGAGGTGGCCGGCCATCTCCGCCATCGCGTCGTCCGGCAGCAGGTCCATGATCTCGGACTCGCGCACCGCGTTCTTCGCGCCGTTGAGCACCTCGTCGAGCCGCTCCGAGAGCTCGTAGATGTCTTCGGGGTCGAGCGGCGTGCTGAACGCGGCGCGCAGCTCCTTCAGCACGTGACGCCGCGCGTCGTCGGCTTCGTGCTCGAACTGCCGCACCGCACGGTTCTGCTCGAGATCGCCGGCCGACCACCGTACGAACGCGTCGAAGCCGCGGCAGGTGATGTCGGACTGCTCGAGCAGCAACCCCAGCAGGTCCGGGGTGTAGGGGAGGAACCAGCGTTGCTTCACGTGAGCCACCTCCAGATCGGGCTGGCCAAGGCGCCGAGTGTGACGCAGACCGGGATCGTGACCAACCAGGCCAGCCCGATCGCCCGGACGACCTGCCAGTGGACGTGATGCCAGCGTTGCCCGCTGCCGACGCCGGCCACGGACGACGCGACCACCTGGCTCGTGCTGATCGGCGCGCCGATCGCCGACGCGCCGAGCACGACGAGCGCGGAACCGGTCTGGTTCACCAGCCCGTCGAGCGGGCGCAGCCGGAAGATGCCCATCCCGACCGTGCGCACGATCCGCCAGCCGCCGACGCAGGTCCCGAGCGTCAGTGACGCCGCGGCCAGGCCGAGCACCCACAGCGGCGCGCCGCTCGCCGGTCTGGTGCTGCGTCGCGATCAGCATCACGACGATCATCCCGGTGGCCTTCGCGGCGTCGTTCGCACCATGACCGAACGCCAGCCCCGCCGAGCTGATCCACTGGCCCCAGCGCGATCGGTCGGCGCACCTCGCGCCGGGCGCGGCGGAGCGTGAACCGCGCGGTTCGCGAGCCCGACGAACCCGGCCACGAAACCCAGTGCCGGCGAGATGATCAGCGCCACCCCCACGAGTGCGACCGTGCGCCAGCCGACCGCGTCGAATCCGTCCGCCACGACCGCCGCGCCGACCAGGCCGCCGATGAGCGCGTGAGTGGAGCTCGACGGGAGCCCGCGCCACCAGGAGAAGAGGTTCCACGACCAGCGCGCCGCTGGCCCCCGCGCCGATCACCGCGACGACCTGATCCGGCGGAACGTCCACGACCTTGCCGATGGTGTCGGCTACCGCCGCGCCGAGCAGCAGCGGCCCGAGCAACGTGAACAGTGCGGCGACCGCGAGCGCCGGACCCGGCATCGCCGTCCGTGAGGCGACGAGGGTGGCGACGGCATCGGCCGCGTCGTGCACGCCGTTCGTGAAGTTGAACGCCGTCGCCACGACGATCGCGACGATCAGGCCAGTGGTCACGCGGGCATTGTGACCTGTTCCGAGCAGCTCCACCGGCCGAGTCGCTCGACCTCGCGGTGAGCGGCGGCCTCGAGCGGTGCCGGCGTCGGGTGGCGGAGATGGTCTCGCGGAGATTGACGAGCAGGTTCCCCTTGCGGTCCCCGGTCTTCGGGATGTCGGTGCGGTAGCGGGCGAGCTGACCGATCTTCACCTTCTTGCCGTTGCAGTCCAGGAAGCTGTCGACCGATCCCGCCCAGCGGACGTTGCAGTCCGAGGTCCCGGGCTTGCGGATCTTCAGCGCCACCAGCTCGCCGTGCTCGATGGCCAGCCAGAACCCGGTGTCACCGGTGGTGCCCGCGTAGGCCACCGGCCCGCCGGTCTTCACCTTGGTCTTGAGCGACTTCGCGAACCCGAACGGGATCGGGCCCTTGACCTCCGGCGTCTTCGCCCGCCCGGTGACGGCGAGGATCGTGCCGGCGACCACGAGGCCGAACACGAGGATGGCGAGGGTGGCGATGACGAAGGTCCTGGTGTCGCTGCGGGTGCGGGTCCTGGTGCCGCTCCGGTCGGAGGCCATGAGGGGATCTAGCCACCGAACGGAGAGCGAGTCCAGCCGGGCGCCGTTGGCCGTTCGACCAGGCCGGTGGATAGGGTTCGGCGCAATGCAGCGTCGGTATCGGGTCGTCATCGCGAAGCCGGGCCTCGATGGTCACGACCGAGGGGCCAAGGTCATCGCGCGGGCGTTGCGGGATGCCGGGTTCGAGGTCATCTACACCGGCCTCCACCAGACCCCGGAGCAGGTGGTCGAGACCGCACTGCAGGAGGACGCCGACGCGGTCGGCCTCTCCCTGCTCTCGGGCGCGCACATGACCCTGTTCCCCCGGATCATCGAGCTGCTGAAGGACCGTGGGATCGGTGACGTGATCCTGTTCGGCGGCGGGATCATCCCGGAGGCGGACATCCCGCAGCTCGAGGAGATCGGCGTCGCCGCGCTCTTCACCCCCGGTACGCCACTGGCCACGATCGACACGTGGCTCGAGACCGCGCTCGATGAGCGGGAGGCCCAGCTCACGGGCTGACCGCACGACAATTTCCCGGACCAAGCAATCCCCCGACCGCGATTCCCCCTGAACGAAGGTGCCCGTGGACCTGTTCGAATATCAAGGCAAGCAGCTGTTCGCGCGCTACGACATCCCGGTCTCACCCGGTGAGGCAGTGACGGACGTCGAGGCCGCGGTCGCGGCCGCGAACCGGATCGGCTACCCGGTCGTGCTCAAGGCGCAGGTGCTGGTCGGCGGGCGCGGCAAGGCCGGCGGCGTGAAGCTCGCGTCGAACGAGGCCGAGGCGCGCGAGCACTCGTCGAGCATCCTCGGCCTGGACATCAAGGGTCACATCGTCAAGATCCTCTGGGTCGAGAAGGCGAGCGACATCGACGAGGAGTACTACGCGTCGTTCACGCTCGATCGCGCCGCGAAGCAGCACCTCGGGATGCTCTCCGCGCAGGGCGGCGTCGAGATCGAAGTCGTCGCCGAGAAGGACCCGGACGCGATCGCGAAGATCCACGTCGATCCGGTCGAGGGGCTGACCGAGGAAGCGTGTCGCGAGTGGGTGCTGCGCGCGGACCTCAACCCGAAGGCAGTGGACGGCGCGGTCGACATCCTCGGCAAGCTCTACGTCGCTTACACCGAGGGCGACGCGGATCTCTGCGAGATCAACCCGCTGATCCTCACGCCGGACGGGCGCGTGCACGCACTCGACGCGAAGGTGACGCTGGACGACAACGCGGTCTTCCGCCACCCGGACTACGAGCAGTACGACGAAACCCAGGTCCGGGACGAGCGCGAGCAGGCGGCGCACGAGCGGGGGCTTCAGTACGTCGGGCTCGACGGCTACGTCGGCATCATCGCCAACGGTGCGGGCCTGGCCATGGCGACGGTGGACATCGTCAGCCAGGTCGGCGGCGAGGCGGCGAACTTCCTCGACATCGGGGGTGGCGCCAACGCCGAGGTGATGACCGGCGCGCTCGAGGTCATCAACAACGACCCGAAGGTGCGGTCGATCTTCATCAACATCTTCGGCGGGATCACCAAGGGCGAGGAGGTGGCGAACGGCATCGTCGCCGCGCTCGAGCGGGTGCAGATCAAGGCCCCGATCGTGATCCGCCTCGACGGCACGAACGCCGACGAGGGCCGGGCGATCCTCGAGCCCCATCTGTCCGACCGATTGCAGATCGAACCCACCATGCTCGAGGCGGCGCGCACGGCTGCCGCGCTCGCGGGAGGCAAGTCGTGAGCATCTTCATCGACGAGACGACGAAGTTCGTCTACCAGGGCCTCACCGGTTCGCAGGGCCGCTTCTACGGCAAGCTCAACCGCGAGTACGGCACGCAGGTCGTCGCGGGGACGAACCCGAAGAAGGCCGGCACCGACGTGGACGGCGTGCCGATCTTCGCGTCGGTGGGCGAAGCGGTGGAAGCAACCGGCGCGACCGGTTCCTGCATCTTCATCCCGGCGCCCGGGCGTGCGCGCCGCAGTGATGGACGCGGCCGAGGGTGGCATCGACTTCATCGTCGTGATCACCGAGGGTGTTCCCGCGCACGACGAGGCGTGGTTCTACAACAAGCTCAAGCGCGACTTCCCGCACGTCCGGCTGCTCGGCCCCAACTGTCCGGGGATCATCAGCCCGGGCAAGGCGAACGTCGGCATCACCGCCGGCCACATCGCCAAGGAGGGCGGGCCGGTCGGCATCGTGAGCCGCTCCGGCACCCTGACCTACCAGGCACTCTGGGAGCTCAAGCAGAAGGACATCGGCGTCACCACCTGCGTCGGGATCGGTGGCGACCCCGTCCCCGGCACGACCTTCATCGACTGTCTGGAAGCTTTCGAGGCGGACCCCGAGACCAAGGCCGTGATGATGATCGGCGAGATCGGTGGCTCGGCCGAGGAGGAAGCGGCGGAGTTCATCAAGACCTCGATGAGCAAGCCGGTGACCTCCTACATCGCGGGCGTCACGGCGCCGCCGGGCAAGAAGATGGGCCACGCCGGCGCCATCGTCTCGGGCGGCAAGGGGACCGCGGCGGCCAAGATGGATGCCCTGCGCGAGGCGGGGGCCAAGGTCGGGCTGAACCCGACCGAGGCCGGCGACCTCATGGCCCAGGTCGTCGCCAACCTTTGACCGCGCCCCATCCGGTTTTGGCGTCACGTACCCACGAATTACGTGGGTAGCTGACGCCAAAACGGATCGGTACGGGCGAGAGGCGAGCAGGTAGTTTGCAAGGAATGAGGATCGGCATCCTGGCGTCAGGTACGGGGACGATTCTGCAGGCGCTGCTCGACGCCGGGCTCCCGATCGTGACGGTGATCGTCGACCGTCCGTGCGGAGCCACCGAACGTGCGGAAGCCGCTGGCGTACCCGTCGAGATCGTCGAGCGCACCAGCTTCGGCGAGGACTTCGACCGGCTCGCGTACACGCACCGGGTCGTCGACGCGCTGGACCGCCACGACGTGGACCTGGTGGCCATGGCCGGCTTCGGCACGATCCTGGACAAGCCGATCCACGACCGTTTCGCCGGCCGGATCGTGAACACCCATCCCGCGCTGCTGCCCGCGTTCAAGGGGTGGCACGCGGTCGACGACGCGCTCGCCGCGGGCGTCAAGGTGACGGGCTGCACGGTGCACTACGCGACGCTCGAAGTCGATGACGGCCCGATCCTCGCCCAGGAGGCGGTGCCGGTCCTCGCCGACGACACCGCGGCGACGCTGCACGAGCGGATCAAGGACGTCGAACGGCGGCTCTACCCGGCGGTGCTCCGCCAGCTGGTCCGCGACGAGCAGGAAGAGGGTGGAAGCTGATGCGCGCACTGCTGTCGGTGTACGACAAGACGGGGCTGGTCGAGTTCGCCTCCGGTCTCCACGACCTGGGTGTGGAGCTCGTGTCCAGTGGCGGAACGGCGCGGCGCGATCGCCGAGGCGAACCTCCCGGTCACGACGGTCGAGGAGGTCACCGGGTCGCCCGAGATGCTCGATCACCGCGTGGTCACGCTGCACCCGAAGATCCACGGCGGGATCCTCGCCGACCTGGGCCAGGAGTCCCACCAGGCGGACCTCGAGACCCACGGCATCACGCCGTTCGACCTCGTCGTCACGAACCTCTACCCCTTCGCCAGTGACCCCGGCATCGAGCTGATCGACGTCGGCGGACCGACGATGGTGCGCGCCGCGGCGAAGAACCACGCGTAGGTCGGGATCGTCACGAGCCCGGCGCAGTACGGGCCGGTGCTCGAGGAGCTCCGCAGCTCCGGGGCGCTGTCCGACGCGACCCGGCGGGCGATGGCGCTCGAGGCGTTCGCGAGCACGGCCGCGTACGACGCGGCGATCGTCGAGTGGCTCTCGGTCGAGGCGGGCGACGACGCGGTGCTGCCGCAGCATCTCGACCTCGCGCTCGAGAAGACCGACGAGACGCTGCGCTACGGAGAGAACCCGCACCAGCGCGGCGCGCGCTACCGGCTCCGCGGCACGACGAGCTGGTGGGACGACGTCACCCAGCACAGCGGTCTCGCGCTCAGCTATCTCAACTACTACGACACCGATGCCGCGTGGATTCAGGTGCACGACCTCGGCGATCGTCCGGCCGTCGCGATCATCAAGCACGCGAACCCGTGCGGAGTCGCGATCGCGGATGACCTTGCGACCGCGTACCGCCTCGCGTTGGAGTGTGACGAGCGCTCGGCGTTCGGCGGGATCGTCGCGCTGAACCGTCCGATCGACGACGCGACCGCCGCACTGATGGTCGACGGTCCGCAAGCCGACGTGGTGATCGCACCCGGATACGGCGGGGGTTCGCTCGAGGCCCTGAAGAAGAAGCGCAAGAACACCCGGATCCTCGAAGGGCCGGCGCCCGAGTCGCCACCGCGGGATCTGAAGCAGATCTCGGGCGGCTTCCTGGTCCAGGACGCGCCCTACTTCCAAGCCGGGCGCGACGAGTGGAAGGTCGTCACCAAGGTCGGCCCGACCGCCGAGCAGTGGGCCGACGCGGAGCTGGCCTGGCGGATCTGCGGTCACGTGAAGTCCAACTCGATCGTGCTGGTGAAGGACGGTCAGGCCGTCGGCATCGGCGCCGGGCAGCAGAACCGGGTCGAGGCCGGCGAGATCGCGGCGAAGAAGGCGGCCGGCCGCGCGGTCGGCGGCGCGTGCGCCTCGGACGCGTTCTACCCGTTCCCCGACGGCGTCGAGGCGGCCGCATCGGCGGGAGTCGCGGTCGTCGTGCAGCCCGGCGGATCGGTGAGCGACGAGAAGGTCATCGCGCGCGCGGACGAGCTCGGCCTCGCGATGGTCTTCACCGGCGAACGGCACTTCCTGCACTGATGGGTGCCGTGATGATGCCCGGCGCCCCCGTTGCGGAGGCGGTGTTCGCGGATCTCGTGCCGCGCATCGACGCGCTCCGCGACGCCGGTCACTCGTTGGGCCTCGGCACCATCCTCGTAGGCAGTGATTCCGCGAGCGAGGGCTACATCCGCATCAAGCAGAAGAAGGCGGAGGAGCTGGGCCTCACGTCGCCGCACATCCATCTGCCCGACGACGCGACCCAGGCCGACGTGATCGCGGCGATCCGCGAGTTCAACGACGACCCGACTGTCGACGGCTACCTCGTGCAGCACCCGACACCGCCTCAGATCGACTTCGACGCCGCGCTGCTCGAGATCGATCCGGACAAGGATGTCGACGGCCTCCACCCGGTGAACGTCGGCCGGCTCGCCCTCTCGATGCCCGGGCCCGATCTCGTGCACGCCGGCCGGGATCGAAGCGCTGCTCGCGCACTATGAGATTCCCGTCTCCGGTCGCGAGGTCGTGATCCTGGGGCGGGGCACGACGCTCGGCCGGCCACTCGGAATCCTGCTCTCGCAGAAGCGGCCGACCGCGAACGCCGCGGTCACCGTCGTGCACACCGGCGTGCCGGACTGGCCGCGCTACACGAAACGGGCCGAGATCGTCGTGGCCGCGGCCGGCGTCCCCGGGATCCTGCAGCCGGAGCACATCACGCCCGGTGCGGTCGTCATCGGCGGCGGCGTCCGGTACGAGGGGCGCAAGCTCCTGCCAGACGTCGACGAGCGATGCGAAGCGGTCGCGGGGTACATCACGCCCCGGGTCGGCGGCGTCGGCCCGACGACCATTGCCATGCTGTTCCGCAATGCGGTCGAAGCGGCGGAACGAAGAGTGGGGGGACGGTAGGTGATCGAGCGCACGCGTGCCAGCTCGCAGTGGCGCCGCCCGACCAAGCAGCGGCGGAACGAAGAGTGGGGGGACGGTAGGTGATCGAGCGCACGCGTCAGCTCGCAGTGGCGCCGCCCGACCAAGCAGCCGCGGAGCGAAAGCGAGGAACGAAGCCATGACCGTGTGTGCGCTCTGCGGATCGGAGCACGTCGTCGGGATCCGGTGCCCGGAATGCAACGTGGATCCGGGATTCGGCCCCGATCGTCCGAGCCCGTTCGATCACGGAACCCTGTGGGCCATGATGGGAGGGATCGCAGCCGTGTTCGCCGTCACGCTCCTCCTCGTGGCGCTCACCAGCTGACCCCTCCCAGTTCTCAGAACGCGCGTCGTTCGCCGCAGTCGAAAGAGAGATGCACATGCCCGAGAAGATCACGCTCACCGGTGACGGCGTCCTGCACGTCCCCGACGATCCGATCATCCCGTACATCGAGGGTGACGGCACCGGTGTCGACATCTGGCCGGCCGCGCAGCTGGTGATGGACGCCGCCGCGAAGAAGCACGGCAAGTCGATCGAGTGGAAGGAAGTGCTCGCGGGCGAGAAGGCCTTCAACCAGACCGGGAGCTGGTTGCCCGACGAGACGACCGACGTGTTCCGCGAGTACCTCATCGGGATCAAGGGTCCGCTGACGACGCCGATCGGCGGCGGCATCCGATCGCTGAACGTCGCGTTGCGCCAGATCCTCGACCTCTACGTGTGCCTGCGCCCCGTGCGCTGGTTCACCGGCGTTCCGAGTCCGGTCAAGCACCCGGAGAAGGTCGACATGGTGATCTTCCGCGAGAACACCGAGGACATCTATGCGGGCCTCGAAGTGGAAGAAGGAACGCCGGAAGCCGCGCGCCTGATCTCGTTGTTGAAGGAGGAGTTCGGCTGGGACATCCGCACCGACTCGGGTGTCGGCATCAAGCCGATCTCCGAGACCGGCTCGAAGCGGCTGATCCGCGCGTCGATCGAGTACGCGATCCGGCGTGGTCGCAAGAGCGTGACGATGGTGCACAAGGGAAACATCCAGAAGTTCACCGAAGGCGCGTTCATGAAGTGGGGTTACGAGCTGGTGCGTGAGGAGTTCGCCGACGTCGCCGTTGGTTGGGACGACTGCGACGGCAGGCCCGGCGACAAGGTTCTGGTGAAGGACGCGATCGCCGACATCACGTTGCAGCAGGTGCTGACCCGGCCCGACGAGTTCGACGTCATCGCCACGACGAACCTCAACGGTGACTACCTCTCCGATGCCCTCGCGGCGCAGGTCGGTGGGATCGGGATCGCGCCCGGCGGGAACATCAACTACGTCACCGGCCACGGCATCTTCGAGGCGACCCACGGCACCGCCCCCAAGTACGCGGGCCAGGACAAGGTGAACCCGGGCTCATTGCTCCTCTCCGGGGTTCTGATGTTCGAGCACCTGCAGTGGCAGGCCGCCGCGGACGACATCGTGCCGGGCACTGGAGGCAACGATCGGCGACAAGATCGTCACCTACGACTTCGCCCGGTTGATGGACGGGGCCACTGAGGTGAAGTGCTCCGAGTTCGCCCAGGCCATCGTTGATCGCCTGTAACGGCGCCCCCTCCGAGGGATGGACCCAGTCGGTTGTACGGTGGCTGACATGACCACACGGGGGACATTCCGCGAATCCGACGGCAGCGCGGTGGAGATGGCCGACGCGAAGGCGGCGTGGGTCCCGCTCGCCCGTGAGGCCCTGCTCGGGGTCGCGGGGGTGTACCACGGCCTCATCAGCTCGGCCGATCTCGCCGCGACGCTGCAGTCGCAGTCCGGCATCCACACCAAGCAGCTCACCCACTACTGGATCGGCGACGTGCTCAGCTCGGTCGCGGCCGACTGCCACGCCAAGGACGAGCCGTTGCTCTCCGCGTTGTGCGTGCAGCAGAACGGCCAGATCGGTGCCGGGTACGCCGCGGCGTTCACCGACGCGTACGGCGATCCGGCTCCCGAGGACCTCGACATGTCCGCAGCGGAAGAGCGGCTGAAGTGCTACCAGTTCTTCGGCGCCAAGATGCCGGCGGATGGCGGCCACCCGGCGCTGACCCCGCAGGTGGCGACGAAGCGGCGCACCGCGCAGAAGCGGGCGCAGGAGGACCGGGTGCGACCGGTCTGCCCGACGTGCCACCTCACGGTCCCGGCGAACGGTCGTTGCGACACCTGCGAGTAGGCGGCCGGCGAAGCTGAATTCGCCCGTTGTCCGTACCGTCCGGCACCATCTCCAGGTACGAACGTAGGGCGCACGCCCATCCGGCACCATCGGCGGCGTCGAACCAGAGGCAGTGCCGTGATCCTCGCCGAGCTCAACATCCGCCACACCCGCCGACACATGCCGACCCGGCGCGTCGCGTTGGATGCGAGCTACCTCCCGATGAACGGCGCGGCGTACGGCGCGGCGCTGCTCGCCGCCGTCGTCGCCGAGAACATCGGCGGGTTGGACGACGAGCAGGAAGAGCTGCTGCCGCGCCTGCTGTTCGTGGCGCGCGACGGTCTCACGGTGCCGCGCATCGGGCTCCGCTACCGCCTGCAGACGGACGTGCACGGGCTCGACCTCTCGCGGCACCGCATCCTCGAAGAAGGTGGGCGGCTGGTCGTCGAGCTGGACATCCACGGCGCGGCGGCGCCGCAGGTGATCGGCGCGGTGATGGCCGCGGCCGCGATGGGATCGACGACGCGGCGAAAGGCGCTGCGGGCGATCGAAGCGGCCGTCGCGCAGCCCGGGGTGATCCCCGAACCGTTCTTCGTGCGCCGGCTGTTGCACGGGGTGCCGTCCGAGCGTCCGCCGCTGGCGGCGTCCGGTCCCGTCGGTCCGACGCACGGGGTCACGCCGACACCCGACGCGGCGCGTTGGGCCGGCATTCCTTCCGAACGTCGCTGGGCGATGGAGGTGCTGGGGCTCGGCGCCGACATGAAGCTGGACCGGACCGACGTGCAGAAGCGGTTCCGCCGTCTGCTGCGCACCGCGCACCCGGATCACGGCGGTGAGTCGCTGGGCGCGGCCGAGCGGATCGCGGAGCTGACCGAAGCGCGAGAGCTGCTGTTGTCGGATCTGGCCCGCTCCGCGGTCGCTGGTCCCGGCTCTGGCGCGTCGGACTCGTCGGACTCTTCGGAGGACGACGAGCCGGTCGCGGATTCCCGGCGGGCCTGATCAGAGGCGTGTGCGACACTCGTCGCTATGGCTCCTCCTCCTTCTCCGCCCTCGCTCGATGACGACCTCGCACTGGCGTTGCAGCTCGCGGATCTCGCCGCGGACGTGGCGCTCGAGTACTTCCACCGTGGCGTGGAGACGGCCTGGAAGGAGGACGACACGCCGGTGAGCGAGGCGGACCTCGAGGTCGATCGCCGGCTGCTCGAAGGCGCTGCTGGTGGCTCGGCCCGAAGACGAGGTGCTGAGCGAGGAGTCGGGGGAGCACGGTTCCTCGTCGCGCCGCTGGATCCTCGATCCGATCGACGGGACGTTCAACTTCGTGAAGCAGGATCCCGCGTGGGGGACGCACATCGCGCTCGAGGTGGACGGTGAGCTGGTGCTCGGGGTCATCACCCGTCCCGTACGCGGGCAGCGGTGGTGGGGGACGCGCGGCGGCGGCGCGTTCACTGCGCCGCTGACGTCGCCGGTGACGTCAGGTTCGCGCGTGCAGGTGTCCGCGGTCGACGACCTGGCGCAGGGTCGGATCGGCGTGTGGGCGCGGCTGCCCCCTGAGACGATCGGTCGGCTGGAGCAGGCGACCATGCTCGTCGACCCGACGCTGGAGAACATCCTCGAGGTCATCAGTGGCGACCTCGAAGCGGTCGTCGGTGCGTCGGGGAAGATCTGGGATCACGCGCCCGCGGTGGTGATCGTGCGGCGAGGCCGGTGGCGTGTTCCGCGACCACAAGGGCGGTCGGTCGCCGGCCGTCGGTGCCGGGACCTACACGAACGGCCTCATCGACGCCGCGCTGGCCGCGGTGCTCGACGGCTGACGGCCCTACCGGTTCGGTGGCGCCGTCTGGGGCGTCGGGAAGGGCGGGATCACACCGTCGAAGTCCGGCGGGGTCCAGGACCAGAAGGTCAGGTCCGCCCCGAACGCCGTTCCGTCGCGCCATGCCGTGGCCATGAGGTTGGGATCGAACGTCGCGCGCTCCGGTCCGGGCTGCACCTGCCGCCACGTCGTCGTGGTCGGGTCGAGTGCCAGTGCGTGGGAGTACGGCTGGCCGCTGGTGTCGAGGAGAAACTCGCGGCCGGTCCAGGCGCGGTAGTCGAAGATGATCTTGAACTTCACCCCTCTCGGGGGCAACGTGATCTCCATGTCGGCGGGCGCATGTGGCGTCGCCCGCCACGCGCGGGTGTCGAGGTCGTAGAGCCACGTGTTGTCGAGCGCGGGATCCGTGAACAGCAGTGAGCGGTCGCCGCACATCGGGTTGAAGAACGTCGCGTTGTCGGCGCCCTTCACCGGTGGCGGGATCGCGATCGGGTCCCAGGCCGTCGCGCCATTGGGCAGGTACGCGAACGATGTTGCCCACCCTGCGACCAGGCCGCCCGCCGTCTTGCAGACGCGGGTCCCGATCGGTGGTGCCCCTTCGGGACCCGGGATCTCGTGCCACGCCCGCGTGGACGGATCGAACGCCTCCAGATGAGCGTCGATCGCGAACACGGCCTCGTGGCCGGTCCAGCCGATCGGGGTTCCGACGAACGGGACGGGTGGATCGGGCAGCTCGGTCCAGGTATTGGCCTTGCCGTTGTAGGACGTTGTCATGAGGGAGCCGGTCGAGCAGGGGCGCTCAGCGTCCACCGGGAGTATGCGACAGAGCCACGCGAGGACCACGAGCTCCCGGCCGGTCCAAACGCCGCTCATGGACTCCGCGGCGGGCGAGAACGGTGGCTGCGCGATCTTCGTGAGCTCCTGCGCCGTGTCGTCGTAGCGGTACGCCCAGACCGTCCCGTTCTTGCGGTCGGTCTTGCTCCCGATCGCGAGGATGCCGTCGTCGGTCGGCGCGATGACGAACGCGGTCGCGTGGGGAAGCTTGACATCGGGCGTTAGGTTGCGGACGCCACGTTCGGCCGTGGTGGGTTCGGCACTGCTCACGACGTCGTCGGTCGCGGCACGGTCGCCCGACCCTGAGGTGCAGCTCGTGAGCGCCACGACGAGCACGGCGGCGCCAATGAGGACCCTGCTCTTCACTGGCTCGGTACCCGCACCGGTGGGGATCCTTCGGTCTGTGGTTTCGGGAAAGGTGGCAGGACGCCGTCGAAGTCGGGTGGTGTCCAGCTCCAGAGATAGGCGGGCGCGCTCCCGCCGGGAACCGCGGCGCTCGCAGGGACAGCGCGGGTGTCGATGCTGCCGAAGACGGTGCCGTTCCGCCAGCTGGTCAAGAGTGGGTCCGAGCAGGGAGACGGATGCGGGTTCTGCGGAGCGGGTTGGATCTTGCGCCAGGTGAGCATGCGTGGGTCGAGCCCGATCGCGTGCGACTCTGGATGGCCGTCGGAGTCGAACAGGTACTCGCGTCCGGTCCACGAGGTGCACGAGAGGATGACCGGGATCGACGCGCCGCCGGGATAGACGTGCTCCTTCTCGACGGGAGGGTCGGGTACCTCGCGCCACTGCGCGTCCGCGAGGTCATAGAGCCAGAGGCTGGTGAGTGCGGTGTTCGCGACGAGGAGATCCGTGGCGCCGCACGTCGCTCGGAGCTGATCCACCCCGTCCACGCGAGTCGTGATTGGTGGCGGGGTGATCGGTGTCCAGGTCGCATTGCCGTTCTTCAGGAGTGCGAACGAGATCGCCCGGTCGAAGAACGGCCGCACCATGTCCGGTCCGAAGTCGATCGGCGTGGTCCACGACGCGACGAGTCCGTGGTCGGTGCGACACACGCTCGCCTCGCCCGCGCCCGGCGGAGGATCCGCGACCTTGCGCCACGACTTGGCGGCCGGATCGAACGCTTGGAGCTCGCCTGTGATCGAGAAGTACGCCTTGTTCCCCGTCCAACCGATGCCGGTTGCCGCGTATCCGGCGTTCCCGCGCGCCAGCGCGGAGTTGATGGGGTGGGGCAGCTCGCTCCAGTCGTTCGTGTCGGGGTCGTATGCCGTGGCGACGAGTGAACCCGGGTAGCAGGCGATCGGGAGGTCCATCTCTTCCCGATTCGGTGCACTCCGGTCCTGGCAGAGCACACCCAGCACGATGAGCGAGCTGTCCGTCCAAACGCCGGTGATCCCCGCGGCAGCCGGTGAGAACGGAGGGTCGGTGAGCTTGACGAGCTCGTGTGTCGACTCGTCGTACCGGAACGCCCACGTAGAGCCCTGCTTGCGGTTGGGATGGCTTCCCATCGCGAGGAGGCCGTGGTCAATCGCCGCGACGACCGCGGATTCCGCGGTGGGAAGGTTGAAACCGGGGGTGAGGTTCACGAGTCCCGGCTCGAGCGTGACTGGCTGGCTGCGGTGCACGACGACGTCGTGGGTGTCGGATCCGGCTTCGGATCCGGAGCCGCAGCTGGCGAGCGCCACGACGAGAACGGCGGCGCCTACGAGGACCCTGCTCCTCTGCCCGGCCATGCGCCCACGGTAGGGCTCGATGACTTCCCGCGGATGTCGTGAGGTTGTGCTTGACGGGCGAACGTACGTTCGTGTAGAGTGATGGGACTTCCCGCTTCACCTGCTCGTCTCTTCACCTGTTCTTCCCCCTTCCGGTGTTCGTGGTCACTGTGGGTTTGGGGGTGGTGTCGTGTTCGAGAGCGTGGGTGAGTCGATCGAGTCGTTGCGCGAGGTGTTGGCGACGCTGGATCCGGCGGTGCTGGCGGGTGCGGATGCGAAGCGGTTGGTGGAGCAGTGCGTGGAGCTGGAGCGGTTGGCTTCGGCGGGGCGGACGTTGGCGTTGGGGCGGGTGGCGGAGACGGGCGCGTGGAAGGTGGATGGCCCGTTTCGGGATGTGAGCGGCGTGGTTGGCGGCGAAGTCGCAGTCGACGGTGGGTCGCGCGAAAGCGACGGTGGAGACTGCGTCGCGGATCGCGGAGCTGCCGGAGACCTCGGCCGCGCTGCGCGTCGGGTGTGCTCTCGGATGTGCAGGTTGACGTGATCTCGGCTGCGGCGGTAGCGGATCCGCAGGCCGAGTCCGCGTCTGTTGGAGTGTGCGGGACGCAAGGGTGTGAAAGGGTTGAAGGACGAGTGCGCGCGGGTCGAGGCCGCCGCTTCCACGGACCAAGCGGCCCGTTACGAGCACGTGCGGGTGATGCGGTATCTGCGGCATCGGGCGATCTCCGATGTCGAGGGACTGCTGGAGATGCGCGGACCGCTCGATGTGACCGCGGGGGTCATGGCGGCGCTCGAGCCCTACGAGAAGGCACGGTTTCAGGACGCCCGGGCGGCGGGGCGGCGGGAGGAGCCCGAAGCGTTGGCCTTCGATGCGCTGGCCGACCTGGCCGACGATGCTGCCGCGGCGCGGTTCGTCGAGTGTCCGTCGCGGGCGCCCGCGACGGTGGTGGTGCGGGTCGATCACAGCGCGTTCGAGCGGGGTGAGACCGAGTCGGGTGAGGTGTGCGAGATCGTCGGGGTCGGTCCGGTCCCGGTGTTCGTGGCCCAAAAGCTCGCCGGCGATTCGGTGATGAAAGCGTTGATCCACGACGGGACCGATGTCGTGGCGGTCAGTCATCTGGGCCGGACGATCCCGGCCCGGTTACGGACCGCGCTGGTCGAGCTGTTTCCCGAGTGTGCGATCGCCGGGTGTCATGTGAGTCGGCATCTCGAGATCGATCACAACACGCTCGTCAGTGAGCACGGTCCGACCGCAATCTGGAACTTGTGTCGCCTGTGTCGGTTCCATCACGACCACAAACACCGGCACCACGAACGCGTCGAAGGCGAAGGAACGAACCGAAGACTCGTCCCCGCCACCAGCCGACCACCACCCCGACCACCACCCGAGAAGCCGAGGCGAAGTAGTACGAAACCGCGGGCGATGGCATGCGCTTAGCATCGCGGCGTGCAATTGGCCCTGCTGTCGGACATCCACGGCAACTCGGTCGCGCTCGACGCGGTGCTGGCGGATGTCGAGCGGCGTGGTGGCGCGGATCGCTACTGGTTCCTCGGGGATCTCGTGGCGTTGGGCCACGATCCGCTCGGGGTGCTCGAACGGATCACTGCGCTACCAAGTGCGGAGTTCGTGCAGGGCAACACCGATCGGTACCTGGTGACCGGCGAGCGGCCGCCGCCGTGGATCGACGACGCCGTGGCGAATCCTCAGCTCGTCGCCCAGGTCGCCGAAGTCGCCGGGTCGTTCGGGTGGACCGTGGGCCGTGTCAGCACCAGTGGTTGGCTCGGCTGGCTGGCCGGCTTGCCGAGCGAGGTCCGCATCACGCTTCCCGACGGGACCCGCTTGCTCGGGGTGCACGCGGCGCCGGGGATCGACGACGGGCCCGGGATCAACGATCGGGACTCGGACGACGAGCTCGCGGCGCGCCTGGCGGGCTGTGGCGCGGATGTCGTCTTCGCCGGGCACACGCACTGGCCGGTCGATCGCACGGTGGGGTCGACGAGGGCCGTGAACCTGGGCAGCCTGAGCAATCCCTTCGCCCGGGATCTGCGGGCCTCGTACGTGATCGTGCACAGCGACGAGCGCGGCCACACCATCGAGCACGTCCGAGTCGACTACGACCACGAAGCGGTGGTGGCGGCACTCGAGGCGCAGCACCACCCGGGCCGGCCCTGGATCATCGGCAAGCAGCGCGGCCGGGCCCGCTAGCCCAAGCCGCATCAGCCGGCCGCGAGCTGCTTCTGCAGCGGGGTCGGGAAGCGCGGGGTGACGCGGGTGTCGCCGAGCCACGCCTGCAGCTCCGCCGCGGCACGATCGACCGCGGCCGTCGCGGAGCGGCCGACGTCCTCGAGCAGCTCGGTCACCACGGCACCATCGCGCCGCTGGGCCCAGCCGCCGACCGCGCGTCCGTCGACCCAGACGGTCGGGCCGGCGTTGCCGTTGGTGTCGAACAGCGCCGGGCCGTGGTCGCCGAGGTACCAGCTGCGTTCCTTCCAGCCCATCGTCGTGGGATCGAGACCGGGGAGCAGCGCCACCCAGGGCTTGGGCTTGCGTACCGGCGCCAGATCGTCGGGGAGCAGCCAACCCGGGCCGTCCTCGAGCTCGACCTCGACCGCCTCGACGGCGGCCAGAGCGGCCTTCGTCTGGGAGACGGTCCAGCCGGTCCACCACTTCACATCGGTCGTGGTCGCCGGCCCGAAGGCGGCCAGCCAGCGGCGCAGCAGCGCGGCCCGCGCCTCGATGGCCGGCATCGAGGGCACACCGTCGACGAGCCAGGCATCCATCGGGGCCCAGCGGTACTGGCTGCTGGTCCACGATCCCTTCGGCCGGCCACGGACGACGCGCTGCTCGGTCGCGAGCAGGAACAGGACACGAGTGGACACGCCGATCGTGCCGCCCCACTTCTTGCCCTCGCCGACCGAGATCTTCTCCCGCAGCTTGGGGACCAGCACCGAGATCTCCGACGCCGTGGCCTCTTGCAGCGCCTCGATCGCGGCGAGCGTCTCGGACTCGAGCTTCTTCAGCCAGCGCTTCCCGTCGCGCGTGATGCCGGCACCCTCGACCATCGTGACGAACCGCTTGCGCTCGCCCGGTACCAGCGGATCGGTGCACGCGGCCTGCACGACCGGCACCAGGTCGAGTGGCACGACGAACATCGTGCGCCGCATGCACAACGTCCGCACGAGCGAACGGTCGTCGTAGAGCGCTCGCTCGAGTGCCGGCACCGTGCGGGCCGGTGTCTTCATCCGGGCCGCCGCGGAGAGGAACACCGACGCGGGATCGCTCGAGTGCAGGCCGACCAGATCCGTCGCAAGCTTCGTGACATCCGTGAGCCGGGCCGTTGCCGCGAGGTGGTGCCGCACCGCGAGCCGGGCCCGCCGTTCGTCGTTGCTGATCCGGCGCATCGGGGCATCTGCCCGCGACCGCGAGCGAGAGCACGAGCTAGTCGGCGAAGACCTCGTTGCTCAGCTGGATGAAGAACGTGTGGTCGTGGCCCTTGTTCTCGTCGTTGCCGTTGTACTTCGTGATCGTCGTTCCGTCGGGCACGTGCTCGTCGGCGTAGATCGCACCGACGGGGCACACGTCCGGTTGGTAGCACGCGGTGCACGACGTGCACTCCTCGGTGTTGACGTAGAGGATCGTGTCGGCGAACACCGCGATCAGGTCGGGGTTCGGCATGTGCTGGTTCTCGATCTCGCCGTTGCCCGCCTGCTCCTCGGAGAACAGGATGTTCTGCTCCGGGTCGTACTCGTAGATGCACTGCACCGGGCAGACGTCGACGCACGCGCGGTCCTTCACGTCGATGCACGCTTCGGTGATGATGGCGATGCCGGCCATGGCGAGCACCCTCTCTGTCGGCGGTCGGGGTCGTACCCACGGCTCGAGGTCCGGAAGCTCGCTCGGACCGAGGCTAGGCCCGACCCGGCGCTAGATTCGGCCCATGGCCACCTCCACGAAGTCCCCCCTCCACGTCACCGTCACCGGCGCGGCCGGCCAGATCGGGTACGCCCTGGTCCACCGCATCGCCTCGGGCCAGCTCCTCGGCCCGGACCAGCCGATCGTGCTCCGCCTGCTCGAGATCGAGCCGGCCATGAAGGCCCTCGAAGGCCTGGTCATGGAGCTGGAGGACGAAGCGCACCCGCTGCTCGACGGCATCGTGCCGACCGCAAGCCTGAGCGAGGCGTTCGACGGCACCAGCTGGGCGCTGCTCGTCGGCTCGATCCCCCGCAAGGCGGGCATGGAGCGGGGCGACCTGCTCAAGGTGAACGGCGGGATCTTCGGACCGCAGGGTCAGGCGATCAACGACCACGCGGCGTCGGACGTGCGCGTGCTCGTCGTCGGGAACCCGTGCAACACCAATTGCCTGATCGCCCGGAGCCACGCGCCCGACGTCCCGGCGGACCGCTGGTTCGCGATGACCCGCCTCGACGAGAACCGGGCCAAGGCGCAGCTCGCCAAGCGCGCCGGGGTGCCGGTGAAGGACGTGACGAACGTCGCGATCTGGGGCAACCACTCCGCCACGCAGTTCCCGGACTTCGCCCACGCCAAGATCGAGGGCAAGCCGGCTCCCGAGGTGATCGGCGACCCGGACTGGCTCGAGCAGGAGTTCATCGAGACGGTGCAGAAGCGTGGCGCGGCGGTCATCGAGGCGCGTGGCTCGTCGTCTGCGGCGAGCGCCGCGCACGCGGCGATCGACTCGGTCAACAGCGTGTGGCAGCCCACGCCCGGCGGGCGACTGGCACTCCCTCGCGGTCGCGAGCCGCGGGGAGTACGGCACGCCCGAAGGGCTGCAGTTCGGCTACCCGGTCGTCAGCGACGGGAAGTCGTGGAGCGTCGTCGAAGGCATCGAGCACGACGCCTTCGCCCAGGAGCGCATCAAGATCACGACGGACGAGCTGCTCTCGGAGCGCGACGAGGTTCGTTCGCTGGGGCTCATCCCGGCGTGACCCAGGTGCCGGACGACGACGACGGCTCCGCCGACGTCGTCGCGACCCGGCGTGACGTCGACCGGGTGGTCGCGTTCAGCGACGGAGTCTTCGCGATCGCGATCACGCTGCTCGTGCTCAGCATCGACGTCCCCGACGTCAATCCGGATCACCTCGGCCCGGCGCTCCGCGACCTCGCGCCGGAGATCTTCTCCTACGGACTGAGCTTCCTGGTGGTGGGGATGTACTGGATGGCTCACCACCGGGTGTTCCGGTCGGTCCGACCGCGTCAATCGCACGCTGCTGTGGATCAACCTCGCCCTGCTCGGCTGCGTCGCGATCCTCCCGCTCCCCACCGAGATCCTCGGGAAGTACGGCGACACGACGCTCGCCACCGTCGTCTATTCGGGGTCGATGGTGTTGGTCGGCAGCATGTCGGTGCTGATCTGGTGGTACATCAACCACGCCGGGCTCACGGTGTCGCTCAGCGCGGACCTCGTCCGGCTCGGGAGCCTGCGGGCCGCCATCCCGCCGGCGGTGTTCGCGGTCTCGATTCCGCTCGCGTTCATCGACCCGAACTTCGCCAAGCTCTTCTGGATCGCCATCTGGCCGGCCAACGCGTTGGTGGAGCACAAGTACGGCGCGGAGGCGTACGGGCCCTAGTCGCCTGCTCCCGCGAGCAGTGAGCCGTGGGCGACGGGTCGACGCGGCGGGGACCCGGTCGAGCCAGGCCGTGACCGTGCTCACGAAGCGGTCGGGCTGCTCGAGCTGGGGTACGTGACCGCAGCCGTCGAGCTCGACGAGCGGCCAGTCCCGCCGCCGCCGGGCCAGGGCCCGGGCAAAGCCGATCGGGACGAGCCGGTCGCGCCGACCGTGCAGGATCAGGGTGGGGCAGTGGATCGCCGCGATGTCGGCCCGCATCGGGCCCATGAGGTAGCGGAAGAGCGTGCCGCCGCTCAACGTGTACGACGCCGCGGTCTCCGGGAACGACGTACGTTCCGCCGCGAGGGCGATCATCTTCGTGCGGATCTCGGGGTCGAGCTGGTCGGGATGCGCGAGCGCGACCGCGAGCGTGGCGTCGACCAGTCCCTGATGTCCGAGGGCTCGCGCTCGGGCCCGGACGAACGGGGTGGCCGCGCGATGCGCACTGAGCGCGGCGAACTTCGCGGTGCGGGTGAGCTGTTCGAGATTGCCCCGCGGGCGCGGGAGTGCGGCGTTCACGAGGACCAGGCCCGGAACCAGATCGGGGCGGGCCGCGGCGAGTGCGATGCCGAGCGCGCCGCCCATCGAGTTGCCGATGACGACGGCGGGGCCCCGGGCGTCGAGGAACGCGGCGAGGAGCTTGGCGTGCACGTCGAAGGTGGGTGATCCCGACTCGGACCGGGTGCGGCCGAAGCCCGGCAGGTCGATCGCGGTGACCGTGGTGTCGAGCGTCTCGGCGAAGTGCCCGCCGACCAGCTCCCAGTTGACCGTGCTGCCCCCGAGCCCGTGGACGAGGAGGAGCGGCGGCGAGCCGGCGTGCGCCCGGCGCCCGTTCACGCGCGCTCGACTCGGCTCCCAGTCCGCGGTGTGGACCCACAGGCCGTCGACGTCGACCCAGCGCTCGCGCACGGCCTGCCCGCGGCCACCCTCGGTCGCCGCGTCGGTCGAGCTGGTCGGGCTGGTCTCGGCTCATCACTCAGCACCATCGACGGGTTCGTCGCCGCGCTGGATGCCCAGGCCCACCATGAGGTCCTCGTGCAGCTGCATCCAGACGGTGTGGTACGAGTCGATACGGGGCGAGAGGAACCAGTCCGACTGGCCGTCCTCCACCATTCGCCGCGCCGCCCGCATCCGTTCACGATACGGGACAAATCGGGCTACCCGTTTCCCCAGGCTCCGGACGATGGGCCCGGTCTGCTCGTCGAGGCTCACCAGACGGTCGATCACCCCCCAGTCGTAGACCGGATCCTGGTGATCGTTGGGGACCCCCCCGGCCCGGACCTGCCAATCGGTGCAGATCGCCAGCAATGTCTGGTTGAGCGGCCGGAACCGCTCGTAGGCCGCCTCGACGTGCTCGTGGCCCGGCCGGCCGACCAGGCACAAGCGGGCGTCGGCCTCGGCCCGCCCGGCCGGGGTCAGCAGCAGCATCTCCCGGCGCTCGATCGCGAATCCCGCCGCCACCAGCGAGACCTGTCCGGCGTCCCCGGTGGCCGGCACCGTGCCCTGCATGCGCAGGGCGTGCAGCACCGGGTCATCGGGCAGCTCGGGTTGGCGGGCCGGGCTCGCCGGGCGATTCCACGAGGGAAGAGTAGGGTCCGCCAGCGCATGGGGGACACACTCGGCACCGGGACCAGAGCGCTCGACTCGCCGCCGGTGCGGGGGACGTGGCGGATGCTGCACACCCCCGACGACGTGCTCGCACTGATGGATTCCTCGGCCGAGGGCGTCGTCGCCGGGGTCGCGGATGCCGGGGCGACCTTCCTGGCGCCGATCTTCGACGAGCTGACGGCGGTCGTCTGCCTCTCCGGCACCCCCCAGAGCCACATCGGGATCGTCAGCCGCGAGTACCAGGTGCCCGTGCATCATGAGCACCGAATTCCCGGCCGGCGTGCCGGCGGACGGGACCGAGGTCGAGGTCGACTGCTCGGGCGAGACCGGCACCGTCTCGACGCTCTCAGCCGGCTGACGTGCCGACATGTGACGCACCGGATCGCGACCGGGTCAACCGGACGCTGCTCTACCACGGAGACATCGCGGGGAAGATGACCGCGGAGCGCACCGCGCTCGAGTCCGCGCTGATTCCGGTGACCGCGTACATCCTGATCTCCGGCGTCGAGTGCTACCGGCGCTATCCCGATCTGATGGCCGCGATCGCGGCGGCCAAGTCACCGGCCGAGATCGGCGCGGCGGGTCGCCGGCCGGGCAACCAGGTGGACGCGGTGCATCTCTGGTCGATCGCCAACATCGCGCTCGTCGGGCGCCAGCTCCTCGCCCCGTTCGGGATGATCGATCCCGGCCGTCGACCTCGCGACGCTCGACGCGATCTTCAGCTTCTGGGAGCCGGCGGCCGCGGCGTTCCGCGGCCGACGGGCACCTGCAGGCCTGGGACGCCGGCTTCACCGTCCCGGGCTACGGACCCGACGTGATCGCCGAGCTCGTTGCCGGCACCACGCCGATCTCGGATGACGCCGCGCGGGGCACGCTCTCCAAGCTCAACGCCGCCCTCACCTCTTTTCTCTTTCTGTTGTACTTCGACACCCGCGCCGGGTACCAGGACACCGGCCCCTACGCGCTGCCGCGACGGCCGGACGTTGCTCGTCCGCGACTTCAACGAGATGGCGGTCTCGCACTTCCCGTGGAGCGCGGACGATCGGCGCGGGGCTGCCGCACGCGAACCTGACGGTCGCGCTCGTGCTCGAAGGCGTGGACGTGAAGGTGAACGACTGGGGCACGACGGTGACCGATCCGGTCGAGTACCTGCCCCACGTCGTCGCCGCGGGCTTCTTCGATTCCACGGGCGGAACGCTGACGCCGGTGCCGGCCGCCGAGCTGGATGACCTGCGCGCCGCGGTGAAGCGCGCGCAGAAGGATCTCTACCGCCTGATCGCGGGGATGAGCCGGGCGGAGAAGATCGATGCCGGCGCGTACGTGTACTTCACGTTCCTCCGACCGTTCGCGCGCGTCGCGGGCGTCGAGGACGACGCTCGACTGGACGGTGCCGCGCGACAGCCTGGATCTCTACGAGGCGCTGTCGATGATCGACAAGATCCCCGAAGGCACCATGCCGGACGCGGACGTCCCGTACTACACGCCGCTCCCGTGAGCCGTACTGGAGGCTGGAGTTCGCGGGGGCCGACGGCACCCGCGGGCTCGGTCGAGCTGGAGATCCCACCCGCGGGCCAGGCTCGGTACGTGGCGCGGCTGTCGGGGCCGGAGCTGGGCGACGGGGTGATCGTGGTGCGCGACGACGACGTGAACCCGCCGAAGGGTCGGCTCCTGGAGATCCGGGCCGACGGGCTGTGGGCCGAGCTCGTCTGCGAGACCCCCGGTGAGCACTGGGGCTTCGGGCTCGAGGCGTTCGGGCTGCGGTTCGCGGACGAGGAGGAAGCCGCGACGAGCGACGTCGGTGATCGCCTCGCGGTCGGGCTCGACCTCGAGTGGGAGATCCCCGACCTGGTGCACGGTGAGCTGC
The DNA here is from genome assembly GCA_963819945.1 of uncultured Acidimicrobiia bacterium. Classification (GTDB taxonomy): domain Bacteria; phylum Actinomycetota; class Acidimicrobiia; order IMCC26256; family JAENVU01; genus Chersky-806. The sequence goes on from CAWFYD010000010.1 coordinate 356,560, forward strand.
TGGTGGAACGGTCACGGATCCCGTTCGACGGCACCGGCACCTTCACCGAGACCAGATAGTCGGCGACGGACCCGATGCCGGACGCGCCCATCGCGCCGATCGCATTCCCCGTCTCGACCTGGCGCCAACCGATGCCCCCGGAACCCGGGGCCGAGCGCGCGCGGAGTGCTCGACCGCATCGCCGAGCTGATCACGGCCCGTGGAAGCAGTCGTCTCCGGGTCGCCATCGACGGGCTCACTGCTTCGGGCAAGACGAGCCTTGGTCACGAGCTGGCGCGCGAGCTGGCTCGGCGTGGTCGCCCGGTGCTGCGCGGCGTCACTCGACGACTTCAAGCGCCCTTGGCGCGAGGCGACGCAGTACGACCGGGTGTCGGGTGAGGGCTACTACCGCAACGCGTTCGATCTTGAGGCGGCGCGTCGGCTGCTGCTGGACCCGGCCGCTCCGACGGCGGACGGCGTCGTGGCGCTGTGCAGCATCGACCCCGTGACCCAGATCGCTCACGCCGCGGTCACGACGATGATGCCCACCAATGGTGTGCTCATCGTGGACGGTGTGTTCGCGCTCCGACCCGCGCTCAACGGGTGTTGGGACCTACGGCTCTGGCTCGAGATCGACCCCGAGCTCTCCGTCCGGCGTGGTACGCAACGAGACGCCGAACGGGAAGGGAGCGCGGGGGCCGCCGAGGCGCTGCACCGTGGCCGTTACCTCGCCGCGGAGCTGCTCTACATGGAGGAAGTCGATCCGCGGACCGAGGCCGACGTCATCGTCGAGAACACCGACTTCGACCGCCCGCGACTCCTGCGACCCGCGGGCTGACGCCGACTCAGCCGAAGTCGGGGCGGAGTGGCATCCCACTCTCACCGCCGTTGGGCTTCACCGCCAGGACCTGGTGGATCTGGTTGGAACCGTCCTCGAAGCTGACCGCGCAGGCCGCCATGTAGAGGCGCCAGACCCGCGCCCGGCCCGGCCCCGCGAGCTCCACCGCCCGGTCCCAGTCGGCCTCGAGGTTGGCCACCCAGGCCCGCAGCGTCAACGCGTAGTGCTCGCGCAGGCTCTCGACGTGGCGCGCCTCGAACCCGCGGCGTTGCATGGCGCTGACGACGGAACCGACCTCGTGCAGCTCGCCGTCGGGGAACACGTACCGATCGATGAACGAGCGCCGCTTGAACGCGGTGCGGGTGCGGCCCCGGGTGGCCGCGGGCCGGCTGATGCCGTGGTTGAGGAGGCGGCCGCCGGGGACGAGCAGCGCGAAGAGCCGCTCGAAGTAGTTCTCGAGCTGGGCCAGCCCGACGTGCTCGAACATCCCGATCGAGCTGATCGCGTCGTAGGGACCGTCGTCGACGTCCCGGTAGTCCTGGAGCCGGATCTCCACCGATCCGGCCAGACCCGCCTCGGCGACCCGCTTCTCGGCCAGCTCGGCTTGGCGCCGGGAGACCGTGACCCCTACGGCGCGCACACCGTGGTGGAGCGCCGCGTGCATCACCATCCCACCCCATCCGCAGCCGACGTCGAGCAGGCGCATGCCCGGCTCGAGCGCGAGCTTGCGGCAGATGAGCTCGTACTTCGCCGCCTGCGCGGCATCGAGCCCCGTGAGTGGCGAGTCCCACACCGCGCACGAGTACGTCATCGACGGTCCGAGGACGATCCGGTAGAAGTCGTTCGACACGTCGTAGTGATGGGCGATCGCCGCCGCGTCACGCGCCTTGGAGTGGCGGCGACCGCGCAGGCGCGCCTCTTCCGGTGGCGGGGGGAGTGGCCGCAGCCCGTCGGTACCGACGAGTCGGAGTGCACTCAGCCACTGCTCGCGGCCGAGCCGGATCGACGGGAGCCGGTGCCGCAGCTCGAGCATCGCGAAGATGTCACCTTCGATGTCGATGTCGCCCGCGACGTACGCGCGACCGAAGCCGAGCTCTCCCGGCGCGGTGACGATGCGACGGATCGCATCCGGCGAGCGCACCACCAGCGTCGCGGGCGCATCGTCGGGCCCCGCCCGGCTGCCGTCGAACGCGCGCGAACCCGATCGGGAGATCGGGTCCGAGGACCCCCGTCACCAGGTCCGCGATGGTCATGACCCGAAAATCGTACCGATTTCGGCGCCGATGTAAACCGGTTATTTGGGAGAGCCGCAGGTCATGCCGCAACCCGCGCCGACCGCTAGAAATCGACGGTCGAGAGCTCGGGGATCCAGCGGCGCGCGCGCTCGATGGCCCGCCGCCACGCGTCGCGGTCGAGCGGTTCGCCCGGCTCGTACCGAGTGAGTGGTTTCCAGGTGTCGTCCAGCGCGTCGAGGTTCGGCCACAACCCGACGCGCGATGCCGGCGAGGAACCCGGCGCCGAGCGTCGTCGCCTCCTTCACCGGCGACACCTCGACCGGCTTGCGCGCCGCGTCGGCCAGGGCCTGGACGAACGTCGGGTTGCGGGACATCCCGCCGTCGACGCGCAGCGAGTCGATCGGCCGGCCGGCGTCGGTCTCCGCCGCCTCCACCAGGTCGGCGCCCCGCTGCGCCACCCCCTCGAGCACGGCGCGGACGAGCTCGGGTCGCCCGCTGCCCCGCGTCAGGCCGAGCACGGTGCCACGGGCGCCGAAGTCCCACTGCGGCGTGCCGAGCCCGAGCAGCGCGGGGACGAACACCACGCCGCCGCTGTCCGTGCACTGCTGCGCGACCTCATGGCTCTCCTCCGAGCTCGCGATGATCCCGAGGTCCTCCCGGAGCCACTCGACGTTCGTTCCCGCGGCCAGCATGATCGCCTCGAGGCCCCAGGTGTCCTTCCCGTCGACCCGCCAGGTGATGATCGGGAAGGTGCCGCCGCTGCCGCGGGTCTCGAACGTCGGCCGTTCGGGACCGAGGACCGTGTCGAGCATGGCGCCGGTGCCGAAGGTGATCTTCGCCGGCCCGGGTCGAACACACGCCTGACCGAGCAGCGACGCCTGCTGATCGCCGACCAGCGCCACGATCGGCGGTGCGCCGGGCAGGGCGGTCGCGGATCCCAGCGCGCCGTACGAGTCGACGACGGTCGGCATCAGGCTCGGCGGGATGCGCAGCGCCTCGAGCGGACCGGTGGACCATTCCGAGCCGTCGCCCCGCAGCAGGCCCGTGACCGCGGCGTTGCTCGCATCGGTGACGTGCAGAGAACCGCCGGAAAGGATCCACGCGACGTAGCTGTCGACCGTCCCGAAGCAGAGGTCGCGTCGACGGTCAGGGTCGTAGGTGTCGAGCAGGTACGCGACCTTCGTCGCAGAGACGTTCGGCGCGAACCGGAACCCGTTCGCCTGCTGCTCCAGACACATCCCGATCGTGCGCAGGTCCTGCCAGCCGATCGCCGGCCCGATCGGCTCACCCGTCGCGCGGTCCCACACGATCGCGGTGCCGCGCTGGTCGGTGATCCCGACGCCGTCGACGGGCGGGCGTACGCGGTCAGCGTCGCGGTGGCCGCTTCGAGCACCGTGTCGGCGAGCACGGCCGCGTCGAACTCGACGAGGCCCGGAGCGGGCGAGTCGGGGAGCAACGGCCGGAGGTGCTCGTGGTCGACGGTCGCGTCCACGTGCACGATCGCGGCTCGCACCGATGACGTCCCGACGTCGACGACCAGAACGCTCATGTGCAGCTCATGGCCAGGTCGGGTCGCCCCAGGGATCGGGCAGTCCCAGCTTGCCGGGATTGAGGATCCCGTTCGGGTCGAGGGCGGCCTTCACCGACTCCAGCACCGGGAACGCCGACCCGAGCGCATCGCGCACGAACCGCGACCGGTTCAGGCCGACGCCGTGGTGGTGACTCAGCGCGCCCCCGTGCTCGAGCACGGCCCGGGTGCCGGCTTCCCACGCGGCCTCGTAGAACGCGTCCTTGCCGTCCGCGGGAGGCTGGCCGGCGAAGGTGAAGTAGAGGCACGCGCCATCGGGATAGCTGTGGCTCTGGTGCGCGCTCGCCACGAGTGCACCGGGGACGGCGCGGATCGCCGCGGTGGCCGCGTCGTAGATCGCCGCGCAACGCGACCACTCGGCGGAGATCTCCATCGTGTCGACGACGTAGTCCCGCCGGATGAGCGCTTCGAGGGCACTGACGTCGTTTCGGTGCCCGAGCCACTTCCCGACCAGCTCGACGTCGAGGTGCTCGGCGGTCGCGCACTCGTCGGCCACGACGGCCATCATCGCGTCGACGATGAGCGGATCACCTTCGTCCATGATCAGCAGCACGTGGCGGTCGTTGCCGGTCGTGAAGGAGCGGTCGGCTTCGATGGCGTCGTACAGCCGGATCACGGCCGGTGTCGCACCACGGTGCAGGATGCGCCGGCACGCGTCCAGTCCTTCGGCGAAGTCGGTGAACGCGTACGCGGCGCGCCGTTCGAACCGCGGTGCGGGGTGCAACCGGAGTCGGGCGCCGGTGATGATGCCGAGCGTCCCTTCGGAACCGACGAACAGCTGGGTGAGGTCGGGGCCGATGGCGGCGCGGGGCCAGCCGCCGGTGTGCAGCTCGGTGCCGTCGGCGAGCGCGACGTCGAGGCCGACGACCATGTCCTCGATCTTTCCGTAGCGCGTGCTCATCTGGCCGGCGCCGCGGCAGGCGAGCCAGCCGCCGACCGTCGAGAGATCGATCGACTGGGGCCAGTGCCCGATGGTCGCGCCGTGCTCCGCGCGCATCGTGTCCTCCAGCCAGGTGCCGAAGGTGCCCGGCAGGACGTCGAGGACCATCGACTCGGTGTCGACGTCGACGATCCCGCTCAGCTCGGTCATGTCCAGGACGACGCCACCGTGGAGCGGGACGCTCGCGCCGCACACTCCGCTGCGCCCACCGGCGGCAGTGACCGGGACCCGGGCTTCGTTGCAGAGGGCGAGCAACGCGGACACCTCCGCCGCGTTGGCCGGCCGGGCGACGGCCGCCGCCCGCACCGCGACCTGACCTTCGAGTGACCACACCGTCGTGAGCGGCCACCAGTCGCGGCTGGCCTCGACGACGGACACATCGTCGACCAGCACGCTCGCGCACGCACCGCGCAGCCGGCCGAGCAGTGCGTCGTCGAGCTCCACCCGTTGCGAGGTGAGCCGGCTGGTCACCTGGTCGGGTGCTGTCTCCAGGGTGATGGGTGGCGTGGGCTGGCCGGACTCCGTCATGCGCCGATGGACTCGTCGAGCGCCTGCTCCGGCAGTCCCGCCGCGGTGCGCTCGTGCACCAGCGCGGCGCGGAACGTGCTCACCTCTTGGGCGATGCGCGCCGCGTCCCAGCCGAGCTCCGGCGCGATCAGCGCCGCGACTCCCTCGGCCGCCGCCGCGGTGGCGTCGCGACCGAGCAGCCGGGCGCGCGTCCGGCGCGAGAGCACGTCGTCCAGCGTCGTCGCCATCTCGTGGCGCACCGCATAGACCGCTTCCGACCGCCGGTAGGGGAGCCCGGCGACGAGCGGCTCGCGCAGACTCGGGTCGGCCTGCTCGAGCTCGACGAGCTCACGGGCCAGGATCCCGTAGCGGCCGGCCAGGTGCTGGTCCTGGGGCGGCGAGTCGTACGCACCGAGGAGGCGGAGACGCTTGGTCGTGCTCTTGCCCCCGCGGCCGACCGCCTTCACCACGGCATCAACCGTGTCCGCCGCCATCCGGCGGTAGGTCGTGAGCTTGCCGCCGTTCACGCTGACCAGCCCGGACGCCGAGGTCGCCACCGCGTGGCGCCGGGACAGGTCCGCGGTCTTCTCGCCTACGCTGCCGCCCGCGATCAGTGGGCGGAGACCGGCCCAGGTGCCGACGATGTCCTCCTTCGTCAACGGCTCGGCCATGACGAGGTTCATCGCGTTCAGGAGGTATTCGATGTCTTCGGGCGTGCATTCGGGATCGTCGAGCGGGCCGACGTAGTCGGTGTCGGTCGTCCCGATGTAGGTGAGGTCGCCCCAGGGCACGACGAAGATCGAGCGCTTGTCCTTCGGCACCGGCACGATCGCCGCAATGTCGTTGCGCACCTTGTTCCACGGCACAGTGATGTGGATGCCCTTGGCCGGCCGGATCGTGCTCTGGTGCACCCCCTCGTCGAACGCGCGGATGGTGTCGGACCACACTCCGGTCGCGTTGACGACGCACCGGGCGTCGATGTCGATGCTCTCGCCGTCCGCGTCGACGGTCGCGCCGACGATCCGTCCGGCACTGTCCTTGCGAAGCCCGGTGACCCCGACGTGATTGGCCACGACGGCACCGCGCGAAGCGGCGGTGCGGGCGATGGTCAGCGTGAGCCGGGCATCGTCGGTCTGCGCGTCGTAGTAGATGTACGCGGCGGCGACGTTCGGTGCGCGCAGCGTCGGCATGTGCGCGACCGCGGCTTCCTTCTTGATGCGCCGGTGGACCTTGCCGATCCGAAGGCCGCCGGTGAGGTCGTACATCCAGAGCACGCTGCCGAGGTCCCGGGCGAGCTTGGAGTTGAGCAGGCCGTCCTTGGAGAGGATCGGGATCAGGAACGGCAGGATGCGCACGAGGTGCGGCGCGTTGCGCAGCGCGATCTGGCGCTCGTAGAGGTTCTCGTACACGAGGCGGTACTCGTGGTGCTGCAGGTAGCGCAGGCCGCCGTGCACCAGCTTCGAGGATTTCGACGATGTCCCGCTGGCGAAGTCGTCGCGCTCGACGAGCGCGGTCGAGAGGCCGCGCGACGCCGCGTCAAGGGCGACGCCGGCCCCGGTGATCCCGCCGCCGATGACCAGCACGTCGAACTGCTCGGCGCCGAGTCGACGGAGCGCGTCGGCGCGATCGAACGGGGCCAGTGTCATGGGGCTCAGGCTACCTCGGCGCCTCTCCGGTCCCGCCCGGTTGCGGCCTACCGGGACGGGACGAGCGCGGCGCGCGACTCGGCCACCGGGTAGCCCGGGCCGCGGTGCGGAACACGGGATCGAGCGCCTGCCATGGCTCGGCATCGACGCGGAAGCGCACGTCGAGGCGGACCGTGGCCCGGACCGCGAGTGGGGCCACGGTGCTGCGCCGCTCGTACGTGTGCGCGACATCGGATCGGGCCGGCGCGGCGCGGCCCAGCGAACCCGGCTGGGTCGGCGTGTCGTCGCCGAAGCTCCCAGCCACCGTCGCCGGGAGCGCTTCGACCTCGACCCGGATCCCGAGCTCGTCGACCGCGTCGCGAATGACGCCGGTGTACCCCGTGACCCAGAACCATGACTCGAGGCCGGTGAGGCCGCGCCCGTCGGGACTGATGTGGATCTCGGCGGCGGGATACGGAAGATCGCGGACGAGCTGCTCGGCGATCGCGCGCACGTCCACCGCCGCGGCGGCCGGTGCGAACGCGGTCGGGAGCAACCACACGCTCGTGATGTAGTCCGCCGCCGCAGTACACGTAGTACGCGACGTAGGTCGGCCCGGGTCGCGCGGGCATCGGAGTCGACGTGGATGTCGGGGTTGACCGGACTCGAGTAGAGGAAGTTCGGGAACTTCGTCGGCACCCAACGGCGACGGCAACCGGTCGCGGTCGCGCCACCGCCAGATCCACCGCCGTCGCGCCGGGCCGCGGATCTCCACCCACGCACCGCCGCGACCGAGATGCACGTGCGCGCCGGTCGGATCGGTCGAGACGTTCGTGACCGGCGCGACTCCCGCCTGCGGCGCGGCCGCGCCGACGGGAGCTCGCCCAACCGGTGACTACGAGCAGCGTGAGCGGCGCACCACCGAGGATCCTCGAGGACGAACGAGCGCAGAGTGGCGGGGACGCGCTCGACACGTTCCATCCGTGGATTCCTTCCATGGTGAGACCTCTCAGCCTCCGATGCCCCTACGAACCCGCCACTCCAGCGCTCGGCGGGCAGTGTAGGGGCGAATGTCCGGTTCATGTCGGGCCGAGCGATCGCGCGCCGACGCTTGACCACGTCGGCGCGTCACGACCTCGCGCCGCACGGCCGACCGGCCGACGGCGCCACTCAGATGACGCTGCCGGGTCCGTCGTCCTCGTCGCGCACGACCGGTCGGCCCGCGGCGGCCCACGCCTGCATGCCGCCCTCGAGGTTCACCGCGTTGAAACCCCACGAACGGAGCAGCTCGGTCGCTTTCGCCGAGCGCGCGCCGGAGCGGCAGACGCACACGATCGTCTGGTCCAGCGGGAGCTCGGCGCGCACCATGTCGAGGCGGGCGAGCGGCCAGAACCACGCGTCGGGAGCGTGTCCTGCGTCCCATTCATCCGGTTCGCGCACATCGAGCAGGACGGATCTCGTCAATCCGTCGAGATCACCGACGCTGGTCGAGGGCACCTGCTTCCGCTGAAAGCTGCTCACGTCGCTCCTCCTCGATCAGCGGCGTCGGCGCGCGGCCTTGGACAGTGGTCGCCGGCCTGCTTGGCCGCGGCCTTGGCGGGCGCCTTCGCCGGCGTCGCCTTCTTGGCCGTCGGTCTTCGCCGGCGGCTGCTTCGGTCGTCTTCTTGGCCGCCGGCTGCTTCCTCGCGGCCGCTGTCTTCTTCGGGCGGCTGCCGGCTGCCTGGCGGGCTGCGGCTTCTTGGCCGGGCTTCGCGGTGGCCTGCTTGGCCGGCGGTCTTCTGGCCCCGGCTTGCTTGGCCGGCGCTGCTGCTTCGCGGCCGCCTTGGCCGCCTTCTCGGCCGCTGCTCGTCTGCGCGGCTGCTTCTCGGCGACCTGCTTCTGCGCTGCCTTGGCCGCGCTGACCTTCGTGACGACCGGTGGGGTCGCGGGCTCGGGATCGCGGCGGCCTCCGGCCGGGTGGACTTGGGCTTGCGGCTCCGCGACGCCGCTTCCCGCCCTCGGGCTCGGTGGCGGCCGCGCTGTGGTCGGGCTGACCGGCTTCGCCTTCGCCGGCTTCGGCTCGCTCTTCTTGGCCGCACTTCGTCGCTTCGGCTCGGACCTTCTTGACTCGCCTTCTTCTCGCTCTTCTTGGCTCCTCTTCTTCGCCGGTCGCCTTCTTGGACTTGGAGACTGGCGGGTGCCGAACCTCGGCTGCGACCGTCTCCTCACTCGGCGCGCCCGCAACGGTCGCGAAGCCGGGGAGCCCGAGCTCGATGCCGCGCCGCGGCGCGTCGACCGCCTGGACGACGAACTTGCCGCGTCTCGTCCTTGGTCAGGACGTCGCGCGCCTCGGATCGGCTGCGGGTTGCCCATCGCGCTGAGCGGCACGTAGCAGCGCACGCCGTCCACGTTCACGAACGCGCCGTGCGACGCGAACGCCTCGACGGTGCCCGTCGACCTCGGTGCCGAGCCGGTGGTCGATCACGAACTGGAGGAACGACGCGGGCTCGTTCACGGCTTCGGGCTCGGCCTTGTTGTCGTCGACCTTGGCCGCCGAGCTCCGGCCCCGACCGCCGCGCCGGCGCCGGCGCTTCGGCGCGTCGGGCTGCAGCGCGCTCGCGGTCGCCTCCGCGATCGCCTTCTGCACCTTCTTCTCTTCCTTGCCCCCCTGCTTCGCCTTCTGCACCGTCTTGCGGCTCACGATCCCGCGCACCGGCCGGCGCAGCGAGAAGATCCACCCCACGCCGGGCACCGGCTTGCGCGCCGATCAGGCGGCCGGGCTCGAAGAGCCACTCGTACTCCGCGTGGAACTCCTGGAACGAGTCGTTCGAGATGACGGTGCCGCCGGTGCGGTCGGCGATCTGCAGGAGGAACCCGTCGCCGCGACCGACCGCGCCCGCGGGCGGCGAGACGACCTCACCTGCCGACTCGGTCTTCGCGAACGCGGCGCGCTCGGACGGGTCGATGCGGTGCTCGAAGCTCGCGTCGACGACGACGGTCGCGACCGCACCGGGGTGCTCGGTGTGGAACGCGGCGACCGCTTCCTTGAGCTGCGCGAGGCTGGGCTCGGTGCGTCCCTCGGTGGCCAGGTTGGAGCCGTCGATCACGAAATGGTCGGCCACAGTCAGTCTCCGGTGACGCTGAGCAGGTCTGCGGCCATCTCGCGCAGGAGCTTGTAGTCGGCCTTGCCGTTGGGGGCCCGCCGCAGCGTGTCGGTGAAGCAGGATCCGGCGCGGCACCTTGTAATTCGCCAGCCCGCGGCTCTTGCAGAAGGCCTTGAGCTCCACCTCGTCGGTGTAATAGCCGTCGGTGACCTGCACGAGCGCAACGACAGTCTCGCCGAAGCGCGCGTCGGGAATGCCGACCACGACGCAGTCGAAGACCGCCTTGTTCTTGCGCAGCGTGAGCTCGACCTCCTCGGGGTACACCTTCTCGCCGCCGGTGTTCACGGTCGCCGAGCCGCGTCCGAGGAGCCGGATCGTCCCGTCCTCGTCCACGGTCGCGTAGTCACCCGGGATCGAGTACCGGACCCCGTCGACGACCTTGAACGTCTCCGCGGTCTTCTCCGGGTCCTTGTAGTAGCCGAGCGGGATCCGGCCGCCGACCGCGACCATGCCGACCTCGTCGGTGCCGCGCCCGACCTCGCGTCCCGTCCTGGGTGAGGACCTTGACCCGGTCGTTCACCGCGAACCGGGCCGCGGCGATCTTCTCGTCGCCCGACTTTGGCCGCCGACCGGCTCATCAGCCCTTCGGAGGCCCCGAGCGAGTCGAGCATCGTCACGTTCGGCAGGTGGTCGAGCAGCGCCCGCTTCACCTCGGGGCTCCACGTGACGCCGCTCGAGGTGATCGCCGCGCAGGCTCGAGAGGTCCCAGCGATCGGGTTCGGCCTCGAGCGCGGTGAGCAGCGGACGGGCGAACACGTCGCCGACGATGGTGAGGATCTGCGCCGCGTTGCGCTCGACCTCGCTCCAGATGAGCGCGGCGTCGAGGCCGACCTTGTCGATGAGCACGACCGTCCCGCCGCCGGCGAGCGTCGAGAGCGTGATGAAGAGGCCGGTGCCGTGCATGAGCGGGCACGCCGGGAGCGCGGTCGCGGCCTGCTTGCCCGGCGAGCACGGCTTCACGCGGGTCGGGCGGCTCGGTGCCGGGCCGACCCATCTGCCACAGCGCGACGTAGAGGTCGTCGTTGCGCCACATCACGCCCTTGGGCATGCCGGTGGTGCCGCCGGTGTAGAGGAACATGAGGTCGTCGCCGCTCGGCGGGCGCTCGCGCCACCCGCGTCGGTGCGCGGTGCGCGATGCGCCGTCCTCGAGCTCGTCGCCGATCTCGATCACGACCGGCGCGAACTTCTTGCCCAGGCGGCGGCGCGAGCTACTTCACGCGCCTTGCGGTCTCCTTCGCGAACGCGGGCTCGGTCACGACGACCTTCGCGTCGCTGTCGTCGAGCAGGTACTGGATCTCCTCGGCCTTGTAGCGGTAGTTCACGTTCACCGGTACCGCGCCGAGCTTGCCCGCGGCGTAGAAGGTCTCGAGGTACTCGGCCGGTTGGTGAGGTTGATCGCGACCTTGTCGTCCGGGCGGACGCCCTGGGCCCAGCATCACGACGCGAGCTGTGCGGCCGCGGTGCTCGAACTCACCGAACGTGCGCCGGGTCGCGACCGCAGACGATGGCTTCGCGCTCGGGCGCGGCGCCGGCGATCGAGTCCCAGACCCGGGCGAAGCTCCAATCCGACATCCGTCGCAGGCTACCTGAGATCTGCCGCCCCGCTCGCATCCGGCGCCGGCAGAGATGTCGCCGGAACGACCCGAAGCTCAGCAGTCTGGTTGTTCACCCGGAGGTCAGGCATGACCGTCTTGCAGAACTTCGCGCCCTTGATGTCGGCGCCGTACATGTGGGCGCCACTGAGGTCGGCGTTGCGGAGGTTGGCCTCGGTGAGGTCGGCACCGTTCAGCATCGCCCGCTGCAGGGTCGCGCCGGAGAGGTTGGTGCCGCCCATGTCGCAGGCGGTGAGCATCGCCCCGCTGAGCTGGGCCTCGGCCAGGTACGCACCCCGGAGGTCCGCTTCGCTGAGGTCCGCACCGCGGAAGTTCACGCAGTACAGGTTCATCCCACCGAGGCGCGCGCGTTGGAGCTGCGCCCCCTGGAGGTTCGCAAACGGCTCGATCTGGTAGCCGTTGATCGACTTCTGGCGGGTGCCATCCGCCGTTCTTCGACGGGTCCCCGGCCTGCTTGATGCCGTATCCGGGCGGTTGCGGGCCGGCGACCTCCGGGCGTCCGGCGGACTGGGCCCGGAGTCCTGTCGATCAGGCTGTCCGGCGCTCCGGGGCGATGCGGACCCCGAGGCGGTCGAAGAGCTCGGCGCACTCGACCTCGTGGGCCTCGGCCGACGGTCAGGTCGCCGGCGCGGATGTCGAGGTCGACGAGCACGTCGAGGGTGCGCGCGATCTCGAACAGGGCATCCTGGTCTCGGGCGTCCGCCAGGCTCACCTCGAGGGCCGCGCGGGCCGCGTCGTCGTCGCCGAGCGCCATGGAGGCCCGGCCCCGGGTCCGTTCGAGCGCGGCGAGCCGGGTCGGGTTCGCCGCGCTGATCGCCTCGACGATCTCGAGCGCCGCGGGTCGGGTTGCCGGCGACGAGGTGGCACTCGGCGAGGAGCACGTCGACCTCCTGCACGTCGTCGGCATTCGTCATCGCCTCGAACTGGGCGCGGGCTTCACCGAGCAGCTGCGAAACCGCGAAGTCGGCGTCACCGCCCAGCATCGCGACCCGTCCGAGGTGCTGCAGCGCGGTCGCCGCGACGTACGGCTTCTTCGCCGCGCGGGCGACCCGCAGCGCCTCGCGGAACCGCGCCTCGGCCTCTTCGAGGTTGCCCTGGTCGGTGAGCACCTCGCCGATGTTGCAGGTGATGAACGCGGCTTCGACCGCGTTGCCGGTCCGCAGCCGGATCTCCCGACCACGCTCGTACAGCGCGACCGCGTCGTCCCAACGGCCTTCGTAGTACGTGAAGCCGCCGAGGTTGTTGAGCACCTGCGCCTGGCGGTCGAAGTTGCCGAGCTCCTCGTAGATCTCCAGCGCGCGGGCCGAGTGCACCGCGAGCTCGGGTTGGCCGAGCAGCACGTAGGCCCAGTCGAGGATGAAGCGGGCGTGGGCCTCGGCTTCGAGGTTCCCGGCGCTGATCGCTTCGTCGATCGCGTCGAGGCACGCGGGGACCGCCTCGTCGAACCGGCCCTGGCCGGCGCGGACCGCGGCGTAGAACGCGGTGAGGCTGGCGCGTACGCCCGGCGACCTCGTCCGGTCGGCGCGTCCTCGAGCCGCCGGTAGCCCTTCCGCACGATGCGGACCGCGTTGGAGAGCCGGCCGTCGGTCTCGGCGATCCACGCTTCCTTGAGCAGGAGCTCGGCTTCGCCGACCGGGTCGCCCGCGACGCACGCGCCGGGCCGAGCGGTACGCGGCGAGCGCGTCGATCGAACACGCCGGCCCGCTCCCGCACGTCGCCGAGCGCTTCCCAGATCTCGGCGACGTCGTCCGGGCGCGAGCTCGGGCATGCGGCGGGCGGCGGCGATCGCCCGCTCGAGGAACTCGGCGGCTTCGACGTTCGCGTACTTGTCCCGGGCGCGGATCCCGGCGATGCGCGCGAACCGCCACGCGTCGTCGAACCGCTGCGCGTGGAAGAAGTGCAGCGAGAGGAGCTCGGCCTCGGACTCCGGGTGGTCGTCGAGCGCCGGCGACGATCGCTTCGCCGGCACGGGCGTGCAGCTCGCGCCGGCGCCGGAACGGAAGCTCCTCGTACGCGGTGTCGCGCAGCATCGCGTGCCGGAAGCGCACGACGTCGTTGGCGACGAAGCCGAGGAAGCCGCTGAGGCTGCGCCACGTCGCTTCGTCGGGGGCCGGCATCTCGTCGGCGATCAGCGCGTTGAGCTCGTCGACCCGGAACGTGTGGCCGAGCACCGACGCGTAGCGGAGCAGGCGGCGCTGGACGGTCGGGAAGCCGGTCGATCTGGGCGGTGATCACCGCGTCGATGGAGTCCGGGAGCGCGTCGACGTCGTCGCCCGCGACCGTCGCTTCGAGCAGCTCGGCGAGGAACAGCGGGTTGCCCGTCGGCGCGCTCGGCGAGCGTCGCGAGCTCGTGCGGGCGCAGCGGCGAGTCCTCGGTCGCGGCGACGAGTGCCGACGGCCGCCTGCTCCGGGGTCAGGGGCTGCCGGCCGCAGCGATGCGCACGTGGGGGAGCTCGGGGGCCGAGGAACCCGGTCTCGACGTTCGCGGCGGGTCGCGCAGAGGAACGCCGGTCGGTCGCGCGAGGTTCTCGACGATGATCTGCAGCACCGCGCACGACGCCTCGTCCATCCAGTGGACGTCTTCGAGGATGCACGAGCGCGTTCGCCGGCAGTGCCCGGTCGAGGAAGATCGCCATGACCTCGTGCACGCGCTCGCGCCGGAACTCGGGCGCGAGCGCGGCGGTCTCCGGCGTGTCGGGCAGGTCGAGGTCGAACGGCGTACCGAGCAGTGGGAGCCACGGCATGCAGCTCCGGGCAGTGCGTCTCGACCATGCGCGCGCAGCTGCTCGGCGATCTCCTCGGGTCCTGCGGTCTCGGGCAGCCCGAGCATGTCGTGGATCAGCCACCAGAACGGCGTGTACGGCGTGGTGGCTTCGTACGGGTCGCACGCGATCGTGAAGGTGGGGAGGTCGCCGGCGAGCTGGCGGAGCTCCTCGATCAGCCGGCTCTTCCCGATGCCGGGGTCACCGACCAGCTCGATCAAACGACCGTGGCCCGACGTCAGTGCCTCGAGGTCCTCCGTGAACGCGGCGATCTCTGCGTCGCGGCCGACCAGCGGCAGGTTCGCGATGCCGGTCTCGACGCGGCGCTGCGCCGCGCCGACCGCGAACGCCTCGACCGGATGGCGCTTTCCCTTGACGTGGAAGGGCTCGAGCGCGGTGGTCTCGAACGGTCGCGCGGGAGCGGTCGAGCACCGCGGCGGTGGCGAGGATCTGGCCGGGATCGGCCCGCGCCATGAGCCGGGCCGCCAGGTTCACCGTGTCACCCATGACCGTGTAGGTGCGGCGGTATCGCGGGTCCGACGTCACCGGCGAAGATCGGCCCGCGGTGCACGCCGATGCGGACGTTGAGCGCGCGGCGGCCGTCGGCGATCGTGGCGCAACGTCGACAGCATCCGCTCTTCGTCGTCGCCCATCGCGCGCGGGACCCCGGCGACGAGGATGATCTTGCCGCCGTCGTGGTCGATGT
>CAWFYD010000011.1:0-21701 GCA_963819945.1 uncultured Acidimicrobiia bacterium
GTTGGGCCGACTGGAGAGCGCCGGCCTGCTCGCCTCGCGGTGGGAGGACCACGGCCTGGCAGAGGAGGCCGGTCGGCCGCGTCGGCGGCTCTACTCCGTCACGGGTGCAGGCCGAGACGCCTTGTCGCGTCACGTTGCGGCATCGGACGTTGGCCGGTCGAGCCGACCGTCGGCGAAGGACCGCGGAGTCGCGTGGCTGTGAGCACGTGGGCCGACCTGCTCGCTCAGTCGTGGACGGCGATCTACACGCGAGGGCTACTCGCTGAAGTTGCCGAGCGACGACAGGACGAGATTCGGTCGGATCTGTTCGAGCATTCCATGGACGCGGGCGGGGGTCCCGCGCAGCAGCTCCAGGTCGCCGGGCGGGTGCTTCGGGGAATACCCGCCGACGTGGCCTGGCGACGAGTGTCGCGGGCGCCGCATCGGAGGGGCCTGGGCACTGGGGCGCCCCGGGTGCTGAGAGGTCTGACGACACTCGTAGTCGCGCTGGTTGCCGTCTTCAACGTCTTGGCCGGTGTCGGCGCCGTGAACGCAGAAGGGGCAGGTTGGAGATACTCAGCACCACTGTTGATCGCCGCGGCCATGGTCGTTCTCGGCTTGTCTCAGCGTGAGGCATCGCCGCGGCGCGCGAGGCTCCTCGTCATCGGAGGCGCGACCGTCCCCGTCGTCATCCTCCCTTGGATGGCGCCCATCTTCATCCCGGCTTGGCTGCTCGTGAGCGCACTGGTGGTCACCTCCGGGTCCCGGCGTCGAGATCCACATCCCGCGACGTCGTCGCTGCCACTGTGAGGCCAATCCTCAGGTCCCTCGTCCCACGGTTCCCCATGGAACCGTTGACGAGTCCGGTCACAGGGTTGACCGAACGCGCCGCGGCACTGCCCCACGGTGCGCGGCTGGCGCGGCAGCGGACCGCGAGAACCCTCGCGACCGGACTCCTGGGAGGTCTCTGTCTCGGCATCGTCGCTCGAGCTTGGATGCGACTCATCGCCGAAGACCCGGACTTCACATGGTCCGGAACGCTCTTCATCGTTGTGGGTTTCACGGTCTTCGGCTTCATGCAATCGATCGTTGCAGTCGCACGCCGGCGAGCAATGCCGCGCTGGAAGCTCACTTCTCTCCGCGTATTCGCGCGATCACGATGCTTCCGCTGTTCGGCGCTGCAGGCGCGCTCATGTTCCCAACAGTCATCGGTGGTGGGCTCGCGCTGGCTCGCGTCGATTGGCGACCGGTCACCCGGGGCATTTGCCTCGTCGTTGCGTCCGGGCCGGTGCTGTTCGTCGGGAACGACCTCGTGCAGACGTTCGGTTGGTCCCTGCGCAGCGCCGCGGGGTTTGTCGCGCTGCTCTCCGTCTACTCGGCACTCATCTATGCGACGCAGCCCACGTTCGCTCCTGTGGCCGACAACTGGCATCTGCCCCGATGGGCACGCATCGTCATCCTCGCTCTCGTCTGCCTGCTCTTCGTCGTCCCTCTCATCGGCGGCGGCATCAAGTAGGACGGCATCGACGTGTGCGCTTGCGCGGCGGGTACGTCGTCGCGTGCCGCGACTGCGAAGCAGTTCACGGTGCGGCCTCCTGGTCCGCGGTGGCGTAGAAGCGGCGCCGGGCCGAGAGCGACACGTACACGAGCGCGATGAGCGCGGGGACTTCGATGAGGGGGCCGATGGTGCCGGCGAGCGCTTGTCCGGAGGTGACGCCGAACACGGCGATCGACACGGCGATCGCGAGCTCGAAGTTGTTCCCGGCGGCCGTGAACGCGACCGAGGCGTTGCGGTTGTACGGGAACTTGAGCCGGTAGCCGACGATGAACGAGCCGCTCCACATGAGTGCGAAGTACACGAGCAACGGGATCGCGACCCGGGCGACATCGAGTGGGTGCGTGGTGATCTGCTTGCCCTGGAGTGCGAAGAGCACGACGATCGTGAACAGCAGCCCCCAGAGCGCGATCGGTCCGATGCGGGGCAGAAATGCGTGCTCGTACCACTCGGTGCCCTTGCGGGCTTCGCCGATCGTGCGGGTCAAGAACCCGGCCAACAGTGGGATGCCCAGGAAGATGAGGACCGACCTGGCGATGGCCCAGATCGACACGTTCAGCGCCGCGGTGTCGAAACCCAGCCAGCCCGGAAGCACCGAGAGGTAGAACCAGCCCAGCACCGAGTACATGACGATCTGGAACACCGAGTTGATCGCGACCAACCCCGCCGCGAGCTCGCGACTCCCGCACGCCAGGTCATTCCAGATCAGGACCATCGCGATGCAGCGAGCGAGGCCCACGATGATCAGGCCGGTTCGCAGCTCGGGCAGATCCGCGAGGAAGACCCACGCGAGCGTGAACATCAAAGCCGGACCGACGATCCAGTTCAGCACCAGGGACAGACCCAGCGCGCGCCGATCGGCCAGCTCGTCGCCGATGTGGCGGTAGCGGACCTTGGCCAGCACCGGGTACATCATCGCCAACAGACCGATCGCGATCGGCAGGGAGACCGTGTCGACCTTGATGCCCTCGAGCGAACGGTTCAGGTCGGGTATCAGCCGACCCAACCCGAGTCCGCCCGCCATGGCGAGCGCGATCCAGAGCGGCAGGAACCGATTCAGGGTCGACAGCTTCGAGGCCACGACCTCCCGCGAGCCGTGGTCACCCCGCCGAGGTCCTCACCCGGTGGCCGCTTCGGGCGCACAACACACAGCGGTCTCGCCGGCGGCGACGATCTCGTTGGTGAGCTGATCGGCGTCGCCCGTCTTCACGTACCACTCCCACTTCGCGCCGTCCGGATCCGTCACCCAGGTCTCGACCTTCGTGGCGTAGCAGCACACGGTGTCGTCGACCCCAGTAGTCGCCAGTCCCTCTTCCGCGAGCCGGGCCTCCGCGGCGAGCACCTCATCGCCGGTCTCGGTCTCAACGCCGAGGTGGTTGATCGTGCCACCCTCGGGGCCTTCGAAGAGCACGAGCTTGAGCGGCGGGTCCGCGATCGCGAAGTTGGCGTAGCCGGGCTTGCGCTTCGCCGGCTCGGTGCCGAACAGCTTCGAGTAGAACCCGACGGCGGCATCGATGTCGGTGACGTTCAGGGCGAGCTGGACACGGGACACGGTGACCTCCAGGTCTCATGGGCATTCAAATCGACAGTGATCGATACGTTCACTCTAGATCAATATCGACGGATGTCAATATGAAGAACCCGGGAACCGCTCGAGCAAGAAGCCGCTGCTCAGCACGAACCAGGGGCACGCCGCGGGCCGGAATCGGACACCACGTTCAGCTACGGAACCCAACAAGTACGGTCCGACCTGCACGTTTACAACTTCAAGCCCTCGCGGAGACGCCGAGCCGGGAAACAGTGAGACGTCATCCCGGCACCCTCACCGACCGGCGCGACCTTGCGCCAGCGCAACAGAGCCCGTTCAGTCACCTTCATACTTGAACGAGAGCTTCACCTTCGCCCGGTAGGCGCGGACGACGCCATCCTCAATCTGGAGGTCGAGTTCCGAGACCTCCGCGACGCGCAGCTCGCGCAGCGACTTGCCGGCGCGGTTCACCGCCGCCTCCGCGGCCTTCTCCCACGACTCGGTGCTCGTGCCGACCAGCTCGATGACCTTATAGACACTCTCGGCCATGCCATTCCCCTCGCTGCCGCGATGCTGGATGTCCGCATCGGGAAGGACGCGCAGACCGCACGCCATCCGACCTTCGACGGACGCGATGACCGACCCATCATGGGAGCGCAACTCGACGCGGTCAAGAGCAAGCGAAACTGCCGCGCAGTTGAAGTCCCGTTCTTGGTTGAAGGGCCTCAGTTGGCGAGCGCGAGCATCTCGTCGGATCCCTCGCTCACCCATTCATCGCGGTGATGTTCTCGCAGCCCGTCAGCCGCGGTGGCGCTGCTCAGGCGATCACCCTGGTCTCCGCCCGCCGCGCGTGTGGCCGGGACCACCGGATCGCCACCGCACCCGCGAGTACTGAGAGCGCGCCGATGACGGCCAGGCGATCGCTGCCCCGACCGGTGCGCGCGACCTGTGCGCTGGGACTGGCCCCATTTCCCGCAGCCGCGGTCGGCACTGGGGCGCTCTCTGGCACCGCGGCAGGGATTTCGACGGGAGGTGCCGTACAAGCGCTCGGCATACCGGTCGAAGACAGGTCCCAGCCACCGGAGAACGTCTGCGGCTCGAGTGCGAACTCCGCGCCGTTGCTCACCGGGTTCTGACCCACGACGAGCACCTGGCACTGGGTCGGGCGCGCCGCGAGCAAGGCGAGTAGCGGCCCGGAGCCATTGGCGGGCTGGTCACTGTCGGTGAACGTGACCGGCGTCGCGGGCCACGGCGTGGCCAGTTGCGTCCACGTGCCCGCGCGCCAGATCCACGCGTCGCGCTGGAGCACCTGGGTGCCGCCGGTGAAGAGGTCGCCGCCACCACCCATGACCGCGCCCTGCAACGACCGGTCGGGCTGTTGCTGGTCCGCGATGCTCGCAAGCGCTCGCCCCGCGGGGCCGCACGCCTGCCCGCTCGAGGCTCCGCACACGTGTTCCCACTTGGCGCCGTCGAAGGTCCAGGTGTCGTCGACAGGGGAATCGAGGTCGCTCGCACCCATCGGCGAACCGCCGAACATCACGAATTGCGTACCGTCCCAGCCGATCGCCGCGCCGGCCAGCCCCGACGGACCACATGCGAGCGGCATCCCGCTCCCGCAGGTCTGCTCCCACGTCGTACCGTCGAAGACCCACGTGTCGTCGAGGATCCCCGACCCGTTCAGGCCCCCGAACATGACGACCTGCTCGCCGTTGCCCGCCATGCCCGGGAACATGCGGCCGTCGGGCCCGCAGGTACCAGGAGCGCAGACCTGCGTCCACGCGCCGCCGTTCCAGACCCAGGTGTCGGTCGACACGTCCGGACCGCCGCCACCATCGATCCCCGTCGGACCGCCGCCGAACAGCACCGCGCCGGTCGGCCCGCTCGCCATCGCCCCAGCCGAACGCGGCCCAGGACCGCACACGTCTGTCGCACCGGCCACGCTCGACCCGCATTGCGCGACCCAACCCGTCGACGGCCGGTACACCCAGGTATCCGCGAACGAGTCGTAGCCGTCGCCTGGGACTTCACCTCCATAGAGCACGACCGCGTCGCCGTCAGCTCCGCTCGTGGCCGCGGCAAAGACCCGCCCACTCAGCGCGCCGGAATCACGCGCCTCGAACTGGTACGACGCCGTCGCCGCGCCGGCTCGACCCTCACCGACCCCCAGCACCGCGACGATGGCGGCCGCGCTGATCACCAACGCCACCCTCGCCGCTCTCCGAACACCCGTTGTGCCCACCAGTGTGCGTCCCCACTTCGGTGTCTGCTGGTTACCAGCTACATCGGCAAACCACCGGTCCGCGCTTGAGGAGGCACGTGTTGCCGACAGCCGGCGCGGGGCCTTCCGCCGATCTGAGCGGACCCATATAACCGGTTCGCGGCGAACGACCAACTCGTTCCCCGCGTCACGATCTGGATCGATGCCGACGCTGCCGCGACATCGCCGCGTCGGTTGCCGAAGCCGTCTGGTCTCCGCTCTCCGAGCCCAGACGCCCTGCCTTGCTTCCGCACGCCCCGAACTCGCATTGCAGTGAGGCTGAATAGCCTCGGACCACAGCACGCGGCGAACTCGACCTTAGGGTGCAGGTGTACGGAATGCAATGACTGCATTCCAAACGACCACACTCCGTCGAACTCGGCACCGACGCGCGCGCTCATCGGTGTATGGCTTACCCGTTCACCGAACTCGTCCGAGCGATCCGACGGCGAAACGGCGAGGACAACTCGGTCCAGCGCGCGAGGCGTCGGCTCAACGAAACAAGGCCCTCGCGGCGATCCGCGGCGCTGGAGCTCAGCTCCCGAGAAGCCCGGGGATGATGTGGATCGGTGCGGTTACGGGGGTGTCCTGGTTGCCGACGCCCCATTGCGTTTCGCCGGGGATGCCATCGACGTACCAGCGGCCATTGGCGGGCCGGAACACCGCGATGTTGGTGGTCCCGTCACCGTCGTAGTCACCGGGCACGACCACGTCACCGGGCTTGCCCCACTGGGTGTTGCCGGCAATGCCCTCGATGTACCAGCGGCCCGTCGAGGACCGGTACACCGCGAAGTCGGTGGTCCCGTTCCCGTCGTAGTCACCGGGCACGGGTGTGTCGGTCGACGCGCCCCATTGGGTGGAACCCGCGATGCCGTTCACGTACCAGCGGCCGTTACCCGGCCGGAACACCGCGATGTCGGTGGTGCCGTTCCCGTCGTAATCGCCCGGCACGACCACATCACCCGGCTTGCCCCACTGGGTGGAACCCGCGATGCCCTCGATGAACCAACGCTGCGTCGACGGCCGGTACACCGCGAAGTCGGTGGTCCCGTCCCCGTCGTAGTCACCCGGGACCGGAACATCTCCGGTCACTCCCCACTGGGTGAAACCCGCGATGCCGTTCACGTACCAGCGGCCGTTACCGGGCCGAAACACCGCGATGTCGGTGGTGCCGTCCCCGTCGAAGTCACCGACGACCGGGATGTCGCCCGCCTTGCCCCACGACGTGGACCCCGCGGTGCCCTCGATGAACCACCGGCCCGTCGCCGATCGCCACACCACGAAGTCGGTGCTGCCATCGCCGTCGAAGTCGCCGAACACCGACCCTGGCGCGGGAGGTGCGCCGCTCGAGATGACCAGAGCCACCGTGCTCCCGCCCGACGCACTCGTGCCACCGGCGGGAGTCTGGCTGATCACCGAACCGTCGGGAACGCCGGTACTCGCCTGCGTCGACGACGTGACCAGGAAGCCCGCCGAGGTGAGCGCGTCCGTCGCGGCTGCCTCCGGCTCACCCACGACGTCCGGAACGGTCACGCCCGTCGACACGACGAGGTTCACCGCCGATCCCGGTGCCACGCTCGCTCCGGCTGAGGGGTTCTGCGAGATGACCGAACCGACCGCGACCGTCGCACTCGCTTCCGGGGCGACCGTTCCCACCGCGAGCCCTGCATCGTCGATGGCCGTGGTGGCCGCGGCCTGGGTCAGGTTGACGACGCTCGGCACCGTGGCGAGTGCGGCCGGGTGGAGCTCACCGCCGGCCCCGAGGGCCCCGGGGGCGAAGTTGCCGCCGCCCAGGTCGAAGCGGATGTGCTGGAGAAAGGCCGCATCGGGTGCGGTGCCGCCGGCGAACACGACCGTGTCGTCAGTACCCGAGCCACCTGCCGCACCGGACCACCCGGTGATGGTCAGAACACCGTTGGCCGATCCGGACACGCCGGCGAACGTCAGGGGGGCGGCCGCACCGCCCGGGGAGAGGTTCAAGGTCGAGTCGGCGGTGAGCGCCAGCGCGCCGATGCTCGCGTCCGTCGTGTTGTTGGCGTTCAGCGTGCCACCCGCGAAGTTGAACCCGCCGCTGCCCAAGGCGTTGGCGACTCCCAGAGTGATCGCGCCCTGGGTCAACGTGGTGCTCCCCGTGTAGCTGCCCGCGCCGTTCAGGCGGAGTGTGCCGTCACCGGTCTTCGATACCGACCGGGTCCCACTCGACTGCCCAACCGCACCCAACGTCAGCTGCGCGCTCGCGTTGCCGCTGGTGATCACGTCGAACGTGGGATTGCCCGACAGCGTGGCCGCCCCGAAGGTCATGCCCGCGGTGCCGCTGGTGACGAGCGCACCCGGAGCGACGCTCAGCGTCTGGCCGCCGATGCGGAGCGGTCCCAGGGAATGGTTCACCCCACTGCCCGCGGCGAGTCGGTCGGAGCGAATCGTGGCATTGCCGCTCACCGTCGTGATGCGGCTGGACGAACCGAAGAGCTGCCCGCTGTTGTTGGCCAGCTCCAGTGCGCCGCCCGCGAGCGCGATGGGGTTGCGTGTGCTCGAGTTCCCGAGCGCGTTGCCGCTGGTGGTCGCGCGCAGGACGCCGCCGTTCACGGTGAACGCACTGAGCATGCTCGTGTTGCTGAAGCTCAAGCTCAGCGACCCGGCATTGACGGTGGTGGGTCCGTCGTAGCGAACGTCGCCGGGGAGCGCCAGCGTTCCGGTGCCGTTCTTGATCAGCCCCGAGTCGATGACCGAGTCGTCTTCGATCGTTCCGGTCGCCGTGACGCTCGCCGATCCATCGATGTCCCATGTCTGGGTGGAGAACAGGAAGACCTGGGTGGTGGCGATGGTCTGGTTGCCCGCACCGCTCGCAACGAGCCCCACCCCTCCATAGTTCGCGCCCGGGCTGAGTGAGAGAACGGTCCCGCTGCCGGTGAGCGTGTAGCTCGGCGCGGCAGGCGAGAACTGGAGCTGGCCGATGGTGGCGTTCGCCGACAGGTTAGGCGTGAGCTTGGTCTGGCCCACCGGGTCATCGGTGAACAGAGCCGCTTCGTCGGTTGCGTCGGGGACATCACCCGAGCTCCAGTTGCCCGCCGTCGACCAGTTGTTGCCGGCGCCTCCACCGACCCACGTTCGGGTCGTCTGGGCGGCCGAGGCTATGGATGACCCACCGAACGCGCCGAACACCAGCCCGCCGAGCAGCAACCCGACAACCGCAACCCGACGCCGACCCCTCACCACATGCCCACCATCGCCCGCTCCGGCGCCAGAACGCCGCGGCCCGGCGACGTCAAACGCCGGGAGCGTACTCTGGGGCGAAGAAGAAGAACAAGCCTTTTCGTCGTACTTCTCCCGTTATTTGGGCAGTTGACCGCCATGACGGGCACGCAACGATCATGGGCACCGTTCGCCGGCCGGCGTCGAAGCGCGATCACCGTCGAGTCGCCGTGACGACGGCTGGGTCACTTGGCGAATCCACGCCATCGCGGGCGTCGTCCACGAGCACGCGCCGGACCCGTTCGACCCAACCACCCCCGGGCGATGTCGCCCTTGAACGTGTAGGCGTGGGAGAGCTGGATGCCAACGCGGGCAGCCCGTGCGACATCGCCCGCGTCGATGCACCCACGGTGCACCGGTGCAGGTCACAGCATCCAGCTCCTTGTGGGAGTTCGTTTCGCTTGACCGCCAGTACCGCTCACGACGGGCACGCAACGGGCACGGGTTCCAAGGGCACGAACGGGCACGCCTCGCGCGGGCAGCGTTTCGTTGTAGGTGACGAGCCGCTCGAACCGCGCCCGTGACGGTCCAGCTTCGTCATGGCGACGACGATGTTCACCGAGGTCATGTCTGCACCACTGCCGCGCGCCCTTCACCCGCGTCTGCACCGGGTTGCTGGCCTGCGACGATCGGCATGTTCACCCGATCGTGACCACCTTCCACGCGAGCCGCTCGGCCTCGAGGACCTGAGGCAGAACACCTTCGGACGCGCGCGAAGACAGCAAGACGCGTGCTTCGAGCAGGCTGGCTGCGGCCACCGCCTCGAGGTTCATGACATTGAGCTGTGAGTGACGTTGGTGCATCCGCACCATCTCGGGAACGAGCGACCTCGGATCCGGAAGCTCGATGTCATCGGGAAGGACGAGCATCGCCCCGATGGCGGCCGCCTGCTCATCTTCCGCGAGGCGCGCGAACGGCCCCGAGAGCTGCCCCGACCCACCAACGACCGCCGCACGACACCGCGGTAGTACCAGTAACTCGTCGTGAAGAGCCCGACACGAGGAAGCCGGACTCGCTCTCCCACCAACCGGGCGATGAGCAGCCGGTCATCGATGAGCGACCTACTGGTCGGCAAGATCCGGGTCGGTCAGCGCCGCAACGCCAACCTCATACGCTCCGTCATCGAGCAACCTCCGACGGAGCTCGGCGCGTGCGGCCTTCTCACCGCCGGGCAGCACCAGCGCCGCGTCGCCGAGATCGACGAACGCGACCTCACCACCATCCTCGATGCCCCAGCGATGCCGAAGCCCGGCCGGCAGACTCGTCTGACCCCGGTGAGACACCTTCGCGGTCGTGACCTGCGTCGTCATGACCTTCATTGTAACACGGATCGATCTACAAGGAGGCCCAACGCTAAGGGCCCGTGCCAACCTCATGCTCGTGGCAGCGAAGCGAACGGCGGGCGAGACTGGGTTGGTGCCGGCGGGACGGTGTGCCTGCCGGAAACCTGTCTCTCTTCCCAGGCATCAGCCACCTCCATCAGTGAACTGATCGCTGACGTCTTCGGTCCTGCCGACTGCCCCACCGTCACTGCTTCAGCCGACGAGCGTCTCGATGTGTCTCGCCCAGCTCCGCAGCCCTCGGGCGCGGCAGATCGCATCGGCTTCGGTCAGCAACGCGCGTGCATGGGTATCGAGCTCGCCGGTCCGCCGGATCCGAGATTGTGCGAGCGCGATCAGCGTCGTCGCACGGTGGTATTCCCACCCGAACGCCACGGTGGTGTCGAAGGCTGCGCGCAGATAGCAGTCGGCGACGTCGTGATGACCGAGGAGCGACGCGAGCTTGCCGAGATAGGCCGCGATCGGCCCCTGACTGGTGGCGCCATTGAAGGCGACGTCCTCGGCGAATGGTTCGATGATCGGGAAGAGCAGAGCGGCGGCGTCTTCGTCCTGCAGATCGATCGCCAGCACGGCGTAGCCGATCGTCGAGGTCATCCAGAAGACGTCGGGTGGGATGTCGGTGAACGCGACGGCCCGCCCTTCCGCGAGGATGTCGCGCGCCGTGTGCTCCTTGCCGACGGCCGCACAGATGATTGCGTAGGCGAGCCGCAGCGGAGACGCGGTCGGCGCGTCGTGCGAGGCTTGCTCCACGACCGGAGCCAGCTCGGCGTGACGACCGGCGAAGCTCCCGAGCGCGAAGAACTGCGACGCATATGCGGTGAACGCGTCCGGCTCGCCGATCTGCAGGCCGAGCTCGAGATTCGCCGCGGCGAGCCGCTCGGCGTCGTCGAGGCGTGCGGCCATGGTCGCTTCGAAGGTCTCGTAGATGCCGACGGTCCATCGCATGCGCGGCGCGCCGATCTCGGCCGCGAGCGTGCGCAACCTCGCCAGACTCTCCGCAGCTGCATCAGGTCTGGCGGTCTCGATCGCAACGGTGTACGCCGCAACGTGGGTGCTGAAGTCGAGCAGCGGGTCGGCCGATGCGCGGGCCGCGGCGACGGCGCGCGCGGCGACGTCGGCTCGGAGCGCCGACGACCCCGGGCCCCACAGGGCGTAGAGGACGGACGAGGCGATCGCCGGGAGCACATCGGGGTCGTCGCTCGTCGTCGCGAGCTCCAGCGCTTGCTCGCGCGACGTCCGCGCGCAGCTGCGCGCGTGGCGTGTGCACCAACGTCTGCGCGTACAGCGCGAGGAGCCGGGCGAAGGTGGCAACGTCGTCCGGGTCGGCGCCGTCGATCGCCGCCTCGACGATCGCCAACTGCTGCGGGGCGAACGTCCCTACCTGCATGAAGCCGCGGTCGGTGGCCAGAGCGGCACGGACGAGCACTGCGTGGGCGCCGCAGCGCTGCGCAAGATCAGCTCCCTCCTCCAGGGTGGCATAGGCGTCGGGGTCACCGGCGCGATGCAGTGCGGTTCCGAGCCGAACGAGGAGCTCGGCACGCTCCGTGTCGGGGCGCTCGAGGGCGACGCAGTGCTCGAGCGCGGCCCGGTACCACGCCGCGCCCTCGCTCGGCGCGAGGCTGGCCACCGCCTGGTCGCCGGCAGCCGTCGCCCACCGCCTGGCATCGGCGAGGAGGCCGCCAGATCCGCAGTGGCGGGCGAGCTGCACGACGGTCCTTGGCGGCGGTGCGACCGAGCCCGCTGCGAGCGCCTCCGCCGCCCGGGCGTGCATTCGTCGGCGCTGGAGGGGCTGCAGCTCGGAATACAGCGCGTCGGCGACCAACGCGTGTGCGAAGCGCATCGTCGTGGCCGGCGGTTGGACCGCGAGCAGCAGCCCGGAGGCGATCGCGGCGTCGAGCGCTCGGTCGAGCGTCGCATCGTCGAAGTCGACCAGTACCCGCAGCACGTCGTCGTCGAACTCGACGCCGAGCACCGCCCCTGCGGCCAGCACTGCCGCGGTGTCCTGACCGAGCGCCCAGACACGACTCCACACGACCTCGCGCAAGCTCGCTGGGACGTCGCCGCTGCGAGGATCCACGGCCCATCGAACAGTGTCGCGCTCGCGCTCGATCCGACCCGACTCGACCCAGTGCCGGACGAGCTGCGTCGCGTAGAGCGGATTGCCCGCGGAGTCGTCGCGGAGCCGTGCGGCGATTGCGGGCGCGTCCGCGCCGGCCTCGCGCCCGACGAGATCGGACAGCTCGGCATCGTCGAATCCGCGGAGCGAGATGCGGCGAGCCTCGTCCCGATAGAGCTCGGCGAGCTCCTTGCGCAACGGATCGGTGAGGTACTCGGCGCCGGCACGATGGCTGACGACGAGCAGCACCGGGGCGTCGCCGAGCGAGCGCGTGAGGTGCTGCAGCAACGCAAGCGCGGTCGGTTCCGCCCAGTGGAGGTCGTCGAGCATCACTACGAGCACGTCGTCACCGGCGATCCGGCGCAGCAGATCGGCAACGGCTTCGAAGAGCAAGAACCGTTCCGTCGCATCGTCCGTCGTCGTCGGTGCAGGTACTTCCACACGCGCCGCGAGTTGGGGCGCGATCCGTTGCAGCTCGCCGCCGCAGCGCGCGGCGTGCGCTTCGAGCACCGCGGTCGAGACGTGATCGACGCACCAGCGAAGCAGACTGCGAAACGGTTGCAACGGGACCGCAGCGCCCTCGTCGCAGCGCGCGTACAGCACGGTGGCCTCGCCGGGGTCGTGCACCTCGTTGGCGAATGCAGCCAGCAACGTCGTCTTGCCGATCCCGGGCTCGCCGCAGAGCACCATCGTCTGCAAGCCTTCACAGCCTGCCCGCGCGGCTGCATCAGCGAGCCGCCGGCGCTCGTACGACCGCCCGATCACGTGCTCGTGCTGCACCAGCGCCGGGGGCAGCGGAAGGTGCATCGGCCCCGACGTCCAGTCGGTCGCGATCCGCTGCTCGATCGCGCGCACCTCGACCGACGGCTCAGTGCCGACCTCGTCGGCCAGCAGCTTCCGGTAGGCCTGGAACACCCGCAGCGCGTCGGCCTGACGGCCGTCGGCGGCGAGCGCTTCCATCAACAGGCCGCGCGATCGATCACGGAGCGGGTACGTCCCGATGTGGGCCTCGAGCAGTGCGACCGCGTCGCCCCGTCGCGACGCGGTGAGGTACGCCGCGGCCAGGTCCTCGGTCGCCGACGCCCGCAACTCGGTGAGGCGCACCACCTCGGCCGCGGCCCACGGCTCGGTCGCGAACTCCTCCAGTGCCGGGCCCACCCAGCGCGCCAGCGCAGTCTCGAGCGCGCCGACTCCGTCGACCCCGACGGACACACCCGCGATCTCGCGGCAGAACACCTCGGAGTCGACGTCGAGGTCGAGGCGGTAGCCCGTACCGGTGGTCCCGAGTGCGGTGCCGTCGAGCACCCTGCGAAGGCGCGAGACCGTGGTGCGCAGCGCCCCTTGAGACACGTCCAGCGCGTCGGCCAACCACTCGGCGCGTACCGGAGCCCGGGCGTGCAACGCGAGGACGGCGAGCAGACGTCGCTGACTGGCACTGCGCATCTCCACGATGCCGCCCGACGACCGGACGACCTGGACCGGGCCCAGGATCCGGACCATGCGCACGTCATCTCGAGCAGCCGGCACGAAGTCATCCTCCCACGGCACCCAGGTGACGCGCAGGTGACGCGGCCAGGTCGGCAGAGTTCGCGCACGCATCGTCGAGCGAGAGAGGTACCACCATGTTCGTCACCGTGATCCACCGAATCCACGACCCCGAAGGCTTCCAGAACGCCGAGGCGAAGGCCCTCGAGGCCGGGTTGCCGGACGGGGTCGCGCTCCCCATCCACGCAGCATCCCGCGACCACGGACTCGGGATCTGCATCTGGGAAGGCGCATCGGTCGCGTCCGTTCGCGACATCGTCGAAGGCGTGGCCGGGCCGTACGCCGACAACGAGTACTACGAGATGGACGTCGACGGTCTCGAGCCGCAGCTCTCGCGCTGACCAACGAGGAACGACGCCCCTGAACGCGTCCCAGCGTTCCGTCCTCACGAGGACCAACCGGAGGAGAAGCTCGTGCCCAAGTACCTGTTCGAGGCGAAGTACACCACCGAAGGCGTCGCGGGACTGAAGGGCGCCGGCGCGTCCAGTCGTGCGAAGGCGGTCGACGACATGGCAACCGCGCTCGGCGGAGGCCTCGACTCGTTCCACTTCGCGTTCGGCGACGTCGACGCGTACGTGATCGTCGACCTTCCCGACGACGAGGCCGCCGCCGCGGCGGCATTCGCCGTCGGGGCGACGCCGACGACGCAGCTGAAGACCATCAAGCTGCTCACCCTCGACGAGGCCGACACGGCCATCGGCGGGGTCGGTCGACTACCGCCCACCGGGCCGCTGAGCGAGTCGGCGGCACCGGGAGCGGTCGTCGGCCGCCGCCGAGCCTCCTGACCGGGCTCTCCAGCCCGGGGGCCCAATCGGCGCGCCGGCCCAAGAGACGGCGGCGTGGAAGACCGCATCGTCCAGATCGGGAATCTCCGCGACGATTCCGACGAGGTTCGATGCCTCCGGATCCACGAACGTGCGGTGGGTGATGCCCTAGGCCGGGAAGAGCTCGTTCCGCTTGGGGGACGAGACCCCACGGCCGACGTCCTCGACCTCGTGGTTGATCATCACGGTGCTCGCAATTGGCTCCTTCGTCTAGTCGCAGAGTGAGGCGGGGTGGTAACCGTGGCGGCGGTCACTGGGTCTCGAGGTTGGAGACCTCGGCGACGCGCTCCTCGGGCCGGCCCGTGAAGCCGCCCGCGACGGGCATGGCCGCCATCAGTACGTCGCTGAAAAAGCGGTCGGCGCTCTCCTTGGAGTCCCAGACCGCAGCGATGAGGTACCCGCCCTCGGCCGGACCGGCGAAGTGGTAGGTCTGGCCGATCGGCAGACCCTCGGCCGGATGCACGGCGGCTTGCATCGACCGGTACTGATCCTCGGTACCGCCCGGCCAGAAATGCGTCATCAGATAGGCCATCTCCTGCAGCTCCTCCTCGACATCGATAGCGCAGAGCGTCGCACCGCTCCCGTTACAGTTGCGCGTCACCCACCTGCGATCCCTGCCCTGCCACGGATGACGTGGGTTCCACCTGATCCGCAGTTGCATTCCGCGGGCTTCGCGCTACGACAGATTCGGGTCGATGACGCCGGGACCGTTGCGGCGGCGTGCGTGGATCCGGACCCGCTGGGTGCGGCGGTGAGCAGAGAGGTTCAGGAAGCCGTTGCTCGCCGTCCAACGGGCACGCCAGGGGCTGGAATCGGACACCCTGCTCGACCGCTGATTGCGTCGCGTATGGTCTGACCAGCACAAACACCATCCCCGCCCTCGTAGCTCAGGGGATAGAGCATCGGTTTCCTAAACCGTGTGTCCCAGGTTCGAATCCTGGCGAGGGCGCCAACTTCTTGCCGACTCGGGTTCGACGCAATCGTCGCAAACCCGTGCGCCGACAACGGTCCGACCGGGCGGGTCAGCGACGGGTGGCGCGTGGGGCCTGCGTCCAGCGAGGCGCGCGGCGGTCCATGTACGCGGCGACACCTTCGGCGTAGTCGGGCTCGGTCATCAGCTGGTCCAGGAGCCGCTGGGCTTCGAGGACCGATGCCGCGGGATCGTCGTGGAGCTGGTCCGTCGCGATCTGCCGCTTGGTCGTCGCGAGCGATGCCGGCGCGACCTGCTCGACCAGGGTGCGGGCGTACTCCAGCGCGTGCGGCGCGACGTCGTCGGGATCGTCGATCACGCGGTTGGCCAGGCCCAACTCACCGGCCTCACGACCGCGGACGACGCGGCTCGAGAGCAGGAGGTCGTTCGCGCTCCCGAGACCAATGAGGCGGGGGAGGAGCCAGGAGAGTCCGAACTCCGCGGGCAGCCCCAACCGACCGTGCGCGGTGGTGAGCTTCGCGTCGGCCGCGACGAACCGCAGGTCGCACCAGCACGCGAGGGCGAGCCCGACGCCCGCGGCCGGTCCGTTCACCGCTGCGATCGTCACGGTCTCCAGCCCGAGCAGCCAAGCGAAGTCCGCTTGGAACGCCGGGCCGGCGCCCGCGGCGGGCTCCGCGAGATCGTCGGGTGTCCCCGGGTCGTAGCCGCCGCGCTCGGCGTGACCTTCGAGTGCGGCCGTGTCGGCCCCCGCGGAGAAGCCTCGCCCCGCTCCGGTGATGACCACGATGCGCACGTCGTCGTCGTGCTCGGCCCCGCGCATCGCCCACCTCAGCTCCGTGTGCATCCGACCGGTCCACGCGTTGAGGCGGTGGGGTCGATCGAGGGTGAGCAACGCGATCCCGGGATGGCGTTGCTCGTACCGGATGGTCTTCAGCTCCATGTCGGACCCATTTCCCTGGACGTGTCCGGGATCGATTGGGGGCACGCCCGCGCCGATCGGCAGCGCCGGGCCGAAGCGTAGGTCGCGTGGCGTCGGGCGGCGTCTCACCCCGCGTGCCGCCGACGGTTCCGGATCACTCCCGGTCGACTCGCAGCACCCACGCCAGATCGGCGGCGACGCGATCGGCGGCCGCTGCGCATGCGGGCGAGATCATTTCCCAGAGCAGGAAATTGTGGAGCATGCCGGGCTCTCGACGAAGCGTCGTCGGGACCCCGGCGTGCTGCAGTCGCTCGGCGTACGCCTCACCTTGATCCCGCAGCGGGTCGTGCTCGCACGTGACGATCACGGCAGCAGGAAGTCCCTCGAGCACGGGCGCCATGAGCGGGCTCACCCGTGGATCCGTGAGCGGGATCGATGCGGGAACCCATTGAGAGTTGAACCACTCGATGTCGGCGACATCGAGTCCGAAGCCATGGCCCTTCTCGCGCATCGAGTCCCCCGAGTTGGCGAGATCCGTGTTGGCGTAGATCAGCAGCTGCGCGTCCGGGGCCGCGTCGGGTGCTTCGTCGCGCACACGCAGCGCGGTCAGCGCGGCGGTGGTTCCGCCGGCGCTGTCACCACCGATGCCCACCGCGCGCGGCGCCTCGCCCAGCTCGGACGGACCCGACGCGATCCACGTCAGGGCCGCGACCGCGTCGTCGACCGCGGCGGGCCACGGGTGTTCGGGGGCGCGGCGATAGTCCAGGGCGAGGACCGCCACGCCGGAGCTCGCGGCGAGTCGACGGCAGGCTCGGTCATGGGTCTCGAGATCACCGATGACCCAACCGCCGCCGTGCAGGTACAGCACGAGCGCTCCATCCGAGTTCGCCGGGACGTACAGCCGCGCCCGTCGGTCGGTCGGCGGCACGACAAGTTCGCGCACCAGGCGCATCTCCGGACCTTTGGCCCTCGTGGCCGCGCGCTCCTCGGCAGCTGCACGCATGCCCGCGACACCGATCTGAGCGGCCGGCGGAAGTTGGAGGGCGTTGAAGTCGCGCAAGAAGGTGCTGAGCTCATCGTCCGCGAATCGCTCCGGCACCGGCTCAGCCTACGGCCGAGAACTCGCGGTGAAGCGCGCCTGGCGCTTCGATCGTCGCAACCAGCCGGGACCTTCCACCGTGACCGGTGCCACGCGGGGGTCGTACCCTGGGGGCTCAGGGCAACCACCAACGAGAGGCAAGCTTTGTGACGTCGGTCGCCGAACAGCGGCTCATGCTCGCGTTGGAGGCCGCCGAGCTCGGGACCTGGACCTGGGACATGGCATCGGCCACGACCGTCTGGGACGCCCGCCTCGAGGCGCTGCACGGTCTGCCGCCCGGAGGCTTCGGGGGCACGTTTGATGACTGGGTCGCCGCGCTCTACCCCGACGACCGCCCCGAGTGTCTCCGCCGGGTGGAACGTGCACTCGCGGATCCGGGTCCGTACGTGCTCCTCCACCGCTGCATCTGGCCCGACGGCTCCATTCACTGGATCGAGTGCCGAGGCCGGGTCACGGTCGATGCCTCCGGCACACCCAGCGGCACGATCGGGGTCGCCATCGATGTCACCGCCCGGGAGCAGCACGCAGCCGAGGTCGTCCAGGAGCTCGAAGACGAGCACCACCTCGTCGAGAGCCTCCAACAAGCGATCCTCCCCACCGTGCTGCCGTCGGTCGCGGGCGTCACGCTGGCCACCCGGTACGTCGCGACCGCAGGACCGACGGCCGTCGGGGGCGACTGGTACGCCGCGGTGCCGTTGGCGGACGGTCGCCTCGGCATCGCGATCGGTGACGTCGCAGGACACGGCCTTCCGGCCGTCGCCGACATGGCAGACGCCCGCTTCAGCCTGCGCGCGCTCGCCCTCGGTGAGCAGGAGCCGGACCGCGTCCTCGCTCGGTTGAATCAGGTCGTCCAGCTCTTCGAAGACGACACGCTCATCACCGCGCTCTACGGCATGATCGACCCGGTGCGGCACACGTGGTCGTACGCCAGCGCCGGCCACCTACCGCCGGTGCTCCGCCTCGCGGACGGAACGACGACCCTGCTGCCGTCGACCGGACAACCACCGCTCGGGCTCCCCGCCGACCACCGGCACTTCGACGCGCCGCTCCCGGCCGGATCAACGATCGTGCTCTACACCGACGGACTCATCGAACGGCGCGGCGAGTCACTCGAGACCGGGCTGGAACGACTGGTCGCCGCATGCCGCAACGGATCGTCCGAACCTGAGGCGCTGTGCGACGAGCTGTTGAAGCTCCTGCTCGACGAGCACTCCAACGACGACGACGCCGCACTGCTCGTCGCCACGCTCAACCCGTAGCGCTGAGCTGACCGCAGCTCGGCGCTCCGGCCGCGGTCAGGGTTGCAGCTTCATCGCCTCTCGCGCGAGCCGCGCGGCCTCGCGGCGGGCACCGGCGGCTCGGTCATCCGCGGCCCGGACCTCCCGGCGCGCGTCGTCCAGCTCCTGCTCGAGTCGCGCGGCCTGAGCATGGGCCGCTTGGGCCGCGGACTCCGCCACCGCGGCTTCGTCCTGGGCCACCTGCCAGGCTGCTTCGGCCTCCGCCCGCTGCCGTTCTCGTTCCGCCGCGGCCGCCTGCTCACGAACGATGCGCTCCTGCTCCGCCTGCTTCGCCTTCTCCTCTGCCGCGGCTCGCGCCGCATCCTGGCGCTCACTCCCCTCCCGCTTCGTGCGCTTCGGTGGCGGTGGCTTGCGCTTCGGCTCGGCGGCCGGTGTGAGATCCGGCACCAACGTGAGGCCGGGAGCGTCGGGAAACCCACTCGAACCGGTGATCTCGCGAGTGAGCCGCCCGCGGCGCAGCTCGTCACCGACCACCTCGTCCACGCTCGCCGCGTGCAAGCTCGCCTGGATCTGGCTGCGGTAGGCATCGTTGGCCCGCGACCCCAGCATCGCCAACGCAGCATCGGTGGCCGCCGCGAGTGCGTCGCGATGAGCGCGGGTCGCGCTGCGCATCGCGTCGCGACCGCCGCTCCCGGTCTGTGCGGTGTGTAGGTCCCGGCTGGCATCGAGCAGTGCTTCCACGAGCGTCGGATCTCGGCGACCGACCTGGTTGAGCGCCCACGCGGCGGTTGTCGGCCGGCGCGCGGCCAGGACCGCCTTCGCGCCATCCTTCTCCCCCGTGGCGCGAATCTCGCCCGCGAGGCGCTTCCGCAGCGCGACGAACTCGCTCGGGTCAGCGCCGTACAGCTCGTCG
The DNA here is from genome assembly GCA_963819945.1 of uncultured Acidimicrobiia bacterium. Lineage (GTDB taxonomy): Bacteria > Actinomycetota > Acidimicrobiia > IMCC26256 > JAENVU01 > Chersky-806. The sequence continues at coordinate 19,497 of CAWFYD010000011.1, forward strand.
AGGGCCGCCTCGAGAAACTCCGAATTCTCCGGTCCCACCATTGGCTCAGCCTACGGCCGACCCCTGGTGTGAATGACCGGTCGCGCGGGCATACCCGTGACCGGAGGCCAATCAACATCGGAGCAGAGGGGACCACGATGTGCTTCTCGCCTGAGGCCGATCTCGTTGCCGGCGTCGCGGTCGGTGTTGTCGGTGTCGACGCCCTGCGGCACGTCCACGAGCGTCGGGAGCTGCCACTGGCGGCGCTACCGATGCTCTTCGCGGTGCATCAGCTCGTCGAGACGTTCGTGTGGTGGGGCGTGGACGGCGATGTTTCGGTGTCGGTGTGGCGCAGCGCGATGTGGATCTACCTGGTGATCGCGTTCGTACTGCCACTGGTCGTACCACTCTGCATCCTCGCGGTGGAGCCGGCGCCGCGACGCCCGCGAGGTGATGAAGGTGTGCGCTGCGCTCGGTGTTGGTGTCGCCGTCGTGCTCCTCGCCGCGCTCTTCGAAGGACCGGTCAACGCGCATCTCGCCGATCACCACATCGCGTACGACGTCGGCGGCCACTCGGGCTGGCTCGTGGGCGGGGCGACGTCGGTCGCGACGTGCGGCGCCCTGCTGGCATCCAGCTCGCGACCCATTGCGGTGTTCGGCCTCGCGAATCTCTTGGCCGTGTCGGCACTGCTCATGCTGACCGCGGGCAACATCGCATCGCTCTGGTCCGCGTGGGCCGCGATCAGCAGCGTCGCGGATCGCGTTGCACCTCCGCTCGCGGCACCGGAACGTGGTCCCGGCGGCCAGCGCATCCGCTCCCTTCAGTCGTTCAGAGCGGTGAACCGGCGAACACGAGACCCTCGCGTCGCGCGATGCGGATCGACCACGAAACCGTGAAGATGATCGCGGCGCCGGTGATGGCCAGGCTCGTGATCGTCTTGACCAGGATGAACGTCGCGACCGGCAGGCTCACCAGCATCCCGAACGTTGTGATCGCGGTGAGGAGATGCACGCCGGCCCAGAGGATGGTGAGACCAACGAAGAGCAGCACGATCGCCGGGCGGCTCGCCACCTCGGGCGCGATCGGGCAGAAGTCGTGGGCGAGCCGGCTGATGACCGGCCGGTCGATCAACACGGAACCGAGGAACACGGCACCGAGTGCGACGGTGGTGGCGAGTGGCTGCAGGAAGTAGGCGAACATGCTTCCGCTCGCCAAACCGACGATGGTGCGCACGACGAGCCCCAACGTTCCGAGCATGAGGATGGACGGAATCGGCTGGCGGAACGGCGAGCGCGCGGAGCGACCGCGACGGTCGCCCAGGCCAATGCCGCGACCATCGCGACGGTGCCGCTGTCGAATACCACGAGCACGTACAAGATGATGGCCGGGATGATCGTCGCCTCGATCAAGCTGGGCACCGACCGTCGGGCAACCGCGCCGAGAATCGCCGGCCGGGAGAACTCGGCTCCACCCACTGGACTGCGCTCACCGGGCGGGCACCGACGAGCAACAGCTTCACCGCGTTCGGGGAGGGGCCTGGGTCACGCAGACGACCGATCTCGGCTGTACCAGCGGAACGATCTGTCCGGCTCGAGCCTGGGGCGAGCGTACACGCCGTTTCCCCGGCCGGGGTCACGGACCGGGACAACGGATTGCGTGGTGACGGGAGCGCCGGAAAGCAGCCGTAAAGCCGTCGCAAGGTGGTCGGGAGCGGTTGGATGCTGCGCATCCGAGCGACCACCGGGCCGAGGCCAGCCGTTAGCCTCAACCGGTGCTCGAGGCCGGACTCTGGGGGCTGCTCGGCCAGGCGTCGCTGCTCCTCGGCGCCTACCTCGCGCTGCGCTTTGCCGTTCCGAGGATCCTCATCGGCTGGATCGCGGCATTCGGCGCGGGCACGCTCGTGGCGGCCGCGTCCTTCGAGCTGACCGTGCCGGCGTATCGGGAAGCCGGAGCCGAGATGACCGGTGTCTGGATCGCGGTGGGCGCGATCACCTTCTTCCTCGCCGACCGCCTCGTTGCCCAAGCGCGCACCGGAGGGAGAGCACGCTTCCACCGGCATCGCGCTCGGGGCGCTCCTCGACGGCATCCCGGAGTCGGTAGTGTCGGTACGCGATCTCCCTCATCTCGAGCACGACGGTCAGCGGCGCGATGGTCGCGGCAGTCCTGATCTCCAACCTGCCCGAGAGCATGGCCTCGACTCCGGGATTCGTGCGCAGCGGTTGGTC
>CAWFYD010000012.1:0-721304 GCA_963819945.1 uncultured Acidimicrobiia bacterium
TTTGTTCTGTAGTCTACTGGTTCGGTTGCGTATACTACCGCTCGATAAGAGCCAGCCACCCTGCGTTGGCGATTGCAATCGGGACGCCGCGATTACCGTCAACGAGCTGATCCTCGGGGTGAACATTGCTCTCGGCAATACCGCAATCGGCGGGAAGTCGCGGCGTTCGATCAGGACCAGAACGGCGAAGTGACCGTCAACGAGCTGATCACTGCAGTCCGCAACGCTCTCGAAGGTTGCGCGGGCTGAAAAAAGAGAACCGGGGGGCCGGCTTTCCGGCCCCAAACGCAGGAGGGGACGCGCAGGACTTCGGTTCCCCCACGCAGCAGTCACGGGAAGGGGGGGAATCCGTGCTACTGTCCATTATGACGTCTCCCCATTTCGATTCATTCAACACCGATCTGGAAAATTGTAGCGTGCCGGCTGTTGAAGTTTTCCCGACACCGGTGGTTTGGGGACGCCCGCGAATCGCCTGCCAGGTCTCGGACTCTTTTCTCAGTTCTCCTCGGCCAGGCTGTTGCGCGAAGCTGTAGCTGCGGGCCCTCCTCGCGGTAACTGCCTCACGAATCCGGCATGCCGGGAGACGGCTCCCCTCGGCAAAGACGCGGCGTTCTGGCTTTGCCGTATATTGCGGGGTCGGCAAGACTTGGCGCATGCAGCCTGACCAGGTCATCGCGCCGGCCGCCACGGTCCTGATTCTACGGGATACCGGCTCTCGCTTCACCGTATTGCTGGTCCGGCGAGCGCCGCATCTGGTGCTTCACGGTGGAGCGTGGGTGTTTCCCTTGGCGGTCGAATCGATGCCTGCGACCGCATGGACGGTGATCGCGATGATGAGTTGGCCGCCGCCCAACGCGGCGCCGTGCGGGAGGTGATCGAAGAGTGCGGTTTGCGGCTTCCCGTCGATAGCGGCTCGATCCCGCTGTGTCGATGGATCACCCCGAAAGGGCCGCCACGACGCTTCGATACATGGTTTTTTGGAGCGGTCGTGAACGAGGACCACGTCCAGGTCGACGGTGGGGAGATCCTGGAGCACCGCTGGCTGACCCCGGGCGCGGCCCTTGCTGCCCCAGCGAGTGGCGAGATCGACCTTCCGCCGCCGACGTTCGTGATGCTCCAGCGCCTCGCCTGGCTTCACCAGCATGATGCTCGGTCGGCGCTGTCTGGTCTTTCCGCGGAGCCTTTGCCGGTCATTCATCCTCGGATGCACGTGACTGCCGGAGGTGCCTGCACGCTTTATCCGGGAGACGCCGGGTACGAGGACGGCGACCTCGAGGAGCGCGCGCGGCCCACGCCATCGACTGTGGTTTCTCGAGAACGGATGGTCCTACGAGCGCGAAGCTGATCCGCCGCGGCGTTGTGCTCGTCGCGCGCCGCGACGACAGGTGAGATCGCTTCGCGATCTCGTTCCGGAAGGTCTCGCACGTGGAGATCGAGTTGCGGGAAGGCGATCTCGATCCCCGCGCTCCTCGAACGTCGCGCTGAGGCGGACGTTCAGGTCATTGCAACACCGCCAGCCGGTCCTCGATCGAACGAACAAAAACCCGCAGCTCGAAATCGAGCGAGCTGCCGCCGCCACCCCATGAACCAACTGCGTGACGGTGGATCCTGCAAGACCAGAGGGTGATCGGCGGCGATCTGCTGCAGGATCCGTGCACGATGGCGGGATCGGTTCCGTAGGCCGATCCCGACCTTGACGATCACCCGTGTGCGGGTGTCGGTGAGAGTCCATTCACCAGCCGATCGGTGATGAAACTGCGGATTCGGATGCACGATTCCTTGTTGTCGAAGTCGACCAGCGTCGTGGCACGCGTGCGGATGCGCGTGACTGTACCCCGTGAGATCCTCGATCGTGATCACGTCGCCGACGCGAAATGGGCGTTCGAAGAGGAGAATGATACCGGAGACAAAGAAATTGGCAAAGATCTCCTGCAAGCCGAAGCCGAGACCGACCGAGAGTGCGGCCGCCAACCACTGGAGCTGCGACACCAGCGAATGCCGAGCAGCCCAGCCGGCAATCACCCCACCGATCACGATCACGTAACGGCTCAGGCTGGTGATCGCGTAGCGCGTTGGTGCATCCATATGGATGCGTGCAAGCAGGCCGATTTCCACGAGGCCGGGCAGATTGCGTGCGGCGATAGCGGTCGCAGAATCAACGCGACCAGCCCGAAAAGCAGGCTCTTCAGCGTCACTGCTTCGGCGACGAGATGACCGTCGGAGGCGGCGCTGGAGATCTGCCAGAGGACGATCTCGTCCAGTCGATGGACGAGCGATACATCCGACCACACCCAGAGGAGGCCGATCGCCACCAGGGCCGTGGTGAACGCGCGCAACAGTCGGCGCGTCTGGGTTCCGACGCGCTGCAGAGTGACCTCTTCGGGCTCCACTCCCGGCATGGAGTCGCCGGTGGCGGCGGTGCGTCCATCCGCCGCTGTTTCGGCTTGCCGGCGCTGTTCGTAGCGACGCAGCGCGAGACGTCACTCGCCCAGAGAGGAGAAACCAGCGTGAGAGCAGCCCGTGCAAGATGGAGAGTGCCAGCACCAGGAAAGCCGTCAACCGAAAACTGCGCTCCATCGCGGTGGCGGTGAACAAATATCCGCCCAGCGTGAGCGCGGCGAGAAAGAGTTGAGAAATCGTCGAGAGCAAGCGCAACAGGCGCCGCGAAAAATCCCCGACGGCGCCACCGCTACGGCTGGCAAGTACGCCTTGGGGAGCGAGAAGGCGCCAGCAGAGCCAGGCGGAGACGAAGCAGAGTAGGAGCATGAGATCACGGCCAGCCGTGTCGCGGGCTGGCTGGAGGAAGCCACGGACGAAAGCAAGCTGCAGGCCGAGCTGGAGCGGAATGACGGCTCCGAGCAACCACGGTCGCACCGCTGCCAGGGCGTCGCGACGGGTGTCGGTCCAGCGAAAGTCGCGTGGGCGAGGCCGTCGCGGCGGGTGAGAACGCGGAGCAGTGAAGCGACGAATATCGTGGGCACCGTAACGGCGACGGAACGGCCCAGAGAATGGGTGAACTTGCCGGGCTCCCCGGCGTTTTGCAGGAGCCAGGCGAAACCCCAGGTCGCCAGCGCTGCCGGCGTTGAGGCGATCATCGTCGCCGCAAAAGACGTTGAGCGTGTAGACGTAACGATCCTCGCGGACGCGCCGAAGCAAGGACTCGCCCACGACGCGAAGCTCGACGTCAGGCGGCGCCGCCAGGCGAGGAGCCCACCGACCAGCGTCAGACCGCTCACGGTGAGTGGCCGATAGAGGAGCGCTGCCTGTCCGAGCAGGCGCGCCGAAGTGCCGAAGCGCGAGGGCTTGAGGAGATCCGCCCAACCCTCAGGTTGATGCTGCAACCAGGACCGGTCGACGAGAGTATGGCTGGGCAACCCGAGCAGGCGGCGGTCGAGGATCTCACCATCGAGCGGGTCGCCTGCAACTCGCTCTGCAGCGCTCGCTCCTGCTCAGCGAGGGCAGCGGTCAGCTGGCGGGTGGTTTCCAGCAGCTCGGGGAGCAAATCGGCACGCGCGCCCTCGAGCAGACGGTGAATGCCTTCGCGCAGGTTGACTTTCGTCTCATCGTCTTCGTCCGTGCTCTTCTGCGTCATTGCAGCGCGAACCGCTTTTGGCAGATCGTCGAGATTGGCCGACTGCTCGGCGAGATCGATGAGGCTGAATTGCGTGGATTCGCCGCGCCGTCGCACCTTGCGCAGCTCGCTTTCGAGGCGCACCGGCTCACCGAGGCGCTGGCGCTCACGGAGCAGCACCAGTCCCAACGCGGCATCACCGCTGCCGAGTGCCAGCGCGATTCCGTGCTGCGCAGAGCCTCTACCACGGAGGTTGCGTTCGCGTGCTGCGGCCTCGGCCGCACGACGAGTATGGGCGGAGCTTCGCCGTCGAGCGCAATCAGGCGATCGACCAGGGCGAGATTGTCGGCTGCCAATTTCGCCAGCGCCGGGGAAGCGTCGACGTATTCCGCCTGCTCCGAGACCAGCAACTCGCGGCGTGCCGTGACGGCGTCGGCGCGCCGCTCGGCGACCCGGTGCTGCAGAAGCTCGACCTCGAGCTGGGCGAGGGCGAAGCTCGCGGTCGGCACTGCGGCGGCCAAACTCTGCGGCGCGGCGGCGCGCCGGCATGGTCTGCTCGAAGGTTTCGAGCCGGAGGGTGGCGAGCGAGCGCCGCAGTGCGGCGTCCGCCGCAATCGCCGAACCGGGCAGCAATTGCATCGGTGCTCTGACGTCACCGCCGCGGCGCTCGCCCCGGCACGTCGCTCCTCCACCAGATGACGTTGCTCGGCAAGGTCTTCGCCGAGCGTGGGCGATATGGTCAACAGCTCGGTGAGCGTCGTGTTCGCCGAAAGCAGCGCCTGACGGAGTCGCTCGACGTCCGTGCGCGCTTCCAAGAAGCCGCCGCTCGAGGAGCGTCCAGAGGTTCTTGCCCGCGGCAGCCGCGCCTGCCACTTCTCCAGCTCCGATTGCGGGTCGACGTGCGGTGCTTCTTTGCTCGGTAACCCAGTGGGAGCGTGAGCCGCCTCGGCTTGCAGACTGGCCGACCGATCAACCGCTTCATCCGCGGCGCGATCGTCGGCCGCGGCTTGGGAAAGGTCGGCTTCGACCGCGGCGCGCTTCGCTCTCTTCCAGCTGCGCACCCGGCAGGGCTTGGCGAAGCTCCGTGATACGAGCGGGTTCGGAGGAGGCGGGAACTTCCGTCTCACGCTGGCCTCCGACGGTGGCCTGAACGACGCTCGCTGCAGAACGGGATCGCGAACGCCAGCCCCCATCCTCCGCCCGCCGCGGAACGGGACGTCCATCGTGCCACCCATCACCCGCGTTGCTCTAGCGCGGATTCCTCATCAGATCACTACAGCAGGGTGGTATGCTTCTCCCGTCGCTCGTTGTTGGTCTCAGTTTGATTCCAGCCGCCTGTGCCTCGCCTCGCCTCGCCGGTGCTCGACCAGGTGTGCAATCCGATTTTCGAGAAACAAGTCCGGCGATGGAACTCGGAGCCGTTGAGGAGTAGAGCGCTGTCACGCGCAGTGGCGCGCAAGGAGGGGTCATGAACGGACGATTAGAGGATCGGGTAGCGCTGATTACCAGGCACGGCAGTTCTGGGAATCGGCCGTGCCTCGGCGTTGCGTTTTTCTGCCGAAGGCGCGCGGGTGGTGGCGGTGGATATCGACGATGGGGCGCTGGCGAAAGTGGTCGGCGAGGTCCGCGAGCACGGGGACCGCTGACCTTCAAGGCGGACGTCAGCTGCGCCGCCGACGTCGAGCGCATGATCCAGTTTGCGGAATCGAGGAGATGGGGGCTCTGCACGTGCTCTTCAACAACGCCGGCATCTTCCCTGACGCGACGGCTCGGTCGTCGAACCCAACGAGGCGGTCTTCGACCGGGTCATCACGTCAATTTGAAGAGCGTCTTCCTCGGCTGCAAGCACGGTATTCCAGCGCTGTTGCGCGCCGGTGGCGGCTCGATCATCAACACGGCGTCGTTCGTCGCCGTGATGGGCGCCGGCGACGTCGCAGAGTCGCCTACACCGCGTCAAGGGGGGCGTCCTGGCACTGACGCGGAGATCGCGGTGGAGTTCGCCCGCCGCGGCATCCGCGCCAACGCGCTGTGTCCGGGCCCGGTGAATACGCCGCTCCTGCAGGGCATTGCTCGCCGATCCGGACGGCGCGGCCCGCCGCATGGACACCTGCCGATGGGCCGGCTGGCGGAACCGGAGGAGATCGCCAATGCCGCGCTGTTCTTGGCGTCGGACGACGCTCGCTCCATCAACGGTGCGACCTTCCTCGTCGACGGCGGCACCACGCGGCTTACGTCACCGCGGAGTCGAGTGTGAGTCGGGGAAAGGCACAGGCAAGGCGCGGGCCTGCTCGAGGCACTCCACCCCGGAGATACCGGCCAAACGCAACGGGTGGCGAGCGGCGGCGCCGAGTAGAACGACCGGCTCGCGAGTCCGCCGTACTTCATCGGCCAATCTGCCGAGGCTTCCTACCGTGCGGAAACGATCGAAACGCTCTTGCTCATGTGTACAGGTGAACCGTACACTTCACTGCCTGCCGGGGCATGGGTGAGGCAGGGGCAGAGGCGAGGAGGGGGGAGTCTCCCCTCCGGCACCTGCGCCTCGCCTCACCCGTGCTACCTGCCAAGGTGGAAGCTCGTACGCGTTGGCTCAGGACTTCGATCGAATTAAGTGTTAGCAATCGAGAATGTGAATATTGGGGCGCAGAACACGCGGGTCGGGACGGGTCCCGCGGTCAGCATGGTTGGCGGATCTTCGAGCCTGAGATGAACTGACCGGTTCTTCCTTCGGGTGCAGCTCCATCAGATCGACACGCCCGGCGCTCTCGAAGTAGGCGGCGAAGCCGATGTTGCACGGCTGATGCGCAGGTCGCCGCGAAGGTTCTTGAAGATGTCCTGAGCTCGAAGTCGCCCCAAATGGGCTGCCGTCATCAAACGGGGCGTCGGCGTGCTTGCGGCCGATGACGATATCGGTGAAGCCGAGGTTCTGGCGGTAGATGGCGTGCATCACCGCTTCCTTCGGTCCGCCGTAGAGCATCTTGATATCGAGGCCGACGAGCTCGAAGACCTCGGTGAGATCGTAGCCGCGCGCTGTCCATAGCTCGTCATCCTTGTCGCCCTTGCCGAGCAGCTTCTGCTCGTGCAGCGCGCGATAGCAGCGCATGCGGACGCGGGCCGGAACATCGTCGCCCTTGAGCTCGCCGATCAGTGGATTGAGAACCGCGCCGGCGAAACTGTCCTCGCCGCGTCAGTCGCTCGACGCCGGCAACCAGCGCGTACTCGTGAGCCCGATGCAGCGGGTTGCGCGTTTGAAAGGCCAGGGCGCGCTCCCAGCGCCGCTCGGCGATCAATGTCCGCATCTGCCGCGGCGACAGCACGAACTCGCCGTATTCGGGATCGATCTCTTGCGGCAGCGCCCAGAGCTCGCCGCCGACCAGCCGGGTACGCGGATCATCCATGATCATGTGGCCGCCGGGATGATCGGTGCGCGAGGTGCCGTAGAACTTCTCGACGTGCTTGGGCTTGTCCCAATCGAAAATGCTGGAGACCCGCAGGATCGCGACGATCTGCGCCGTCGTGCACCAGCGCCGCGGAATGGCCGACGCGCAGACGGCTCGGCTTCGTCGTCGGTGATCGGAAAGGCGATCGGTGCCGTCCACGCGTAATGCCGAAACCCATAGTCGAGCGCATCGTGATCGAGGACGTAGTGCCAGGTTTCTTCATCCATCGGACCGGTGAGCGGCGACAGCGTGCCGTCGGCGATGCGATAGACGGTCGACAAATCGGCGCGGTTCAGCTCGATGCGCGGCAGCTCGGCCTTCTCGGGGAGAAACTGCTGCGCCGCGAGACGGAACGGTGCGCGACACCGGCGCCTCGAGACCACCGTGAACCGGAACCAAATCAGGCATGGGGAATGCTCCTTTCGATGACTGGGGAAACGCAACGCCTAACCCGCAGCAAAGCCGAGCGCAATCGGTGCTGCCCTGCGGTAGTGTCCCATTTTTCGGACACCCAGGGCGAGGAAAGTCGGGACCCCCGGCCCGGACTAGCTCCGTCACGCCCTCCCGCCGCGGAATCACGCGGAGCTTCAAGGTGTGGCCAGGTCGAACCAGGGCTATGGCCAGCGTGCATTGAATCGTCCCGTGGCAGCGGCAGAAATTGTAGTGCGCCATTTGAAGGCTGCCGGCAGCTTTGTGGTTTTCGAACTTCTTGGAAAAGCCGTTCGTCAGTCGCGCGTGGCGACAGCTGCGCATCCGGGTTGTCAAATTGAAGCGGTCGACGAAGCTCGTGTTGACGTTGGATTCGTCTGGCGTTTCCTCAGATCACCACGCCTAGGCGCCGCTCCTGCTCCTGGCCAGGGTCACAAGCGGTGCCTTACGGGTTATTGTCCGATCGTAGGCGGGCATGACGCCGGGGCTACCGCTCTTCTCCGCATCAAGGCCTGACCTCAAGTCAGCATTGCCCTGCGGCGAGCGGGGACAATGGCTGGCATTGTAGGAGTATTGGCTGATGCGGGCCCCCTAAGGAGATACTTGCAATCTGCGTTGATCTGCAACGATCAGCTTGACCTGGCGCTACGTGAGCATTATGATTCATTCGTCAAACGTTGGAGGTTGCGCATGGATCGAGTAGAAGATTTGGATGTTCGCGATGGGCCAGAAGGGCGGGACCGCTCAACGATCTGGTTTCCCTACGTGAATCTAGGCGACGCGGTTGTGGTCGCTCGGGAGATCTTCAACAACGGCGGTTCCCACGGGGCCGTCGATCTTGGGGCTGTTGCGGCCTGGCTGAAGCATAGCGACTCGAAGAACGGCGCATTCCGCATGAAACTATGCAATGCCGCTCGAATCTTCGGTCTGATCGAAACGGGTCGAGGTGAAGTGCGACTAAGCGCGAGCTCGGCAGGAAGGTCGCAGACGAACACACCGAGAAGGCGGCGCGGGTGGAATCCTTTCTTACGGTCCCGCTTTTTTTGAAGGCATACGAGCAGCATCGCGACTCAAAGCTTCCTGACGACAAGGGGATTGAGGCTGAATTCCGAAATCTGGGGTTGCACCAAAGCAAACAACTCGGGCGCGACGAACCTTTCAACGATCAGCCGAAGAAGCCGGATTCTTTGAGCACGGCAGAGACCGGCTGATTAGGCCGTCTCAGAATGGGGATGGAGGGCGTGAGACAGCACTCGAAGCGAGAACCCCCGAACAGATACGGCAGCAACCGTATCCCATGTGCCACGGGCCGGGATGATCAAACCCATACCGCCCACTAACAACCCTCCCAGTGCTGGTTTCACCCAACGCGGTAGACCGAGGTGGTGAAAAAAGTGAGTAATACCATAAAATGAGCGGGTATAAAGGATGCCGACCAACCCGCAAAAGATACCTAACACCGCATAATACACCAATTGGATCGGGTGATTGAACCAAGCTGCGACTGGTCACCGAAGATCGGTGAGAAACCGTAGAATGTGCCAAGCAATGCGTGGTTGTTATGTTAACCGCTTCGTTCAGGTTCGGTCTTGCTGGCGGAATTTCGCGCGCCACCGCCGAGCGCGCCGACGAGCAGCGCGCAGACGCGCTGCGCAAGGACGAGTGGATTGCGATGCTCGGCCATGAACTGCGCAACCCGTTGGGTGCGATATCCACCGGGCTTTCGTTACTCAGAACTGATATTGATTCGAACGAGCGCAGAAAAACCCTTGCCATGCTGATCCGGCAGGTGACGCACATGTCTTCGTTGCTCGACAGTCTGCTCGATGCCGCGCGCGTGGTAGCCGGCAAGCTGGAAGTCGTCCGATCCCCAGTGAACCTCGTGACCGTTGTCGAGCAGGTCATCGAGGCGCGCGCAGAATCTCATCGAGCGACGTCGGCAGGACGTACGTCTCAACCTGCCTCAGGAGATGATCGTCTGGGGCGACGAGCCGAGGCTGGCCGAGGTGATCGACAATCTGCTGAGTAACGCGTCGAAGTTCTCGCGTGAGGGCGCGGAGATCGAACTCAGTGTCGATACGCACGACGGCGCGGCGCGATTGATTGTCCGTGACAGCGGAGCCGGCATTTCGCCCGAGCTGCTGCCGCACATCTTCGAAATGTTCACTCAGGGTCCGCGACAGCAACGCACTCGGTCCGGCTTGGGTCTCGGCCTTGCGCTGGTAGAACGGCTGGTCAATTTGCACGATGGCACAATCGAGGTTCGCAGCGAAGGCGAAGGCCGCGGCAGTGAATTCACCGTGACGTTGCCCCTCGCAGGCGCGCGCCGCGCCGACGACGTCGACAGGGCGCGCGAAGAATCGGCTCCGCGAAAGATTCTAGTGGTGGACGACAACAGCGATGCGGCGCGGGCGTTGGCCGCGTTGTTGACCGCGCAGGGTCACGAAGCGCGCGCGGTGAATGGCGCGGCCGCCGCGCTGGCGCTGATCGACGAGTTCCAGCCGGCGATCGCGCTGCTCGATCTGGGGATGCCGGATATGGATGGGTACGAGCTCGCACAACGATTGCGGGCGCGACTCGAAGGCCGCGACCGTATTCGTCTGGTGGCATTGACGGGCTTTCGTCGCGATGAGCAGCGTCTCCGTGCCGCCGGTTTCGATGACTATCTGATCAAGCCGGTCGATGCGGAGCAGCTCAGGAAAGCCTTGTTGTAGCCGAGTCTCACGATGATTTGTGGGCACCATTCGCGTCGATGGAATGCGTCAGCTCGCGAACCCGGGCGACGTCCTCATCGAGTTGCAGGGCATGTTGCGCGCGCGCCAGCGCGAGCCCGGCGTGGCGTCGGGCCGCTTCGGCGAGCGCCGCATTGTCCATACGCGTAAGTGCGATGAGCGCCTTCTGCAGACGCAGCATCACTTCTATGGTGCCGGCCCCGTCACGTGCAATCGAAGTAAATGCGTCGTCGAACATGTCGGAAACGGACAGCTCAGGTACGTGCACGCGATCGTATTTCGGTTCGGGTAGCGCATCGTCGAGCGGCTCGACCCAGTCGCAAACAGTCGAATGAATGTACCGATGATGCCGATCGCAGTCCCCGGATCGTTGACCGCAGGTGACAGCGCGCGCGCCGCAATCTCTGATAGTGCGATGAGGCCGAAGCGTGGGTCTTCGTCGTAGACTCGACTGTCGCCGATCAGAAATGCCTTCGACACACGCGATGTGTCAACCACCGCGGGATCGATCGCATCCGCGCGTTCAATGTATGCAAGCGCTTTGCCCGGCACGGCGAATGTGCCGGGTAAAGCGGCGACAGTAATTCTGCCCGCGTATTCTTCCGCGTAATTCTGCAGCGATTCGACATCGATTCGCTGTACGTAGCCGATGGAATCGGCGTATACGGCATCGCCGCGCGAAAGCTCTGCGTCGATTGGAACGCCGCCGAGCGTGGGGTGGCTGCGCCGCCGTGCCAACGCATCCGCAGCGGCGCGTTCGACTTTGTCGATCGTGTTGCCGAGCCGGCCGAGCCGCGCGATCGCGTCGACCCAGCGCACGAACGTCAGCACGACCCAGCAGAACATCGTAAACGTCAGCGCAAACAACACGAAGTGGCCTTCTTCGCCGTAGTAGCCGTTCTTCAGTGCAATCAGTGCGACGATGCTGAAGATGAATGCGCCGATGAACGTCGACAGCGCGTTTTGTGAGACGTCGTCGGACACGATCAGTGGAAACGATCGCGGCGTTCCGGTGGTACTGGCCGATGCATACGCAGAGACCATCGACGACATCGAAAACGTCGCGATCACCAGCATGCTCGACGCCATGATCGCCAGCAGCGTTTCGATGGTGTCCTGGTTGATACGGGGCAGCGTGATCGGCCAACTGGCCGTGTCCATGATGGCGGCCACGAATGCGGCACCCACTGATGCGATGCAGAACACCAGCGGTTTGATCCAAAGCTTCTCCCGAATCCGTTTCAGATAGAACGTTATTCGATCGTTGATGGCTTCATCCCCTTCTTCTGCGGCTGCACAATGTATGCGAGTTTGACGCGAATTGAAGGTCGAAGGTAGGCAATGGCCGAGCGTACCGCATCATCGATCAGTCGCGCTGGATCCACAAAGGTGGTGTATGCAGCGCTCATCGGCAATCTGTTGATCGCAGCGACCAAGTTCACGGCGGCGGCGCTGACTGGCAGTTCCGCGATGCTCTCCGAGGGCGTCCATTCGGTCGTCGATACCGGCAATGAAGGTTTGCTGCTCTACGGTATGCGCCGTTCGAGCGCGTCAGCCGACGTACTGCATCCGTTCGGTCACGGTAAGGAAGTCTACTTCTGGAGCTTTGTCGTTGCGCTGCTTGTGTTCGCGCTGGGTAGCGGTGTCTCGCTATACGAAGGGGTTCAACACCTGCGCCACCCGACGCCGCTTACCGATGCATACGTCAACTATGTGGTGCTCGGTGTGTCGGCGTTGCTCGAGGGTGCGTCGTGGCTGGTTGCATTTCGGGCGTTCCGCCGTAAACAAGGAGACAATGGTGCGGTGGAAGCGGTCAATCGCACGAAGAATCCGACGGATTTTGTCGTGCTGCTGGAAGACTCGGCCGCGCTGGCGGGCATCGCGGCTGCGTTCGTGGGCGTGCTGCTCGGCGATATCACCGGCAACCCCGTATACGACGGTGTCGCCTCGCTGGTCATAGGCAGCATTCTCGCGGGTACCGCGTTCTGGCTCGCGCGCGAGACCAAAGGCCTGCTGATCGGAGAGAGTGCGAGCCGCGAAGTGGTTGCATCGATTCGTCGGATCGTGGAAGCGCTGCCGGGAGTCCAATCCGTCAACGAAGTGTTGACGATGCACATGGGGCCGGATTTCATTCTGGCGAATATCAGCATCGTGATGGCGCCGAACGTCGATGCCCAGGGGTCGTTGGCCCTTCAGCGCCGAATGGAGCGCGAGATTAAATCCGCAAACGCGCGCGTGAAGCGCATTTTCATAGAGCAAACCGTGCTCGAGTAACTTAGCGCTGCGCGTCGCGCGCGCCGCCTATTTCTTCTTTGTGCTTTTCTTCGCCTCGTTCTTCAGATCGCCGTAGTCGGATTGCGCTTTGCCGGCGTTCTTCTCGAGTTTTCCTTTGACCTCCTGACTCTTGTTGCCGATGACTTTTCCAGCCACTTCCTTCACTTTGCCTTTGGCTTCCTTGGCACGGCCTTTCGTTTGATCTTTGTTCATGTCGAGTCTCCGAGACGATGTTGATCAGTGCACGACGCGACGATGTCCGCTGCAAGCGATGGTGTCTGTGCGGCGCCGCGCATGGGGACCCGTGCCGGCTTGATCGGGCTGCGTACGTCAGCGCACAGACGAGCCGTGGCGCGGGTTCTTAGCCTTTCCAAACCGATGAATATAAGAGGATCGAGTGATGAGCAATCTGAGTCGTGCAACCTTGTTGGCGGCCACGTTGATACTGGCCGGCGGGCTAGCGACCGTCGGCGGTTGTGCTTCGACGAAAACCAAGGAGAGCACCGGACAATATATCGACGATACCGCGATCACCGCGAAAGTGAAGGCGGCGATACTTGCCGATGACTCGTTGAAATCCAGCGAGATCAATGTCGAATCGTTCAAAGGCAAAGTGCAGCTCAGCGGATTCGTCAGTTCAAAAGCGGATATCGAACACGCGGTTGCGGTGGCAAAAGGTGTGCAGGGCGTCGTGGCCGTTGAGAACGACATGAACCTCAAGTAGCGGCACAACCCGCCGCCCAGGTAGGCGAGCGCCTACCTGGAGTTGCGGTGGCTTCCGATGCAAGCGTTCGTCCGGATGGGACAGACTTTGCATCGTCACTTTGTTTGTTGTCCGCGCATGGCAATCGCGATGAACTCGAAATATCCGCGCCGCTACGCAATATTCACAAGCACAGGCGCTGTGAGCAGCGCCGTGGTTCTGACGCTGGTCGTCGCGTTGGCGGTCTCGGGATGCGGAAGATCGTCTTCCGACGCGGCCAATCGCGTCGCCGCGAACTACCTCGCCGACAGGGCCAAATGCGACCCGCTGTCGGGTAACGCCAGAGATGTCTGTCTACAGCGAGCCGACGGCAACCGCAGCGTTGCGCTCGCGGAGTTGAAATATCAGCATTCGGGCAGCGACGCGGACCGCAAGGCGCTCGCGACGACGAAAAACGAAGCTGCCTATGCGGTCGCCTACGAGAAATGCGACAGCCTGGCCGGCAACCCGAAGGATGTCTGTACCAAGCAGGCTGAGGCGGTCCGCATGAAAGCCGACGCAGAAGCAAGGGAGCGCAATACTGACGCGGAGGCGTACGAGCACACATGCGAAGGCGCGTACGGCGCGCCCGAGTACGGCGGCAATCGTGAGGGGATGGGTTGGGCGACCATCGAGTTTCGGGGCGACGTGCAACCGCGCGGCTACACGGACGTCGAGGTGTCCGGGCGTGACTGAGACGTTCGACTGCGACGCGGTGATCGTGGGAACCGGCCCGGCCGGCGCCACCGCGGCCGAGGTGCTGACCGCCGCGGGTTGGTCCGTGATCATGCTGGAGAAGGGCCGCAACCACTTGCTCCACCTCGAGCCACCGTTCGCCCCGGCCGGCGAGGTGTCGAACGACGAGATCAAGTTCACCCGCCGCCATTTCCTCGGCCCCGATCCCCTGCTCGAGCCCCGGGTGTACCGCAACCGAGACGACGAGACGGGCGATGTCGGCGAGGCGAACAACCTGCCGTCGACCGTGGGCGGGGGTGGGTTCCACGCCGACGGCAAGGTCCCCCGCTTCCGGGAGGAGGACTTCAGGATCCACGCCGCGGCCGGCCCCGTCGAGGGAGCCGAGCTCGTCGACTGGCCAGTCGACTACGACGAGATGGAGCCGTACTACGCCGCCGCGGAGCGGGTCGTCGGCGTCGCCGGTGAGGACGGGGCGAACCCGTTCGCGTCCTGGCGCGCCGACCCGTTCCCGATGCCGCCCGGGCCCGACATGTTCTGTGCGATCGTCACCGGTGAAGCGGCGACCCGCCTCGGCTACCACCCGTACCGTGCGCCGACCGGGGTGAACAGCATCGAGTACGACGGTCGACCCGCGTGCAACAACTGTGGATTCTGCGCGAGCTACGGCTGCCCGATCGACGCCAAGGGCGATCCCGTCGCGCCACTGCGGCACGCGTTGCGCACCGGTCTCTGCGAGATCCGGCCCGAGTCGTACGTCACCGACGTGCTGCGCGACGCGTCCGGGTCGCGGGCCCGTGGGGTTCGCTACCTCGATCACGATCTCGTCGAGCACGAGGTGTCGGCGCGTCACGTGGTGCTCGCCGCGGGGGCGTTCGAGACGCCGCGCCTCTTGTTGCGCACCGGGCTCGGCAACCCCGACGTCGTCGGTCGCTTCCTCATGTACCACTTCCAGACCTACGTCCTCGGCATCTTCCCGTACCGGCTGCACGGCCACCGCGGTCGGGCGGTGACGCATCTGATGGACGACCCGATCGTGCCGGACGAGCTCGCGCAAGCGGCCGCACGCGACGCGGGTCTCCCCTTCCTGCGAGGTGGGATCGTCGAGCACGGGGCGGCCGCGCATCCGGTCATGGAAGCGACGTACTCCCCGCCGGCCCGGGCCACGCCCGGGCGATGATGGACTCGCCGATGCGCGACCGGATGGCCGCGTTCACGATGCAGGGCGAGGACCTGCCCCAGGCGGACAACCGGATCGACCTCGACCCGTCGATCAAGGACGTGTTCGGGTCCCCAGCGGGGCGGGTCACGTACTCCCCCCACCGTCACGAGATCGCGTGCGCCGAGCACTGGGCGCCGCGGCTGGAAGCGGTGATGCGCGACGCGGGCGCGGAGCACGCGTTCTGGACCACGTCGCCGCCGATCCCCGGCTCGCTCGGTGACCAGCCCGGATCGCGGGCGCCCGGTCTCGCGCCACATCATGGGCAGCGCGCGCATGGGCGACGACCCGCGCACGAGCGTCTTCGACCGCTGGCAGCGACTGCACGAGATGGAGAACGTGATCTGCACCGACTCGTCGGTCTTCCCGACGTCCACCGGCTACGGACCGACGCTCACCATCGTGGCGCTCGCGATCCGCGCGTCACGCGCGCTCGCCGGCTTGGAGCCGCTCCGCTCGACGCGACCGCCGAGCTAGCGGCGTCAGCTGGAGGTCGAGTCCGAGCCGCCGTCGGTCGGCTTGCGGCCGAAGACGTCCTTGACCTTGTCCCCGACCTTGTCGCCGACGTCGCCGAAGGTGACGTTCATCGCCTCGCCCATCGAGTTGAGTGCTTCGGTGAGGCCGTCACGCACATCGGGGTCCTTGGCCGCGCTTCCGATCGAGCTGACGGCCTGGTTCATCGCCTTGCCGAGCGTGTTGAGCGCCTCGACCACGGCGGCCTGATCAGCCGAATCGCCCGAACCGCCCTTGACCTCGTCACCCACCTGCTTGGCGTGGCTCTTGAGCTTGTCGCCCACCGACGCGAAGTGCAGGCCGACCTTCATCCACGCTTGCTTGCTGTCGTCGTCCATCCCGCCAGCCTGCCACCTTCTGGGCCGCTCCGCCCTCCGCACTGCGCGCCCGCTCCGGTGCGGCTGCGCAGCTACGCCGCTTCGAGCTCGCGCTCTTCCTCGGGATACGAGGACGCGCGCCGGCGGCGACTTGAGGTCGCGCACGATGCCGACCCAGCTCAGCGCCTTGAGGGCGTACCAGGTGGTGTCGATCTCCCACCAGAAGAAGCCCTGCCGCGCCGACGCCTGGTAGTGGTGGTGGTTGTTGTGCCAACCCTCGCCGCCGGTGAGGAGCGCGATGAGCAGCGAGTTCCGGCTGGTGTCATCGGTCTCGTAGCGACGCCTGCCGAACACGTGCGCGGCCGAGTTGACGAGGAACGTGCTGTGCCACAGCAGCACCGTGGACCAGAAGAACCCGACGACGAGCCCGGACCAACCGCCGATCAGGAACGCGGCGACGCCGAAGCTCCACGGCGCGATCCAGTCGTGCTTGTTGATGAACCGCAGCTCCGGGTACTTCGCGAAGTCCTTGATCGCGTCGTAGTTGGTGGGCTTGTACTTGTCGGCGAGGATCCAGCCGACGTGGCTCCACCAGAAGCCCTTGCGGGGCGAGTGCACGTCGAGGTCCGTGTCCGAGTAACGGTGGTGGTGGCGGTGGTTCGCCGCCCACCAGAGCACACCCTTCTGCGCCGTGGCCTCCGCCCCGAAGGCGAAGACGAACTGCCAGAAGCGGTTGAGCTTGTAGCTCTTGTGCGAGAAGTAGCGGTGGTACCCGGCCGTGACGAAGAACATCCGGCTCCAGAACATCACCAGGAAGATCACGATCGCGGTCGTGGTGATGCCCGGTGAAGATCGCGGCGAAGCACAGGACGTGGACGAGAAAGAACGGAATCGAGTGCGCCCAGTTGACCCGCTCGTCCGCCGCCCGCTGCAGGCTGTTGATGGAAGTCGACATGGGACGCCAGCCTACCGACTAGTAGGTAGGGAGACTCGGACGGACGGGAAAATGCCTGTGACCTGGGGATATGAGAGTGTTGGCGTCCGCTGCCTCCAGGAGGATCTCATGGCCGCCGAGTACCAGACGCTCCAGGTCCGCCACGAGGCCGGCATCGCCCGGGTCACGATCGACCACCCCCCGATCAACCTGCTGGACCTGGCGATGCTCTCGGACCTCGTGCTCCTCGTCGGCGAGCTCGAGGCGGAGGATCCCGCGGCGCCGGACGCGACGCGGGTCGTCGTGCTTCGACAGCGCGGACCCGGAGTTCTTCATCGCGCACGCCGATCTCGGCCTGATCAAGGCGCTCCCACGCGACCCGCGACCCGACCCGACCGAGCTCGACTTCTTCCCCGCGCTCGTCGAGCGCTGGCGGACACTGCCGGTGATCACGATCGCGCAGATCGAAGGTCGCGCCCGCGGTGGCGGCAGCGAGCTCGCGCTCTCCCTCGACATGCGGTTCGCGGCGATCGGGCGCGCGGTCCTCGCGCAGCCCGAGGTCGCGCTCGGCATCATCCCCGGTGGTGGAGGAACGCAACGCCTCGGTCGTCTCCTCGGGCGTGGCCGCGCCCTCGAGGCAGTGCTCGGTTGTGACGACTTCGACGCTGAGACTGCTGAACGCTACGGCTGGGTCAACCGCGCGCTGCCGGCCGACGAGATCGGGCCGTTCGTCGAGCAGCTCGCGCGCCGGATCGCGTCGTTCCCCGCGTTGGGGGTGCGGTGCGCGAAGCAAGCAGTCGAGGCCGCGATGCCGTCGCCGCTCGATGGACTGCTTGCGGAAGCGCGCGCGTGGAACGAGGTGCTGACCGATCCCGACCTCGACGCCCGCTTCGACGCGGCCCTCGCCGCCGGTGCTCAGACCCGCGAGGGTGAGCTGGACCTCGCGGGGCTGCTCAACGACCGAACAAGCCGGTGAGATGACCCTCGGCGATCACTGATCCCCGGATCCCGTCGAGGAACTGCCGGATGTTCGCCGTCGGGGCGATCTGCGGCTCGCGGTCCAAAGCGAAGAGGGTGAACTGGTACCGGTGCGGGCCACCGGGCGGCGGGCACGGCGGTATCCAGCGCTCGTTCCCGGCGCTGTTCATCCCTGGCATCGCCCCGAGACTCGGACCGGACCCACTGGTGCGGGCTCGGGCCGGAAGGCCCCAACGGAGGAAGTGCACGAACCCGTCGGCGCCGGCGTCCGGGTCGAACACCAGCAGCGCGAGCTGCTCGGTGCCGGCTGGTGGCGCGCTCCAGAACAGACCGGGCAGGGCGCCCTCGCCGGCGCAGGTGAACCGGACCGGAATGGTGCCGTTGTCCGTGAAGGCCGAGCTCGTCAGATGCATCGTCGCCGGCTTCGCGATCGGTGCCGTCGAGGTGGTCGACGTCTTCGACTGCGTGTCCGACGACACGTCGCTCGAGCACGCCGCGAGCGTCGAACGCCAGACCGCTCACGACCACGAGCCAGGCAACCGCACGTCGCATCCCACTGACCGTACCCCTCGACGTGTTTCGGGGTGCGTCCGCGTCGCCCGAACTCGACGGGTTCGGCGGGCTCCACTCGTTCGTCTTCACCGGCCAGCCTTGACCTGCACCCGAGACTCCTTTCGGGGCACGTAGGCGTCGCCCAGGCGACGGGAACGCGCCCCGAAACGAGAATGAGGATGCCACCGGGACCGCGTACGCTGCGCCAGTGGCGACCAAGGCGGTATTGCTCGACTTCTACGGGACCGTGGCGCGCGGCGACGCAGTGGGTCTCGGCGGACACGGTCCTGGCGGAACACGGCTACGAGCTGCCGCCGGATGCGTACGAGCGCTGGTTCAACGACGGCCTCGACGGCACGGAGCACGACGAGCATTCCCAGAGCCGCGACCACTACGTCGCGTGGCAACGCGAGCGGACGCTCGCGATGCTCGCCGAGACGGACGTGCATCCCGGCGAGTACGAGGAGATCCTGACCAAGCTGCGCGGCGGAGCGGCGAACCGGGTCATCGAGGCGTACGACGAGACGCCGCGCCCGTGCTCGACGCCCTCCGGGCACGCGGGCTCCGCCTGGTGATCTGCTCGAACTGGGACTGGGATCTGCTCGAAGCGGTGGGGGAAGCCGGCCTCACCTCCCGGTTCGACGCGTTCGTCTCGTCGGCCTGGGTCGGCGCCCGCAAGCCGCATCCGCGCATCTACGCGAAGGCGCTGCTCGAGGCGCGGCGTCGAGCCGGGCGAGGCGCTCTTCGTCGGAGACACCTGGGGCCCGGACGTCGAGGGTCCGCTCGCGGTCGGCATGCCGGCCGTCTACCTCCGCCGGGTCGGGCACTGGCCGGACGGCACGTGCCCGCACGACGATCCCGGCGCGAGCGCGGTGCCGGTGCTCCCCGATCTCACCGGGCTTCTCGACCTCGTGGATGGCGTCGCCGTACCATCAGAGGCATGACGAATCCGCTTGATCACTCGCTCGCCGCGGCGCCGGGGAACGAGCCCGCGCCGGACGTCGTGAAGCGGCTGCGCTTCGCCTTCGACTCCGGCCGCACCCGCCCGATCGAGTGGCGCAAGGAGCAGCTCGGCGCGCTGCGCCGGATGCTGGTCGAGGGTGAAGCGACGTTCACCACTGCACTCGGGCGGGATCTCGGCAAGTCCGTGATCGAAGGGTTCGTCACCGAGATCGCGCTGGTCCGGGCCGAGATCGACTACACGCTGCAGCACCTCGAGAGCTGGTTGCGGCCCGAGAAGGTGCACGTCCCGACCAAGCAGCTGCCCGGGAAGGCACGGATCCACCGCGATCCGCTCGGCGTCGTGCTGATCATCGGCCCGTGGAACTACCCGATCCAGCTGGTGCTCGCCCCGCTCGTCGGCGCGCTCGCCGCAGGGAACGCGGCGGTGCTCAAGCCGTCCGAGGTCTCGGCGCACGCGTCGCGCGCGCTCGCGCAGCTCGTGCCGCAGTACCTCGACCCCGAAGCGGTCGCGGTCGTGGAGGGCGGCGTGCCGGAGACCACGGCGCTGCTCGACGAGCGCTGGGACCACATCTTCTACACCGGGAACGGCACCGTCGGCCGCGTCGTGATGGCCGCCGCCGCGAAGCACCTCACGCCCGTCACGCTCGAGCTCGGCGGGAAGAGCCCGACGATCGTGGACCGCAGCGCCAACCTCGACGTCGCGGCCCGCCGCATCGCCTGGGGGAAGTACACCAACGCCGGCCAGACCTGCGTGGCGCCGGACTACGTGCTGGTGGACCGGCGGGTCGAAGGACCGCTGGCCGCCCGCCTGCGCGACACCGTGGCGCGCTTCTACGGCGCCGATGCCCGTACGTCTGCGGACTACGGACGCATCATCAACGACCGTCACTTCGCCCGGCTGACCCGGCTGCTCGACGACGAAGGCGCGGGCGAGGTGATCTACGGCGGCGAGCGCGACGAGGCCGACCGCTACCTCGCTCCCACCGCGCTGCGGGGCACCGATCCGGCGGCGCCGATCATGCAGGAGGAGATCTTCGGTCCGGTGCTCCCGCTGATCGCGGTCGACGACATGGACGCGGCGATCGAGTTCGTGAACGGTCGCGACAAGCCACTGGCGCTGTACGTGTTCGCCGAGGACAGCGCGACGGCCGAACGCGTCGTGAACCACACGACCGCCGGCGGCGTGTGCGTGAACTCCACCGTGTTCCACCTCGCGGTTCCCGGCCTGCCCTTCGGTGGCGTCGGCGAGAGCGGGATGGGCGCGTACCACGGGCGCGCGTCGTTCGAGACGTTCAGCCACCGAAAGAGCGTGCTGACCAAGCCGACGGGCATCGATCCGTCGATCGCCTATCCCCCGTACAAGGGGATCAAGGCCAAGCTCCTGCGGAGGTTGCTGTGAAGCCGGTTGGGATCCACCACGTCAACCTCATGTTCGAGGACATCGACGTCGCGCGCGCGTTCTACGGCGAGACCCTCGGCTTCGACGAGATCGAGCGGCCCGACTTCGGCTTCCCCGGGCCTCTGGTTCCAGATGGGCGCCCAGCAGCTGCACATGCAGCCCGGGACGGCGCCCGAGACGTTCCAGCACTTCGCGCTCGAGGTCGACGACCTCGACGCGGTGCTCGAGGAGCTGGCGAGCCGCGGCCTCGACGTCACCGCGAGCCCGACCGTGGACGGCGCGGGCAAGCAGGCGTTCTTCAAGGACCCGACCGGCAACATCATCGAGCTGAACCAACCCGGCTGAGCTCATGGACGAGGTGCTCGAAGACGGTTGGAGCGCGATCGCCCCGGACGGCGACACGCTGCTGCGCGGATACGTCTCCGGGTTCAGCCAGCCTGCTCGGAGCCGTCGGTCGGGCGACGGACGCGCGGGTGCTCGAGGACGACGACGTGGTCGCGGTCGACAGCGGAACCGACTTCTTCCTCGCCAACGGCGCGGTGCTGCGCCACCCGGTCCGCGACGCCGACCTCCCCGGGATGATCGACCGGCTCCACGAGTTCTTCGCCGGCGGCCGCGGCGTCGGATGGATGCTGCTCTCGGCGTGGCCGACGCCGCCGATCGACCGCATGGGACTCATCGGCCATCCCCCGCTCATGCTGCGACCGGCCGGGGGCGAGGCGCCGCCCGATCCCGCCCGGGCTCGAGATCCGCGAAGCGCACGACGGCGCGGGCATGGCGGACTTCGCCCGGGCTCTCGCCGGCTACCCGGCGCCCGACACCGAGGTGTTCGCGCAACGCGCGCCTCCTCGAGGCTGCCGGGCCTGCGCTTCTGGGTGGGCTACGCCGACGGTCGACCCGGTCGCGTGCGCCGGGGTGCACGTCACCGACGTCTGCAACGACGTGGAGTACGTCGCGACCCATCCCGACGCGCGCGGGCGCGGGCTTCGGTGCCGCGGTGACCTGGGCGGCCACGCTGGCCGACCCGTCCAAGCCGGCGCTGCTCATCGCGAGCGACCCCGGCCAGCCGGTCTACGAGCGCATGGGCTACCTGCGGCTCATGCGCATGACGATGTGGGGCGGCGCGCCCGCTTGACCCGGCGCGCCCGCCTGACCCGGCGCTAGGTGGACGCGCGCTGGCGCTCGCGGTAGCTGCGAGCCTTGTTGCGGTTGCCGCAGACCGCCATGACGCACCATTGGCCCGACCGGTTGCGGGAGCGGTCGTAGAACGCCCAGTGGCACTCGTCGTCCGGACAGACCTTCAGTCGTGACCAGGTGTCGTCCGCGACGGCCTGCAGCACGATCGAGATGAGCTGGCCGAGCGCCCCGTCGATCCCCGCCCGACTGCCGGTCACCCCGATCGTGCCCGCGGGATCGAACCGCGCCTGCAGCGGCACATGTTCCGCGACCGCGTTGAGCGTCTCGACCGCGGCGGCATCGAGCGGAACGCCGTTGTTGGCGAGGAGCAGCGCGCGCAGCGCCTCCCGCAGCTCGATGACCCGACGCTGGTCGGCCGGCTTGACCCGTACGCCCGCGTCGAGCAGGTCGTGTTGGGCGAACCACGCCGCGCTCGCCGCGCCGTCGCTCAGCTCGTCGTGGCCCGACTCCAGGTCGAACGTGTTGACGAACTGGCGCACGAGCTCCAACGGCTCCGGGGCGGGCGGGCGCTCGGCCATGGGACCAGGGTATCCTCAATCACCGGCATTAGGGGTTGACTGGTTACGACACCAGTGTAATACTTTCGCTGGTTAGCAGCAACGGGACGCGCCAACGCCGGGAGGCCACCATGAATCCCTGGATCACCGGACGGATCATCGACACGATGCAGCAGGAGGCCCGGAGGAACGGCGAGCAGGCTCGCCTCGGGCGCCATGCCACGGCACACCGGCACGCCAGCGGTCGTCGCGTCGACGGAACGTCGTCGCCCCCGCGTCGGTCTCGGGCTCGCCGTGGCCCGCCTCGGATTTCGCATCGCCGGCCGGCGGGACGCGGTCGCCGACCACGCGGTCGCTGCTCACCTCCCCCACCACCGACTCGAGCTACCGGAGCAACCCGTGGACGACGTGCGGCGCAACTTCGACATCTTCCCGCTGACACCCGACCGCTGGGCGCGACCTCGAGCAGCTCTTCGGGGAGCGGGGGGCGTCGAGTGGATGCTGGTGCATGTGGTGGCGGGTCGCCGCCAAGGACTGGGAGAACGACGCGGGCGCGGGAAACCGCCGCGCGTTCCGGTCCGTCGTGCAGGGCGGGCCGGCGCCGGGACTCCTCGCCTACTTCGACGGCCAACCGGTCGGTTGGATCGCGGTGGCGCCGCGCGACGACTACCCGCGACTGAACCGTTCGCCGAAGCTCAAGCCGGTCGACGACGTCGCCGTGTGGTCGGTCACCTGCTTCTACATCGACCGCATGTACCGGGGCACCGGGGTGGCCGGCTCGCTGCTCGCGGCCGCGGTCGATCACGCACGGGCCGAAGGCGCGCCGGCGGTCGAGGGCTACCCGATCGATCCGGGCGACGGTCGCACCGCGAACGCGGCCGCCTTCACCGGCGTCCTCGACATGTTCCGGGCCGCCGGGTTCGAGGAGATCGCCCGCCGCGGCGGCCGCCCCGTCCTCCGCCGCCCCCTCTGACCCCCGCGCCCTCTCGTTTTGGCGTCAGGAGGGACCCGCAGAGGTGCCCTGCTGACGCCAAAACTGGGGCGTGGGGATCAGCGGGGGAGGCCGAGGATGCGCTCGCCGATGATGCTGCGCTGCACCTCGGACGTGCCCGCCGGCGATCGACGCGGCCTGAGACCACAGCCACTGGCGCGACCACTTCCCCGCCATCGGCGACCCGGCCCCGACGACCTCGAGCGCCGTGTCCGAGAGGTGCTGGGTCATGTCGGTCCAGGCCAGCTTCACCAGGCTCGACTCCGGACCGGGCTCGATGCCGCGGGCGAGTCGGGACAACGTCCGCCAATTGTGGAGGCGCAGGACACGGAGCTCGACGAACGACTGGGCCAGCGCGTCGGAGATCTCGACGTCGTCGAGCGCGCCGGATGCCGCGGCCAGCGCGTAGAGCTCGTCGAGGAACACCTCGTGCACGACCTGCTCCTTGAACGGGAACGCGGTCCCGCGTTCGTGCGCGAGCGTCGTGCTCGCGACCGCCCACCCCTCGTGCAACCCACCGACCAGGTGATCTTCCGGCACGAACACACCGTCGAAGAACACTTCGTTGAACTCCGCCTCACCGGTGATCTGCACCAGCGGCCGGATCTCGATCCCCGGGGCCTCCATGTCGACGACCATGAACGAGATGCCGCGGTGCTTCGACGCGTCGGGATCCGTGCGCACGAGGCCGATCCCCCACCGTGCGAACTGCGCGTAGCTCGTCCAGACCTTCTGCCCCTCCAGCCGCCAGCCGCCCGGGACCGGCACCGCCTTCGTCCGGAGCGCGGCCAGGTCCGAGCCGGCCTCCGGCTCGCTGAAGAGCTGGCACCAGATCTCACTGGCGTCCAGGATCCGAGCGAGCCACCGCGCCTTCTGGGCGTCCGTGCCGTGGGTCAGCAACGTCGGGCCCGCGAGGTTGATGCCGACCCGGTTCACCGGTTGCAGGGCACGCGACCGGGCGTACTCCATGTTGTAGATCGCCACCTGGACCGGCGACGCACCCCGGCCGCCGTACTCCGCCGGCCAGTGGATGCCGATCCAGCGGTCCTCGGCCAGCTTGGCCTGCCACTTCCGGCCCCACGTGATCTCGTCCTCGAGCGAGTCGAACCTCGGCGGGAGATCGAGGTGCTCGGCGAGCCACGCCCGGATCTCCTCGGCGAACGCCCGCTCCTCCGCGGTGAAGCTCAGATCCATCAGAGGTCCCAGAACCGCTCGCGCCCGGACCGGGTGAACGCCGCTTCCAGCGCCTGCTCGTCGTCCGGCGTGAACGACGCGGTAGGTGTCCTCGGCGCGGCCGCGCGACGTACACGGCGTCACCGTCGACGCGGTCGCTCCGCCACTTCTGGTGCACGAGCGTGCGCTTCACGATCTTGTTCGTCCCGGTGGTCGGCGGCTCGCGGAGGAGTCGAACGTAGCGGGGCCGCCACTTCGGGCCGATGTCCTCCAGGCTGTCGAGCCAGCGAGCGAACGCGTCGGGGTCGAAGTCCGCCCCGTCGCGCAACACCAGGCCGGCCATCACCTGATCACCGGCGTCTTCGTCCGGCACGCCGTAGACCGCGCCGAGCACCACGTCCGGATGCTGCACCAGCGCGTCTTCGATCGGCCCCGCCGGGAAGTTCTCGCCGTCCACCCGGATCCAGTCCGCGGTACGACCGGCGAAGAACAGATAGCCGTCTTCGTCGACGTAGCCGAGGTCGCCGGACCAGTACCAGCCGAAGCGCGTCGTGCGCTCGGTCGCTTCCGCGTTGTTGTAGTAGCCCTCGAACGGTCCGACGCCGGCCGTGTTGACGATCTCTCCGACGCACTCCTCGGCGTTGACGAGCCGGCCGCGCGCGTCGAAGCGCGGCCCGCGGCTTCTCCTTGCCGTCCTCGTCGACGATCTGCACCCCGGGCCGGATCTGGCCCAGCGCGCCGGCGCGCTCGCCCGCTTCCCGATTGACGGCAACTCCACCTTCGGTGGCTCCGTACGCATCGATGACGTCCACGCCGAACCGCCGGGCGAACGAGTCCACGACCTGGGGCGAGCCTTCGTTGCCGAACGCCACCCGCAGCGGGTTGTCGGCGTCGTCCGGGTGCTCGGGTTGCGCGAGGAGGTAGCCGAGCGGCTTGCCCGTGTAGTTGAAGTAGGTCGCGCCGTAGTGGCGCACGTCGGCGCAACCAGCCGCGACGCGGAGAACTTGCGGGCCAGCCCGACGCTCGCGCCGTAGACGACCGACGGCGCCCAGCCCACCTGCACCGCGTTCGAGTGGAACAACGGCATGCAGACGTACCCGACGTCGTTCGCGTCGAGGTCCATGATGATGCCCATGCGGTTGCCCGTGACCATGAGTCGGCGCTGCGAGCAGATGACGGCCTTCGGCGCGTCCGAGGTGCCACTCGTGAAGATCAGGGCCCAGATCGTCTCGACGGCCGGCTCGAGTCCCGGGTCGCTGGTGTCGTACTCCGCGAGCGCGGCGTCGAGGCTGCTCCCCACCTCCAACAGCGGCGGCAGCCGGTCGGCGATCGGGGCGAGCAGGTCGCGGTGCTTCGGCTCGGTGACGACCAGGCCGCAATGGGTGTGCTCGATGTCGCGGAGGAGGTGCTCACCGCGGCGGGTGTGGTTCAGCCCGACCACCGCGGCGCCCGCAAGCGCGGCGCCGCCGAACGCGAAGAGGTACTCGGGCACGTTGTCGAGGAGGACCGCGACGTGCGGCGGCCGGCCGGGCGGCAGCCGGTCGAGCAAGAGGTTCGCCCAGCGGCAGGACTCCGCCACGTACTCGCCGTGGGTCCAGACCCGGTCCTCGAAGCGCAGCGCGGGCCGCGCCGCAATCGTCGGATCGGCCGCGTTGCGGCGCAGGAGTGCCGCCGCGTTCGGGGCCGGCAGCGGCGCCTCCCCCGGTGCCGGCACCTCGCGTCGAGGCCGCGGCTTGGAACCTGACATCGGCGTCACTCTACGCGGCGTCGAAGCCCGAGGGGCGGGTGGGTCAGGCGATGGCGCCGGCGTCGCGGAGGGCCGCGATCTTGGCGTCGTCGTAGCCGAGCACGTCGCGCAGGACCGCGTCGGTGTGCTCGCCGACCTCCGGCGCCTTGCCGGGTACGAGCGGTTCCTCTCCCGCCACCTTGACCGGGAACGGCAGCTGGTCGGCCCCGAGCGCCGACGCGGGGAACCAGTCCATCCGGTCGAGGAACTGCGGGTCGTCGTGGAGGGTGTGCGGCGTGTTGACCGGCGCGATCGGCACATCGACGTCCGTCCCGAACTGCACCCACTCCGCCGTGCTGCGCGTCGCGAAGATCGTGGTGAGCTCGGCCTGCATCTCGAGGTTGCCGCGCGCGTGGTCGCCGTACTGCGAGCCGGGCCAGCGCTCGAACAGCTCCGGCCGGTCGACGGCATCAGTGAACTTCTTCCAGAAGTGCTGCTCGCTCGCCATGAACAGGATGTAGCCGTCGCTCGACGCGTACACGCTGTAGCGCACCCCGCCCCGCATCCCGGCGATCGCCGGTTCGCGGCGCACGTAGTCGTCTGACTTGTTGCCGGTGACCTCGGACTGCGGCCGCTCGTACGCCCGGTAGGTCTCACCGCGGTACCAGTCGAAGGCCGCGGCCGCGTCGGACTGCGCGAGCTCGAGCTCGGAGCCCGTCGCCGGACGAGCGGGCGTGGATCACCGCCGCGAGGATCCCGAGTGCGCCGAAGAGCGGACCCGCGTTGATGCCGATCGACACGTGGTCCGGGATGCCCGGGATAGCCGTTCGCGTCGGTCTCGGGCGTGAAGATCCCGGCCCAGGCGTCGTACGCGATGCCGTGGCTCGCGAGGTCCCGGTACGGGCCGGTCGCGCCGTAGCCCGAGATGGTGCACTGCACGATGCGCGGGTTGACCTCGGCCATGCGCTCGAAGGTGAGCCCGCGCCGGGCCAACCCGCCCGGGCCGCATCGCCTCGACCACCACGTCTGATTCGCGCACGAGCTCGAGGAAGAGCTCGACCCCCTCATCGGTGCGCAGGTCGATGACGACGCTGTGCTTGCCCCGGTTGACGTGGAGGTGCATCAGGGAGACGCCCTCGACGATCGGCCATGTCATCTGGCGCACGTAGTCGCCGGCGGCCGTCTCGACCTTGATCACCTCGGCTCCGAGGTCGGCCAGCGCCGTCGTGATCGCCGCGGGCCCCAGCATCGACACCTCGACGATCCGTACGCCCTCGAGCAGTCCACCAGCCGTCATCGTCACCCTCTTGTCGCGCTCGTCCTCGGAGATATTTGCAGCCCCGGAGACTAGTGCGATCGGACCAGGGCGCCCCTGCATGGCAGGATCCTGTCCGAGTGGAAGACCGAACGAGCGCCGGGCTCTACCTGGAGATGACCGACGGCCCGATCGCGGGCTACGCCGCGTCCCGGGTCCCCGAGGTGCTCGCACTGCACGGCGTGCACCGCGCGACGTGGTGGGAGAACGTCGTGCGGGACCGCACGCGACCTCCCCCGCGAGCTGCCCGAGTTCTCGTACCTCGCGGTGTTCGAGGTCGCCGCGACGTTCACCGCGCCCACCACGCCGCCGGGCGTCACCGGGTCACCACTTCCGGCGCACGGCGCGGCCGGGCCAGGGCCGGCTCACCGGCAAGCCGACGATCGGCCTGTCGCTCGTCCTGATCTCGCCCCGCTCACCCGACGGCGCCACTGCGCTGCGCGACTGGGCGGACTTCGTCCACATCCGCCACATCGCCGAGGTCAGCGTGCCCGGGCTACTCGATGATCACGCCGTACGAGCATGCCGGCGGTGGCGACCCGCGCTTCCTGCACTTCTACGAGATGGACACCGATGACCCGGAGCTGTCGTTCCAGGCGATGACCCCGCTCGTCATGAAGCTCCTCGGCGAACCGGGGACGCCCGCGTTCGACCACTGGGCCCGCCATGAGGAGCTGCGGATCATGTACGTCAACAGCTTCCGGCGGCTCGGCGAGCGGCGCGCGCATGACCGGACTTCTTCGCCGTCGTCCACGCGCAGCGCGCGTGCCGGTCGTTCAGCGACGCGCCCGTGTCCGACGAGCTCATCGCCCGCGTGCTCGACGCGGCCACGTTCGCCCCGAGCGCGGAGAACCGCCAGCCCTGGGAGTTCGTCGTCGTACGCGACCCGGAGCTGCGCGAGCGGATCGGCGAGCTCATGAAGCGGGCGTGGGAGGCGCACGGGCGCGAGCACTCGGTCACGCGCCTCACGCCCGAGGTGTTCGCCGACGTGGAGCAGGGCGCGACCGGCGCGATCAGCGCGGCGCCGGTGCTCGTCGTCGTCGCGGCCGACACCGACCCGCGGCCTTCCTGCGACCGTGCCGTCGTCGATCTTCCCCGCGATCCAGAACCTGCTCCTCGCCGCGACCGCGGTCGGTCTCGGCTCCGCGCTCACGACGATCGCCACCGTGTTCGCCGACGAGCTGCGCGACGCGGTCGGCGCTCCCGGAGACGGTGGTCCCGGTCGCGGTCGTGCCGCTCGGCGTCCCCGCGCGAGCCGCTCGGCCCGCCTCGCCGCGACCCGTTCGCCGCCCACACCCACCGCGACCGCTACGGCACCCCCTGGACCGCCTGACCTGCAGCTCCCCGTTGTGCCGAACGGTTCCCAGGACCTGACGGCCGAACGGCGGATGGGCGGGGGTCAGTAGCCCTCGTCGGGGTTGACGACGTCCTGCGAGCGGCAGGCCGGCGGCGTAGCGCCGCAGGTTGTCGACGAAGAGGTCGACGGTGCTCTCGATGCCCGAGATGCGACGCCCACGAGATGTGCGCGCTCAGGCGCACCTTCGGATGCTCGTAGAGCCAGTGGCCGGCCGGGAGCGGCTCGGGGTCCACGGTGTCGAGCGTGGCCATCGCGACCCGGCCGTCGTCGAGCGCGACCCGCAGCGCGTCCTGGTCCACCAGCCGCCCGCGGGCGATGTTCACGAGATGGACGCCCGGCTTCACCTTGGCGAACGCATCGGCATCGAGCAGATGCTCCGTGCGCGCGGTGAGCGGGACCGCGAGCACGAGGTGGTCGGACGCCTCGAGCAGCGCGTCGAGCGACGGCACGAGCTCCACCCCGTCGACCGGGCTCGCCGCGTCGGTGCGCCGGACCGCCAGCACCCGCATGCCGAACGGCAACGCGCGCTCCGCCGATCGCCACCCCGATGCCGCCGAGACCCACGATGCCCACCGTCCGGCCGGAGAGCCCACCGAGCCTGTCGAAGTTCCAGTGCTCGGGCGGCTCGTGCAGCCAGACGTCCGGGAACCGCTTCTCGAACGCCAGCATCGCCCCGAGCACGAACTCCGAGATCGGGATCGCGCTCGCGCCGCGCGGCGCACGTGACGATCCGCCCCTCGAAGAGCTCGGGCGGGACCTTGTCCACGCCGGTGCCGCTCATCTGCACCCACGGCACGCGCTGGGCGTACTCGAAGCTGTGCGGCGCCCAACCGCCGAACAGCACGTCGGCGGTCAGGTCGGCGGCCGGCGGCTCGGGCCCGACGTCGATCACCTCCGCGTCGGGCACCGCGGCCCGGATCCGGTCGCCGATCCGGTGCCCGAGCTCGTTCAGGACCGTGACCACTGCTACTTCTTGTGCTCCATGCCGCTGGGCATCGTCATGCCGACGTGCTGCATGTGCTGGCCGAGGATGCTGTCGAAGTTCTCGACCACCCCGTCGACGTCCCAGCCGCCGTCACGCCACATGAACCCGATCTGCTTCGGGGTCTGGTAGATCGTGTAGGCGAAGTCCGTCCGGCCGACGATCTGGCCGTTGACGTGCGCGGCGCCTTCGGACGCGAGGAACGTGACCAGCGGCGCGTTGAGCGCCGGGTTCGCCTCGGGCGGCGGCTCGGTGCCGGTCCGCTCGAACAGGGACGCGGTCATGCGGGTCGCGCCCGCCGGCGACATCGCGTTCACCGTGATGCCGTACTTGCCGAGCTCGATCGCCCACACGAACGTCATGCCCATGATCGCGGCCTTGGCCGCGCCGTAGTTGGTCTGGCCGAAGTTGCCCCGCAGGCCGGCCTGCGACGTGACGTTGATGATCCGGCCGTACCCCGCGTCCTTCATGTACGGCGCGGCGTGGCGGGCACAGTTGAACGTGCCCTTCATGTGCACCGCGACGACGGCGTCGAAGTCCTCTTCGCTCATCTTCACGAGCGAGCGGTCCCGCACGATCCCGGCGTTGTTCACGAGGATGTCGATCTTGCCGAACTCGTTGACCGCGGTCTCGATGATCCGCCGCGCGCCGTCGAAGTCGCTCACCGAGTCGTAGTTCGGCACCGCCTTGGCCCCGAGGGCCTCGATGTCCTTGCAGGTCTGCGCGGCCGGGTCGTCCTCGGTGCCCTGCCCGTCGAGGCTCACGCCGACGTCGTTGATCACGACGTTCGCACCCTCGCGGGCCATGCTCAGCGCGAACTCGCGCCCGATGCCCCGACCCGATCCGGTGACGACTGCCACCCGTCCGTCCAGGATCCCCATGTGGTGCTCAGCTCCCTCTCGTGTGACGCCGTCGGTCGTTCGGTCTTGGTGCTCGCGCTACGCGACGGCCGCGGTCGCCGTGCCCGGTCAGCTTCTCTTCGCCGTCCTGGTTCTTCGCGGACAGCTCCAGCTCCACCAGGCCGCCGTCACCCGCGGGCTCGAGCCCGGTGACGCGGGCCGTGAACGTCAGCGTCTCCCCCGGCCAGACCTGCTTCGCGAACCGCACGTTGAGCTTGCGGATCGACTCCGGTCCGAGCCAGTCCTTCACCACCCGGGCCATCAGCCCGGCGGTCAGCATGCCGTGCCCGAACACCGACGGGTTCCCGACCTGGGTCGCGATCGTGTCGTCGTGGTGCATCGGGTTGAAGTCGCCGCTCGCGCCGGCGTAGCGGACGAAATGGGTGCGGCTGAGGTTCTCGATCACGAGCGGCGGTGCGTCTTCTCCGACGGTGAGATCGGCGAACCGGGGAGCGGAGGTGGTGCTGGTGGTCGGGCTCACGCGCGTCTCCTCGAGGTCACGGGACGGGCCGCGATGCGGTCCTGCGGCGCGGGTTGGCGAGACTATCCGAGGCCGCCGGAAAGGTGACATGGGTGTCAACTCCACGTAGCCTGCTCGGATGCCGCGCCGCCGCCCGACCGCTGCGCCGGCGGCGTCCGCCAAGCCCGCCCGGGAGCTCCGGGCCCGGGGCCAGCAGACCCGCCGGCGCCTGCTCGATGCCGGCGTCGAGGTCTTCGCGACCCGGGGCTACCACACCGCCCGCGTCGACGACATCGTCAAGGTGGCGAAGACCTCCCACGGGACCTTCTACCTGTACTTCGCCAACAAGGAAGAGCTGTTCCGGGCGCTGGCCGAGGATGTCGCCACCGAGATGCGGGCCCTGGCCGACGCGCTCCCGCCCGTCACCGGCGACCGGGAGGGATACGTCGGCGCTGCGGGCCTGGCTCGAATCGTTCGCGGACCTCTACGAGCACTACGGACCGGTGATCCGCGCGTGGACCGAAGCCGAGATCGGGGCGAGCGAGTTCGGCCGCCTGGGCACCGGCGTGCTGGCCGAGTTCACCCGCGTGCTCGTGGACCGGCTCCGCGACGCGGCGCCGGTCGGACGTCGACCCGGTCGTCGCGTCGCTCGCGCTCGTCGCGATGATCGAGCGCTGCAACTACTACGTGCTCTCGCGCCAGGTGCAGGTCAGCCGCGACACGATGATCGACACGCTGGCCACCGTCACCCACGCCGCGCTGTTCGGCGCGCCCGTCCCGGCCGCCCGCCGGTCAGCCGTCGCCGGGTCAGGAGCTCCGAGCCGCGGAGCCTCAGCCGGTCAGCCGGAGCTGGGCAGCAGCCACTGCGACAGGTCGCCGAGCTCGTCGGTCGGACCCTGGAAGCTGACGCGACCCTTGGTGAGCACCGCAACCTCATCGGCGATCTGCAGCGCGTGGCCGACGTACTGCTCGACGATGAGCAGCGTGGTGCCGGCGTCGCGCACCGCCGCGAGGTTCCGGTACACCTCGTCGATCACGATCGGCGCGAGACCGAGCGACAGCTCGTCGGCGATCAGGAGCCGCGGCGGATGCACGAGCACCCGGGCCAGCGAGAGCATGCGCTGCTCACCGCCGGACAGCGTCCCGGCCAGCTGCTTGCGCCGCTCGCCCAGCCGCGGGAACAGCTCGTAGGCGCGGTCGAGCGCACTCGCCACCCCGCGACGGCCGAACTCCTGGCGGAACGCGAGCGTGAGGTTCTCCTCCACCGACAGCGACGCGAAGACCGAGCGGCCCTCCGGCGCGTGGGTGATCCCCAGCCGCGCGACGCGGTACGTCCGCAGCTTGTCGACGCGGACCCCGTCGAACAGGACCTCGCCACTCGTCGGCCGGACGACCCCCGAGCAGACGCGGGCAATGGTGGTCTTGCCCGCGCCGTTCGAGCCCAGCAGCGCGAGCACCTTGCCTTCCGCCAGCTCGAGCGAGACATCGAAGATCGCCCGGAACGGCCCGTAGCCCGCACTGACGTCGCGCAGCTCGAGCAACGGAGCGGCGCGATCGGCCGCCGCCGGAGGACCGGGACCACGGGATCGGCGGCGGTCACACCAGCTCCCCGAGATATGCCTTGCGCACCGCGTCATCGGCCAGCACCGTCGCCGTCGCGCCGTGGGCGATCAGCGTCCCGAAGTCGAGCACGAACAAGCGGGTGGAGAAGCTGCGCACGAACTCGACGTCATGCTCGACGAGCAGCACCGCGGTCCCCCGCTCCGTCTGCACGTCGCGCAGCGTGTCGGCGAGCGCTTCGGTCTCCTGCGCGTCGAGGCCCGACGACGGCTCGTCCAGCAGCAGGAGCTTCGGCTCGGTCATCAGCGCGCGGCCCGACCTCGACCAGGCGGGCCCGGCCCAGGCTCAGCGCCTCGACCGGGCTCTCCGCGACATCCTCGAGGCCGAGCAGATGCAACGTGCGGTCCGTGCGCGCGTTCTCGTCGGCGGTGGGCTTCGAGAGGTTGATCACGTCCTTCCAGAACCGGCCGGTGCCGAGGCGGGCCCGTTCGGCGACGAGCAGGTGGTCACGCACGGTCATGCCGGCGAAGAGCTCGATGCGCTGGAAGGTACGGGCGAAGCCGAGCCGGGCCCGCCGGTAGACCGGCACGCGCGTGATGTCGTCACCCGCCGAACATGACCTGACCCGCATCCGGCCGCAGGAGGCCGAGCAGGCAGTTGAAGAAGGTGGTCTTCCCCGCGCCGTTCGGCCCGATCAGCCCGACCGCCTCACCGTCGCCGACGTCGAGGGACACGGTGTCGAGCGCGGTGATGCCGGAGAACCGCTTCGTGATGCCCTCGGCCTGCAGCAGCGTCATGACTCGACCGCCGCGACGGGATGCGTCGAGCCGGAGGCGGCCGTGCCGCCGTCGTCGTCCGAGGTGGGCGACGAACCCGCGCGGCGCTTGGAGAGCTTGTCGAGCTGTCGCTGGAAGAACGCCGTCGACGTCCGCTTCCCGTTCTCGAGCGTCCCCTCCGGGTGGCGGGCGTACTGGATCGCTCCGAACCCGAACAGGATGAACGCCCACGAGCTGGAGAGACCCAGCCACTCCGAGAGGATGTACGGCAGGAGCACGAATGCCATCCCCGCGTTGATCGCGCCCTCCACCGTGCGCGCCGCGGTCGACACGACCACGACGACGAACACGAATCCGAAGAAGTACCCGAACATCCGCGGGTCCGCGAGTCCCGTCTTCATCGACAGCAGCCCGCCGCCCAGCCCGGCGATGCCGGCGGAGAGCGCGAACGCGATGATCTTGGCCTTCGCCGGGTTGATGCCGATCGACTGCGCCGCGGTCTCGCTGCCCCGCAGCGCATCGAGGTAGTGACCCGTGGTCCCGCGCCGCACGAAGATCACGAGCACGCTGACGATCACGAGGACGATCAGGCAGAAGACGAAGAAGCTCTTGTTGTTGGACAGGTCGAACGGCCCGATCACCGGGCGCGGCACCCGCACCGGCGACACGCCACCGCCGATCCAACCGATCGGGACGAGCACATTCTCGAACATCAGCGCGAACGCGAGCGTCGCCAACGAGAGATAGATGCCGGCGAGTCGCAGCACCGGGATCGCGAGGAGCGCGCCGACGGCCGCGGCGACGACCGCGCCGACGAGCATGCCGAGAATCACGTTCGCGCCGAGCGCGCTGACGAGCTGCGCGGTCGTGAGCGCCCCGATGCCCGCGAACGTCGCCTGACAGAGCGAGATCTGCCCACCCATCCCGGTGATGACGGTGATCGACAGGAAGATGACCGAGTAGACGAGCGTCAACGTGAGCAGCGAGAGCCAGAACGCGTCGGCCCGCACCAGCGCCATGTAGATCGCGAAGCCGACGAACAGCACGCCGAGGATGTGGGTGGAGCGGGTGAACAGCGCGCTGCGCGCCCCGGACGCGAGTGATGGCGGGGGTGGATCGGCCCCGGCGAGCGGGTCCGTGGCCTCCCGCCGGTTGCGCAGGCCCGGCCAGAACAGCAGCAGGAGGAAGAGCACCGCGAACGGCAGCGCCGGCTTGAGTCCCTGGGCGACGACGCTCGCCGGCGGGAGGTAGCCCTTCAGCAGCTGCTGCGCGATCCCGAGGACGATGCCGCCGAGGAGCGCCATCGGAATGCTCGTGAGCCGGGCGAACGCGGCCGCGGCGATCGCGGAGACCAGCAGCACCGAGAAGTCGCCGACGTTGAGCGACGCCGAGAACGGCGCGAGCAGCACGCCCGCGAGACCGGCCATCGCGCTCGACAGCATCCAGGCCGCCGAGCTGGCGCGGTCGGCGTTGACCCCCGCGAGCTCGGTGAGCCGTGGGCTCTCGACCACCGCCCGCATCTGCAGTCCGATCGCGGTCCACCGGAACAACGCCCCCAGCAGCAGCACGACAACCACGACGCTCACGACGATCGCCATCTGACGCCCGTCGACGGTGTAGTCGCCGAAGTGGTAGAGCGCGTTGTCGTCCCACCAGATCCCGGTGACGCCGAAGGTCTGGCTCTTCCCGAGCCAGATCTGGATGATCTGCGGCACCGCGACGAGCAGGCCCAGCGCGGAGACCAGCTTGCCGATCGGTGACGCGCCCCGGAGCCACCGGAACACGAACCGGTCGAGGATGAAGCCGAACAGTGGCGAGATCACGAACACCACGAAGATGAACGCCGGGATGATCGGCCACTCGTGACGCACGTGCACGTCGTAGTAGACGGCCGCCGCGAGGTACGCCTGCGCCGCGAACGCGAGGTTGAAGACGCCGGACGTCTTGAAGGTGAGCACGAGGCTCACCGCGACCAGGGCGAACACGCATCCGATCGGGATGCCGAGGATCACGTACCGGATGAAGTCCTGCACTGCGGCTACCTGGACGTGATCAGGGTCGGAACCTCCGACCCGCCTACTTGAATGTCGCCGTGGCCGGCAGCTTCGCCGGTTGGTCGGGCAGGCACATGAACGGCTTGCCCGGTTGCGTGAACGTCGGCACGAACTTCCCGTTGTCGACCTTCACGTAGGCCGTGCACGAGATGGTGTGCGTGATCTCGTGCTCCTTGGTCCAGTTCCGAGGCGGGATGAGCCCGCCGACCGTCTGGTCCGTCAAGGTGTTGAGGTAGTCGATGACCTTCTGGCGGGTGAAGTTCGGGCCGGCGCCCTTCAGGCCCTCGTAGCAGCATCGCGGCCGAGATCCAGCCGTTGATGGCGATCTCGTTCTTCTCGTAGCCGGCCTTGTCCATCCACTTGTCGAACGCGACCATGCCCGGCGGCTTGGGCCGGAACTGGAACGGCACGAACGGCACCCCGACGATGTCGTCCTGGAAGAACTGCTTGTTGGCCGCGATGAGGTTCACGTCGTAGCCGTTCGGGAGGTACTGGGTCGCGTTCATGTTCTGCTTGCGCATCTCCTTGGCCAGGTTCAGCGCGGCCGTGTTGTCGATGCAGGTGAGGACGAAGTCCACGCCCTTGTCCTTCATCTGGCCGACCTCGACGCTGAAGTCCGTGTCACCGAAGTTGATGCTCTTGGTGACGAAGACGACGTCCGCCGTCGGGTACTTCTCGAACGACTTCTGGATCCCGTCCGCGCAGTCCGCCGAGGTGGCCTGGTTGTAGGCGAGGACGCCGATCTTCTTCTTCCCCAGCTGCTTCGCCACGAACGGCTGCTGCGAGCCGACGCAACCCGAGGCAGAGCGCGCCGTAGTTGCTGCCGAAGAGGTTGGGGTGCCCCGTGTACTCGGTGTTGATGTTCCAGCCGAACGTCGGGACGTTCTCGTCCGCGAGCTTCTGCGCACCGCTGAAGAGGAAGATCGTCGCGATCGGGTCGACCGCGAACACGTTGTCCTGGGCGAGGAGCGCCTCGACCTCCTGCTGGTTCGAGGCCATCTGGTCGTCGCGCTCGGAGACGAGCTCGAGCTTGCGGTTGTAGATGCCGCCCTCGCTGTTGACCATGTTGAAGTACGCCTTGACCCCGTCGAAGGCCGAGGCGTACGGGCCGTTCAGGGCGTTGGTCTTGGAGACGACGCCCCCGACCCGGATGGTGTCACTGGTCACGCCGGGCTGGTCCACCGCCGTCCCGCCGCCGCTCCCGCCACCGGTGGTCGTGGTGGAGTCCGCCTTGTTGTCGGAGTTGCTGCAGCCCAGTGCGACCAGGCTCAACACCGCCAACACGGCGATGATTCGGACTCGCATCGAATACCCCCCGGGATCGGACGAGACGTCGCGACCTGACTCTAACGTCAGGTTGGCGGAGCCACCAGGCACCTGGCTGGCTCCTCGCGGTCGCGGGTAGACATGCGCGCGTGCCCGGCACCCTCGTGACGTTCCATGCGCATCCCGACGACGAGGTGATCATCACCGGTGGCGTGATCGCCCGAGCCGCGGCGGCCGGCCACCGGGTGGTGCTCGTGATCGCGACCGGCGGCGAGCTCGGTGAGGTGGCACCGGGAGTGCTCGACGGAGGGTGAGGCGCTGGCGACCCGGCGCGCCCGGGAGGTGGCGGCGGCCGGCGAGCTGCTCGGCGTCTCCCGCATCGCCTTCCTCGGGTACGGCGATTCGGGCATGGCGGGCGAAGCGACCAACACCGCGCCCGGCTCGTTCGCATCGGCCGACGTCGACGAAGCGGCGGCGCGGCTCGCCGAGATCCTGCGCGAAGAGGATGCCGAGGTCCTCACCGTGTACGACGAGAACGGCGGCTACGGGCACCCCGATCACATCCAGGTGCACCACGTCGGCGTGCGCGCCGGCGAGCTCGCCGGCACTCCCCGCGTCTACGAGGTCACGCTCAACCGCGACCACCTCCTCGCGCTCGATGCGCGGCCGGAGCGACGAGATGGGAGTGATCGAGGGTGCGCCCGATCCCGACGACTTCACCATGGGGATGCCGGCGTCGGCCATCACCACCACCGTGGACGTCGGCGACTTCGTCGCCCAGAAGCGCGCCGCGATGCAGGCGCATGCGAGCCAGATCCCCGAGGAGTCGTTCTTCCTCCAGCTCCCGCCCGACGCGTTCCGCGAGGCGTTCGGCTACGAGTGGTTCATCCGCCGCGGGCCCCGGCCCCGTACTCCCGAAACCTGGCTCTTCGACAACTAGCGAACCGAGGCGGACGGCAATGCGACGGATCCGGGGGCTCACGGTGCTCATCGCCACGATCGCGGTGCTGGGCGCGGTCGGGATGAGTCCGGCGGAAGCCGCGACCAAGAAGCCCGTCGCCGTGTTCGCGAAGCACGGGCCGTACGCCGCCGGGGTCAGGACGCTCACCATCGGTGACCGCAAGGTCGAGGTCTGGTACCCCGCGGCCCCGACCTCGGTGCGGGGCAAGCGTCACGACGCCTACAACATCGCCAAGTACCTGCCGCAGGGGCTCCAGGACCTGCTGGCCTCGAAGAACGTCAAGGCACCGTTCACCACCGCGGCGTACCGCAACGTTCGGCCCAGCAAGTCGGGCCCGTTCCCGCTCGTGCTGTTCAGCCACGGGTTCAGCAGCTGGCGCGAGCAGTCGTCGTTCCTCACCACCCACCTCGCGTCGTGGGGCTTCGTCGTCGCTTCCCCCGACTTCCTCGAGCGCGGTCTCGGTGCGCAGCTCGGAGCACCACCCGCTACCACGCGCACCGAGGACGACGTGATCGGCGCGGCATTGGCCGCGACGCGCAAGGCGTTCCCGAAGGTCGTCCGCAAGGGCAAGATCGCGATCGTCGGCCACTCGGCCGGCGGCGGGACCGCGATCCAGTACGCCCAGAACCGGAACGTCCTCACGTACATCGCGATGTCCGCGGCGCCGTTCGGGTTCAACGGCTCCGCCCCACCCGTTCCGCCGAAGAAGCCGTCGATGTACATCACGGGCAAGATCGACGGCATCGCGACGTTCGACCGCGTGAGCACTGCGTACAAGACGGTGCCGCCGCCGAAGCGCTTCGTCGTGATCGGTGGTTCCGGGCACCTGAACGGGTTCACCGACGTCTGCGAGATCGGCAAGGGTGGCGGCGGCATCGTCGCCCTGGCCATTCAGGCCGGCATCGCGGTTCCCCCGAATCTGACCCGTCTCGGCACCGACGGCTGCAACCGCACCCGCCCTGCCCTCGAAGCAGGTCTGGGCGGTGCCCCGCCACTTCGTCACCGCCCAGCTGCGGTACGCGTTCGGGATCGACAAGCGGCCGATCGGCTTGCAACCCAACGTCGTGAAGGCGTTCCGGCCGGTGAAGGTCACCTACTCGCAGACGCTCAGTCGCTGAGCGGTTCGGCGTCGCGGGCGAGCTTCACCAGCTCCGCGAGTGCCTCCGGGAGCTCGGCGGCGAGTCGCCACAGATCCGGCACCGTCTCCCGGCAGGCCATGAAGCCGATGTCGACCTGGTCGCGGTAGCTCATCGCCGTCACGTTGAGGCCGGCCCCGTCGAAGACCGGGCCCATCGGGTAGAGGTCCACCAGGCGCGACCCGGCCATGTACAGCGGGAACTGCGGTCCGGGCACGTTCGACATGACGATGTTGTAGACGGGCGGGTGGCGGTCGGCGAGCCGCAGCTGGCCGTAGAGACGGGCGCCGCGCGCCAGCATCGCCGGCGCCGCGAGCTCGGCCCACTCCTCCAACGTGTTGCCACCGATGTCCGCGTGCACCTGCTTCGCGCCGCTCATCGTCTCCTGCACCGCGTGCAGCCGTTCGAGCGGATCGTCCTGGTCGGTCGAGAGCTGCGTGAACATCGCGGACACGCGATTGCCGAGCTGCTTCTCGTCCATGCTGCGGACCGAGGTGGGGATCACCGCGACGAGCGGCTTGTCGGGCAGCTCGTCACGCTCGAGGAGGTAGCGACGGAACGCGCCGGACAACGTGGCGAGCACGACGTCGTTGACCGTCGCGCCGTAGGCGTCCTTCACCACCTTCACGTCGTCGAGCGAGATCGTGCTGAACGCCACCTGGCGATGCGGCGTGATCATGACGTTCCAGCTGAGCCGCGGCGCGGTGAAGGGCACGCCGGTGTGCACGTTCTCGTTGCGCAGGCGTGTCGTCAACCGCGCGAGCGACTTCCCGAGATGCACGACCGCCCGCGCCATGCGCACGGGCTGGCGAGCGATCGACACCATCGACGCGCCGATCATCTCCACGTCGTTCGGCACCCGATCGGCCTGCCACGGCTCCTCGCCGGCGTTCGCGCTCGGCGCCGGGACCGGCGTCGGCTCGAGATCGACGAGGTTCGCCAGCACCTCGACCCCCGACGCGCCGTCGATCGCCGCGTGGTGCACCTTGGCGATGAGCGCCACGTGACCGTGCTCGAGTCCTTCGGCGACCCACATCTGCCAGAGCGGCCGGTCGCGGTCGAGCGGCCAGCCCGCGACCTCACCCACGAACGCCGCCAGCTCGCGCTCGCCGCCCGGGGACGGCAACGCGACCTGGCGCACGTGGAAGTCGATGTCGAAGCCGGGGTCCTCGATCCACAGCGGGTGGTGGAGCCCGAACGGGCACCCGCACGACGCGCCGCCGGAAGGGCGGCAGCCGGTCCAGGCGGCTCTCGATCAGCCGCTTCACCGTGGTGGCGGTGAACCCGCCCGGCACTTCGGTGGGGTCGAGGATCGCCACCGCGATCAGGTGCATGTGGTTGCTGGGGGTCTCGAGCGAGAGGAAGGCGGCATCGAGTCCGGTGAGGCGCTCCACGCGCCCGATGGTACCGCCGAGTCGACGCGAGTGGGCGAGCGATCCGAGAGCAGGGAACGAAGTGCGGATCCCGAAGCGACCCGGAGAGCAGGAGCGGAGGGAGGAGCGGGAACGAAGTGCGGATCCCGAAGCGACCCGGAGACAGGAGCGAGGGAGGAGCGGGAACGAAGTGCGGATCCCGAAGCGACCCGGCAGACCCGTCGGCCTGGCAGAATGTGGCGATGCCCTGGTTGTTCCTCGCCCTCAGCGTGCTCGGCGCGTGGATCACCTTCAACGCGTTCCGGCCGTCGTCGCGCTGGCAGCTGCTCGGCGTCAGCTTCTTCGCCGCGTGGCTGACCGGCGAGCTCGCGATCTGGACGATCGTCGGCCAGGCGATCGTCACCGCCGGGTTCATCGCGCTCGGCGCGCTCGACTCCTGGCCCGGCTGGCTCGGCCTGGCGATCACGCTCGCGTCGTGGGCCGGGCTCCTGGTGCTCGCCGCGGTGTCGCGCCGTTCGGGCCCGGTGTTCGACACCGCGCTCTCGGATGCCC
This sequence comes from uncultured Acidimicrobiia bacterium, assembly GCA_963819945.1. Lineage (GTDB taxonomy): Bacteria > Actinomycetota > Acidimicrobiia > IMCC26256 > JAENVU01 > Chersky-806. The sequence goes on from CAWFYD010000012.1 coordinate 41,029, forward strand.
TCGGGCTCGATCGCGGCGGATCGGCTGCCGGGACGATGGACCCAGTCCGTGTTCCCGCTCCTGATGCGGGACAAGCGGGTCGAGCGCATCAAGAACCTCGAGTACGGACCGCTCGGCCGCCGCAACCGCCTCGACGTCTACCGGCCCCGCGCGGAGAGCCCGAACAGCCGACCGGCACCGGTCCTCCTGCAGATCCACGGCGGCGCCTGGGTCATCGGGGACAAGAGCCAGCAGGGACTGCCGCTCATGCTGCACCTGGCCGCCGAGGGCTGGGTGTGCGTCGCGATCAACTACCGCCTGAGCCCGAAGGCGACGTGGCCCGAGCACCTGGTCGACTGCAAGCGCGCGCTCGCCGTGGGTCCGCGAGCACATCGCCGAGTACGGCGGCGACCCGAACCTCATCTGCGTCACCGGCGGCTCGGCCGGCGGGCACCTCGCGGCGATGGTCGCGCTCACTGCGAACGATCCGAAGTTCCAGCCCGAGTTCGAGACGGCCGACACCTCCGTCACCGCGTGCGTCCCCTTCTACGGCGTCTACGACTTCCTCGATCTCTTCGAGGCGCGTGGTGACCGCGACCGGGCGATGCGGCTGCTCGGTCGGTGGGTCATGAAGACCACGCCGGAGGAGCACCGCGAGCGCTTCGAGGACGCGTCGCCCATCACCCACGTAGGGCCTGACGCACCGCCGTTCTTCGTCATCCACGGCACGAAGGACAACCTCGCGCCGGTCACGCAGGCCCGCCGGTTCGTGGAACGGCTCCGCTCCGCCTCGCAGGAGCCGGTGCTCTACGCCGAGGTTCCCGGGCGCGTCGCACGCGTTCGACGTCTTCTACTCGACGCGCACCGGGAACGCGGTTCGGTCGGTGGACCGGTTCCTCGCGTGGATCGTCGATCGCGAGCGACCCGGGACCCCGGACCGCGAGCCCGGAAGACGTCGGGCTGGCCGAAGCCCTGGAGCCGGTGCCGGCCGACGGCACCTGATTCACAAGATCTCCGGAGGGCGAACATCCGACCGCGGGCGTTCCGGCGCCCTCCGGCGGTACCTCAGGACCTGCTCCCGCGCCGGAGCATCGTCGACCTTGAACGGGATCGACCGGTCGGAGGACCACGGCGCGTAGGGCGCGACGAGCATTCCCGCAAGCGTCACGAGCGGGATGTCGTAGTTGACGCGCCAACCGGCGAAATCACGCCAGGCCTGGTCGCGGTCCTCCTGCAGCGGGATGCCGACGCCTTCGAGCTCGCGACACGCCTGCTCCCACTCCTCCCGGGTGAGGCTGATCGGGTCATCGGGCGCAGGATCGTCGGGATGCGGGATGCGGAAGAACCGCGAGATGGAGCGCAGCGCGGTGAACCCCGAGCGGATGCAGAGGCTCGCCATCGGCTGGCGCGGGGTGGCGATCGTCGAGTTCACGAGCGCAGCCGCGTCGAGCACCGCGCCCGACGCGGTGATCCAGGACCGGTCCGACACGGGTGAGCGGAACCAGTTCACGAACGGCAACGAGGTGTGCGTCTCCTCCAGCTCCGCGAACCAGAGCTGCCACTCGACCCAGAGGTCGTCGAGGTTGTCGAGCCGCCCGATCAGGTGCGCCCGACGTAACAGGTCGACCGCAGACGGTGGCGTGCCGGCTCGGGCCGACATGTGCCCGACCAAGACCTCCCGGCGAGAGAACGCGCCGTAGATCGTCGGCAGGTACGCGATCAGGAGCGCGAGCACACCCAAACCGATCGCAGCCTCGACGAAGCCGAGCGTGGCGGCCCAGAACCCGATCGGCGGCTCGAAGCCCAACGTGAACATCGAGGACCCGCTCTGGATGAACGCTTCCTTCCAGCTGACGCCCTCGACGGAGACGAAGATCATCGTGAAGCCGGCGAGCACCATGGCGAGCCAGAGGGTGACCAGGGCGAACATCGCGATCGGTCCGTAGAGGGCCATCGCCCGGTCGCGCGCTTCGTACGTCTTCGCCCAGTGCAGGCGGAGATCGAACAGCTTGCGGACCAGCACGCTGACCGCCCGGGTCAATCGCACGACGACACCGCGTGGCAGGACGAACGTGCGCAGCGCGGAGTCCAGGACGATCACGACGAGCGCGATGCCGCCCACGAAGAGCGCAATGTCTCGCACGGTCTCCACGCGGCCGGCTACTCCCCGTCCATCGGCCGGGCGCGGCTGCGCTTGCGGTCACTCCGCCGCCGCTTCTCCTGGAGCCGTCGTTCCTTGGCCGATTTGCTCACCCGGGTCGGCACCCGGGTGCGCTCGATCCGTAGCGCATCCGCCAGCTTCTCCCGCAGGCGCTCCAGCGGCCAGCTCTCGATTCCGGTGCTGGGAGCGGGAATCCGAGGCCACCACCCGGACGACGGGGCCGAGCCGCTCGATGATCCGGGCCCGCTGGCGGGGACCGAGCGAGCGGGATCCCGCGACGTCGAAGCGCAGCTCGACGCGAGTGTTCGCGGTGTTTGCGTGCTGACCCCCGGGTCCGCCCGACACCGCTGAAGCGCCACTCGAGCTCGTCCAGGCCGATGACGCAGGACCCGCTCACGCGCAACCGATCCGAGGGCACCAGCCGAGCGTAGGGCGCCGCGGGCACCGCGGAGCGGAACACGGCACCGTGCACGAGGTGCGGACGGTGGAGCGACCCCGCCAGAAGTGCGGTGACCCGAAAGGAGCCGCTCAGGTGACGCCGGCCCCGCCCGCGTCGGTCACGCTCCATCCGGGCGACCCGCGCGATGCCACGGAGAGTGCAAGCATTGGTGCGAGAGTGGATGTTGACAACGGTGGTCACGCTTCTTAGGTTGCGGGCCACCATCCAACGGTTCAGCAGCGGAGCCGGGAAGCCACCGGCCCATACGGGGGGAACAACGTGCGACACAGCATGGGACCGCGTCGACGGACGCTCACCTTTCTTGCCCTGCTCGCCACGTTCGCGCTCCTCGTAGCCGCGTGCGGCGGCGGGAGCGACAACAAGAAGAGCGACGGCGGGTCGACGAGCAACGACGGCAAGCCGGTCGCCGGCGGGAAGGTCGTCTACGGCCTCGAAGGCGGCACGACGAGCTTCTGCCTCCCCCGCGCCCAGCTGGCGATCTCGGGGATCATGGTGACGCAGTCGGTGTACGACACCCTCACCGAGCCCAACGACAAGGGCGTGATGGTCCCGTACCTCGCCAAGTCGCGTGGAGCCGAACGCGACGTTCGACGAGTGGACGATCACGTTGCGGCCCGGCATCACGTTCCACGACGGCGAGCCGCTGAACGCCGCGGCCGTCGCGCAGAACATCGAACGCGTGGCGCAACGGCGTCCTGCTCGGCTTCGTGTTCGGCAACATCGCCGACGTGAGCACCCCGGACGACATGACCGTCGTCGTCAAGACCAAGGTCCCGTGGGTCGCGTTCCCGTCCTTCCTCTGGGTCACCGGCCGCGCGGGCATCGCGGCACCGGCGCAGCTCAACGACGACGCCACCTGCGACACGAACATGATCGGGACCGGTCCGTTCAAGCTCAAGGACTTCAACCCGACCACCGGTGACGTCGACGTGGTCAAGAACCCCGACTACTGGCGCAAGGGATACCCGTACCTCAACGAGATCCAGTTCAAGATCCAGGAGGACGGCGACCAGCGGGTGAACGGTCTCCAGGGCGGCCAGTTCGACGTGATCCACGACGACACCGGCAAGAACCTGAAGACGATCGAGGGCTTCGGCAGCGGCTTCGCCACGGACCTCGAGCCGGCCGGCTACCGCGAGATCGGCCAGGCCCTGCTCAACGTCACCCGGCCGCCGCTCGACGACGTCAACATCCGCAAGGCGCTGGCCATGGGGATCAACCGCGACGCGCTGAACGCGATCTCCAACGACGGCAAGTGGGCCATCTCCGACAGCGTCTTCGACTCCAAGGTCATGGGCTACGTCGAGCGACCCGGGATACCCGAAGTACAACCCGACCGAGGCGAAGAAGCTGGTCAACCAGTGGAAGCAAGCCAACAACGGCGGCCAGACGCCGACGTTCAACCTGCAGTCCACGTTCGACCAGGTGACCCAGGCCCTCGCCAAGGAGGCGAAGCGCCAGCTCAACGAGATCGGCATCAAGGTGAACCTGCCGGCCCCGGTGGACCAGGCCACGATCATCAACCAGGCGATCGGGAGCCAGGTCGACTCCTTCCTGTGGCGCAACTACCCCGGCTCGGACCCCGACACCATGTACGTCTGGTTCTACGGCGGGTCCGTGGTGAACTTCAACCACGTCGACGACGCGGTCATGAACAAGGCGCTCGACGACGGCCGCTCGGAGACCGACCCGGCGCAGCGCAAGGAGGACTACGAGACGTTCAACAAGCGCCTCTCGTCCCAGGCGTACACGCTGTGGAACTGGTACGAGACCTGGTACATCGCGCACAAGACGCAACGTGAAGGGCATCCTCGGCCCGAACCTGCCCGACGCGAACGGTGACGTCGGGACCCAGAAGCCGGCCGAGATCCTCGCTGGGTACCACCAGCTGCTCGGCATGTGGAAGACGAGCTAGAGAACCGGGGAGCAGCGCGGAGGTAGTCCCACCACAACGAGAGGAGGGTGAGTGCGTCTTTTCGCAGTGAAGATCCTGCGGCTGATCGTCGTCGTACTGGTCGTCACCTTCCTCTCGTTCCTCCTGATCAAGCTGCTCCCCGGTGATCTGGTCGACAAGGTCATCCCGTTCGGCACCGATGCGCAGAAGGAAGTGCTGCGCAACGACCTCGGGCTGAACGACAACTTCTTCGTCCAGTACTGGCACTGGCTGACCGGGTTCGTCGTCGGCGACTTCGGCAACTACTACCTGCCGAACGCCACCCCGGTGAGCGACTCGCTCGGCACCGCACTCCCCATCTCGCTCGAGCTCATGCTCTACGCGCAGATCCTGTCGCTCGCCTTCGCGATCCCCTTCGGCATCGCGACCGCGTACAAGGCGGGGACCCGCTTCGACGCCATCTCGAACACGGTGGCGTTCGGCCTGCTCGCCCTGCCGAACTTCGTGCTCGCGCTGTTGCTAGCGATCTACGTCGGGGCGAAGTGGCAGATCTTGCCCACTCAGAGCAACATCGCCCCGTTCCCGCTCAACCCGATCGACAACTGGCGCTACATGCTGATGCCGACGATCGCGCTCGGGGTGGGTCAGATCGCGATCTACATGCGGTTGTTGCGCTCGGACATGATCGCCACGCTGCAGGAGGACTTCATCACCACCGCGAAGTCCAAGGGCATCCCCACCCGCCGCGTCCTCCTCTCCCACGCCCTGCGTCCGTCGAGCCTCACCCTGCTGACGGTCGCCGGCCTGAACGTGGGTGCGCTCATCGGCGGGGCGCTGGTCGTCGAGCGGATCTTCGGGCTCCCCGGGCTCGGCAGCAAGCTCACCGAGGCGATCTTCCGCCAGCAGTACGTGGCGGTGCAGACCTACGTCGCGATCATCGCGGTCTTCTACGTTGTGCTGAACTTCCTGGTGGACATCCTCTACTCCGTCCTCGACCCTCGGATTCGGCATGCCCGAGCAACCGCATAGCCCCGCGCGAGTCGATCCTCGTCGACGAGGAGACGGCCGGGCTCGAGCCCGATTCGTCCATCATCCAGATCGGGGCCGTCGAAGGCGGTCCCGAGGTCGCGAAGGAACGACGCCGCAAGGGACTCGGCTTCGGTGCCTGGATCGCCATCATCTGGCTCACGCTGCTCATCGGCTCCGCGGTCCTCGCGCCGATCCTGCCGATCCCGGACCCCGTCGCGGACAGCGCGCCCGCCACGGAGTACAAGTCCGGTCCGAGCATCGAGCACCCCTTCGGCGTGGACACCACCGGCCTCGACGTGTTCTCCCGGGTGGTCTGGGGTACCCGCAACTCCCTCTTCATCGGGACCGCGTCGGTCGTCATCGGGTTCCTGGTCGGCGGTGCCCTCGGGCTCATCGGCGGCTACTTCAAGGGCAAGATCGGTGGAGTCGTCGGCGTCCCGATGGACATCGCGCTGGCGTTCCCACCCCTGGTCCTGGCCCTCGCCGTCGTCACCTTCCTCGGGAGAAGCGTCAGCAACGTCACGATCGCGCTCGCGATCGTGTCGGCCCCGATCCTGTATCGGATCGCGCGCGCCTCCACCCTGTCGTGGTCCGAGCGCGAGTTCGTCCTCGCCTGCCGCGCCCAGGGCGGCAAGCACTTCCGGATCATGACCCGGGAGATCCTGCCCAACGTGCTGCCGGCGATGTTCTCGATCGCACTGCTCGGCATCGCGGTGGTGATCGTCGCCGAGGGCGGACTCGCGATCATCGGCGCCGGAGTGAATCCCGAAGTCGTCACGTGGGGCAACATCATCGTCGCGGGTCAGGGTGAGCTGCGCGACGCGCCGCACATCGCGCTTGCCGCATCACTCGTGATCTTCTTCACCGTGCTGTCCCTCAACTATCTCGGTGACGTCGTCCGGGCGAAGTTCGACGTCCGGGAGAGCGCGCTGTGAGCCCTCGCCGCAAGCGCTCGTCGGCCCCGGTGGACGCGAGCGAACGCTTCCCCACCGCGCCGCTCGACGGACCGCTGCTCGAAGTCGAGAACGTCAAGACGCACTTCCAGACCGACCGGGGCCTCGTCCGCGCGGTGGACGGCGTCTCCTTCTCGCTCGAGCGGGGCAAGACCATCGGCATCGTGGGCGAGTCCGGCTCGGGCAAGACGGTGCTCTCCCGCTCGGTGATGGGCCTGCTCCCCAAGCGCGGCCTGATCCGTGAGGGCTCGATCCGCTTCGAGGGCGTGGAGCTCATCGACGCGTCGAACAACGACCTGCGCCAGCTCTGGGGCACCCAGATGGCGATGGTGTTCCAGGACCCGATGACGTCGCTCAACCCGGTGATGAAGATCGGCACCCAGATCACCGAGTCGCTCCTCCATCACCTGGACATCACGAAGGACTACGCCAAGGAGACGGGCGTCTCGCTGCTGGCCTCGGTCGGCATTCCCGAGCCCGAGCGGCGGATGAACTCGTACCCGCACGAGATGTCCGGCGGCATGCGCCAGCGCGTGATGATCGCCATCGCGATCGCGTGCGGCCCGAAGCTGCTGTTCGCCGACGAACCCACCACCGCGCTCGACGTCACCGTGCAGGCGCAGATCCTCGACCTGCTCCAGGCGCAGCAGCGCGAGCGCTTCATGGCGATGGTGCTCGTCACCCACGACCTCGGCGTCGTGGCCGGTCGCGCCGACGACATCGCGGTGATGTACGCGGGCCAGGTGGTCGAGAAGGCCCCGACCAAGACGCTGTTCGCAGAGATGAAGCACCCGTACACCGAGGCACTGGTGCGCTCGATCCCGAAGCTCGCGGATCCGAGCCACACCCGCCTGATCACGATCGGGGGCCGACCGCCGAACCTGATCGCCCCGCCGACCGGCTGCCGCTTCAGCCCGCGGTGCCCGTACGTGCAGGACAAGTGTCGTACCGAGGAGCCCCCGCTGCTTTCCGCATCCACGCCCGGCCACGAGTTCCGGTGCTTCTTCCCCGTCGGCTCGCCCGAAGGCATCGCGGCGCTCGAGCGCAACCGGGCCGCCGCCGAAGCCGCGCTGCTCGACGCCGACGTCGCAACCCAGGCCGCCGCCGCCATCGCCGGTGGCACCACGTTGCTCGACCCGACGACGGACTCGGCGCTCGGGCGGCGCAACCCCCGGAGCCAACTGATGGCCGGGAGCGGTACCGCCCATCTCCGACCCGCCGACGAGACGCTGCTGCGGGTCGAGAACCTCGTCGTCGAGTTCCCCGTCGGCCGGACCGGGCTCAAGGTCAAGGCCGTCTCGAACATCAGCCTGGACGTGAAGCCGGGCGAGACCCTCGGTCTCGTGGGTGAGTCCGGCTGCGGGAAGAGCACGACCGGCCGCGCGGTGATGCAGCTCCCCCACCCCACCGGCGGGCGCGTGCTCTTCGACGGCCAGGTGCTCACGGATCTCAGCGGCGAGGATCTGCGCCAGGTCCGGCCGAAGATGCAGATGATCCTGCAGGACCCGATCTCGTCGCTGAACCCGCGCCGCAAGGTCAAGGACATCGTCGTCGAAGGACTCTCGATCTGGAACACGGGCAGCAAGGACCGAGCGCGGGCTGCGGGCCAACGAGGTGCTGGAGACGGTCGGCATCGATCCCGGAGCAGGCCGGCAACCGTCGGCCGCACGAATTCTCCGGCGGTCAATGCCAGCGCATCTCCATCGCCCGGGCCGTGGCGACCGAGCCCAAGCTCATCATCTGCGACGAGCCGGTCTCCGCGCTCGACGTCTCCGTGCAGGCCCAGATCCTCAACCTGCTGCAGGACATGAAGGCGCGCTACGGCCTGACCCTGATCTTCATCGCCCACGACCTCGCCGTCGTCAAGAACGTGAGCGACCGCGTGGTCGTCATGTACCTCGGGAAGATCTGCGAGGTCTGCGGGCCGGACGAGCTGTACGAGGCCCCGGCGCACCCGTACACCGCGGCCCTGCTGTCCGCGATCCCCGTGCCCGACCCGTCCGTTGCCCTGAAGGAGCGAGCGGGGGTCGGCGGCGAGATCCCGTCACCGCTCGCACCGCCGAGTGGTTGCCGGTTCCGCACCCGGTGCCCCCGCGCCGACGAGCGGTGCACCGAGGAGGAGCCGCAGATCCACGAGGTCCGGCCGGACCACTTCGTGGCCTGCCACTACCCGCTGGAGATCGGCGAGCAGCTCGCACCCGCCAACTCAGATCTCCGGAGCGCACGTGCTGCTGGGATGCGGTCTGGGGCGCTCCGGCGGTTCATTCCCGGCCGGTCGTTCCGGTCTTGTCTACAGCTCGATGGTGCGGGTGATGCGCACGGTCTCGAGCAGGCGACGGTCGTGGCTGACCAGCAGGAGGGTGCCGTCGTAGCCGTCGAGGGCCAGCTCCAGCTGCTCGATCGCCTCGAGGTCCAGATGGTTGGTCGGTTCGTCGAGCACGAGGCAATTCACTCCCCCGGCCATCAGCTCGGCGAGGATCGCCCGGCTCCGCTCCCCCGGTGACAGCTCGGCGCCGACCCGCTCGACGTGCGTGGCGGTCAGCCCGAACTTTGCGAGGAGCGACCGCGACGCTGCCGAGCGCCATGCCGGTCGCGGCCTGGAAGCCGTCGATGAGTGGCTGGTCCGCGGGGAGCTGGCCGCGCGACTGGTCCATCTCACCGACGCGCACCCCGGCCCGATCCAGCGGTGCCCGGAGGTGAGCGGGATCTCGCCGAGCAACGCTCGCAGCAACGTCGTCTTGCCGCTGCCGTTCGGGCCGAGGATCGCGATCCGCTCCTGCCAGCCGATCTCGAGATCGATCGGTCCGAGCTCGAAGCTCCCCCGGGTCACGACCGCCTGGTCGAGCCGCACGACCACGTCGCCGCTGCGGGCCGACGGCGCGAGCTGCAGCCGCAGCTCCCAGCCCTCCCAGGGCTTCTCCACCGTCTCGAGCCGTTCGATCGCCCGTTCGGTGATCTTCGCCTTCGACGCCTGCTTCTCGCTGCGCTCGTCTTGGCGTGAAGCGAATGTTCTTGTCGTTCTCGCCGCTGCGCTTGACGTTGCGCTTCCCCTGCTCGGACCACGCCTTCTGGGTCCGGGACCGCTCGAGGAGCGCCGATCGCTTCGCCCGGAACTCGTCGTAGCGCGCGTACTGCTGGCTGCGGGCGAGGTCCCGTGCCGCGACGTAGTCACTCCACGATCCGGCGTACTCCACCGCGCGTCGTGACTCCTCCTGCAGCTCGACCATCCGGTCCACGCTCTCATCCAGGAACGCCCGGTCATGGGAGACGACCACGACCGCGCCGTCCGCTTCGGCGACGAACTGCTCGAGTCGATCGAGACCGGCGAAGTCCAGGTTGTTCGTCGGCTCGTCGAGCAGGAGCACGTCGAAGCGGCTGAGCAGGATCGCGGCCAGCGCGGCGCGGGCCGCCTGACCCCCGGAGAGCACCGCGACCTCGACGTCGAGGCGGTCGGCGGCCAGCCCGAGGTCGGCACAGACCGAGCCGATGCGGGCGTCGAGATCGTCACCCGCCGAGCGCGAGGAACCGATCGAGCGCGTCGGTGTACGCCTCGGTCTGGGTCGGGTCGGTCTCCAGCGCGACGGTGAGGCGGTCCAGCTCCGCGCTCGCCGTCGCAACCCCGGTGCGCCGACTGAGATACGAGTGCAGCGTCTCTCCGGGCGCGGCGTCGGTCTCCTGGGGCAGGAAGCCGACGGTCAGGGATGCGGGCGCGCGTTCGACCACGCCGGCTCGGGGGTGATCCGGCCCGCGAGGACCCGCAGCAGCGTGGTCTTGCCGATCCCGTTGGGGCCGACGATCCCGAGACGGTCGCCGGCGGCGACGGACAGCGACACCTCGTTCAGCACCAGCCGCCCACCGAGCGAGACCGTGACGCCCCTGGCGGACAGCATGCCCCGACCCTATTGGGCCGCTCCCGGCCGCCTGACCGATTTCGGTCCGGCGGCGTGGCCGGGAGAGATCTTCAGCAGGGGCCACGGGCATGCGCCGGGGGGTTCGGGGGACTTGCGGTCAGACGCTCAGCACCGGTTGGGCGACGGGCGCCGGCTCCAGGGCCCAGCCGAGGACCTCGGTGACGTCCTCGGCCAGGTGGAACGTCATCTGCTCCCGCACGGACTCGGGGACGTCCTCGAGGTCCGGGCCGTTGCGCTTCGGGAGCACGACCGTGGTGAGGCCGGCCCGCTGCGCCGCGAGCACCTTCTGCTTGAGCCCGCCGATCGGGAGCACCCGACCCTGGAGCGTGACCTCGCCGGTCATGCCGACGTCGGCCCGCACCGGGCGTCCGGTGAGCCGCGACACGAGGGCCGTGGTCATCGTCACGCCTGCCGACGGTCCGTCCTTCGGGACCGCGCCGGCCGGCACGTGCACGTGGAAGCGCCGCTGCTCCAGCGCATCCGCGTCGACGCCGAGGGCATCGGAGTTCGCCCGGATGTAGCTCATCGCGATCTCCGCCGACTCCTTCATGACATCGCCGAGCTGGCCGGTGAGCGTGAGACCGGGCTCGCCCGGCAGGCTCGTCGCCTCGACGAAGAGCACGTCACCACCGGTACCGGTCACCGCGAGCCCGGTCGCGACTCCCGCAGCCGACGTGCGCTCGCGCACTTCCTCGGCGAAGAACCGTTGCCGGCCCAGCAGCCGCGGCACCTCATCGGCCCCGATCGACCACCGGCGGCGTGTGCCGTTCCGCTCGCCACCTCGGCCGCCGTCTTGCGCAACAGCTTGCCGAGCTCACGCTCGAGGTTCCGCACTCCCGCTTCGCGGGTGTAGTCCGTCACGACGGCACGCAACGCGCCGTCGTCCACCGTGACCTCGTCCTCACCGAGCCCGTTGCGCTCGCGCTGGCGGGCCAGCAGGTGGTCGCGGGCGATGACGACCTTCTCGTCCTCGGTGTAGCCGTCGAGACGCACGACTTCGAGCCGGTCCAGCAGCGGTCCGGGGATCGTCTCGAGGACGTTCGCGGTCGCGAGGAACAGCACACCCGAGAGGTCCAGGTCGACGTCCAGGTAGTGGTCGCGGAACGTGTGGTTCTGGGCCGGGTCGAGCACCTCGAGCAGCGCACTCGACGGATCGCCCCGCCAGTCCGCACCGAGCTTGTCCACCTCGTCCAGCAGGATCACCGGGTTCATCGTCCCGGCCTCCTTGAAGGCGCGGGCGATGCGGCCCGGGAGCGCCCCGACGTACGTCCGCCGGTGGCCCCGGATCTCGGCCTCGTCCCGCACGCCACCGAGGGCCACGCGCACGAACTCGCGCCCGGTCGCGCGGGCCACGGACTCACCGAGCGACGTCTTGCCGACGCCCGGCGGGCCGACCAGTGCCAGGATCAGGCCACTGCCTCGCCGCGCCGACTCGTGCGCGTCGTCGAGCCCGCGGTCGGCGCGCAGCTTGCGCACCGCGAGGTACTCGACGATCCGGTCCTTCACGTCGCCCAGACCGGTGTGGTCGGCGTCGAGGATGCGGCGCGCCTCGGTCACGTCCATCCGCTCGTCGGAGCGCCGGCCCCACGGGAGCTCGAGAATCGTGTCGAGCCACGTGCGGATCCAGCCATGCTCGGGACTCTGCTCGGAGGTGCGCTCGAGCTTGTCGATCTCCTTGGTGACCGCGAGCGCGACTGCTTCGGGCAGCTCGGTCTCGGCCGCCTTGTCGCGCAGCTCCTCGATCGTGTTGCCGTCGTCGGCACCCTCGCCGAGCTCCTTGCGGATCGCCTGGAGCTGCTGGCGCAGGAGGAACTCCCGCTGCTGCTTCTCCATGCCGTCGCCCACCTCTTGGCGGATCTTCTCCGCGACCTCGTGCTCGGCGAGCACGTCACGCGCCCACTCGAGCGCTCGCTCGACCCGCGCCTCGGTGTCCGTCGCCTCGAGCAGCTCGACCTTGCGCTCGGTCGGCATGTCCGACCAAGCGCCGAAGCCGTCGGCGAGCGCGCCGGGCTCCGTTGTCGTGCGGAGCAGCTCGGGCAGGCGGCGCGAACGGCGCCGCTCGGCCAGCACGGAGAGGACGGCTCGCAGCTCGCGGCCGAGGTCCTCGGCCCCCGCGGTGACCGGCCCGTCCACCACGTCGTGAGCCTCGACCCACAGCGCGGTGCCGGTGCCGGCGACGCCGGCGCCGAGGGTGGCCCGGTGGAGGCCGCGGATGATCGCGGCGGAGAGCCCGTTCGGCAGCTCGCCCGACTCCTCGACCACCGCCACCGTCCCGACTCGGGCATATCGCCCATCGATCCGCGGGCACGAGGAGCAGCCGGCCGTCACCGTCGTTCGCGGCCGCGACCGCGGCCCGCGCCTCGTCGGACTCGAGGGTCAGCGTGGCCACGGTGTTCGGGAGCACCACCCCGGTCGCCAGGGGAAGCACCGGGAGCGCCTGGGTCTCAGTGAGCTCGGGCATCGTTCTCCGATCACGATTACACGATTACGTGACCGGTGGAACCGACCTCCGGGGCCCTCCTATTCCCGACCTGGACTTGCGGGTTTGTGACCGGTGACCAGGCCGGGACGGGCGGGACCGCCGGCCCGGATCCGAGGCGTTTGCCTAGCCGGGGATCTGCTCCTCGATGGCGCCGACCAGCGCCGGGTCCTCGGGGGTCACCGTCGGGTTGAAGCGGCCCACGATCTCGCCCTCGGGGGAGATCAGGAACTTCTCGAAGTTCCAGCGGATGTCGCCGGTGTAGCCCTCGGCGTCGGGGAAGGCGTTCAGCTGCTCGTACAGCGGGTGCTGGCCGTCGCCGTTGACCTCGATCTTCTCGAAGAGCGGGAACTGCACGCCGTAGTTCGTGGTGCAGAACTCCGCGATCTCGTCGGCCGTGCCGGGCTCCTGCTCGAGGAACTGGTTGCAGGGGAAGCCGAGCACCTCGAAGCCCCGGCTGCCGAGCGTCTCGTGCAGCTTCTCCAGGCCCTCGTACTGGGGCGTCAGGCCGCAGAACGAGGCGACGTTCACCACGAGCACCGCCTTGCCCTTGTAGTCAGCCAGCGAGGCCGGAGTGCCGTCGAGCTGGTTCACCGCAACGTCGTAGATCGCCATGGGTCGTGCTCCTTCTGGTCGGGTCGCTTCGCCGTACGCACTTCGTGCCCGCTCCCGGCTGCGCTCTGTGTCTTCGTCACTCGGGCGTTTCGTCGCAGTCTATGGATGCCGGGTCTTGCGCACCTCCCGAGCCATCATCCGGTAGACGATCGGTGCCACGAGCCCCCCGCCCCGGGCGAGCAGCGCAGTCTGGGGATCGAAGGTGATGACGTGGTGGTCCCGCTCGATGCCACGGACCAGTCCGGCCGCGATCTCCTCGGGCTGCTTCGGCGCGATCCCGGCGGAGACCGCCGCGGTCTCGGGCGGCTTGATGAGGTTCTCGGTCTCGAACCCCGGGGTCAGGGTGTCGGGTGGGAACGCGCACGCCACGAGCACTCCCTGCGCCTCGACCTCGGCACGCAGCGCGTCCATCAGCCCGCGCACCGCGTACTTGGACGGCGCGTACGCGCCGAACCCGAACACGCCGACGAGTCCCGCGGCCGATGAGATCCCGACGATCGTGCCGCGCCCCCGTTCCACCATCGAACCGAGAACGGCCCGGATCGGGTGCAGCGTGCCGAAGTAGTTGAGATCCATCTGCGCCCGGAAGTGGTCGAGCTCCAGCTGCTCGAAGTAGCCGGGGTGGGACGCGCCGGCCGCGCACACCAGCACGTCGCACGGTCCCTGGTCGGCCACGAGCATGTCGATCGCACTGGCGACTGCCCCGGGGTCGGTGACGTCGGCCGACGCGGTCCGGCACGCGCGCGCCGACGGACGCGGCCGCGTCATCGAGCCGCTCACGGTCACGGGCGATGATCGACACCCGGGCGCCGCGGGAGGCCAGCAGCTGCGCGGTCGCCAACCCGATGCCCTGCGACCCGCCGGTGACGATCGCGTGCGTATCGGCAATCCGCATGCCCAGCTCCTCTTGGTCGCGCGAGTTACTTCGGGCCGATCATGTCCTCGGGCCGGACCGCGGCGTCGAACGCCTCGGCGGTGAGGTGCCCGGAGGCGATCGCCGCTTCGCGCAGCGTCGTCTTCTCCTTGTGCGCCTTCTTGGCGATCTCCCCGGCCTTGTCGTACCCGATGACCGGGTTCAGCGCGGTGACCACCATGAGCGAGTCGCGGACGTACTCCCCGATCTGATCGAGGTTCGCCTCGAGGCCCTCGATGCAGAACTCGCGGAAGTTGCTGCACGCATCCGTCAGCAGATCGACCGAGTGCAGGTAGTTGAAGATCATCACCGGCTTGAACACGTTGAGCTCGAAGTTGCCCATGGAGCCGGCGATCCCGGTGGCGTTGTCGTTCCCGAGCACCTGCACGCACACCATCGTGAGCGCCTCGGACTGCGTCGGATTCACCTTCCCCGGCATGATCGACGAACCGGGCTCGTTCTCCGGGAGGAGCAGCTCGCCGAGGCCGGCCCGTGGTCCCGAACCGAGCCAGCGGATGTCGTTGGCGATCTTCATGCAGCTCACTGCGAGCGTGCGCAGCGCACCGCTCGCGAACACGAGATCGTCGTGTGACGCGAGCGCGGCGAACTTGTTGCGGGCGGAGGTGAACGGCAGACCGGTGATCGCCGCGATGCGGGCCGCCGCCCGGTCCGCGAACTCGGGGTGCGTGTTCAGGCCGGTCCCGACCGCGGTGCCGCCGATCGCCAGCTCGTAGAGGCCCGCGGTCGCGACCTCGATGCGCTCGATGTCAGCGTCGAGCTGCGCCACGTAGCCGGAGAACTCCTGACCGAGCGTGAGCGGCACCGCGTCCTGCAGGTGCGTGCGCCCGATCTTCACGATGTCCTTGAAGTCCTCGGCTCGCCGGGCCAGCGTGTCGCGCAGCGCACGCACGGACGGCAGCAACCGGTTCGTCACCTCTTCGACCGCGGCGATGTTCATCGCGGTCGGGAAGGTGTCGTTGGACGACTGCGACATGTTGACGTGGTCGTTCGGGTGGATCGGGGTCTTGCTCCCCCGCTCCCCGCCGGCCATCTCGATCGCCCGGTTCGAGATCACCTCGTTCACGTTCATGTTGGTCTGGGTGCCCGAGCCCGTCTGCCACACGTACAGCGGGAAGTGGTCGTCGAGCTTGCCCGCGATGATCTCGTCCGCGGCCCGGCTGATGAGGTCGGCGTGCTCGTCCGAGAGCTTGCCCAGGTCCCGGTTCACCTCGGCGGCCGCCTTCTTCAGCACCGCCATCGATCGGATCACCGCGTCGGGCATCCGGTCGTCGGCGACCGAGAAGTGGTGCAGCGACCGCTGGGTCTGCGCACCCCAGTAGGCGTTCTGCGCGACCTCGATCGGTCCCATGCTGTCGCTCTCGGTGCGGGTGGTCTTGGGGTCGGCCATGTCTCCTCCTCGACGGCCGGACGGTATCGCGCACTCCTCTCTTATGATCGGATCGGACGTCCCCAAAGGAGCTGCCTGTGCCTTCCAGCAACGATCACACGGTCGCGGAAGTCGCCGACCACTACGTCGAGCGGCACGCCCGCCTCGACCCGGTCTCGGCGACGATGGAAGGGATCGCGGGCCACGACACGGAGATGACCGACTTCTCCCCCGACGCCGTGGAGGAGCGAGTCGAGCTGGACCGCACGACACTCCGCGACGCTCGCGGCGATCACCCCGGCGTCCGAGCAGGAGCGCGTCGCGGCCGAGATGATGGGCGACCGCCTGGCGATCAGCTCCGCGCTGTACGACCTGGGTGAGCACCTCCGCGACATGAACATCCTCGGCTCTCCGGTCCAGGCGATCCGGCAGGTCTTCGACCAGATGCCGACCGAGACCGAGCACGACTGGGCGACCATCGCGGCGCGGGTCGGGCTGGTCCCCGAAGGTCTCTCGAGCCTGCAGGCGACGTACGACGAGGGCGTTGCGCAGGGGCTGGTCGCGGCGCGGCGCCAGGTCGTCGGCTGCGTGCACCAGGCGGAGGTCTGGTCCGGCACGGATGACGCGAAGTCGCGGCCGTTCTTCTTGAGCCTGGTCGACCGTTTCGACGCGAGCGGCATCAACGACACCGGGCTGCGCGCCACGCTGCTGGAGCGGGCCGAGCGCGCCACTGCTGCGTACGCGTCGTTCGCCGCGCTACCTCATCGAGGAGTACGGACCGCACGCGAGCGAGCGCGACCCCGTCGGCGCGGAGCGCTACGCCGTCTGGGCCCGGGTGTTCAACGGCACCGAGCTCGACCTCGAAGAGACCTACGCGTGGGGTTGGGACGAGCTGTACCGGATCGAGCACGCGATGGGCAGCGTCGGCGAGCGGATCCTGCCCGGCCAGCCCTTGACCGAGGTGTTCGAGCTGCTCGAGACGGATCCGGCGCGTTCGATCGAGGGTGAGGACAACCTCCGGGCCTGGATCCAGAATCTGATGGACACCACGATCGCGGAGCTGAACGGCGTCCACTTCGACATCCCGGGCCCGGTGCAGCGGGTCGAGGCGATGATCGCGGAGCCCGGTGGCGCGGCGGCGATGTACTACACCGGGCCGTCCGAGGACTTCTCCCGGCCCGGCCGCACCTGGTACCCGACGCTCGGCCGCACCCGCTTCCCGCTCTGGGGCGAGGTCTCGATCGCATACCACGAGGGTGTGCCCGGCCATCACCTCCAGGTCGCGCAGGTGCGCTACCTCGCCGACCAGCTCAACCGGTACCAGCGCACGCTCGGTTGGGTGTCGGGTCACGGCGAAGGGTGGGCGCTGTACGCCGAGCGGCTCATGGGTGAGCTCGGCTACCTCGACAACCCGGACTACGAGCTCGGGATGCTGCGCGCGCAGGCCATGCGCGCGGTGCGCGTCGTCGTGGACATCGGCATGCACCTCGAGCTTCCGATCCCGGACCGTGAGCGCTACCACCCGGGTGAGGTCTGGACGCCCGAGCTCGCGCTGCCGTTCGTGATCGAACGCAGCCGGTTCCCCGAAGACTTCATGCGCAGCGAGGTGGACCGCTACCTCGGACTCCCGGGTCAGGCGATCTCGTACAAGGTCGGCGAGCGGGTGTGGCTCGAGGCGCGGGCGGCGTCGAAGGCGAAGCACGGCGACGACTTCGATCTGAAGGCGTGGCACCAGTACGCCCTCGACCTCGGCAGCATGGGCCTGGACCAGCTCCGCCGCGAGCTCGCCCGCTTCTGACCCACCACCGACCCGTTCCTCCGTTTGTGCCTTCAGGGTTCCCTGAGCACGCCCGACGGCACAAACGGAGGGAAGCGGAGGGGCTAGGGGGCGAGGGGGCGGTTGGTCCAGGTGTCGTCGGCGCGGCGGAACCAGCCGCCGGCCGCGAGGCTGCCGCCGTCGGCGTGAATGGTCGTGCCGGTGACGAACGCGGCGAGGTCGGACGCGAGGAAGACGGCCACGCCGGCGATGTCGGCCGGGGTGCCGAACCGGCCGACCGGAACCCACTGCGGGATCAGCTCTCGTTGCTCGTCGGGCACCCAGCGCGAGTACGGCACCTGGAGGGTCTCGGTGAGATCCGGCGCGATCGCGTTCACCCGCACGCCGTCGTTGCCCAGCTCGACCGCGAGGCTCTTGGTGAACTGCGTGACCGCACCTTTGAACGCGCTGTAGACGGGCCGGCGCGGGATCGCTCGGAACGCCTCGACGCTCGAGACGTTGATCACGCTCCCCCACTTGCGCTGCCACCATCCCGGGCACGAACGCACGCGTACAGAGGAAGACGTGCTCGAGATTGACGCGGTAGAGGGCGCGCCACTCGTCCGACGTGCTGGTCAGGAAGTCGCCGTCGCCCGGGAGGTAGTGACCGACGTTGTTCACGAGCACGTCGACATGACCGACGGCGCCCGCCAGATCGGTCACCGCACCCTCGTCGCCCACGTCGACGACGGCTCCGGTCGCCTCACCACCCGCGGCCTGGATCGCGGTCACCGTCTCTTCCGCGCGCTCCGGGTTGATCTCCGCCACGACGACGCGGGCGCCGTGCGCGGCGAACGTCTCGGCGATCGCGCGGCCGATCCCGCCTCCCCCGCCGGTCACCAGGGCCACCCGACCCTCCAGCAGCGGGCCCCGGCTCGTGGGTCACGGGGCGGGAATCGTGATGCGACCCGTCGCGAGCGCGGCCGCCTCCGCCGCCTCGAGCTGCTGCTCGATGATGTTCAGGCCGCCGTCCCAGAACTTGGGATCGGTGAGGTCGACACCCACGATCTGGCCCAGCTCCTCCGGCGGCAGCGACCCGCCGCGGGCCAGCAGCTCGAGGTACGAACCGACGAAGCTCTCGCCCTGGTCCTCGTACTGCTTGTAGACGGACAGCGCGAGCAGCTGGCCGTAGGCGTACGCGTAGACGTATCCCGGCATGCCGATGAAGTGCGGCACGTAGGACCACCAGGTGCCGTAGCCCTCGGTGAGCTCGACCGAATCGCCGAGCATCGCGACCTGGCTCTCGCGCCAGTGCCGGTTGAAGTCGTCGACGCTCAGCTCGCCCGCTTCCCGCCGGGCCGTGTGCACCGCGTTCTCGAACCGGTTCATGGCGATCTGGCGGAACACCGTGGCGATCTGGCCCTCGAGGCTCTCCGCCAGGAGCGTGAGCCGCGCCTCGGGCTCGTGGGTCTCGGCCAGCAGGCGCCCGAACGTGACGGTCTCGCCGAACACCGACGCGGTCTCCGCCAGCGTGAGCGGGGTGCCCTGATGGAACACGCCCTGGTCGCGAGCGAGGTACGCGTGCAGGCCGTGCCCCATCTCGTGGGCCAGGGTCAGCACGTCGCGCCGGCGCGACGTCCAGTTCAGCAGCAGGAACGGGTGCTGCGACGGGACCGTGTACGCGCAGAACGCACCGGGTCGCTTCCCGGGTCGCACCGGCGCGTCGATCCAGTGCTCGTCGAAGAACCGCTGCGCGATGTCCGCGAGCTCGGGCGAGAACGACCCGTACGCGTCGAGCACCAGGCTGCGGGCCTCGTCCCAACCGAACTCCGCGTCGACCGTCGCGACCGACGCCATCCGGTCGTAGTCCGCGAGCTTCTCGAGCCCCAGCAGCTGCGCCTTGAGGGCGTACCAGCGCTGCGGGATGTCGTTGCGCTGCTGCACCGCGTCGACGAGTGCGGCGACGGACTCGTCACTCGCCTCGTTGGCCAGGTTCCGGCTCGCGATCCAGCCCGGGATACGAGCGCAGGCGGTCCTCGGTCGCCTTGTCGGCCAGCAACGTGTTGAACACGAACGCGCGGGTGCGCAGCCCGGGCGCCAGCCCTTCGGTGACGGCCGCCGCGGCGGCAGCCCGCACCGAGCGGTCGGGTGACGCGAGCATCGAGAGGCCCTGCTCGAGCCCGACCGTCTCACCCGCGAGATCGATCGTGATCATGGAGGTCAGCTCGTCGAACAGACGCGACCACGCACTCGCGCCGGTGACCTCCTTCTCGGCGAGGATCTTCTCCTCCGGCTCCGAGAGGAGATGCGGGCCGGTACCGGCGCGCGGATCGCAGATGGTGGCGGCAGAACGCGAGCTGGTCGTCGGCGAGGAGCTCGTCCACCCGCTCGTCCGACAGCTCGGCCCACTCGAGCTCGAAGAACAGCACCCGGGTGCTGATCGCAGTGGACCGCTCCTCGACCCGCTGCATGAGCGCACCGAGCTCCGGATCCGAGGTGTCGACGGAGAACCGCAGACCGGCATACGAACCGGCCCGGCCCAGCAGCTCGGCCAGCTCCGCGGTCTCGTGCATCAATGCGGCGAGGCCGGCCGCATCGAGCTCGGCCACGTGACCGCGGCGGGTCTCGAGCGACGCGGCGAGCGCGTCGGCCGCTTCGAGCTGGGCGTCCACGCCGGCGATCCCGCGCCCGTCGACGAGGGGCTCGAGGTCCCAGGCGACATCTGCGGCCGTACGGTCGGCAGTCTCAGTGGGGGTCATGACGGTGACTCCTTCTCTCTGCCTCGCGCGGCTGAGGGCTTCGGGCAGGGCGTCGGCGTGGATCACGGTCAACGTCTGGGTGGCTCGGGTCAGCGTGACATACAGGAGCCGCAACCCGGACGAGTCGGGGGTCACGAGCCGGGACGGCTCCACCACGATGACATGGTCGAACTCGAGGCCCTTGGCGTCGGTCGGGAGCAGCACGCCGATCGGCGCGTCGAGCGCTTCGGCGGCATCCGCGACCGCGCCCAGGTCCGCGAGCGATTCGGTGATCGCCGCGTGCAGCTCGACCGGGGAGATCACCGCGACCGTGCCGCCGGCGTCCATCGCGACCCGGGCGGCGTCCGCGGCCCCGGCCACCAGGTCATCGACCCGGGTGAACCGGGGCGGGAGCCCGGTGCGGCGAACGGACTGCGTCGGCTGCACACCCGATGCCGCGGCGGTCAGCAGCCGGTTGGCGAGATCCATGATCTCGGCCGGCGTGCGGTAGTTCACGGTCAGGGTGACGCGACGCGGCTCGTCGTGGGTGGGCAGATGCTCGAGCACCTCGTCCCATCCGCTCGCGGCACCCGGCCGGCTGGCCTGTCCGAAGTCCCCCACGATGGTCATCGACCCGTTGGGGCAGCGGCGGGCGAGCATGCGCCACTGCATCGGCGTGAGGTCCTGCGCCTCGTCGACGAGGATATGGCCGAACGTGCGCAGCTCAGGAATCGCGTCGGCGCCCGGACTCGCAGCGCCGCCGTACCGCTCGGCGAGTGCCGCGGCGGTCGTGTACCCACCGAGGCCGAGCTCGCGCACCACGCTGGCCGCCGCTTCGACCTCTTCCTTGGCCGCGCCGCTGCGGCCGCGGCGGCGGGGTCGCGCGGCTTCGACCGGGCCGAGCAGCGCGTCGGCTTCGTCGACCAGCGCGACATCCGCTTCGGTCCACTCCACGTCGCGCACCGACTCGGAACGGGGGCGGAACAGGCTGCGCTGATCATCGCGGGGCAACACACCGTCCGACGGCGGACCGGATGAGTGCCTCGAAGCTGAAGAGGTCGTGCACGAGCTCGGCGCCGGTGAGCACCGGCCACATCCGCTCGAGCGCCATGCGGAAATCGGGGTGGCGGCGGAGCCGGACGGTGAGCTCACGCTCCCACTCGCGCGGCGGCGCTTCACCCCGCGCGAGCGCGGCGGCCACCTGGGGGTCGTAGCCCGAGTCGAAGTCCTCTTCGCCGAGCCCGGGGAGCGTGTCGAGATCGAGCACCTCGCGATGCGAGCGGGCGAGCGCGGACCGGTACTGCGACACGAGCTTGTCGAGGAGCATGCGCTGGACGAGCGGCCGGTGCGCGTTGTGCGTCCCGGGCCGGCGCTGCACGCGCTCCAACGTCCGACGGCACTCGCGGCGCGAGAGCCGCAGCCGCAACCCGTCGATGGTCAGCTCGAGGTCGCGCCGCAACGGCCGCTCCCGGTCCGCCAGCGCGTTGCGGAGCACGGTCACCATGCGAGCGTCGCCCTTGATCCGCTCCACCGCCGGTGCATCGAGGCGATGCGCGCCGAGCTGCGGCTTGAGGCCCCGGACCGTCGCGAGCTGGACCTCGTGCTCGCCGAGGGACGGGAGCACCTGCTCGATGTAGCGGAGGAAGACCGGGCTCGGGCCGACGAGCAGCACGCCCTGGGCGCCGAGCCGGCGGCGGTACGTGTAGAGGAGATAGGCGGCGCGGTGCAGCGCGACGGCGGTCTTGCCGGTGCCCGGCCCGCCGGCGACCACCACGACGCCCGGCAGGTCGGCACGTACCGCCGCATCCTGCTCGGCCTGGATCGTCGCGACGATGTCCGCCATGCGGCCGGTGCGATGCCGCTCGAGTGCCGCGAGCAGGGCGCCCTCGCCCAGCACCGTGAGCCCCGCGGCTTCCACCGCGTCGGGGTCGAACACCTCGTCGTCCAGGCTCACGACTTCGCGGCCGTGCTTCGTGATCAGGTGCCGGCGCCGCAGCACTCCCATCGGATCGAGCGCGGTGGCCCGGTAGAAGGGCTCGGCGATGGGGGCACGCCAGTCGATGACGAGCGGAGTCCGCTCCTCGTCGTCGACGGCCAGCCGCCCGACGTAGAACCGGTCCCCCTCCTGCCAGTCGATCCGGCCGAAGCAGAGCGGTGCGTCGCCGATGTCGAGCGCGGCGAGCCGGCGGTGGGTCGTCTCGACCGCGATGTCCCGTTCGAGGCGCGCCTGGTGGGTTCCGCCCGCGCGGACGTCCTCGTAGGCCGCGGCGACACTCTCCGCGGACTCACGCATCGCGCTCGAGGCGGTCATACACCGCGTCCAGGTAGGCCTGTTCAGCGGCGATCTCAGGATCGGAACGGTCGGACAACGCGGCTCCGCAGCGTCGGGGGGGCAAAGCAGTCTACGAGATCGGACCCGTCACTGACCACGGCTGCCGACCGCACTGCGCCGGCCGCGCTCGAGCGCCCGACCGGCGGAGATCCTCGGACGCGGTCGTCAGATCTGGCGTGGGGTGGTGACCTCGACGGTCGCGGGATCCACGAGGAGGAGCCGGTCACCGAGCTCGAGCCCGCCGGGACCGGCCGCCAGCTCGCGTCCACCGAGGTTCGGGACGGGCTCGCTCGTACCCCCGAGGTGGCGCTCGAGCGCCCGGATCACCCCGGCGTGCGTGAGCACCAGGCCGGTGCCGAGCCCGGGCGTCGCCCCGTGCGCCTCGAGCGCGGCGAGGGCCCGGATCACGAGGGTCTCGTCGAGCTCGAAGCCGGGAGGGCGGCGGTGCTCAGCCAGGTAGCCCGGCCACGCCGCCTCGATCTCGACCCGGGTGAGCCCCGTCCACTCCCCCGCGTCGCGCTCCTCGAGCCGCTCGTCGACGACGGGAGCCATCCCGATCCGCGCTGCCGACGATCTCGGCCGTGTGCCGGGCCCGCGCCAGCGGGGATGCCCACAGCGCATCGATCTCGTATGCGACCGGTCCCGTCCGGCGCGAGCGCTGCGGCCACCGCTTCGGCCTGGCGCACCCCGAGCTCCGAGAGCGGCGGATCGGCGCGACCCTGCCAGCGCCCGTCCGCGTTCCAGGTGGACTGGCCGTGCCGCACCAGGAGGAGGCGACTCACTCCTCGTCGTCGTCCTCGACCGGCCGGGCGTCGACCAGGTCGAACTCCCCGTTGCGGAACACGAGCGCGGCGGGCACGCCTTCGAGCGGCGGCCGCAGCCCCCCGCGCATCGGGTCCATGTACACGCGCACCGTGCGCTTCCCGCCGGCGGTGGGCAGGGTCACCCGGTCCGAGGCCGGCCACTTCACCGAGGCCGGGGGCAGCACGAGGGACTGGTAGGCACCGAACTTCTGGCGGGTCAGCGACGCCTCGACCCGGGCCACGGCCGGGGCGACGAACGCCGCCGGCAGCTTGAACTTGTCCAGCTCCTGCTTCACCACGGTCCGCAGCGCGGCCCGACCGGACACCGACTGCTCGATCGCCCGGGTCCGGGCCAGGTTGGACGCCTTGTTGACGCGCGCCAGCGTCTCGGCCAGCAGATCGTGCTGGTCGGGATCGGGCAGGAGGCGAACGGAGAGGGGAGCCATCGTGAGCGCGAGCGTGCCAGATCCCGGCAGCCGGAGCGAGCCAGTTGTTCGCGGCGGCGGGCCGGCCACCACCTCACCGGGCGCAGAGATCCATGCCTAGCGTCGCTCCACGGTGATCATGGACGGCCGCCGCACGTGCATCTAGGTTCTCCTCCGGCCGACGGAGGGGGACGTCATGGGATTCACGCGCGACGAGATGGAACGGGCGTACGAGCACTACCGCAACGTCGCGGCGCAGAGCGGCGCGTCCGGCGACTGGAACCCGTGGGCGGACCTGTTCACCGAGGACGCCGAGTACTTCGAGCACCTCTACGGGACGCTTCAAGGGCCGCGAGGCGATCCGCACCTGGATCACCGCGACGATGGCCGAGTTCCCGAACAACGAGATGACCGAATTCCCGGCCGAGTGGTACGTGATCGACGAGGAGAAGGGCTGGGTCGTCTGCGCGGTGTGGAACCGGATGCAGGACCTCGGTGACGGCGAGGTGCACCAGGCCGTGAACTGGTCGCTGCTGAAGTACGCCGGCAACGACCAGTGGTCCTACGAGGAGGACATCTACCGGGTCGAGGAGTTCGCCGACACGATCAAGGGCTACATGGCGGCCCGCAAGACCCACCCACCCGCCCCGAGGTAACCCCACTCCCCGGGCGGGGCTCCCTGGCCGCCGGCTGATATTCAACTTGACAGTTGTTCAATGATTTAGTTGAATACAGAGCATGCCCTCAACGACCTCGCCGCTCACCCGCTCGGATGACGAGCTCGACGCGATGTTCGCCGCGCTCGCCGATCCGACCCGACGCTCGATCGTCGCCCACCTCACCCGGGGTGACGCCACCGTCAACGAGCTGGCGGCGCCCTTCGCGATGAGCGTCCAGGCGGTCTCCCGCCACATCCAGGTGCTCGAACGCGCCGGCCTGGTGTCGCGCCAGAAGCATCGCCAGACGCGCCCCTGCCGGCTCGAGCCGGAGGTCCTGAGCGCCGCGACCGACTGGATCGATCACCAGCGCCGGGTCTGGTCCGAACGCCTCGACCGACTCGATCAACACCTCACCGATCTTCAGACCGACGCCCTTCAGCAACCCGACCTTCAACCAGATGGGAACGACCAATGACGCAGACCGCTGAGCTCCTCGTCACCCGTGTCTTCGACGCGCCGCGCGAGCTCGTCTTCCGGTGCATCACCGAGCCCGAGCACCTCACGACGTTCTGGGGTCCGGTCGGGATGAGCACACCGATCGACACCATCACCGTCGACCTCCGGATCGGTGGCGCGTTCGAGACCACGATGGTCAACGACACGACGGGCGACACGTTCACCAGCCGCGCCGTCTACACCGAGATCACACCGCCGGAATCCCTTGCGTGGAAGGACGTCGACCTCGGCATGACGACGACATCGACGTTCATCGACCTCGGCGACGGGCGCACCGAGGTGCGGATCCACCAGACCGACATGCCCGAGATGCTCGCCACGGCAGAGTCGCAGGCCGGCTTCAACAGCAGCCTCGATCGGTTCGCCGAGCACCTCGACTCGCTCACCTGAGCGCGGGCGAGCGGCAGAGCCTCAGCTCTTGATGTCCTTGCGGTGGAACCACCACCACGAGATGCCGAGGAACACGATCACGTACGGCACCTGGACGAAGATGCTGCGCCACATGTCCCCGGTGAACTCGTTGCGCGTGAACAGGTTGCTCCACGCGTCGTAGTAGCGGATCGGCAGGCCGTAGCGGATCGAGCCGAGCGACGTGATCTCGTTGAGGATCACCGAGACGATGTAGAGGCCGACGGCACCGAAGATCGCACCGGCCGACGCATCCGTCATCGTCGAGAGCATGAACCCGAAGGAGATCACCGCCGCGAGTCCCCAGGTGATGAGCACGACGCGCGAGCGCGAGGTGGAGCACCAGCTCACCCGGCTGTTGCGACAGGCCGAAGAACGGGATCGTCAACGGGTGCCAGCCGAACGCGATGACACCCACGACGAGGCCGGACAGCGCGACCAGTGCAGTCGCGACCAAGCCGAACAGCGCTGCGACGAACAGCTTCGCGGTGAGCAGGCGCCCCCGGCCGACCGGGCGCACGAGCAGGTACCGGAGGTTCCCCCAGCTCGCTTCACTGGCGATCGCGTCGCCGGCGAACATGCAGATGACGACCACGAGGAAGAACCCGCTCATGAGCTGGAGCGCGGCGACGGGAACGGCGAGTCCCGTCTGGGTCGCGAGATAGAAGAAGCGGTCGCCGTCTCCCCGCCCCGAGAGATCGGGCGGGTTCAGCTTGAGGGCCACCGTGATGATGATCGGGACCGCGACGACGAACACCAGCGCGACCCAGGTGCGCGGGCGGAGGATCTGCTTCGAGATCTCGGTGCGGATGAGGCGCAGCATCAGGCGCCCTTCCCGAGGTGGCGCTCGGTGTGCTCGCCGACGAGGCCGAGGAACGCATCTTCGAGCTGGTGACGCGAAGTGACGGTCTCCACCGCGATGCCCGCCTGCACCAGCGCCGCGACCAGCGCGGAACGGGCGACGCCGTCGAGATCGACCGAGATGCCCGGGTGCTCGTCGGTGATCCGGCCGACACCCGGAGTCGCGGCGAGGAGCTGGCGGGCCCGCTCGACGTCGTCGACCTCGAAGTACGCCGAGGTGCTCTCCGCGATGAGCTCGCGCGACCGTGCCGGTCGTCACCAGCTGGCCCTTGTCCATGACGACGACGTGGCTGCACACCTGCTCGATCTCGGTGAGCAGGTGGCTGGAGAGCAACACGGTGACGCCCTCGTCCGAGAGTCGGCGCACGAGCTCACGGATCGCCCGCATCTCCTGCGGGTCGAGCCCGTTCGTCGGCTCGTCGAGCAACAGCAGCTCGGGTCGGCCCAGCAGCACGCGCGCGAGGCCGAGCCGCTGGCGCATGCCTTGCGAGTAGGTCTTCACCCGCCGCTCGATCGCGTCGCCGAGGCCGGCGACCGCGAGCGCGCCTTCGAGATCCGCGTCGGCCCAACGCACACCCCCGGCTTCCCACCAGAGCCGCAGGTTGCGCAGGCCGGAGAGGTGGGGCACGAACGCGGCGTGCTCGATCATCGTGCCGACACGGGCCAGCTCCGGCGATCCGGGCCGCACCGGCCGGCCGAAGAGGCGGGCTTCACCGGCGCTCGGGCCGGATCAATCCGACGAGCATGCGCAACGCGGTCGTCTTGCCCGCGCCGTTCGGCCCGAGGAGGCCGCAGACCTGGCCCGGCTCGACCTCGAAGTCGAGATCCGCGACGGCGCGCACGCTCCCGTAGCTCTTGGTCAGGCCGCGAACGGCAACCACAGCGGCTTCGGTCATCAGTCGCGACCCTAGGCGCCGGTACTGCGGCATCCGTCCAAGCGGCGCGTGAGGATCTCGCGAAGGTCTCGCGCCCAGGTAGCGTCGAACCCGTGAACGAGCGGGCCGAACGACCGGGCGCGGGCATGACCGAGGCTGAGCGCTTCGCGCGCTGGGCGCGCGCTCCGAAGGGTTCCGAGCCAGTGCCGATCGTCGCCGCGGCAACGGTCGATCCTGCTGCGCGACACCCCGACCGGGCTCGAGACGCTCATGTTGCGACGTGACTCGAAGCTCGCGTTCGCCGGCGGCATGTGGGTCTTCCCCGGCGGCCGCATCGACCCCGAGGACTTTCCCGCGGATGAGGTCTCGGCCGAAGTGGACCTCGCGGCGGCCGGGCGCACGGCCGCGGTGCGCGAAGCCGAGGAGGAAGCCGGTCTCGTCGTCGACCCGGAGTCACTCGTTCCGTTCGCACACTGGACTCCGCCTCCCGAAGCGCCGAAGCGGTTCTCGACCCAGTTCTTCGTCGCGCCGGCGCCGGAGGGCGCGGTGACGATCGACGACGGCGAGATCCGCGACCACATGTGGGTCTCCCCCGCTTCCGCCCTGGAGCGACGAGACGCGCTCGAGATCGAGCTCGCCCCCCCGACGTGGGTGACGCTGCACACACTGTCCGAGCACACGACCGTCGCCGCCGCGCTCGACGCGGTGCGGGCGAGCGTGCCCGAGCACTTCACGACGAAGGCCGTGTTCACCGACGAAGGTGTCGCGGTGCTCTGGCACGGCGACGCCGGCTACGAGAACGGCGACGCGGAAGCCGAAGGCCCGCGGCACCGCCTCTGGATGGTGGACACCGGCTGGCGCTACGAGCGCACCGATCCCCCGCCGAAGCGGGCCTGACCGACCCGCTACCCGCGACCGCCGAACGCTTGGAGGATCGCGTCCGCTTGGCCGTTCGGCAGGAACGAGCCGCCGTCGACCAACACGTTCTGGCCCGTCACGTACGACGCGAGCGGCGACGCGAGAAACACGACGACGTTCGCGACGTCGACCGGCGAACCCACACGCGCCCAGCGGGGTCGCCGCTTCCACCGCGGCACGCATCGTCTCGTCGTGCAGCACCATCGCGGTGAGGTTCGTCTCGACGATGCCCGGCGACACGCAGTTCACGCGGATGCTCGGCGCGTATTCCAATGCCGCGTCCATCGTCAACGAGATCACGCCGGCCTTCGCCGCCGAGTACGGACCTTCGAAGCGAGTCGGTCGCACCCCACTCACCGACGCGTGGTTCACGATGCTGCCGCCGTGCTCGCGCATGAGCGGGACGGCCGGCGCGGATCCCGTGGAAGGTCCCGGTGAGGTTCACGCCGACGAGCCGGGCCCACTCGGCGTCCGGGTAGCGGTGCAGCGGCATGGCGTTGCCGACGCCGGCGTTGTTGAAGAGCACCGTGAGCCCGCCGAGCGCCGCCGCGGCATCCTGGATCGCCTGGGTGCAGGCCTGCGGATCACTGACGTCGGCCGCGAAGCCGGGCAGTCCGAGCTCGGCAGTCGTCGCCGCCAGCGTGTCGGTGTCGTTGTCGATGATCGCGACCGACGCACCTTCCTCGACCATCCGCTGCACGGTCGCCCGCCCGATTCCGCCGGCCCCGCCCGTGACGATCGCCTGTTGCCCCGCAAGCATTCCCATGGCGGCATCCTGGCCCGTCGCGCGAAAGCACCACAACCGGGACGCGGCTCTCCGGGTCGCTCCGGTCTCCGCACTACGTGCCCGCTCCGACCTCCGCTCGCGATGAGGGGAGGCCATCGGCCTCCCCTCATCCAGTCGTCGTGCTACGCCCGGAGGCGCCGGTGCTACTTCTTGCCGCCGAGCACCGCGTCCTTGAAGCCCTTGAGGGGCGTGATCTTCGCCGCCTTCTTGGCCGGGATCTTGATGGGCTCGCCGGTCGCCGGGTTGCGACCCATGCGGGCCGTGGTCTCACGGCGGTAGAACTTGGCGAATCCGGTGATGGCCACCGGGTCGCCCGCTGCCACCGTCTCGGTGACGACTTCGGTGAACGCGGCGAGGAACGCATCGGCCGACTTCTTGTCGGTTTCGGTCCTCTCGGCGATCGCCGTGACCAGATCTCTGCGGTTCACTGAGACTCCTTCGGGAACGGACTGGGTTGCTGGCCAGCCTTGCACGGCCGACCCCCGAAATGACGGATTTTCCTGGGGTTTTCGCGACTTCGTCCGGCCGTTTCGTCCCAATTATGCAGACTGGGGCGCCCGGTCGCCTCTGCGGAGCCTGTCCCCGCCGCCACGTACCCTCGCACTCGCGAAAGACGAGGGATGACCGAGACTCCGACCACCAAGCCAGCACGAGCCGCCGCCACCGGCCGGGGAATCGACGCGGGAGCGGTGCTCTCGGCGGCGGTCGCCGCCCTCGGCGGCGAGGACCGGCCCGGCCAGCAGCGCCTCACCGCCGCGGTCGCCGAGGCGATCGACGGCGAGCACCACCTCGTCGCCGAGGCCCCGACCGGATCCGGCAAGGGGCTCGCGTATCTCGCCGCCGCGGTGACCTCGGGCCGGCGCGTCGTGGTGTCGACCGCGACGCTCACGTTGCAGGACCAGCTGTGGAACAAGGACCTCCCCCACCTCCGCGAGCACGGCGGCGTCTCGTTCACCGCCGCGCTGCTCAAGGGCCGGTCGCAGTACGTGTGCCGGGCGAAGCTGCGCGCCGCGGTCGGCGGCCAGGCCACGCTCGAAGAACGGCCCGGCCCGACGCTGGCCCGCGACCTCGAACGACTCGAACGGTTCGCACTCGAATCGGCCACCGGCGATCTCACCGACGTCGACATCGCCGACGGCTCCCGCCGCGCCGCGAGCTGCGCGCCGCGCGAATGTCCGGGCGCGGCGAAGTGCAGCGACGGTGACAACTGCTTCGCCGAGCAGGCCCGCGAACGGGCCAACGGCGCGGACATCCTCGTCGTGAACCACGCGCTTGTACTGCGCGCACCTCGCATCGTCGGGCAACGTCCTCCCGGAGCACGACGTCGTCGTCTTCGACGAGGCCCACGCCCTGCCCGAGGTCGCCACCGGCGCCTTCGGCCTCGATCTCTCGCCGATGGGTCTGCGCCAGCTCGCGACCCGCCTGGGCGGCGTCGGCGTGGGCCGGGGCGACACCGACCCGGTCGCGGCGGCCGCCGATGCGCTGGAATCCGCGCTCGAAGGGCTCGAAGGCCGGGTCGACCCGACCGACGGTGCGCTCGCCGCGGCACTGGGATCGGCGGCGGAGCGGCTGGCGACGGCCAGCGCCGCGATCGACACGGCCGCCGACCCGACCGCGGCCGCCCAGGTGCAACAGCTCGCCGCGTCCCGGCTCGAGGCCCTCCGCCGGCTGCAGTCGCCGCGCGACCGACGAGGTCGCGTGGCGCGAAGGCGGATTGCTCCGCGTCGCCCCGATCAGCGTCGCCGACGCGCTCGCGTTGAGCTTGTTGCACCAGGTGCCCACCGTGCTCGTGTCGGCCACGCTCGGCGGTGGGACCCGGTTCGCGCCGTTCGCCGAGCGCCTCGGGCTGGAGCCGCGGGCCGAACCCGGCCCCGGCCACCTGCGCCACGGCGGTCTCCGGCGCCGATCCGGACGACGAGTCCGACCACGTCGACCCGGGCCTGGGCTACGTGGATCTCGAGGTCGAGTCACCGTTCGACTTCCGCGAGCAGGCGATGCTCTACGTCGCCAAGCACCTCCCGGAGCCGCGCGATGCCGGCTGGGCCGAGGCCGCGGGCGAAGAGGTCGCCGGGCTGGTCGCCGCGGCGGGCGGTCGGGCGTTGGTGCTCTGCACGTCGCGCGCCGCCGTCACCCGCATCAGCATCCTGCTGCGGGACCGCGGAGACCACCCGATCCTCGTGCAGGGCGAAGGCTCACGATCGGCGCTGCTCACCCAGTTCGGCGCGGACGAGCGGTCGTGCCTCGTGGCCACCCGCAGCTTCTGGATGGGCGTCGACGTCCCCGGCCCATCGTGCGTGCTCGTGGTGATCGACCGGCTCCCCTTCAGCCGGCCCGGACGACCCGCTCGCCCAGGCTCGGCGCGAAGCCGCCGAACGGGCGGGCGGTTCCGGCTTCCGCGACGTCGACCTCCCCGCCGCCGCGCTCGTGCTCGCGCAGGGAGCCGGTCGCCTGATCCGCAGCCGGCACGACCGCGGCGTCGTCGCGGTGCTGGATCGCCGGCTGGCGACCGCCGGCTATCGCGACACCTTGCTCGACGCGCTCCCGCCGATGCGGCGCGTCATCGATCCCGAGGTGGTGCACGCGTTCCTCGCGGACGTCACCACGAGCTAGCCTCAGTCGAGGAAGCGCGACACCGTATCGACGACCGCGGCCGGCTTCTCCGAGCCTTCGAGCTCGATGGTGATCCGCACGACGGCCTGCACGCCACCGGCGATCTCCGTCACGGACACGACCTCGCCGTGCCCGCGCACCCGCGACCCGGCGGTGACCGGGGCGATGAAGCGCGCCTTGTCGATTCCGTAGTTGATCCCCATCGAGATCCCACCGACCTGCGCGAGCTCACCGAGCAACGGCGCGCACAGCGCGAGCGTCAGGTAGCCGTGGGCGATGGTCGTGCCGAAGGGACCGGCCTGGGCCCGTTCGACGTCGACGTGGATCCACTGGTGGTCACCGGTCGCCTCGGCGAACTGGTTGATGCGCTCCTGGGTGAGCGTGGTCCATTCGGTCGTGCCGAGATCGCGCCCGACGGCGCCGAGCAGCTCCTGGGTTGATGCGAAGGCGGTACCCATGGCCGGGTTCTACCACCCGAAGGTGGGTAGCCTCGGCGGGAGCCGTCGCCATGGGGGGAACCATGCGTGCCCGAACGGTAGGAGTGGTCGGTGTGGTCCTGGCCGCGGTGCTCGCCGGTTGCGGCGGGACCGATGACGACAGCACCGGGTCGTCGAGCTCGTCCGGCATCGTCGAGCACGACGAACGCCGCCCGCCACCTCACGATCCTCGTGACGAACGACGACGGATACGCGGCCGAAGGGATCGACACGGTCGTGCAGGCGCTCCGCGAGCTGCCCGAACGTCACCATCACCGTCGTCGCGCCCGCCACGAACCAGAGCGGCACCGGGAGCAAGACGACCCCGCCGCCGCTCCAGGCGACCGAGCAGCAGACCCGGAGTGGATATCCCGCCACGGCAGTCGCGGGGTATCCGGCCGACTCGATCACGTACGCCCTCGAGCACGTGCTCCCCGAAGATCCGGACGTCGTCGTCGCGGGGATCAACCAAGGCCAGAACCTCGGCCCGATCGCTTCGATCTCCGGCACGGTCGGCGCAGCCAAGGCCGCCGCGACGCGCCGGCATCCCGGCGCTCGCCGCGAGCCAGGGCATCGGGAACCCGCCCGACTACGCCAGCGCGGCCCCGCTCGTCGTCCACTGGGTCCGCTCCCGGCGCGACGCGCCTGGCCGAGGGCAAGGCGGCGAAGGTCGTCGTCAACCTCAACGTGCCGACGTGTCCCGTCGGGATCGCTGCGAGGGGTGAAGCAGGAGCCGTTGAGCACGACCGCGACCGGGATCGCGCCACCGCCGGACTGCACGTCGACCGCGACCACGTTCGTTGACGACGTCGCGGCGTTTCTCGCCGGGTTCGCCTCGGTCACCGAGCTCACTCCGACCGGCGAGACCGTCACGACGAGCACGACCTGGCCGCCCGCCGGGTGACGATCTGAGCCGAGAACCACCGTGCGGTGCCCCGGGACGGCCGCCGCGCTGGACGTCGATCCGGGGCATGCCAAGATTCCTCGCTCATGACCGGGGGGCGAGTGAGCATCCCGCACGTCCGTGCTCTGGACGGCTTGCGGGGGGCGGCGGTGGCGGGAGTCCTGCTGTTCCACGGCGGTCACCTGACCGGCGGATACCTCGGCGTGGACCTGTTCTTCGTCCTGTCCGGGTTCCTGATCACGACGCTCCTGCTCGTCGAGTCGGGAGGCTCGGGCACGGTTCGCCTGGGCAGCTTCTGGGCCCGCCGGGCGCGCCGCCTGCTCCCGGCACTGGTCGGGCTGCTCGCCGGCGTGGCCGTCTACTGCCTCGTGCATCGCCGAGCCGGACGAGCTGAACCAGATTCACGACGGAGCGCTCGCGACGATCGGCTACGTCGCCAACTGGCAGGCCGTGTTCTCCGGCAACGACTACTGGGCGTTGTTCCGCGCTCCGTCGCCGCTCGAACATACGTGGAGCCTGGCGATCGAGGAGCAGTTCTACCTGGTGTGGCCACTCGTCTTCGTCGGGCTCCTCGCCTGGTGGAAGCGCCGCACTCCCCAGGCCGTTCTCGTCACGTCGCTCGTGTTCGCCGCCGTCTCGACCGCACTGATGCTGGTCCTCTACGAGCCGTTGAACACGGCGCGCGTCTACTACGGGACCGACACCCGCGCGACCGCGATCCTGCTCGGCGGGGCACTCGCGGCCGCGTTCGTGGTGTGGGGCCAGGTGCAGACGCGTGGCGCTCGCATCGCGGTCGAGGTCGCCGGCTTCGCGGGCGTCATCCTCCTCGCGTTCGCGTGGACCGGCCTCGACGGCGGATCCGAGACGCTCTACCGCGGTGGCCTGCTCGCGTGCGGGATCGCGGCGGTCGCGATCATCGCCGCGGCGATGCATCCGCAACGCGGCCCGATCGGGTTCGTGCTCAGCTGGAAGCCGCTCGCCCTGCTCGGGCTCATCAGCTACGGCGTGTACCTCTGGCACTGGCCGGTGGACATCGTGGTGAGCGCCGAGCGCACCGGGGTCACCGGTTGGCCGCTGTTCTTCGTGCAGCTCGCCATCACCCTCGGCATCGCGATCGCGTCGTACGTGCTGATCGAGATGCCGATCCGGCGCGGCGCCGGCAGCGCCCGGCAATGGGCAGTGGCGATCCCGGTCACCGCGGTCGTCCTCGTGGTCCTGGTCGTGGTCGTGACCAGCGGCGCGACCTCACCTCCGAGCGCGTCGGCCGCGAGCCGCCGCCTCGCGGTCGGCGTACGCACGGCGAAGACCGCCGGGCCGGCGACTCCGCGGGTGCTGGTCGTCGGCGACTCGGTGGCCTGGCACTTCGGCACTGCCCTCGAGCGGCGGCTGAAGCCGCCGACCGCCGTCGTCGCGAACATCTCGAAGATCGGCTGCATCTTCCCGGACGGTGTGACGAGCGTCGACTACCACGACGGCGTGCACTTCGCCGCGCCGAACCGGCCGAGCTGCGGCGGGTTGTGGGACGCGGCGCTCCGACGCTTCCAGCCCACGATCGTCCTGTTCGTGGCGTGGGCACCGGGAAGTGCCGAGTACCGGTACAACGGGCACTCGGAGCGGTCGTGCGATCCGACGTACCGGCAGCGATACCGGCGCGAGCTCGAGCAGCTGGCGACGAAGGTGACGAACGCCGGAGCGCGTCTCGTGATCTCCAGCTACCCGTATTCGAAGTTCGATGCGCCGTCGCGCGCGGATCGACGGCAGGTGGACTGCGTCAACGACACCCGCCGGGCGGTGGCCACGAGCACCGCCTCGGGATATCTCGATCTGCAACACCTGCTGTGCACGGCGCCCGGGCGCTGCGAGATCAACGGTCAGCACGTTGCGGCCCGACGGCGTCCACTTCAAGGGCCCGGCCATGGTCACGGTCGCCGATCGCGTCGGCCGGGAGCTCGGACTGGGTCCGGCCGCGGCCGCTCCGACTCCCCGACTCCCTGAGTCGCGGCCCGGACGCTCCGGTCGATCGAGGGCCTGGCCGAGAGCAGTGAGCGGGTCAGGTGGGCTCGTCCGCCGGCGACGGGGCGTCGGCCTCGTCGAGCGCCACGCACTCGGGGCAGCGCGCCAGTCCCCCGCGGCCGGCGACGAGATCCTGCGAGTGCACCAGCCGGCCCGTCGGGCAATCACTGCGGTCGTGGTACACGCCGTCGGCCCGGTGCGACCGGCCCGACCGGTACGGGTTGACCTGCTTCAGCGTGGTCACCCCGGGACTCGTTCGGGCCATCCGGTGACCGTACGACCCCGGAGTTGAACGTTCGCTGACGCCGCCCCGGGGCCGCGGCGCTGCGATCTCACGAGATTCAGCGATCTGTCAGCCCGCCGGGAGCATTCTGGCTTCACGTTCGGAATCGCTTCCGGACGTGGTCCGATGGGAGCCCGATCACACGATCAATCCCCCAGCGTGTGAGCGGCCCGTCCGATCCAGCCCATGAGGCGCCCGGGGCCCCGCCCGGGCGCCCGGGCGCGCTCCGGCCGCGCGCGAGCCGGACCAGGCCGAGAGGAGTGCCCGGGCGTGACGACGATGCTCGAACACCCCACGAGTCCGGGAGCCGACCGCGGTGGCGGAAGCGGCCGAGGAGGCACGCGCGCCGAGACTCACCACTCGGCCCACGGCGATCGGGCTCGGCCTTCTGGTCGTGGTGGGCGCCGTGCTGCGCTTCTGGGGCCTCGGTGCGTCGCGGTTGAACTACGACGAGTCGTTCACCGCGATGGCCGGCCGGCTGCCGATCGGGAGCCTCTTCAACTTACCTCCGGCTCCACGACTCGCACCCACCGCTCGACTACCTGCTGCGCGCGGCCCTCGCCCGGGCGGGAGCCAGTGAGCTCTGGTTCCGCGCACCGTCCGCGGTGCTCTCGCTCGGCGCGTTGGCGTTGTTCGCCTGGTGGATGCGGTCGCGGGGCCGGCTCGGCCTGATCGCAACCGGGCTGATGGCGGTCAGCTCCTTCCAGGTGCTGCACGGCCGGGAAGCGCGGATGTACGCCGAGCTCGAGCTGCTCGGCGTCGCGCTCGCGATCCTGGCGGCGACCTGGCTCAGGAAACCACAGCGCTGGCACGCGCCCGCGCTCGGGGCCCTGGTCTTCATCGGCCTCCTCACGCACGTCTCGATGGTGCTGCTCGCCGCCGGGCTGCTGACCCTCGCCGGTCCGCGGACCGACCGGGACGCCTGGCGATGGCGCGCCGCGATCGGGCTCGCCGGTCTCGGCTGGGCACTCCTGTGGGGTCGGACCTTCCTCACCCAGGCCGCGGGTGGCCACTCGGCGTGGATCCCGCCCACGACGGTTTCCGGCCTGGCGACCGCGATCGGCCGGCTGATCACGTTCGACCCGACCCTCGCGATGGCCGCCGCGGCCGCGACCGTCGCGGGCGGAGTGGTGCTCGTCCGGCGCGATGTCCGGCTCGGCCGAGTCTGGGTCTGCTGCTTCGCGCTGCCGATCGGGCTCGCGGCGCTGGCCGGGATCTTCGAGCCGGTCGTGCTCGACCGGACGTTCACCCTCATGGCGTGGGCGCCGTGCATCGCGATTGCGTGCCTCGTCGACCGGTTGATCGCGCGTCGCGTCGTGCTCGGCCTGGTCGCGCTCGCGGCCACCTTCGCGCTGATCCTCCCCGCGACGCTCCAGTCCATCCAGACGCCGACCGGACCCGACGGCCCCCTGCGCGAGCTCGCGCTCGTGGCCAAGCCCGGTGACATCGTCTCGGTCCGTCCCGCGACCAAGGCTCCGGAGCTCGCGTGGTCGCTCGGTGTACGCGGGCACGCGCCGGTGCGCCGAGTAGCCGTCCCGGGATTGCCGAAGGCGTTCGGCATCCAGCTGGGGCGGGGCAGCCCGTCGGGCCGGATCTGGTTGCTCGACTGGCACGACTTCCGGCACCCGAGCTTCGGCTCGGCATCGCAGTGCGCGCCCCGCTGGTCCTGGGGCCACACCCACATCCGCTGCCTCGGAGGACGTACCGGAGCGGCGTGACCACCCGCCACGACAGCGGCGGGGCCCGGCCCTTTCAGCGGTCTGTCAGCGCGAGGAGCACAGGCTGGCGGGCCGGAGCGGAGATCCGTCCATCCCGAGAGGATTCATGGCCATGCAGCAGCTCGGGCGCTACTCATCCGCAGAGCAGTTCACGCCGGGTACCCCGATCGAGGTACGCGACCACTTCTGCGAGCTCTGGTGCTCGGGGTTCGAAGTCGCAGATGCCACCGACCGCGGCTACGTCGTTCGCCGTATCGCCGACAACTACGTGTTGCCCTTGCCGTTCGCCGCGCAAGAGGTACGACGAGTGTCCTGAGTGCACTGCCCTCCGGCGCGTCCGGCCGGTCGCGCGTTCGTGGCGCTCGCGGCGACGAGCTTGCTCGTCGCGCTCGCGACCGGATGTGGCGACGGTGCGACGCGCGTCGACGACGCCGGTCGCGCGATGCCCGCGCGCCGCCGGCGCGCCGCGACGCACTCGCGCCGGCGCGGAGCGGCCGTCCCGGCGTCACCAAGCTCACGCTGACGTTGGTCGAGCAACGCGGCGCGTCGCGCTGCCGGCGCCTGCCGACCGAAGTGCGCTACCCCACCGGCGAATCGAGGCCCGCTCCCGCTCATCGTCGTCGCGCACGGGCTGGACGGGAGTGCGAGCTCGCTCGCGCCCCTGCTCGACACCTGGGCCGCCGCCGGATATGTCGTCGCGGCCCCGACGTTCCCCGTCACCCCCAAGGACAGCAACGGCGTGTCGCTGCGCTCCGAGTCGGTCCACCAAGCCTCCGACATGAGCTTCGTCATCGATCAGATGCTGGACCGCAGCCGATCACCGGGTGGCGGACCGCTGCACGGCTTGATCGACGGCCGGGAGATCGGTGCCGCCGGCATGTCGCTCGGCGGGCTGAGCGTCTACGGCCTGGTCTCGAACACGTGCTGCCGGGACCGAGCGGGTGAAGGCGGCGGTCCTCATGGCCGCGGTCCGGCGGGAGTTCCCGGACGAGCAGTACGAGGACAACCATGCGCCGGTCCTCATCGTGCAGGGTGACGCGGACCGTGGCTACCACAACAGCCTCGAGGCCTATCCCGAGCTCGTTCCCCCCAAGTGGTTCATCACCCTCCGCGGCGCGACCCATTCATCGCCGTTCGAGGTGCCGCCCGGACCGGAAGCTCCGCTCGTCTACCGAACCACGACGTGGTTCTGGGATCGGTACCTCAAGCACGAGATCGCCGCGTCCCGTCGGATCACGAACGCGGTGCGTTCAAGTCACGGTCGAGCGACACTGCGCCGCGAGCTGAGGTAGCCACCCCGCCAGGAGTCAGACTCCGGGAGGGGTGGCTCGGACCCGGAACAGCACGGTGTCCAGGAGCGCGAACTGGAGGACCCAGAGCACGCCGTAGCCGGCGAGGTTCGCGGCGAGGATCGCCGCCGTGTGCACGGTCGGCGTCAGGTGCATGTGGGCGGCCCACGAATCGGCGAACCCGACGGTCAGCGTCGAGAGCCCGAGCCCGCAGAAGGCGAGCACCCAGAACGGGATGACTTCTCGCCACGGGTCGCTGCGATCGCGGCGGCCCCAGGTCCAGCGCCGGTTCAGGGAGTACGACGGGACGGTGGCGATGCTGGTCGCGATGACGTTCGCGAGTGCCGCGACGATTCCGAAGACCGTGGTGGCGACGATGATGACGGTGAAGCTGATCACGGTCGTGATCACGGACACGCTCATGCAGCGGGTCAGGCGACCGACGAGACCGGGTCGTCCTTCGATCGGTTGCGGTCCGACGACCACCGCCGTGCTCATGGGCGCGGCGCCGGGCCCGAGTGCGTGAGGACCAGCTCCGTCGTCGACGACAACACCACGGGCTCGGCCGGGCCGGACCAGGACGCCGCCGGATCCGGCCGACAGGCGGTTGCGGATGGCTCGCCCGGTCACCATGCGCAGGGCCTCGCGGATGATGGCGCCCGACATCTTCGACTCTCCGGCCATCCGGTCGTGGAAGACGATCGGGAGCTCGTGGATCACCGCGCCGAGTCGTTGCGCCCGATCGGTCATGTCGATCTGGAAGCCGTACCCGGTCGTGGTCACCTCGTCGAGGTTGACGGCGCGGAGCAGATCGGCCCGGTACGCCGCGGAAGCCGGAGGTCACGTCGTGCACCTTCAGACCCAACAACGTCCGCGCGTACCAGCCACCGGCTCGCGAGAGGTACCGGCGCCGCGCCGGCCAGTCGGGCGTTGCGCCACCCGGCACGTAGCGCGAGCCGATCGCGAGATCCGCGCCGTGCAGCACGGACGCGACGAGGGCGGGGAGCTCGGCGGGGTCGTGCGAGAGGTCGGCGTCCATCTCGACGAGGACGTCGTAGCCGTGAGCCAGGCCCCAGCCGAAGCCCGTCCCGGTACGCCAGTCCGAGCCCGCGTGGTCCGCGACGGCGCAGCACCTCGACCTGCCCGTGTGCCGCCGAGAAGGCCTCGGCGAGCTCGGGCGTGCCGTCCGTGCTCGCGTCGTCGACGACGAGCACGTCACTCGAAGGCAGGGCGGCGCGGATCTGGCCGAGCACCGCCACGATGTTGGCGCTCTCATCGAGCGTGGGAAGGATGACCAGTGTGCGGTATGTCATGCCGCCACGATGCCCGACCGCTGCTGAACAACCGTTGAACCCCTCGCGTGCCCGTAGGCCGCGACGGTGGACGATCGCTACGCGGCGCTGGTCGGGAAGCGGATGACGAACGACGCGCCCGGCTGACCGTCCATGACCGCGATTCGCCCGCCGTGTGCCTCGACGACTTCACGGGTGATGGCCAGTCCGAGTCCGGTGCTGGCGCCATCCCGGACTCGTGCGTCATCGACCCGGCTGAAGCGCTCGAAGATCCGCTCGCGATCCGCGACGGGGATGCCGGTTCCGTCGTCTGTGACGCGGATCTCGATCGCGTCGTCCGCTTCTCGCAGCGAGATCGACACCTGGTGGTTCGCATGTCGCTCGGCGTTGTCGAGCACGTTGCGCACCGCGCGCCGCAGCTGATCCGGATCGCCCAGGATCTGACCCGCCGACACCTGGCGGGTGTCCACGGCCACGCGGGCACGCGTCCGCAAGCGCTCGGCTTCTTGCATGACGATGTCGTCCAGGTCGACCGGGACTCGCGCCGGATCATCGACGCGCGCGTCGAAGCGCGCCAGGGTGAGCAGATCGTCGACCAGCCGCTGCATCTCCGTGACCTCGACGAGCGCCTCACCCTCATTCGCCCGCCAATCCGGCTCCGAGCGGGACGCCAGGTTGACCTCGAGCCGCGCCCGGAGCGATGTCAGCGGGCTCTGCAGCTCGTGTGACGCGTCGGAGACGAAGCGCTGTTGACGGTCGGCGGCGTCGTCGAGCCGCCGGAGCATCGAGTTCATCGTCCGGGCGAGGCGGCCGACCTCGTCGTGGGTGAGCGGCTCGGGCACCCGGCGGTGCAGCTCGCCTTCCCCGATCTCGCTCACCTCGCGACGGATCGCCTCCACGGGGCGGAGCGCCCGGCCGGTCACCTTCCAGGTCGTGAGCGCCACGAGACCGATCAGCAGCGGGAGACCGATCCCCAGGGTCAACGCCAGGTTCTGCGTGGCGTCGTCCACGGCCTCGAGGTGGTCGCCGGCGTAGACGATGGCCACACCGTCGGGCGTGTCGACCCGATGGGCCGCGACTCGGAAGCTGTTGTTGTCGAACGGCGCGATCGTGCGGGTCACGACCAGCACCTTCGAGCTGTGCGGGATCAGGTCGATGACGCGGTGTTCGTGGCGCAGGTTCTTGCTCGCCGCGAGCACGTCCCCGTCATCGCCGATGACCTGCGTGAACGCGGCGTCCTCCTTGGCCGCGGTCAGAGTCTTCGGGAGGGCACCGCGCTTCGCGAGCGCCCCGACGTCCAAAGCACGATTGCGCGCGCTGCGATCGAGCCCGGCGATGAGCGCGCGGTGCTGCACCACGACCAGCAGGATCGCACCCAGGACGAGCGCGACGGTGACGACCAGGGTCGCGAACACCGTCGTGCGGACCCGTACGGTGGCGAACCATCTACGCATCGCCATCGATCCGGTACCCCGCACCGCGCACGGTCTGGATCGTGGATCGCTGGAAGGGCTCGTCGATCTTGCGTCTCAGCCGGCGCACGTACACCTCGACGATGTTGTCATCACCCTCGAAGGCGAAGTCCCACACGTGCTCGAGCAGCTCCCGCTTGCTCACCGCGGTACCGGCGCGCCGCGCCAGGTACTCCAGCACCGCGAACTCACGCGGGCTCAGGGACACCAGCACCTCACCGCGATGGCACTGATGGGCCGCCGGATCAAGTCGCAGATCACCGATCTCGATGACCGCCGGTCGCTCCGCGCGGCCCCGTCGCACCAGCGCGCGCAGCCGCGCCAGCAGCACGACGAACGAGAACGGCTTCGACAGGAAGTCATCCGCGCCGGTGTCGAGCGCCTCGGCCTCGTCGTACTCACCGCGCTTCGCCGTGAGCATCAGGATCGGCGTCCAGTCACCGGCCTCGCGCAGGCCCGCGCACAGGCGGTAGCCGTTCACGCCGGGCAACATGACGTCGAGCACGATGGCGTCGTAGTGCTGTTCGGTCGCCATCCACTGGCCATCGGTGCCGTCGAGCGCAACGTCGACCGCGTAGCCCTCCTGTTCGAGCCCCCGCTTGACCGTCGCGGCCAGGCGCTTGTCGTCCTCGACCACGAGGATCTTCATCGGCACCTCCACGATCACCCTACGCGGCCGACCTGAACATCCGCTGAACGAACGGTGGGAGCCGGCGTTCAGCGTTCCTTCAGGCCACGAAGCGCAGCGTGGCGAGTGTGGCGACAACGCGCGTGCGAAAGATGCGCCCAGGGCCGGATTCCGGTCGAGCGGCGCGCTCGGGCACACCGATTCCGCGACCGGTCCGCCCCGGCGCTTTCCCACGCGAATGGTCCTCGCGACCTTGGGGATGCTGCTCCTCGCGTACGCCCTGCAGCTCGCCGTGCTTCGCAGCGGGGGCGCTCGCTCTGAGCGATCTGCCGCGCGTGTTCGTGCACCGCGGGGTCGGGCCCGGTGCGCTCCCCTACATCGACCGGGTGACCGAGTACCCGATTGGGTCGGGCGTGCTGCTCTACCTCGCGGCACTGGTCGCGCCGACCGGCCTCGGAGTGCTTGACGGTGACTGCGATCGCCGCGGCCGCGCTCTGCGTCGTCGATCACCGTCATGCTCGAACGACGGTGCGGCGGGCGGGCGTGGCGCTGGGCGCTCGGCACCCCGCTCCTGCTGTTCGCGTTTCAGAACTGGGACGTCTTCGCCATCGCCGCGACGCTCGCCGCGCTGCTGGCGTTCGAGCACCATCGCGACCGGCTCACCGGGGGCCTCCTGG
The DNA here is from genome assembly GCA_963819945.1 of uncultured Acidimicrobiia bacterium. Taxonomy (GTDB): domain Bacteria; phylum Actinomycetota; class Acidimicrobiia; order IMCC26256; family JAENVU01; genus Chersky-806. The sequence continues at coordinate 83,250 of CAWFYD010000012.1, forward strand.
CCGCCGGGGCCGCGGTGAAGCTGTTCCCGATCGTCCTGGTCCCACCACTCGTCGCACTGCGCTGGTCGCGCGGCGATCAACGGGGAGCCCGGCGACTGGCGGTCGCCGGCACCGCGACGCTCGTGGCGCTCAACCTCCCGTTCATCGTCGCCAACTCCCGCGGCTGGTGGTGGCCGTTCGCATTCCAGAGCCAACGCAACGCGACCTGGGGCAGTGCGTGGTTCTGGTTGTACCGGCTCTTCGGTCTCCCCGTGCACGGCGCGGCGGGCGCGCAGCTCGCCAACGCCGTCTCCCTCGTGGCGCTGGTGCTGGGGATCGCGTGGCTGACCTACCGGGTGGCGCGTACGGGACTGGCGCCGATCGCGATCGCTGCGGTCGCCGTGACCATCTTCATCCTGAGCAACAAGGTGTACTCACCGACCTACGACGTGTGGCTCGTGGCGTTCTTCGTGCTGCTCCCACTCTCCCGCCGGCTCTGGATCTCGTTCTGCGCCGTCGACCTCGCCGTGTTCCTCACCGTGTACGGCTCCTTCCACGGCGTCGACTCTGCCGGGTTCGCGCACACCGTTCTCCCCGTGTTGGTGCTCGCTCGCACCCTGATCCTCCTGCGAGTGATCGCGACGGTCACGCATCCCGCGCCGGCCGCGCTCCGCTCCCCCCGTCCCACGCAGCTGGTGCCCGCCGCAAGCGCTTGAGCGCCATCGCGCCCGGCGCGCCCCACCTTCGCCGCTCGTCCTCGGTCGCGGGCACGGCCGCGGTCGGGTGCTCGGCACTCGCGATCGCCGTGCTCCTGCTGGCAAACCGCTCGCTGATGGTCGGGCTGGCGGTCGGCACCGTCGCAATCTCGCTCGCCGCGTGGCTCCTGGTCTACGAGAACGAGCGGCGCGGGCATGCGGTCGACGTGCGCATCCTCGCCATCGCGATCGGCGCGCTCCTGCTGGTGGCTGTTGCGCTCGCGCCCACCGGCTCGCACGACCTCTGGTCGTACACGATGTACGGCCGGATGGTGGCTCACTACGGTGTCAGCCCGTACTCCCACGTCCCGCGCGACTTCCCCCATGATCCCTTCCTGCACCTGGTCTCGCAGGGGTGGCGCCACACTCCGTCGGTCTACGGACCGGCGTTCGTCGCGTTCGCGAGTGTCGGCAGTGCGGTCGCCGGCAGCTCGACGCTCGTCGCCCGCCTCGTGCACCAGTCGAGCGCGGCCATCGCGGTGGCAGTCACGCTCGGGCTGGTATGGCGGCGGACCCGGAGCCCCGCGGCCGTGATGCTGTTGGGACTCAACCCGCTGGTCATCGTGAGCGTGGTCAATGGAGGTCACAACGATGCGCTCGTCGGCCTCGGCGTGCTCGGCGGCCGTGCTCCTCACCGAGCAGGAACGGCCGGTCGCGGCAGGATGCGTGCTCGCGCTCGCCGCCCTCGTGAAGATCACCGCGCTGCTGGCCCTTCCGGCGCTCGCCGTGTGGACGCTCTACCGCTTCCGGCACCGGGCCGCGGGCCGCCTCGCCGGCGCGAGCCTCGCGGGTGTTGCTCTCGGCTACGCGATCGCCGGGCCGGCCGCGTTCAGCGCGCTCAACTCGAACCACCGGTTGATGAGTCGGGCGTCGCTGTGGCAGGGACCCCGCTCCCTCATCCCGGTCACGCAGAGCTGGTTCCCCGGACTGTCCCGTACGGCGTGGCTCACCGGGTTCGGCATCGCCTCGATCCTCGTGGTGTGCGGGTTGGCCACGGCCGTGGCGTGGCGAGGGCGCCGCGATCGGGAGCTCGGCGGTGTCGTCGCCCTGGCGCTCGCCGCCTACCTGGTCGCCGGCGTCTACGTGCTGCCGTGGTACTGGATGTGGATGCTGCCGGCGGCGTGCCTGGTCCGCCGGCGGGCAACGCTCATCTTCACCGCGTCCTTCGGCGCGTTTCTCACCGCGGTCTACGTCGTCAAGGACCGGGCGCTGCCCGGAACCGTCGAGATCGGGTGGTCGTGGATCGGCGCGTACTTCGGACCTCTCGCCCTGATCGTCGCGTTCGTCGTCGTGGCGCTCGGCCGGCGCGGCAGCACCGGAGGTCCCGCGGCGATCAGCTCCGGGCAGCTCGCACGTAGCAGTTCGTGACGCGCACGAGCTCGCCATCGATGCACGGGACGAGGTAGCGCGCGTAGTAGTCGGTCTCGAACTCGTCGAGGCGGGCCCAGTGCTCGGCCAGCGTCGCCGACTCCACGAGCATGGCCGGGATCCGGACTCCCGGGGTCGTCCATTCGAACACCGGATACGGTCCCCAGCGCCCCATCGAGCCTTCGATCTCGACCGCGCGCCACGTTCCGCCGGCGGGTGCGATCACGTGGTGGTTCTCCTCGCCCGGGGCGAGCGTCCCGTAGACGGCCAGGCGCCGGGCGGGTCCACCGAGGAGATCCTCCAGCCGGCCGGCTCCGTCAGGTTCCACCCGGCCACGATGGTCGCGCGCACGATTCGCGTATCGCAGCACCTCGTGGAGCCCGGGCAACATCCCGGGCGCGTGCCACCAGTCGCCCGTCATGGTGCCGCCGCCGCAGATCCCGCGGTGCCCACTAGTGGCGGTAGTGCCCACCGCCCCAACCGCGTTGATGCCCGTCGTGATCGTCGTGAGTCGCCATGACCGGAATGATCGGAGTCGTGGCCGTGGTCATGCGAATCGCAGCCCCACCGGTGCATCCAGTCGCAACCGCGCGAGTGGTCGTCGCGCGGAGCGGCGAACTCGAGCACCTGCTGGAACGTCGGCCGGTTGGTCGCCCGCATCGTGTCCGGGATCAGGCCCGGCGTGAAGCCCGTGCGCCGGGCGGTGCTGCGCCACGCCGTGGGATCCGGACCTTGGGCGGCCGCCAGGCCGGCGGCGACCTGGTCCACGACGGCCCACAGTGAGGCGCGGCACGCGTCGAGCGAGCCGTTGCCGCAGTAGCGCAGGTTGAACCGCCCCTTGACCGTGTTCGTCGAGCAGCGTGCGCAGGTCCTTGTCGACGTACGACTCGCCGGACGAGGCCGCCGAGGCCGCGGATGCCGTCGAGGTCGGCGGTCAGGTCGCCGTACACCGGCCGCATCACCGCCGTGGCGATGGGGTTCCAGAGCGCATTCATCACCGTGGGACCGGCATCGTCGTACTCGCCGCTGTTGTCCGCGTCGAGCACCGGCGCGTCACGGCTCACCCAGTCGTCGAGCAGGTCCACGACCTTCGCGTCGAGCGCGTTCGGCGCGGGCCCACCGCGCAGCACCTGGCTGACGACGGGCCAGACCGGCGAGCGGACGTCTTCGGTCGCGGCCCGGTTCATCACGCTGACGTCGTCGGCCAGCTTCACCCGGCTCGGGTACTTGTCGAACAGCTCGACGCGCTGGACCGAGCCGTACGGCTCGTCGTCGCCGTGCATGAATCCCGGCGCCGACTGGTTGTTCCAGTTCAGCAGGAGGCCGTTCGGACCGGCCTTGCTGTGCGGGTGCTGCGACTCGCTCAGGAACCCGCGCCATTCGTAGTCACCGGTGCCGTTCGTCGGCAGGCGACGGTCGAGGCCCGGGGCACGCACGGGCAGGAGACCCGACGAGAAGTACGCGGTGTCCGTGCGCGACGCGTAGCCCCAGTTGAACGTGAAGCCGAACTGGTTCGCGGCCTGCCAGAAGTGCTCGGGCGTGTCGGCCTTCCCCTCGGTCATGTCCTTCAGCGCGGCCAGGTTGAGGCCGTCCCGACCGAAGGTGGAGCGCTGCCGGGTGAGCGCGACCGGCTGGCCGTCGGAGGTCGCGGTGCCGATCACGTTGCCGTGCACCGACTGCGGGTAGACGATCGGGGTTCCGTTGAGCGTCCCCGCGTTGATCGTCTTGAACGGCCGGCACTCGCCCTGGAACAGGTAGTGGTCGGAGCTGCGGGTCGGCGGGGTGCCGTCGGGGTTGCAGAGCTGCTCGACGAACACGTCGCGCACGTCGTGGCCGGCGGACGTGAGGCTCCACGCGTAGTCCTTGGTCCGGCCGATGAGGAGGTACATCGAAGCACCGGGAACGACGACGCCCTGGGCCTCGATGCCCGGACCGCTGAGATGCATCTGCTGCACGATCTCCGGGTAGTAGTAGCCGAGCTGCGGACCCATCACCGCGAGCGTGTTGCTCGTCGCCGAACGGGTCGGGTCGACGATGAGGAAGTTCGACGCCTGCTTCTTCGGCACCGGTCCGGCGGCCGGATAGGTCGGCTCTTCGCCGGACGGGACCGCGGCCGCGGTGAGCGCAGGCGCCGCCGCGGTCGTGGCCGCGGCCGACGCTGCCGCGGCGGCGGGCGCGGTCTGCGCGCGGATCGAGCGACACGATCGAGCCTTCGTCGATCCCCACGGATCCGGTCACCTGGCCGCCGGTGAAGATGCCGTAGTCGAACGGGCGGGTGATCGTGGTCGGCGCCTCGGGGTCGTTGAACAGCATCGAGTCTTCCCAGGCCTTGCGCCCGGTGTCGGCACCGAGGTGGTTCTGCAGCTTCGAGAGGAACTCGGCGTTCGACGCTTCGGCTCCGCCACCGGCGCCGAAGATCGACCCGATGAACGCGGTCACCGCGATGAGGTCGTTCACCGTCGCGGGCGGCTGATCGATGTTGTGCGCCTGGTAGTAGGCGTTGATGCCGTCGGCCGTGGCCTGGAGGTCGGCGATGATCTGGCGGCCCTTGTCGCCGTAGGTCTTGACGATGAGATCCACCTGGTCGGTCAGCAGCTGCTCGGTCTCGGCGCTGGGCACGAACGACTGCCCGCTGGTGACGAGACCGAACGCGTTGATGCCCGGAACGTCGGCGACGGCGACGCGCGCCGGGCCGCGACCCGAGCGTCAGCAGGAGGCTCCGGTCGCGGGCGGTCGCCCAGCCGGCACCGAAGTCGAGGTCGGCCCGGGTCTTGCCGGTGACGTGGGGAACGCCGTACTCGTCGTAGATGATCGTGGTCCCGGGCCGACCGGTCGGCTCTTCACGCGTCGCCCCGACCGGCTTGAAGTCCTCGGGGAGGAAGTGGCTGTCGATGTCGGCGTCGGTGACGTTGCCCCGCAGCGGCGTCAGGCCGTCGTAGAGCGGAAGCTGGTTCAGCGACTCGTTCGTCGTGGGCAGCCCGCCGTAGTTGCCCGGCGGCAGGATGTACCGGGCCCGATCGGCCGGGCGGCGGCGACGAGTCGTGCGCACCGGCCGGCGCGGCGCCGAGCGACGCGAGGATGATGGCCGGTCGTGACGACGAGTGCGCCGACGCGGCGAAGGCTGACGTCCATGTTGCCCCCCAGAGAAGCTGCAAAGTCCGAGGCGACCGTATCCCAGGAACCAGTCCGGGTGGGGTGCTGGCCTCAGCCCTCCGCTGCCGGCAGGACGCAGAGCTCATTGCCTTCCGGGTCCGCGAGGACCGTCCACGGCACCTCACCTTGGCCGATGTCTGCCGGCTGCGCGCCGTGTTCCAGCAGCCGAGCCGCCTCTGATCGCACATCGCCGTCCGGAGCCACCACATCCAGGTGCAGCCGGTTCTTCACCACCTTGGGATCACGGACTGCGACGAAGTCGAGATCGGGAGGCCGGCCATTCGGGTGACGGAGGCTGACGAATCCTTCCGCCTCGAATCCGATCGTCCACCCGGTCACGACCGCCCAGAAGCGCGCCGAGCGCGGCCGGATCGTGCGCGTCGACGACGACGGAGGCGAGCCGCCCGCGGCCGCGGTACCGGTCACGCGGATCGAGCACGCAGAGCTCGTTGCCGTCCGGATCGGCCAGCACGACCCACGGCACGTCGTGCTGGCCGATGTCCGTGGGAGTTGCGCCCGCCGCGATCAGCCGCTCCACGGTTCGCCGCTGATCGTCGGCATCGTCGCTGGCGATGTCGAGGTGAATTCGGTTCTTCACCGACTTCATCTCCGGGACCGCGAGGAAGACGAGCGTGGGGAGCCGGTCGTCGCCGACCGGCGCGATCTCGGCCTCGTCGGCTCCGGCCACCACGACGGACCAGTCCAACGCCGCGGCCCACCAGCGCGCCGACGCGGGCGGATCGGGTGAATCGATCCCCACCGACACGAAGCGTTCCACGAGAGGGAACGTACGCCGTCCGCACCGCACACGTGTCGTCGTCCTCGGTGCCGGCGACCGCGGCGCTCGGGGATCGGCGCCGCCGGCCGGACCTCCCGGTAGCCTCACGCCGTCGGAGCGCTCCCGCTGGACGCCCACCGAGCAGCAAGGACATCCGAGTGACGAACCCCACCCCGCCCGCGGAGCCACCGGCGGCGTCGCCTGGGCTCTCCGATCCCGTCGCGCTCCTCCGTGACAACCGCTACCTCGGCTTGCTCGCGATGGGGGCGATCATCGGCGTCCCGGTCGCCACGGTCGCGTACTTCTTCCTGAAGGTCATCGCGGAGGCCCAGCAGTATCTCTTCGACACGCTCCCCAACGACCTCGGCTTCCACGGCGCGCCGAGCTGGTGGCCGGCGCCGTTCCTCGCGCTCAGCGGCCTGCTCGTCGCGGCATCGATCAAGTACCTCCCCGGCACCGGCGGGCACTCACCCGCCGACGGGTTCCACGCTTCGGGAGCGGTCCCGCCGATCGAGCTGCCCGGGATCACCCTCGCCGCGTTCGCCACGTTGAGTCTGGGCGTCGTGCTCGGACCCGAGGCGCCGTTGATCGCGATCGGCAGCGGACTCGGCGTCCTCGCACTCCAGCTCCTGAAACGGGACGCCGCGCCGATGGCCACGGTCGTCGTGGGCGTCGCCGGGAGCTTCGCCGCGATCTCGACGCTGCTCGGTTCACCGATCGTCGGCGCGTTCCTGCTGATGGAGGTCGCGGGGCTCGGCGGCGCATTGCTCGGCGTCGTGCTGGTACCCGGCTTGCTCGCGGCGGGTGTCGGCTCGTTGATCTTCGTCGGACTCGATGCGTGGACCGGCTTCGGCGACTTCTCCTTGTCGGTGCCGAAGCTGCCCCCGGCGGATCTCGCCGACGTTGGCCGAGTTCCTCTGGGCCATCGCGATCGGTGTCCTCGCCGCCGTGGCCGGCATCGCGATCAAGCGCCTCGCCCTCTGGCTCCGGCCGCTCATCGCGCGCCAGAGCCTGGTCTTCACGCCGATCGCGGGGCTCGCGATCGGCGTGCTCGTGATCATCTTCGTGGAGCTGACGGACAAGAGCTTCAACTTCGTGCTCTTCTCGGGCCAGGATCAGCTGCCGCCGCTCATGGAAGGTGCGGCCGGGTGGACCGCCGGCGCCCTCGTGCTGCTGTGCATCTGCAAGGGCCTGGCGTACGGGATCTCGCTCAGCAGCTTCCGCGGTGGTCCGGTCTTCCCCGGGCTCTTCCTCGGCGCGGCGGGCGGCATGGCGCTCTCCCACCTCGGGGGTCTTCCGATGGTCGCGGGCGCGGCGATGGGCATGGGCGCGATGACCACCGCGATGCTCGGGCTCCCGCTGACGTCGGTGATGATCACGACGCTCTTCCTCGGAGCCGACGGGTTGACCTTGATGCCCGTCGTGATCGTGGCGGTCGCGATCTCGTATGTCGCGACCGCGCGACTCACACCGCCACCGGACCCCGAGCCGGCCGCGCCCGACGCGGCCGCACCAGCGCCACCACAACCGGCCTGAGGCGCCGCACGCCGCCCGGGCACCCGCCCCTCGTGGCGTGGCTCGCGCGGGCTAGGGCGCGGCGAACGCGATCGAGATCCGGACACTGGCCGACGGGTCGAGGGAGCCGCCGTCGTTGAACACGATCTGGCAGTCCGGATGGCCCGCATCGCAGATGCCCGAGCCGACCGGGCCGGTGAACGACGGTCAGCGGGAGCGATCCGGAGCCGGTGGGGTTCGGCTGCAGGATCTTGCCGTGCTGGAGATCACAGGCACTCGCGTCGCCGGCGATCCGGTTCGAGCACTGCACGATGTTGATCGTGTTGCCGGGCGTGAACCCGCTCCACGCGACCGTGACCGTCTCACCGCTCGTGAGGCCACGCCGCGGCGTGACGGATGCCTGGAGCCGGCGGGCCGGCAACGTGGATGCCGTCGGCAAGGTCGTCTTCGTCCCCGGCTTCGCCGCGAACACCACCCGCGTCGTCGATGAGCGCCCGTCCTGGGCGAGTCGGCGCAGCGCGTCCTCCTGGCCCTTCAGGTAGAAGTCGAAGAAGTCCACGGTGCTGCGGACCACCGAGTCGAACGCCGGGCCGGCCGGGTTCATCGGGGCGCCGTGATCGCCGCGCTTGATCGTCAGCACGCCCTTCGGCGCGTTCGCCGCATTGAACACGTCGACACTCGCTTCGTAGGTCACCAGCTGGTCGTCGGTGCCGTGCACGAGGAGGATCGGTGGGGCCTTCGCGTAGTCGAAGTCACCCTTGGGAAACGTCAGCGGGTCACCCGACATGACCACGGCGGCCTTCACCCGCTCGTCCCGACAACAGGAGTTCGCGGCGACGCCGAGCGTCGTGATGCCGCCGAGCGAATGACCGGCGATCCCGATGTCGTCGGCCTGGACCAACCCCGCCAACGGGCCGTCGCCCTCGCCTGCCGTCTGCAGGGTCCCCGTGATGACTGCGCTCACGTCCGCCGGTTGGTTGGCGAAGTCGCCGGGATCGATGCCACCGGTTGCGGCGGTGTTGGTCTTCGGGAAGGCGGGAGCCGCGACGACATACCCCGCGGCCGCCCAGCGCGCGAGCAGGCCCTGGTACGCCGCGGGCGATGCCCCGAGCCCGTGCGAGAAGACGATGAGCGGATACGGGCCGTTGGCGGCATCGGGCGGCGCGCTCGCCACCGGCGCCGCAGCGGGCTCGCCCTCCGCCGGGTAGAGGATCGTGGTCTCGAGCGCGCGAGGCGTCGAGTCACTCGCACCTGATGCCGTCAGCGGGCGCTTCGAATTGACGAACGTCTCGGTCACCGAACCGACGGCGTGGACCTTCGGCGCCGTGCTCCGTCGTCGAGCTGCTCGTGCTGCTGGACTCGCTCGAGTCGCCGCCCGAGCAACCCGCCAACGCGACGGACGCGACGACGACGGCCGCGATCCCCACCGCGCCCACCCCTCGACCCCTACCGCTTCGTCTCATGCTCCCCCACCTGCTCGCGGCCGGCGCGGTGCGGGCGTGATCGCCGGTGCCGCGCCGGGCTCGGATGCCAACCTATATTCACGGCAGCCGACGCCCCTGGAGGCTCGATGAGGACCGAGATCAGCTACAGCCCGGCGTTCGCGATCGCGACGGTGCACATGGATCAGGGCGAGAAGGTGCAGGCCGAGGCGGGCGCCATGATGGCGATGGCGCCCACCGTCGAGATCCAGACGAGCACCAAGGGTGGTGTCCTCAAGGGCCTCCGCCGCTCCGTGCTCGGCGGCGAGTCGTTCTTCATGAACACGTTCACCGCGACCGGGCCCGACGCCCATGTCGTGGTCGCACCGTCGCTGCCCGGTGACATCATCACGTGGCCCCTGACCGGGAACACGGTGTTCCTCCAGTCCGGCTCCTACCTTGCATCGCCCGAGACGATCGACGTCGACAGCAAGTGGGGCGGATCGAAGACGTTCTTCAGCCGCGAGGGGCTGTTCATGCTCAAGTGCGTCGGCACCGGCGACCTCGTCGTCTCGAGCTACGGCGCCATGCAGGCGATCGATCTCGCACCGGGACAGCAGTACACCGTCGACTCCGGCCACATGGTCGGCTGGGAGGAGAGCGTCAAGTACGAGGTGCACAAGGCCGGCAACTGGAAGTCGACGATCCTCGGCGGCGAGGGACTCGTCGTCGGCCTCACCGGACCGGGCCGGGTCTACATCCAGACCCGCAGCCAGGACAGCTTCCTCGACTGGCTGATCCCGAAGCTCCCCAAGACCAGCTCCTAGCGCGGTCAGCCCATTGACCTGCCCGCCGGTGACGCCACCGTGAGCGCGCTCACTACGACCGCACCCACCGGTCGGCGCTTCTTCGTGCGGAGCGTGGATCTCGCCCGCCGTCTGGATCTGTTCCTCGTCGCCGCGGTTGCATCCGTTCTCGGAAACCGCGCCTTTCTCGCCGCAACGGGATACCCCCAAGTCGGAAACGGCACGCTCCACATCTCGCACGCGATCTGGGGCGGCTTGATGATGGCGATCGCCATCATCATCGCCGTCACCTACATCAACCCCTCGATGCGGACGGTCGTGGCTCTGCTCGGCGGGATCGGATTCGGCTTCTTCATCGACGAGGTCGGCAAGTACATCACCCGCGACGTCAACTACTTCTTCAAGCCGGCGTTCTCGCTCATCTACATCACGTTCCTCGCGATGTTCTTCTCGTTCCGGTTCATGGAGCGCAAGCCATTCGGTCCGAACGAAGCGGTGATCAACGGGCTCGAAGCGCTCAAGTCCGCGAGCACCGGGCAGCTCGACGACACCCGGCGCCTCGCGGCGCTCGAGCTGCTGCGCACCAGCAACGCAACCACCGGCCTCGCGACGCGCGTGACGGCGCTGCTCCACGAAGTACCGGCACTCGTGCCCCACCAACCGCGATGGCCGGCCCGCACGGCGATGCGCGCGCGGGTCCGGTACTACGAGTGGAGCACCCAACCGGGCTTCGTGGCGACGGTCACGATCCTGTTCCTGCTGCGGGTCGTCGCCCTCGCCACCACCACCGCGTTCGTCGTGCTCGACGGTGGGGGGATCAAAGGCTTTGGGGAGTGGATGACGACCCTGACCGTCGGCCTCTCCACCCTGCTGCTCCTCGTCGGCATCGTCTGGCTCCCCTTCTCGCGCCGGCAGGCCTACCGCTGGCTCGACGCGGGCCTGCTCGTCAGCCTCCTCATCGCGCAGGTCTTCGTGTATGACCAGGAGCAGCTCGTCGGAACCATCGGCCTGGCCGTCACGCTCGTCTACTGGGTCCTGCTGCGCTCCGCGATGCGTGCGGAACGTGACCGGCAGGCCGGCCTGATGCACGACGACCTTCTGGCCGGCGGTGAGGTCCGGTGACCTCGGCGCCCTACGTCGGCGGTGGCATGACTGCGCGGCCTGGCCCGGGCTCGTCGACCGGGTCGGGCTCCTCCTCGCCCTGGTCGAGGCGGAACGGCGGGTAGTCGTCGGTCATCAGTGCCGCGTACACGATGACGCGGTACACCCACCGGTTGAGCCCGACGACCAGGACCGCGATGCCCCGGGGGTACCGACCGGAGAACAGCAGCACGACGACCGCGACGATGACCAGCCAGCCGATCAAGCCGGGCCCACTCGCAATCCACCCGCGATTCGCTGATCGCCAACCGAGAAACGCTCCGCCGCCCAGGATCCCCACCACGATGTACTGCGGGATCGCGAGCAGCCACCACTTGACCAGCACGAGACCACGCGAGAGGCGCTCCGGGTATCCGATCTCGAGCGTCGCGGGATAGTCCGGCGCGTCGCCGAGCGTGAACGGCGGGTAGCGGTCGGTGCCGAACGCGGAGAACGAATAGAACCCGACGCGCCAGCTCCAGCGGAGCACCCCGGTGTTGAAGTTGAAGAGCGCACGTGGATAGCGGCCCGTGAACAAGATGGCGAACCCGGCGATGACGGTGACGACCGAGAACGCGAACCACAGCACCGCGAGGATGATGAAGTGCGGGATGAGCAGGATCCACTTCACGAGCCACAGCCATCGGCTCAGCTGCGGGTCGAACCGGCCGCCGAGGCGCACCGGGTGCTGGCCGGCGACCGCGTCCTGCGGGACGCTCCGGCCGAGCCCGACCGCGCCCACGACGAGCAGGACCGTTCCGAGGAGCAACAGCACGGCGAAGCCGCCGAGGAAGCCGATCCCGACCGGCAGCACCCAGTCGGCCTTCACTCCGACCGAGGCCTCGGCGCCGACGCCACGTGACCCGTCGGCGTTCATGACGACGACCACCCAGTTGCCGGATTCGAGGTTCCACGTGAGGCGCTGATCGCCGGCACCTTGCGCGGACGCGGCCCAGAAGCGCTGGGCCCCCGGCCGCGTCGACGGTGCTCCGCCCCGCTGTACGCGGTACGTCACCCGGAACGGATGCACGTCGATGTCGTTGATCTCGGCGTGCGCCACCCCCGCGAGATACCGGTCGACGTCGCGCTCGACGTCCGATGCCGACGAACACCGGCGCACCGTTCGGCGCCGCGACCCGCAACCGCACCGTCGCGAGGTCGCCGAGGTTGAAGCGGTCGCCCCCACCCGGGTGGACCCCAAGGTCGAGGTTCTCGGACGTGATCGCGTACGTGAGCGTCTCGAAGTGCTCGGTGTCGCTGGTGAAGAAGCCTTGGGCGTCCCGCTGGGTGGTGTACGCCCACGTCACGACCCCGCCGACCGCCCCCAGCACGAGCGAGATCAAGATGAGCAGCGCACCGACGACCGTCAACACGATGCGCCCGACCGGTGGGCCGTGATGGACGGGAGCAGCAGTGGGATCGGCCTGGGTCATGACGTCCTCCGACGATCAGTTGCGCACCTGGTGGCCATTCTCATATCTCCGGCGCTCTCGCGTGGTCGTCGTCTCGCGTGCACGACGGCGGACTGAGGAGACGCCACGCGGAGGAGCCGCAGCAGGGCCAATGGTCCCGATTTCGATGCCGACCCGGGCCCACCAGGCACGCGAGGTGCGACGTCCGGTCGACCTCCGTTCGCGTTCAGACCGCGCGGTAGGTGACCGGGAGGTGCTTGGGACCGGAGATGAAGGTCGACGCGAGCCACTCGGTACTCGCCCGCCGGGCGGAGGTCGGCGAGGCGGGTCAGGAGCTCGCGGAGCAGCGCGTGGATCTCCACGCGGGCGATGTGGGCGCCGAGGCAGAAGTGCGGGCCACCACCCCCGAACGCGATGTGGTCGTTGGGCGTGCGCGAGAGGTCGAGCTCCCCCGCCGTCGGCCCGAACACCTCCGGGTCGCGGTTGGCCGATCCGTAGTACATGACGACCTTCTGGCCCGCGGCGATCGGTACGCCGTGCAGCTCGGTGTCGGTCTGCGCGGTCCGGCGCATGTAGACGACCGGGCTCACCCACCGCAGCAGCTCCTCGACGGCCGGCGCGAGCCGGGCGTCGAGGTCCTCGGTGAGCCACGCCAGCTGCTCGGGGTGGGCGAAGAGCGCGTCCATGCCTCCGGCCACGAGGTTGCGGGTCGTGTCACCACCGGCGTCGATGAGCAGCAGGAAGAAGAGGTTGAAGTCGATGACGTCGAGCTCGACGCCGTCGATCGCCGCGTGGGCGATGAGGCTGGCGAGATCGTCGGTCGGCTCGGCCCGTCGGGCCTCCCAGACACCCTTCGCGTAGTTGAACATCTCGATCACGGCCACCATCCCGGCGCCGGCGGCCTGGCTCTCGGGCGCGGCGTGGATGGCCTCCGTCAGCGCGTAGAGCGCGACACCGTCCTCCTGCGGGATGCCGAACATGTCGGCGATCACGTACGAGGGCATCAGACCGGCGACGTCGGGGACGAGGTCGCACGCCCCGGCATCGGCAACCCCGTCGACGATGCGGGTCGCCAGCTCCTCGATCCGTGGCCGCATGGCCTGCGCGACCTTGGGGATGAACTCCCGGGCGACGATCTTGCGCAGCGCCGAGTGCCGCGGCGGGTCGGTCGTGAGCATCATCTGGTGATCGCCGAACCCGGCGGCCTCGTCGGGGATCAGCACCGTGGGCGACGACGAGAACGTGGCGGGATCTCGCCCCACCGCTCGGACGTCGCCGTAGCGGGTCACCACCCAGAAGCCGTCCGCGCCCGGTTCCGGGTGCCAGTGCACCGGCGAGTGCTCCCGGAGCCACGCGAACTGATCGTGCGGTTGGCCGTGGGCGAACGAGCCCGGCGACAAGAGATCGATGTCCGTCACCACATGAGTCTGCCCGCGTCCGGGGCACCGCCGACGCCCCGACGGTACGGCGTCATCCCGGCTCGAGAGAATCTCGCAAGCCCACATCGGGCAGTATCTCCGCATGATCGACGATCTCGACATTGCCATTGCGAGCGGCGAGTTCTGGGGGCGCAACCCACAGCGGGAGCTCGCCTGGCTCCGGGCCCACGACCCGGTGCACTGGGACGAGGCCGGCGGGGTCTGGGGGGTCGCCCGCTACGACGACCTGAAGGCCGTGGAGGGCCAGCCACAGATCTTCTCGAACGCCGGGGGGATCCGTCCCGAGACGGGACCGACGTCGATGATGATCGACCTCGACGACCCGGAGCACCTCCGCCGGCGGCGGCTGGTCTACAAGGGCTTCACGCCGGCGCGGGTGCGCGCCCAGGAGCCGCGCATCGTCGAGGTGGTCGACACCCTGATCGACGCCGTGTGCGAGCGCGGCGAGATGGACTTCGTCAGCGACTTCGCGGCGTGGCTCCCGCTCATCATGATCGGCGACGCGCTCGGGGTCGCCCCCGAAGATCACCCGACGCTGCTCAAGTGGTCGGACGACCTGATGCGCGGCCAAGGCGCAGCGGACGAGCATCTGCTCAACGAGATGTTCGCCGCCTTCGCCGGGTACAGCGAGTTCGCCGCCGCCGCGATCGAGTCGCGCCGCGGCTGTCCCCGCGACGACCTCATGAGCATCCTCGCCAACGCCGAGATCGACGGGGACAAGCTCGCGGACGACGAGATCCTGTACGAGTCGTTGCTCATCTTGATCGGTGGCGACGAGACGACGAGACACGTCATCACCGGCGGCCTCTACCAGCTGCTCGCGAACCCTTCGCAGTGGGAGATGCTGCGCCGCGATCGATCGCTCGTGCCGAGCGCAGTCGAAGAGTCGCTGCGCTGGGTGAGCCCGATCAAGAACATGGCGCGCACCGCAACGGACGACGTCGAGCTTTCGGGCAAGCAGATCCGAGCGGGCCAGAAGCTCCTCATGCTGTACCCGTCGGCGAACCGCGACGAGGACCACTTCCCCGATGCCGGCGACCTTCGACGTCACCCGCTCGCCCAACGACCACGTCGCCTTCGGGTTCGGTCCCCACTTCTGCCTCGGCGCACCACTCGCCCGACTCGAGATCAAGGTCGCGTTCGAACGGCTCCTCGACCGGCTCCCCGACCTCCACCTGCTCGACGCAGCCGAACCGGCGTACCGACCCGCGAGCTTCGTCAGCGGCTACGAGTCGATGCCGGTGGGCTTCACCCCGACCCGAGCCCAGCCGCGCTGAGCCGGAGCAGACCTGAACTGAGCCTGCACGGGCGCTCAGCCGCCGAGCAGGTTCGACGCTCGCGCCCAGGCACCCGCCCGGGCCAGTTCGCCGTCGGCGCCTCGGAAGCCCGTCCACCAGCCGCGGTCGGCGGCCCAGAGCCCGGACTCGACCCCGCGAGCCACGCACCACGACGCGACCCTCGCCGCGTCGAGGCCGGTCCCGTCGGCGACGAGCCGGGTGCGGTCCGCGAGCTCGGTCGCGCCCGGCACGGTGACGGTCCAGTCACCGACCTGGGTCAGCAGCGGCCACGGATCCCACGCCAGGTCGCCGTGCACCGGCTTCGGATCGATGGCCCGCCACCCGGGGGACCCATCGGCTTCGCCGGAGGCCGCATCGTCGTCGCGGAGGATGTTGCCGGGATTGAGGTCGCCGTGTGCGAGCCCACGCGGCGCGGCGTCGCCGGGCAGGGTCTTCAGCAGGTCGACGGCGTGGCGACACAGGCCGGCGTCGACCAGGATCGGTGCGGCGGGCAGCACGCGCTCGATCCGCTCGGCCGCGATCACCGCGAGCCGGTCGGCCACCGCGACGAGGTCCTGGAACGGCTCACCCGCGGGGACGGGGACCGCCGCCATCCGGCGCAGCAGGTCCGCTCCGACGGCGAGGTGCTCCACGGTCGGGAGTCGCTCGTCCCGCAGGCTCGTCCCCGGTCGCAACCGGCGCAGCAGCAGCGCCCAGTCGTCCGCGTCGGCACCGAGCACCTCGACGGCGCCGGCGCCGCGCCAGGCCCCGAGCGCGGCAGCCTCGTCGCGCGCCTCGTCATGGGGGTAGGAGAGCTTGACGACGACTTCGGTCCCGGCGGCCGTGATAGCGGGCGCCGTCCATCCGGCCATGCCCCCCTCGAAGGGCTCACCGAGGACGAGGCTCCAACGCTCGGCGGCACGCGCCGCCAGCGCGGGGATGGAGTCGAGCCACGCCTGCCCGTCCTCCTCCTCGACGACGGCGTGGCGCAAGCCGGTCGGTACCGTCACGGACATGTCGCCATTCTGGTCCGGCGGCAACGCAGCGCCGCGGGCACACGGCTCGCTCGGCGCGGTCCGCCGAGCTCGGGCCGGGTCAGTCAGTCGACCGCCGTTTCGGGTGTTCCGGTTCGTCGAGCGGGAGTCGGCCTTCTGCACTCAGCTGGAGGCACGCGTCGACGACGGCCGGGGCGTAGCGGGTCCCTCGTCCGTCTCGGATCTCGGCGAGCGCGAGGGCAAGCCCCGGCGCGGACCGGTACGGACGGTCGTTGGCCATTGCCTCGATGGTGTCCGCGACCGCGATGATCTGGGCACCCAGGAGGATCTCGTCGCCGTGGAGGCCGTTGGGGTACCCACTGCCGTCGAGGCGTTCGTGGTGCTGGAGCACCATCTCCGCGATGGGCCAGGGAAAGTCGATCCCGGCGACGATGTCGTACCCGGTCTTGGGGTGCGTCTTGAGCAGCTCCCATTCCGCGGGTCGCAGCGTGCTGGGACGCGTGAGGATCTCGGCCGGAACCCCGATCTTGCCGATGTCGTGGATCGTCGCGGCCAGGCGGATGCCCTCGAGATCGTTGTCGTCGAGACCGAGCTCGCGTCCGATCGCAGAGGAGATGTCCGCGACGCGCCGTTGATGTCCGGCGGTGTAGGGGTCGCGGGCGTCAATGGTCGCGGCGATCGCGTCGATAGCGGCGTGCGTGAGGTTGCTCCGTGCCACTTCCGCTTCGTAGCGCTCGGTGATGTCGACCACGATGATCCCGACTCCGATGATCTCGTCGCCGAGTCGCACGGGGTAATAGCTCCCCAACACGTGACGGAGGTGTTCCGGACTCGTGGCGAGGGAGCCGCTGACGTCGATGTTGAGGACGGATTCGCCCGAGTCGAGCACGCGTCGAAACACCGACTCGACCTGCGACCAGATCTCCGGCACGACCTCCGCGACCGTGCGGCCGAGCTGCTCTTCGACCGAACCCCCGTTGAACTCCGCGAGCATCGCGTTCATCCGCACGAGCCGGCAGTCGCGATCCACGAAGCCGATCCCGACCGGCGCGGTCGCGAGCAGGGTCTCGAGGAGGGTCTGGGTCTCGGCCGCCTCCCGTTCCGATCGCCGCAGCTGATCCTCGAGGCACTTGCGCTCGTCGATGTCGGTTCCGGTGCCGACCCACCCCCGGACATCTCCGTCACGACCCCGGGTCGGCACGATGTGGAGCGAATGCCAGCGATAGACGCCGTCGTGCCGTCGGATCCGGCATTCCACTTCGAACGGGGTCTCCGCGAGCAGCGCCCGAGCCCACGCGCGCCGCGCGTGATCGACGTCGTCGGGATGGATCAGACTCAGCCAGCTCCACCCGTCCGGGAGCTCGGAGCGTCGGCCCGAGTACTCGCGGGCCCGTTGGTTGAGGTGCTCCGTCGAGCCGTCGGGTGCGGCCGTCCACACCAGGTGCGGAATCGACTCAGCGATCCCCCACGGATCGATCGCGTTCGCCGCGACCGCGCCCGGGCGCGACGCCAGTCCGGAGGTCATGCGGCCGGCGCGGGTTCGGGCGGCGGACTGGGGACGATGACATCATCGGCGCGCTCGGCGCCGGCGATCACGACGCGGTCGCGGCCCTCTCGCTTCGCGAGCAAGAGCGCTTGGTCCGCGGCATCGACCGTTTCGCTGAACGTCAGCCCCGGCTCCGACGTGGCGAGACCAAAGCTGACGGTGAAGGGCGGCGCGGCGCCATCAGCGACTGCCGCTTCGAGTCGGCTGCGGACCCGCTCGACGACGATGAGCGCGTTGTCGAGGGAGCAGTCCGGGAGGACCGCCACAAACTCCTCCCCGCCGTAGCGCGCGGGGATGTCGTTGGGGCGGACGTTGTCGCGCAGCACCCGGGCGAAGAGCCGCAAGGCCCGGTCGCCGGTGTCGTGGCCGTGCACATCGTTCAACAGCTTGAAGTGGTCGAGATCGCCGTACGCGACGACGAACGGGACGCCCTCGTCGATGAGACTGCGGGTGAGCGTCTCGAGACTGCGCCGGTTGAGCAGGCCGGTGAGCGGATCCGTGTGCGCCTGAGTCTCGGAGCGAGCGAACGCGCGAATCATCCCGAGGCGATCGCCGGCCTTTCGTCCGATCAGGTCCCAGCCGCGGCTGGTCTTCGGGGGAGGATGCTCGACCGCGCGTTGCATGTGGAGCACGCCGGTGGTGCGACCCGCGATGGCGACCGGCACACACGTTGCCCACACGACGTCGTCCCGGCCGCGCAGGAACGGGCACGTGTCGAGGTCCGAGCTGCTCGGGAAATGTCGCGTCTGGCCGCTCATCACCGCCGGACAGTCGCCCGGCATGCCGACACCGGCACCCCGCATCCGCGTCCGGCGCGGTGTTGAGCACCTGACGGAAGTGCGCCCGGCTCGAGTCGGCTATCGAGCATCTCGGACGGCACGTCGGCATCGACGATCGTCAGCGCCTGCGCGATGACGTCGTACGCCGCCTCCTCGGTCTGCTCCATCTCCAGCGCCCGCTGCAGTGAGGTCTCGAGGTTTGCGTAGCGCGGCCTCGGTCTCCATCAACTCGGCGTCAGCCACCATGCGCCGGTCATCGCGACGAGAGCCACGCGATGAGCCACAGTCCGACCGACCCGAACACGAGTGCGAGGATCGCGTACGAGATGTACACGGCGGAGCGGGTGTCCTCGATCCCCGAGACGATCGTGGTGGAGCTCTGGCTCATGGTCGGTCCGTAGATCGTCGTTGCGAGGGAGGCGAGCGCGCTCGAAGTCAACGCGGACTCGCGACGCTCGTCGGCGAGCTTCGTCGCGAACGAGGGATCCGCGGGGCTCGCTCCGAGCAGAACCGCGGCAAGCTCCACCGAGCGGGCCGCCGACCTGGTGTACGCCTGCTGCAGCGCGCGCTCGCCCGGGCGGTGGACCGCGTGTTTGAGGTACACCGACCACGCGGCGTTCTGCGCCTGGCCGGCCTGTTGCGCGCCGCTCAGCGCCGTTGCCCGCGCCACCGGATCTTGGCTCTCGATCGCAGTCAGGAAGAGACTCTGGCCAGTGGTGCTGGCCGCGTACGTCCGGAGCAACGCACGCTGAGCCGGGACCGTACGCTCGGCGACCTCCCGGGCCACCGAGTCCGTTCCCCGGTCGACCACCGTGAGCGTGACGACCATGATGAGGCCGGACGCGATTCCCATCGCGCCCAGGATCATCGTCCGTGTCGTCGGACCGATCCGTCGAGATCTCAACATCACCTCTCCCGACGACGTCGCGTCCTCGGAGGGTGGTCAGCTCAACGCAGCGCCAGTCGATTGGCTCATCCCCCGTATCGACGGTTCAGCCGGGAACCTGAGCGGTACGCCGGCAGCTCCACTGCGTTACGTTCGGATCAGGACACTTTGAACCGGCCCGGTGGCTTCCATTGCGAACGGCTCAGGAACGAACAGGCGGTTACGGAGACGCGAGTGCGGGAGATCGGGAACGGTGAAGGCGCTGGTGACCGGAGCGACGGGATTCATCGGGTCGGCGATCACCCGTCAACTGGTCGAGGGCGGCGCCGCAGTGAAGGTCCTCGTGCGCGAGACCAGCGACACTCGCAACATCGACGGCCTGGAGGTCGAACGCGTCAGAGGGGACATCTGCGACGCGGCGTCGGTTCGGGCCGCGCTCGACGGATGCGACACGCTCTTCCACGCGGCCGCCTACTTCACCCACTGGGCCAAGGAGCGGCAGCGCTTCTACGACGTGAACGTGGGCGGCACCAGGGCAACGTTGCGGGCTGCGCTCGACGTCGGGGTCGAGAAGGTCGTCTACACCAGCACCAACAACGCGGTGGGTGCCTACGGCCCCACGCCATCGACCGAGGATGCCCAGTTCAACTACTGGAGCGACCGGGGACCACTACTCGATCTCCAAGTATCTGGCCGAGGTCGAGGCGTTCAAGCTCGGAGCCAAGGGGCTGCCACTGGTCGTCGTGAACCCCACGCTCGTGGTCGGTCCGAACGACATCCGCCCGACGTCGTCAGGTCAGCTGATCATCGAGGTCGCGAGCAAGAAGCTACCGGTCTACGTCGACGGGTGGGTGAACATCGTCGACGTCGACGACGTCGCCCAGGGTCATCTCCTCGCGGCCGCGAAGGGTCGGGTCGGCGAGCGGTACCTCCTCGGCAACCAGAACCTCTCGGTGGGCGAGTACTTCCGCATGATCGCCTCAGCCGCCGGGGTCGCTCCACCGAAGGTACAAGGCTCCGTACCTCGCCGCGCTCGCAGTCGCGCATGGCTACGAGCTCGCTTCGAGGTTCACGAATCGTCATCCCGTGGCGACCGTGTCCGAGCTGAAGATCGGTCGGCTCGGCGAGACCTACGACTGCTCGAAGGCGATCCAGGAGCTCGGCCTCCCCCAAACCCCGGTCCAAAAGTGCATCCAGCGCTCCGTGGAGTGGTTCCGCGCCAACGGTTACCTCAACTGAGGCAACCTTCCCGGCGGGAACGACACGGCTGCGAATGAGGACACGAGCATCAAGTCCTCGTTTCGGGTCGGTCGGTCGCCGGGTTCGCGCCGTCGAGCTCGTGCACGGTCAGTCCGAGCTCTGCGATCAGGTCGAGGCTCACGCAGACGCGCCCCGTCAGATCTGGCGGACAATCACAGAGCGCGGCGATCGCCTCGATCATCGCCTCGAGCGACTCGACTTGATCCTCGCGGAGTGAATCGCCGACCAGCGCGGCGGCGCCCTCCGTCATCACCGCGGCTCGCGGCTCGATCGCGTTGACCCGGATGCCGGTGCCGCCGAGCTCCGCGGCGAGCCCGATCGTGATGCGGTTGAGGGCCGCCTTCGACGCGCCGTAGAGCGCCATGGTGGGGCTGGCTCCGGGACGGGCGGACGCCGAGGTCACGTTGACGATCCAACCCTCGCCGCGATCGAGCATCCCGGGCACGACCGCCTGCGCGAGGTCCAGCGGTGCGAGCGTATTGACCTCGAAGAGGATGCGGCGCCGCTTGAGCGGCATCGAAGCCACCGGCGCGTACATCGCCGCCGCCGCGTTGTTCACCAGGACGTCGATCGGCCCGTCCAGCGCCTGCTCGGCCTCTGCGATCAGTCGCGCCCGGTCGTGCTCGTCGTTCAGGTCCGCGACGACCGGTGCCGCGCGGCCCCCGCCGGCCTGGATGCGCTCCACGGTCTCGACGAGGCTGCCCGTGAGATGGTCGTGCTGATCCAGCGTGCGCGCGACCAGCGCAACCGACGCGCCCTCGGCCGCGAGCCGGAACGCGACCGCCGCGCCGATGCCCCGGCTCGCCCCGGTCACGAGTGCACGACGCCCATCGAAGCGGCCGGTCATGGCAGGTTCGCCGCCGCCGTCGTCCAGATGTAGTCGACGTCGTCGTCGGACAATGCGTGGTTCGACGGCAGGATCAGGCCTTGCTCCATCACCCGGTCGGTGTTCGGCAACCCGCCGGGCGGCTCCCGGCACTCGATCGAGCGAAACGCGGGTTGGCGCCGCGCGTTGCCGGTCCACACCATCCGCGTGTCGACCCCGTGGTCCTCCATGTGGGCCTGGAACGCACTCGCGTCCAACGCCCGACTCGGGCCGGATGAGCACCGGGAACATGTGCCACGCGGTGTCGACTTCGGGAGTCGTGCGGGGGAGGACGAAGACGTCCGGGCGGGTCCCGAAGTGCTCGCAGAGGCGAATGAAGTTCCGCTTCCGAAGCGGCGAGGTTGTCCGGGAGCTTGTCCAGCTGCACCAGTCCGAACGCCGCGGAGAGCTCCGACGGTTCGAAGTTCCAGCCCACCTCGTCGAAGATGAACAGGTTGTCGTACTCGAGGTCTCCGTCGATGGAAGAGAAGAACCGTCGGTCGACGCCCTTGGTCGATCCGTAGATCTGGATCTCGGACCGTCGACCCCACCGCCGGAGCAGCAGGCAGCGGTCGGCCAGCTCGGGATCATCCACGCAGACCATCCCGCCCGTTCCCGCGGCCGTGATGATGTGCGACAAGGCGAACGACGTGACGGAGATGTCCGAGCGCGTCCCGGTCGGCGTACCGCGCAGCGTCGAGCCCAAGGCGTCGCAGGAGTCCTCGATCACCTGCAAACCATGCCGGTCGGCGATCGTCCGGATCCGATCCCAGTCGGGGACGTTCCCGATGAGGTTGGGCACGAGAATCGCCTTCGTACGCGAGCCGATCATCTCCTCGATCGCGGCCACGTCGACGTTGTAGGTGTCGGGCTCGACGTCCACGAACACCGGGACGAGCCCGGCACGCACGAGGGGTGCGAGGTCGGTGGAGAAGGTGAGGGCCGGGGTGATCACCTCGTCGCCCGGTGCGAGGCCGAGGAGCTCGACCGCGAGGTAGAGGGCCGACGAACCGGAGTTGCACATGATCCCGCGGCGCTTGCCGAACAGCTCGGCGACCGCTTGCTCGAAGGCTCGGACGGACCGACCGATGCGCAGACGCCTGGGGGCCGCCGCGCAGGACCTCGACGACGGCTTCGATCTCGCGCTCGTCGTGGACGCTCCCCGCGTAGTCGATCCGGCGCTTCGTCACGGCGGGCTCGGTCACCGCTCGCCCACGACCGCTGACATCGGCTGGGCCACCGCGAGATCGATCATGGCGTTCCCTCCTCTTCGACACGGTGCACGTCCGGCGCGTGTACGAGGTCCCCCGCAGCTGACCGCGCTGTCCGACCTCAACCTCTCACCGTGCGAATCACGGCGAACCCTACGAGGTCAGGCGTATCGAGAGCCGTTGCGGACCGCTCAGCGGTAGTTGCCGGTGTGGCCCATGCTGAACCGGCCCGGCTGGGGGAAGACGGCCAGACCGTGCGGGCCATGACCGACGGGAATCGTGGCGATCAGCCGGCCCGAGGTGGTGTCGACGACGTAGACCGAGTCGTTGTACCGGCCGGTCACCCAGAGCTGCGAGCCGTCGGCCGAGACTCCGCCCATGTCCGGGGTCCCGCCGATCGGCCACGTGGCGACCACTCGGCGGGTCGCGAAGTCGATCACCGAGATCGAGCCGGCGAGCCGGTTCGTCACGTACAGCCGGGTGCCGTCGCGGCTGACGTACAAGCCGTGCGCGCCGCGGCCGGTCGGGATGAATCCGACCTCGCGCATCGCCACCGGGTCCACGACCGAAACTCCGCCCCGACCCTGGTTCGCGACGTACATCACCGTGCCGTCAGGCGAAGACTTCACGTCGACCGGCATGCCGCCGACGTTGAGCTCGCCGGTCACCGTCATGGTCACGAGATCGATGCGGACGACCCAGCCCGAGAACTCACAGCTCGCGAGCATCACGTTCCCGTTCGGGCTGAAGTCCGCGTGGTTGACGCCCGCGTGAGCGATCGGAACCGACTTGATCAAGGCGAACGTCTTCGGATCCCGGAAGTCGAGGCGCGAGTTCCGCTCGGCCATGACGATCGCGCGCGTCCCGTCGGGCGTGAAGTACAGGTTGTACGGGTCCGCGACGGGAATCGGGGCACCGGGCTTTCCGGTCATCGGGTCGATCGGCGTGAGGGAGTTCCCGCGGTTGTTGTTCACGTACAGCGTCTTGAGGTCATACGCCGGGACGACGTGTTGCGGAGTCGCGCCCACCGCGTAGTGGTCGATGACCCGCATCGTTGCGGGGTCGATCACGTCCACCGTGTTCGAGAGGCTGTTCGGCACGTAGATCCGAGTGGGCACTCCGGCCACTGCCGGGCTCAGCATCCCGGCGCCGGTGTGCGCATAGACGTTCACCCCGGGGCCCGCGCCGGTCAACGGATCAAGGCGGAGCGGCACGCTCGTCGTGGTCGATGACGTCGGCTCGCGGTTGGTCGCCGTCGACGTGCCGGCGGACTTCGATCCCGTTCCGCCGCACGACACGCCCGCCAGCAGCCCGAGCAACAGTGCCGCACCGGATCGCCACGCGGCGGGGCGTCTCATCGAACTTCCAGGACCGAGACGGTCGAGAGCATGGCCGGGCTCTCGCCACCGACCAGGTACGCACGATCGCCGAGCACGGCCACCGCGGCGTCGACGACCGGCGTCGCCAACGTGGCGACGGGCGTCAGCGACACGCCGGGCGCGGACGCCGAGCCGACCTCGAGCCGCCAGACCTGTGCGGACGGCCGACCGCCCCACTCGCCCCCGAACACGTACACCCGGCCGCCAACGGTTGCCGCCACGGCGTCGGACAGACTCTGCGGAAGATCTCCGAGCGTGCGGGTGATCCCCGTCGTCGAATCGAGCACCTGAACGGTCCGGACGGCGCCGCTCGCCGTGGAGCCTCCGATCACGTAGACATCGGAGCCGAGCGCCGCGACGGCCGGGATACCGCACCGGTACCGGCAGGTCGCCGAGCACCGTGAAGCGTCGCGCCGTCCGTCGTCGCGAGCGCGGAGCGCGCGAATGCTCGAACCGTCGTAGCCGCCGACCAGGAACGTCTGTGCTCCGATGGTCGCCGCCGCGAGGTCCGAGCGCGGGATCGGGAGCCGGCCGACGACGCGCGAGCTCCCGTCCGGAGCGAAGGCCTGCACCGCCGCGGTCTCGGTGCTGTTGCCGCCACCGAAGACCATCGGCATGCCGGCAACCAACGCGCCGGCTGCGTCGTGCACCGCGGCTCCGAGCGCGCCTGCACGCGTGACGACACCGGTGGCCGGGTCGATCCGGAGGACCTCAGCGGTCGTCTGCCGGTTGCCGTCGAGTCCCGCCGAGCAGGAGCAGCTGGCGACCGTCGGCGACCAACACCGCGCGAGCCGATCCCCGGGGCAACGTCCACGGCGCCACCGAGACGCTCACGACCGGGACGGCGCGTCGTCGGCGACGTCGACGACGAGGGCACTGCCGCGGAGCGTCGAGCTGGTCGGCCACCGGCGTGCCGCCCCCGCCACCGCAGGCGGCGAGGCCGAGCCCGGCGCCGCACCGCGAGCCGCGACGAGACGAAGCGTTCTGACGGCGGGCACGGCCCGACGATAGTGACGACCTGCTGAATGTCGGCTGAACCATCCCGGTTCAGCGGCCCTTCAGCCGCGGGCACCCGTACCGTCGTGAGCTTGCGAGAGCACGGCTCGGCATGAGCCGGGCTGGGTAGGTGATCGATGCTGGTCGGCGCGGCAGCGCGCGAAGGCGTGGAACGGGTCGAGGTGCGAGGCGGTAGAGCTTCTCGGCCCCGACGTGCGCCCCACCGCAGATCCCACGCCGCGGCCCGGGAACCGATCCCGAAGGCGTCCAGACCAACGCGCGGGCCGGCCGTCGATCGCTTGGCGTCGCGGCTTCTCCCGGCGATCGTGGGCATGGCCGCGGTGCTGCGGCTCTGGCACCTGGGCCACGACCGCCTGGGATTCGACGAGTCGTTCACCGCGATGGCGGGAAGGATGCCGCTCGGCACGCTTGCTCACCTATCTCCGCGTCCGCGACTCACACCCTCCACTCGACTACCTGCTCCGGGCGCCACTCGCCCGAGCCGGCGCCAGCGAGCTCCTCCTCCGCTTGCCCTCGGTCGCCTGCTCGGTGGCCGCGGTCGCGCTGTTCGCGTGGTGGATGCGGCGCCGGGGGTGGGCCGGGATCATCGCCACGGGATTGCTCGCCGTCAGCGCATTCCAGATCCAGCACGGTCGCGAGGCCCGGATGTACGCCGACTTCGAGCTGATCGGTGTCGCCGCGGCCGTGCTCGCCGACAGCTGGCTCCGCCGACCCCGCACGTGGCACGCGGTCACCATCGGGCTGCTCACCTTCGTCGGTCTGCTCATCCACGTGGAGATGTTCCTCCTCGGCGCCGGGTTGCTCGCCCTCGCCGGTCTCCGCACCGATCGCGCGGCCTGGTGGTGGCGCGGCGCGCTCGCCGCGGGCTTCGTCGGTTGGGCCGCCGTCTGGGGACCCTCGTTCCTCGTGCAGAGCCGCGGCGGTCACTCCGACTGGATCCCGCGGACGACGTTGAGCGGCTGGTGCACACGGCCGGCAGCCTCGTCACGTCAGCGCCGCAGCTCCATCTCGCGGTCCTGCTCGGTGTCGCCGCCGGCGCTTGGCTCCTCGGACGATCCGATCGCCAGCTCGCCCGGGTCTGGCTCTGCTGCGTCCTCGTCCCGTTCCTCATCGCCGCCGTGGTCGGCCTGCAGCTTCCGGTCCTGATCGATCGCACGTTCACGTTCGCCGCGTGGGGACCGCTGCTCGCACTCGGATACCTCGCCGCCGGGCTCGCGCGGCGCCGCCGCATCCTCGGGCATCGCGCTCGTCGTCGCTCTCGCGTGCGTGATGCTGCCCGCGACCCTGCACCGGCTGCAGCGACCATCTGCCCCGGACCAGCTGCTCCGTCACGTGCAGAAGGTCGCCCGCCCTGGTGACGTCGTCGCCAGCTTACCCGAGCGGCCGGCTCCATGAGCTCGCCTGGACCCTCGGCGTGCGGGGCGATCAACCGTCGCGTTCGGTCACGCATCACCGGAGTGCCCGGCGCGCAAGGAATCCTCATCGGTGGCGTCGGCCCCTCCGGGCGAGTGTGGCTGCTGCAGTGGAGCCACGGCCGGTCGCCGACCGCCGCGTTCCCGCAGTGCGCCCCGAGCTGGCGTGGTGCCGGCGCGCGGGTGCAGTGCCTCGCGACGCCGTCCGCGGCGCTGGCCGTCGCCAACCACCCGTTGTCGTGGAGCCTCGATGCACCACAGCTCGACCACGGTGCGAGCCGAGCCGAGCTCGTCGATCCGCAACGCCGGCCCCGCGGCTTCGAAGACCATCGGCAGATCCCTCGAGGTGTCCGCCGTCCGCAGTGACCCGTCGTGAAACGTGTGACGGTGACGTCGAGCAGCACGTGACCGGCTCACATTACGAGCAGCCGCTCGTCGCGCCGCAGGACGGGCAGGCGTGGCAGGTGCCGGCGCGCTGCATGATGTCGCCGCAGACGTAGCAGAGCACGGTCTCGCGCTCGCGGGACTGCTGCATCGTGGCCGGCGGGCGGCGGCGTGTCCGGGGCGATGTCGAACCGGTCGTCCGCCGGGCGCGCGGTCCTCGGGCGGGAGGAGCTCCATGACGGGCTCCGCCGCCGCGGCCGCTTCCTCCACTCCGGGCAGGGTCGGCTGGAGCCGCTCCCCCACGGTGAGGATGCCCATGTCGCGGCGCTTGTCCTCGGCGATGTACTCGACCGCCAGGCGGCGGAAGATGTAGTCGACGAGGCTCGACGCGAACCGGATGTCCGGGTCGTCCGTCATGCCGGCGGGCTCGAAGCGCATGTTCGTGAACATCTCGCAGAACGCCTCGATCGGCACGCCGTACTGCAGGCCGTGGCTCACCGAGATCGCGAACGCATCCATGATCCCGGCGAGCGTGGAGCCCTGCTTGGCCACCCGGAGGAACAGCTCACCGGGCCGACCGTCCTCGAACTCGCCGACCGTCACGTAGCCGTGGCAGTCCGCGACCCGGAACGAGAACGTCTTCGACGCGCGGACCCGGGGCAGCTTCTGGCGCACCGGCTCCTGGACGATGAGGTGCTCGACCACCCGCTCGACGATCCGCTCCGGCGTCGACTCGACGATCTCGCCACCGTGCTCGGGCTGGGGCGTGGACGCGCCCGCCTTCTTCTGGGTGCTGAGCGGCTGACCGACCTTGCAGTTGTCGCGGTAGACCGCGACCGACTTCAGGCCGAGGCGCCACGACTCGATGTGGAGCTGCTCGAGCTCTTCGACGGTCGCCTCCTCGGGCAGGTTCACCGTCTTGGAGATCGCCCCGGAGAGGAACGGCTGGACCGCACCCATCATCGTGACGTGACCCATGTAGTGGATCGGGTTGTCGCCCATCGAGCAGGCGAACACCGGCAGGTGCTCCGGGTTGAAGCCCGGCGCCCCGATGACGGTCTTGTGCTCGTTGATGAAGTCGACGATCGCCTCGACCTGCTCGTCCGAGTAGTCGAGGTTCCGCAGCGCACGCGGGATCGTCTGGTTGACGATCAGCATGGTGCCGCCACCGACGAGCTTCTTCGCCTTGGTGAGCGCGAGGTCCGGCTCGATGCCGGTGGTGTCGCAGTCCATCATCAGGCCGATCGTGCCCGTCGGGTGCGAGCACCGTGGCCTGCGAGTTGCGCACGCCGTAGCGCTCACCGAGCTCGACCGCGTCGTCCCAGGACCGCTGCGCGGCGGAGAGCAGCTCCGGCGGCACCAGCTCCTCGTCGATCTTGGCCGCTTCGGCCCGGTGCATGCGCAGCACGTTGAGCATCGGCTCTTCGTTGTCCGCGTACCCGGCGAACGGGCCCATGCGACCCGCGGTGCGGGCGCTCGTGGCGTACGCGTGGCCGGTCATCAGCGCGGTGAGCGACGCGGCCCAGGCGCGACCCGACGGCGAGTCGTACGGGAGACCCTGCGACATCAGCAGCGCGCCGAGGTTCGCGTAGCCCAGGCCGAGCTGGCGGAACTGGCGGCTCGTCTCGGCGATCTTCTCCGTCGGGTAGTCCGCGTTGCCGACCAGGATCTCCTGCGCGGTGAACATGACCTCGACGGTGTGCCGGTAGGCCTCGACGTCGAAGCTGCCGCCCTCGTCGATGTACTTGAGCAGGTTGATGCTCGCGAGGTTGCAGGCCGAGTTGTCCAGGTGCATGTACTCGCTGCACGGGTTCGACGCGTTGATCCGGCCCGTGTTCGGGGCGGTGTGCCACCGGTTGATCGTGGTGTCGAACTGCATCCCGGGGTCGGCGCACTGCCAGGTGGCCTCGGAGATCTGGCGCATGAGGTCACGCGCCCGCAGCGTCTTGATCGTGTCGCCGGTCGTGACGGACTTGAGCGCCCAGTCCTTGTCGTCCACCACCGCGCGCATGAAGTCGTCGGTGACCCGCACCGAGTTGTTGGCGTTCTGGTACTGGATCGAGTGGCTGTCCTTGCCGTCCAGGTCCATGTCGAAGCCGGCGTCACGCAGCGCCCGGGCCTTGTGCTCCTCGGTCGCCTTGCACCAGATGAAGTCTTCGATGTCCGGGTGATCCGCGTTGAGGATGACCATCTTGGCGGCGCGGCGGGTCTTGCCGCCCGACTTGATCGTGCCGGCGGACGCGTCGGCGCCGCGCATGAAGCTGACCGGACCGCTCGCGGTGCCGCCGCCCTTCAGGCCCTCGGAGCTCGAGCGGATGTTGCTCAGGTTGATGCCGGAGCCGGAGCCGCCCTTGAAGATCGTCCCCTCTTCGCGGTACCAGTCGAGGATCCCGCTCATGGTGTCCTCGACCGCGAGGATGAAGCACGCCGAGGCCTGCTGGGGCGTGTTCTTCACCCCGATGTTGAACCAGACCGGCGAGTTGAACGCGGCGCGCTGGGTGACGAGGATCAGCTTCAGCTCGGCGTTGAACGCGGCGGCCTCCTCGTCGTCGACGAAGTAGCCGTCCCGCGTGCCCCAGCTCGTGATCGTGTCCGCGACGCGGTCGATCACCTGGCGCAGCGACTGCTCCCGCTCGGCCGTGCCGAGGGTGCCCCGGAAGTACTTCTGGGCGACGATGTTCGTGGCGTTCTGCGACCACGGAACCGGAAACTCGACGTCGGGCTGGAAGAAGGCGTCCGTACCGTCCTTCCAGTTCTGGATGCGGGCTTCGCGCTGCTCCCACTCCACCGTCTCGTACGGGTGGGTGTCCGGCTGCGTGAAGTACCGACGGATCCCGATGCCAACTTGCTCCGGCGCCATGGCCATGGGCCTGCTCCCCTTCTCCGCCCGGAGGCGGCGCGTCTCGTGCTGCGGTCGTGGTGAGTGGTGGTGGCGTGGTCCGTGGGCTCCGGTGCGAGGTGTCTCGGGCACCACGCTCGTGCCCCGGCCGAAGCCATACCCATCCTGGCCACGCACTGCGCTCGAACCACAAGATGTAGTGGTTGAGCGTCCCGGCGGCGCGAGATGGGGGGTAATTACAACACTGGAGTTCCACCCTTGTCAACGGTGAAATGCAGTTCCCTCCTGACCTGCACAGACGTCCGGACGACCCGGTGCGGCTCCGGTGCGAGGACGCCGCGAAACGTCAGGAATGGGCGCGCGACGGTGGCTTGGGATCGGTCGTCTTCTGCAACATGACGACCTCCCGCTCGAAGTCGGCGACGTTCTCGAAGTCCTTGTAGACGGAGGCGAACCGCAGGTACGAGACCGGGTCGAGGGCCTGGAGCTGCTCGAGCACGGCCAGACCGACCGCATCGCTCGGCACCTCGGCGCCGAGCTCGCGGAGCTGCTCCTCGATCTCCGCCGCGATCTCGTCCACGGTTCCGGGGGGAATCGGCCGGCCCGGCCACCGCCCGAGCCATGCCGCCGGCCAGCTTGGCCCGGTCGAACGGCTCCTTGACCCCGGACCGCTTGACGACCGTGAGCGGCAGCGGATCCAGCCGCTCGTAGGTGGTGAAACGCCGGCCGCAGCCGAGGCACTCCCGCCGCCGGCGGATGGCATCGCCGTCGTCGGTCGTCCGGGAATCGACCACCTTGTCGTCTGCCTCACGGCAGTAGGGACAGCGCACTCCGCCACGGTAGCGCCGCCTCCTCTCCGGCTCGTCTCGGCTCGGCGTCTCTGGCTCAGCGTTGCCAGACGATGGTCTCCCCCGCCAGCAGCGGCGCGCCGTGGCGGGCCGCCTCCAGCTCGTCCACCACCGCGCGGGGGTCCCGGTTCGGCGCGACCCGACCGGCGACGGTCCAGAGCGAGTCTCCGGACCGCACCACCGTGCGCGAAACCGACGGGGGGCGCCCAGGAGCCTCGAGGGGTGTGCTCCTGAGCGCCGCGCCCGCCTGTCCCGCAATCAAGACCACGATCACCGCGCCCAGCGCGACGGCGAGACGCCGGCGCCAGTACGTGGCGGCCGAGACCCGCGGCGGACGCCCGAGACCCGCCGTGGGCATCGGCACCAGCGTGAGGTGGTTCGGCTGGGAGAGCTGCACCAGCCGAGCACTCGTCTACCGGACTCGGGGTGGTCATGACTGCGGCCATCTCGATTCCTCCGATCTTCGGGGAGCTCGTCGTGTGGGGAGC
Organism: uncultured Acidimicrobiia bacterium; assembly: GCA_963819945.1. Classification (GTDB taxonomy): domain Bacteria; phylum Actinomycetota; class Acidimicrobiia; order IMCC26256; family JAENVU01; genus Chersky-806. The sequence continues at coordinate 114,202 of CAWFYD010000012.1, forward strand.
TCGTGGGTGGGGAGCTCGTCGCGGGGGGCGTGCGGTCGAGGTGCTGATCGAACCACGGGGGTGGGACAGCTACCCCGGGGTCCGGTCGGGGCCGGTCATCGGGGACGGTCCGCCGGGTGGCGAACGTCCGTTCGGCGGACTGATACCCAAGCACGAACGCCCGTTCGGAGTCAAGGATTTCTTCGAACAGGTGTTTGCCACGAACGCGTGCTCGTGTTAGCGTCGAATTCATGACCGAAGCAGCGCCGCTCACCCCCCGCCAGCAGCAGGTTCTCGAGTTCATCGACGTCGAGGTCCGCCGCCGTGGCTACCCGCCCAGCGTCCGCGAGATCGGCGAGGCCGTCGGCCTGTCGTCGAGCTCCACCGTCCATGCGCACCTCGGTGCGCTGCAGGACAAGGGCTACCTGAAGCGGGACCCCACGAAGCCCCGGGCGATCGAGATCTGCTTCGAGCCGGACTCCGGGGCGATCGTGGACCGCCGCCCGGTCAAGCACGTTCCGCTCATCGGTGACGTGGCCGCCGGCACCGGCGTGCTCGCGGCCGAGAACATCGAGGAGACCTTCCCCCTCCCCGAGGACTTCACCGGCGACGGCCACCTCTTCATGCTCCGGGTCCGCGGCGACTCCATGATCGACGCCGGGATCTTCGACCGGGACTACGTGGTCGTGCGCCAGCAGGACAGCGCGGACAACGGCGACATCGTCGTCGCCGGCATCCCGGGCGAGGAAGCGACGGTCAAGACGTTCCTGCGCAAGCGGGGCAAGATCATCCTGCGGCCCGCGAACGAGGTGCTGGAGGACATGGTGTTCGACCCGTCCGAGATCACGATCTTCGGCAAGGTCGTCACCGTCCTGCGGCGCCTGTAGCGGAGACCTCGTCATCGCCGAGCGCGGCCGCCGCTCGTGACTACGCGACGCCGAGGAACCGACCGAGCACGGCGTAGCAACCGTCGAGCGACTCCCGGGTCACGAGCTCGTCCTGGGTGTGCGCGATCTCGGGATCGCCGGGCCCGAAGTTGAGCGCCGGGATCCCGTGGGCCGCGAAGCGGGCCACGTCGGTCCACCCGAGCTTGGGCCGCACCCCGAGGTCGAACGTGCCGATCAGCTCGGCGACGAGCGGATCCCACAGGTTCGGCGGGGCGGCCGGTGAGGCGTTGAGCAGGTCGATCTCGTCCGCGCCCACGAGCAGCGCCTCGACCTGGGCCCGGGCCTCCTCGATCGAGTAGGCCGGGGCGAAGCGCCGGTTGACCACGAGGGTGCGCGTGATCGGGCACCACGTTGTTCGCGATCCCGCCTTCGATGCGCACCACCTGCAGCGACTCCCGGTAGGGCAGACCATCGACGTCGACCGTGTCGGCCGCGTGGGCGGCGAGCCGGGCAAGCACGTCGGCAGCCCGGTGGATCGCGTTCTCCCCCATCCACGGCCGGGCCGAGTGGGCCCGGGCGCCGCGGAAGCCGGCCCGGAGATGGAGCGTGCCCTGACAGCCCGCCTCGACCCACCCGTCGGTCGGCTCGAGCAGCACGGCGAGGTCGCCGACCACCCATTCCGGTCGCTCGATGAAGAGGGTGCGCAGCCCGTTGAACTCCTCGGCGACCTCTTCGGCCTCGTAGAACACGAGCGTGGTGTCGAAGCGCGCCGCGTCGCCGCTGGCCCGAGATCGCTTCGGCCAGCGTGAGCAGCACCGCGATGCCGCCCTTCATGTCCGCCGCGCCGAGCCCGTGGAGCGTGTCCGCTTCGCGGTGCGGCGTCGCGTTGCCGTTGGCCGGCACGGTGTCGAGGTGGCCGGCCAGGACGATCCGCTGGTCCCGTCCGAGGTTGGTCTGCGCCGACCACGTTGTCCCCGAACCGCTCGACGGAGAGCTTGGGCGCCCGGTGGCGGAGCCGGCGCTCGACCATGTCGGCGAGCTGCGTCTCGTCGTGACTCACCGACGGGATCGCGCACAGCTCTTCGGTGAGATCGAGCAGATCGATCCCGCTCATCGGGCGATCACCGCCGTCACGTGCTGACGCCGCGCTCGCGCAGGATCTCGTTGAGCTTGGACTTGTCGTGGCGCTCGCCCTCGGTGAGGCGCTTCACCACCAGGACGCAGGCCAACCCGAACTCACCGCCCGGGAAGCGTGCGGGGTCGGGTCGCCGCCACCGCGACGCACCAGTCCGGCACCGCACCGCGGCTGAGCTCCTCACCGGTCTCGGCGTCGATGACCGGGATCGTGCCGGTGAGCACGCACCCGGCGCCGAGCACCACGCCGTTGCCGACCCGGGCGCCCGCGGCGACGATGCAGCGCGACCCGATCATCGTGTCGTCACCGATGACGATCGGCACCGCGTTCGGCGGTTCGAGCACTCCCCCGATCCCGACACCGCCGGAGAGGTGGACGCGCGCGCCGATCTGCGCGCACGAGCCGACGGTCGCCCACGTGTCGACCATCGTGTCCTCGCCGACGTACGCACCGATGTTCACGTAGCTCGGCATCATCACGACCCCGGAGGCGAGGAACGATCCCCACCGCGCCTGCGCGCCCGGCACGACCCGCACGCCGGCGTGCTCGTAGTTGCGCTTCAGCGGGATCTTGTCCCGGAACTCGAACGGCCCGAGCTCCATCACGTTCATGTGCGTGAGCCGGAACAGCAGCAGGATCGCCTGCTTCAGCCACTCGTGGACGACGATCTCGTCGCCGACCACTTCGGCGACCCGAGCCTGGCCCGAGTCGAGCAGATCGATGGCGGAACGCACGTGCGCCGCGGCTTCGACCTCGGGCATCACCGAGCTGAGATCGTCGCGGTGCTCCCAGAGCTGGTTGATCTTGGCTTCGAGGTCTTCGAGGTCAGACACGAGACGGGTTCCTCCGGACGGGCGCGGGCTCAGGCCCGGCGGGACGATTCGGCGAGTCGCTCGAGGACCAGCTCGAGCCGGTCGGTCGGCTGGGTCAGCGCGAGGCGGACGTGGTCGGCCCCCGCGGGTCCGTAGAGGCTCCCGGGCGCGACGAGCGTGCCGGCTTCGGCCAGGCGCGCCGCGACCTCCCAGCCGTCGTCGGTCGACTCCGCGGCGCGGAGCCAGAGGTAGAAGAGCGCGGGCCCGCCGTCGTGGACGAGGCCCTGCGCGCTCAGCCCGTCGAGCATGAGCTTGCGGCGCTGCTCGTAGCGGTCCCGCTGCTCGAAGACGTGCTCGTCGTCGGCGAGCGACGCCGCGCCCGCCGCCTGGACCGGGGTCGGGACGATGAGTCCGGCGTGCTTGCGCACCGCGCCGAGGTAGTCGATGAGCTCGGGGTCGCCGGCCACGAACCCGATGCGGAGGCCCGCCATGTTCGAGCGCTTCGAGAGCGAGTGGCAGGCCAGCACGCCGTCGAGCCCGCTCTGCAGCGCGGTGCTCGGCGGGGTCGGCTCGCCGGTGAACTCGGCGTAGCACTCGTCGGCGGCGACGATGATCCCGCGCTCGCGCGCCCACGCGACCTGGGCGTCGACCCGGGCGCCGCCGGCGACCGCCGCCGTGGGGTTGCCGGGGTCGTTCGTCCACAGCAGCAGCGCCCGCTCGGCGTCGGCGGCGCTCACCCGGCTGAGATCGAGCTGCCACTCGTCGTCCAGCGGCACCGGCACCGCCCGCAGCCCGGCGAGCTGCGCCCCCATCTCGTAGGTCGGGTAGGAGATCGCCGGGTAGAGGACGGTGTCGCGCGACGGATCGCGCAGGTGCAGGAAGTGCGGGAGTGACGCGACGAGCTCCTTGGTCCCGACCGTCGCGATCAGCTCGTGCTCGGGCGTCGAGGTGGAGACCGAAGCGCCGCTCGATCCAGCCCGACCGCCGCTTCGCGCAGCTCGAGCGTGCCGATCGACGGCGGGTACGACGTGCTCGCCGGCGCCGCCCGGGTCAGCGCGTGCGAGCGCGATCTCCGGGATCGGGATCCACCGGATTGCCGATCGACGTGTCGACGACGCCGCCCGGCACCGCGTCGGCGAGGCGACGCAACGCATCGAGGCGGTCGTGCGGGTACGGCGGGGGGACGAAACCGCCGGGGGTCGCGGTCATCGATCCCGCTCGCGCGCCGGTGCTCCCGCTTCGCTCATGCCTGGCGAGACTATCCGGGGTGGGCGGCGACGAAGTCGACGTACTGCCCGGTCACGTTCTGCGGCAGGCGAGCCCGGACCCGGGTGCCGCCTTCCTCGTAGACCTCGACGAGGACCTCGCCGTCGCGGTGCAGCGCCGCGAGCACATCGCCCCGGTCGTACGGCACCCGCAGCTCGAGCACCCGCTCCATCGCGCGCAGGCGATCGCCGATGACCGCGGGCAGATCCTCCACTCCGGCGCCGGTGCGCCCCGATACGCCGATCGATCCCGGATGTGATGCGAGCAGCTGGTCGAGCGTCTCGCTCGTCACGGTGTCCGACTTGGTGAACACGATCTGCTCCGGCACCCGACCGGCGCCGATCTCGTCCAGCACGGCGCGCACCGCACGGATCCGCGTCTCCGGTTCGGCCACGCCGGCATCGACGAGGTGGACCAGCAGATCGGCGCTGCCGACCTCCTCCAGCGTCGACTGGAACGACTCGACCAGCTGGTGCGGCAGGCGCCGGACGAAGCCGACCGTGTCCGAGAGGAGCACGATCTCACCACCGGGGAGCCGCAGGCGACGGGTGCTCGGGTCGAGCGTGGAGAAGAGCCGGTCCTCCACCAGCACCTCGGCGTGGGTCAGGCGGTTCAGCAGCGTCGACTTGCCCGGCGTTCGTGTATCCGACGAGCGCGACGTTCGAGAGCGCCCGGCGGCGACGCGCCTTGCGTTGCGTCGCCCGCGTCCGACCGAGCTGCACGAGGTCCCGCTCCAGCTTGGTGATCCGCCGTTGGATGCGCCGGCGGTCGACTTCGAGCTGCGTCTCACCGGGACCGCGGGTGCCGATGCCACTCCCCTGTTGCGACAGCTCGATGCCGCGACCGCGCAGGCGGGGCAGGCGGTAGCGCAGCTGCGCGAGCTCGACCTGCACCATGCCTTCCTGGCTCCCCGCGTGCTGGGCGAAGATGTCGAGGATCAGCGCGACGCGGTCCACGACGTCGCGCTGGAACAGCTTCTCCAGGTTGCGTTGCTGGGCCGGCGAGAGCTCGTCGTCGAAGATGACGACGTCGATGTCGAGCGACTCGGCCATCTCGGCGAGCTCGGCCGCCTTGCCCTTGCCGACGTAGGTCGCGGGATCCGGACGGTCGCGGCGTTGGAGCTCGGTCGCGACGGGATCGGCGCCGGCGGTGTCGGCGAGCAGGGCCAGCTCGGCCAGGTCCTCTTCGGCTTCACTGACGTCGGACGCATTCACGCCGGTGCCGACCAGCAGGGCGCGCTGGCGTACGACACCGAGATCCGTCTCGGTCGCGGTGAGCCGCCGGCGTTGGCGACCTTCGTGGCGTTGGGTCATGCGCGCAACGTCGTCGAGGTCGAGGCTGACGTCGAACACGTGCCGCACCGGCCCGCCGAGGCGCAGCGTCACGCCGAGGTCGACCGTGAGGTCACCGCCGGGCACGTGCACGACGACCCGGTCACCGACGAAGCCGTGGTGATGGGCCACCGCCGCGGACGGCGCACGCGCCGGTGCCACAGGACAGCGTCTCGCCGACGCCGCGCTCCCAGACCCGCATGGTCGAGCGCGTCGGACTCGCCCGGCGTGAGCGCGATGAACTCCACGTTGGTGCGGTTCGGGAAGCGCTCGTCGTGCTCGAGCCGGGGGCCGTGCTGGGTGACGCGCGCGGTGGCCGGATCGTCGACGAACAGGACCAGGTGCGGGTTGCCGACGCCGGCCGCGTCGCCGCGGTAGGTCGTGCCGTGGAAGGTGGCTTCGAGATCGAACGGGCTCGGCGCGTCGAGCGGGATCTCGAGCGGGATCGAAGGTGACCGGACCCATGTCGACGGTCGCGTGCACCACCGTCGTTCGTGGTCGGGTCGAGCGTGAGGTCGATCTCACGCCGGCCGCCGTCGGTGTCGACGATCAGCCGCTTGCCGTCCCCGATCCCGGCGCGGTGCGCAGCCCAGGCCAGGGTGCGGGCGCCGTTGCCACTCATCTCCGCCCGGCCACCGTCGGCGTTGCGCAGCACCATCGTGCAATCGGCGCCGTCCGCGCCCGCATCGATCGTGATGAGCCCGTCGGCACCGATCCCGCGGTGGCGATCGCAGAGCAGCGCCACGTCCGCGGGCGCGATCGACGGGACGTCCCGCTCCGTGGTGAGGTGGACGAGGAAGTCGTTGCCGGTGGCTTCGAGCTTGGCGAGCTGGAGCGGGCGCTTCACGCACACCACCATGCCAGGAGCGCGGGGAGCACGGCGCATGAATTCTCGGTGGCGCCGAACCAGGTGATCCGGGGATCCCGGCGGAACCACATGCGTTGGCGCCGGGACAGCGCCCGGGTGCGGCGGATCGCGACCTCCCGGGCGGTGGCGAGATCGGGCTCACGACCCTGGAGGAAGGCCAGGATCTCCTTGTAGCCGATGGCCTGCTGGGCGGTGCGAGACCAGCCGCGGGGGTCGGCGTCGAGGTCCCGGACCTCGTCGACCGAGACCCGGCGTCCACCATCGCGTCGAAGCGCTGGTCGATGCGGTCGCGCAGGATCGCCCGTGGCATCCACACGCCCGCGATCTGCACGGGAAACACCGTAGGCCCGTAGTCACCGAGCCCGGGACCGAAGGACGAGAACGGCTGCCCGGTGGACTGCGATGACCTCCAGCGCCCGGACGATGCGCCGCGTGTTCGTCGGCTCGATCCGGGCCGCCGCGGCGGGGTCGATGCGCTCGAGCTCGCGGTACGCGTCGGCCGGCCCGTCGGGTTCACGCTCGACACGCGCGGTGATCTCGGCGCGCAGCTCGAGGTCCTCGCCCGGGAAGCGGAGGTCGTCGACGACGGCCTGCACGTAGAGGCCGGTACCACCGAGCAGCAACGCGCGGTGGCCACGCGCCTCGATCGCCGCGACCGCGGCGCGCGCCTCGGCTTGGAAGCGGGCGACGGACCAGTCCTCCCACGGATCGGCCACGTCGACCAGATGGTGCGCGACGCTCGCCCGCTCCGCGACGGAGGGCTTGGCCGTGCCGATGTCCATGCCCCGGTAGACCTGCATCGAGTCGATGGAGACGATCTCCACGTCGCCCAGCGCACGCGCCACTTCGAGTCCGAGCGCGGACTTCCCCGCGGCCGTGGGACCGACGAGCGCGAGATGCGTCACTCCCTCGGCCCCGTGCGGCTCGCGGTCGGGACGCTCGGCCGAGGAGGACCCATGGAGTTCCGTCGGAGATCCCTACCCTGCCGTGACCGGGATGCGGATCCGGCGCGGCGGCGCGGCGGCGGTGACGGCGAGGAGCTCGCCCCGGAGCCAGTGGTCGGCGGCGGCGGTGATGCGGACGTCGGCGAACGTCCCGGGGGCGAGCGAATCACCGCGTCGGAGCGGCGACATGCACCAGCTTGTTCTGGCGGGTGCGGCCGGAGACGACGTCCGGGATTCGTCTTCGACGGCCCCTCGACCAGGATCTCCTCGACCCGCCCCACCCGCGCCGCGTGGTGCTGCTCGGCGTGCCGGTTGACCAGCGTCTCGAGCCGGGCGAAGCGTTCCTTCACGACGTCCGGCGGCACGAAGCTCGTCGACCATCTCCGCCGCGGCGGTGCCGGGCCGGGGTGAGAAGACGAACGTGTACGCGGCGTCGTAGCTCGCGGCATCGACCACTTCCAACGTGCGCTCGAAGTCCTCGTCGGTCTCGCCCGGGAAGCCCGACGATGATGTCGGTCGTCACCGCGAGGTCCGGGATCGCCGCGCGCGCCGCCTCGAGGCGGGAGAGGTATCGCTCGGCGGTGTAGCCGCGGCGCATGCGAGCGAGCGTGCGGTCACTGCCCGCCTGCAACGGCAGGTGCAGGTGCTCGCACACGGAGTCGAGCTCGGCCATCGCGGCGATCGTCTCCGGCCGTTGGTCCTTGGGATGCGGCGACGTGTAGCGGACGCGACGGATCCCGTCGACGTCGTCGACCGCGCGCAGGAGATCCGCGAACTGCGGCCGCCACTGCCCGGCGCCGAGATCGCGACCGTAGGAGTTCACGTTCTGGCCGAGCAGCGTGATCTCGACCACGCCGTCGGCGACGAGCTCCTGCACCTCGTGGACCACGTCGCCCATGCGCCGGCTGACCTCGGCGCCGCGCACGCTCGGCACGATGCAGAACGCGCACGAGTTGTCGCACCCGATCTGGATCGTGACCCAGGCCCGGTGGTCGACCTCCCGCCGGGCCGGCAGCGCGGACGGGTACGCCTCGTGCTCCTCGAGGATCTCCACGACCGGTTCGCCCCGCCGGGCCGCCTCGGCCAGCAGCGCCGGGGCGTGGGCGAGGTTGTGGGTGCCGAAGACGACGTCCACGTGACCGGCCCGCTCGACGATCAGGTCCCGGTCCTTCTGGGCCAGGCAGCCGCCGACGGCGATCTGGAGCCCCGGCCGGGCGGCCTTGAGCGCCTTGAGCCGGCCCAGGTGGCCGTAGAGCTTGTTGTCGGCGTTCTCCCGGATGCAGCAGGTGTTGAGGACGACGACGTCGGCATCCTCGAGCCCGTCCGCCGGCTCCATGCCCTCATCGCTCAGCAGCCCGGCGATCCGCTGGGAGTCGTGCTCGTTCATCTGGCACCCGTAGGTGGACACGAAGAATCGGCGGGTCATGAGAACGCCAGTCTACGGGCCGGGTCCGAAGACCCGGCCCGTGAGTCTGGCGAAGCTCGCGGTGCCTACTTCTCGACGTCGACCGTGTCCTCGTCGTCTTCCTCGGTGAGGTCCACCGCAGCTTCGGGCTCGTCGTCGATGCCCGAGGCCTGGCGGATCTTCTCGCTGATCTCCACCATCAGCTCGAGGTTCTCGGTGAGGAACTGCTTCGAGTTCTCCCGGCCCTGACCGAGCTGCTCACCTTCGTAGGTGAACCAGGCACCGGACTTCTTCACGATCCCGAGGTCGACACCCACGTCGAGCAGGGAACCCTCGGTGCTGATGCCCTTGCCGTACATGATGTCGAACTCGGCCTGGCGGAACGGGGCCGACGACCTTGTTCTTCACGACCTTGACCCGGGTCCGGTTGCCGATGACCTCGGTGCCGTCCTTGATCGCCTCGATGCGGCGGATGTCGAGCCGGACCGACGAGTAGAACTTCAGCGCCCGGCCACCCGGGGTCGTCTCGGGTGATCCGAACATCACGCCGATCTTCTCCCGGAGCTGGTTGATGAAGATCGCGATCGTGCGGCTCTTGTTCAGGTTGCCGGTGAGCTTGCGCAACGCCTGGCTCATGAGCCGGGCTTGCAGGCCCATGTGGCTGTCACCCATCTCGCCTTCGATCTCGGCCCGGGGCACCAGTGCGGCGACCGAGTCGATCACGAGCACGTCGAGCGCGCCCGAGCGGATCAGCATGTCGGCGATCTCGAGCGCCTGCTCCCCCGTGTCGGGCTGGGAGATGAGGAGGTCGTCCACGTTCACGCCGATGGCCGCGGCGTACACCGGGTCCATCGCGTGCTCGGCGTCGATGTACGCGCACACGCCGCCGTTGCGCTGCGCCTCGGCGACCACGTGGGTCGCGAGCGTCGACTTCCCGGACGACTCCGGGCCGAAGATCTCGACGATGCGACCCCGCGGGAGGCCGCCGATGCCGAGCGCGAGGTCCAGCGCCAGGGCGCCCGTCGAGATGGACTCGACCCCCACGTTGCCCCGTTCGCCCAGCCGCATGATGGCGCCTTTGCCGAACTGCTTCTCGATCTGGCCGAGCGTCATGTCGAGCGACTTGTCGCGGTTGTCACGGTCCACCGTGGATCCTCCTGAATGAAAGGGCTGGATAGCTGCAAGGTCGGGGGAAGTTGCCGTTGTGCCGACCCTACGGCGGGGGTGGGACATCAACACTGGTGTAGTTCCACGCGTGTCGTGACACCCTAGAGCGAACACCCGTTCGACGCAAGCATTCCCGGGCCGGAACCGACGGCCCGCGAGGGCAGGAGGAGGCGGAGGCGAGCCGGGAGCCGCGCCGAACCGGCCGGAGGGCTCGACCACACTGTGCGCACCTTGGGCACCCGTCGACCGCTGGTCCTGCTCGTCCTGCTCTCCCTGATCGCCGCGGTGCTCACTGCCTGCTCCGGTGACGAGCGCGCCGCGCCCGATCGGCGGTCCCGCACGACCACCAGCACCTCCCCGACCAGCACGACGACCACCACCGCCGCCTCCCCTGGCGGTCCCGCCCGCGCCGCCACCGCGCCCGTTCACCGTCACCGGGCGCGCGGGCCGGCTTCGCGCACGGCTACGAGCTCGTCCGGCGCGAGTCGCCGGCGGATGTCGAAGCGGACCTCGATCTCATGGCCTCCACCGGTGCGCGGTGGCTGCGGGTGAGCCTCGGGTGGGGTCACATCGAACGGAGCCCCGGCGTCTACGACTGGGTGAGCGCGGACCGGCGTCGTGCTCGGCGCACGGGCGCGCGGCATGTCGATCGTCGCGGTCGTCACCACCGCGCCGTCCTGGGACTCGGCTCCCGGCTGTCATCAGTTCGAGTGCGCGCCGGACGACCCGCAGCCGTACGCGAACTTCGTGCGCGTCGCGGCCCAGCGCTACGCGCCGCTCGGCGTGCACCACTGGGAGATCTGGAACGAGCCGAACCACGTCCAGTTCTGGGGACCGCGACCGGACGCGGCCGCGTACGTGGATCTGCTGCGCCGCGCCTCGCTCGCGCTCGTACTCCGTCGACCCGAAGCTGACCGTGATCTCCGGCGGTCTCTCGCCCGCGCCCGACGAGGACGGGGAGATCGCTCCGCTCACGTTCCTCCAGCGCGGTCTACGAGCTCGGCGGCGGCCCGTACCTCGACGCCGTGGCGCACCACCCGTACCAGTTCCCCTCGCCGCCGACCGCGTCCAGCGACACCAACGCCTTCCTCCAGACCGAGCAGCTCCACGAGATCATGGAGAAGTACGGCGACGGCGCGAAGAAGATCTGGGGCACCGAGGTCGGCGCGCCGACCCGCGGCGCGCACTCGGTGAGCGAGAACGACCAGGCCGCGTGGCTCGACCAGTACTACGGCACCTGGAACAGCTGGTCGTTCACCGGTCCGCTCCTCTGGTACACGGCCCGGGACGGGGGCCGGAGCAACACCCTCGAGGACAGCTTCGGGCTCGTGCGCTCCAACCGGTCCCCGAAGCCCGCGCTCGCCGCGTTCAAGGAGATGGTGGCGAGCAGCCCCCTCGCCCGCACCACGCACTCCCGCAGCTGAACGGCTTCTCGATCGCATTCCTCGTCGACGCGGAGCACCTCATCGAGGTGGGTCGCGCGCCGCTGCGCCGGGCGAGCGCCTTGGCCGGTCGACCCGAGGTAGCTGTCCCACCCTCGTCTTACGATGCGGGGGTGATCATGGATGATCTTCTCAACGCACGGACGAGCTCTCGAAGCGGCGGCCGCCGGCTTCGATCCGAGCGCGTGCAGTGGCGACGACGCGATCGCCGTGGTCGAGGAGATCGGCTGGATCCGGCGTTTGGCTGACGGCGTGTTGGGCAAAGCCGCGAAGCGCGTGGAGGACACCGCCGCGTACACCTACCAGAACGACCGCAACGCCGCGGAGCTGTGCTCGCGGGTGACCGGGGTGAGCGCCGGTGAGGCGAAACGGGCAATCGACGTGGCCGGCAAGCTTGTGTCGCTGCCGGAGACGGAAGCGGCGGTGCGGGCGGGCGTCCTGTCGGCTCGGGCGGCGGATCTGATCGTCGCAGACCGCGGCCGATGACCCAGCGGTCGAGAACCAGCTGCTCGCGGCAGCCGCGCAGGGGTACGTGCCGTTGCGCGACCGGTGCATCGCGGTGCGGGCTCATCGAGAGGATCAGGCCGAGCGGGCGAAGCGCCAGCACGCAGCCCGGTCGTTTCGGATGTGGCCGACTCCCGACGGGATGGTCGAAGGCCACTTCAAGGTCACCCCGGAGGTCGGTGGCGCGATCGAAGCGGTCATCGACCACGGGACCCGCAAGCAGTTCCGCGCCGCCCGAAAGTCCGGCGTCCACGAATCCCAGGATCGCTACGCGGCGGACGCGTTCGCCGACGCGATCGTCGGCGACCCGGACACGGCAACACGTCGAAGGGCGGCGGCTGGTCGGCGCACGTACTGGTCGACCATGAGGCGCTGGTCCGCGGCCACGCGCTGGATGGTGAGACGTGCGAGATCCCCGGCGTCGGACCGGTGAGCGTCGAGTGGGTCCGCGAGCTGCTCGGCACCGCGTTCGTCACCGCGATCGTGAAGAAGGGCAAGGACATCACGACGGTCGCGCACTTCGGTCGCCACATCCCCGCCGAGCTGCGCACCGCCATGATCGTCTCCGGCCGCGAGTGCTCGATCGAAGGCTGCACCGGCCGCGAGTACCTCGAGCTCGACCACTGCGAGGTCGACTACGCCGAGACGGGCCCACCGCCCGTTGGAACCTCACCTGGCTCTGCTCGATCCACCACACCCGAAAGACGAAGGGCTGGATCCTCGGCCCACCCGATCCCGAAACCGGAAAACGAAGACTCGACCCACCACCACAAGCAAGACCCCACGCCGCCTGACAACACGCCGCGTGACGACGCACCGAACTTCCACGCGCGAGTGGGGCGAGCCGCGCCCCCAGGAGCGATGGCCGTGAACGGAGGTGCGTCCAAAGCGCGAGTTCGCCGGCGCCCCCCAGCCGGTGTGTCTGAGCGAAAGGACGTACCTTCGGGCGCGGCCGTGAGCGGCAAGGAGGAGCGGTCGGAGCGCGAGCCTCAGGTGCCGAGGGGGAAGCGGGCCTGTTCGGTGTAGACGGCGCCGCTGGGACTTGGTGGTGCTCTCGAGGAGGGCGAGCTCGGTCAGGGTCCAGGGGGCGCCGATGAGGGCGCCTTCGAGGGCTTCGACGTCGACGGTCAGGTCGGTCGAGCGCTTGAGTCGGGCGATGGTCAGGTGGGGCTTCAGGGGGATGCGGTCGCGACGGTCGATGAAGTCGCGGGTGGCGGCGGCGACGGTGGCGTGGAGGTCGAGCAGCGCGTCGGTCCCTTCGACGCCGAGCCAGAAGACCTGCGCCTTCTTCGGCGACGGGAACGCCCCACCACCGCGCAACGTGAGCCGGGCCGGCGCCGATGCGGCCGCCGCGGCCCGGATCCCCTCGCTCAGCGCCGTCGGGATCACTCGACGCGCCCGTAGAACTGCAGGGTGATGTGCCACTGCTCGCGCCGGGTCCACGCGAACAACGAGGACTTCGGTCGCTCGAGCAGCGACGTCGATCGCGTCGAGCACCTCGGGCGGCGGAACGATGGCGAGAAATCCACGCCGCAGCGGGGTGGTCATGACCCCTCGCTCATGGGAGGTTGTCGAGCCGCATCCGCAGGAGGTTGAGCAACGAGATGGTGGAGAACTGGCGGATCCGCTCCCGATCGCCCGGCAGCCGGGTCGAGACCGCCTCCACCGGCAGCCCGGGCAGGGCGAGGGCGAACCAGACGGTGCCGACGGGCTGGCCGTCCTGCTCGTCCGGGCCGGCCACCCCGGTCGCGGCGATGCCGACATCCGCGCCGAGCACCCGCTGCGCGCCCACGGCCATCTGCTCCGCGCACTCCTGACCGATCACCGTTTCCGCGGTGACGCCGAGCACGGAGCGCTTGACGTCGGTGGCGTACGACGCGATCGAACCCTGGAACGTGCGTGACGCACCCGGGACGTTCGCGATCCGCGCCCCGATCAGCCCACCGGTGAGCGACTCCGCGACCCCGAGCGTCCACCCCCGCGCCTCGAGGCGGGTCAAGACGGCGTGTTCCATCGTCTCGTCGTCGACCGCGAACACGAGGTCGCCGAGGATCTCGCGCAGCTTCGCCTCTTCGGGTTCGATGAGCGCCCACGCGGCGTCGGTCGTCGCGGCCTTCGCGGTCAGGCGCACCACGATCCCCTCGATGCCGCGGGCCAGGAACGCGATCGTCGGGTTCTGCTGCGTGTCGACCCGGGCCGCGATCTGCTCGGCCAGCCCGGACTCCGATTGGCCCCACGTCTTCAGCGACCGGCTCACGATGACCGCCGCCTCCCCCGAGCGCGCGAGCAGGTCCGGGAGCACATGCTCCTTCACCATCAGCTGCATCTCGTAGGGCACGCCGGGCACCGCGTAGATCACCTTGCCGCCGATCTCGGCCTTCACCCCGGGCGCGGTGCCGATCGGGTTCGGGATCGGCTCGGCGCCGATCGGCACGTCGGCCTGGCGCAGGTTGTTGGCCGGCATGTCCCGGCCGCGGGTGCCGAAGAGCGACGCGATGTGCTCGACGAGCTCCTCCCGCCGCTCCAGCTCGACGCCCATGACCTCGGCGATCGCGTCGCGGGTCACGTCGTCCTGGGTCGGCCCGAGCCCGCCGCAGACGACGACCGCGTCCGCCTCCTCCAACATGGACCGCATCGCCCCGACCATCCGGCTCATGTTGTCGCCGACCTTGCGGTGCTCCATCGTGTCGATGCCGACCGCGGCGAGCGTCTCGCCGATCCACGAGGAGTTCGTATCGACGATCTGGCCGAGCAGCAGCTCGGTGCCGATCGCGAGGACGTCAGCCCGCACTCGCGGCCTCCCGCCAGCCCCGGCGGACGATGTCGATCCCCGAGATGATCGTGAACCCGACCGCGACCCAGAGGAAGGCGAGCTTCAGCTCGTTCATGTCCTCGACGGGCGGCAGCACGTACGCGCCGACCGCCAGCATCTGCAGCACGGCCTTCCACTTCCCGAGCTGGCGCGCCGGCAGTGAGATGCCGCGACGCGCGGCGGCGGAGCGGTAGATCGAGACGAAGATCTCACGGGCTGCGATCAGCGCGACCGGCAACCACCAGATGTCGCCGCGCATCCACAGCGCGACGAACCCGCCGATGGTGAGGACCTTGTCCGCCAGCGGATCGAGGAACGCGCCGGAACGCGTCGTGCCGTCGCGGCGGGCGACCCATCCGTCGACGCCATCGGTGCACGACAGCACGAACCAGAGTGAGACCGTGAGCCAGGTCGCGCCTTCCTCGTAGATCAGGATCAGCGTGGGAATCGCGAACAGCAGCCGCGCGATCGTGATGAAGTTCGCGGGCGTCGCGACCGCGCCCGGACCGAACCGCTTCGACCGCACCGTGTCGGTCATCCGGTCAGGCCCCCGCTCGGCTCACGACCCCGATGGGGTTCGTGGAGGGAGCGCTACCCAGTGCTTCGGCGATCAGGTCGGGGCCAACGGCTCCGGTGACGAGTGCCCGGACCGCGGCGCCCGGCCGGGCGAAGGTGGCGCCGGAGATGCGCACGACGCCGTCGATCTCCGGAGCCTCGCGGTGAGTGCGGCCGACCAGCGTGCCCGTGTCCGGGTCCTCACCGTCGATCACCGCGACCCGCTCGTCGATCACGACGTCGATCAGCTCGCCGACGAGCGCGTCGCGGGCGGCCTGGGTGATCGGATCCTGCAGCTCGCTGCACTCCCGGAGACGCTCGGACGCGAGGTCGGCCGGGATCTGGGCGTCGAGCGTGGCCGCGGGCGTGCCGTCCTCGGGCGAGAACGGGAAGAAGCCGGCCCAGTCGAGCTGCACCTCACGGAGGAACCCGAGCAGCTCGTCGTGATCGGTCTCGGTCTCGCCGGGAAAGCCGACGATGAACGACGACCGGAACGCCGCGTCGGGTTGCTCGGCGCGGATGCGCGCGATGAGCGACGTGAAGCGGTCGCCACTCCCCCACCGCTTCATGCTCCGCAGCAGCGGCGCCGACGCGTGCTGCAACGAGAGGTCGAAGTAGGGAACGACCGTCGGGAGCTCGAGCATCGTGGAGAGCAGCGGGTCGCGCACCTCACTCGGGTACAGGTAGAGCAGCCGGACCCGCGCGAGGCCGAGCGGCGCGAGCTGGTCCAGCCGGCGCAGCAGCGGCGCGAGCGAACCGGGCTCACCGATGTCACGGCCGTACCACGCGAGGTCCTGGGCCACGAGCACGATCTCGACGACACCGCCCTCGACCAACGACCGCACCTCGGCCTCGATCGAGTCGATGGTGCGCGACCGCTGCTTGCCGCGGAAGGACGGGATGGCGCAGAACGCGCACGCCCGGTCGCAGCCCTCGGCCACCTTCACGTACGCCCAGGGTCGCGAGTGGCTCGGGCGGGCCAGCTCGAGCAGGTCCCGGACGCCGGTCGGCTTGCGCCCCCGGAGCACCACGCTGGAGAGCGACCCCTCGCCGGCGAAACCGACCACGGCGTCCGCCTCGGGCAGCGCCTCGGCCAGCTCGGTTCCGTAGCGCTCGGCCATGCAGCCGGTGACGACCAGGCGGGCCCCGGGGCGCTTCTGCTCGGCCAGCGAGAGCGCGACGTCAATCGACTCCTGCCGGGCGGCCTCGATGAACGCACAGGTGTTGACCACGATGAGGTCGGCGTCCTCGGCCTGGTCGGCGGGGCTGAGCCCGTCGGCGAGGAGCGAGGCGACCACCTTGTCGGAGTCGACGGCGTTCTTCGGGCAGCCCAAGGTCTCGACGATAGAACCGGGGGGCCACCTCCGAATCCTACCGGGCCGCCTCTCCGTAGACTCTCGACGGTGATCCATGGCCTTGTAGAACCCGGCTTCGGCGATGTGGCGAAAGCCCTCGGAGCAAACCTCGAGCGGAGAGGTGACGTGGGCGCGGCGTGCTGCGTCTATCTCGACGGGAAGCCGGTGGTCGACATCTGGGCCGGGTTCGCCGACGCGGACACCCGCCGGCCGTGGCAGGACGACACCCTCGCGGTCGTGTTCTCGACCACGAAGGGCGCGACGGCCGTCTGCGCCAACCTCCTGATCGAGCGCGGCCTGCTCGACCCGGACACTGACGGTCGCGGACGTCTGGCCCGAGTTCGCGGTGAACGGCAAGGAGACGATCCCGCTGCGCGCGGTGCTCTCGCACCGGGCCGGCCTTCCCGTCGTCGAGGGCGACTTCACGTTGGAGACCGCGCTCGCGTGGGATCCGGTCGTGCAACAGCTCGCGAGCCAGACCCCGCGCTGGCCGTGGGCCGAGCCCGCGCCCGGCTACCACGTCCGGTCGTTCGGCTGGCTGACCGGAGAGATCGTGCGCCGCGTCACCGGCCAGACCCTGGGCCAGTTCTTCGAGAAGGAAGTCGCCGGACCGCTCGGGCTCGACTGGTGGATCGGGCTCCCCGAGAACGAGGAGCCACGCGTCGCGACGCTGCTCCCGCCCCCACCGGCCGACGACCCGGAGATCCGCGAGCTGCTGGAGGCGTTCACGGCGCCGGGCACGATCTCCGGCGACGCGCTGCACGGCCCGTCGAACCTCTTCGACTACGACGACATGTGGAACACGCGCCAGCTGCACGAGTGCGAGCTGCCGTCGTCGAACGGCGTCGCCGGCGCGCGGGCGGTCGCCCGGATGTATGCGCGCGACCGTCGCGGACGTCGACGGTCGCCGCCTCCTCTCCCCCGCCACCGTGGCCCGCGCCCGCCGCGTCGAGTCCGACGGACCGGACCGGGTGATCGGCATGCCGATGCAGTTCGGGCTCGGCTTCGCGCTCGGCCCGTCGCTGCCGCCGTCCTGCGGACCGACCGCGTTCGGCCACCCGGGCGCGGGCGGATCGCTGGGCTTCGCGGATCCCGACGCGCGCATCGGCTTCGGCTACGTGATGAACCAGATGCAGCTCGGCGTCGACACGCGCGCCGAGGTGCTCGTGCGCGCGGTGTACGCCGCACTCGACTGACCCCTCGAGACGAACCCGATCGCGCACGAGTAGCGGCAGCAACACGTGTGAACGCAGAGAGGAAGATGAAGTAACCGTTGCGCGCGCGGTCGGGTCTGACCACCGGTCACCCCCTCCAGGGGGTGCACAGGAGGTAGCACCATGTACACGTTTGCAATCATTGCGTTGCTCGCGCTGGCCACCGTGAAGCTGGTCGACGTGCTGTGCGACTACGTCGATCCGCTGGCGCGGCTGCGTTCCATCTTGACGTTCGTCGCCGCGATCGGCGCCGTCTGGGCGCTGGACTTCTCCATGTTCGAGGGGTTCAACACGGCGGTACGGGACCACGAATGTCGGGGTGCTCATCACCGGCCTCGCCGTCGCCGGTGTCACCGTCGCCTGGCGGGCGTTGTTCGCCTACCTCACCCACGACCGGGCCACGCTCGACGAGACGCTCGGCGAGCAGCACACCACGCTCCACCGCGCCGCCTGACCCGACCCGGCCGGTAGCCGCCGCTCGACCGCCGAAGCAGGTCCCGAGCCGCCAATGAAGCCGGCTACAGCCAGAAGTGGGCGCCTCCTCCGGGAGGCGCCCACTTCGCGTTGCGCTCGCGCCAGCTCATCGGCGGTTCAGGCGATCGCGTCCCGCAGCACCGTCAGGACGTGGCGGATCTGCTCGCGGATCGCGGGATCCGCGATGAGCCCGTCGGCACCGACGGCGCCGTGCTGGATCGGGAGGTGCACGCAGGCGTCCTCGACGATGCGGGTCCCCGCGAAGCCGAGCACCTTGCGCAGCGAGTCGTAGGCGTTCGCCGCGCCCACTGGTGACGGCGGAGACGTTGATCCACGCGACCGGCTTCTCGTAGATCTCGCCGCCACCGATGCTCCAGTCCAGGAGGTTCTTGAACGAACCGGGCAGCGCGCCCGCGTACTCGGGCGTCGAGAAGAGCACCGCGTCGGCGGCACCGATGCACGCGCCGGAGCTCCTGCACCGCCGGGTGGAACGGCTCGACGTCGTCGTCGGGGTTGAAGTGCGGGAGCCGGGCCAGTCCCTCGTACATCACGGTGGCGATGCCCATCGGGCGCGACCACCCGCGCCGTCGCCAGCACCGCGGTGTTCGTGGAGCCCGCGCGCAGGCTGCCGGAGATGAGCAGAGATCGTGACGGTCGCGGCCACGAGGTGCAGGCTACGAAACGGGCCCGACCGCACGCGACCGCTCGGGCAGACTGGCCCGCATGGAGCCCGACCCGACACCCGAACGCGAGCACATGACCGGAGAGTGCTCGCCGGTGGGCTCGGGCAACGAGGGCCGGGTCGTGCGGGTCGGTGAAACGGTGCGGCGGCCGGTCGGGCCGTGGACGCCGGCCGTCCATCTCCTGCTCGCGCACCTCAGGGGGCCGGCTTCGCGGGCGCGCCGGCCGTGATCGCTGGAGTCCGAGGGGCGACATCGAGGTGCTCGAGTTCCTGCCCGGCGCCGTCGCGGTGCCGCCGTTCCCCCCGTGGTCGGCGAGCGATGGGCTGCTCGTCAGCGTGGCCGAGCTGCAACGGCGGTATCACGAGGCGTCGCCGACTTCATCCCGCCGGCCGGCGCGGTCTGGGGCGACGGTCCGCCGCCGCGGCGAGTTCCGCGGGGCGCTCGTCTGCCACAACGACCTCTGCCTCGAGAACGTGGTGGTCGCGGACGGCCGGGCCGCGGCGTTCATCGACTTCGACTTCGCCGCGCCCGTCGATCGGGTGTGGGACATCGCGATCGCGCTCCGGCACTGGGTGCCGATGTGGGACCCGACGGACCTGGACGAGCACCGGGCGCACGTCGACCAGGTCGATCGGTGTCGCACGTTCCTCGACGGCGCAGGAGCTGCCCGCCGCCGAACGCAGTCGCACCGTGGACGCGCTGCTCGCCTTCTTCGACCGTGCCCTCGAGTTCGTGCGATCACAGGCCGCGGCCGGCCACACCGGCCACCAGGCGCAATGGACCGCGGGCTACGAAGGGCAAGAACCGGACGATCCCACCGCTGGGTCACCGACCACCGCGAAACCCTGACCGGTCCGGCCTGACCGCGCGCAACCCGAGCCGTGGGACTACTCCGAGCGCAGGACGGCGGCGGGGTGGGTGCGCGCGGCCAGGAGCGCCGGGACCGCGGCCGTCACGTTGGCCAGAAGGAGCGTGGCGGGGACTGCAACCAACACGGTGATCAGCGGGAGGCTCACGTCGGGCGCGACGCCCAGCTGCTCGGCGAAGAGCCGCCACACGAGGCTGCCCAACGCCATGCCGAGCGGCAGCCCGATCAGCAACGCGATTGCAGCCATCGTCGTGGCCTGCCACGCGGTGACTGCGGAGACCTCACGGCGCACGAAGCCAAGAGTCTTCAGGACGGCGAGGTCGCGGCGGCGCCGGCGGACTGAGCTGACGAGCACGTGCACCAGCAGACCGAGCGCGAGGAGCGCGAGCGCCGCCGCCAACACGCCTGCTCGTGCCGCGAATGCGGGTGAAGTTGCTGATGTCTCCGGGGCGCTCGGCCGCGTGCACACAGTCCGGATCGCCCCCGCAGAAGAACTGCGGGGCCAAGAACCGGTTGATGCGATCGTGGGCCGCGTCGACGTCCGCGCCGGGCTTCAGTCGGATCAGGAGCAGGGTGTACTTGTCGTTCGGTGAAGACGGGTCGGCGAAGAGGTTGGCCCGCACCGCCGCGCCTTCACCGAGGTTCGTGGGCGTCGAAGCTGCCGGCGCCGAGCTTCGGGAACACCGCGCGCCCGACGATGCGCAGCTTCAGCTTCTGACCGCCGGAGTCCGCGGTGATCGAGTCCCCGATGGCCTTGTGCGTGCGCCGCAAGGTCCTGGTGCCGAGCGCAACTTCGTCTTCGCGCGGGCGCACGCCCTTCGAGCAGCGTCGGGAACAGCGACCCGGTGAGCGAATCGATGCCCACCGCGGGCGTGTCCTTGCCCGCGATCGTCAGAATCCCGAAGTTGGCGCCCGCCAACGCCGCGACCGCCGGATCCCGGCCGACCTTGGCCTTTGCGCCGGACAGCGTCGACCGGGAAGAAGCCGATCCCCGCCTTGAAGGTCCAGTTCCAGCCGTAGAGCTTCGGCGTGGTGGCGAGCCGATCCAAGTTGCTGGTGAAGGCGAACGTACCGACGAACAGCGCGATCGCGACGCCGCTGACGACCAGGGTGCTGCGCACCGGGACGCGACCGCGGCCGTCGCCGGGTTGCACCGCGTTGCGCACTCCCGTGGTCGCACTCGGCGGGAAGCCGGCCGCGGCCAGCGCACCCGCGAGCCGGGACTTCGACGACCGCCGGACGCGGCCGGACGAACGGACCCCGGCGACTGTGGCGGCGCGCCACGCCGGAATCGCCGACAAGCCGACGACGAGCACCACGATCGCGGCGAACCCCAGGCCCAGGACCGCCGCATTGAACGCGATCCCCGGGTGCGGCTCAGCCAACCGGGCCGGCCCGATCGGCATGAGTGGCGACGCGAGCACGGCGCCGCCGACCGCGAGCGCCGCACCGACCAGCGTGACGACGGTGATGCGCGCCATGGCCGTCGCGAACAGCTGACGCCGCGACATGCCGAGTCCCTGCAGGACCGAGTACTCGTTGGAATCGAGGAACACCTGGCGCGCGAGCACCTGCACGAACACCATCAGCAGCGCCGCACCCAGGAGCGCCGCGAAGACGGCGAGCGTCACCGCCTGCGGCTGGATGGCCCGGTTCACCTGCGAGTTGCGCTCCGTCCGGTCCGAGAAGAGCAGATCATCCGGGGAGCCGCCGTGCTTGCGCAGGATCCGGTTCAGGCCGGCCGGAACGCGGGGAGATCGGCCTTGCCGTGACGGAGGCGGACCACCTGGAACGCGAAGGTGTGACGCCTTCTTCGGGTACTTCGCGAAGTAGGCCGGAGTCAGGTACAGGAACGGAAACGCGTCGTAGGGCGCGGTCGCCACCACCTCGTTGGGATAGACGCCAATCCCGACGACGTGCAGATGCAGCTTTGTACCGTCGGACCGGCGGATGCGCCCGGTCTCGTCGGTCGCCCCTTCGGAGAACGCGCGCCAGCGCATCGTGTCGCCGACCTTCAGGTGGTACGCCTTGGCCATCGCCTCGTTGACGAACACCTCGTTCACCCGGTCCGGTCGCGGGCGTCGTCCGGCAATGACGTTCGGACGGTCGATGGTGTTGCCGTAGCGACGATCCACCGCGGCGAAGTGGTACGGCGAGCATCCGGCCGCGCAGCCTCGGACGTGGCGTCCGAGCTTGTCCGTAGTGATGGTGAAGGTCGGTGGGACGACGATTGGCGCCGCGACCGGTGCCGCCACCGCCACCTGTGGGAGCTGCGCTACTTCGGCGACGGAACTGCACTGCTCGGGATCGTCCGGCGGGCCGGTCGAGATGTAGAGATCCTCGGCCCGGGCCTCGTCGAGGAAGCGCGGGTACGCCGTGGCCGTCCGGCGTGCGCCCGCCACGGCCGTCAGCACGACGGCCCCACCGAGACCGATAGCCAGCGCGAGCGCGAGCCAGGCCAGCCAACGGTTCCGGAAGTCGGCTCGTACCCGGGCCCATACTGCCGCCACAGACCGAGTCTGGACGCTCTTTCGACTCCGGGCCAGGTTGCCTCCACCGGTCCACCGCACTCGTGGTAGCCACACCCCGAGTCGGGGGTCGACTGATTGCCCGGTACCCTCGCGGTCATGCCCCAATCAGCGTCAACGGTCAGCACAGGGGTAGGGCGACACGCCGCGTACGACGCGGTCTCGGCGATCCGGCCGGTCGACCACCAGGAGAAGTCGAGCGCGAGGACGCCTTGGCGTGGATCGCGAGCGGGGTGCAGATCTTCCGCACCGCCAAGCCCGACGTCCCGCCGAAGCACCTCGTCGCGTACTTCGCGCTCGTGGATCCGGCGCCGCGATCGATGCTGCTCGTCGATCACCGCAACGCCGGGCTGTGGCTGCCGACCGGCGGTCATGTCGAGCCCGACGAGGATCTCGCCGCCACCGTGACGCGCGAGGCGCGCGAGGAGCTCGGACATCGACGCGGTGCTGCTCGGCGGCCTCACCAGCAACCCGCTGTTCGTGACCGAGACCGTGACGGGCGGCGTCGACGCGCGGCCACACCGACGTGAGCCTCTGGTACGTGCTCGAGGGTCAGGTCGACCAGCCACTCACCCCGGACCCGGGCGAGTTCGTCGGCGACGCGGTGGTGGTCGTTCGCCGACATCACCGAACCCGGCGCGGCGCCGCGCATCGACCCGCAGCTCCCCCGCTTCATCACCAAGCTCACCAGCGAGCTGAGCTAGGTACGGGCAGCCGGTCAGACGCGGGATTCGAGGGCTTCGAGCTCTTCGATCGTCATGAGCACGGCGCGGGCCTTCGAACCTTCGGACGGCCCGACCACACCCTTGCGCTCGAGCAGGTCCATCAGGCGACCGGCCCGCGAGAAGCCGACGCGCAGCTTGCGCTGCAGCATGCTCGTCGAGCCGAAGCCACTGCGGACCACGAGCTCCATCGCCTCGGGCAGCAGATCGTCGTCGTCATCGACATCCTGGTCGGCGCGACCGGTGCCCTTGTCGCTGCCCTGCAGGCCTTCGATGTACTGCGGCTGCTGCACCTGACGGCGCCAGTGGGCGACGACCTTGCGGACGCACTCCTCGTCGACCCACGCACCCTGGATCCGCTGCGCCCGCGACGTCGACGCGGACATCAGCAGCATGTCGCCGTGGCCGATCAGCTTCTCGGCGCCGGGCTGGTCGAGGATGACCCGCGAGTCGGCGAGCGTGCTCACCGAGAACGCGAGCCGGCTCGGGACGTTCGCCTTGATGACACCGGTGATGACGTCGACCGACGGGCGTTGCGTCGCGATGACGAGGTGGATGCCGACGGCGCGGGCCATCTGCGCGATGCGGCAGATGCTCTGCTCGACGTCCCGCGCGGCCACCATCATGAGGTCGTTGAGCTCGTCGACGACCACCACGATGTACGGGACCCGCTCGTAGGTCTTCCCGCCGTGCGGGTCGGGGTTCTCCACCGTCGGCAGGTCGCCGCGGTCGTACATCGCGTTGTAGCCCGCGATGTCGCGCACGCCGACGTCCGCGAGGAGGTCGTAGCGCATGTCCATCTCGCGCACGGCCCAGTCCAGCGCGTTCGCGGCGGCCTTCGGACTGGTGACGACCTCGGTCAGCAGGTGCGGGCAGGCCGTTGTACTGGCCGAGCTCCACCCGCTTCGGGTCCACCAGGATCAGGCGGACCTGCTCCGGCGTGCAGCGCATGAGGATCGACGTGATGAGGCTGTTGATGCAGCTCGACTTCCCGGCACCGGTCTGGCCCGCGATGAGCAGGTGCGGCATCTGCGCCAGGTTCAGCATGAAGGCCGCGCCGGAGATGTCGCGACCGAGCCCGACCTCGAGCGGATGCTTGGCTTCCTTCGCCTCACCGGACACGAGGATGTCGCCGAGCGTCACGAGCTGCCGCTGCTTGTTCGGCACTTCGACACCGATCGCGCTGCGCCCGGGGATCGGGGCGAGGATGCGCACGTCCGGGCTCGCCATCGCGTAGGCGATGTCGTGGCTGAGCCCGGTGACCCGGTTGACCTTGACTCCCGGCGGCGAGCTCGAGCTCGTAGCGCGTGACCGTCGGACCGACGGTCATGCCGATGAGGCGCGCGTCGACACCGAAGTCGCGCATCGTCGCCTCGAGCACCTCGCCGCCCTGCTCGACGACGCGCTGGTCCATCTCCTTCGACGTCGACCGCTTGAGCATCTCGCGACCCGGGCAGCACCCAGTCGCCGTGGCCGTAGGCGGTGAGGTCGATCGCCATCTGGCCTTCGGCCTTCTCGACCGCGGCGACCTCGGTGGGATCGGGGGCCGGGCCGTTCGGCAGCTCCACCCCGGGCGGTGCGACCGCGACGATCGGCTCGATCTCGGGTTCCGGCTCGGGCTCCGGTCGTCGCCGGCCTCGTCGACCGGGACCGCGTCGAGCGTGGCGCGTCGGCTGCGCGCCGGCGCCGGCTCCGGTGCGACCACCGGCTCGTGCATCGAGTCGTTCGACTCGCGACTCGGTCGGCTCGGCGGGAACGCGGCCTGGAATGCCTCGCGCAGGTGACTGGAAGCCGATGCGGCTCAGCTGCCCGACCCGCTGGATCGACAGGCCCGACGCGAGCAGGCATCCGAACGCGAACAGCGCGACGAAGATGATCGACGCCCCCGCGGTGCCGATTCCCGCCGTGAGCGGAACTCCGATCGCGGCGCCGAGGAATCCGCCGGCGTCGCGCAGCGAGTCGACCGAGTCCGAGATCGGCGGCGACGCCACCGGCGAGGTGCAGCACGCCGACGACGGCGAGCACGATGAGGAAGACGCCGAGCCCGACACGCAGCGGCGCGGGCACCTCGTCGTCGGGCCGGTGCCAGAGCAGCAGCATCGCGACCGCGAGGAACGCGACCGGAACGAGGAAGGCCCCGTTGCCGAGCAGGGCGGTGATCCCGGCGGAGAGGCCGCGGCCCGAGCGGGCCGGCGAGCCCGGTGGCCAGCGCGAGCCCGGTCAGGGCGGCGAGGGCGAGGAGGGCGAGCGCGAAGGCGTCGGAGCCGTGGCCCCGGAGCTGGGTCCGGGCGGCTTCCTTCAGCGCGGACGGCTTGGCCGGGCGGGCCTTGGCCGCCGGCCGGGACCGGGGCTTGGCCTTCGGCCTTCGGCCGGGCCTTCGGCTTGGCACCCGCCGGGGGCTTGGACGCTCGCGCCGGCGGACGACGGGATTTCGGGGCAGCCACGGGGTCACCGTAACACCGGCAACATCAGCAACAGCGCTTATCCGCAGCCCCAGCGCCCCCAGATCAGGCGGTGCCGAGGGCCTTGACGAACCAGTCGTGGCGCTCGTGGACCCGCATCCCGGCCTCCTCGTAGAGCCGGATCGCGGCCGGCGCGGCGTCGGCGTCCACCGAGACCATCACCCGCATCTGGCCCCGCTCCCGCAGCGCCGAGAAGGCATCGGCGAGGAGCGCCTGGGCGACGCCCTGGCCCCGCCAGGCGTTGCGGATGCCGACGTTGCTGAGGTAGCCGGTCTCGCCCACGTCGTAGACGAGCGCGGCGCCGACGATCTCGCCGTCGCACTCGGCGACCCGCCACAGACCGGGATCGAACGCGGGGTGGCGCATGCGCAGGTCCAGCCACTCGTCGAGCCGGCGCGGCGTGTAGCGCCGATGACCTTCGAACGCTTCGGTCATCGTCGCCCGCACCGCTTCCGCGTCGGCCGGAGTGTAGCGGCGCAGCACGACACCCGTCGGGCGGCACGGCGCTGTCCGGCGGGCGGTTCGCGAGATCGATCTTGAATCGCAGCACCGTGTGATGCGACGTGAAGCCGCGCCGCTCGAGCAGCTCGCGCTTGGTCGTGTTCACATGCGACGCGTAGACGCCGAGCATGACCGTGCGGCCGGCCGCGAGCTCGTTCGCGCGGCCCTCCATCAGCTCGAGCAGCAACGTCCCGAGTCCGCGTCCGGAGTACTCGGGCAGCACGAACGCGTCGCCTTCCATCACCGCGTCCGGTTGCGCCTCCCACACGAACGCGTACCCGACGATCCGGCCCGTCGGGCCGGTGAGCACCCACGCGTCCCGATCCGAGCTCGAAGCGCGGCCGGCTCCAGTCGTCGATCAGGTCGTCTTCGGTGAAGTCCGGCTCGCCGAAGTCGGCGATGTCGCCGGCGACGACCACCTCGGCGACCGCGACCGAGTCCGCGCGCGGCCGGATGGCGCACGACGTAGCCGGTCGGGAGCTCCACCTGGGGCTCAGAGTGCGGACGCATACCCGCCGTCCACCGGATAGACCTGACCGGTGATCCACGACGCGGCGTCGCTGCACAGCAGCACCGCGAGCGGCGCGCAGTCGTCCACCTGACCGATGCGGCCGGCCGGGTACGCCTTGGCCAGGCGCTGCTCGAGCTCGGGGTTGGTCTCGATCGCGTCGGCGAGCACGCCGTGGTTCATCGTGCCGAGCGAGATGCAGTTGACCGTCACGCCGTCCCGCCCGACCTCGGCCGCGAGCCCACGCGAGAACCCCATCGCCGCCGCCTTGGCCGCGCCGTACACCGCTTGCTTGCGCTCACCCTTGCGCCCGGCGTCCGAGACGATCGTGAGGATGCGGCCCCAGCTGCTGCTCGAGCATGGACGGGAGGTAGGCGCGGGTCACGCCGAGCACCGCGGCGAGGTTGAGCCGGATGAGCGGATCCCATTCCGCCGGCCCGGTGTCCACGAAGTTCTTGATCGTGATGCCCTCGGCCGGGATGCCCGCGTTGTTCACGAGGATGTCGACCGGCCCGGTCTCCTCGATCATCCGGGCGACCTGATCGCGCTCGCACACGTCGGCGGCGACCGGCATCGCGACGCCGCGCTCCTCTTCGATCTCGCGGCAGACCTTCTCGGCCCGGTCGAGATGCAGATCGTTGATCCGCAGCTCGGCGCCGGCTCGGGCCATCTGGATCGCGATCGCCCGCCCGACTCCTCCACCGGAGCCGGTGACCAGCGCGGTTCGACCCGCGATGAAGTTCGACCAGTCGCGGATCACGTCAGACTTCCATGACGACGGGGATCACGGCCGGCCGCCGCTTGGTGCGGGCGTTGATGAAGCGGCCCAGCGCGCGGCGGGCGTGCCGCCGGATGGTCTCGAAGTCCGTCGCGCCTTCGAGCCGCGGCCGCGGCCAGCGCCTCGCGCACCGCGTCCTTCGCCTCCTCGAGCAGCTCCTCGGCCTCGGGCGCGTACACCCAACCCTTGGTGACGATCTCGGGACCGGTGACGATCTCGCCGGTGCGCTGGTCGACGGTGACGATCACCACGACCACGCCCTCCTCGGCCAGCTGCTTGCGGTCGCGCAGGACGCCGAGGCCGATGTCGCCGACGATCCCGTCCACGTAGAGGTATCCGGCCGGCACCGCTCGCCGCTCGGTCTCGAGCCCGCCGTCGCCGAGCACGAGCATGTCGCCGTCCTCGCACACGAAGATCTTCTCCGGATCCACACCGCTCTCTTCGGCGAGATCGGCGTGGTGGACCATGTGCCGGTACTCGCCGTGCACCGGGACGAACCACTCCGGCTGGAGCAGGTTCAGCATGAACTTGAGCTCTTCCTGCGACGCGTGACCGGAGACGTGCACGTCCGTGTTCCCCCCGTGCACCACCTCCGCGCCGGCGTAGTACAGCGCGTTGATCACGCGGGTGACGCTCGTCTCGTTACCCGGGATCGCGTGCGCGGAGATGACGACGACATCGTCTTCGCTGATCTTCACCCACTTGTGCTCGTGCGCGGCCATGAGCGAGAGCGCGCTCATCGGCTCGCCCTGCGAACCGGTGCAGATGATGCAGACCTGACCCGGCTCGTACTTGGCCGACTCCTCGATGTCGATCACCCGGTTCGACGGGATCCGCAACAACCCCATCTCGCGGGCGAGCGTCACGTTGTTCGCCATCGAGCGTCCGACGAAGCAGAGGTAGCGACCGCTCGCGAGCGCCGCCTCCGCGACCTGCTGCACCCGGTGGAGGTGCGACGCGAAGCTCGCGACGATGAACCGCTTGTCCTCGCGCTCGCGGAACAGCGTGCGCATCGCGATGCCGACGGTCGACTCGGACGGCGTGAAGCCGGGCCGCTCCGCGTTCGTCGAGTCGGACAGCAGGAGACGCACGCCCCCGAACTTCCCGTCCGCGCGCGTCGACGGGCGGCGGGCGATCTCGCCGAGCCGGGCGAGGTCGGTGCGGCGGCCGTCGACCGGCGAGAGGTCGATCTTGAAGTCACCGGTGTGCAGGATCGTGCCCTGGGGCGTGTGGTACGCCGCGGCGAAGGCGTGCGGCACCGAGTGGGTGACGGGGATGAACTCGACGTCGAACGGGCCCGATCTGGCGGCGTTCGCCGTCCGCCACCGGGATGAGCTCGGTGCGCTTGAGCATCCCCGCTTCCTCGATGCGGTTGCGGGCCAGGCCGAGCGAGAGCGGTGAGCCGTAGATCGGGCACGAGACGTCCCGGAGGAAGAAGGCGAGCCCGCCGGCGTGGTCCTCGTGGGCGTGGGTGAGCACGACGCCC
This sequence comes from uncultured Acidimicrobiia bacterium, assembly GCA_963819945.1. GTDB lineage: Bacteria > Actinomycetota > Acidimicrobiia > IMCC26256 > JAENVU01 > Chersky-806. The sequence goes on from CAWFYD010000012.1 coordinate 142,888, forward strand.
TCGACCCGGTCGGCGTTGTCCCTCAGGTAGGTGAAGTCGGGCAGGACCAGGTCGATTCCGGGCATATCGACGTCCGGGAACATGATCCCGCAGTCGACGACGAGGATGCGACCCTCGACCTCGAGACAGAAGCAGTTGCGGCCGATCTCACCGAGCCCACCGAGGAAGACGATCCGTACGACGTCACTGCCACTGGATTGAGCCATCGGGCGAAGGCTACTCGCGGGTTTCCGCGTCTTCTCTCGCCGCGCACGGTCACTGGGTGCGGGCGCCGACCGCCGATTCTTGGCGCCCGAACCCGGGTGGGAGCTACGCGGCGTCGCGGTCCTTGGCGACCTCGTCGAGGTCCGAGTACTCCTCGGTCGTGTCGGTCCAGTCCTCGAACTGGATCACGCCGAGATCGGTGAACCGGTCGCGCAACCAGCCGTCGCCCGCGTCGAGCAGACCGAGCTTCTTGCAGTTCGGCACGATCTTCGAGAACAGCATCGACTGGAACATCGCCCGCGTGTCGTCCTCGAGCACGAGGGTGAGCGCGTCCTTCACGTCCACGCCCATGCGCTCGAAGACCTCCTGCTGCAGGAACCGGTCGCGCATCCGGACGGCCGCCTCGAAGGCGAACTCCTGGCGCTCGCGGATCTCCTTGGAGTCGAGCTCCGTGTAGAACTCCTGCAGCGAGAGGACACCGAAGGCGACGTGCCGCGCCTCGTCCGCCATGACGTAGCGGAGCAGCTTCTTCAGCAGCGGCTCGGTCGTGAGCTGGTGGATGAAGCCGAAGGCGGCGAGCGCGAGGCCCTCCACCATGATCTGCATGCCGAGGTAGGTCATGTCCCAGCGGCTGTCGCTGATGATGTCGTCGAGCAGCATCTTCAGGTGGGCGTTGATCGGGTAGTGACCCGAGAGCTTGTCGTCGAGGTACTTGGCGAAGACCTCGACGTGACGGGCCTCGTCCATCACCTGGGTCGCGGCGTAGTACTTGGCGTCGATCCAGGGCACGGTCTCGACGATCTGGGCGGTGCAGATGAGCGCGCCCTGCTCGCCGTGCAGGAACTGCGAGAGCGTCCAGTTCTGGGACTCGATGCCCATCTGGATCCACTGGTCCTCGGTCCAGGACTCGAACGGCGTGCCCGTCAGGTCGACGTTCTCGCCGAAGCCGTTCGGGATGTTCTGGGCCATGTTCGCCAGCACGACCCCGGCCTGGTCCACCTCGATCGACCAGTCGAGGTCGGTCGTGACGTTCCACTGCGACGTCTTCGCCTTCTCGTACAGCTTGATCAACGCCGGGCGGGACCGCTCGTAGTCCCACGTGAACAGCGCGTCCGACTCGGCCTTGACCGTGTGGAGGATCTCGTCGACATCGCTGTTGCTGATCGCAAGGATCGCCTCGAGGTCGTTGATGTTCTCGCGACCGATCATCTCTTGATTCGTAGCCATGGCTCTATCTCCCGGTGGTTTGGGACGCCGAGGCGCGAAGCGCCGGGGCGACGAAATCGGATACCAGTGCGCGGACGTCGCGCGGGTCGGTCAGGTCGACGGGACTGTTGTCAGGCCCGAGGTACGCGAGGAAGATCCGGGTGCACCACTGCGCGGCGCGATTCGCCTCGGATGCGGGAAGGAACCGCGCGAACGTCGGCGCGAGTGCGGCGCCGGTTGCGGCCAGGAACCGGTCGCAGCCGTCGAAGGTGATCCAGGGCAGGATCAGCTCGGGCTCGTGGGCGAGCACGAACTGCAGCGCGTCGTGCTCCAGCACCTCGTGGGCCGCGGTGGTGGCCATCGCGACCACCGCGTCCTCGGTCGAGCCCGCCGCGGTCAGCGACTCACCGCGGCGGGTCGATCGCGGCGAGCACCCGGCTGCACTCGTGGAGGATCACCGTGCTCAGGAGCTGCTGCTTGCCGCCGAAGTACCGGTAGACCGTGGCCCGGGCGCAGCCGGCTTCCTTGGCCACGTCCTCGAGCGTCGTCTTGGCCACGCCGTACCGGGCCAGCGAGACGAGGGTGGCGGCCAGGATCCGCTCGCGCACCGCGCCGGCACCGGGCGCACGCCCTCCGGTCGAGACCTCTCGCTCCGTGGTCATCAGTGAGACAGTAAGGCGATAACTGTCTCATGGTCAACGTGTCGCGGGTCACACCGACCCGAGCGCGCGGTGCGGTCTAGGCGGGCCGGCCGCGTGCGATGAAGCGAAGGATCTGGTCCGGACGGTGACCGGGCCAGAACGAGTGCATTGCCCAGGTGGCCCTTAGCGCCTCGACGTGGTCCAGGTCGACGCTCGGGTGGACCGCGAGGGCAAGATCGAAGTCGTCGAGCGATCCCCGGGTGCGGAGCACGACATCGCGGATGCGTTCGATGTCCGAGTCGCCGGCGTCGAGCGGGAAGATCCTCTGATGCCGGGCCGCCCGCGTCGTGGTCGCGGCTCGGAACCCGTGGCATCCGATCCAGATCGGTATGCGGGCACCGTCATGAGGCGGCGGCGTCATGGTGACGCCGTCGACCACGAGGTGACCGTGGTGATGCACATCGTCACCCCGCCAGAGCCGCCCGAGCAGCTCCGCACCCTCGTCGAGGATCTCGCCCCGGAGTCGAGCATCGTCCAGTTCCCCAAAGGCCGAGAGCTCACGGCCGCCATCGCCGCCGGCCCCGAGGCCCAGCGTCAGTCGACCGCCACTGAGCCGATCAAGCGTTGACCGTCTCGCGTGCGAGCTTGGCGATCCGGCGACGAGGCAACGGCGTCACCATCGTGCCGATCCGCAACCGCGACGTTTCGCGCGGCTACCGCGCCGAGGAGGACCCAAGGATCTGCGATGTCCCACGAACCGGGAACCGGGCTGAGGACGTGATCCCAGGCGAAGAACCCGTCGAAGCCCGACTCCTCCGCCGCGATCGCGATCTCCATCGCCGCGCCCGGATCGGCAAGCGGTCCGAAGAACGGAAGATGGATCGCGTGCCGCACAACCGGAGCGTAGGCAACCCACCGCTCCCGCAGGCACCTGCGTCCCGAGGAGCTTCTCCGCGCCTCACCCGAGTGCGCCCAACGTGTGGTGGGGTCAGGCCTCGATCGTGACGACGCGACCGAGAGATCCGAGATCGTTGGGCCGGTTCGCCATGCCGAACGAGCGACCGCGCAGCGTCGCGGCGTCGAGGACCATCGTCATGACCGTCCCGGTGATCGGGGTCGTCGAACCCCCGAGCCGGCCCTGATGGCACATGTCGCAGGTGAAGTCGCCGCGGACCTGCACGACGAAGACCGGCGTATCGGGCTCCGTAGCGGGATTGAGCTGGTCGCCCGGATAGAGCTCGTCGTTGGCCCGGAGGAACCGCGTCCGCACCACTTCGATGCTGGCCGGGCGTGCGTCGCGGTTGGCTTTCGCCTCGTCCATGGCGAGTCGCCGGAGCCGAGCGACGGGGTACCCGGCCGGCGTGGCCTGTGGTCGCTCGCTCGCGGATGCGGGCGCGATCACGAGTACCGCGACGAGCGCACCCGCCAAGGCGCTACGTCGTCCCACTTGGGCGAGTCTAGGCAGGCGCACCCGCGCGGAGAGCCGGATCCAGAGCGATCGCAACCGGTCGCGGGAGCAGCCACACTCGTACCCGCGCGTAGCCAAAATACCGCCCGACGCGGGGCCGCCTACGGCGCGGGACCGGCGGGCGTCGGTGGTGGATCGAACAGCGCCATTTCAGAGGGGCCCGGCCGTTGGAAGCGACCGACCCATTCGTCCAGGTGGGCACGGGTGATGGGCATGGAGTCCCATGGCGGCTTCGAATTCCGGGCTTGAATGCGCCGCCACAGTTCGTCAGTCGGCACCTCGAGGTAGTGGAGTTCGACGCCGACACCAAGGCCACGAGCCGCGAATCGCATGTCGTCACGTTCGATCCGCGCCCAGAGCCCAAAATCGAGGACCACGCTCACGCCGAGGCGCAGGATTTCTTGGGCGATGTTCCAGAGTTCGTGTTCGACCCTCTCACGGATCGGCTCGTCCCAGGGGGTAGAGCCGAGGGCCGTGAGCCATTCATCCTTCGTGAGGCGCAAGGCGCCCCGGTCCGCAGCGAGCTGCCTCGCGAGCGTGGTCTTCCCCGTCCCGGGCAGCCCGCAGGTGAGAATCAGTCGGACCTCGCTCATGTGGCCAAGTCCAGCAGTTCTGCGTCTGGGTGTGTAACCACGTGACACGCTGGCGTTCGCTGATGTTCCTAGAAGTCAACGAGCTGATTGGCAGATCTGTCGCGTCACCAGACGAAGGGCACCAAGCGCCAGGTACGCGTCTTGTATGCCCGGTACGCATCGCCGAAATGGTCGACAAGCATCTGCTCTTCGGCACTGATCCGGTACGCGTACACCGCTACCAGCACCAGCGCCGTCAAGGTTGCGACGAGCCAGTTGACGGCGAGTCGGCTTCCTGCCCATACGAGAATCGAGCCGATGTATCCCGGATGGCGGACGAGGCGGTATGGGCCACGCTCGACGACGACCTGAGCATCTCGGGTACGCAACGAGCGGGTGTAGTCCTGGCCGAGTGCGCGCATTGCCCAAACGCGAATGCTAAGGCCGACGACGCCGACGGCGATTCCAATCCACGCCAACGCGGAGTCGGTGCTTGTCACACCGACTCCCGGCATATCGAGAAGGAACGGTGCGAGGAACGCGACGACGTACGTGACCACGACCAGTCGCGTGGTCGACCGATCTGCCTCTCCACCCTTCCAGCTGCGCAGCGTCGTCACCCTGTCGAAGCAGGACCTCCAACAAGAGCCATGCGCCAAGCAGCAACCCGGAGAGCCAGTTCGTCATGCGCACGCATCATGCCCGATCGGGAGCGATATCGCCGCGCCACCGCGGCGTGACCTCACCGGGGTGCTCAGGGGGCGGCGAGGGCTTCGGGGGTGAGGACGCCGACGAGCAGCTGCTCGCGAACCAGGCGGCGGCGGGCGACCGGGTCTTCGATCTCGACCCCGTCGGATCCGATCAGCGACAGCAGCATCCGCGCGACGAAGTCCGCGGCGCGCTCCTGGTCCAGGCCGACGATCAACCGACCCTCCCGCTCTTCTCGTTCGAGGAACGGCAGCAGGTAGCCGGTGATGAACGCGAGCGGGCGCTGTTGCTCGGTCGTCAGCAGGGGCAGCAGTCGCTCCGGTTCGGTGACGAGGATCTTCTGCAGCACGACGTGCTCCCCCACCGCACCGTGGGCGAAGACCAACCCGTCCTCGACGAGGCTCGCGAAGTCCGGCGCGCCGACGACCGCTTCCGCGAGCGCGCCGAAGAAGCGGCCCATCTCCCACGCCACCACTTCGCGCAGCAGCTGGTCCTTGCCGCCCGGGAAGACGCGGTAGATCGTGGCGCGCGACACGCCGGACTCCTTCACCACGTCCTCGACGGTCGTCTTGCCGAGACCGAAGCGGGCGAAGCAGGCGTACGCCGCCTCGAGGATCCGCTCCCGGAGTGCCGGGTCCGGCGCGCGTCCGACGCCGCCCATGGTTCAGGCGTCGAGCAGTGCGTCGAGCCCGACGGTGAGGTCGCCGAGCCCCGCCACCTTGCGCACCGCCAGCAGCACGCCGGGCATGAAGGACGACCGGTCGTAGGAGTCGTGGCGCACGGTGAGCGTCTCGCCGTTCGTGCCCAGGATGACCTCCTGGTGCGCCAACATCCCGCGCATGCGCACGGAGTGCACGCGGATCGCGTCGTCGACGAGCCCGCCGCGCGCCCCTTCGGCGACCACGGTGCGGGTCGGGTCTTCCGCCCACTGCTGCGATGCCGCGGCCATGCGATGGGCCGTGATCATCGCGGTGCCCGACGGGGCATCGACCTTCTGGTCGTGGTGCAGCTCGATGATCTCGGCCGTCTCGAACCACGGCGCGGCCTGCGCCGCGAACCGCATCATCAGCACCGCGCCGATGGCGAAGTTCGGCGCGACGAACGCGTTCGCCCGCGAGTGATGGAAGAGCTCGGTGAACTCGTCGAGGTCGTCCTCGGAGAAGCCGGTCGTCCCGACCACCGCGTGCACGTCGTGGGCGGCGCACCACCGGATGTTCTCGCGCGCGGCGCCGACGACGGTGAAGTCGACGCTCACCTCGGCGCCGACCGCCTCGAGCGACTCCGGGGTCTCGGAGATCGTCAGCGAGGTTCCGGCGACGGTCTCCCCCGCGTGCTGCGGGTCGACGGCGGCCACCAGCTCACAGTCCGACGCGCCGAGCACCGCCGCGCAGACGGTCGCGCCCATGCGCCCACCGGCTCCGAACACCCCGACCCGAATCACGAGCCGAGACTAACGCCCGCCCTTCGCGTGAAGTGCGGGGTTACAGGAAGTCGTCGGGGTCGAACGGGCCGACGACCGACAGGATGCGCGGGGTTGCGGCGAACACCCGCTGGATCACCCGCTCGGCGTCCTCGACGGTGACCGCCTCGATCTCCGCCACCAGCTCGTCCACCGACGGCACTTCGTTCGTGGTGAGCTCGCTGCGACCGAGGCGGTGCATCCGGCTGGAGCTCGTCTCGAGCGCGAGCGCGGTCGATCCCTTGAGGTGACCCTTCGCGGCCGCGAGCTCGTGCTCGGGCAGACCGTCGGCCACGAGCCGGTCGAGCTCGCCGCGCACGACCGTCAAGCGTCTCCTGCGCGCGCTCGGGTGAGGTACCGGCGTAGATGCCGACCGCGCCGGTGCCGTCGAACGCGACCCGGTACGAGTACACCGAGTACGCCAGACCGCGCTTCTCGCGGACCTCCTGGAACAGGCGGGACGACATCCCGCCGCCCAGCGCCTGGTTGACGACGGACAACGCGTAGCGGTCCGGATCGTCACGGGCCAGCGCGCGCACGCCGAGGACGAGATGCGCCTGCTCGGTGGAGCGCCGTTCGCTGACGACCGTCTCGGGCGGTGCGAATGACGGATCGATGCGCGGCGGACGTTCGCCGTCCTCGACCGTGAGCCCACCGCTGATCAGGTCGACGACCTGCTGGTGCTCGAGATTGCCGGCCGCGGCGACCACCACGTTGCTCGGGCGGTAGTGCATCGAGTGGTACTGCGCGATCGAGTCGCGTGCCGCGACGGCGATCGTGTCGGGGGTGCCGAGCACGGAGCGACCGAGCGGATGCTTCGGGAACAGCGCTTCCGCGAACAGCTCGTGCACGACGTCGTCCGGCGTGTCGTCGCGCATGCGGATCTCTTCGAGGATCACCTGCCGTTCGGAGTCGACCTCGTCGGGCCGGAACGCGGGCGACCACACGACCGCCGAGAGGATGTCCGCCGCCACCGCGAGGTGGTCGTCCGGCACCCGCACGTAGAACGCCGTGTACTCCTGGGTCGTGAAGGCGTTCATGTCGCCGCCCACCGACTCGACCGCATGCGCGATCTCCGACGCGGTCCGCGTCTCGGTTCCCTTGAAGAGCAGGTGCTCCAGGAAGTGGCTGGCGCCGAGGAGCTCGTCGGGCTCGTCGACGCCGCCAGTTCCCACCCAGAATCCGATGGCGACCGAGCGCAGCTCGGGCATGGACTCGGTCAGCACGCGCAGTCCCGAAGGAAGGCGCGTGCGTTCGATCGAGTCCGTCCCAGGTCCGCTCATCACGCCCGCTCTCGGCCCTGCGGGCCGGGCCGCTCGGGCCACGCTCCGCTGGTCGCGCGGGAACAACGACGACTTGCCTCCGCTCCGCTCATACGTGTGCGTATCGACGCAGGGATCTGGTGCCTGTAGGGCTATCGACGACGACGGCGAGGGCCCCGGCTGGAGCGGTCGCCACCACCCCGGGTCGGCGCTTCCGCCGGTCCGAGATCGCCGAACTCCTTCTTGGCTTCCTCTTCCCAGGCCGCATCGAAGGAAGCAGCTTCCTTCGGGGGACCCGAAGATCCACGATCGCTGTCGCGAGGTGCCCGCTCGCGCGGGGCCCGCTCCGAACGCTCGCGGTCGCCACCCGAGCCCGAGTCGCCGTCCTCGCCCTCTTCACCGACGAGGGAGAGCGAGAGCTTGCCCTGGTTGTCGATGTCGTCGACGCGGACCGTGACCTCGTGGCCGAGCTCGAGCACGTCCTCGACGCGGTCGATGCGCTTGCCCCGACCGAGCTTCGAGATGTGCAGCAGACCGTCGCGGCCGGGCAGCACGTTCACGAACGCACCGAACTTGGTGATGTTCACCACGCGGCCGGTGTACTCGGCGCCGATCTCGGCGGTCGGCGGGTCGAGGATGAGCTCGATCCGACGCTGCGCCTCGGAGACCTGCGAGCTGTCCTTGGAACCGATGCTCACGGTACCGACGACACCGTCGTCGCTCACCGCGATGTCCGCACCGGTCTCCTGCTGGATCGTGTTGATGACCTTGCCCTTGGGACCGATCACCTCACCGATCTTGTCGATCGGGATCTCGAAGCTGATGATCTTCGGCGCGGTCGGCCGCACGTCCGAGCGGGGCTCGGCAATCGCGTCGGTCATGACGTCGAGGATCGCGAGGCGGGCTTCCTTCGCCTGCTCGAGCGCCTTGAGCAACACGTCGGCGGGGAGACCGTCGATCTTCGTGTCGAGCTGCAGCGCCGTCACGAACTCGGACGTCCCGGCGACCTTGAAGTCCATGTCGCCGAACGCGTCTTCCGCACCGAGGATGTCGGTGAGGGTCGTGTACTTGCCGTCGTGGAACACGAGGCCCATCGCGATGCCCGCGACCGGTGCCTTCAGCGGCACACCCGCGTCCATCATCGAGAGCGTCGAGCCACACACCGAGGCCATCGACGTCGAGCCGTTCGACGCGAGCACGTCGGAGACGACCCGCAGCGTGTAGGGCCACTCTTCCTTGCTCGGCACGACCGGCAGCAGCGCCCGCTCGGCGAGCGCGCCGTGACCGATCTCGCGGCGCTTCGGCGAACCGACGCGACCCGTCTCACCGGTGGAGAACGGCGGGAAGTTGTAGTGGTGCATGTAGCGCTTGCGGTCGTCGAGCCCGAGGGTGTCGACGATCTGCTCCATGCGGGACATGCCGAGCGTGAGCACCGACAGGACCTGGGTCTCACCCCGCTGGAAGAGGCCGGAGCCGTGCACCGTGTTGATGATGCCGACCTCGGCGGAGAGCGGACGGAGGTCCGTGACGCCGCGACCGTCGATGCGGACGCCGTCGTTCACGATGCGCTCACGCACGACCTGCTTCTGCAGCGAGCGGAACGCCTTCTTGACCTCGCCCTCGCGCCCGGCGAACGGGCCGGGCGCGTCGGGCGTGCCGGCGAGCGCGAGCAGCAGTCCGTCGAGCTCCTCGTCGAGCCGGTTGTTGCGCTCGGTCTTGTCCGCGATCGCCATGGCCTCGGCTGCGGCGGACTTGGCCTGGCCGCTGACCGCCTCGAACACGTCGTCCTGGTAGTCGACCCGGCGCTCGAACGGCTTCTCGACGATCGGGCCGTGCGCGAGCACGACCGCGGCGACGAGCTGGTGCTGGAGGTCGATGGCCTTGCCGATCCACTCTTTGGCGGCGTCGAGGCCGTCCGCGATGACCGCTTCGGTCACCTTGGGTGCGCCACCTTCGTAGAGCTCCCAGCTCTTCTCGGTGCCACCGGCTTCGACCATCATCACGGCGATCTCACCGGCGTCGGTGCGCCGGCCGGCGACCACGAGCTGGAACGTGGACTCCGCGCCCTGCTCGTAGGTCGGGTGGGCGATCCACTCACCGTCGTAGTGCGCCATGCGCACCGCGCCGATCGGACCGTTGAACGGGATGCCCGAGATCATCAGCGCGGCAGACGCGCCGTTGATCGAGATGATGTCGTGCGGGTTCACCTGGTCCGAGCCGAGGATCGTGGCGATGACCTGGGTCTCGTCACGGAAGCCTTCGGGGAAGCTCGGCCGCAGCGGCCGGTCGGTCAGGCGGCAGGTGAGGATCGCAGCCTCGCCGGGCCGACCTTCACGACGGAAGAACGAGCCGGGGATCTTGCCCGCGGCGTACATCCGCTCTTCGACGTCCACCGTCAGGGGGAAGAAGTCGATGCCCTCGCGGGGCTTGCTGGTGGCGACCGTCGACAGGACGACGGTGTCGCCGACCGTCAGGACGACCGCGCCGTCGGCGAGGCTCGCCAGCTTGCCGGTCTCAATGGTCAGTTCCAGTCCGTCAGCATTGATCGGACCACTTACTCGAATCGCGTCTCCCATAGGAACGCGCTCCTCTCTCGTCGCCCACTTGGGGGGCGGCACTTGTGCGAGGGGCGGTGGTTCCCAGTTGTCGGCGCTCGGGGTGGACCCTCGAGCATCGGCGACTGACAACCTCCGTACCGCTCGCGTTTGGTTTCGTAACGCGAAGCGGGAGCGGCATTGGCCGCTCCCACGATCCGCTACCGGCGGAGACCCAGCTTCGCGATGAGTGCTCGATACCGCTCGATGTCGTTGCGCCGGAGGTAATCCAGCAGACGACGGCGTTGGCCCACGAGCATGAGCAGCCCACGGCGCGAGTGATGATCCTTCTTATGGATCTTCAGGTGCTCCGTCAGGTGGTTGATGCGCCCCGTGAGGAGTGCGACCTGGACCTCCGGTGAACCGGTATCGGTGTCGTGGAGGCGGTGCTCAGCGATGGTGGCCGTGGTATCGGGCATGCGCGGAGAAAGATTCTTTCGGTTGCGGAAGCGATCAGGGTACCACGGGGTCCCGACCACCGGGCCCTTTCACGGCCCCGGGGGTCAGGGCGTGACCAGCCGGCGGGTGGCTTCGACGTCTTTGCCCATTTGCTCCACCAGCGCCTCGACGCTCTCGAACTTCTGCTCGCCCCGGAGCCGTTCGATGAACCGGACCGCGGCGGGCTGGTCGTAGAGATCGCCGTCGAAGTCCAACAGGTACGCCTCCAGGAGCGAATGCTCGGCGTCGGCATAGAAGGTCGGGCGGCGGCCGAGCGAGATCGCGGCCGGACGCCAGACCCCGTCCGCCCCGCAGAACTCGCCCGCGTAGATCCCGTCCGCCGGAAGACAGATCTCGTCGGGGATCGCCAGGTTCGCGGTCGGGAAGCCGAGCTCGCGGCCCCGCTGGTCGCCCCGGACCACCACCCCCCGGACCTCGTGGGGGTGGCCGAGCAGCTCCGCCGCGATCGCCACGTCGCCGTTCGCGAGCGCCCCGCGGACCCGGGTGGAGGAGAACGGCTCGTGGTTGGGGTCCCCCTCCGGCGCCACGAGTCCGAGCCCGAGCACCTCGAAGCCGAGGTCCTTCCCCATCTCCTCGAGGAGCGCGACGTTGCCCCCGCGCCGGTGGCCGAAGTGGAAGTCGGCACCGACGACGACGACACGGGCGCGCAACAGGCCGACGAGGATCTCGCGCACGAACTCCTCCGCGGTCTCGTGACTGCGCTCCTCGTCGAAGTGCAGAACGCACACGACGTCGAGCAACGCGTGCGCCTCGAGCAGCTCGAGCTTCTGCTCGAGTGAGCTGAGCAGCTTCGGCGCGGAATCCGGCCGGACGACCTGGGCCGGATGGCGATCGAAGGTCACGAGCGCGGCGTCGAGCCCGCGCGCGTCCGCGAGCTCGCGCACGAGCTGCAGCACCTTGGCGTGACCGCGGTGCACACCGTCGTACGCGCCGATCGTCACGACGCTGCCCTCGCTCAGCGGGGCCAGGCCCTCGACCTGGTGCACGACCCGGGTGGTAGTCACGCCACCATCTTGCTGGGTCGCTCCGGTGTCCGCACTTCGTGCCCGCTCCCACCTGCGCTCGACTTGCCGGGTCGCTCCGGCGTCCGCACTTCGTGCCCGCTCCCACCTGCGCTGCGACTTGCCGTCGCTCGCTCGGCTCGAGCCGGCCGCATTCGGGGACGACTCCACCAGCACCACGGACGGCTTCAGCGCGGCGCCGCGGCGCTCGTACACCGCGAGCAGCGTGCCCTGCTTCGTCGATGACGGCGAACGGTCCCGGGCCGTCGACCGCGAACGCCACGCTCGGGAAGACCGAGCCGTGCGCGACCGCTCGGGCCGACTCGGCGTCGACCTGGGTCTGCTCCAGGTCCCGCATCGCGTCGAGCGGGGTGAGCTTGACCGCGGCGGGATCCGCCTCGATCACGTCGAGTGGATGCGACTCCTCGCTGGTGAACGAGCCCACGGCCAGCCGGCGTAGCACCGCGAGATGCGCGGGCCCACCGAGCGCCGCGCCGAGGTCGGCGGCGAGCGAGCGGATGTAGGTGCCGGACGAGCACTCGACCAGCACGGTGGCTCGGGGATACGGGCCCGGGCTCGAAGCTCTCGAGCGTGAACGTGTCGATGCGGATCGAGCGCGGCTTGCGCTCGACCTCCTCCCCGGCCCGCGCCAGCTCGTGCAGCCGCCGACCGCCGACCCGCAGTGCCGACACCATCGGCGGCACCTGCTGCAGATCGCCGACGAAGCGCAGCATCGCGTCGCGCACCGCACTCTCGGTCACGGGCATCGGTCGCCGTTCGAGAATCGCGCCGGCGGCATCGAGGGTGTCGGTCGCGACGCCGAAGGAGACCGTGCCCCGGTACACCTTCGTCGTCTCCTGCAGGTAGCGGAGCAGGCGCGTGACCCGACCGAGACCGACGAGCAGCACGCCGGTGGCGTCCGGATCGAGCGTGCCGGCGTGACCGACGCGCTTCTGCCCGTAGGCCTTGCGCAGCTTCGCCACGATGTCGTGCGACGTGAACCCGGACGGCTTGTCCACGACCACGAGCCCGTCGTGCATCAGTGGTCCAGACCTCTCGTAACGCCGGTCAGAGCGCGGCGCGGATGCGGTCGACGGTGTCTGCGACTCCGACGTCCGACGTGAAGCCGGCGGCGAACCGGTGCCCACCGCCACCGTGCGCCGCGGCGATGTGCTGCACGTCCGCCGCGCCAACCGACCGCAGGCTCACCTTCACCGTGCCGTTCGGCTCCTCCTTGAGCACGCACGCCACATCGGCTTCCGCGGTGCGGCGCACGATGTCGATCAGCCCTTCGACCTCGTCGAGAGTCACGTCGTGCCGGGCAAGCATGTCCTGGGTCACCGCGGTCCACACGAACGACTGCTCCCGAACCAGCTCCGCGCCGCGCGAGCGCCTCGGCGAGGAGCTGCAGGTAGGCGAACCGGTGCTCTTCGAACAACGTCCGGCTCATGGTGCTCACCGGAACGTCGAACTCCACGAGCTCGCCCGCGAGTGCGAACACGCTGGAGTCGGTCGACTCGTACTGGAAGCGGCCGGTGTCGCACACGAGCGCGCAGTAGAGGCACACCGCGGCATCACGGGTGAGCGGAAGCCCGAGGCGCTCGATCAGCCGGCGCACCAGCACGCCGCTCGCGGCCGCACCCGGGTCGATGACGTTGATGCTCCCGTACCGGTCGTTCGAGATGTGGTGGTCGACGACGATCAGCTCGCCCGCGGCCTCGGCGGGCTTGCGAAGCTCGCCCAAGCGCTCGAGCGAGCCACAGTCGAACGTGACCATGACCGCGGGCTCCGGTCGGGAACTCGTGCGGATGCGACAGCAGCTCGAGACCCGGAAGGTCGCGGTAGTGCGGCGCGACCGCGAACGGCTCGGGGAACGATGCGATGCTGCGCTTCCCCGCGGCGGCGAGGACGTGATGCAGCGCGAGCGTCGAGCCCAGCGCATCGCCGTCCGGTGTGATGTGGCACGCCAGGGCGACGACGTCGGCCTGCGTCGATGGCCTTGGCCGCATCGGGTGAGCGCGTCCTCGACGCTCTCGAGCTCAGTCGTCACGTTGTCTCGTCTTCGTCTCGCTGCAGGGTGCCGTCGTGGATCGAGCGGATCACTTCTTCGATCCGCTGACCCTGGGCGACGCCATGATCCTCTCGGAACCGCAGCTCCGGGTTGTACTTCATCCGGACCTCACGTCCCACGACGGCTCGCAGATGGGGACTCGCCGAACGCAACGCGTTCGAGGACTCCACGCGCTCCTCGGCGGTTCCGAGCACGGAATAGTAAACATCCGCCAGCCGCAGATCTTTGGTCACCTCGACACCCGTCACCGTGACGAATCCGAGGCGCGGGTCCGACAGGCGTTCGATCTCCTCCGCCAGCGTCTCCCGCACGACCTCATTGACCCGGGCGGTGCGAGGGAACCGGCGCGCCGGCTGGCGCCGCGTCATCCTTCCCGCTCCGGGTTCAGCGGCCCGGGCCGCTCAGGCCACGCTCCGCTGCTGCGTCGGAGGACCGGACGCCCGGCCGTCGCTGCGCTCACGAATCCGTCTCCAGCCAGGTGGCTTCGGTGTCGAGCAGCTCGACCTCCGCCGCGTTGGCCACGAACCGCTCCACGGAAGCCATCACCTCTTCGAGGTGCGACGCGCTCCCGTCCACCAGCGCGACCCCGATCGAGGCCCGCTGCCAGGTGTCCTGATGGTCCACCTCGGCCACCGAGACCTTGAACCGGTGGCGCAGGCCGTCGACCACCGGACGGATCGCGGCGCGCTTCGACTTCAGCGACTGACTGGCGGGAACACGGAGATCGAAGCGGACCGCGACAGCATGCACGGTGCTTATTGTCGCATCTGGGGAGATCCGGGGCCGGACCGCCACGGACGCGGGCATCACACCCGCGCGATCTCGCGCTCCTCGAAGGTCTCGATGACGTCGCCGGGCTTGAGGTCGGTGAAGTTCTCGAGCCCGATGCCGCACTCGAATCCCTCCCGCACCTCGCGGACGTCGTCCTTGAACCGGCGCAGCGTCGCGATGGCACCCTTCCAGATGATCGTGCCCTCGCGCAGGAAGCGGACCTTCGAGCCTCGGGTGATGGTGCCGTTGAGCACGTAGGCACCGGCCACCTTGCCGAGCCGCGGCACGCTGAAGATCTCGCGCACCTCGGCGTCGCCGGTGACGACCTCCTCGAACTCGGGCTTGAGCATGCCGAGCAGCGCCTTGCTGACGTCGTCGAGCACCTCGTAGATGACCTCGTACAGGCGCATGTCCACCTGCTCGGTCTCGGCGAGCGCACGGGCCTGACGGTCCGGGCGCACGTTGAAGCCGATGACGGTGGCGTTGGCCACGGCCGCGAGGTTGATGTCCGACTCGGTGATCCCGCCGACCGCGCGGTGCACGAACGACAGCCGCACTTCGTCGTGCGCCTGGTCCAGCTTGCGCAGCGCGTCGGTGAGCGCTTCGAGCGAACCGTGCACGTCGGCCTTGAGCACGAGCCCGAGCGTCGCGGTCTCCCCGCGCTGCACCATCGCGAAGATGTCCTCGAGGCGGGCTCCACCGGCGAGCGTCATCGGGTGCGTGAGGTTCGCGGCGCGGCGGCGGTAGCCGCGCGCCTCCGCGACTGCCCGCGCGACCTTCTCGTTCGGCGCGGCTCGGAGCTCGTCGCCGGCGAGCGGGACGTCGTCCAGCCCGAGCACCTCGACCGGCGTGGAGGGACCCGCTTCGGTCACCTGCTTGCCGGCCTCGTCGAACATGGCCCGGACCTTGCCCCAGCCACCACCGGCGACGACCGGGTCGCCGACGCGCAGCGTGCCCCGGTCGACGATCACGGTGGCGACCGGACCGCGGCCCTGGTCCAGGTTCGACTCGAGCACGAACGCGCGGGCCGGAACCTTCGGGTTCGCGGCGAGCGGCGGGTCGTAGAGGTCGGCGAGCAGCAGGATCGACTCGAGCAGCTCGTCGACGCCGAGGCCCTGGTTGGCCGCGACCTCGTTGACGATCGTGTCGCCGCCCCACTCCTCGGGCACGAGCTGCTGCTCCACGAGCTGCTGCTTGACCCGGTTGACGTCGGCGTTCTCGCGGTCGATCTTGGTGATCGCGACGACCATCGGGACGTCGGCGGCGCGAGCGTGGCTGATCGCCTCGATCGTCTGCGGCATCACGCCGTCGTCCGCCGCGACGACGAGCACGACGACGTCGGTGGCTTCGGCGCCCCGGGCGCGCATGGCGGTGAACGCCTCGTGACCCGGGGTGTCGATGAACGTGATCGGACGGTCGTTCTTGACCACCTGGTACGCACCGATGTGCTGGGTGATCCCGCCGGCCTCACCCGCGACGACGTTCGCCGAGCGGATGTAGTCGAGCAGCGTGGTCTTGCCGTGGTCGACGTGGCCCATGACGGTGACGACCGGCGCACGCGGCTCGAGCAGCGCCTCGTCCTCGTCGTCATCGTCGTCACCCGAGCATCGCCTGCAGCTCGAGCTCGGCCTCCTGGCCGGGCTCGACGAGCAGGACCTCCGCGCCGAGCTCCTGGGCGATGAGCTCGATCATCTCGTCGGCGAGCGACTGCGTGCCGGTCACCATCTCGCCGGCGTCGAAGAGGATGCGCACGAGGTCCGCGCTGGTGCGGTTGAACTTGGGTGCCAGCTCCTGGATCGTGATCCCGCGGGGCACCAGGATCTCGCCCTCGGGTACGGGTGCGTCCGCCGGCGTGAGCGACGGTGCGGACTGCGGGCCGAGATCCTCGGCGCTGCGACGACGACGCTTCTTGCGCCGCGGCCGCTGGTTCGGACCACCGGGCCGGCCGCGGTTGAACCCGCCGGGTCCACCACCGCCCGGGCCACCGCGACCCGCGCCGGGAGGACCGCCGCGGTTGAAGCCGCCGGGCGCGCCACCGGTCGGGGCACCGCCACCGCGGTTGAAGCCGCCGGGGCCACCCGGTCCGCCACCACCACGCGGCGGCCCACCGGACGAGGTCCGGCCGGGTGCCGACGAGGTGCGCGGGCCCGGGGGCGGCGGGGTGAGCCGCTGGCCGGGCGGGGGCGGGATCGTCTTGCCGGTCGCGCTGCGCAGCGGGCTCGGCGGCGGCGCGGGCTTGTCCTCGGTCACCGGCGCGGCCGGAGTGGCCGTGGTCGGGGGCGCCGCCGATGCCGCGGGCGCGAGCGGGGCCGCCGGCGCGGGTGCCGGGGTCGCGCGGGCCGGCGCGGGCGGCGGGGTCGCGGGCGCGGCGGGTCCCGGAGCCGGGATCCCTCCGGTCGAACGCACGACGCGGTGCGCCGGACGCGGCGGCTCGGCCTCCACCGCGGGCGCGGCCTCGGTCTCGACGCCGGTCGGGGCCTCGGACACGACGGGCTCGGGCGGCTTGGGCTTGCCCCGGCCGCGGGCGCCGGTCGTCGCGACCGCCTTCGGCTTGGGCTCGTCGACGATCGGCTCGCCCCGCAGGTCGCGGCTGTCCGCCAGCCGGCGGACGCGATCGGCCGACGGGTCGTCGATGGACGACGAATGGCTCTTCACGCCGATCTTGAGCTCTTCGGCGAGATCCAGCACTACCTGGTTCTCGACGCCGAGCTCTCGGGCGAGCTCGTAGACCCTGATCTTCTTGGTGGCCAACTACAGATCCGTCCTTATTGCTCATCGGGCCCCGTAGGGGTCCGATCTTGCGCCCCTTGCGGGGCGGCTCCGTACAGTCTCGCACGGAGTCCTTCGATATCGATGGTGCCGGGGGACACTCGCAGCGCCCGGTCGAACGCTCGGCGCTTGGCTGCTGTCTCGAAGCACTGCGGCGAGCCTGCGCAGATCCAGGCTCCCCGACCCGGCTCCCGCCGGCCGACTCACCAGACTTCCGTCCGGTCGCCGGGTGATCCGATCGAGCTCGCTCGGGGCGGCCTTGCGGCCACACCCGACGCAGCTGCGCTCGGGTGCGATTGCTACCCGACTGACTCCCCCTCGTTGGTCAAGCTCGCCGCCGCGTCGGCGGTGGGCTCGGTTGCGTGGCGCATCGCTGTCCCCCGGTGGCGGGGGCGGCTGCGGCGGCCGCGGCCGGCTCGGCTGCGTCCGTGGTCTCGGTTGGCGGGGTTTCCGTATCGGTCTCAGCGGCCGGGGTGTCGGAGCTGGCTTCGGAGGTGGGCTTGTCGCCGATGGCGGCGCCGAGGTCGGGCGACGCGTAGCCGGCTTCGGCCGCGGAGATGGCGTCGCCACCTTCGGCGGGCTGCCAGACGAGCTCGCCGGAGGGGTTCTCGACCCACTCGCCTTCGGCGTACTCGACGCCACCGCCGGACTCTTCCTCCGCCAGCTGCGTCTCGCTCTTGATGTCGACGCGCCAGCCGCTGAGGCGAGCGGCGAGGCGCGCGTTCTGGCCTTCCTTGCCGATCGCGAGCGACAGCTGGAAGTCCGGGACGATGACCTCGGCGATGCCGGTGTCCGGGTGGATGCGCACCTCGCGCACCGCGCCGGGGCGAGCGCCTTCATCACGAACTCGGCCGGGTCGTCGGTGTAGGGAACGATGTCGACCTTCTCGCCCCGCACCTCGTTGACGACCATGCGCACCCGCGAGCCGCGCGCACCGACGCACGCGCCGACCGGGTCGACGTTCGGGTCGTTCGACGCCACCGCGATCTTCGTGCGGTGACCGGGCTCGCGGGCGACGGCCTTGAGCTCCACGACCCCGTCGAGCAGCTCCGGCACCTCGAGCTCGAAGAGCCGCTTCACCAGACCCGGGTGGGTGCGGCTGACGACGATCTGGGGGCCCTTCGCGGTCTTGCGGACCTCGACGATGTACGCCTTGAGGCGGCTGCCGTGCTCGTAGCGCTCGTTCTGCACCTGCTCGGCCTGGGGCAGCAGCGCCTCGACCTTGCCCAGGTCCAGCAGCGTGTAGCGCTGGTCCGTCTGCTGGATGATCCCGGTGACGATGTCGCCCTCGCGGCCGGCGTACTCCTCGTACTTCATCTCGCGCTCCGCCTCACGGATGCGCTGGAGGATCACCTGCTTCGCGGTCTGCGCGGCGATGCGGCCGAAGTCGTTCGGCGTGTCGTCCCACTCCTTGACGACCTGGCCTTCCTCGTCGAGCTCCTGGGCGATGACGTGGATGTCGCCGGTCTCGATGTCGATCTCGACCAGCGCCTCGTCCGCCGCGTCGGGCATCCGCTTGTACGCGGTCACCAACGCGTTCGCGAGCGCCTCGAGCATGATCTCGACGGAGATGCCCTTCTCGCGCTCGATCGTGTAGAGCGCCTCCATCATTTCTGAATTCATGCGTGCGTGCGTCTGCTTCCTTCCGGGCGCGGCCGGGCTTGGAGCCCTTTCCCGGCTTCGGCGCAGGGGACCAATCGAAGACGGTGCGGGCCTGCTCGATGGCGTCGAACGCGGACCTCGCGATCGCCTTCGTCGGTGCGAATGGTGATGCCGTCGGTGTCGACGGCGGTGATGACGCCGCGCAGTCGCTCCATCGCCCCGTCGTCGCCTCGCGCCTTGACGGTCACGAGGGTGTCGATGGCGTTCGTGAAGTGCTCCGGGCGGCGCAGCGGGCGCTCCAGGCCGGGGCTGCTGACTTCGAGCGTGTACGAGCCCGGAGAGCGACGCCGCTTCCTCGACGGCCGGCGCGACCCGGCGGCTCGCCTCTTCCAGCGTGTCGATGTCCACGCCGCCGGGGCGGTCGAGGATGAGCCGGAGGATTCCGCCGGCGAGCACCACGTCGTAGACCTGGAGGCCGAGGGGTGCGACCACCGGCTCCACCACGCTCTGGATGGACTCCAATCGGTCAGGCACCACGCTCACCTCCTCCTCGGGAACCTCGTGTAGTCAATAAACAGCGTGGGCCCTAGGCCCACGCTGGCCTGGCCCACGAGGGGCCAACACGCACGTACGAGAACCCGACGAGGATACCAGACGGGCGCCGAAATTCCCATGGCGGACGAGCGGATCATGGTCGCGATCGCGGCGCCGCGGATCGCTACCGTCACCCCATGGCCGCCTCCCCGTTCGTCGAGCTCGAGGTCTCGGGCCACACGGTGAAGGTGACGAATCCTGACAAGGTGTTCTTCCCGGCCCGGGGCGAGACCAAGCTCGACCTGGCGCGGTACTTCGTGGCGGTCGGCGAGGGCGCGCTGCGGGGGGTCCGGGAGCGGCCGACGGTCCTGAAGCGGTACCCGAACGGCGCGACCGAGGAGCCGTTCTTCCAGAAGCGGGTGCCCGCCGCACCGGCCCGAGTGGATCGAGACGGTCCGGGTCGCTTCCCGAGCGGCCGGCACGCCGACGAGCTGTGCCCGGTCGACGTCGCCCACGTGGTCTGGGCCGCGAACCTGGGGTGCCTCGACCTGAACCCGTGGCCGGTGCGGCGGGCGGACGTCGACCACCCCGACGAGCTGCGGGTGGACCTCGACCCCCAGCCCGGCGTGCCCTACGCCGAGGTCCAGGCCGTCGCGGCGTCGATCCACGAGGTGCTCGAGGAGCACGGCCTGGTCGGCTACCCGAAGACCTCCGGCTCCCGCGGCATCCACGTGAACGTGCGCATCGAGCCGCGCTGGGACTTCACCGAGATGCGCCGCGCCGCGCTGGCGCTGGGCCGGGAGGTCGAGCGCCGGCTGCCCGGGCTCGCCACCACGAAGTGGTGGAAGGAGGAGCGGGGCGACGACACCGTCTTCATCGACTACAACCAGAACGCGCGCGACCGGACCGTCGCCTCGGCCTACTCGGTGCGGGCGAACGCCGAGGGGCGGGTGAGCTGCCCGCTCACCTGGGACGAGATCATGGAAGCCGACCCCGGCGACCTCACGATCGCGACGGTGCCGGCGCGCTACGCGTCGGTCGGCGACCCGTCGCGCGACGATCGACGACGTCGCGTTCTCGCTCCAGCCGCTGCTGGACCTGGCGGCGCGCGACGAGCGCGACGGACTGGGCGACGAGGCCTGGCCGCCCAACTTCCCCAAGGCCGCCGGCGAGCCGAAGCGGGTCGCGCCGAGCCGGGCCAAGAAGCGAGCCACCAAGAAGCCGCCGGCGCTGATGCTGACGGCGACGACGTCATGGCGCAGCTCGTCGAGCCGCGGCGTGCTGCTCGAGTCGGCGTGCGGACCGATCCCGAACGTCGCCGAGCTGGTGGCCGGCGAGCCGATCACGGGCAGCTGGTGGGGCCACCGGCGAGCCACGACATCTTCGCGGTGATCAACGAGCTGGCCGACTCCCCGGACGTCGTCCGCACCCGCCTGGTCAAGGGCAAGATCACGCTGGTCCACCGGCGGGTGTGGCCGGCGCTGGTTCGAGTCGCGGACCGGTTCCGGCCGAGCGGCTCGCGGCCATCACCGAGGAGCACACCGCGTCGGCCATCGCAGCGAGACACCGTCCGAATGGGTTCGAGCACCATGCGCGTCTGAGGCCGCGCTCGGACGTCAAGACTCGCGGCTGCCAGCCGACGCTGACGTCTACCGGCGGACTCGGCGACCTCGTACCGCCGGCAACGCGGTGAGGTCCTCGAAGAGGCGCTCGCCGCTGCCGAGCATCACCGGCGACGATGACGAGGTGCAGCTCGTCGACCAGTCCGGCCCGCGAGATACTGCCGGACCGTCGACGCGCCGCCGCCGAGCACGACGTCCTTGCCCTCGGCGGCGGCGAACGCCTGTGCCGAGCGCGTCCTCGATCCCGCCGTCGACGAAGTGGAAGGTCGTGCCTCCGGCCATCGGGATCGCCGGCTGCACGTGATGCGTGAGGACGAACACGGGGTGGTGATAGGGCGGCTCGTCCCCCCACCAGCCCTTCCAGTCCTCGCTCCCCCACGCCCCGCGGATCGGCCCGAACATGTTGCGCCCCATGATCGTGGCGCCGACGCCCACGTCCCAGGCCTCGGAGGATCGTCGTGGTCGAGCCCCGCCGCGTCGACGTCGGCGAACGCCCACGGAGTGGAGCTCGGTCGCCGCGCACGCCGAGCGGGTAGTCGAGGCTCTGGTCGGGTCCGGCGACGTACCCGTCGATCGGACATGGAGAGATGCGTGGACACGGAGCTTGGGCATCACGGCCTCCTGGCTGTCGGATGCGCTCAACAGAGCCGTCGGCACCGACGCCGAACTCATCGACCTCGCCACCACGGTTTTGGCGTCAGCTACCCACGAGATACGTGGGGAGGTGACGCCGAAGAGCGGACGGGTTAGCTGCCGAAGACCTGCTTCGAGCTCCATGGGGACGGGGACCTCGAGCTGCTCGTAGGTGCAGGAGCTCGGCTCGCGGTCCGGGCGCCAGCGCTGGAAGCGGGCGGTGTGGCGGAACCGGTCGCGTTGCATGTGCTCGTACGCGACCTCGGCGACGAGCCCGATGCGCAACGGCTCCCAGGTCATGTCCTTCTTCGCGTTCCACCGGCTCGGCGCGCCCGGCATCCGGTCGCCGTCCTCGTGGCCCTTCGGCGCCACCCCACTCCGCCCACGGATGACCCTTCAGACTGTCGGTGCGGTACGTCCGCGAGCTCGTCGACCAGCTCGGCGCGGCGCGCCGCGTTGAAGCTCGACGCGACGCCGACGTGCTGCAGCTTGCCGTCGTCGTTGTAGAGGCCGAGCAGCAGCGAGCCGACGCCCTTGCCGTCCTTGTGCGTGCGGAACCCGGCGACGACGCAGTCCGCGGTGCGCAGGTGCTTCACCTTCAGCCAGCCCGCGCTCGCCTTCCTTGTACTCGCCGGTGACGTCCTTGGCGACGACGCCGTCGAGCCCGGCGCCCTCGAACGAGTCGAACCACTCCCGCGCCTTGTCCGGGTCGCGGGTCATCGGCGTGAGGTGCACGTGCGGGTCGGTCGGAGCCGAGCATCGCCTCGAGCGCGGCCCGGCGCTCGCCGAACGGGACGCTCGCGCAGGTCCTCGCTTGCCCTCGGCGAGCAGGTCGAACGCCACGAACGCGGCCGGCGTCTCCTCGGCCAGCATCGCGACCCGGCTCGCCGCCGGGATGGATGCGCAGCGACAGCAGGTCGAAGTCCAGGCCGTCCGGCGGTCTTGATCACGATCTCGCCGTCGACGACCGCGCCGTCGGGCAGCGCGGCCAGCAGCGGCTCGACCAGATCGGGGAAGTACCGGGTGAGCGGCTTCTCGTTGCGGCTGCCGAGCTCGATGTCCTTGCCGTCACGGAACACGATGCAGCGGAAGCCGTCCCACTTCGGCTCGTACGCCCACTGGTCGCCGACCGGCATCTCGCGCGCCAGCTTGGCGAGCATCGGTGACACCGGCGGCTTCACCTTCAGCGCCATGTAGCTACGCGCCGGCGACGAGCGTGGCGACCGCCGCGTCGCGGGGGATCTCGTCGCGCTCCCCCGTCGCGCGGACCTTGCGCTCGACGACGCCGCGAGCCAGACCCTTGGCGCCGACGATGATCTGCACCGGCACGCCGACGAGGTCCGCGTCGGCGAACTTCACGCCCGGGCCGACCTTCGCGATCGTCGTAGAGCACGTCGAGCCCGGCGGCGCACAGCTCGGCGCTGAGCTTCTCGGCTTCGCTCGCGGTCTCGTCGCCGGGCATCGCGATCACGTGCACGTCGAACGGCGCGAGGTGCGACGGCCACGCGATGCCGTTCTCGTCGTGGTGCTCCTCGACGATCGCGGCGACGATGCGGCTGACGCCGATGCCGTAGCAACCCATCACCATCGGGTGCTGCTCGCCCTCCTCGTCGGTGTAGTGCGCGCCGAGCGCCTCGGTGTACTTGGTGCCGAGCTGGAAGACGTGGCCGACCTCGATGCCGCGGTCGATGCGCAGCGGCTGCCCGCACTTCGGGCACGCGTCGCCCGGCTCGACCACCGCGATCTCGGCCCACTGCGTCGGCGTGAAGTCGCGGCCGAGCACCGAGCCCTGCACGTGATGGTCGATCTCGTTCGCGCCCGTGATCCAGGGGTGCGGCGCGCGCACCGACGAGTCCGCGACGACGTGCTTCGCGCCCTCGAAGTCCGGACCGATGTAGCCCTTCGGGCAGCTCGGGATGCGCCGCGAAGTCGGCGTCGGTGAGAGGCCGCACCGCCGAGTCCGGGAAGACCTGGTCCAGCGCGAACTCGTTGACCTCGCGGTCGCCCGGGCACGATCGCCAGGCCGAGCTCGCCGTCGACGTCGAACGCGATGCACTTCAGCAACCGGTTCGGCTTCGTCTTCGAGGAACTTGGCGACGCCCTCGATCCCGGGCAGGTCCGGCGTGTGCAGCTTCTCCTTCGCCGGCGCGTCGTCCGGCGCGGGGATCGCCGGGACCTCCTGCTTCGTCGCCGCTTCGGTGTTGGCCGCGTAGTCGCAGTGCTCGCACCAGACGAACGCGTCTTCGCCGACCGCGGCGACCGCCATGAACTCCTGGCTCGTGTCGCCGCCGATCTCGCCCGACTGCGCCTTCACCGAACGGAACGTGAGCCCGCAGCGCGTGAAGACCTGCTCGTACGCGCGCGTACATCGCGTCGTACGACTGCCTGGCAGCCCGTCGAGATCCTTGTCGAACGAGTACGCGTCCTTCATCAGGAACTCGCGGGCGCGCAGCAGCGCCGAAGCGCGGGCGCAGCTCGTCGCGGTACTTCCAGTTGATCTGGTAGAGGTTCACCGGCAGGTCGCGGTACGACGAGTACTCGCCCGCCACCAGCGTGGTGACCACTTCCTCGGCCGTCGGCGCGAGACAGAACCGCGTCTCCTTGCGGTCCTGCAGCCGGAACATCATCGGGCCGTACGCGGCGTCGCGACCGCTGCGCTCCCAGAGCTCGAGCGGCTGGATGATCGGCAGGATGGTCTCCTGGGCGCCGGCCCGGTCCATCTCCTCGCGCACGATCTGCTCGACCTTGCGCAGCACCCGGTTCCCGAGCGGCAGCCAGGAGTAGATGCCCGAGGCGACCTTGCGGATGAACCCGGCCCGCACGAGCAGCCGGTGGCTGTCGATCTCGGCGTCGGCCGGGTCGTCCCGCAGCGTCCGCAGGAACAGCTGGGACATCCGCACCACTTGCCCGCTCCGGCCTGCGCTCATCTGCTGAGAGTACCGAGACCGCACGCGTCCGACCCATTGAGCGCTCCCGACGCGCCGCGTGCGCAGCGGGCTCGCCGGCTCGTGAGCATCGAGCTGGCAGCCGCGCGTGACGTGCGGACACGCCGAGGCGGCTCGAGGCCAGAAACATTGGGGATTCTGAATCTCGACAATCCGGTCGGATTTATTCCCGACCTGAACGCTGGCATTTCGAGCGGCGAAGTCGTTAGCGTGCACCCCGTGATCCGGTCCTACGGCGCTCCGAGCATCGCTCAAGGCCGCACCCCCCATGAGGTGCAGGACGAGCTGTGTATGCGCGTGGACCTGGGTCGGTCCTAGCACCGCGCCCACTTCCCCCGGTCTCGGACCAGGAATCGCCGCGCGCGCCGCGCCGCCACCCGCTCCGGGGCCCCTCCCTCGACTCCGCTGAGGATCCCCGTGGCCATCAATCTCGAAGAGCTCAGAGCCCGCCCCCTCGATCCCGAGGTCGCCGACGAGATCGACAAGTTCGAGACCGCGATCGAGCAGTACTTCGCGGGCGACATCGCCGAGGACGTCTTCCGGGTGATGCGCCTGAACCAGGGCATCTACGGCCAGCGCCAGGGCGGCACCAACCAGATGGTGCGGGTGAAGGTCCCCCACGGCCGGGTCACCCCCGAGCAGCTCGAGGTCCTCGGCACCATCTCCACCGAGCTACTCGCGGGGCTGGGGCCACCTCACCACCCGCCAGAACGTGCAGTTCCACTTCGTCCAGCTGCGTGACGTGCCCGAGGTGCTCCGCCTGCTCGGCTCCGTCGGCCTCACCAGCCGCGAGGCGTGCGGCGACACCGTCCGCAACGTCGCCGGCTGCCACCTCGCCGGCGCGTGCCCGTTCGAGGTGCTCGACATCACGCCGTGGGCCCAGGCCGTCACCGATCTCTTCCTGCGCAACCCGATCGCCCAGCGACTCCCCCGCAAGTTCAAGGTCAACTTCTCCGGCTGCGCGACGGACTGCGGCCAGGCGATGTTCAACGACGTCGGCATCATCGCGCTCACCCGGCCCCGGGCCGACGGCTCGCTCGAGCCCGGTTTCAGGGTGTTCCTCGCCGGCGGGCTCGGCGCCACGCCGCACCCCGCCCAGGCGCTCGAGGACTTCACGACCCGCGAGGACCTGCTTCCCACCGTCGAGGCTGCCTGCGCACGTTCGACCACTACGGCAACCGCGACAACAAGCTGCGGGCCCGCATGAAGTGGCTGGTCGACACGATGGGCATCGAGGAGCTGCGCGAGCGGATCATCAAGGAGCGCAAGTTCCTGCGGGCGTCGGCGTCGTACCCCGGCCCGGCATCCCGGCCATCGTCGAGGAGCGCGGCGACGCGCCGGCCGGCGTCGGCACCACGGTCGCGGCCGACGGTGGCGTGCCGGTCGAGCTGCGCGGCCTCGACGACTACCGCCGGTGGGACATCGCGAACGTCGTGCGCGGCCGTGCGAACGGAACGGTGAGCGCGTACGCGTACTGCGTGCTCGGCGACATCACCCCCGAGCAGTTCCGCGGCCTCGCCGAGATCCAGCGCGACTTCGGGGTCGACATGCGCATCACCAACCGGCAGAACTTCGTGCTCCGGGGGCTCACCGAGGAGCAGCTCGCCGAGCTGCACGAGCGCCTGCGTGAACACGACATGCACGAGCCGGGCGTCGAGCTCGCCCGCGACGTCGTCAGCTGCCCCGGCGCCGACACCTGCAACATCGCGGTGACCCAGTCCCGCGGCCTCGCGTCGGACATCGGTCGCGCGCTCGACGAGGCCGGTCTCGCCGAGGTCGGCGGCGTGCGCATCAACATCTCCGGCTGCACGAACTCGTGCGGCCAGCACCACATCTCGGACATCGGCTTCCTCGGCATCGAGCGGCGCGCGCACGGGAAGTCCGCGCCCGGCTACCAGATGCTGCTCGGTGGCCACATCGGGAACATGGAGATCGCGTTCGGCGAGAAGGCGTCCAAGCTGCCGGCGAAGGCCGCGGCCGAAGGTGTCGTGCGCATCGTCGGGAAGTTCGCGTCGGAGCGCACGGCCGGTGAGACCTTCTCCGAGTGGCTCGGCCGCTCCGGCGGTGCCGCCGGCGTCGGAACGCTGCTCAAGGACCTCGACAACTTCCCGACGCCCGAGGAGAACCCCGATTTCTACGTGGACTTCGACGAGACTGGTCCCTACGTGGCAGAAGTCGGAGACAGCGAGTGCGCGACATGAGCATCTCCGCCAGCGTGCGCAACCTGGCGAACCGCGCGTTCCACCGCCGGTCGACGAGCCGGCGACCTCCGCAAACGTCACGCCGTCGACGATCGCGATACCGAAGGTGGTCGAGCCGGACGCCGGCGTGATCACTCCGGTTGAGCTCCTCCCCCAGCTGAGCGAGCTCGCCGAGATCTCGCGCTCGTTCGAGTCGGCGCCCGCGTCGTCGGTGATCAAGTGGGCATCCGAGCGCTTCGGCACCGGCCTCGTCCTCGCGGCGTCGTTCCAGGACTGCGTGCTCATCGACGTCGCGGTGCAGGCCGTGCCCGACATCGAGGTCGTGTTCCTCGACACGCAGTACCACTTCGCCGAGACGCTCTGGTTCGTCGAGCAGATCCGCGCCCGCTACAACCTGAACCTCACGGTCATGCGCCCGAAGGCCGCGGCGGACGACCTCTGGCACAGCGACCCGGACCAGTGCTGCCGGGTCCGCAAGGTCGAGCCGCTCGAGCGGGCCCTGCACGGCCGGGCCGCGTGGATG
This sequence comes from uncultured Acidimicrobiia bacterium, assembly GCA_963819945.1. GTDB lineage: Bacteria > Actinomycetota > Acidimicrobiia > IMCC26256 > JAENVU01 > Chersky-806. The sequence goes on from CAWFYD010000012.1 coordinate 170,133, forward strand.
AGCGGGCTGCGCCGGGACGAGGCGGCAGCCGGGCGTCGACGCCGATCGTCGTCCTACGACGTCGGCCGCGGCCTCGTGAAGGTCAACCCGCTCGCCACCTGGACCGACCTCGACGTCGAGGGCTACATCCAGGACCGCAACCTGCCCGGTGCACCCGCTGTCCGAGCGCGGCTACTCCTCGATCGGCTGCTGGCCCTGCACCCGGCCCGTCGGCGAGGGCGAGGACGCCCGGGCCGGCCGCTGGTCCGGCTCCGACAAGACGGAGTGCGGCCTCCACGGCGAGTAACGCCCGCACGTATCGTGAGCGCATGCCGGTTCACGAGGTCGCCGCCGCCGGATTCGATCCGGCGCCGAGGTCTACGAGCAGGCGCGGCCGAGCTACCCGCCCGAAGCCGTCGCGTGGCTCGCCGAGCACCTGCGCATCGGCCCGGACACGCGCGTCGCGGACATCGCCGCCGGCACCGGCAAGCTCACCCGGCTGCTGACCCCGACCGGCGCCGCGCTCGTCGGCGTCGAGCCGGTCGCGGGGATGCGGCCGGCTTCGTCGCCATGTGCCCGGGCGTGCCGCTGCGTCGCCGCGACCGCGGAGCAGCTTCCGTTCGCCGGCGGGCCGCTCGATGCGATCACGGTGGCACAGGGCTTCCACTGGTTCGACGCGCCGGTCGCACTGACCGAGTTCGCCCGCGTGCTCGTCCCCGGGGGTCAGCTCGGACTGGTCTGGAACGCCCGGGACCGCAGCAACGACCTCGTCGACCAGCTGTGGTCGATCATGGACCGGGTCGAGAAGCGTGCGCCGTGGCGGATCCACGAGCGCTGGAGCGACTCGGCGCTCGAGGAGCACCCGGAGTTCACGGAGCTCGTCGAAGCCACCTTCCATCACGAGCAGCTGCTCACCCGCGACCAGGTCGTCGCGCGCTTCCAGTCGGTGAGCCACATCGCGGTGCTGCCCCCGGATGCGCAGGAGCAGGTGCTCGACGAGATCCGCGGCGTGCTCGACACGCACCCGCTCGCAGCCGGCCAGGACGCGTCGCGATCCCCTACCGGGTCGACGCCTATTGGTTCGAGCGGCGGTGACGGTCGCCGAGCGCGGCTCGCGCTCACCGCGGGCCGCGCCGCGGGTTGGGCGTCGCGGGTCACCGGGCGCGGCGCGGGCACTCAGGTGAGCGGGCGCGTGATGCTCGGCATCGAGCCCGAGCTGCTCGACGAGGTGGTCGGCGCGCGCCGCGTCGCACTCGTCTCGGCGACGAACGGCAAGACGACGACGACCCGACTGCTGGCCGAGGCGCTGCGCGCCGCGGGCACGGAGGTGGCCACCAACCACACCGGTGCGAACATGCCCGCGGGCATCGCCGCCGCGCTCGGCGCGGGACCGGACCGCGAAGGTGGCGATCATCGAGGTCGACGAGCGGTGGCTGCCGAAGGTGGTGGATCCGCTCGATGCCGAGCTGCTCGTGCTCGGCAACCTCACCCGCGACCAGCTCGACCGATTCGGCGAGGTCCGGGCGATCGCCGAGCAGTGGCGCGAGGTCTGCACGACGCACCCGAAGCTCCGGGTGATCGCCAACGCGTCGGACCCGCACGTCGTCTGGGCCGCCGAGCCGGCCGACCCGACCTGGATCGCGCTCGGCGCGCCGTGGCGCAGCGATGCCGCGACCTGCCCCCGCTGCGCGGCGTTGCTCGACTGGTCCGAGGACCGGTTCGCGTGCCCGTCGTGCGGGTTCGCCCAGCCCGAGACCCCCCACCGCCTCGACGGCGACGTCCTCGTCCTCGGCGGCGAGCGCATCCCGCTCCATCTCGGTCTGCCGGGCACCTGGAACCGGATGAACGCCGCCCTCGCGCTCGCCGCCGCGGTCGTCCACTTCGACGTGCCGATCGGGCGCGCGGTCGAAGGGCATCGCGGGCGTCGAGGTGGTCTCGGGCCGGTTCTCGACCCGGCGCCTGCCCGACGGCCGCACGCGCGGGTGCTCCTGGCCAAGAACCCGGCCGGCTGGACCGAGGTGCTGCGGTGGCTCTCGGGCCAGCGAGTCCGGAGTCGTGCTCGCGGTCAACGCGCACGTGGCCGACGGACGCGACCCGTCGTGGCTCTGGGACGTCCCGTACGAGCTGCTGCGCGGCGTGCCCGTCGCGGCAAGCGGCGAGCGCGCGCTCGACGTCGCGGTGCGGCTCGACTACGGCGGCGTGGAGTGCATCATCGAAGCGGATCCGCTCGTCGCCGCGGCTCGGCTCCCCGGTGACGAGGTGCAGATCATCGCGTCGTACACCCAGTTCACCCACCTGACCCGGCGGTCGTGGTGAACGCCGACCGTCGACCGTCCGGGTCGGGCTCGTGTACCCCGAGCTGCTCGGGACCTACGGCGACCGCGGCAACGCGGTCGTCCTCGTCGAGCGGTGCCGCCGGCGCGGGATCGACGCCGAGCTGGTCGAGGTCGCGGCCGGCACCGCGATTCCCGAGTCGCTCGACATCTACCTGTTCGGTGGCGGGGAGGACGACCCGCAGGTGATGGCGTCCGCCGGGATGCGGGCGTCCCGCGCCGCGATCGAGCGGGCCCGAGCCGGCGGCGCGGTGATCTTCGCGGTGTGCGCCGGCTTCCAGCTCATCGGCCACAGCTACGAAGCGCGCGACGGTGAGCGGCTCGACGGGCTCGGACTCGTCGACATGACCACCGACGCCGGGCCCGACCGCATCATCGGCGAGGTCGTGGTGGAGCCGGATCCGAGCCTGGCGCTCCCGACGCTCACCGGCTTCGAGAACCACGGCGGCCGCACCACGCTCGGTCCCGGCGAACGGGCGCTCGGGCCAGGTGCTCGCCGGCGGGGGCAACGGCGTCGGCGGCGTGGACGGCGTGCTCGGCGACCACCTCGTCGGCACCTACCTGCACGGGCCCGTGCTCCCCCGCAACCCCGCGCTCGCCGACCTCCTGCTCGGCTGGGTCGTCGGCGCCGACGCGATCACGCCGCTCGACGACCGCGTGCAGGAACAGCTGCGGGCCGAGCGCCTCGCTGCGGCGACCACGACCGGCTGGCGCGCCCGGCTCGACGAGCTGCGGCTCAATCGAGGCTGACCGCTCGGCTCGCGTCGCCACGTCTCGGCGACGGCGACAGGTCCGGCGACGTCCGGCTCCACGGTGCGCGCCCGACACGACGTCGATGACCGCAGCCCACGCGAGCACGAAACCGATGCCGGCGGAGATCCCGCCGACCGCGTCGAGCGGCAGGTGGCGGTGCGCGCCGACCACCGCCATCGCGGTGAGCGCCGTGACCGCGCCGAGCGCGATCGCCAGCCCGAGCCGGAGCCCGGCGCTGCGCACCGACGGGACGGCGAGGAGCCAGACGAGCGTCGTCCAGGCCGCGACCCCGGCCGCCGTGCCGGACGGATAGGTCGGCACGCTGTCCGGCAGCTCCCAGCGTCCGGTCGACGAGCGGCTTCAGGATCAGCTCGACGAACAGGACCGACGCCGGCAGCGCGCAGGCACGCGACGAGCACGGTCGGGCTGCGCCGGACCGCGGCCCAGATGAGCAGCACGATGACGATGGCGGCGAACGGCCGCGGCGCGCCGAACTCGAGCCCGAGCCGGAGACGTGGCGGCGGCACGCCCGCGCCGTAGATCACGTCCAGGACGCGCTGCTCGACCGCGATCGGCCCGATCCGGTCCCAGAGGTAGGCGCTCAGGACCGGCGACGATCACCGCGCAGCACGGCGACGATGGGCACGACCCAGGGCCAGAGGAAGTCGGGGATCAGCGGCGCGCGTCCGCGCGCTCGCGTTCCATCGCGCAGCTATTGGGTCTCGGGCGTCGCGATCCCGCGGATGCGGTCGATCTTCACGGCCGCGTGGTTCACGTCCGAGCCCTGCTCGGAGAGCAGCTCGGCCCGGTCCGCGGCGGCCGCCGCCTCGGCGCCCGCATCCGCGGACGCGAGCACTGCGTCGATGCCTTCTTCCATGATCCGCTCGGCCTCGGCGACGAGCGCCTCGACCATCTCGCCTTCGGGCACGACGCGCACGACCTGGCCCTTGACGAAGAGGTGACCACGGCCGCGACCGGCGGCGATGCCGAGGTCGGCGTCACGCGCTTCGCCGGGACCGTTCACGACGCAGCCCATCACCGCGACCTGCAACGGGATCTGGCGATCGCCGAGCGCGGCCATGGCGTCGTTGGCGACCTTGATCACGTCGACCTCGGCGCGCCCGCAGCTCGGGCAGGCGATCAGGTCGAGACCCTTGCGCTCGCGCAGCCCCAGCGCCTCGAGCAGGCTGCGACCGGCGCGCGCCTCGTCGACCGGGTCCGCGGTGAGCGAGTAGCGGATCGTGTCGCCGATTCCTTCGGACAGCAGCGTCGCGATGCCCGCGGTCGACTTCACCAGGCCGGCCGGGGGCGGTCCGGCTTCGGTGACCCCGAGGTGCAGCGGGTAGTCGACGGTGTCGGCGAGCAAGCGGTACGCGTCGATCATCGTCGCGACGTTGCTGGCCTTCACCGAGATCTTGACGTCCTCGAAGTCGACCTCGCGGAAGTAGGCCAGCTCGCGCTCGGCCGACGCGACGAGCGCCTCGGGGGTGGCGCCGCCGAACTGCTCGGCGATGTCCGGGTCGAGGCTGCCCGCCGTTGACCCCGATGCGGATCGGCAGGCCCCGGTCCTTCGCCTCGCGGGCCACCAGCTTGATGTGCTCGGGCTTGCGGATGTTGCCCGGGTTCAGGCGCAGGGCCTGCACGCCCGCTTCCATCGCGGCGAGCGCCAGCCGGTACTGGAAATGGATGTCGGCGATGATCGGGACCGGTGACCGGGGGACGATCTGGGCCAGCCCCTCGGCGGCGGCCTCCTCGTTGCAGGTGCAGCGCACGATGTCGCACCCGGCCGCGGCGAGGCCGTAGATCTGGGCCAGCGTGGCCTCGACGTCCGCGGTCTTCGTGGTGGTCATCGACTGGATCGAGATCGGGGCGTCGCCCCCCACCGGGACGCTCGGGCCCGGTGGGCGGCCGACGAGGACCTGCCTGGTCTTGCGGCGCTCGAACATCGCCGTTCAGCCTAAGCCGTGGACCCCCACTGCCGGTAGAGGCGTGATCGAGATCAGATGAGGATTCTGTGTAGGTTCAACCCGTATGCGTAGCGACCACGTTGAGTGACCGCTACGATTGGGCCCGGGGTTGGACGTAGGGCGAGACGCAGGATGCGGGGAGGCGGGCAGCGCAGTGACCGAGCCCATGTTGGCTGGGTGGTATCGGGATCCGTTCGGGCGCTACGAGAAGCGGTACCACACCGGTACCGGATGGACCGAGCACGTCAAGAACAAGGGCAAGGCGGCGATCGACCCGCCGTTCCCGCGGATCTCCGACGTCGCCCCGCGTCCCGCGCCGATGGCGCCACCGGCCCCGGTCCGCAACGCACCCGCGGCCCGTGCGCCGGCACCGTCGTCCACCCCGGTTCGTCATTCGCCCCCCGCGCACCCCCGACTCCGACGCGCGTGCCCGCATCGACCGCCTGCGCGCGCCGACTCCCAAACCGGTGCGCGCACCTGCGCCCAGCCCCGGTCGCGCCGGCGCGCCCGCCCCGAGCCGAGGCTCGGTCGCGGTCGCGTTCCTCCGACCGCCAACCGTCGCGCCGCGTCGTCCTATCTGAAGCCGGCACCGAAGGTGGCGGCCGAGCCCGAGCCGCACCGTGTGCGCTGGCCGTGGGTCGTCGTCGCGATCTTCGTGCTGGTCGGAATCGCCCTCGTCACCGGGCTCGGTGTGATCCGTGGCTCCGCGGAAGAGCGCCGCGCCGCTCCCCCGAGCCCCAAGCGGGCGCCGCACACGATCACGGACCGCCAGTACAACTTCGTCTCGGTCGGAACGCCGCGCGCGCAGGTGCTCGCCGGCCTCGCGAAGCCGCCGGCCGACCGGGCCGAGTACCGCCGGGTGTTCCCCGCCGCGACGACCGACAGCACGTGCGCCTACTACTACGGCCGCGGCACCGCGCATCTCGTACTCGTTCTGCTTCGACGACCAGGCCAGGTTGATCTCGAAGACGACGCGGTCCCTGCCGGTGTCGCTGCGGGAGCCGAGCTCCAAGGCGTCGACGTAAGCGTCAGCGCCGAGCAACCCGGTACGGCGCCACGACCGGCGCGTCGTCGCTCAGGTGCCGGTGATGATGTTCCGCACGTCGAGGTACATCGTCGACAACCCGAGCGCGAGCACCACCACGAGCACGGCCGCGGTGATCGGCATGAGCCGGCGGTAGTCCACCCTCACCGCGCGCCCGGTGACCTTCGTCGCGATCGCCTCGTAGATCGCGACCGCGGCATGCCCACCGTCGAACGGCAGCAGCGGAATCAGGTTGAACAGCGCCAGGAACAGGTTGATCGTCGCCAGCAAGACCAGCAGGACCCAGACGCTGCCACCGACGATGTCGCCGCCGTCCGCCACGATGCCGACGATCGAGCGGGGCCGCTCCTCGTTGGTGAACGAGCCCTTCCCGTTCGGGTTGGTGACCGTGTTGCTGTACTTCTCGACGCCGGACGGTGAGAAGACCTTCGCCAGGCCACCCACGGTCGCCGCGGTCGCGCGTCCCATCCAGTTGAACGACTGTGGGACCGCTTCGAGGATCGAGTACGTCTGGCGCACACTGTTCGGGTACACCCCGAGCTTGCCTTGACCGGCGACGTTCTCGGGCTTGGCGGTGACCTCGACCGGCTGGCCGTCGCGGATCACGGTGACGGTGATCTCCTGGCCCGCGTTCGGCCGGACGTTCGCACCCAGGTCGTCCCAGCTCTTGATCTGGGTGCCGTCGATCGCCACGATCTTGTCGCCGGACTTCAGGCCCGCGGCGGCGGCCGGGCTCGCGGTCGCGACCCGGTCGATCGACGTGCCGGGCTTGAACTCGCCGTTGCCGACGATGACGACGAAGAACAGCAAGTAGGCGATGAGCAGGTTGACGGTGACTCCCGCCAGGATCACCTTGAGCTTCTTGGCGGTGGTGGCAGCGCGGTAGGTGCGCGGCTCGTCCTCCGGATCGGTCTCCTCGACGTTGCTCATCCCGATGATGCGGACGTACCCGCCGGCCGGGATGGCCTTGATCCCGTACTCGGTCTCGCCCCTGCGGAACGACCAGATCCGCGGGCCGAACCCGACGAAGAACTCGGTGGCCTTCATGCCGGACCGCTTCGCCATGATCAGGTGGCCGGCCTCGTGCAACATGATCGTCAGGATCAGGCCGATGACGATCGAGATCGTCACCCACGACGACGGCCGGGCCAGCACGAGGAGCGCGATCCCCACCACGATGACGACCGCGCCGGTGACGGCCTTGCGGGTCTCTACCGGGGGTGCGTCATCCAGCGGGTCTCTCAAGGGATCCTCACGCGGCTCGGCTGGCGATGAAATTCCGGGCGCGCTCGCGCGCGACCCGGTCCGTTTCCAGAACGTCCGAGACGTCATCGACGTTCCCGGTCCCAGTCTGGAGGACCTCGTCGACCGTCTCGGCGATCCCCAACCAGGGGATCCGGCCCTCCAGGAAGGCCTCCACCGCCACCTCGTTCGCGCCACTCAGCGTGGCCGGGGCACCGCCACCGGCCCGGCCGGCGGCGTAGGCGAGGTCCAGACCCGGGAAGGCCTCCCGGTCCGGCGGCTCGAAGGTCAGGGTGGCCAGGTCCGACCAGTCGATCGCCCCGAAGGCCTGGTCGAGGCGCTGCGGGGCCCCGAGCGCCAGGCCGATCGGCAGGCGCATGTCCGGCATGGACAGCTGAGCGATGGTGGCCCCGTCGGTGAACTCCACCATCCCGTGGATCACCGATTGCGGGTGGACCACGACGTCGATCTGGTCGAAGTCCACGCCGAAGAGCTCATGGGCCTCGATGACCTCGAGGCCCTTGTTGATCAGCGTCGACGAATCCACGGTGATCTTGGGGCCCATGGCCCAGGTCGGGTGGTTCAGGGCGTCGGCGACGGTCACGCGAAGCGAGCTCGGCCCGGTTCCGGCCCCGGAACGGTCCGCCGCTGGCGGTCAGGATGATCTTCGCGACTTCGCTCGCCCGACCCGACCGCAGGGCCTGGTAGATCGCCGAGTGCTCGGAGTCGACCGGCACGATCTCCCCGCCGCCTTCGACCCGGGCCTTGGCGACCACCGGTCCCCCGGCGATGAGGCTCTCCTTGTTGGCCAGCGCCAGCCGCTTGCCGGCCCGCAGCGCGGCGAGGGTGGCCGGGAGCCCGGCGAAGCCGACGACGGCGTTGAGGACCACGTCCGCCTCGGGCAAGGAGGCGAGATCCGACAGCACCTCGGGGTGCTCGCCGGCGAGGCAGGCCCGGTTGGCGGGGACACCGAACTCGGCCGCCTGGGCGGCCAGCGCCTCGGCGTTGCGGCCGGCGGCGAGTGCCACCACCCGGTAGTCCTGCGCGTGGCCGCGGATGACTTCCAGCGCCTGGGTTCCGACCGACCCCGTCGAACCCAGGAGGACGACGTTGGTGGGGCCGGCCATCAGCCGATCGTCAGTGCGCGAGCGAGGTAGTAGACGGCGGGCAGGCAGAACAGGATGGCGTCGAACCGGTCCAGGATCCCGCCGTGGCCGGGCAGCAGCGTCCCGAAGTCCTTGACCCCGAGGTCCCGCTTCATCATCGACTCGCACAGGTCGCCGAGTGGAGCGGCGATCGCGACGACGATGCCGAGGGCCAGCGCGTCGGTGAGCTCGTTCCACGGGGTGATCCGGTTCACGATCACGAGCGCCACGACGATCGACGCCACCATGCCGGCGACGAGTCCCTCGACGGTCTTGTTCGGCGAGATCATCGGCGCGACGCGGGTCTTGCCGAACTGCGAGCCGACGATGTAGCCCACGATGTCGTACGCGACGACGCACAGCACGACGCCGAGGATGAGCCCGACGCCGTTCTGGTAGCTCAAGAGCAGCCCGGCGAACGCGCCGAGGCACCCGACGTAGACGAAGCCCATGATCGTGACCGCGACGTTCACGACCGGGCGGGCGCGCACGACTTGGAACATGTACCAGAGCAGGGTGAAGACGGTGACGATCGCGATCGTGAACGGGAACGCGAACTCGCCGCGCTGGTAGGCGATCGGCACGATCGCGACCGAGCCGAGCACCGCCAGGATCGTCGCCGGCCGGAACCCGCGCCGATGCAGACCCTGGAAGAGCTCGAGGGACGCGAGCCCGACGATCGCGGTGGCGAGCACGGTGGTGGCGTCACGACCGAGCTTCAGGCAGATCAACGCCAGCACGGCCATGCCGACGCCGGTGATGACCCGGGTGGTGAGGTCGGCTTCGCCCGGCGGACCGGCGATCTCTTCCTCGGGCCGGGGCGGGCGGGCGGGGCGCGGCCGCGGCGGAGCGCCGACCCGGGCCGCCGCGGCGCCGGTCTCGGGCGGGCCTTGATCTTGCGCCGGGCGGCGACCTCACGGTCGAAGGCGGTGTCGTCGTCCTCGGGTGCGCCGGCGAGGGCGCCGACGTTGGTGGAGTCGTCGCCGAGGTCGTCCATCGAGTCCAGGTCTTCCTGGGCCCAGTCCCCCACTCCGGTCAGGAAGCGGGGACCGCCCGCGGTGCTCGCGGCGGCGGCGTACGCGTCGAGGCTCTCCTCACCGGTCAGGTCGACCGGGTCGGACTCGGGCAGCAGCTGCGGCATCTCGCCGGTCGGCGGCTCGCTCCAGTGCGGGAGCGCCGGTGACGCGACCTCGGCCGCGGCCTCCTCGGATAGCCGGTTCGGTCCACGCGTCGTCGTCTTCGCCGGCGGCTCGCCGTCGTCCTCGATGTCGATCCCGGCGTCGTCACCGGCTTCTTCGGCGGCGGCGAGGTCGATCGCCCGGGTGACCTCCAGCTCGCGTCTCGGTCTCGTCAGCTCGGCCTCCGCGTCGGCTCGGACGCCGCGGCGCCCCAGAGATCGTCCTGGTCGGGGGTCGCCGGGTCCTCCTCGGATCGGGTGCCGCTCGACGCGCCCGCGTCGGAATCGGCCTCATCGGGAGTGGGACGTGCCACCACATCGGGCACCGGATCGTCGGCCGTGCGGGGAAACCGGACCGACGGACGGATGGCGGGATCGGGGCGCGGCGGCACGTCGCCGTAGCGCGTCGCGGAGTCCCCCAGGCGCTTGCCGACGGTGCCCGCGTCCATCGCCGCCTGCGCTTCTTCGGCGCCGAGGATCCGCACGCCTTCTGGGTTCTTGCGCGCGGGCGCGGCCGGACGCTCGCTCTCTTCAACGTCTGATTCCTCGTCGCGACGGTCAGTCACGGCATCCTCCGGGTGGCCCTCGGTCCAGGCTAGACCTCGAGCAGCTCGCGCTCCTTGTGGACCACCATCTCGTCGATCTCGGCAATGACTTCGTGGACGGCCTTCTCGAGGTCCTTCTCGGTCCGGTCCAGCTCGTCGCGGGAGATCTCGTGCGCCTTCTCGAGGCTCTCGAGCTCCTTGCGGGCGTCGCGGCGGACGTTGCGCACCGCCACCCGGCCCTCCTCGGCCCGGGTCTTGACCACCTTCACGAGGTCCTTGCGCCGCTCCTCGGTCAGCTGGGGGAACGTCAGCCGGATCACCTGGCCGTCGTTGCCCGGGTTGATCCCGAGGTCGCTCTGCTGGATGGCCTTCTCGATGGCCTTCATCGCGCCCTTGTCGTAGGGCTGGACCAGCAGGACGCGGGGCTCCGGCACGCTGAACCCGGCCAGCTGCTGGAGCGGGGTCTGGGCGCCGTAGTAGTCGACCATGATCTTCTCGACCTGGGCCGGCATCGCCCGCCCGGTCCGGATGCCGCCGAACTCCTCCTGGAGGTGCTCGACCGCCTTGCGCATGCGTTGGCGGCAGCTCTTCGTGATGTCACTCGCACTCGCCACGGGTTACGCCTCCCTCGAGCTCACCAGCGTGCCGATCGGCTCCCCGACGAGCGCCCGGTGGATGTTCCCCGGCTTCGTGACGTCGAAGACGATGATCGGCAGCTTGTTGTCCATGCAGAACGTGATGGCCGTGGAGTCCATCACCTTCAGGCCCCGGTTCAGCACCTCGAAGTGCGTGATCTCGGGGATCTTCACCGCGTCCGGGTCGAGGCGGGGATCCGCGGTGTACACGCCGTCGACCCCGGAGTGCGTCCCCTTCAGGATCGCCTCGGCCCCGATCTCGGCGCTGCGGAGCGCCGCGGTGGTGTCGGTCGTGAAGTACGGGTTGCCGGTCCCGGCCGCGAACACGACGACGCGACCCTTCTCGAGGTGGCGGATCGCCCGCAGCGGGATGTAGGGCTCGGCGATCTGGGCCATCGTGATCGCGGTCTGCACCCGGGTGGGCTGGCCGACGTTCTCGAGCGCGTCCTGGAGCGCGAGCGCGTTGATCACCGTCGCCAGCATGCCCATGTAGTCCGCCCGCGCGCGGTCCATGCCCCGCGTCGCCCCGCTCATGCCGCGGAAGATGTTTCCCCCGCCCACCACGATCGCGATCTCGACGTTGAGCTCGACGCGCGCCTCAGCCACCTCTTCGGCGATGCGCTGCACGACTGCGGCATCGATCCCGAACGAGATGCTGGTGTCGGCGAACGCCTCACCCGAGAGCTTCAGTACCACTCGGCGGAACTGGCTCTGGGTCATCGGCTCTCCTGCTCGGTATCCAGGTCGACCCTATTCCTCGCCGACTTTGACGCGGGTGAACCGTCGCACCAGCCGCGTCGGCGCCGAGTCCTTCCAGGAGGGTGGCGACCGTGACCTTGGGGTCGCGCACGAAGCCCTGCTCGAGCAGCACGTAGTCCTTGTAGAAGCCCTGGATCCGGCCCGCCACGATCTTCTCGATCGCATTCTCGGGCTTGCCCTCGTTGCGGGTCAGCTCGGTGAGGAGCTCGCGCTCCTTCTCGATCGCGTCGGCCGGCACGTCCTCACGGCGGACGTACCGGGGGGCGGCGCTGGCGATGTGGAGCGCCAGGTCGTGGGCGATCTCCCGTGCCTTGGCGTCCGAGCGGTCGACGCCCGCCAGCTCGACGAGCACCCCGATCGTGCCCCGGTCGTTCTGGATGTGCTTGTAGCCGTCGAGCAGCCCGTCCTCGGTCTCGTAGCGCACGACCCGGCCGAGCTCGATCTTCTCGCCGAGCTTGGCACTGAGCTGGGTGACGTACTCGTCGACCGTCGAGCCTTCGAACGGCTGCTGCGCGAGCCCGGCATCGCCCTGCTCGGCGACGAGCTGGGTCAACGCCGCGACCGTGCCGACGAAGTCCGCACCCTTGGCGACGAAGTCGGTCTCGCAGGTGAGCTCGACGAGCGCGGCCACCGAGTCGTTGAAGGTGACGTCGACCGTGCCCTGGTCCGCAGTGCGACCGGCCCGCTTCGACGCGCCGGCCAGGCCCTTCGTGCGGAGCCAGTCCTTCGCCGCTTCCTGGTCGCCGTCGTTCTCCTCGAGCGCCTTCTTGCAGTCCATCATCCCGGCGCCGGTGATCTTGCGCAGCGCCGCGACGTCCTTCGCGGAGACGTCAGCCACGGTCGCTCTCCTGCACCTCGGTCCGCGCGGCCTCCGCGTCCACCGTGGGGTCCTCGGTCCGCGGGCGGCTCGATCGGCTTGCCCCCCGCTTCGGGAGCCTCGCCGGCCGACTCGTCGGTCACCTGGGCGGCCGTCGGGTCCGGCTTGTTGGCCTTCGCCTCGGCGAGCCGCTGCTCGCGGGCCGCCTGCTGGGCCGCAGCCTGGTTGCGCTTCTCGGCTTGGTCGGCCTCGAACTTGGCCTGCTCCTCGGGGGTCCGCTGCTTCGGCGTGGCCACCTCGGCCTTGGTGCCCGGACGCGCACCGCGCTTCTGCGCGAGGTGCCGGCCTTCCTCCACCGCATCGGCGATCACCCGGCACATCAGGTTCGAGGCGCGGATCGCGTCGTCGTTGCCCGGGATCACGTAGTCGATGATGTCCGGGTCGCAGTTCGTGTCGACGACCGCCACCACGGGGATCCCCAGGCGGTTCGCCTCGGTCACCGCGATGTGCTCCTTCTTGGTGTCGATCACGAAGACGATGCTCGGGACCTTCTCGAGGTTGCGGATGCCACCGAGGTTGCGGTCCAGCTTCACGAGGTCCCGCCGGACCTTGAGGCCTTCCTTCTTGATCATCTGGTCGACTTCGCCGGTCGAGACGAGCCGCTCCAGCTCGCGCATCTTCGCGACGCGTGAGTGGACCGTCTGGAAGTTGGTCAGCATGCCGCCGAGCCAACGGAAGTTGACGTACGGCTGGCCGGACCGCAGGGCCTGGCTCTGCACCGGCTCCTGGGCCTGCTTCTTCGTGCCGACGAACAGGACCGTGCCGCCATCCGCCACGGTGGAGCGGACAAACCGGTACGCAGTGTCGATCCGCTCGAGGGTCTGCTGCAGGTCGATGATGTAGATGCCGTTGCGCTCTCCGAAGATGAACCGCTTCATCTTCGGGTTCCAACGACGCGTCTGGTGGCCGAAGTGCACGCCGGCCTCCAGCAGCTGTTTCATAGTGACGACAGCCACGCGGAAGTTCCTTCCCTAGGTTGTACCTCCGCCCGTGCTGCACCGCCGGAAGAGTCCGGGGGTGACCTTTGGGTGCCGGGCGTGTGAGATCCCGGGCGCGAGCGCTCGGGTCGGGCAGGAGTGTAGCCGAGGCCTCATCCGGGCTTCCGGGCCGGAGCCGCGATCCGATTCGCCGGAAACGCCTGAATCTGGTGCTCCTCGACCAGGCGCTGGGCGACGAGCACGGTGTCGTGCGCGACCGTCAGATCGGTCGGGAAGCCCGCGGTCCGGCGCCGGGCCCGGATGGCACCGGTGGCCCGATCGAGGGTGAAGACGTCGTCGGTGAAGTTCGTGACGAGGATCGCGTCGCCCGCCCGGGCCGGAGTCCCCTGCGTGCTGATCGAGCCGGTCTCGGTGCTCCAACGCCGGCGGCCGGTCGCGAGATCGAGACGGGTCACGTTGCTGAGCTGATCCTGGACGTACAGGTCGCGCCCGTCCGCGAGGGGGGCCTGCAGGGCCTGGAACGACGCCGGCACGGGTGCCCGCCAGCGCAACCTCCCGTCGACCAGGTCGTACGCCCGCACCTCACTGTCGTAGCTGCCCCGGCCGGCGCCGACGATCACCATCGGGCGGCCACCCGGACCCGCCGCGATGATCGGAGACCCGGACAGCAACGGCAGGCGGCGCTCCCACCGGACCTCACCACTCGACCCGTCGATCAGCCGGAGCCGGCCGCCGTCGGGCTCGCGCCAGACCGTGGCGACCAGGCCCGAGGCGTCGTCGGGAGCCGGCGTCCCGCCGATGGAGCCGGGGAACCGGACGGACCACCGCGGCCGTCCCCGTCCGACTGTCCAACCCGACGAGCCCACCTTCGTGCGTGGACACCATCGCCACCGCCGGCGTGCCGGCCGGACCGACCAACGCGACCGCGCTCGGCGTCTCGGGCGTGTCGGTTCGCCATCGTTGGGCACCGGTGGCCCGGTCCAGCGCGACGAAGCCGGCTTCGGTGCTCAGGAGGATCGTGTCGGCACGCAGTGCCGCGGAACCATTGAGCCGTTCGGTGTGCGCCCGCCAGTGCGAGTCGCCGTCACCGATGTCGATCTCGTGCACCCAGTTGTCGCCGATGACGATGGCATCGTCGCGCGCGTCGTGGAACAAGAACTGCGGGTAGTCCGCGTGGCGCAGCGTTGCCGACCAACGGGCCGGGATGACGGGAACCGCTGACGCACGGTCGGCCCGTCGACGCGGCAGGGCCCCGGCGGTGGACGCGGGTTCGCCGCCCGCCCGGAGAACGACCGCACCCACGGCCACGACCGCGACGAGGGCGACCAGCCCGACGGCGAGCGACGCGCGGCCCGGGACGCCGGCCGCTCCCCCCGGAGCGGCCCGGCCGATGCGACGCGGCGACACGGAGTCGCGGCCGGCGCAGGCGGAATCTCGGAGTCGCCGGGCGGGCATCGTTCCAGAACGTCATGGCGTGCTCCCGGTTCGGGTGGTGCCGGTCAGAGCGTCGGTAAGGGCTCCGGCGGCGTGGCCGAGATCGCCGGCGGTGTGCTCGGCGCGGCTGATGACCACCGGCTCGACTGCGCCGCGCACGCCGTCCACCAATCCGACGCACGGGAGCGGGCGTTGCTCGAGCGCGAGCCGCGCGGTGGCGAGCACCGTCGAGTCGGTGAGCACGCCCTGGTGGTCGGACGGGCCCGACGGGTTGACCGTGGCCGACTGCTCGCCGGCCAGCGCGGTGTGGTCGGCCGGGACGATGAGATCGTCCATGGCGCCGAGCGCGGTGAGGTCGATCTGCTCCGGAAGGGGAGCCGCACGGAGGTCCGCGCATGAACGGCGAGCCTTCGGCGAGCTGCGCGGTGGCGGGCGCGGACGTCGAGGGCCACGCTCCCCCGCCCTGTGCGTCCGCCGCGTCGAGCGCGGTGCGTCCGGCGGCAGTGTCGCGGATGCGGCCCACCGCGGCCGCGGCCGGCGCACCCTGGAGTGGTGACGACAGCGTCACGACGGTGCCGAGCGGTGGCAGCGTCGGATCGTCGGCGCCGAAATCCGTGGCGGAGAAAGCTCGTGATGACCGCCCCGCCTTGCGAGTGGCCGATGAGGTCCACCTCGCGGCCGGGATGCTCACGCTGGAGCGCGCGCAGCTGGTTCCCGAGCGCGGCCGCGGCGACCGCGGAGATCGGCGGTCGTCGCGGCCGGCTCGTAGGCGCCTCCGTCCGGTGCGTACGAGAAGTACCGGACCTCACCTTCCCGGTAGCCGAGGCGCTTCGTGTCGAGTGCGAGCGTCTTCCCGGTCTTCGGATCCGTGCGGCTGTTGATGCCGGCGACCGCGAGCGCGGTGTGTCCGGATCCACCACCGCTCGCGGGCGGCGGCGGTGTCTCGGGTGCAGCGCTCGCGCGATCGGGCCCAGGCGAGGAGCCGCGTCCCGATGCTCCGCACATCGGCGACGAACGCGGCCGGCGCGCTGCCCTGCCACCAGCGACCCGCCGTGCTGCCGATCCAGGCGAGTGGTGCTCGCAGCGGCGCGCCGATCCGACCGGCGGTTGCGGTCATCTCGCCGAGCACGGCGCCGGCGGTGTCGAGTGACTCCCGGTGCACCGGCCGGCTCGGCGCCCGGGACACCGCGCGGCAGGTGCAGCGACTCCGCCAACGACCGGCCCTCCAGCGCCGGCGGGTCGAAGCCACGCTGAGCCGGCTCGTCGACCGGGACGAGACGGATCAGCCGGGTGAGGTCGGTCGGCGAGAAGAGGGCCATCGGGTCCACGTAGCGGTCGCCCACCCGCAGCCCGAGATGGAGCACACCGGCGTGCTCGTCGACCCCACCACCGGCCGTACCGATGACGTGCACCGCGGGCGACCCGCTGCCCGCGCCGCACCGCGATCCCGGCGAGGAACGAGTACGACGTGCGCAGCCCGCCCGGCGTGGGCGATCACGACGTGCAGCGACCCGGCGACGCTTCCGGCGAAGGAGACCTCGCCCGCGTTCGCGGCCCGCACCGGCGTGCCGCCCGGCGCGAGCAGGTCGGCGCCCCGGTGGCCGGCGCCGTAGCGCGAGATCGGCGCGACGAACGGTCGGACCAGCGCGCCCGGCGACCGGGCGCAGCCAGGCGGCCGGGGTCGCGCGCACCTGACCGTGCCGCGGCGGCGAGCGGCAGCGGCGTGCAGAGCGCGATGAGCTCGACCGCCAGCGCGAGACAGCACGCGAGCGCGACGAACCAGGAGCGAGGGGAACGAGACCCCATCGGCGACTCCCGTCAGAGAGAACGCGGGAGGGGGAAGCCGATCGGGGGAAGAGCTCGCGAACCTACAGCAGCGGGTGTGACGCCGACCAGGGTCAGCCGAGTCGCGCGGAGTGCGATCAGGTGCCGCGTTCCGAAGCGGGCTCGACGAGCCGCGAGCGCAGCTGGAGGATCGCCTTGGTGTGGATCTGGCACACCCGGCTCTCGGTGACGCCGAGGACTTCGCCGATCTCCGCGAGCGTGAGACCTTCGTAGTAGTAGAGCGTGAGCACGAGACGCTCACGGTCGGGCATGCGGTTGATCGCGTCGGCGAGCACGTGCTTCATCTCGTCGACTTCGAACGCGGCGACCGGATCGTTCACCTTGTCGGCGATCGTGTCGCCGACGGTCGTGTTGCCACCGCGGTCACTCGCACTCAGGAGCTCGTCCAGCGCGACGAGTCCGACGAAGCTGATCTGCGACAGCGTCTGCGCGAGCTCACCTTCGGTCACACCCAGCTCGGAGGCGACCTCGCTCTCCTCCGGTGTGCGGAGGAGCTCGTTCTCGAGCTTGGAGTACGCGCGCTCGATGGAGCGCGCCTTCGACCGCACCGAGCGCGGCACCCAGTCGATCGAACGCAGCTCGTCGATGATCGCGCCCTTGATGCGCGAGATCGCGTACGTCTCGAACTTGAACCCGCGGCCCGGATCGAACTTGTCGATCGCGTCGATCAGGCCGAAGATCCCGTAGCTCACGAGGTCGGCCTGCTCGATGTTCTGCGGCAGGCCCGCGGCGACGCGGCCGGCGACGAACTTCACCAGCGGCGAGTAGTGCAGGATCAGCCGCTCGCGCGCGTCGGCGGTGCCACCCTCCTTGTAGTCGTGCCAGAGCGCGGCGACGACTTCGGCGGCGTCCGCCTTGGCGGAGACGGTGCTCACATCGTCAGGCACGGGGATGGGTTGCCTCGTAGACCGCCCGAAGGCGCTCGCGGGTCAGGTGGGTGTAGATCTGGGTGGTAGCGAGGTCTGAATGGCCGAGCAGCTCCTGCACGGCACGCAGGTCGGCACCACCTTCGAGCAAGTGCGTAGCGTAGGCGTGCCGGAGCACATGGGGGTGCAACGTGCGCCCATCGGGCAACGGGTGGCGTTCCAGGATGCGCCGGGCGTCCCGTGGGGACAGGCGCTTTCCCCGTTGATTGAGGAAAACGGCGTCCGGCGGACTTTCCGGCCCGGCGACCAGACCCCGGCCGTCGCCGAGCCACCGTTCGAGGGCGTCCGCCGCCGGGGCGCCGAGCGGGAGCCTCCGGACCTTGGCCCCTTTTCCGAGCACGGTCAGGGTCCGGCGCTCGAGATCGCAGTCGGCCGGGGTGAGCCCGCAGCACTCCGAGACCCGCAACCCGGTCCCGTAGAGGATCTCGAGGACGGCCACATCCCGGAGGGCCAACGCCCGGGCGACGGGATCCTCGAGCGGCTCGGCCGCCGCGGCCCGGTCGAGCAGCGCCGTGGCCTCCGCCGCGTGCGGGACCCGCGGCAGCCGGGCGGAGCCCTTCGGCGCGCGGAGCGACCGACCGGTGTCCCCGACCGCGACCCCGTGGCGCTTGAGGTACCGCAGGAAGGAGCGCAGCGACGCGGCCTTCCGCGAGATCGTGCGGCGCGCGAGCCGCTGCGTACCGAGATACGCGAGATAGCGACGGAGCTTCGCGTGATCGAGCGACTCAGGGTCGCTGCATCCGCCTCGCTCCGCCCACGCGACGAATTGCCGCACATCGCGCTCGTACGCCTCGCGCGTGTGCGGACTCGCGGCCGTGAGCGACGCGGCGTAGCCATCGACGTCCCATCGCATGACCTACGAGGCTACCGGCCGCACCTCCGGTCGGCAGCGCGACCTCCGACGTGCTCAGCCCCCGTCGGTGGCGCTGCGCCAGCTCGAAGAGCTCGACGCGTTCGTCGAAGCCCTTGAGCTCGCAGTCGCCGATCGAGCGTGAGCTCGTAGCCGTCGACCGCGTCGCGAAGCGCCGGCCGAGGCGAGCATGATCCCCGGCGCACCCAGCTTGACGATGCGCGCGGCGAGGTTGACGACGGGACCGAAGTAGTCGCCGTCGCGGCTCAGGACGTCGCCGAACGCGAGGCCACCGCGTGCCGACGGCAGCCGTGGATGGTCGGCAGGACGGACAGCGAGCTCGAGCGCCATCTCGCACCCGGCCCCGGGATCGGTGACGACGAACATCACTTCGTCGCCGATGAGCTTCACGACCCGGCCGCCGGCGAGATCACGATGTCCGACGCGAGCTCGTCAAACTCCGCCAGCAGCGCACCCAGCTCGTTGATCGAGAGCTGCTGCGCGAGCGCGGTCGAGCCGACCAGATCGACGAAGCCCACCGCCAGCTGCTGCGTGCGCTGGTCGCCCATGCTGAGTGGGACGCTGCAGGAGCGCGACGTGGCGGCGAAAGATCACGTCCATCGCGGCCGAGGCCTGGCGCAGCAGTACGACTGCTTCGGTGTTGGTGCGCGCGAGGCTGCAGGCCGCCGGGATCGTCCTGCAGCGACGGCGCGCCGACGTTGACGATGAACGCGGCGATCGTCGCGTCGGCGACGCGCGCCATCGACGAGCCGATCACCCGCGCGACCTGCAGCACCACATCCTCACCGAGCAGGGCTCCGCCGGCTTGGAAGACGCTGGATCATCTCGACGTCCTCTTCGGTGCAGACCTTTGCGTCGGGCCCGGGATCCGGGAAGCCACACACCGCGCCAGATGCGCGCCCAGGCCTCGATCGAGATTCCGGCACGCGCTGGCGGCCTCGGCTTGCGTGAAGCGCTCGCCCGCGCCGAGCAGCGCGCGGGTTGACGCCACCTGCGCCAGGTCCGGGTCTGCGGCGACGAGCTCGTCGACCGTCGCTCCGATGCTCAACAGGTACTCGATGAGCTCCAGCCGTTCGGCGGCGAGCTCGTCCGCGGGGTCATAGAGACCACGTGCGGCCAGCTCCTCGGGATCGGGGCTCGGCACGGTTGCACGCTAGCGAGAGAAGCCGCAGAGCGCGGGGTGACCGACCTCAGATGGTCCGCGTGAAGCCGAGATACGTGCTGTCACCCGAATAGCGGATCGTGAGCCCGCGAGGGCACGGCGCGGTCAGGACGTTGTATCCCATGTCGATCGCCCAGTAGTTGCTGATGTTGTAGACGAACAGGACCATGCTGCTGTGACCGTCGATCAACGGAGTCGCGGGAACGCTCGGGCACCCGGGGACTTCCGACGCCCACGTCACCGAGATGGTCCCGGTCGGATGGCACTGCCCGCTGAAGACGGTCGTGGGAATGGGGATCCACCAGAAGTGGCCGTCACCGCTCTGGCCGACCGCGTCCCTCGTCGGGATGTTCTTGCCGCAGCCCGAGATGTCGAACGGGGAGCCCGCAAAGCCCCAGTGGCTGATGCCCTTCGCTGCGCACCTCGAGGAGGAGACCGTGCCGGTCGGCGAAGCCGTCACCGATTCGCCCCGATAGGACCCCGATACGGCAGCAGACCGGAAGCGGTGGCTCACCGGGTTCGTCGTCCCCGTGGCCGCACCGAATTGGATGGTGGTCGCGAAGACCTTCCCCTTGCTCGGCTTCCACTTGATCGTCGCCGCGAGCGACGGCGGGTGAGGCCGCTGGCAGCTGCCGAGGAACGACGGGCTCCTCCCAGACAGGCGTCCGAGGGGAACCGTCACCACCTTGGGCTCGGCGCTGTCCCCGGAGACGTATGGCGGGAGGATGCCGGCCGTCCCCTGGGGACACGACAGCTTGGCCGCCACCGTGACCACCACGGGTCGCGCCACCGCCGTCAGCTTCGGCGAGTACTTCACCTGCCCCGTCATGGTGCACGCGCTGTAGCCGAACGCGGTGATCGGCTGCTGTGCCGCTCCGGCCGGCCCCGCGAGCGCCAGTGGTGACGCCACGACGATCGAGCACACGAGCGCGAGAACCAGACGCCGGCCCACGGCAACCCCCCATTCCCGGCCCCACCACGTGAGGACCAGGCGTCCAGCGTTGCACAGCTCCACCCCGAAGGCACGGGAACGGGGCATCTACGGCCGGTGTACCGGCCGCATGCGCGTCGCTCGGAGAGCGCTGTCCCACCCTCCGGTTAGGTTCTCCGCTACCGTCGAGGTCGCCGCGGTGCCCGCCAGCTCCCCACTGGCCCGGCAATCGGCCCTCCCATCCGTTCATCGGTTCCGGGAGGTCCTCCGTGCTCGCCACGATCCCATCGGCGACGTTGCTCGGCGTCGACGGTCAACCCGTCTGGGTCGAAGTCCACGTCAGCGACGGTCTCCCCGGATATCACGTCGTCGGGTTGCCCGACGCGGCCGGCCGCGAGTCGCGAGAACGTGTGCGTGCCGCGCTCGATGTCCTCGGCAGTCGTGTTCCCGCTGAAGCGCATCACCGTCAACTTCGCGCCGGGCAACGTCCGCAAGACCGGCGCGGGACTCGAGCTCGCGGTGGCACTCGGCACTGATGGTGGCCGAGTCCGTGCTGCCCGAAGACTGCCTGGCCGGGGTCGGCGTGCTGGGTGAGCTCGGTCTCGACGGCTCGGTGCGGCCCGTGCCCGGCACGCTGGTGCTCGCCGACGTGTTGCACCGCACCGGGATCGAGACGCTCATCGTTCCCATCGGCAATGCGATCGAGGCGCGGCTGCTTCCCGGAGTGCAGGTGCACGCGGCGCGCACGCTCGCGGAGCTCCGGGAGTGCCTGAAGGGAGAGGTCCCGTGGCCGGAGCCCGACGCACCGGTCGGCGTCACGCCACGCCGACGACACGTGCGACGCCGAGCCCCTCGACCTCGTCGACGTGCGAGGGCTCGCGACCGCGCGGGTCGCGCTCGAGGTCGCCGCGGCCGGGTCGCACCACCTCGTCCTCGCCGGCCCCCCGGGCACCGGGAAGACGATGCTCGCCCGCCGGCTCTCGACGATCCTCCCTCCGCTCGATCCCGACGAGGCGTTCGAGGTGACCCGCATCCAATCGGTCGCCGGTGGCGCGCCGCCGAGCCGCCTGGCCCGGCACCGACCGTTCCGCGCCCCCCATCACACGGTGTCGACCGCGGCGTTGGTCGGCGGCGGCTCCATCCGACCCCAACCCGGCGAGGTGACGCGAGCACATCGCGGCGTGCTGTTCCTCGACGAGCTCGGCGAGTTCCCGCCCGCGGCGCTCGACGCGCTCCGCCAGCCGCTCGAAGAGCGGGTGGTGCGGATCTCCCGCCAGGCGTCGAGCCTCGAGCTCCCGGCCGAGTTCCTCCTGATCGCGTGCACCAACCCGTGTCCCTGCGGGCTCGAAGCGTCGCTGTGCCGCTGCAGCGAGTGGCAACGGGCTCGCTACCGCCGCCGGCTGTCCGCTCCCCTGCTCGATCGCTTCGATCTCCGGCTGCGCGTCGCGGGCCCGCAACCCGGTGACGGGCCCGGTGAGCCATCGGCAGTGGTGGCCGACCGCGTGCTCGCGGCCGTCGCCCGCCAACGCGCCCGGCTGCGGGGCACGCCGTGGCGCCGCAACGCGCACGTGCCCGCCGGAGCGCTCGACGAGTACGTGGAGCTGCACGACGACGTGGCCGAGGCGTGGAAGCTCGTCGTCGAAGACCATCAGCTCACCGGTCGGGGCGCGGCCCGGGTTCGTCGGGTCGGCCGCACCCTCGCCGATCTCGAAGACGCGCCCGCGATCTCCGCCGAGCACATCGCGCTCGCGGCATCACTCCGGGGCGAGGTGCCGTGAGCACGCCGACCGCGGGACACGTCGATGACGGCGCGGACGACACCCCGGAGCAGCACGCTGCGGCGACGCTCGCCGCCCTGCCCCGCATCACCCCGCCGCGGCTGCTGCGGCTGCTGACGCACTGGCCGTCGCCGGTCGAGGCGGTGGCCGCAGTGCGGGCCGGGCGGGCGACGGAGGCGTTGGACCGGGCCGAGCCGAAGCGCGAGGAGCTGGCCCGATGCTGGGCCACGGCGCTCGACGCGACGGCGGCCGCTTTGGCTCCGGCGCTCACCCGACGCGGCACCCGGGTGCTGTACGTCGGCGGACCGGACTATCCGATCGACGAGGGCATCGACGATCGGCCCGCGGTGCTGTTCACCGAGGGGAAGCGACTCGACGGGTTGGAGCAGCCGCGAGTCGCGGTGGTGGGCACGCGGGCCGCAACGCCGCACGGACTCGCCGATGCACGCGAGCTGGGCGGGGCACTGGCGGCTGCGGGCATCGTCGTCGTGAGTGGGTTGGCGATCGGGATCGACGGCGAAGCGCATCTCGGTGCCCTCGACGCGGGTGGGACGGTGATCGGCGTCGTCGCCACGGGACTCGACGTGGTGTACCCGCGCCGGCACGGGATCCTGTACGAGCGTGTGCGCGAGCACGGACTCCTCGTGAGCGAGCAGCCGTTCGGGATCGGCCCGCACCCCGGTCGCTTTCCGGTGCGGAATCGGATCATCGCCGCACTCGCGGACGTGTGCATCGTGGTCGAGGCGACGCAACGCGGCGGCGCGCGGATCACCGCGCGGCACTCGCTCGACTACGGCCGCTCGGTGCTCGCGATTCCCGGCTCGCGACGCAACCCGTCGGCACGCGGGTGCAACGAGCTCATCGCCGAGGGTGCGCAGCCACTGCTCGATCCCGCCGACATCGCCGTGGCGCTCGACCTGACGCCGGGCAGCCGCCGGCATCCGGCCCGCGGTCGGGCCGGGCTGCCGGGCGCGACCACCGAGGAGCGGGCGGTGTTCCGGGCCCTCGGGTGGTGAGCCGGCCACCGCCGACGAGCTGGTGACCCGGACCGGGCTCACCCCGGGAGCGGTCGCGCTCGCGGCGGCGGGTCTGGTGCGGGCCGGGCACGCGACCCGGGCCCACGGACTGGTCTGGCCCCGGTGACCGTCGGATACTCCCGACCCGTTCGCGCGGTGCCGGAGACGGCTCGCAGAGGCCGGAAACATTGACTCAATTGCCGCAGGTCAAGGAATCGGGCGATCACGCCGAAACATCATTTGTGAATTTCCAGCGATGCCCCTACGACGGGACGCCGATCGAAGCCGAGGCCTACTCGGGCGGCTCGTTCCTGCTGTCCTGCACGGCGTGCGGCGCGGCCTGGGAGGCGCACAACTCGTTGGTGCTGCGGGTGTCCGACCCGGACTGGGACGCGGCCCGACGGGCGAAAGCCGACTCCGGCGTCGTCGCCGATCCCACCACGCCTGCCTGATCCCGACGCGCGACCGCCGCGCCGGAACCGGCGCGCGATCAGCGCCCGGTGAAGGTCGGCGGTCGCTTCTCGACGAACGCGAGCACGGCTTCGGCGGTGTCGGCCGACTGGAAGCTCATCACCTGGGCGACGTCCTCGAACTGCAACGCGTCGGCCATCGACACCGACAAGCTCTGATTCAGGAGCCGCTTGCTCACGGACAGCTGCACCGGCGGCAGCGCGGCGAGTCGCGTCGCCAGCTCGGTCACCGCGGCGCCCAGCTCGTCGTGCGGCACAACCCGATTCACGAGACCGATCCGGTCGGCCTCCGCGGCGTCGATGATGTCGGCGAGGAACACGAGCTCCTTGGCCCGGTGCAGCCCGACGAGCCGTGGCAGCAGCCACGAGCCGCCGAAGTCGACGCTCAGGCCGCGCTTCGAGAAGATCTCGCTGAACCGAGCCCGGTCCGAAGCGACGACCAGGTCACACCCGAGCGCGAGGTTGCAGCCCGCGCCGGCCGCCACACCGTTGACCGCCGCAATGGTCGGGATGTGGAGCTCGTGGAGTCGCAGCGCGCAGCGTCCGACGACGCGCATCTGCCGCAGCGAGCCCCCGACTCCCTCGGCCACGGTGCCGGCATTCCCGGTGTCGGTCAGGTCGGCGCCGGAGCAGAACCCGTCGCCGGCGCCGGTGATCACGAGCACCCGGGTCTCGGCGGACCCTTCGATCTCGTCGAAGAGCTCGATCAGCTCGCGCCACATCTGCCCGTTCATCGCGTTCTTCTTCTCGGGCCGGTTCAGCGTGACGGTCATGACACCGTCGGCACGGTCAACGAGCAGGGTCTCCACGGTCACTCCCACGTCTGGAACGGCGCCAAGGCGCCGCTACGGTAGCCCCGTGGGTTTCAATCCGTTCCGGGAGCAGGTCAAGCACCGCAGCGACATCCTGCTCGTCGTGGCCGCGTTCGTCGTGGTGCATCGCGCTGGTGCTCTGGGCGCTGCTCGGGTGAGCGGGTTCCGCGCGGAGCGAGCGGAGGGCCGGACGGGCCGGTCGAGGTGCGCCACGTGCAGCCGTACCAAGCGGTGAAGCCCTACCGCTGTCCCGGATGCGATCACGAGATCCCGGCCGGGCTCGGCCACGAGGTCGTCGTCCCGACGCTCAGCCCCGACCTGCGCCGCCACTGGCACACCGGGTGCTGGCACCGCGAGCAGAAGGCGCGCGACAAGCAGCGCACGAGCGTGCGGCTAGAAAGCGCCCTCGATGATCTCGACCACCGGCTCGCGCCCGCGCTCGACCATGACCGACGCCACGTCGAAGCGCAGATCACGCGCGCCGAGCTGAGACTCCGCCAGCCATTGCGCGGCGAGCCGCCGGATGCGTTGGCTCTTCTCCCGGGTGATCGCCTCGATCGGCGCACCGAAGCGCGTGCTCGACCGCGTCTTCACCTCGCAGAACACGACGGCTCGACCCACGCCCGAGGACGAGGTCGAGCTCCCCGGCGCGACACCGCCAGTTGCGCCCGAGGATCTCGTAGCCGGCGCGCTCGTACCACGCCGCCGCCAGCGCTTCGCCCTGCGCACCCAGGACGCGACGTGGGTTCGGCGCCGCCGGATCGCGCGGCGCCGGGCTCACAGCTCCTTGCCGGCGAGCTCCTCGATGTTGACGTCCTTGAACGTCACGACACGGACGTTGGCGACGAAGCGGGCCGGGCGGTACATGTCCCACACCCAGGCGTCGGAGAGCTCGAGCTCGAAGTAGACGCGGCCCTGCTCGTTGCGGACTTCCATCTTCACGCCGTTGGTGAGGTAGAAGCGTCGTTCGGTCTCGACGACGTACGCGAACATCGGCAGGACGTCGCGGTACTCCTTGTAGAGCTGGAGCTCGATCTCGGTCTCGTATCGCTCGAGATCCTCAGCGCTCACGCGTGGTCCTCCGTCGCCTCCGACTGGAGCCAGTCTAGGCCGCGGTGGGGTACGTCAGACCCGCTTCTCTTTGATCTTCGCGGCCTTTCCGATGCGGTCGCGCAGGTAGTACAGCTTCGCCCGGCGCACGTCACCGAAGGTCTGCACCTCGATCTTGGCCAGGATGGGCGAGTGGACCGGGAACGTCCGTTCCACCCCGACGCCGAAGCTCACCTTGCGGACCGTGAAGGTCTCGCGCAGGCCCGAGCCCTTGCGCTTGATCACGGCGCCCTGGAACACCTGGACCCGGGACCGGTTGCCTTCGACGACCCGTACGTGCACCTTCACCGTGTCTCCGGGGGCGAACGGCGGGATGTCGTCCCGCAACGATGCGCGGTCGACCAGATCGGTGGGGTTCATGGCGCGGCCATTCCTCGAATTCGAGCGGGGCGGGCGCAGGGCGGTGCCGATTCCGGCAGCGATCTGCGGGCGTGGGTCGACCATGTTACCGATCCGGGCCCTCCGGCGGGAACTCGTCGAGGAGTGCCTGATCCTCGGCCGACAGGCCGGCCGGGTCGGCCAGGTCGGGGCGGCGCGCCAGGGTGCGCCGCAGCGCGGTGGCCCGCCGCCAGCGGGCGATGCGGGCGTGGTCCCCCGAGCGCAGGATCTCCGGGCACCGCGAAGCCCCGGAACTCGGCCGGCCGGGTGTACTGGGGATACTCGAGCAGGCCGTCGCTGAAGGACTCCTCGGCCGACGGACTCGTCGTTGCCGAGCACCCCCGGCACCAACCGGCTGACCGCTTCGATCACGACGAGCGCCGCCGCCTCGCCGCCGGCCAGCACGAAGTCCCCGACGCTGACCTCGCCGTCGCAGAGGTGATCGGCGACCCGCTGGTCGACGCCTTCGTACCGGCCGCACAGCAACGAGAACCCCTCGCCGGCCGCGAGCTCGCGGGCCATCGCCTGGTCGAAGCGGCGGCCACTCGCGGAGAGCAGGAGGAGCGGTCGGGGGACATCGGCCGCTTCCGCCGTGGCGAAGAGCGCCTCGGGCGTCATGACCATCCCGGCCCCGCCACCGAACGGGGCGTCGTCGACGCTGCGGTGCCGGTCGGTCGTGTGCGCCCGGGGATCGTGCAGGTGCAGGTCGACCAGTCCGAGCTCGCGGGCGCGACCGATCAACGAGATGCCGAGCGGCGCCTTCGAGGTACTCGGGGAAGATCGTGATGACGTCGATGCGCACGGTGGGTCAGTCCCGCCGGTTGACGTCGAGCAGCCCTTCGGGTGGATCGACCACGACGCCGTCCGGACCTTGCCCGATCACGAACGTCATCGGGATCAGGACATCGTCGTCGAGCACGAGGAGGTCGCTCGCGGGATTCGCCTCGACCGCGACGACCCGACCGAGATCCCGGCCCACCCGGTCGCGCACCGGGAGCCCGATGAGCTCGTGCACCCAGAGCTCGTCGGTGCCGGTCGGCAGCGGCGTCGCCGGTGAGCACGAGCCCGAGCAGTCCTTCGGCCGCGCTCGCGGTCGTTGATGCCCTCGAAGCGCACGAGCCAACGGCCGCTGTGCAGCCGCGCGTCGGCGACGACGAGCGTCGCGCTCCCCCGCGTGCAGCACCGAGCCCGGGGTCAGTCGCTCGAGCCGCTCCGTCGTGAGCTTGACGCCCACGTCGCCGCGCAGGCCGTGCGCCCGGCCGATGCGGCCGATCTCGAGCCGCGTCTCTCCGGACGTCACGGCACCCGGGCTACTCGAGGACGTCGACGGAGACCTTGATCCCCTCGGCGGCACCCGCCGCCCGCGTCACCTGGCGCAGCGCCTGGATCACCCGACCGCGCTTGCCGATGAGCCGCCCCATGTCGGAGGGGTCGGCATGCACGAGCAACGCGATCTCGTCGCCGCGCTCGACCAGCTCGACCTCGACCGCGTCGGGCTCCTCGGCGATGGCGCGCGTGACGTGCTCCACGACAGCCTTCGAGTGACCACCGACGATGCGGTTGCCTTCGCCGGCCACCTTCGTCGTCGAAGTCCTCGTCGTCGTCGAACTCTTCGTCCTTGACGTTGACGCCATCGTCCACGTCGTCCTGCAGCTCGTCGCTCACTCCGCGGCCTCGGCTTCAGCGGCCTTGGCCTCGGCCAGCGCGGCTTCTGCTGCAGCCGCCTCTTCTGCCGCGGCCGCGTCGGCTGCGGCCTTCGCCTCGGCATCGGCCTGCGCGGCTTCGCCTTCGGCGCGTGCCGCGGCATCCGCTTCCGCCTTCGCGACAGCAGCAGCTTCCTTCGCCTCGGCGTCGGCGGTCGCCTTCGCGGCCGCGGCCTTGTCAGCCTCGCGGGCCGGCCGCGCCCTTGGCCTTCGCGGCCGCGGTGCGCACGGCGCGTGACTCGTTCTTGCGCTCGGTCTCGTAGCGCTCCCAGATCCCGGCGTTCACGAGCAGGCGGTGCACCTGGTCGGTGGGCTGGGCCCCCTTCTGGAGCCAGGCCAGGACCTTGTCGTCGTTGACGGCAAAGTGCGACGGCTCTTCACGCGGGCGGTACTGGCCGACGATCTCGATGTAGCGGCCGTCGCGCGGCGCACGACCGTCAGCGACGACGACGCGGTAGGTGGGCTGCTTCTTCTTGCCCATGCGCATCAGGCGAATCTTTACGGACACCGGTGGGATTCCTCTCGGTTCTGGGGAGCGCACAAGGGTAGCGGTAGCGGGCGGGGCAGCGCCTACAGGGAGATTCCTACGCGCCCGGCATGCCTTCCAGGCCCCCGACCGGGAGCTTGAGCCGCTTGCCCGAGGTCATCGAGCGCATCATCTGCTGGACCTGCTTGAACTGCTTGAGCATGGCGTTGACCTCTTGGGTGCTGGTGCCGCTCCCCCGGGCGATTCGCACCCTCCGCGACCCGTTGATCAGCGACGGGTCCCGCCGCTCGGCCTGGGTCATCGAGCAGATGATCGCCTCGACCCGGCCCAGCTCCCCCTCGTCGATCTCCGCTTTGCGCAGCTCCTTCGGCATCCCCGGCATCATCTTCATCAGGTTGCCGATCGGGCCCATCTTGCGGACCTGGCGCATCTGGTCGAGGAAGTCCTCGAGGGTGAAGTTCCCCTTGCGCAGCTTCTCCTCGGCGATCGCCGCCTCGCCCTGGTCGAAGGTCGCCTCGGCCTTCTCGATGAGGGTGAGCACGTCGCCCATGCCCAGGATCCGGCTGGCCATGCGGTCGGGGTGGAACGCCTCGAAGTCATCGAGCTTCTCGCCCGTACCGACGAACAGGATCGGCTTTCCCACCACGGTCTTGACCGACAGCGCAGCACCACCACGGGCGTCGCCATCGATCTTGGTGAGGATCACGCCGTCGAGACCGACCGACTCGTCGAACGCGGTCGCGACGTTCACCGCTTCCTGGCCCGTCATCGCGTCGACGACGAGCAACGTGTCCGTCGGTTGCACCGCGTCGCGCACGTGGCGCAGCTCGTCCATCAGATCGGAGTCGATCTGCAACCGGCCGGCGGTGTCGACGATCACCATGTTCTCGCCCGAGCCGCGCGGCCTCCTCGAGCGACGAGCGCGCGACCTCGACCGGATCCTTCGGGCCGTCGTCCGGCGCGGACCAGACCGGGAGGTCGAGCTGGCGCCCGAGGACGCGCAGCTGTTCGACCGCCGCGGGGCGTTGCAGGTCGGCGGCGACGAGGAGCACACCGAGGCCCTGGCTCTTGAGCATCCGCGCGAGCTTGCCGGCGGCCGTCGTCTTCCCGGAGCCCTGCAGACCGGCGAGCATCACCACGGTCGGCGGTTTCGGACTCATCTCGAGCTTGCCGGTCACTCCACCGAGCGTCTCGACGAGCTCTTCGTGCACGATCTTGATGACCTGCTGGCCCGGGCTCAGGCTCTTCTGCACGTCCGCGCCGTTCGCCCGTTCCTTGACGCGGGCGATGAACTCCTTCACGACCTTGACGTTGACGTCGGCCTCGAGCAGCGCCAGCCGGATCTCGCGGGCGACCTCGTCGACGTCCTTCTCGCTCAGCCGGCCGCGGCTGCGCAGGCGCGTGAAGATGCCGTCAAAACGGTCGGAGAGGGCGTCGAACATGTGCCTCGATACTAGTGAGCGCCGTATTTGACCCGAGAAGCGCGCCGCGTCGGCGAAGCCGGAAGCGACGCGGTGCTAGTCGAAGAGGGCGTCGACGAACTCGGCCGGGTCGAACACGATGAGGTCCTCGGCCGCCTCGCCGATGCCCACGACCTTGACCGGCAGCCCGATCTCGCTCTGGATCGCGAGCACGATCCCGCCCTTGGCGGTGCCGTCGAGCTTGGTCAGGACCACGCCGGTGACCTCGACCGCTTCCGCGAACTGGCGGGCCTGGGCCAGACCGTTCTGGCCGGTCGTCGCGTCCACGACGAGCAGCACCTCTTTCAGCGCGCCCGGGGTGCGGTCCACGATGCGTCGGAGCTTCTTCAGCTCCTCCATCAGGTTGACCTTGGTGTGGAGGCGACCGGCGGTGTCGACGAGCATGAGGTCCGCGCCGCGGTTGTGGGCCGCGCTCATCGCGTCGAACACGACCGAGCCCGGATCGGCACCGTCCTGACCCCGCACGAGGTCGGCGCCGGCGCGCTCGGCCCAGAGCCCGAGCTGATCGGCGGCCGCGGCGCGGAACGTGTCGGCCGCGCACAGCACGAGCGAGTGACCCTCCTCGACCTCGCGTTGGGCGAGCTTGGCGATCGTGGTCGTCTTCCCGACGCCGTTCACCCCGACGAACATCCAGACGTTCAGCTCGCCCGGCGTGAGGTGCAGCTCACGATCGCCCGGCTCGAGGAGCAGCGCGAGCTCCGCCTTCAACAGCGCGAGGACCTCGTCCGAGTCCGATGCCTTCTCCTCGGCCGCTCGCGCCTTCACGTCTTCGAGGATGCGCTGGGTCGTCGGCATCCCGACGTCGGCGAGCAGCAGCGCCTCTTCGAGCTCGTCCCAGGTGTCGGGATCGATCTTGCCCCGCCGGGTGAAGGCGCCCGAGAACGCCGCCCGGGTCTTGCCGAGCCGGTCGCGCAGGCGCGGTCGCTCCCGGACCTCCGGCGGCGCCTCGACCTCCGGCTCGACGACCGGTGCGTCGGGCGCCTCGACCTCGGGGGCCAGGACCTCGGGTTCGGCGGGAGCCGGCGGCGCAACCGGTGGGGGACGCGGCGGGGCCGGTGGCGGGAGGTGCTTCCCCGCGGGTGCCGCGACGGCTGAGGAACAGACCACCGGCGATGAGGACCACCGCGAGCACGGCGATCAGCAGGATGACGAGCAGCTCGGTTGACATCGGGCGCCGACTCTAACGGGCGGTTCCGGGAGCCTCGCTCTCGGCGCGGTAGGTGATCACCGCCGTACGACGTCGGGGCGATCCCGGCCCCGTCGAGCGCAGCCTTGAGCCGGGCCCGCAGCGCCCGGGCGACCTTCCACTGCTCGAGCGGCAGGGTCTTGACCGCGAGCCGGATCATCACGCGGTCGGCCTCGACCTCCTCGATCCCCCAGACCTCGGGGTCGTCGGTGATGACCGAGCCGAGGTCGGGACTCGACGCGACCTCGTTCGGCGGCGCGCCGGATCACGTCCGTCGCGCGAGCGATGTCGGCGTCGTACGCGACGGGGATGTCGAGCACGACCCGCGCCCACTGCTGGCTCTTGTTGCCGACCCGCCGGATCTCACCGTTCGGGATGTGCCAGACGACGCCCTCGGTGTCGCGCAGGCGCGTCGTGCGCAGGCTGACGCCTTCGACCGTGCCGGTCGCGACCCCGGTGTCGATGACGTCGCCGACGCCGTACTGATCCTCGATCAGCATGAAGATCCCGGAGAGGAAGTCGCGCACGAGCGTCTGCGAGCCGAACCCGAGTGCGACCCCGATGATGCTGACGCCGATCCCGATCGCGGCGAGGTTGACGCCGATCTCGTTCAGGACCATCATCGCGGCGGTCGACCAGATGAGGACGCTCAGGATCGATGCGCAGCACCGCGCCGATGGTCTCCGCCCGCAACGCGCGGCGCACGGTCGGGACCGGCGACGTGTCGAGCAGGGCCAGGCCCGTCTTCTTGCCGGAAGCGCGAGATCCGCTCCCCGGTCTCCTCACGCGGAGAGGTTGCGCACGACGCGCCGCACGACGATGCGGCTGATCCGCACGAGGACGTACGCGATGAGCAGGATCAGGACGATCCGCAGCGGGCCGGAGAGGTCGTCGCCGATCTCCGCGGCGCGCTGGCTGCCGGTCACGTCGTAGACGGTCGAGCACAGCCAGGACTGGGTGCCCGGGACGCCACAGGCCGCGACCCGCTCGACCTCCGAGTCCGCCGCGGGGAGCAGCGCGTGCCAGCGCGGGGTGAGCGGTGACGTGGGCGAGGAGCATGATCAGCGAGCCGGGCGGCTCACGTCAGGATGACCTCGGGCTCGATCTCGTTGCCGTCCTCCGGCTCGCCCCGCATGCGCTGGCTGACCACCCGGCTCGACGCGCCCGGAGCCATCGACACGCCGTAGAGGCAGTCGCCGGCCTCCATCGTGCGCTTCTGGTGGGAGACGATCAGCAGCTGCGCTTCGTTGCGGAACTCGTGCACGAGGTCGAGGAACCGGTGCAGGTTCACGTCGTCGAGCGCGGCCTCCACCTCGTCGAGCAGGTAGAAGGGCGACGGCCGGGCGCGGAAGACCGAGAAGAGGAATGCCATCGCGGTCAGCGAGCGCTCCCCGCCGGACAGCAGCGAGAGCCGCCGCGTGTTCTTGCCCGACGGTCGCGCTTCCATCTCGATGCCCGTGTTGAGCAAGTCCTCCGGATCCGTGAGGAACACGCGCCCCGATCCACCGGGGAAGAGCGTGGTGAAGAGCTGGGTGAAGTTCTCCTGCACGTCGTCGAACGCGGCGCTGAAGACGGTGACGATCTCCTTGTCCACGGCCTTGATCACCCGTTGCAGCTCCCGCCGGCTGTTCTTGACGTCTTCGAGCTGCTGCTGCAGGAAGTCGTGCCGCTCGAGCAGCGCGTCGTACTCCTCCAGCGCGAGCGGGTTGATCGGCCCCATGAGCCGCAGCTCACGGTCCAGGTCCCGCGCGCGACCGGCGCGCGTCGTGCCCTCGGGGACCTCCGGAGCCGGGGCGTCGAGGGCCAGCGCGGGCTCGCAGTCGAAGTCGGTGCGGATCCGCTCGACGACGGCCTCGAGGCGCATCCGGTTCTCGGCGTCGTCCACCTCGCGGCGCTGCTGCTTCTCCCGCACGCCGGCGAGCTCGCGCTCCAACCCGGACCGCTCGGTCCGCAGCGCTTCGAGCTGGCCGCCGGCCGCACTCGCGCGCTCGGCCTGACGCCGGCGCTCCTCGCGCAGCCGCTCCAGCACCTCGTCGATGCGGCTGCTCTGCGAGTCGAGGCGTTCGGCCACCTCGCCGAACGCGTGCTCCTTCGCAACCAGCGCGCTGCGGTACCGCTCGGCCGTGGCCTTCGCTTCGGGGTCACGGGCGAGCCGGTCCTCGACGCCGGCCAGGCGGGCCGACAGGACCGCGCGGCGCTCGTCGAGCGTCGCGGCGCGCATCTCCAGCTCGCGCCGCACGCCCGCCGACCGCCGCCGCCTGGCTGCGCGACTCCTCCACCGCCTGGCGCGCCGCCGCGACCGCGTGCTCGGCCGCGGCGCGGGCGTCGACCGCGCGGATCTTCTGGTCCTCGGCCTCGTCGAGCGCGGCCCGGGTGATGCCCGACACCGGCTCGCCACCGAGGCGCCACGGGCCTCGACCACCGAAGCGATCGCCCGTCGCGGTCATCACGGTCAGGTCGGGATGAGCGATCGCGACGTCCACCGCCGTCCGCCAGTCGCCGTCGGCCAGCACCACGTTGGTGAGCAGGCGGGCCAGCGTCGCCTGCCAGCCCGGGCAGCGCGGAGCGGACGCAGCCGGCGAGCGCCTTGGTGCCGGCGGGCGTGACGGCGGTCGGCGCGGCTGCCGCGACCGCGGGCCGCAGATCCTGGGGCAGATGGCCCCCGGGTGCGGCGCCGGGTGGTGGCGAGCCGTCAGATCGTCGAGCACCAGGAGGAGGGCCTGGGCGTCGCCGCCGGCCAAGCCGTTCGACCGCCCGGCGAGCCGCCGGATTGCCGTCGACGACGATCGCGTGCATCGCGTCGCCGAGCGCCGCCGCGACGGCGGCTTCGGCCCCGGCCTCGATCTCGAGGTGGTCGAGCACGCTGCCGGCGATGCCGTCGATGCCCGCCAGGCCGGCCAGGTCGACCTCGGGCCGGACGGAGTCGAGCGCCTGGGCGAGGGCCTCGGCGCGGGCCTGCCAGCGGCCGGCGTCGTTCTCGCACTCGCGCCAGTGGCTCTCGGCCGCGGCGAGCGCGGCTTCGGCCTCGGCGTGGGTCAGCGGGTCGGTCGGTGCCGCGGCGTCGTCGACCTCCGACCGGCGCTCGGCCAGGTCCGCGGCATCCCGCTCGACCCCCAGCAGCTCGGTGCGCAGCGCGCCGGCATCGGCGACGAGCGTCTCGACCACCCCTTCGTCGGCCGCGGCGGCGAGCTCGCGCTCGAGCCCCCGGCGCTTCTCGGCCAGCAGTGCGCTCAGACCGCGCGCCCGCTCCCGCAACGACTCGACCCGCACCAACGCGTCGGCGACGTCGCCGTGGCCGGCGTCGGTGAGCGCCTGCTCCGCGTCGAGCACCGCGATGTCGAGCTCGCGCAGCCGGGCCTGGATCACGGCCTCATTGCGCGACAGCTCGGTGCCGAGGTCGCGCAGCCGTTCGGTCTTGGCCTGGAGGCCGGCGAGCTCGTGGCCGACGAGGTGCAGGCGGATCGCCCGCAGCTCGGCGACGAGACCGTCGTGGCGGCGGGCGGCGTCCGCCTGCTTCTGGAGCGGCGTCAGGCCGCGGCGGACCTCGCGGAGGAGGTCGTTCAGCCGCAGCAGGTTGCCCTCGGTGGACTCGAGCCGGCGCTCGGCCCGCTCCCGGCGCTTGCGGTACTTGAGGACACCGGCGGCCTCCTCGATCACCGCCCGGCGGTCCTCGGGGCGGGACGTGAGGACCGCGTCGAGCTGGCCCTGGCCCACGATGACGTGCTGCTGGCGGCCGATTCCGGTGTCGGAGAGCAGCTCCTGGATGTCGAGGAGCCGGCAGGGGGCGCCGTTGATGGCGTACTCGGAGTCCCCGTTGCGAAAGAGCGTCCGGGTGATCGTGACCTCGGTGAACTCGATCGGGAGCAGGTTGGAGCTGTTGTCGATCGTGAGCGACACCTCGGCGCGACCGAGGGCGGGGCGGTCCGGCGTCCCGGCGAAGATGACGTCGTCCATCTTGCCGCCGCGCAGGGTGCGGGGGCCCTGGGCACCGAGCACCCAGGCGACCGCGTCGACGAGGTTCGACTTCCCCGAGCCGTTCGGGCCGACGACGACCATCACGCCCGGCTCGAACTCGAGCACCGTCTTGTCGGCGAAGGACTTGAAACCCCGCAGGGTCAGCGACTTCAGGAACACGCGCCAGACACTCCTTTGTCCATTCCTTGATCAGACGTGCACACGTGCAGACGGGGAAGTGAGTGGGAAGTCGGGTCGAGCGTAGCGATGCTCGGAGCAGGTGCCGCGGATCGCGCGGAGGTTTTCGCGAGCACGATTCAGACTTGACACGCGGCGCAGAAGAACGTGCTCCGGCCGCCGGCCTTCTCCCGCACGATCGGGTGCCGGCACCGACGGCACGGATCGCCCTCACGCGCGTAGACCTTGTGGTGGTGCTGATACTCGCCCTTGTTGCCGAACAGGTCGACGTACTGCTCGTCGGCCAGGGACGACCCGCGGTACTTCACCGCGTCCTGCAGCGTCTCCACCACGGAGCGGTACAACCGGCGGACCTCCTCGGGTGAGAGCGAGTCGCTCATGCGGTCCCACCGCAGCCCGGCGGTGAACAGGATCTCGTCGGAGTAGATGTTGCCGATCCCGGCCATGAACTTCTGGTCCATCAGCGGCCGTCTTCAGCTTCATGTGCCGCTGGGCGAAGAGCTCACCGAAGTAGTCCCAGCTCATGGCGGTCTCGAGCGGGTCCAGACCGAGGTGGGCCAGCTCCTCCACGTCCTGGGCCATCCCGTCGTACGGGGTCACGAACATCTCCCCGAACGTGCGCGGATCGACGAACCGGAGCTGGCCACCCTGGGTGAACGTGATCGTGACGTGGGTGTGCTTCGGCACGGCTTCCCGGGCCGTCTTGGCCCGCAGCAGCTGGCCCGACATGCCCAGGTGGATGATCAGCGCATTGCCGTCGTCCATCTTCAGGACCAGGTACTTGCCCCGGCGCTCGACGCTCGTGAACTTCCGCCCGTCGAGCTGCTCGGTGAACAGCTTGCGCTGCCGGTACCGACGGATGCTGCGCATCCCGTTGACGTCGACCGACTTGATCTTCTTGCCGATGACCTCCTTCTCGAGATCCCGGCGAACCACCTCGACCTCAGGTAGCTCCGGCATTCGTTCCCCCCATCGCGGATCCTGCCCTGGTGCCGTCGGATGGCGGTCCGTCGCCCGGCTGCCCCTCTGCTCCCGTAATGCCGTGCGCCGCAGTGGTCGGCGTCGGCTGTCGGCGCCTCGGTCCCCTGCACGCTCAGCCACTGCCACGCGGCACGCGCGCGCGGCCTGCTCGGCCTGCTTCTTCGACCCGCCCTCGCCCTGGCCCCGCGGCGCGCCACCGATCATGACGGTGGCGAAGAACCGCTTGGCGTGATCGGGACCTTCGTCGCACGACCTGGTAGCGCGGCAGCTTCTCGAACCGCTGCGCGGCGAGCTCCTGGAGCCGCGTCTTGTAGTCGTCGCCACCGGGACCGCTGGCCGCATCGGCGATGCGCTCGCCGAACAGCTGCCATCACCACCGCTGCGGGCGGCCTCGATCCCCCCGTCGAGATAGACGGCGGCGATGATCGCCTCGAGCGCATCCGAGAGGATCGAGGTCTTCTGGCGGCCCCCGGACGCGTCCTCGCCCTTGCCGAGCCGCAGGCAGGGACCGAGCTCGATCCGGGCGGCCACCTCGGCCAGCACGTCGGCATTGACCACCGACGCCCGCACCTTGGCCAGGTGACCCTCCTGCAGCTCCGGATAGGTCCGGTACACGTGGTCGGTGACGATGATGCCGAGCACCGCGTCGCCGAGGAACTCGAGCCGCTCGTTCGACGCGACCTCGGGGTGCTCGGCGCACCAGGACCGGTGGGCCAGGGCCTGGGCGAGCAGCGGCTCGTCGCGGAAGGACCAGCCCAGCAGTGCCTCGAACCGGTCTCGATCCCCCCCGGGCATCATGAGCAACGGCCCTCAGGCCGCGGTCCCTCCCAGCCGGGAGACGACGTAATCGACCGCGTCGCGGACCGTGGCGAGATCGCCGAGGTCCTCGTCGTCGACCGAGAAGCCGACGGTGCGCTCCCCCAGCTCCTCTTCGAGCGCTTCGACCAGCTCGATGAGGGCCAGGGAGTCCGCGTGCAGGTCGTCGGCGAAGCGCGAGTCGAGCGTGATCGTGTCGGTGTCGATCTCGAGCAGATCGGCCAGGTTGGTCTGGACGATCGTGAACACCTCGGCGGAACCGATCGGCTCCTGCGTGGAGTGGGTCTCAGCCGGCATGCGACGCCTCTTTCTCTGCGAGCTCGGCCCGGGCGGCGTCCGCCGCCCGGCTCTCCGCCACCGCCAGCTTCAGTCGCTCGACCACTCCGCCCGTCACGCAGTCGACCGCCAGGCTGACGGCGTTCACGATCGCGCGCGCGGACGAGGATCCGTGGGAGATCACGCAGACGCCGTCGACCCCGAGGAGCAGGCCACCACCGACCGTGTCGGGATCGAGGTAGTCCGTGACCCCCTGGAGCAGCATCGGCGCGACGACCTGGCCGGCTTCCTTGGCCTCCGGGGTCGAGTCCAGGACCGTGAACACCAGCCCGGCCGCCGCCTTCAGGGCGCCTTCGATCGTCTTCAGCGCGACGTTGCCGGTGAAGCCGTCGGTGACGATCACGTCGGGCCGGCCGGTCATGAGGTCACGGCCTTCGACGTTGCCGACGAACCACGGCAGGCCCGAGAGCGCCGCGAACGTCTGCTTGCGCAGCTCGTCACCCTTGCCCGGCTCCTCGCCGTTCGACAGCAACCCGACGGTCGGCTCCTCGATGCCCAGCCGCACCTGGGCGTAGGTGCGGCCCATGCGGGCGAACTGGGTGAGCCACTCGGGCGAGCAGTCCGTCGTCGCGCCGCCGTCCACGAGGAGGTGGGGCTGCGGCGAACGGGACCGGGATCGGCACCGCGACCGCCGGTCGGGCCACACCCCGGATGCGGCCGAAGCGCAGGAGGGCGCTCGCCATCGTGGCGCCCGTGTTGCCGGCACCGACCATGGCGTCGGCCTGCCCGTCGCGCACCGCTTCCGCGGCGCGGACGACGGAAGCGTCCTTCTTGGCGCGCACCGAGACGCCGGGCTCGTCGTGCATCTCGATGACCTGCGAGCAGCCGACGATCTCGACCCCGGCCGGAGGCTTCCCGCCCGGGAGCTCGGCCCGGACGGCGTCCTCGATCCCGACGAGCAGCGACCTCGACCCCGAGCTGATCGACCGCGGCGAGCGCGCCGGCCACGATCTCCGCCGGCGCGCGGTCCCCACCCATCGCATCGATCGCGACTCTCATGTGGTGGACCCCGTGGCGAACATCGCGCGGCCCGACGTCCCGACCGACCTCAGTCGACGTCGATCATCTG
Source organism: uncultured Acidimicrobiia bacterium (assembly GCA_963819945.1). Taxonomy (GTDB): domain Bacteria; phylum Actinomycetota; class Acidimicrobiia; order IMCC26256; family JAENVU01; genus Chersky-806. The sequence goes on from CAWFYD010000012.1 coordinate 208,472, forward strand.
GCGGCCGCGGTACCAACCGCAGTTGCCGCAGACGGTGTGCGGCAGCTTCACCGCGGCGCAGTTGGGACACAGCGATCGTGCCGGCGCGTCGAGGCGCCAGTTCGACGCACGGCGCATGCGGGTCTTGGACCGCGGGGTCTTGCGCTTGGGGACGGCCATCGGAGCTCCTGGTCAGTTCTCGAAGGTGAGCTCGCGCAGAGCGTCCCACCGGGGATCGGGCACGGTCATGTCGCACTCACAGGCGGATTGGTTCCAGTCGATGCCACACACCGGGCAGAGTCCGGCGCAGTCCTCGCGACAGAGCGGGGCGGCGGGCAGATCGAGCAGCAGCGCATCCCGCACGGGGAGCTCGAGGTCGATCTCCTCGCCTTCGATCGGGTAGGTCTGGCCCTCGATCGGGTCGACCTCGAAGAGCTCGCGGACCGCGGTGACGATCTCGCGGTGCACCGGCCGGAGGCACCGGCTGCATTGGGCCGCGTAGAAGCCCCGCACGGTTCCTTGGACCACCACTCCATCCGGCACGCGCTCCAGCACGGCTTCGACGAACAACGGCTGATCGTCGAGACGTGCCCCCCCGACACCACCCAGATGCGACGCATCTGCTTCGAGGTGCACGGGACGACGGGCGGCCGGGTGGTGCAGCAGGTCCGCAACGTTGCAGCGGAGGGCGCTCATGGTCGTTCAGCCCGGTCGACAATGGAATCCGCCTAGTGAAAGGCGTCCGAACCAGACTAGCAGGGAGCCGAATTCCCAGGTCTTGCCAGCGGGGTCACCGGAGGCCGGAAAGCCGGCTCAGCCGTCGTCCTGGTCGAAGAAGGCGCCGCCCTCTTCGACGTCGCTGACCACCTCGGCCTCGGGCAGGTCCACCACGACCTGCAGCCGCTCGCGACCCTTGTGGACCGCCTGCATCGTGCGGTCGAGCACCACTTCGAACGACGCCAGCTTCTGGTCGATGTAGTCCTCGGCCTCGTGCTTCAACGCCCGGGCCTGGGCTTCCGCGTCGTCGACGACCTGCTGGGCCCGGCGCCGCGCCTCCCGGACCACCTCGGTGCGCTCGACCATCCGCTCGGCCTGGGCGCGTCCGGCATCGATGATGTCCTCGGCCTCGCGGCGGGCCTTGGCCAGGAACTCCTCGCGCTCCTTCAGCAGCCAGCGGGCCTGGCGCAGCTCCTCGGGGAGGCCGGCGACCGCGTCGTCGACGAGGAACAGCAGCTCGTCGCGGTTGACCATGACCGAGGCGGACATGGGGACCGAACGGGCGGCCTCCAGCTGGTCCCGCAGCCGGAGGAGCGATTCCTCGGTGTCCGGCGCTTCGGTCGGGCTCCTGGGGGCCCTCGAAGTCGGTCACGACCGCTCCTTGGGCTCGCCGAACCGCTCGATGAGCCGCTTGGCGACGACGGGCGGAACCATGCTCGAGACGTCGCCACCGAACTTCGCCACTTCCCGCACGAGGCTCGACGAGAGGAACGAGTACTGGGGGCTGGTCGAGATGAAGAAGGTGTCGATCCCGGAGAGCTCGTGGTTCATCTGCGCCATCTGGAGCTCGTAGTCGAAGTCGGTCATGGCCCGGAGGCCCTTCACGATCGCCTCGGCCCCGTGATCCCGGGCGAAGTCCACCAGGAGGCCCTTGAAGAACTCGATCTTGATGTTGCCGAGATGGGCCGTGACCTCGGCCAGCATCTCCTGGCGCTCCTCGAGGGTGAAGAGCGACTTTGACTTTTGCGGATTGCGAATGACCGCGACGATGACGTCGTCGAAGTGACGGGCGGTCCGCTCGATGATGTCGAGATGACCGAGGGTGACCGGGTCGAATGAGCCCGGGCAGAGCGCTGTGGCCACGAGTCGGGGTGCTCCTGGTCGCGATCAGTGAGCCGCAAGGGCGGCAAGCACCAGGAGCGTATCGCCGTAGACCCGTGACCAGGTGACTCCCCAGCCGGGCGGGAGCAGCGGCGGGCCGGCGGACGCGGCGCGCTCCACCACGATCGTGCCGTCGGGCTCGACCCAGCCGGGCTCGGCGAGGGCGGCGAGGATCGCCGGCGAGCTTGCCCGGCGGGCTGGTCGTAGGGCGGGTCGCAGAAGACCAGCCCGAACGGCGCGTCGGGCGGGAGCGCACCCCGGACGAATGCGCCGACGCCCCGCCGCTGCACCGTGGCCCGGTCGCTGAAGCCGGTGGTGCGAGGTTCCGACGGATCGCATCGACGGCGTGCGGGTCCCGGTCGACGAGCAGCGCCCGGGCCGATCCCCGGGACAGCGCCTCGATGCCGAGCGCGCCACTGCCGGCGTAGCAGTCGAGGACGACGGCGCCGAGCAGCCGATCGGGCCCGAGTGCGGCGAACAGCGCCTCCTTGACCCGGTCCTGGGTCGGCCGGGTGCGGGTGCCCTTCGGCGCGACGAGCCGCAGCCCGCCGGCCTCGCCGGCGATCACCCGCGGACCCCGGCCGGTGCCACCCCCGGCGGTCCGGCTCATGCCACTCGCCTCCCGGTCACTTGGCTCCCCTGTGCGCGGTGCCGGCGCGACTCACGTCCCGATGGTGGCACGGCGTCACCTACGGTCTCCGGATCGACCTCCTCCATCTCCTCGACGAGCTCCAGGCGATCTCCCGCACCGGGCTGATGTACGCCACCGATCCGTACGACCGTGAGCGGTACGAGCGGCTGCTCGCCCTCGCCGTCGAGGGCTATTCGGAGGCCCTGGCGCTCCCGCCGGAGGAGGTGCGGGCCCGCCTGGCCGCAGGACCTGGGCTACGTGACGTCCAAGGTCGGCGCCGACGCGGCGATCTTCGACGACTCGGAGCGGATCCTGCTGGTGCAGCGCTCCGACGACCACTGCTGGGGCCTGGTCAGCGGCTGGGTCGACGCGGGCGAGGACCCGGCCGAGACGATCGTGCGCGAGGTCCGCGAGGAGGTCGGGCTCGACGCGACGATCGACGCGCTGGTCGACGTCTTCGGTCGCCAGGCGTCGTCCGGCCACGGCCCGCACGGCTCGGTCGGCATCGTCTACCTCTGCTCGGTCGCGCCCGGCGAGCCCACCATCTCCCACGAGGTGCTCGACGTCGCGTACCGCGACATCGACTCCGTCGAGGACTGGCACAAGAACCACCTCGTGTACGCCCGCGCGGCACTTGCGTACCGCCGGGCCCACGCCGGCTAAGCCGGCCACCCCTCCAGGTCGATCACCTCCCCCGCGCTCCAGCTCCGGACCTCGACCACCGGCCGGTCGGGCTCCGCTTCCTCGTCGCCACTCTCGGGCGGGCGTCTCGGTCCGATCCCGTGCACGTGCCCGAGCCCCGCTACCAGGATCGAGCGACCGTCGACGGCGATCATCGTGTCCTCGTCGATCGCGAGCCCGGCCGACACGCGGCCGGATCGCACGGCTGCGACCATCCGGTTCACGGTTCCCCACTGCGCCGCGTGCACGTCCACTGCGAGGGACACGAGGCCGAGCCCGGGAACGACCGTGACTTCGTCCAGATCTTCCCCGGCATCCGCGGGGCAGACCGGCACACCGTCGACCCGCCAACCACCGACCAGCGCGGAGCCGGCCGCGATCGCGGCGCCGGCCGAGAACCCGGCGTATGGCCGCGGCCCGGCCACCAACCACTCGGCCAACTCGTCCGCCGCCGGGCCCAGCGCATCTGCGTATGCCGGCGTGAGCCCGCCACACACCAGCACCGCGTTCGCGGCACCGAGCGTGCCCACGTCCAGCTGTCCACCGAGCGGCACCAGCGACGGCGACCGGTTCGCACGGCGCGGTGGCGAGCAGCGCCTCGGCCCATCGATCGAACTGCGCCAAGCCGTCGCCCTCGTCGAGCACGATGCACGCGACCACCGGGTTGGGGCCGGCGGCGTCGAGAAACGGCCCGTAGACCAACGGGCGCGCGGCCGCGGTCCAGCCGCCACCAATCAGGAACGTCGTCATGTCGGCACCGTAGCGAGCGCCCACGCACGCGCCGCTTTCTCCCGGACCGGATTCGTCGAGCCCGTCGATCGGCTGCGGCGCGACGATCCGCCGCGTGGGGAGTCGGCCGCCGTTCGGCGCGTCCGGCGGTCGGGGTGGTGGTCGGCCGGTGGCCGGGACGAGTCTTCGGTTCGTTCCTTCGCCTTCGACGCGTTCGTGGTGCCGGTGCTTGTGGTCGTGATGGAACCGGCACAGTCGACACAAGTTCCAGAGTGCGGTCGGACCGTGCTCACTCACGAGCGTGTTGTGATCGATCTCGAGATGCCGACTCACATGACACCCGGCGATCGCACACTCGGGAAACAGCTCCACCAGCGCGGTCCGTAACCGGGCCGGGATCGTCCGACCCAGATGACTGACCGCCACGCACGTCGGTCCCGTCGTGGATCAAGGCCTTCATCACCGAGTCGCCCGCGAGCTGCTGGGCCACGAACACCGGGACCGGACCGACCCCGACGATCTCGCACACCTCCCCCGGCTCGGTCTCCCCCCGCTCGAACGCGCGTGTGATCGACCCGCACCACCACGGTCGCCGGCGCCCGCGACGGAGACTCGGCGAACCGGCCCGCGGCAGCAGTCGTCGGCCAGGTCGGCCAGCGCATCGAAAGCCAGCGCCTCGGGCTCCTCCCGCCGCCCCGCCGCCCGGGCATCCTGGAACCGTGCCTTCTCGTAGGGCTCGAGCGCCGCCATCACTCCCGCGGTCACATCGAACGGTCCGCGCATCTCCAGCAGACCCTCGACATCGGAGATCGCCCGATGCCGCAGATACCGCATGACCCGCACCCGCTCGTACCGGGCCGCCTGATCCGTCGACGCGGCCGCCTCGACCCGCGCGCACTCGTCCTTCAATCCCTTCACCCCGTTCGCGGCCGCGCACTCCAACAGCGCGGCCTCGGCCTGCGGATCCGCCACCGCCGCAGCCGAGATCGCGTCCGCCTGCACATCCGAGAGCACACCCGCCCGCAACGCGGCCGAGGTCTCCGGCAGCTCCCCGATCCGCCCGGCGGTCTCCACCGTGGCCCTCGCCCGACCCCACCGTCGACTGTGACTTCGCCGCCAACCACGCGCTCACATCCCGAAACGGGCCATCCACCTTCCACGCGCCCGTCTCCGCCACCCGCCCCAACGCCAACGTCCGCCCCGCCGAAGCCAACCGCTCCAGCTCCACGCACTGCTCCACCAACCGCTTCGCATCCGCGCCCGCCAGCACCGCCGGATCCAGCGTCGCCAACAACTCGCGCAACGAATCGATCGACTCACCCACGCTCTCGAACACGACACCACCCCCAAACCCACCGTGACCACGAACACCGGAAGGGGGAAGAACAGGTGAAGAGACGAACAGGTGAAGCGGGAAGTCCCATCACTCTACACGAACATACGTTCGTGTCAAGGCATTTCCGGAGTGAACTCGTCGAGGCGCGAGCTACTCGACCGAGCGGAGCGGGACGACGTCGGCGATCCGAGACCGACGAGGTGCAAGGCGGCGAACTCGCTCGATCCACGCTCGCCATCCCCGCGACTCCGGCGCGACCGAACGCGGTCGGGACATCAGGGATGGCCGCGACCAGGCCGTCGGCGAGCGAGCCGATGAGTCGCGCGGCGTCGGCCGTCGGCAACCGGAACGTTCCGGTGCAGGTGTCGCCGGTCCAGAGGCTCAGGACCACGATCCCCTGCTCGGGGTGGCTCGCGATCGCCCAGTCGGCGAAGACGCGAACGCTTGTCGTAGAACCACGTGCGCTCGCCGTAGAGGATCCCCTCCTCCGCCATCCGCACATCGTCACACGGAATTCGGTGGCTTGGCCAGGAACCAGCGCAGCGGCCGGCCGATCCGCCGCGTCTGGCAGGGTGTCCCGGTGACCACGGCCGCGACGCGAATGCTGGACGACTGCGCGGAGACACGCGCCCGGCTCGCGGCGATCGTCGAGCGCACCCCCGGTGCGTTTCCCGCCGCGGAGATCCCCGAGCACTTCCGCCGCGCGGCGGTGCTGCTGCTCGTCGGCTGCCACGACGGCCGCCCGCATCTCGTCCTCACCGAACGGTCGGCGCGCCTGCGCGCCCACGCGTCCGAGATCGCGCTCCCGGGCGGCCGCATCGACCCGGGCGAGTCAGCCGAGCAGGCCGCAGTCGCGAGAAGCGATGGAAGAGGTCGGGGCCGATCTCGAGCGCGGTCGACGTGCTCGGCCGCCATGACGACGCGTGGAGCAAGGCCGGCAACCACGTCGTCCCCGTTGTCGCCTGGTACCGCGGCATCGCTCACGGACCTGGCGCCGGCGAGCGAGGAAGCGGAGAACGTGTTCCTCACCCCGCTCGCCGAGATCGCTCGTCCCGAAGCGCACCGCATCGACATCGCAGAGATCGACGGCGTCACCTACGAGAACGACGTGCTCGAGGCGGGCACCTTCGACATCTACGGGCTGACCGCCGACCTCGTCATGGACCTCCTCGCCTGGCTCGACGGACGGGAGCGCGACCGCGTCCCCGTGCGGCTCGAAGAGCTGGCGCGCAAGCTCGAGAGCGAGCGAGCCCTCGAGGTCCCCGACGCCGAGCCGCCGCGCGCAACAGACTCGAACGTGTGAGTACCGCCGACCCATCTGACGAGATGCGGGCCGTCGTCCGTGACGGCTACGACCAGGTCTCGGAGCGCTATCTCGCGGACCGCACGACCGAGAGCGCCGATGTCGCGTTCCTCGACGAGCTGGTCGCCCGACTCCCACACGGCGCCCGCGTGCTCGACGCCGGATGTGGCGCCGGGGTGCCCGTCACCCGGCGGCTGCTCGGCGCGGGTGCGCGCACCGTCGGGCTCGACTTCTCGGTCGCACAGCTGCACCTCGCGCACGACCTCGTCCCGCAGGCGCAGAAAGTCCGAGGACGATCTCGCGCAACTGCCGTTCGCCGACGCGAGCTTCGATGCCGTCGTCTCGTTCTACGCCATCATCCACGTCCCGCGCGTCGATCATCCGACGGTCTTCGCCGAGGTACGGCGCGTCCTGCGGCCCGGCGGCCTCGCGCTGCTCTGCGTCGGCGCGGCCGATCTCCCCGAGGACTACGACCCCGAGAGCTGGCTCGGCGCACCGATGTACTGGTCGCACTACGACGCCGCGACCAATCGCGAGCTGATCGGCGCGGCCGGGCTCGAGATCGTCGAGGACCGCACCATCCCCGACCCGATGGGACACTCCGGCCACCTCTTCGTGCTGGCGCGCCGGCTGGTCGGCGGGCCCGAGCGAACGAGCGCGCTCAGCTCTTGAACAGGAACTCGACGCTCTCGCCGAGGAGGTCCTCGACCTCTTCCGCCGAGCGCGCGGTGCTGCGCGAGGTCCGGGTCCTCATCGAGGATGCGCACGGCGACCTCACGCGCCTTGAGCACGTACGGGATGTCGCGTGGCAGGCGGCCGAGCTTGAGGTCCCCCAAGCCCGCCTGACGTTCGCCGAGCACCTGGCCCGACCCGCGGATCTCGAGGTCCCGTTCTGCGAGCACGAAGCCGTCGGTCGACTCGGCCATCGCTTCCATGCGCGCTTCGCCGTCCGGCGTAGACGGGTCGGCGAGCAGGAAGCACCACGCGTCGCCCCCACCGCGGCCGACCCGGCCCCGCAGCTGATGCAGCTGCGAGAGGCCGAACCGATCCGCGTCCTCCACGATCATCACCGTCGCGTTCGGCACGTCGACGCCGACCTCGATGACGGTGGTCGCCACCAGGGCATCGATCTCACCGGCCCGGAACGCGGTCATCGCCGCGTCCTTGTCGGCGGACGGCATCTGCCCGTGCAGGAGCCCGACGCGCAACCCGGCGAGCTCCTCGGCCGCGAGCCGCTCGGCTTCCTCGGTCGCGGCCTTCGCTTCGATCTTCGGCGAGCCCTCCACCAGCGGGCACACCACGTACGCCTGGTGCCCCGCCACGACCTCTGCCCGCAACCGCTCGTACGCCTGCGCCCGCTCGCCCGGGTCGATGACCACCGTCTGCACCGGATTCCGACCCTTCGGCATCTCGCGCAGCTCCGACTGGTCGAGGTCGCCGTAGACGAGCATCGCCGCGGTCCGCGGGATCGGCGTCGCGGTCATGACGAGCACATCCGGTTCGTTGCCCATCCCCTTCAGCACCGCGCGTTGCTCGACCCCGAAGCGGTGCTGCTCGTCGATCACGACCAGCCCGAGCTTGGTGAACGGCGCGTCCCCGTACAGCAGCGCGTGCGTGCCGACGACGATGTCGACCTCCCCTGCCGCGAGTCCCGCGGCGATGCGGCGGCGTTCCGCAGCGGGGGTCTTGTTGGTCAGCAACGTGACGCCGATCGGGCGGTCGTCGAGCAGCGACGCTTCGCTCGGGACGCTCAAGTCGCCGAGGTACTCGCGAGCGACCGAATACAGCTGTTCCGCCAGCACCTCGGTCGGCGCCATCAGCGCGCCCTGGTAGCCGCCCTGCACCGCGACGAGCAGCGCGGCGATCGCGACCACGGTCTTGCCCGATCCGACCTCGCCCTGCAGCAGCCGGTGCATCGGGACCGGGCTCGCGAGGTCACGGCGGATCACGTCGAGCGCGTCGACCTGGTCGCCGGTGAGCTCGTACGGGAGCGCGCCGAGGAACCGCGCGGTGAGCGCGCCATCCACGACGTGCTCGATTCCCCCGCGCTCGGCCTCGATCGCCCGCTTGCGGATGACCAGGGGAAGCTGGATCCGCAGGAACTCGTCGAAGCGCAGCCGGCGTTGGGCTTCACGCGCGTCCGCGGCGGTGTCCGGCTGGTGCACGTGGCGGTACGACCAGGTGCGGCCGGGAAGCTTCTTGAGCTCGGCCAGCAGGTCGGACGGGAGCGGGTCGGCGAGATTCCCGGCCCAGTCGAGGACCAGTGCCACCACCTTCTGGATCTCCCACGTGGACACGTCCGCCTTGCCGGACTGCGGGTAGATCGGCACGACCACGCCGGTCTTCACATCCCCGGCGCGGCCCAGGACGTCGACGATCGGGTTGGCCATCTGGCGCTTGCCGCGGAAGAGGTCGAGCTTCCCGTACAGCGCGACCTCGGTCCCGACCGCGAGCTGGCGCTCCCGCCACGGCTGGTTGAAGAAGACCAGGTTGAGCAGGCCGCTCTCGTCCTCGACCACCGCCTCGACCATCTTCTTGCGTTGTCGCGTCTGGCGCGACGAGACGCGCTTGACCTCGGCGACGATGGTCGCTTCCTCGCCGGCCACCAGCTCGGCGATCTCCGCCTTGCGGGTGCGGTCGTGGTAGCGGCGCGGGTAGTGCTGCAGCAGATCGAGCACCGACTCGATCGGCGGGTTCATCAGCGCCAGCCGCTCGAGCAGCTTCGGCGTGATCCCTTCGACGTCGCCGAGCGGCGAACCCGCCAGGTCGCGCAGCGTGCGGGGAGCCGTGACTACTCCACCCCGATCAGGAACGGGTAGAGCGGCTGACCGCCCTGATGCACCTCGACCTCCACCTGCGGGTACGCCAACGTCACGAGCTCGCGCACCCGCTCGGTGTCCGCGTGGCGAGCTTCGGAGCCCACCAGCACGGTGACGATCTCGCTGTCCTCCGTCAGCAGTGCGGCGACGACGGCGACCGCGGCGTCGACCGGAGTGGCGGCGGCATCGGAGATGCCGTCCCGACTGATGGCGAGCCAGTCACCCTCGGCGATCGGACCGCATTCGGCCTGGCTGTCGCGCACCGCTTGCGTGACCTCGCCGACCGCGACGCGTTCGGCCGCTTCGTTCATCGACTTCACGTTGTCGTCCAGCTGCGCGTGCGGGTCGTACGCGACGAGTGCGGCCAACGCCTCGATGACCGACGTGGTGGCCACGACTTCGACGTCCTTGGTCGGTCAGCCCGTCCACCTGGCGCGCCACCGGCACGATGTTCTTGTTGTTCGGGAGGACCACCACGGATCGCGACGGGCAGCGCTCGACGGCTTCGAGGATCTGGGCCGTCGAAGGGTTCATCGACTGCCCGCCGGCTACGAGCTCCTGCACCCCCAGGCTGATCAGCAGGCGCTTGATGCCCTCACCGACGCCGACCGCGACGACGGCCGTGTCGACCTCGGGCCCGGCGGCGGGCCGCGCCGGCTCCGCCGCGCCGGACATGTCCGCGAGGTCCGCGTCCTGCTCGCGCACCCACTGCTCCTCCTCGACCTGCTCGAGCAGGTCGGTGATCCGCAGGTGCCGGGGCCGACCGGCTTCGATGCCGGCTTCGATCGCCCCGCCGATGTCGTCGGTGTGGACGTGACAGTTCCAGAGTCCGTCGCCGCCGACCACGACGATCGAGTCACCGAGCGCGGCCCACGTCTGCTTGAAGGACGGAATCGTCCCGTCGTCGGCTTCGAGCAGGTACATCACCTCGTAGCGGAGCGACGCGATGTCCGACCCGGAGAGGTGCGCTTCGACCGAGTTCGGCGTGTTGACGAACTCCGGCTCCGGAATCGGCCGTTGCGCGACGACCTCGAGGAACGCGTCGAGCAGCAACGTGAAGCCGCGACCACCTGCGTCAACGACGCCGGCTTCCTTCAGCACCGGCAGCAGGTCGGGTGTGTGCAACACCGCGTCGCGCGCCGCGGCCGACGCCGCGTCGAGCACGCCGACGAGTGCCTGCTCGCCCGCGTCGCGCGCCGCTTCCGCGGCTTCGGCTGCGGCGCGGACCACGGTGAGGATCGTCCCTTCGACCGGACGCATCACCGCTTCGTAGGCCGCGTCCGACGCCGCGCCGGAGCCCGAGCGTGATCTCCGGGGCGCCCGCAGACTCGACCCCCCGGAAGGTGTCGGCCAGCCCACGCAGGACCTGGGACAGGATCACCCCCGAATTGCCCCGGGCACCCATGAGCGAGCCGTGGGCGACGGCCTGGCAGACCTCGGCCATGTCCTCGGCGCTGCCCAGCTCGTTGACCACCGACTCGAGCGTCAGGGTCATGTTCGTCCCGGTATCGCCGTCGGGGACCGGATAGACGTTCAGGCGGTTGAGCTCGTCCTGGTGGTCCCGCAGGGCATCCCGGAACCGGGTGATCGCCTGACGCAGGTCCAGCGCGGCCAGCTGCTCGAGGATCGCCATCGGCGCGCATCGTACCGGCCGGACCTCGACTGCGAGCCTTCATCCGGGCCACTCCACTGCTACCCTCTGCCGGTTCCCGTCCAGGTCAACAGCGAGGTACGTCCCCATGGCATCCGTCTGCGAGGTCTGCGGCAAGAAGCCGATCTTCGGCAAGAAGCTCAGCCACTCGCACCGCCGCACCAACCGGCGCTGGAACCCGAACGTGCAGAAGGTGCGGGCCATCGTCAACGGCTCACCGCAACGCCTCCACGTCTGCACTGCCTGCCTCAAGGCCGGCAAGGTCCAGAAGCCGTAACGGCGCGGTCGGCCAGCTCCATGCAGGGTGTGATCCGCACGTACGACCCGACCAGCGGCGAGGGTGTCGTGGTCCGCGACACCGATCGCGAAGAGCTCGTCCTGGCGTCGAACGCGCTCGAGGGTTCGATCTTCCGGATGCTGCGCCAGGGCCAGCGGGTGGTGTTCGAGCTGGACGCGGACGGCCGGGCGATCAACGTCCGGATCGGCTCCGAGGTCGACATGGGACTGCCCCCCGATATCCAGGTATAAACTGCTCATAGTTCCCTAAACGGGACACACCCACCGGGGCTTGGGAGGCTGGGGTGGACGAGCAGAGTCGCACAGATCGGGCGTGGGAGACCGCGCCCGCGGGCGCTTCGATCGGCGGACCGACCTTCGGAGCCCGGCCGGGCGGCAAGGACTACGCCAGGAGTCGCTCGGGCCTCGCCGCGCTGCCGAGCCGACCGCCGCCGAGCCCGCACTTCTCCGGGCCGCGTGAGCCCGGGGCCGGCCAGCCGATCGGGCGGATCTCGCCGCCGTGGTACCAGGCGAAGTGGCTCCGGGTGACCGGGGTGGTGCTCGCGCTCGTGGTGGTGGCAGCCGCGGCCGTCAAGGTGATCGGCGGCGGCGGAACGGATGAGGGCATCGACGCGACTCCGGGTGCGGCACCGCCGGCGGGATTCCGGATGGTCACGACCGACTCGTACCAGTTCGCGGTCCCCAAGCCCTGGAACACGAAGGCGCTCGATGCCCAGGTGATGACGGCTTCCGACGGCCACGGCCGGACGGAGTGACCGGGCGCTGACCGTGGCGACGGATCCGCAGACCCAGGACACGATCAACGTCGTGCCCTACCAGACGTCGTCTGCTTCGCTGCAGAAGCGGGTCCTGGCCGAGTTCGAGGCCGATTTCCGCACCGGCGTCGCCGGGACCCAGATCGTGACCCTGCGGGTGGATCCGGCCACGGTGCACGGCTTCCCGGCCGCCAAGCTCGCGGCCTCGATCGTCGGGAAGAACGGCCTGTCCAACGTGCTGTCAACGCTCGTCGAGACCACGGACGGGATCTTCCAGATCACCGTGACCTCGGCGAACGCGGAGCGTGCGGCGAACCTGAGCCAGCGGGTCCTCCCGACCTTCGATACCCGGTAGGCCCGACCCGATCCGACGGCCGGTTCCGAAGGCTCGCGGGCGGCTCCACGCGTCTCGAGGCCCGGTTTCGGCAGTTGGGAACCGTCTCACTACACTTTCTCCACCGCGCTGAAGGAGCCGTGACGTGTCGCTGACCGTGAACGCACCAACCCGCCACGAGGGACTCTTGCGGTGGGTGGACGAGATCGCCGAGCTGTGCGAGCCCGACTCGATCCACTGGTTCGACGGTTCTCCGGAGGAAGCCGAGCTGCTGGCCAAGCAGCTCGTGGAAGCAGGCACGTTCGTCCCGCTGAACGACGAGAAGCGGCCGAATTCCTACTGGGCCGCGACCGACCCGTCGGACGTCGCCCGGGTCGAGGACCGAACCTTCATCTGCTCCGAGCGCGAGGAAGACGCCGGCCCGACGAACAACTGGAAGGACCCGGCCGAGATGCGCGGCATCCTCGACGGGCTGTTCCGGGGCTGCATGCACGGCCGCACGATGTACGTGGTCCCGTTCAGCATGGGTCCGCTCGGATCGCCGCTCTCGTACATCGGCGTCGAGATCACCGACTCCCCGTACGTCGCGATCAGCATGCGCACGATGACGCCGCGCCGGCCAGGCTGCGCTCGACGTGCTCGGCGACGACGGCGAGTTCGTCCCGTGCGTGCACTCGCTCGGCGCGCCGCTCGAGGCCGGTGAGGAAGATTCCATCTGGCCGTGCAACCCGGACGAGAAGTGGATCGTCCACCTCCCCGAGACCCGCGAGATCTGGTCGTACGGATCGGGGTACGGCGGCAACGCGCTGCTGGGCAAGAAGTGCTTCGCGTTGCGCATCGCGTCGGTGATCGCGCGCGACGAGGGTTGGCTCGCCGAGCACATGCTGATCCTGAAGCTCACGTCGCCCGCGGGCACAGGTCCACTACATCACCGCCGCGTTCCCGTCGGCGTGTGGCAAGACGAACCTCGCGATGCTGATCCCGTCGATCCCCGGCTGGAAGGCCGAGACGGTCGGTGACGACATCGCCTGGATGAAGATCGGTGAGGACGGCCGGCTGCGGGCGATCAACCCGGAGTTCGGGTTCTTCGGCGTCGCCCCGGGCACCAACTTCGAGACCAACCCGAACGCGATGAAGACGCTCACGCACAACACCGTCTTCACGAACGTCGCACTCACGGACGACGGCGACGTCTGGTGGGAAGGCATGGACGGCGAGCCCCCCGCGCACGCTCACCGACTGGAAGCGGCAGGACTGGACGCCCGATTCCGAGACCCCGGCCGCGCACCCCAACTCTCGTTTCTGCGCGCCGGCTTCCCAGTGCCCGGTGATCGCGGACGAGTGGGAAGACCCGAAGGGCGTCCCGATCTCGGCCGTGCTGTTCGGTGGGCGCCGGGCCACCACGGTGCCGCTCGTCTACGAGTCCCGCGACTGGCGCCACGGTGTCTTCATCGGCGCCACGATGGGTTCGGAGAAGACGGCGGCCGCGTTCGGCGGCATCGGCGACCTGCGCCACGACCCGTTCGCGATGCTCCCCTTCTGCGGCTACAACATGGGTGACTACTTCGCGCACTGGCTGTCGATGACCGGACCGGACCGACGAGGCGTCGTTGCCGCACATCTTCGGCGTCAACTGGTTCCGCAAGGACGAGGACGGCACGTTCCTCTGGCCCGGCTACGGCGAGAACTCCCGCGTCCTGGCGTGGATCATCGGGCGGCTCGAAGGCACGGCCGGTGGCACGGAGACGGCGATCGGCACGGTGCCGGGTCCGGCGGACCTGGAGCTCGAAGGGCTCGACGCGACCACCGAGCAGGTGGCCCAGGCACTGGCGGTCGATCCCGAGCAGTGGCAGGCCGAGTGCAAGGGCATTCGCTCCCATTTCCAGAACTTCGGGACCCACCTCCCGGCGGCACTGACCGAGGAGCTCGACTCGCTGGAGCAGCGGCTCGCCGACACGCCGTAACCTCGGCGGACGTCGCCGTCGCGGCGCACTCCGGTCCGCTGAGCCCAGGGAGGCCCCATGGCCGTTACCGCGTACCTGCTCATCCAGACCGAGGTCGGTCAAGCGGCATTCGTGGTCGAGGCGATTCGCGAGATCGAGGGCGTGGTCTCGGCCGACGACGTCACCGGTCCGTACGACATCATCGTCGTGACCGCGGCCGACACCATCGACGACCTCGGCAAGCTCGTCGTCTCCAAGATCCAGGCCGTCGAGGGCATCACCCGCACCCTGACCTGTCCGGTGGTCCGCCTCTAACCCGTTCGCCGCCACCGTCGCGATGGCCCAGCTGATCTACTCCGCGATCACGTCACTCGACGGTTACGTCGCGGACGAGCACGGCAATTTCGACTGGGCCGAGCCGGACGACGGAGGTGCACGCGTTCGTCAACGACTCGAACGCCCGATCGGGACGTACCTGTACGGCCGCCGGATGTACGAGACGATGGTCTATTGGGAGACCGCGCCGACCGACCCCGACGAGTCGGCGATCGCGCGGGACTACACCGAGATCTGGCAGGCCGCGGACAAGGTCGTGTACTCGACCACCCTGGAGACGGTGTCAAGCAAGCGGACACGCCTCGAGCGGACCTTCGATCCGGAGGCGGTGCGACAGATGAAGGCCGAGGCGACCCGCGACCTCTCCGTCGGTGGGCCACATCTCGCGGCAGTCGCCATCGCCGCCGGTCTGGTCGACGAGTACCAGCTTCTTCGTCAACCCGATCGTGGTGGGTGGCGGCAACGCTGCGCTCCCCGACCATGTCCGCGTCGAGCTCGAGCTCACGGCCGAGCACCGGTTCGGCGGCGGCGTCGTGTTCCTGCAGCTACCGCGAGCCCGACCGACGCGTCAGGTAGCGGGGCTTGCCGGCCCGCTTCGTGCGGCGGGCATGGCGCTCGATCGCCAGGTCGATCAGCCGCTCGAGCAGCTCCGGGTACGGCACGCCGGAGACCTCCCAGAGCCGGGGGTACATCGAGATCGGCGTGAACCCGGGAATCGTGTTGAGCTCGTTGACGAGGAAGCCGCGACCCGACTCCTCGAAGAAGAAGTCCACCCGCGCCATCGCTTCGCACCGGCACGCTTCGAACGCCCGCACCGCGAGGGATTGCACCTCGGCGGTGCGCGCGTCGTCGAGTGGCGCGGGGGCGAGCAGGGCCGCCGCACCGTCCTCGTACTTGTCCTCGTAGGTGTAGAACTCGGCCGCGGGAACGATCTCCCCCGGCCGCGATGCGACCGCGGGCGCATCGCCGAGCACGCCGACCTCGATCTCCCGCCCGACGATCGCCTCCTCGGCCAGGATCCACTCGTCGAACTCGAGCGCCAGATCGATCGCGGTCCCGAGCTCCGCCCGATCGTGCGCCTTGCTCACGCCGACGGACGATCCCATGTTCGCCGGCTTCACGAACGCGGGCAGCCCCAGCTCGGCGACGACCCGATCGGCGAACGCGTCGCGGTCCTGACCGTCGCGCAGCTCGAGGTACCCGGCCTGGGGCAGGCCGCACGCGGTGAACGCGCGCTTCATCATCGACTTGTCCATGCCGACCGCGGACCCGAGCACCCCCGAGCCGACGTACGGCAGGTCGGCCAGGTCCAGCAGCCCCTGGATGGTGCCGTCCTCGCCGTACGGGCCGTGGAGCAGCGGAAAGACGACGTCGATGCCCAGTCCCCCGCTCCCCGGCCGGGCCACCACGCCACCCAGCTGCTCCAGCTGCGAACCCTCGACGTCGAGCGCGGCCGGCAACGCGACCGGGGTCGTGGGCGATCAGCTCGCGGGCCGCGTCGGCGAGCAGCCAACGACCGTCCCGGGTGATCGCCACCGGGATGACCTCGTAGCGCGCCGGATCAAGGGCACGGGCGACGGCCACCGCGGTCGCCCGGGACACGTCGTGCTCGGCCGACCGCCCACCGAACACCACCATCACCCGGATGCGACTCACGACGTCACCTGCAGAACCGCGCGGATGCCGAGACCCATGATGAACAGACCCCCGAGGCCGTAGAGCAGCTCCTGACGACCCTTCATCTGGCTCCGGTACTGGTAGAGCAAGCCGATCGTGATGAAGATCAGGAACCCGTAGAACATGTGAAAGCGCGGCACCGACTTGCGGTACGCCTCGTCGCCGGCGACGAGGATCGTGCCGAGCAGCACCTGGAGCAGGATCGCGACCTCCGCGACGATCGTCGCGATCCATACCGGCCGGCCGCGCAGCTGCTTGAACCGCCACGCCGCGAGCATGTAGAGCCCCGCGGCCGCGTTCAGCCCGATCACGATCCACGCGAAGGTCCGGTGGATCTTGAACAGCGTCTCCATCTAGCGCGGGTCCATGGTCAGAGCGCGGAGTCGTTGCTCGCCGCGGTCGAGAACGCGGACGCGCCGCTCCCCTCCCGCAGGACGCTCTTCAGGACCTTGCCCGCGGGGTTCCGCGGCAGCGGCTCGTCCACGGACGTCGACGTACTCCGGCACCTTGAACGATGCGAGCCGCTCGCCGCAGTACGCCCGCAGGTCCTCGACCGTCGTCGTGGACCCGGCCCGGAGCTGCACGACGGCCTTGACCTCCTCGCCGAGCTCGCGGTGCGGCACGCCGACGACCGCGACGTCGAGCACGTCCGGATGCTCGGCGAGGACATGCTCGATCTCGACGCAGTACACGTTCTCTCCGGCGCGGATGATCATGTCCTTCGCCCGGTCGACGAGATACAGGTACCCGTCGTCGTCGAGGTAGCCGATGTCACCGCTGCGGAACCAGCCGCCCGGGAGCGACGCAGCCTCCGGTGGCGTCGGGCCGGTTCCAGTAGCCGCGGCTCATGATCGTCGGGCCCCGCAACACGATCTCGCCGTTCTCCCCCACGGGCACCGGCATGCCGTCGGGATCCACGACCTGGATCTCGACCGTCGGCGCGGCGCGTCCGACCGAGCCGGGATGCGAGAAGTAGCCGGCCCCCGCATTCGACGTCGCGACCGACGCGGTCTCCGTCAGCCCGTACGCGGTCGAGAGCGTGTCGCGGACCTGCGGGAACGCCACCTTGATCCGCTCGACCAGCTCCGGCGCCGCCGGCGCGCCGCCGTACCCGATGCGATTCACCGACGAGAGGTCGTAGCGCCCGAACGACTCGGCCTCGACGATCCGCCACATCACGGTGGGCACACCGCCGATGCTCGTGACCTTCTCGCGCTCGATCGTGGCCATCGCCGCGTCGGGATCGAACTTGCCCGGCGGCATCAGGACGAGCTTCCCGCCCCCGGCGAACGCGGGGACCATCGTGGAGAGCGCGCCCGTCACGTGGAAGAGCGGGACGACGAGGAGGTACGCGGTCTGGTGGTCGGAGCGCCGGCCGCGCCGCGCCCTCGGCCGCGGCGATCGCGCCGAGGCACACCAGGTTCGCGAGGTTGGCGAGGGCCTGGCGATGGGTGATCGTGGCGCCCTTCGGCTTCCCGGTGGTACCGGACGTGTAGAGGATCGCCAGCAGGTCGTCTTCGGCGACGGCGACGTCGGGAAGCGTTCCGGGATCCGTCGGGCGCCAGCAGGTCCGTGCCCGGGCGCGCCGAGCCGTCCGGCTCCGTGAGGTCCATCACGAAGACGTGCTCGAGATCCTCGAGCGTCGGGACGACGTCGCGAACGACGGCCCAGCGCTTCGGATCGCAGAAGAGCACGCCGGGACCCGGAGTCGCGCAGCGCGAACTCCAGCTCCTCGGCCTTCCACCACGCATTGAGCGGAACGCACGCCGCGCCGATCACCGCGCACGCCCAGAACATCACGACCCACTCGATGTTGTTCGCCGAGAGCACCGCGACGCGGTCGCCCGGCTGCGACCCCGAGATCCAGGAGAGCGGTCGCGACCTGACGCACGAGCGCGTTGTGCTCGCCGTAGGTCAGGCGGCGGTCACCCTGCACGACCCAGTCCACGTCGCCCCGGCCCTCCGCGAGCGCGACGAGGTCGCGCATCGACCCGAGCCGCTGGCGGTAGACCTGCAGCGGTACTCCGAGCACGTCTTCGACGACGATCTCGAAGGGACCACCGGGCCCCGTCAACGTTTCGCGGGCGTCAGTCATCGGACTCAGGAGTCGGACGCGGCCCGTTCGTGCTGCGCGACGTCGAAGCTCCACAGCTCGGCGTGGGTGCTCACCGGGCCGTCGCTGTTGTGGGCCTTGTGGCCGTGCTGGAACGCCGGGCTGTTCACCCAGGCCTGGAAGTCCTCTTCGGACCGCCACCGCGTGTAGACGAGGAACTGGTTGCGATCGTCGTTCGGGCGGAGGAGCTCGAACGCCTCGAACCCATCCATGCCCCCGACCTCGCCGGCCCGGGCGCCGAACCGCTTGAGCAGCTCCTCGGCCCGTTCCGGCTCCACCGTGATCGCGTTGATCTTGACGACACTCACCCGTGGTCTCCTTGTGTGTCTGCGTGTTCGCTGGGTCGGATCCGGTCAGCGCTCGTCGCGCAGGAACCGTTCGATCTCGCGAGCCAGGTCCTCGCCGGACACCGTCTCGTCCTCGGCGTTCGCGGTCTCGAGCTGGCGCACCATGTCAGCGACGTCCGGCCGCTCGCTCAGACCCTCTTCGACCCGCTCGAGGTACGCGTCGCTCTGCTCGTCCAGCGCGCGCAGGTCCACCGAGAGCCCGGCCACCTCGCGCAAGCGCTCGAGCAGAGCACGGATCGCAGGGGGCGACGGCGTCGCGGCGACGTAGTGCGGCACCTGGGCCCAGAACCCGACGCTGCGAATGCCGGCCTCACCCAGCGCAACCTGCAGCACGGTCTGCGCGCCGGTCGGCCCGAGGTAGTCCCCGCGGAGCGCGCCGACTTCTTGCGCGACGGACCGGCTCGACGCGGTCGCGAGCACCGGAACCGGCCGCCGGTGCGAAACCGGCGCGGGCATCCCGCCCAGCGTGACCGCGAGACTGCACGTCCAGCTGCCGCGCGACGTTGACGATCTCGGACGGTGACGTCGCGCCACCGCACCGATGGTTCCGGGCCCGGCGACGATGACGACGTCCACCCCGGCGTTCCCCGCCACGAGATCGATCGACGGCCACTCGATCTCTCGGGTCACGCCGTCCACCAGCCTCACCGACGGTCGGGTCTGCTGCAGGTCCAGCAGGTCGGCCAGGTCGATGGAGCCGAACTTCCGCGGCGAGCCCAAGCGACTCCACGACCGCGGCCAGCGCGCCCGACCCCGCGAGCCCGCCGTCGACCCAACCGGTCAGTGCGACGAGCATCACGGGCTCGCGCAACGCCGGCCACTGTTCGACTTCGAGCATGGGTCCACTGTAGGTGAGGGGACCCTCGTGCTTCCGGGTCGCTGCGGGTGTCCGCACCTCGTGCCCGTTCCCACGCTCCGCGCCTCCCGGCCGTGGATCCCCGCTCCCACGCTCGGCTCCTCTCGCTCCTTGGCTAGGGTCGGCCGGGTGAAGTTCGGCGTGCACACGGGCCTGCAGAACACGAGCATCGGCGAGCTCCAGGACCTGTGGCGCCGCATCGAGGATCTCCAGTTCGACTGGATCTCGATCTGGGACCACTTCTACGCCGCCGACGGCACCGGGAACCCGCATTGCCTCGAAGCCGTCGCCGCGCACACCGCGCTCGCCGCGACCACGTCGCGCGTTCGTTGCGGCAGCCTCGTCTACTCGGTCGGCTACCGGCATCCGGCGGTGCTGGCGAACGCGATGGCGACGATCGACCAGCTCGTCGGACGGTCGGGTGACCCTGGGGCTCGGCGGCGGATGGCTGGCCGAGGAGTACCACGCGTACGGCATCGACTTCCCGCCCGCGCCGGTGCGGCTGCGCCAGGTCGAGGAGGCGATCCAGTGCGTTCGTGGGCTGCTGACCCAGGACGTGACGAACTTCGACGGCGAGTACTTCACGCTGACGGAAGCGCGCTGTGAGCCGAAGCCGGTGCAGGAGCGGCTCCCGTTGTGGATCGGTGGTGGTGGCGAGAAGGTGACGCTGCGCACGGCGGCGCGCCACGCCGACGGTTGGAACGTCGCGTTCATCGGGCCGGAGGACTACGCCCGCAAGGTCGACGTGCTGAAGCGGCACTGCGACGATGCCGGGCGTGACCCCGCGGAGATCACGCGGTCGGTGAACACCGGGATCGCGTGGCGGGACGGTGACCTCGAGGCGCAGTTCGGCAACATCGCCGAGTACGTGCGCCCGGGAGTGCTCATGGGCAGCGTCAACGAGATCGTCGACCGCGTGGGTGCGTACCGTGACGCGGGCGCCGAATGGCTGATCCTCGCGATGCGGGCGCCGTTCGACACCGAGGGCCTCGACCGCTTCGCCGCCGAGGTGCTCCCGCAGCTCGCGTGACCCCGGCCGGCGCCGGAGACGGCGGGAACGACCGCGAGTTCCGGCTCGATCCGTTGACCCGGCAATGGGTGACGATCGTCGCCACCCGCCAAGACCGTCCGAACCTCGCGGGCGACCCGGCCGGGGACGGACCGGACGGAGCGGCGCCGTGCCCGTTCTGCGTCGGTGGGCTCGAAGCCCCCGATCCGTACACCGTGCGCGCCTTTGCCAACCGCTGGCCGGCGTTCGCACCCGGCGAGCCCGTCGACATCGAGGGCGCGCTGGCCCACGGCTCGGGCTTCGTGTCGTTGCCGGCGCGGGGTGCGGCCGAGGTCGTGCTCTACTCCCCCGACCACACCGGTTCGCTCGCGACCATCGGCGTCGACGGCGCGCGTCGCGTCGTGGACCTCTGGGCTGAGCGGACCGCCGCGTTGCTGGACCGGCCCGAGATCGAGTACGTCCTCGTCTTCGAGAACCGCGGTGCCATGGTCGGCGCGACGATCCCGCACCCGCACGGGCAGATCTATGCGTTCCCCTTCGTTCCCCCGGCGCCGCAACGCGAAGCCGAGGTCGCGGCCGAGCACGGATGCACCGTGTGCGCGGCGATGCGCGACGAGCGCGCGGACGGGACACGCGTCGTCCGCGACGAACGGTGGCTGGCTCACGTACGTGCCGTTCGCCTCTGCGTATCCGTACGGCGTGGTCCTGGCGCCCGATGGACACGCCGAGGGACTCCCCGACCTCGGGGACGCGTCACGCGACGGACTCGCCGCCGCGCTCGTCGACATCGTGGCGCGCTACGACCGGCTGTTCGACCGGGAGCTGCCCTACCTGATGTGGGTGCACCACGGCGTGCATGTGCACGTGCACTTCGCGCCACCCCTGCGCTCGGCGGACTCCCAGCGCTACCTGGCGTCGGGCGAGGTCGGCAGCGGGACGCTCGGCAACCCGGTGGCCCCCGAAGCGGCCGCGACCGCCCTCCGCGAGCGCCTGACCTCGCGACGACGCTGCCGCGCTAGTTGGGTGAGGCGGAGGTGCCGGCGAATCCGCCGCCGAAGCCGCCGCGGTTCGCCTTGCGGGCCCCGAAGGCGTGCTCCATGTCCGTGCTGGCGAACGCCTCGGGCACCTGACCGTCCACCGCGTAGCGGTACAGCGCCGTGCGGTAGATGCCGCTCAGCGCGGAGAGCACGGACGCGGCGATCGCGAGGTAGATGCCGCCGATCACCGACCGCGAGGACCACGACCACACCGACGCCACTCGAGAAGCCGAGGGCGAGGACGAGGATGCCGGGGATGAACGCGAGCATCCCGATGATGCCGAGCCCGATCTGCGCCATCAGGTTCTCGCCCCAGGTCTTCTTCAAGAGCGTGCCCGAGCGCTTCAGCGCGGTGATGGGACCGACGTCCTCGAAGACGATGATCGGGATGGTCAGGAAGGTCACGACGTTCCACGCGGCACCGACCAGACCACCGATGATCTGACCGAGGAAGCCGAACCGCTCCTCGATCGCCTGGACGATCACCGAAACCGTCGCCGACACGATCGCCCACGGCAGGATCCGGTGCAGTCGCGAGTTCGCGACGGCGAGTGCCGTCCCGATGGTCGAGTCCCGGCCCTGCAGCCGCTCGTTGGCCCCGGCGCAGAGCGCGGCAAGGAAGTAGGTCTGCGAGAACGCCATGCCGACGTACATGCATGCGGCGAGCACCCAGGTCGCAACATTCGTGGAGTACTCGTTCTGGCCGCCGACGCCGGTGTCCTTCCCGACGGTCGCCCAGATCGCCAGGCTGAACACGCCCAGGACGACGAGCGACGCGAGGAACGACAACACCGGGAGCCAGAGCAGGCCCTTCTCGGACTTCAGCACGTCCCAGCTGGCCTTGGCCAGCGCCCACGACCTCTGCATACGAGTCATACCCGCAAGTATCGACCAGTTGCGCTCGCACTTGACGTCAGGCTCGAGGGTCACAAGGGGCCGCCCGAATTCCGCGAACGTAGAGTGCCGCCGTGATCGGGGTTCGAGCGCCGGGGCGAGTCAACCTGATCGGCGACCACACGGACTACAACGACGGGTTCTGCCTCCCGTTGGCGATCGACCGGGAGTGCGTCGGTGACGGGCCGGCCCACGACCGACGGCCGGGTCACCGTTCGCTCGCACGAGCTGGATGGCGCCGTCGACGTCGCCGCCGACGGCCGCGACGATCCCGCCACGGTCGAGCCGGCCTGGGGACGGTTCGTCGCCGGCGTGGTGCGGGCCCTCGCCGAGCGCGGCCGCGAGCCCGTGGGCTTCGACGGAACCGTGACGTCGAGCGTGCCCGCCGGGTCCGGCCTCTCGTCGAGCTCGGCGCTCTCGGTCGCGCTGACGCTGGCGCTCGCCGAGGCCGGCGACTTCGACTGGGACGACCTCCGTGAGGTCGCCCATGCGGCGCTGCACGGCGAGGTGCTGGCCACCGGAGTGCCGGGTGGGCTCATGGACCAGCTGGCCTCGCTCTTCGGGGTCGCCGATCACGCGCTGCTCGTCGACTGCCGTTCCCTCGAGATCGCACCGGTGCTGCTCCCGCGATCGCATGCAGTGCTCGTCGCCCACTCCGGGGTGTCGCGCACGCTCGCCGGGAGTGCGTACACGCAGCGACGGAAGGCCTGCGAGGCGACCGCGGCGCGGCTCGGGATCCCGGCACTGCGCGACGCGACCTTCGACCAGGTCGCCGACGACCCGATCGCGCGCCACGTCGTCACCGAGAACCAACGCGTGCTCGACTTCGCGGCGGCGCTCGCGGACCAGAACATCAACCAGCTCGGTCCGCTGCTCCTCGCGAGTCATGCGAGCCTGCGCGACGACTACGCCGTCTCGACGCCCGAGCTCGATCTGCTCGTCGAGCTGCTCGTCGACAACGGCGCGATCGGCGCCCGCCTGACCGGCGCCGGCTTCGGCGGCTGCGTGGTCGCGCTCGTGCAGCGGAACCACGCCGACAACTGCGCCGCGATGACGCTCGGCGACCTACGCCGAGCGCACCGGCCTCGCGCCGCAGGCCTTCGTCGTGCGGGCGGTGGACGGCGCCGGGCCGTTCGACCCCGGAAGCGCCGAGGACCTGCTGTGACGCTCACGTCCGCCGATCGCCTGCGGCCCGGCCCCGCGCCGGTGGCCGAGACGTCGGACTTCGCCGGCGATAGCCCGGGCGACGAGCCTGGAGTGGACGACCGTCCCGGGTGTCCCCGACCCGCCGCCGCCCGGCGGCGGACGCATCGTGATCGAGCTCGGCGGCCGCTGGGAGCGCCGTGCCGGCGACCAGGGTGAGTGGCGCAAGGTCGTCGTGCCGGACAACTTCGGCTACGACCAGGAGCTCTCCGAATTCTTCGGACCGATGTGGTACCGGCGGAAGTTCGCCGATCCTCGGGTCGACGCGCCCGAGAGCAGTCCGCGAGTCGCGCGCGTTGGGATTCGCCGCGGTCGACTACCTCGCGGACGTGTGGCTGAACGACGAGCTGCTCGGCCACCACGAGGGCTACTTCGCACCGTTCGGCTTCGACGTCACCGATCGGCTCGAGAAGAACAACGAAGTCGTGGTGCGCGTGCAGGACCCGCTCGAACCGCTCGACGCCGACGCGTTCTTCTTCGAGCACAAGAAGCGGATCATCAAGGGCACGCTCAAGTACCACGACAGCCGGCCGGGCGGGCTGCCGGGCCGCATGGCGCACGCGCTCGCCGGCGACGACTCTCCCGCGGTCTGGACCCCCGAGTGGGGCCAGTCGATGACCACCGCCGGCATCGTCGGGCCGGTCACGCTCACCCGCACCGGTCAGCTGGGCATCGACGCCGCGTTCGTCACGCCGCTCGACCACGAGACCGGCCGGGTCCAGATCGCGGTGGTGCTCACGAACCACGGCGACGAGCCGGTCGACGCGAGGGTCCACCTCGTCACGACCGCCGGGCCCGAGGCCGTCGACGTGACCGTCCCGCCGGGCACCGGCCGCATCGACGCGGTGGACGGACCTCCCCGACCTCCAACGCTGGGAGCCGGTGCACTCCCCGTACGGGTCGCCCGTCGTCCACGACCTCACCGTGACTGCGGTCGTGGCCGGGCGGGTCACGGACCGGCGCACCGTCACCTTCGGGCTCCGGACCGCGCGCGTCGTGGCGGATGACGAGGGCCACGCGCAGCACCTGGAGGTCAACGGCCGTCCGGTGTTCGTGAAGGCGGTCAACTACATCCCCTGGCAGCACTTCGCCGAGGTCGGGCGTTCGTTCTACGACCGCGACATGCGGCTCATCACCGAGGCCCACGGCAACTCGATCGGCGTCCACGCGCACGTGCAGTCGCCGCATGCATACGACGCGGCCGACGACGCGGGCGTCCTGACGTTCCAGGACTTCCCGCTCCAGTGGTTCTACGACAGCGGCACCGAGACGAATCCGGGCTTCATCGAGGAGGCGCAACACCAGATCGCGGAGATGGCGTACCTCCTGCACGCGCATCCGAGCGTCGTGTACTACGCGTGCCACAACGAACCGCTGCGCATGTTCGTGCCGACCAGCGCGGAAGACGACACCCCGGAACGGGACGTCGGCGAGCGGCACCTCGACGCGGCGCTGTTCGCGACGCTGGCCTCGATCGACGACTCCCGCCACGTCCACGAAGCGTCCGGGATCGGCGACGACGCGCACTCCTACCCCGGGTCGCTCTCCGGGCGGAACCTGTACCGGGTGTCCGAGCAGCCGGCATGGTTCGTGAGTGAGTACGGCTTCTGGACCGTCGGCCCGCAGGCCGCGAAGTACGGCGACGCGGGATGGCCACCGACCCCGGAGCAGATGCGCGAGTGGGTGAGCCGGCTCTCGTTCATCGGCTCGACGGTCGGGTTCGCCGGCCTGCCCGACCGCTACCCGTCGCTCGCCGAATGGAGCGATGCGACCGAGGAGTACGGCGCCGCGCTCGCCAAGCATCAGACCGAGTGGTTCCGGATCCACCGCGGCGCGCCGTTCATGGGGTACCGGTGGCACTTCTGGGCCGACTGGTGGGGCTACGCCGGCGGCGGCCTCGTCGACATCGAGCGGGCGCCGAAGCGGACGTACTCTGCCTTCCGTGACGCGTCCCGGCCGATCCTGGTGACCGCGCGCACGGATCGGTCCGTCTACGAGCCGGGCGAGGTCCGGCTTCCGGTGTTCATCGGTGAACGACACGCACGAGCCGTGGCGGGGGCCGGTGGAGTGGGAGGTCTGCGACGCGACCTCGGCCGTCATCACGCCCGACCCGGACGGGTTCCGCATCGGCCTGGCGTTCCCCGACGACGGCGTCGCGGTCGCGGTGCCACACGAGAACGGCGAGGTCATCGAAGCCGGCGTGCTCACCGTCGCCGCACCGGCCGAGCAGTCGACCCCCGCCGGCGAGATCACCGTCACGCTCGCGCCCGGCGACGCGCGCACCGTCAGGTTCCGTTGGGACGGCGAGACCAACTTCGTGCACCTGCACTGCCCGGCCGCCGACGCGGCGTACCCGCCCGGACTGCACGTCGTCGCATGACTCGGACGCTCGGCAACGGCGCAGTCGAGCTCGAGCTCGGCACCGGCGAATGGACCGCCCGTTGGGAGAGCTGCGGGCTCGTGCTCGGACCGTGCCGAGCGACGGTCGAGCGGGACGACGCGCGCCGCCGCGCGCCGGCCTCGGGGCCGCGTCGCGGCGCGTGGAGGGTCGACACGACGCGCACCGGCGCCCGCGCCCGCTGGACCGACGCGGACGGCCGCGCGTGGGTCGAGCTGATCCTCCCCGCCGACGGCGAGATCCTCGAGGTCCAGTCCGGGTTCCGACCGGAACAGGCGACCGCGGTCCGCAGCCTCGTTCCGCTCGCCGGTCGCGTGTCCCCGGGACTCGAAACCCAGCTCGTGAACGGTTACGACTCCTGGTCGTACTCCGGGTTGCGAGCGGAGACCGAAGCCACCGACTCCTACTGGAGCTCCACCCTCGCGACGGGTGCCGGCGCGCTCGCGTTCCAGGCGCTGAGCAGCGAGCACTCGGTCACCCGCATCACCCGTACCGGCGACGACGTGACCGTGCACTCGGAAGGGAGCCCGACCCATCACCTGGTGGACGGCAGCTGGGGCCACGAGAACCGGGCATCGACGAGCACCCGACCGGTTGCCGCCGGTGAGGAGATCGTGTCGGAGCCGATTGCGATCGCCGCCGGACCGGATCCGCTCGCGATCACCGAAGCGGTCGCGGCGCTCCTGCCCCGCCGCCCTTGGCACGGTCCCCCGGCGCTCGGTTGGGAGTCTTGGTACTACTACGCGACCCGGATCAGCATCGGGCCGGCTGCTCGAGAACGCGCAGCTGCTGCGCGAGCACTTCGGTGACCGGCCCGGGTTCGACCTCCTGCAGATCGACGACGGTTGGCAGGCGGCGAACGGCGGCTGGTGGGCCCGCGACCGGTTCCCCGACGACTTCGGCGAGATGGTCGAGCAGATCCACCAGCTCGATCTGCGCTGCGGTCTGTGGCTCGCGCCGTTCATGGTCCAACCGGGCACCGTGGGTCTCGGCACCGACCACGAGGACTGGTGCATCGTCGACGACGCGACCGGCGCAACGCTGCGCGACCGCCATGAGCGGTGGGCCCTCGACGCGTCGAACCCCGCGGTGGTCGACTACCTGCGCGAGCTCGGGGCGCAGGTACGCGCGTGGGGCGTCGACATGGTGAAGCTCGACTTCCTCTACGAGGGCGCGCAGGAAGGTCGGCGTCACGATCCGCGCGTCACCGGCACGCAGGCGCTGCGCCGCGGGCTCCGTGCATTCGTCGATCAGCTGGGTGAGGACGTGTACGTCCTCGGGTGTGGCGCGCCGATGTTGGCGATGGTCGGCATCTGCCACGCGAACCGGATCGGGCACGACCTCGCGGTTCCGGTGCTCGGACGCGTGTACGGCCAACCCCTCCGAGACGGGTGGACGGGGTGGAAGGGCGTCAAGGCGCAGGCCCGCCAGGCCGCGGCCCGGTGGGCGACGCACGGGCGGTGGTTCCACAACGACCCCGAGATCGTCATGGCCTGGGGCAGCGACGGGCGCGGCGGCGACGACGGGTACTCACTCGAGGAGGCGCACACCCAGGCGGTGGTCGCGGCACTCGTCGGCGGCCCGTTCCTGTTGGCCGATCAGCTGTCGACGCTGCTCCCGGAGGAGTGGGCGGTGCTCGAGGACCCGGAGCTGCTCGATCTCGCGTGGGACGAGCGCGGCTTCCGGCCCTCGGACCTGTTCGAGCATCCCGATCACGGGCGGCAACACGCCTACTCCCAGCCGGCCGACCTCCCGTCGGTCTGGGTGGCCGAGCGCGACGGGCGCCGGGTCGTCGCGCTGTTCAACTGGACCGACGAGCCGGCGACGCGCACCGCGCCGGACGGTACGACGCGTCGACGATCCCGGCCCACGGCGCGCGGATCGTCAACGGGTAGCTCCGGTCGCTCAGGTCTCCGCTCGGGCCAGCACGGCGTCGACGTCTCGGAGGTGGTGGCGGCCTTCGTGGATCGTGTGCCGGCCGAGCCAGACCATCGTCCGCTCGGTAGGGGCCGGATAGTTGTAGATCCCGGTCCGTTGCCACTCGTCGGCCCGCAATGCCGCGAACGCATCAGCCAGCGCATCGGCGGCGGCAGTGAGCTCGGCCGCCGACCGTCGCCGGATCCTGTTCGTTGTACCGGTCGCGGGTCACCCGCTCGTCGCGACCCATCGGTGGGTACACCGGGCAATCCTCCGGAGCGCGAGCGCCAACCGCTCCCGCTGCACGTCGAGGACGTCTCGGACGTGGCAGCAATACTCGAGCGCGGACCAGACCTCGGGGTCCGGATGGGCCCGCAGCGCGGCGGGATCCCGTTCCAAGCGGCGGACAAATGCCGGCCCGAACTGCCCGCAGTCCCGCCGGAATCTCCCCGGCGGAAACTTCGGAGTAGACGAATCCACATTCTTCGCAATGGGTCATCGCATTGCCCGCCATTTGGGTCCGAGCGTGCCGGCGAGTTCCGGTCGAGCCGCGCGGCGCGCGCCGCCCCGATTCGGGTATCCGAGGTGCTCCCGAATGGGCTCTTGACTCAGGCTGCGCCGCGGGTGATTCCGGCCGCCTTCAGGTCCTCGGCCGGGACTCCCGCCTCGCGCCAGGCCCCGTAGGAGATGCCCTTGCGCTGCGCGTACGGCTTGGCGTGCTTGACGAAGCTCTTGCGCAGGTCCGAGAGATCCACCGTCACATCGAAGCCTTCGAGCTCGGCCGCCAGGTCGATCCGGCGCTGGGCCAGCTCGAGCTTGCGCAATCCGGTGGCCGGCCCGATCTGCGCCTCGACCTCGGAGAGCTGGCGCTGCACCGTCTCCTTGGTGCGCTTGCGGCCGCGCTTGGGCTTATTCGCTTGGAGCGCCTCCAGGTAGGCCCGAACGTGACGCGATGCCTCGCGCCCTTCGGCCAATGCCTGCTTGTGGGAGTCGGTCATCTTCGCGGGGCCGCGTTTGCGGGCTGTCTTCACCGGTGCGCCCTTGCGCGAGGTGTTCTTCGCGGAAGGCATCAGAGGGTCTCCTTCGGAATCAGCAGTAGGAATACGATACCTGCCGCTTGGCAGCATAGCGATCGCGAACGGGTCATCTTTCATTCGTGATCGGGATCCACGGTTCTCTGCGGGATGATCGACCTCACTACACTGCGGCTCCCGTGGCCGTATTTATCCTGATCATTGTCGCCGGCGCGGCCGGAACCTTCGTCGGGATCCTCACCGTGGTGGCCAAGAACGAGCGGACCACCAACCGCAATCAGCTGCTGTCCAACATCGGCGGCTCGATTGCCCTGTCGGCCATCGTGTGCCTGGTTCCGGGCGGCCTCGTCTACGTCCTCACCGACAGCATCGTGATCACCGGGCTCGTCAGCCTGCTGTCCGGGTTCCTCGGCGCCTGGGTGATCGAGGAGATCGATCACTGAGGTGGCAGACACCCGGCCGAGACGGGCCAGGGCATCGGCGGTCCGGATCCCCCACCAGAACAGATCCTGACCGTCGATGAGGCTGACCCGGGCGGCCGGGCAACGCTCCGCTACCGCGGCGACGTGGCGCTCTCCGAACGGGTACGGCTCGCTGGGCAGCAGCACGAGCTGCGGATCGAGTCGCGGCGATCTCGTCGAGGGTCACTTCTGGATACCGGTCCGCCGTCGGCCGCGAACACGTTGGCCCAGCCGAGGCGGCGGAGCACCGACGATCCGTAGGTGTCGTCGCGCATCGTGATCCACGGCCGCCGCCAGATCAGCACCGCGACCCGCCCCGCGACGCCGTCGTAGGCCGTCGCGTCGAGCCAGGCCTCCCACTCCCCCGCCGGGAACGGCGACGGCACGCTCGCATCGACCGCGGCGGCGAGATCTCGGACCGCCGCGCCGACCTCGACCACGGATCGCGGCGACATCGAATGCAACGTCAGGCCCGGCGGCCACCAGCGCGTCGGCGTCCTCGCGGCGGTTCTCCTCGTCGTTGACCACGACGAGATCCGGAGCGAGCGCGACGATCGCGTCCACCTGCGGATCCTTGGTCCCGCCGACCGTCTCGAGGTCGGGCTGCTCGCAGAAGCGGGTGCAGGCGACGGGCGTGACGCCCAGCGCCCGGAGCGTCTCCGTAGCCGAGGGAACGAGGGAGACGACCCTCACATCCGCTCGAGCAGCTGGGCCTTCTTCGCTTCGTACTCCTCGGGCGTGATGTGCCCCTGGTCGCGCAGTGCCGCCAGCTTCGCGATCTGGTCGGTGATGTCGGGCTCGTCGTGGACCGGCACCGCGGTCGGCGCGCCCGAGACCGGCGTCCGCGGCGGCCTGACCGGACCATGAGGCCTGCCGACGGGCGTTCGCCTCCATCTGGCGGTAGATCTCCTGTTGCACCATGTCGGGGTGACGGACGTTGTCGAAGTGGCTCTGGCCGTCGCGGCCCGCCGACTCGATGTCGAGGTCTCCGGCGCCGATCATGCGCAGGAAGATGTTCTGGTGGAAGTCGATGTTGTTGACGCGCTCGAGCGGGATCTCCGTGCCGCGCTTGGAGACGATCCCCGACCGTGAGATGACGCGCCGATCCGTCAGCACGAAGTGCGTGTAGGTCCAGACGAGATACTTCTCCACCACGAATCCGGCCCAGATCAGGAGCGCCAATGCGAGCGGCCAGCCGACCCAGCTCGTCGCCCCGAACGGTCCGATCCAGAGGAAGAACACGACGAGCAGCACCGTGCCCGCAACGATGTGCTTCCAGAAGAAGAACCAGTGCGGCTTGAGGTCGAGGACCACGCTCTCGCCCTCGTTGATGAGCTTCCTGGGATACGGAGGCATGCCGCCAGCCTACGGCAGGCCCAGCACCCGATCGGTGTACGCACTGCGGAAGCGACCGTCCGGATCGAGCCGCCGCCGCACGGCGCGGAACTGCTCCCACTCGGGATAGCGCGTCGAGAGGACCCGCTCGGTCTGGAAGTGGAACTTGCCCCAATGGGGCCGGCCACCGAGACCGTCCATGATCGCCTCGACCCCGCGGAAGTACGGCTCGAATTCGGTCCCGGTCGAGAGGTGCACCGCGAGATAGCAGGTCTCGCGG
The DNA here is from genome assembly GCA_963819945.1 of uncultured Acidimicrobiia bacterium. Taxonomy (GTDB): domain Bacteria; phylum Actinomycetota; class Acidimicrobiia; order IMCC26256; family JAENVU01; genus Chersky-806. Next base: position 239,705 of record CAWFYD010000012.1, read on the forward strand.
CCCGCGCCCATGCTGAGCGGGATGTCGTCCGCGCCGATCGCCCGGATCTCGATCGGGAAGTCGACTCGGAAGCCCTCGCGCTCGATGAGCGCGCGGATCCCGCTGAGCCCCCGCGCCATGTCCGCGCGCGGGATCGCGTACTCCATCTCCACGAACCGCACGAGGCGGCGTCGCGCAGAACACGTTGTAGCTGAGGTCGACCCGTTCGCCGCGGTGAAACCCGGCGACGAGCTCGCGCGCGAGCTCCGGGATCTTCTCCGGCTGCCGGCGGCCCCGCGCCGCGCTCAGGCCGTGGCGGATGTTCCCGTAGTAGATGTCGCTCTTCCACTTCTTGTACCCGCGCCGCGCCCGGATCGGATCGTCGGTGCGGTTGCTCGTCTTCACCGTGCAGGTGTCCGTGTGCGGGAACCAGTAGCAGTCGACGTGCTCGTTCGCGTCGACGATGCCGTCCCACTCGGCCAGGAACTCCGACCACGGTTTCGGCTCCTCCACCGCACGCAGCTTGAAGAGCGGCTCGCACTGCAACGTCACCTGGGTCACGACCCCGAGCGCGCCGAGCCCGACTCGAGCCGAGTGGAAGATCTCGGGCTCCTCGGTCGCGGAGCAGCGGATCACCTCGCCGGTGCCGGTGACCAGCTCGAGGCCGACGATGGCGGCGGCGATGGACCCGTAGCGCAGCCCGGTGCCGTGGGTCCCGGTCGAGGTGGCGCCGGCAATGGTCTGGCGATCGATGTCCCCGAGGTTGGACAGCGCCAGATCGCGGCGACCCAGCTCCTCGTTCAGCCGCCAGAGCGGGATGCCGGCCTCGACGGTGGCGGTCATCGCCTCGCGGTCGATGGCGACGAGCCGGTCGAGCGCGCCGATCCGCAGCATCCGGCCGTTGGTGCAGGCAACGTCCGAGAACGAGTGGCCGGAGGCGACGACCTTGACCGTCTGGCCGGTCCGGGCGGCCGCTTCCACCGACTCGACGACCTCGAGCAGGCTCTGCGGCTCGTCGACCGCGACCGGGGTGCAGTGCTGGTTTCGGCCCCAGTTCCGCCACCGGCCGGCCCGGTTGGCCCCGATCACCGGTAGCGCACCCGAGCGAAGACGTCGCCCACCGAGGCGACGCGGTCGAGGAAGACGAGACCGTCGAGGTGGTCGAGCTCGTGCAGGATCGCCCGGGCTTCGAACGCGTCGGCCTCGATCACGCGCTCCTCGCCCGTCGGGCGTGCGACCGCGCACGACGACGTCGGTCGCGCGGGAGACGTTGCCGGTGAGATCAGGAACGCTCATGCATCCTTCACGTCCGACGGCTGGGCGCCCGCGCCACGAGGAGCTGCGGGTCGAAGAGCACGAACCTACCGTGACACGAAACCGCCTTCTTGTGCCCGCTGACGTCGACGCAGAACGCGCGCAGGTTCGAGCCGATCTGGTTCGCGGCGAGCCCGACGCACGCCGGCGACGCCGCCATGGTCTCGAGCAGGTCGTCCGCGAGCGCGAGCGCGGCGTCGCCGATCACACCGACCGGCTCGGTCGGCTGCTTCAGCACGGGGTGCGGGAGACGGAGGACGGGGCGGACGGCCAAACGACGCTGCCGGTCAGAGGACGTCGGCGTCGGCGGTGCGCATCGATCGCGTCGACACCGACCTCGGTCGCGAGCGCCGCGACCTGCTCCTGCAATGACTCGACCGCGAGATCGGCGGGGAGCTCGACGTCCAGCACCATCGCGTAGACCGGGTCGGCCGCGTCGCCGATGACCCGGGTCGCCAGGTCCGTGATGTTGACCTGCGCATCAGCGAGCAGCGTCACGAACCGGTGCACGATCCCGGGATGGTCGGCGCCGTAGACGGACACCACGCAGCGCGGGCCGGGCGCCGAAGCGCCGGCCGGCTCACCGATCGGTCGCACCGCGAGCCCGAGATCCAGCGCCGCCGCCGGCCCGGCCAGTGCCGCTTCGAGCGTGGCCAGCTCCGACCGCGTCCGGCACGCTCCACGACGAGCACCATCGCGAACTGGCCCGACAAGATCGTCATCGAGCAGTCCTCGAGGTTTCCGCCGAGCTCGAGCAACGGTCCGGTGACGGCCGCCGCGATGCCGGGTCGGTCCGCACCGAGCGTCCACACGACGCAGCGCGTCATGCCCACCCGAGCTCGTGCAACCGCTGATCCGACAAGCCGAAGTAGTGACCGACCTCGTGGAGCACCGTGACGCGCACCTTGCGCTCGAGATCGTCTTCGTCGCGCGCCAGCGAGCAGAGCGGGCCGCGGAAGATCGTGATGCGGTCGGGCATCACCCCCGCGTAGCCGAGTGGTGAGCGACGGGTGAGGTCGATTCCTTCGTACAGCCCGAGCAAGGTGCCGCTGCCGGCCGTCGAGCTGCTGCTCGGTCGGCCAGTCCTGCACGATGATCGCGATGTTCTCGAGCTGCTCGGCCAGCTCGGAGGGGATCGTCTCGAGCGCGTCCGCGACCATGTCCTCGAATCGCTCTTCGGAGATCTCCACGGGTGTCACCAACCCGAAGGTAACCGACACACGAAACCCCCTTGACGCGATCTCCCCTCATTCGTAGAGTGCAGGTCCGGTCAAAACGAGGTTCGGTACCGGAGGTCGGAAGCGACGGTGGCCCGCAAGGGTGGCCGGAGCGGAAGGCACTCGGAGGACGGGCCCCGCGAGACCGGTGTTGACACGCTCGATCCGGAGCGGAGGTTGTGCCCTTGGGCCGACAGCCGATCCGGTGGGCGACGGTGGAGCTGCCGGAGTGGCGACGGGGTTTCGGCCCCGGGACCGGTGCGGTGGCGTTGATGCCGGCGCCGACGGTGTGTCACAGAGCGAAGCCCCAAGGAGATCGGAGCTGCTACGCAGCCGAGACTACTTGGGGCTCGCTCGCGTTCCGGGCCCGTCGGGCGCTGCGGCCCGGTCGCGGGTCGGACGCCCGAAGCTGTCCCAGGCCCCCGGTAGGTTGGCGGCGTGCGCCCCGACGAGCTCCTGACGGACCTCGACCCCTCGCAGCGTGCGGCGGTCACCGAGCCCGCCGTGCCGCTCGCAATTCTCGCTCCCGCGGGCTCGGGGAAGACGCGCGCCCTGACCCGGCGCATCGCGTGGCAGAGCGCCGAGGGCCACATCGATCCCAACCACGTCCTCGCCGTCACCTTCACCCGCAAGGCCGCCGGCGAGCTGCGCGGGCGGCTCTCCCGGCTCGGCGTCCGCGGTGCGGTCACCGCGGGCACCTTCCACGCGGTCGCACTCGCCCAGCTCCGCCGCCGCCACCAGGACCTCGGCACCCCGATGCCCGGCCTCCTGGACCGCAAAGCCCGCCTGCTCGGGCCACTGATCGGCGGCAAGCGCGGCGCGGATCTCGCGGTGGCCATCAACGAGATCGCGGCGGAGGTGGAGTGGGCCAAGGCGCGGCGGGTGCCGCCGAACGCGTACGAGCAACAGGTGCGTGCGGCGCGGCGCGAGACGCCGCGACCGCCCGACGAGGTGGCCCAGATCTACGCGGGCTACGAACGCGAGAAGCGCAAGCGCGGTCTCCTCGACTTCGACGACCTGATCGGCGCGTGCACCGGAGATGCTCGAGAACGATGCCGAGTTCGCGGGCGTGCAGCGCTGGCGCTTCCGGCACCTGTTCGTCGACGAGTTCCAGGACGTGACCCGCGCGCAGCTGGACCTGCTGCGGGGCTGGCTCGGCGACCGCTCGGACCTGTGTGTCGTCGGCGACCCCGACCAGGCGATCTACGCGTTCGCCGGCGCCGACGCGGGGCTGCTCAACAGCTTCGAAGCCGAGTTCCCGGGCTCCGCCGTCGTCCGGCTCGCCGCGAACTACCGCTCGACCCCCCAGATCGTGCAGGCCGCCCGGTCCGTCCTCCCGCCGCCGAGCGGGCCACCGTGCGGGCGGCGGGGCCCGAAGGCGAGCCGGCCGAGGTCGTCACCTACGCGGACGGTGACGCCGAAGCCCGCGGCGTCGCCGACGCGCTGTACCGGGCGCACGGACCGATGCGCCCGTGGTCGAGCATGGCCGTGCTCTACCGGGTCAACGCGCAGTCCGCACCGTTCGAAGAGGCGCTGCGGCGCGCCGGAGTCCCCTACCGGGTCCGCGGGGCCGCCGCGTTCCTGGACCGGCCCGAGGTGAAGGCGGTGATGGACGCACTCCGCAAGAACGCGAAGGCTGCACCCGGCCGGGCGTTCGCGGAGCACATCACGGATCTCGTCAGCGATGCCGCGGACCTCTCCGAGGATCGCCGCGAGCACGTCGACGCGGTCGCCGCGCTCGGTCGGGAGTACCTCGCCGCGGAAGGCAGCACCGGTTCGGTCGCCGGGTTCCAGGAGTACCTGCGCGGCGTCGTTGCGCGGCGGCGACGACGGCGGGCTGACCGATGACGCCGTGGACCTGCTGACGTTCCACCGGGCCAAGGGCCTCGAGTGGGACACCGTGTTCGTCACCGGCCTCGAGCGAGGTCTCGTGCCGATCTCGCACGCGAGCGGCGACCCGGCGGCGATGGACGAGGAGCGTCGCCTCCTCTACGTGGCGCTCAGCCGCGCCGAGCGGCACCTGCAGCTCAGCTGGGCGAAGGAACGCGCCCGGGGCACGCGGGTCTCGAACCGCACGAAGAGCCCGTACCTCACCGAGGTGGAGCACGCGATCGGTGGCACCTCCCCCGCGCCCGCACCCGGAGGGAACCGGCGGGGCGCGGCCCGGGCCCGGGAACGTCTGGCCGGCGTCGAAGCCGGCGAGCTCGCCGTGACGGACCGTCCGCTCTACGACGCGCTCGTCGCCTGGCGCTTGGAGCTGGCACGGGCCGCCGCGGTTCCGGCGTACGTGATCCTGGACAACAAGACGCTGCGCAACGTCGCCAGCGCCCGGCCCCGCTCGTCGGAGGCCCTGCTCGCCTTGCCGGGAATCGGTCCGGTGAAGCTCGAGCGGTACGGCGCGGCCCTGCTGGAGGTGGTCGGCGAGCATTCCGGTTGACGGCGTCGGGATCGGGGCGCACGATGACGAGGCGGGAGGCGCACGGCGCAGCTGACAGGAGATGGCATGCCCACGCAATCCACCTTCCCGCTCTTCCCTTCCGAGGACGGGTGGCCCTACCCCGACGCCGACTTCGAAGAACGCGCTGGTCGCGAGTCAGGGATTCACCGTCAGCGACGAGGTCGATCTCGACGCACTGCAGCTCGTCGCGAACTCGCATGCGTTCGACGGGCTCACCGCGATGGAGCGCGACGCGCTCGACCGGCGCTTCTGGCAGAACGAATCCATGAAGGACCTGGCCCGCTCGCTGGACTGCACCCACGCCGAGGCGGCGGCGGTGCTCGGCCAGGCCGTCGACAAGGTGCGGAGGCGGCTCGCCCCCGACAGCTAGCGCGGCTCGCATCGTGCCCGCCACTCCTCGAACTCTCGGGTCGCTTCGGGCATCCGCACTTCGTGCCCGCTCCTGCCTACGCTCCCGAACTCTGGGTCGCTTCGGGCATCCGCACTTCGTCCCCGCTCCTGCCTACGCTCCCGAACTCCGGGTCGCTTCGGGCATCCGCACTTCGTGCCCGCTCCTGCCTACGCTCCCGAACTCCGGGTCGCTTCGGGCATCCGCACCTCGTGCCCGCTCCTGCCTACGCTCCTCCCATGCATCGATTCGACGCGGAGACCGAAGCGATCGCGCAGCTGTGCTTCGACTACGCGATCGATCGCTTGCGGATGGACCCGGTGCCGCTCGACGAGCCGGCGACGTTCGCCGACCTCGACAGCGCAGGCGGGCCAGACCATCAGCGCGGCGGGGCGTTCGCCGGCCGAGGTCATGGCGCTGTTCGGCGACGTGCTCGCGCCCGCGTGCATCTCGAGCGACAGCCCCGGCTTCCTCGCGTTCATCCCCGAAGCGCCGACCAAGGCGTCGCAGCTGTTCGACGTCGTCGTCTCCGCGTCCGCGATCGTCGGCTCGTCGTGGATGGAGGCCAGCGGTGCCGTCTACGCCGAGAACCAGGCGCTGCGCTGGATCTCCGATCTCGCCGGACTCCCCGACGGTGCCGGCGGATGCTTCGTCTCCGGTGGATCGGCGGCCAACCTCTCCGCGCTCGTCGCGGCCCGCGAAGCCGCGGCGGCCCGGCGAAGTGACCGGCCGGCCCGCTGGCGGGTCGCGCTCGGCGACCAGGCGCACTCCTCGCTCACCAACACGATGCGGATCATGGATGCGGTCCCGCTCGTCGTGCCGTCAGCCGGCGATCGCCTCACCGGGGCCGAGCTGCGCGACGCGCTGGACCGCGACCCCGATCCCGGCTCGGTGTTCGCGGTGGTCGCGACGGGCGGGACGACCAACACCGGCCAGATCGACGACCTCGACGGGATCGCCGCGGTCGCCCGCGAGCGCGGGCTCTGGTTCCACGTCGACGGCGCGTACGGACTCGCCGCGCTGGCTGCGCCGAGCGTGCGCGACCGGTTCCGCGGCGTCGAGCACGCGGACTCGCTCGTCGTGGATCCGCACAAGTGGCTCTTCGCTCCGTTCGACTGCGCCGCGCTGCTGTACCGCGACCCGGAGCTCGCCCGCCGCGCGCACATTCGCAACACGCGGCGTACCTCGATCCGTTGCAGACCGGTGACGAGTGGAACCCGTCGGACTACGCGTACCACCTCACCCGGCGCGTGCGCGGGCTGCCGTTCTGGTTCTCACTCGCGGTGCACGGCACCGACGCGTACACCACCGCGATCGAGCAGACGCTCGACATCGCGCGAGCACGCGGCCCGCCAGATCGACGCGGCCCCGCACCTCGAGCTGATCCTCGAACCGGAGCTCACGGTCGTGCTGTGGCGCCGCCCCGGCTGGACCACGACCGACTACGCCACCTGGTCCCGCCGGCTGCTTGCCGACCAGATCGCGTTCGTGCTGCCGACGACCTGGCACGGCGAGACCGTCGCCCGCGCCGTGTTCCTCCACCCCGACTGCCCTCCCGAGGTGATCGACCACGTCATCGCCTCGATGGTCTGACGGGAATCACCGGGTATCAGCAGGCGCCCCAGAGACCGACCCCGGCGCGCTTCGCCGCGAGCTCTTCCGCCAGCATCGTGCGCGAGTGGGAGCCGTTCGGCGGGATGATCAGCAGGCGCGCGTAGCCCTGCTCGAGCAGCTCGTCGTTGAAGCGATGACCGTCGAGGTAGACGTACGCCAGGCGACGGTCGTAGACGTCGCGCGGCTCGACATCGTCCTCGAGCCGGACGGTCTTCCCGAGAGCCGCGCCGTCGTGTAGTCCGACGCCTCGGGGCCGTAGCAACCCACCGGCTTGGTCGGGTGATGCGTCTCCGGGGTGTCGATGCCGAGGAATCGGATGGTGTCGGTGCGCGTGCCGATGCGCACCACGATGGTGTCGCCGTCGTCGACCTTGATCACGACGGCTTCGTCGAACTGGGCGCCGGGGCCGTTGTGTCCGAGCCACCACCCCCCGAGCGAGGCGGCGGCGAGGATCGCCACGACCACGGCTCGGGTGGGAGCCATGCGCCGACGCTAGCCGCCGGGTGGGACTTCGTCTCGTTGCGCCCTGTCTCATGACGGCACTTGGCGAGAGTGCCCGATGCGGTCGCCGCGTCGAGCGCTCCGGAGCGAACCGACGTTGGTGATCTCAGGTCGTCCAGGCGATGTTGGACCGCGGTTCGTAGCAGCACGAGACGCCCGTGATGATCGACTCGTCCAGGTGCGTGGCGAGCTCCGGAACCTGCGTCGCCAGGTCGGTGATCGCGTGGCGGATCGTCCTGGTCACGTTGAGGCGCGCCTTCTCAGCCGGCGAGCCGGACCGCCGCGGCCCGCCGCCCAGGCCCGTGGCCCGCTTGAGCTCGGCGATCAGCGCGTCGCGTTCGGCGCTCCGCTGCGCCTGCCGTTCGGCGTCGCCGTGGACCGCGGCGTCGTCCAGCTCGGCGTCCAGCTCGGCGAGACGCCGTCGCTACTGTCTGAGCGCTTCGCGATCGAGCATGGGACCCGTGTCACCGCTCGGGATGGGTTCTTCGCTCGGGTTCACTCGATGCGCCGATGACGCGAGGACTCGGAGTCCGTTTCGAGCCGGAGGGCGCATCGATCCTCCGGGACGTGCAATGAGGGTCTCGGCCCACTGCCGAGACCCTCATTGCCAGGCGTCGGTGCCGGGGGCGGGTGGCGCCTCCAGCCCTCTGGTCAGCTCGCGAATTGCGGGGTGAGTCCGTCCACGTGCATCTCGTAGTACTCGTTCTTCGCCCAGGCCCCGACCGCACCCTCGACGACTTCACGCACCGCGTCGAGCGACTCGCCTTCCCAGATGCAGACGCCGAGTCCGTGGTCGCTGGTGGCTGCGTGGATCGGCAACGCAACGTTGGGAGGGAGGCCAGCCTCCATCGCCTTGGCCTCGGCGGCTTGGAAGCCCTCGGGATCGTGGATTCGGTGGATGACCGTCACAAACATGGGTAACCGTTCCTCTCGTCTGGGTGGCACGACGCAACCTATAGGAAAGGCGTTCGTCTCGACAGCAGCCTGGTTCGTTCCGAACGAACCACGCCGTGATGCTCGGAGGGCGGGGCCCGGGGACAACCGACGCCGCGGTCCTTGACCACGTGGTCAGGCAGGAAACCGCCGCTCTCGCCAACGGTGCCGGGGATACGGTGCGACGGACGGGAATCGGGAGGTCGGATGACACGGAACGGAATGACTTCTCGGCTCGTCGCGCTCGGCTTCGATGCGAACGATCCACTCCGGCTCGCGCGCTTCTGGGCCGACGCGCTGGGCTGGGAGATCGACGACGAGACCGATGATGAGATCGGTCTCGTGCCGACGGATGACACCAGCTTCACGATCCTGTTCCTGCCGGTCCCGGAGCAGAAGGCGGGCGAAAACCGTCTCCATCTCGACCTGACGACCACGTCCCTCGATGATCAGGAGGAAACGGTCGCGAGATTGGTCGAGCTCGGCGCCCGCCACATCGACATCGGTCAGCGCCCGGACGAGGATCATGTCGTGCTCGCCGACCCCGAAGGCAACGAGCTCTGCGTCATCGAGCCGGACAACTCCTTCCTCGCGGACTGCGGGCGGTTCGGATCGATCACGTGCGACGGCACGCGGGAGGTCGGGTACTTCTGGAGCGCAGCGCTCGGATGGCCGCTGGTCTGGGATCAGGACGAAGAGACCGCGATCCGCGCGCCGGACGGCACCGGTCCGCTCATCACCTGGGGTGGCCCGCCGCTGGCCCCGAAGGTCGGGAAGAACCGGCTTCACCTCGACATCGCTCCGCCCGACGCACGTCGATCAGCGAGCGGAGGTGGACCGCCTCGTCGCGCTCGGGGCGACGTCGAATCGACATCGGCCAGGGCGACGTCGACTGGGTGGTCATGGCCGATCCCGACGGCAACGAGTTCTGTGTGCTGACCCCGCGGTAGGCGCTCCGGATCAACCGGCCGATCACCACATGGCCGGCGGAAGTGCTGGAACGGCGGCGCGAACGGTGACCTGCCCCAATTCCTGAATGGTCCCCGGGTACCTTTGCTCCCTCATGACGCGGATCGGGATGACCGAAACCGCCGCAGGGTCCAGCACCGAAACCGCTCCGGCGCCGCCGGCTGAAGCTCCGCCGGCACCGCACGCGGCATCCGAGCCCGACGCCACGACCGGCGACCTCGGCTCCCCCGGACCCTCGCGGCGCAGCTACGCGATCCTCCTGCTGCTCGCGGTCGTCTTCGGCGCGGCCGTGCGGGCGTTCTTCAGCGCCGGCAACGACATCGTCTCCGCGGATGAGACCGCGTACCTGACGAGCGGGCTCAACCTCTGGTCCGGCCACGGGTTCACCACGCTCTCGGGCGCGGCCGAGACCCACTTCCCGCCCGGGCTCCCGTTCGTCCTCGGCGGGCTCCACGAGATCCTCGGCGGCGATCCGCACCACGCGTGGACCATCGTCACGCTCCTCACCACCACGCTCGTGATTCTCCCGATCGCGGGGATCACGCGTCTCGTCGCCGGTCGCCGGGGCGGGGCGCTCGCGGCGTGGCTCGCGGCGATCGTCCCCGCACTCGTCGTGGTCCCCGCTCTACTCCGGCGGCTCGTCCGGCCCGTACACGCTCTGCCTCGTCACCGCACTGTGGCTCGCCCTCCGCTCATCGACCTGGAACACGCGGCGCGGGCTCCTCGCGGCCGCCGCATCGGGCCTGCTCGTCGGGTTCGCGTTCCTCACCCGGCCCGAAGGCTTCTTCTACGCCGTTCGTCCTCGTACCGGTGCTCGTGCTGCCTGCACTGGGCGGCTGGCGCGGCATCCGACGCGCCGACGCGTCGCAATGGCGACACGCGCTCGGTGTCGCCGCGGCGTTCGTGCTCGTGCTCGTCGTCTTCGTCGCGCCGTACGCCGGCTACCTGCACGACAAGACGGGGAAATGGGAGCTGACGGCCAAGACCGAAGGCGTCAGCCTGGCGGCCTGGCGCGCGGTCGCCGCGGACAATCGTCAGGTGGCCCACGCCATCATGTACCGCCCGGTCGGCGACGGGTTCGAGTTCCCGGCGCGCCACTCACTGGGCAGCCTGATCGGCAAGGACCCGGCCGCCTATCTCGCGATCGTCAACGTCAACATCGGGCGTCTGTACCGCTACCTGTTCAACGCGTCGCTCACGCCGTTCCCGAACTGGCCACTCCTTCCCGGCGTGCTCTTCCTGCTCGCGATCTTCGCGGCCTGGCGTCGACGCCGGGATCGGGCCGTGCTCGCGGTGACGATCGCGATCCTGATTCCGATCGCCACGACGATCGCGTTCTTCGTGCTCCCGCGATACCTCATCCCGTCCGCCGCATTCGCGTGCGTGCTCGTCGCCATCGGGTCTGGTCGAGCTCCCGAAACGCTGGTTCCGCGTCGCGACGACGGTCGCGTTCGTGCTCGTCGCCGCCTCCACGGTCGCCGCGCTCCACGGGAATGTCGACGGCTGGTTGCATCCGCTCTACGGGTACCCGGAGCACAAGACCGTCGGCGAGTGGATCGGGAAGCACAGCCAACCGGACGACCTCATCATGAGCACGAACATCGTCCCGGGGTACTACGCGCATCGCGACACCGTCCCGATCCCGTGGGCGCAGCCGGAGAAGATCGTCGCCTTCGGCCGCCACTACGGCGTGCGCTTTCTCATCGCCGACCAGGCGCACGGGACGCGGTTCCGGCCGCAGCTGCGCAAGCTCATCCCCCGCACCGACCTGACCTCGCTGCGCCCGGTGTACCGGACCACCAAGGACGAGCGGAAGACGATCGTCTACGAGATCGTCCCGCGCCCACCGCGATTCAACGGCCGGGTGCCGTTGCTCGACCTGGGCGAGTCGCGCTGATGGCGGGTCATCGAATTGGGTGGCTGCGACCGAACGGTCACCAGTTCTTCCCGTCTGTCTCGCTAGGGTGACCTGACGTCATGGGTCGCAGATTTCGCTGGACCGTGCTCGCGCTCGTCGTGGTGCTCGTGACCGGAATCGTCATCCTCGTGATCACGGTCCGGCCCGGTCTCCAAGACGATGCCCAGGAGGTTCGGCGCTCGTGGAAGCCGCTCCTCCAGCCGCTCACGGCCCGATACGGGGCGCTCAGCGGCGTGGTCGGCGCGCTCGAGGATGCCGGGGCCGGCGATCGTGAGGTGACCCGCGAGCTCAAGCGCACGCTCGATGAGTGGGATCTGCTCCACAGCACCACCGACGACGCGGAGCAGGCCAAGACCGCCGACGAGCTCGAGGGCCTCGCGGCGCGCATCCGGGCGATCGTCTCGAGCTCGGACCGGCTGAAGGGCATCGCCGCGCTCACCAAGGCCATCGCGGCCTACGACAAGCTCGACCGTTCCCCCGCCACGGGTCAAGCGGTACAACGACGCGGTCCTGCGCTACGAACGCAACCGCGATGGGACGCTGCGCAGCATCGTCGCAACGCTCGACGGCTACGAACCGCACCCGACGCTGCAGCTGAACCGCTCGCAGTAGGCGGACATCAGCCGGCGGTCTGTTGCGTGGATCGAACAGGCCGACCGCCACGACCCGGATCACGCTCGAGCGGCCGAGACCCCGCAGCTACCGCGTCGCGCCGAGCATTCCCTGGTTCGCGCGTTCGAGGCGCGCGATCTCGTCGAGGGGGGCGACACGCCAGAACTCGACGCACCGTCGCGTCCCAGTCGGCGAGGAGCTCGGCGGCGGGGCGCGAACCGGTCAGCGCGCGGTGGCGCTCCACGAGGAAGCGGAGCTCCGCGGCCGGCAGCTCGTCGACGTGGCTGGTGTCGACGAGCTGGCGGTTCAGCCGCGCCGCCAGGGTCCCGTCGGGGTCGTACACGTACGCCTCGCCACCCGTCATCCCGGCGCCGAGGTTGTACCCGATCGGACCGAGGATCACCGCGGTCCCGCCGGTCATGTACTCGCACGCGTGATCTCCGGTGCCTTCGACCACCGCGACCGCACCGCTGTTGCGCACCATGAACCGCTCGCCGACCCGGCCGGCCACGAACAGCTGCCCGCCGGTGGCGCCGTAGAGCACGGTGTTGCCGGCGAGCACGGGGTCTCCGGCGTCGTCGGCCGGCGGCCGGATCACGATCCGGCCGCCTCCCATCCCCTTCCCGACGTAGTCGTTCGCCTCCCCGACGAGCTCGAGCACGATGCCGTCGGCCAGGAACGCGCCGAAGCTCTGCCCGGCCGCGCCGGTGAACCGCGCGTGCACCGACCCCGGCGGCACCCGCTCACCCCACTCGAGCCCCACCGCGCCGCCCAGCGACGCGCCGACCGTGCGGTCGGCGTTCGTGATCGCGTATTCGATGACGTCGTCGTCCCCCTCCCAGAGCGGGCGGAACCCGTCGTGCAGCAGACGCTCGTCGAGCGCGCCGCGCGGGCGGGCAGACGGATCCGGCGCGACGAATCGCACCGGCTCGCTCGCCGCGGTCGCGGTCGGCGTCTCGAGCAGCACGTCGAGATCGAGGGTCGCGGCGCGCGGGTACGGCGACTCGCGGCGGGTGAGCAGATGCGCCTGTCCGATCGCGTCGTCCAGCGAGCGCAACCCGAGCGATGCCAGCAGCACGCGCACCTCTTCGGCCACGAAGAGGAGATACGTGGCCACCCCTTCGGGCGTTCCGGTGAACTTGGCCCGGAGGTTCGGGCGTTGGGTCGCGATGCCGGTCGGACACGTGTCGCGATGACAGGCGCGCACCATGATGCACCCCTCCGCCAGCATCGCCGCGGTCCCGAACGAGTACTCGTCGGCTCCGAGCAGCGCGGCGATCATCACGTCGCGCCCGGTCTTGAACCCGCCGTCGACCCGGATGCGCACGCGGCCGCGCAGGCCGTCCGCCACGAGCGCGCGTTGGACCTCCGCCAACCCGAGCTCCCACGGCATCCCGGCGTGCTTGATCGACGACAGTGGCGAGGCGCCCGTTCCACCGTTGGCTCCGGAAACCTGGACGACGTCCGCCCGGCCCTTCACCACCCCGCACGCGATCGTGCCGATGCCGGCTTCGGCGACGAGCTTCACCGACACGTCCACCGCCGGGTTGACCTGCTTCAGGTCGAAGATCAGCTGCGCCAGGTCCTCGATCGAATAGATGTCGTGGTGCGGCGGCGGGGAGATCAGCCCGACCCCGGGCTGGGTATGGCGGAGCCGGGCGATCTCGGCCGTGACCTTGTGGCCGGGCAGCTGGCCCCCCTCACCGGGCTTCGAGCCCTGCGCCATCTTGATGTTCAGCTCGTCGGCGAACGCGCAGTACTCGGGCGTCACCCCGAACCGGCCCGACGCGATCTGCTTGATCCGCGAGTTCCGATCAACCGGCTGGCCGCGGGTCCGGTAGCGCGACGGGTCCTCGCCGCCCTCGCCGCAGTTGCTCTTCCCTCCGAGCAGGTTCATGGCGATGGCGAGCGTCTCGTGCGCCTCGGCCGACAACGAACCGTGGCTCATCGCCCCGGTCGAGAACCGCCGGACGATCGCGGTCGCGGGCTCCACCTCGTCGAGCGGCACGGGCTCCGGCGCGGGCGCGAGCTCGAGCAGATCGTGCAGCTCGGTGGGCGGTCGATCCTCGACCAGCCGCGCGAACCGTTCGTACAGCTCGCGCCTGCCCGTCCCGGATCGCGGCATGGAGCACGTGCGCGGCGTGCTGGCCCTGATCCGAGCGTTGGCGAGACTCGTCGGCGCCCGTGGCCGCGCTGACCGCGTGGAGCGCATCGAACACCTCGGGATTGTTCGCGTGGTACTCGCCGCCGCGCTTGCGGAACCGCACCAGTCCCGGTTCGTCGAGCGCCGGGATGACGTCTTCCGCGCGCGGGCGTGCCGGGCGAGCAGGTCCGCGGCGAGGTCCGCGTAGCCCAGACCGCCGACCGAGGACGGCGTGCCCGGAAGGCACTCGTCGACGACTGCCGCGTCGAGCCCCAGCACCTCGAAGACCTGGGCCGCCCGGTACCCGTCGAGGGTCGAGATCCCCATCTTGGCCATGATCTTCAGCACACCGTCCTCGAGCGCGACCTGCACCTTGGTCTGCGCGCCATCGGCGTCGAGCTCACCGAGCTCGTCGCCATCCGCCAAGCCGGCGACGGTCGCGAGCGCGAGCCGGGGACAGATCGCGTCGGCGCCGTAGCCGAGCAGGCCGGCCACGGCGTGCACGTCGCGCGCGTCACCGGTGTCGACCACGATCGACGCGTCCTGGCGGCGCCGGCTGCGCACGAGTCGGTGGTGGACGGCGCCGGTCGCCAGGAGCGACGGGATGGCGACGCGGCCCGACGCCGGGTCTTCGGCCGCCGCGTCGGAGATCACGAGCAGCTCGACGCCGGCCGCGACATGGACGGCTGCTGCGTCCGCCAAGCCGGGCGAGCGCGTCGGCCAAGCCCGTCCGGCCCGGCCGCGGCCGCGAACGTGGCATCGAGCCGGGCCGAACGCAACGGCGCCCGGTCCGCATCGAGGAGGTGCGCCAGCGCGGACGGGGTGACGAGGAACGTCGGCAGCTCGAGGAGTCGGGCGGCATCGGAGATCTCGCTGAGCAACGGTCGCCGCGCGCCGAGACACGTGCGCAACGACATCACGCGCCGCTCACGCAGATGGTCGATCGGGGGGTTGCTGACCTGCGCGAACCGCTGCTTGAGGAAGTGGAAGATCGGCCGGGGAACCGAGCTCAGCGGCGGCAGCGGCGTGTCGTCCCCCATCGAGAACGTCGGCTCCTTGGCGTCGGTCGCCATCGGCTTGAGGACCGTCGCGACTTCTTCCTTCGTGACACCGAACGCGACCTGCGCGCGGGTCAGCGCGTCCGCGTCGCCGTCGAGCTGCAGCGGAACGCCCGGATGGAGCGTCCGCAGACCGTGGCGAACCCACATGCGATACGCGGCGCGCTCCGCCAGCTCCGCCTTGATCGCCGCGTTGGTCTGGATGCCGCCGCCTCCGGTGTCGACGCACAGCATCTCCCCCGGCCCGAGGCGACCGCGACGGACCGCGCCCCGGCCGTCGAGCGGCACCGCGCCGGCTTCGGACGCGCACACGACGGTGCCGTCGGCCGCCGCACTCCAGCGCAGCGGCCGGAGTCCGTTGCGATCGAGCGCGGCACCCACCCGGCGCCCGTCGGTGAAGACGAGTCCGGCCGGCCCGTCCCACGGCTCGGTGAGGCAGGCGTGATAGCGGTAGAAGTCGCGGACCGCCGGGGTGAGATCCGGATTGCCCTCCCACGCCTCGGGCACGAGCATCGCGACCGCGTGACGCACGTCCCGTCCGCCCCGGACGAGCAGCTCGAGGCGTCGTGTCGAGCCGCCCCGAGTCGGAGTCCGCGTGATCGAGCAGTGGGCGGTAGAGCTCCTCGGGGCCGAGATCCACGGCTTCCGTGCCGAGGTGACCGCGCGCGTGCATCCGGAGCTGATTGCCCCGGTCGGTGTTGATCTCGCCGTTGTGGCACAGCATCCGGAACGGCTGCGCCCGCGACCACGCCGGTGTGGTGTTCGTGGAGAAACGGCTGTGGAACACCGCGAGCGGCGCGACGAAGTCCGGTGCTTCGAGGTCCGGGAAGAAGACCGACAACCGGTCACTGATGACGAGCGCCTTGTACGTGACGGTCGCGAATCCCCAGCTGACCACCGTCATCGGAACCCCGAGCTCGCGGCACCGCTGTTCGGCGGCACGCCGGGCGCGGTACGCGGCCGCGCTCGATCGCGGACCAGTCGAGCCCGTCCGGAGCGCGGAGCATCGCTTGGCGGAACGCGGGCGCGCCGGCCCGGGCCTGCGCGCCGAGCTGATCCTCCCGGACCGGTACGGCGCGCCAGCCGACGACGGTCGATTCCCTCGTCGGCCAGCGCTCCGATCGATCGGCCGTCTCAGCGGCATCCCGGGCGGTGCCGTCGTTGCGGTCGAGGAACACGAAGACGACGCCCAGCCGGGCCGGATCCACGGACGACGCCGAGCTCGTCACGCGCCATCCGGGCGAAGAAGTCGCGCGGGATCGGAACGAGGAGCCCGGCGCCGTCACCGGTGAGGTCGTCGGCGCCCACGGCCTGGCGGTGGCGCATGCGAGCCAACCCCGTCAGGGCCAGATCGACGATCTCGCGCCGCGAGTCGCCATCGGTCCGGGTGACGAAGCCGATGCCGCACGCGCCACGATCGTGGTCGGGCGAGTGCGGCGGGAGGGGTGGTTGCGCCAACGGGTCGAGCGGGGAGCGACGATGCGGGTTCATGGCACCTCGAGCGGCCGGTGGCCGGGTCGGGGTCCGAGAGCTTGAACCGCGGCGTTGCGGCCGCCCACGAACAATCGGGTCGGTGGGCGCGACGCCGATGTCGCACCGAAAGCGTATCCGCGGCCCCGGGCATGACGACACGCCGTTCTCATCTCGACTAGGAAACAGACGATGTCGGGATTCACGCCTCCGGTGGTCGCCGTGCTCGGCGGCGGCCAGCTCGGCCGCATGCTGGGCCTCGCCGGCGTCCCGCTCGGGCTCGACTTCCGGTTCCTCGATCCGTCACCGCAGGCCCCGGCGCAGTCCGTCGGCGAGCTGGTCGTCGGCGCGCTCGATGACGAACGGGCGCTGCTCGAGACCGTCGACGGGTGCGCAGGTCGTGACCTACGAGTGGGAAGGCGTCCCCGCCGACGCGGCCCGGATGCTCGAGGCCGGCGGCGCGCGCGTCGATCCGTCGACCCGCGCCCTCGAGGTGTCGCAGGATCGCCTGGCCGAGAAGACGACGTTCCAGGACCTCGAGATCGCCGTGTTCCGAGTTCTTCGCCGTCGACGACCTCGACGGACTGCGCGCCGCGGTCGGAGGCGATCGGATCTCCCGGCCGTGCTGAAGACGCGGCGCGGCGGCTACGACGGCAAAGGGCAGGTGGTGCTGCGGACACCGAAGCTGACGTCGAGCCAGGCATTTGCCGCGCTGAGCGGCGGCGGTCCGCTGATCCTCGAAGACGTTCGTGGACTTCGACCGGGAGCTCTCGGTGCTCGCGGTGCGCAACCGCCACGGCGAGGTGCGCGTCTGGCCGCTGATCGAGAACCATCACGTCGACGGGATCCTGCGCCTCTCACGCGCGCCCGCGCCCGACGTCACCCCGAGGCTGCAGCGAGCCGCGGCCGGCTACGCCCGCACGCTGCTCGAGCACTTCGACTACGTCGGGGTCCTCGCGCTCGAGCTCTTCCAGGTCGGCGACTAGCTCGCCGCGAACGAGATGGCGCCGCGGGTCCACAACTCCGGCCACTGGACGATCGAAGGCGCGGTGACGAGCCAGTTCGAGAACCACCTCCGCGCCGTCCTCGACTGGCCGCTCGGCTCCACCGAAGCGGTCGGTGTCGAGCGCGATGGTGAACCTGGTCGGCGAGCTGCCCGATCCGGCGGCCGTCCTCGCGGTCAAGGGCGCGCACCTCCACCGGTACGGCAAGGAGCCACGCCCGGGCCGCAAGGTCGGCCACATCACCGTGACCGCGCCGGACGCCCCGACGCTCGACACCCGCCTCGCCGAGCTCCCCACCCCGTTCTCGGCACGCTGAAGGGGTCCTGAGCCGCCTGAGCGTGCCGAGAACGGTGGCGGTGGTCGCTACTTGATGGCGCCGGACTCGTGGAGCTTGGCGATCCGGTCGGCGGAGAAGCCCCAGTCCGCGAGCACCTCGTCGGTGTGCTGGCCGGGCCAGGCCGGCGGCCGGGCGATCGCGCCGGGGGTGCGGCTGAAGCGCGGCGCCGGCGCCGGCTGCGGCAGGCCGTACTCCTCGACGATCGTGCCCCGGGCCTTCATGTGCGGGTGCTCGGCCGCCTCCGGCATCGTCAGCACCGGCGCGAAGCACGCATCGGTCATCTCGAGGACCGCGCACCACTCGTCGCGCGTCTTGGTCTTGAACAGCGCGGTGAGCTTGTCGCGCAGCTCGGGCCACGACGTCTGGTCCATCTGCCGGGCCGCGTCCACCTCGTCGGTGATCTCGAGTCGCGTGAGCAGCTCGGCGTAGAACTGCGGCTCGAGCGAGCCGAGCGAGATGAACTTCCCGTCGCTCGTCTCGTAGGTGTCGTAGAACGGTGCGCCGGTGTCGAGGACGTTGGTCCCGAATGCGCCCCAGATTCCGAGCGCCTGGAAGCCCCACATCATCGTCATCAAGATCGCGGAGCCGTCGACCATCGCCGCGTCGATGACCTGGCCTTCTCCGGAACGTCCGGCCTCCACCAGGGCGCACGCGACGCCGAACGCCAACAACATGCCGCCACCGCCGAAGTCACCGACGACGTTGATCGGCGGGGTCGGCTTCGTGCCGGCCCGACCGAAGTGGGCGAGCGCACCGCCGAGCGAGATGTAGTTGATGTCGTGGCCGGCGGCCTGCGCGTACGGGCCGTCCTGACCCCAGCCGGTCATCCGCCCGTAGACGAGCTTCGGGTTGCGGGCGAGGCAGACGTCCGGGCCGATGCCCAGGCGCTCGGCCACGCCGGGCCGGAAGCCCTCGATGAGCGCGTCAGCCTGCTCCACGAGCGCGAGCACCGTCTCGACGCCGTCGGGCGACTTGAGGTCCACCCCGATCGAACGCCGGCCCCGGTTCAGGATCTCCAGGTTCGGCTTGCTCGGGTCACCGCCGACGGAACCGGCCCGATCGACGCGGATGACCTCCGCGCCCATGTCCGCCAACATCATCGCGGTGAACGGACCGGGCCCGATCCCGGCGATCTCGATGACCTTGATGCCCGACAGCGGTCCCGACACAGTGCTCCCCCACGGCTCGCGAACGACGAAGGGACGTCGCCATGGACGTCACCCGGGCCGACGCTAGGCCGAGGAGAGGGCGCGAGTCAGACTCAGAACGCGAGCGCGAGCCCGGGGCGCGGCCACGGCAGCGACACGAGCTTGCCGGTCGCCGAGCACGTGACGAACGCGGTGCGCAGGTCCTCGCCCCCGAAGCACACGTTGGTGACGAGCGGATCCGGGAGGGCGATGTGCTCGACCGGTTCGCCCTCCGGCGGAATGATCGTGAGGCCTCCGTTGCCGAGGGTGCCGACCACGACGTTGCCGGCCGAGTCGACGCCGAGCGAGTCGAAGAGCTGCATCCCCGCCACCCCCGCGAGCAGCTGACCGCCGGCCCCGAGGGGACTCGGCTTCCCGAGACGACCCGGACCTTCGACCGGCCACCAGTAGACGCGACCCGTGTGGGTCTCCGCCACGTAGAGCCGGTCGCCCTCGGGCGAGAGCCCGATGCCGTTCGGCGACTCGAGCGGGTACGCGACCTCGGCGATGGACGAGCCGTCGACCGCCGCGTAGTACACGCCTCCGTGATCACGGTCTCGCTCGCGGATCTTGCCGTGGTCGGTGAACCACATCCCGCCCGACGCGTCGAACACGATGTCGTTCGGGCCCATCAGCGGGTGGCCGTCGCACTCGGTGTAGAGCACGGTCACGGCACCCGTTGCGAGGTCGACGCGCTCGATGCGGCCGCCCGAGTAGTCATCGGCCTGGAGGGTGTCGGGCAGGGTGAAACCGGCAAGGTCGGTGAACGACCAGCCGCCGCTGTTGCAGACGTAGCCGGCGCCGTCGGGCCCGATCGCCAGCCCGTTCGGGCTGCCACCCGGTGAAGCGATCACTTCGACCGAGCCGTTCGGGTGCACTCGATCGACCGTGCGGCCCTTCAGCTCGACACACAGCACCGTGCCGTCCGGCATCCAGACCGGACCCTCCGGAAACTGGAGCCCGCTCGCGATCTCCGTGATGACAGGTTCCGCCACGATCCACCTCCGACGCTCGACCGGCGCGCGCACGGTACCCCCGACCCACCGGCTTGACCATGCTCCGGACGTCGAGTCGAATGCCCGCATGAAGCTTCGCCTGGAACCGTCCGACGAGTACCTCCACCCGCTGGAGCACGCCTCCAACTTCAACGAGAGCATGTACTTCAACGTGTACGACCCGGGCGAGAAGATGGGTGGCTTCTTCCGGCTCGGCAACCGCGCGAACGAGGGATACGCGGAGATGACCACGTGCCTGTACCTGCCGGACGGGCGGGTCGGTTTCATGTTCGCCCGGCCCGAGATCTCCGACAACGACGCATTCGACGCGGGCGGAATGCGCTTCGAGGTGGTCGAGCCGTTCGAAGAGCTGAAGGTCACGTACACGGGCAAGGTCGTGATGCTCGACGAGCCGCTGCAGATGGCCCACCCCCGCAAGGCGTTCACCGAGAACCCGTGGGTCGACGCCGAAGCCGACCTCACGTACCGGGGGCTCGTCTCGGCCTTCGGCGGCGAGCCGGTCAACGACGATGGCTCACCATTGAAGGAAGACCTCTCCGGCGGGTTCGCCCGTGGCCACTACGAGCAGCACGTCGGCGCGTCGGGCGCGATCCGCGTGGGTGACGAGGAGTGGGCGATCGACGGCTTCGGCCTGCGTGACCACTCGTGGGGCCCGCGGTTCTGGCAGGCGCCGTGGTACTACCGCTGGCTCACGATGAACTTCGGTGACGACGCCGGCTTCGTGGTGTCCGTCATCACGGCGCGCGACGGTTCCGAACGCGTGGGTGGCGTGGCGTTCGAAGACGGCAAGTACCACCACCTCGACTCCGCCACGATCGACACCGACTGGGTCGGCGAAGACAAGTACCACGAGGAGATGCGCATCACCGCGAAGTCCGGCGACCGCACCTACGAGATCACGGGCAGCGTCCTCAGCTTGATCCCGTTGCGCAACCGGCGCCAGACGCCCGAGGGCGAGCAGCTGGTCACGCGCATCTCCGAAGGGATGACGGAGTGGAAGTGGGACGGCCGCTCCGGGTACGGACTCTCCGAGTACCTCGACCAGATCGTCGACGGGGCCCCGGTCGGCGCGTAATCCGAAGATCTCCGGAAGGTAAGCGGCCGACGGTGATCGCGTTGGCGCCTTCCGGCGGCATGCCAGCTGGTGTGCGCGGCGAGCTACCAGGTCGTGTACGCGCTCTTCATCACCGATCGGACCCGGCGGGCGAGCACGACCAGCATCTTGTACGAGATCGTCGCGTGCGACTTGAGCAGGGGACGGAGGTTCCACTCGGCGATGGAAAGCGTCTCGAGCGGTTCGAGCGCGATGACCGTCGCGGAGCGCGGCTCGCCGTCGATCAGTGACAGCTCGCCGAAGTACTCGCCCGGGCTGAGCGTCGCGCGCGTCCGGCCGCCGCCGACGACCTTGGCGGTCCCGGAGACGATGACGTGGAACCGACCGCCGGGCGTTCCCTCCTCGGTGACCGACTCGCCGGCCACGAACGTGAACGGCTTGGCGATCGCCGCCACCTTGCGCAGCTCCGACTTCGAGAGCTCCGCGAACAGATCCACCTTGGCCAGCAGGTCAGCCGCGCTCTTCGCTTTCGCCACGTGTCCTCCTCGTCGCGTGGTGAGGCTAGCGGGACCCGGCCGCACGGGGTCGCTAGCGTGTCGCTCGTGGGCCTCCGCGGCATCGACGCCGACCGACTCGGTACAACGTGCACGCGCCACCTGGGCGAGTCGGTGACGATCACCGAGCTGCGCCGGCTCACCGGGGGCGCGTCGCGCGAAACGTGGTCATTCGACGCGCACACTGCAGGTGGGAGCCGGCATGCATTCGTGCTCCGGCGCGATCCGGGCTCGAACATGGGATCGGCCGACCGCTCGACCGAGTTCCGACTCCTCCAGGCGGCGGGCGCGGCGGGTGTCCCCGTGCCGATCGTGCGGTTCATGCTCGACGAGACCGACGACCTCGGCGACGGGTTCGTGATGGACCGGATCGACGGCGAGACGATTCCCCGCCGCATCCTGCGCGACGAGGAGTACGCATCCGCACGGGAGAGTCTCACCGCCGCGTGCGGGAGCATCGCGGCGCAGATCCACGCCATCGATCCCGAGACACTCCCCCGGCTGGCGGTGCAGGGTCCGGTCGAGCAGATCCAGCAGTACCGCACCATCCTCGACACGCTCGGCGAGCCGCATCCCGCGTTCGAGCTCGGACTGCGTTGGCTCGAGGAGCATCTGCCCGCGACGGGTCCGGTACCGCCCGCCCGCTTGGTGCACGGCGACTTCCGCAACGGCAACTTCATCGTCGGCCCGGACGGCATCCGCGCGGTGCTCGACTGGGAGCTCTCCCACCTGGGCGACCCGATCGAGGATCTCGGTTGGCTCTGCGTGAAATCGTGGCGGTTCGGCAACGTGGACCGGGTGGCCGGTGGCTTCGGCTCGACCGCGGAGCTCATCGACGCGTACGTCGCCGCGGGCGGCGCGCCGGTGACCCTCGAGCATCTGCGCTACTGGGAGACGTTCGGGACGTTGAAGTGGGGCGTCATCTGCGAGATGCAGTGCTTCGCTCATCTGCAGGGCTTCGTTCGATCCGTCGAGCTCGCGGCACTGGGCCGGCGAATCGCGGAGACCGAGTGGGACCTCTTGGAGCTGATCGCATGACGGATGCACCGGAGCACCGCAACGAAACGCTGCACGATCGTCCGACCGCGACAGAGCTCGTCGCCGCGGTGCGCGAGTACCTGGAGCACGACGTGATGCCCTCGACCGAAGGGCGCATCGCGTTTCACGCGCGGGTGGCCGTCAACGTGCTCGGCATGGTGGAACGGGAGCTCGAGCTCGGTGCAGTCCAGACCGAGGCCGAGCACGCGCGCGCTCGTGCAGCTGCTCGGCCGCACGGGCGAGGTCCGGGAGCTGACCGAGCTGCTCGCAGGCGAGATCCGCCGGGGCGCGATGGACGACCGCTTCGCCGAGACGGTCGAGCACGTCCGGAACACCGTGCGGGCCAAGCTCGAGGTGGCCAACCCCCGCTACCTGGAGACCTGAAGCGACGGGCCCACGGCCCTCACCGGGTCGCGAAGACGGTCGATATGCTGCCCCGGCACCCGGACGCGCGGCTCGGCGGAGGAACCATGGCGGGGTACGACGAAGCGATCTATCGGACCTACCTCGCGCAGGTACCGATGTTCCGGCGGTGCACCACGGCGCAGATCCAAGAGCTCAGTGAGCTCGCGGACGGGCTCGCGTTCGATCCGAACCAGGTGCTGGTGCGCGAGGGCGATCTCGGCGACGAGTTCTACGTGATCGGCTCCGGTGAGGCGATCGTGTCCCGGGAGGGCCACGAGGTCGCGCGCCTCGGCGTCGGTGACTTCTTCGGCGAGATCGCGTTGTTCGCCGACACGCCGCGCGATCGCGACGGTCACCGCCGCCACCGGCGTCACCCTGGTCGGCCTGAATCGCGCGGCGTTCCAGCAGCTGCTCGGTGACGCGCCGGCGTTTCGCGATTCCGTGTTGCAGGGCATGGCCCACCGGCTCCACGAGCTCGACGCGAAGGCCTGATTCCCGGCCCATGCGCATCGCGACCTGGAACGTGAACTCACTCAAAGCGCGGCTCCCGCGGGTCGAGGAGTGGCTCGAGTACGCGCAACCCGACATCCTCTGCCTGCAGGAGACGAAGCTGGCCGACAAGAACTTCCCGAGCATGGCATTCTCGGCCCTCGGGTACGAGAGCGCGCCGCACGGGTACAACCAGTGGAACGGTGTGGCGATCCTCTCGCGGGTCGGGATCGAGAACGTCACGAGCGGGTTCGACAGCGAGACGGTCGACCCGTACGAAGGCGACGCCCGACTGATCGCCGCGACATGTGGTGGCGTGAAGGTCGTCTCGGTCTACGTGCCCAACGGTCGCGAGGTGCCGAGCGAGTTCTACGACCGAAAGCTCGTCTGGCTCGAGACGATGCACGACTGGATCGCGAAGCAGTACTCCCCGACCGAGCCACTCGTCGTCATGGGCGACTTCAACGTCGCTCCGACCGACCGAGACGTCTGGAGCCCCAAAGCATTCGAAGGCTCGACCCACGTGACCGCGCCGGAACGGGCGGCGGTGCAGCGGCTCGAGGACTGGGGTCTCGTGGACGCCCTCCGTCAGCTGTACCCGGACGAGCAGTTCTACAGCTACTGGGACTACCGCCGGGGCGACTTCCACCAGGGCCGCGGCATGCGCATCGACCTCGTGCTCGTCACCCAGCCGCTGGCCGAGCAGGCTGACCTGGGCGCATCGTGGACCGCAACGCGCGCAAGGGGAAGCAGCCCTCGGACCACGCTCCGGTGCTCATCGACCTCGCGGACTGACCGGCGGGGACCGGCCTTCCCCGCGGTTTGCCTCTGACGGCAGACGCGTCGGTTCGTTCTGTCCTCCAGGTCGCCCCCGGCACCGCCGACCCCGTGACATGGTGATCTGCCGCGGCAATTCGAAGTCCGCTGAGGTCGCGCGCCGCGCCGGAAGCAGCCGCCAGGTGACGGGTTCGACAGTGCGAGCCCGCAGAGCCCGCAGAGCCCGGATCGGATTGCTCGCGGTCGCCGTCGCGCTCGTGGGATTCCTGGTAGTCGGGATCCTCAGCTCCCTCGCCACGAGCGGGTCCGCCGCGCACGCCGAACGCGCCGCGTTGCTCAACGCCGCGTACCAGCGGGCGACGACCGGCGTATCGGCCGAGGAATCATTGGAGCGGAAGTACCGCCTCGAGCCCGGCCCGGTTCCGGCCGCCGCGCATCTCGCGGCCCGCAAGGAAGTGCGACAGGCGTTGTCGGAGATCGACCGCACGGGAACTGCGAGCGACCGACGACTGGTGGACCGGATCCGTCGTGAGCACTCCGGCTACGTACGGGCCGCGCTCGAGATGTTCGCCGCGGTGGACCGGCACGAGAGCAGCGAGTTCGTGAACGCCATCGACAGCACGCGCGTCGACCCTGTATTCAATGCACTGCAATCCGAGACCGTCGCCGCCGCCGCGCAGCATCGCGCCGGCGCGCTCGATCAACTCGACGCATTGCAGTCCACCGAGCGTCTCGCGTTGGCCCTCGCGATCGGGACGTTGATCGTCGGCATCACGTTGATCGTGACGGTCGCGATCGCGCTCCTGCGATACGAGCGCAGGCTTCGCATGCAAAGTGAGATCAACCGCTACCAAGCCCTGCACGACGGCTTGACCGGGCTGCCGAATCGAACGCTGTTCCAGGACCGCACCGTCGAGGCACTGCGAGCCGCCCAACGGTCGGGCGAGCAAGTCGCCGTGCTGCTCGTCGACGTGGACCGGTTCAAGGACGTCAACGACACGCTGGGCCATCACTACGGAGATCTCCTGTTGCGGCAGATCGCCGAACGATTCGCCTGCACCCTTCGCGCCGGCGACTCCGTGGCCAGGCTCGGTGGCGACGAGTTCGCGGTGCTGCTCTGCGCGACCACCAGCGACGCAGGCGGTGGCCGCCGCGCTGCGACTCGGCGATGCACTCGCCGAGTCGTTCACCGTCAAGGACATCTCGCTCGACATCGACGCCAGCATCGGCATCGCGCTGGCCGGCCCCGACAGCGATGTCGAGACGCTGCTCCGCCACGCGGACGTCGCGATGTACGAAGCCAAGAGCCAGCACATTCCGTACGCCGAGTACGAGCTCACTCGGGACGACAACACGGTCGCCCGGCTCGCACTCCTGGGCGACCTGCGCCGCGCGATCACCGGCGGCGAGCTCTTGCTGCTACTACCAGCCGAAGGTCGTGATGACCACCGGGGCACTCGACAGCGTCGAGGCACTCGTCCGCTGGCAACACCCCACTCGAGGGCTGTTGATGCCCGACGACTTCATCCCGATCGCCGAGGGCACTGCGGTCATCCACCCCCTCACCGACGAGATCCTGCGCCTCGCGCTCGACGCAGGCTCGAATCTGGCTCGACCGGGGTTGGACCATCCCGGTGTCCGTGAACATCTCGGCCCGGTCGCTGCACGACCCGACCTTCCCCGCCCAGGTGCAGCCAGCAGCTCGTCACGCTCGGGGTCCCGGCGCGCCTGCTCAGCCTCGAGCTCACCGAAGGCGCGATCATGACCGACCCCCGCCAGGCGCTCACGTCGCTCGAAGACCCTGAACGAGATGGGCGTCTGGCTGAGCATCGACGACTTCGGGACGGGCTACTCGTCGATGTCGTACCTCAAGGACCTTCCCGTCCATGAGCTCAAGATCGACCGTTCGTTCGTCATCGGACATGACCGCAGAACGAGAGCAACTGCGTGCTCGTGCAGTCCGCGGTCGACCTCGGCCACAACCTCGGGCTCAGCGTGGTCGCCGAAGGCGTGGAGGACGCCCGAACTCAGGTCGTGCTGGCCGAGCTGGGCTGCGACCTGGCCCAGGGCTACTACGTGCAGCGACCGGTCGAAGCCGCTGACCTCGAACCCTGGTTGCGCGCCCACGCAATCGCGACGCTCGGCGCGGCGGCGCCGGAGAAGGTCTCGAGCCAGATCTCGATCTGACCGGCCCGGTCAGCTCCACCGATCGGACGTCGGGATCGCTACCCCGCGTCACGCGACCGCCCAGGGGCGATCCTTGACCCCACAGCTTCCGCGGGGTTACCTATAGCCGTTCTTCGGCCTTGGGTAGGGTGATGACGAACCAGCACGGGGCGCTGCGTTCCGCCACCCGATCACGCCTCGAATTGCTCTACAACGAGCACCTACCGTGCGTGTTCGGCTACGCGCGAAGCCGGCTTTCCGAAGCCGACGCCGAAGATGTGACGGCCGATGTCTTCCGGGCTGCGGCGGAGCAGATGCGCACGCAACCCGACCGCCCGCTGACCCGGTCGTGGCTGCTCACGGCCACGCGCAACCGGATCATCGACCGCTGGCGCCACCAGATGCGGTGGGACGGTCGACTCGAGGTCCTGCGTCGAGACATCGATCCCGTGATCACCGCGGCGACCGAGCGAGGCCGAGGATCGGGTGCTCGCAACTCTCGAGCGGCTGCCCGCGGAGCATCGAGCCGTGCTCGTGCTGCGCTACGTCGACGGCTGCTCGTCCCGGGAGATCGCCGAAGCCCTCGGCCGTTCCGCGCCCGCGGTCGACTCACTGCTCGCCCGGGCCCGCCGGGGACTGCTTGCCGCGTTCGAAGAGGAGGTGGCGTCGTGAGCGAGGATCAACAGGCCCGCCAGCTCCTCGACGGTCTCGACCGGCCTCGCTCACCGCGAGCCGCATTCGACCAGGCCCTGCGCAACGAGCTGTTCCGCGAGCAGGCCGACGGTCGGTCGCCGGCGCGCGACCGTGAAGCTGACGTGGTCATCGACCTCGAGCCGCGTACGGCCGAGCGCGAGGCCCGACGGAAGCGGCGCAAGCCCGGGCAGCTGATCGTCGCCGCGGCCGTGATCGCGATCCTTGCGCTCGGGACACTCATCGCCGTGACCGAGCTGGGATCGGACAACAACAACGTCGCAACTCGCACGGGAACTGAGACTGCACAGCAAACCGCGGCGGCATGTGCGCGCTTCGACGAGAAAGCCTTCGGGACGATCGGCCGCCAGGAGCTGCTCGGCCCGAATCGCGAAACCGCCTTCCGGGACCGATCGAAGACCCAGCGCGCCATCACCGAGCTGACGGCGGCGCTCGCGGCGTTCCCCGCCGAGCTCCGCGCGGCAGGGATCAGCGACCCGGAGGTCACCCGCCTCCTCGCGCAGGCGCACGCCGCCTCCGCGGCGGCGCTCGACCAGCTCCAGCGCGGCCTCGCGATCCAGGTGCCGCGATCCAAGGTCGCCGGGATCGACGTCTTCCTCGTCGACGTCCAGCGACGACTCATCGCGCTCGGAGTCGCCGAATGTCTGTGATCTTGCGCCGCGGCATCACCCCGCCGTTGCTCCTGGCGGTGCTGGCCGCGCTGGCGTGCGGGGGTGGCGACTGCGACTGGGCCGAGGCGGCCACGACCCGCCGGCCACGCCTCGTCCTGGCTTCGGAAGCGCCGCTGCCGGACTACGGGATTCCCGACCTGTCGGTCAAGCCCCTCCCCAGCTCGGTTCCCGAGGGCACCGTCGGCCACCACTACCTCGGGAGCGACGGCTCGCGAATCTACGGCGAACGGACGCTCAACGGGGTGGGTACCCACATCGTGCGCTTCGACGAGCACACCGGTGCTGCGGTGGCGGAGTATCCGTACCGCCCGGTCCCTGCCGGTACACCCTTCAACCCGGGCGGGTCATGGGTGTTCCATCCCGACGGGGTCGTGGTGCTGGATGGTGACCGCACGACCGTCGCGGTGCTCGACTCCGAGACTCTGGCCGTGCGCAAGCGAGTCCCGCTGCCGAAGCACACCCGATCCGAGCTCTCGTCCGACCACGAGAACCCCGGCCCGCTGTGGCTCGGCCACAAGAGCTACGACGAGGACTCGTTCGCCAAGCGATTCACACGCCGGGCCACGACACTGATCGACGTCGAGCACGCGAAGGCTAAGAGAACCGTCAAGCTGCCGGCGTGCGGAACGAAGGGCGGCGTGCAGCCGAATCCGGCCCAGGTCGTCGTGCCGTTGGAGTGCTCGTACCAGCTGGGGGTGATCAATCTCCCGACCGGCAAGGTGCGGTCGATCCCGGCGTTCCAGACCCGGGCCGAGGTATCGCTCGTCGGTCGAGACGTCTGGGTCCGCTGGAACGCCCTCGGATACCTCGCGAAGCTCAACCCCAAGACCGGCAAGCTCAGGACCATCGACCTGAATGCCGGGGGACCGCCCATCCGCAGCGCCTACGGATTCGTCTCCGGTGCCGGGTCCGTGTGGGCGATCGGAACCCCCCTGGAGGAGAGCCCCGGGAAGAATTCTCTACCGCATCGACCCGAAGACCGTGGCGGTGACGGGACGGGCGTGGACGAACGGAACGGTGGCCTTCATCGGCGACACGGGTTACTCGTGGGACGACACGGGTCGCGTCGCCACCTTCGACGCCGCGTCCGTCGATGGCGCCGCACCCACCGAGCTCGTCCGACCGAAGGTCCAGACCGCGCGCCCGTTCAAGCCCCACAACGCAACCGAACGCGCGGTGATCGCCACGTTCGCTCGGGTGTTCGACCACAAGGTGTCGAACGCGAAGGCCGCGCCGTACCTCGAGAACGCCGCCGAGCTCGCGCCGGTGCGCACGAAGCTCACCACGCTCGCGCGCACGTTGTACAAGTCGCTCAAGCTCTCGGTCACAGAGATCTCGGTCAGCGGCGACAAGGCGTCGCTGGCCTATTCCTTCTTGTTGAACGGCGCGCCCGCGTTCGTCCCGCTCGTCGCTTCGATGAGCAAGCAGAACGGGAAGTGGATCGTTTCCGAAGACTCGGTGTGCCAGCTCGCCGCAACCGCCGGCGTCGCAACCTGTTGACGCGGCGGATCCATCTCCCGGGGCAAAGAAATCGGCATCTCGCGACGGATCGTGGACCCTTCGGACGTTCTTCTCTGCAGTAGCCCACCAGGGCAGGGCTACTTGTCCCCTCACGAGGAGATGGTCTACGCCGGTGAATCAGCGCGGCGCGGTCGCGCGTGGGTGCGTGCTCACGAAGCTCTCGAACATCCTGGCGGATGACGAGTCATGCGCCGCGCTGATCACCGGGCACTCCGGCATCGGCAAGAGCTGGATCCTCGAGCAGCTTGGCGCGCTCGCTCGCGAGCGAGGTTGGAATGTCCAGCCGGTGATCGCCAGCCCGTCGACCAAAGGTCTGGCGCTCGCACCGTTCGCACACCTCGAGCACCTCGCCGCGCCGCCGGCGCTGGATCCCGGCGAACGGCTGGCCCGACTCGTGTCGACGCTCCGCACGCTCCCGGGCGCAGGCGTAGGCAGGCTCCTGCTCATCGTGGACGACGTCGAGCACCTCGACTCCGCCTCGGCCGTGTTGCTGCATCAACTCGTCGGTGCACGACCAGGCGCAGGTCGTGATGACGGCACGCGACGCGCACGCACTTCCCGTGGCGATCGGAGCGCTCGTCCAAGCCGGCAGGTCGATCACGTTCCCCCTCTCAATCTCTCGACCGGGAGGACTCCGATGCCTTGATCCGGGCGGTGTTGGACGGGCATGGAGAAGTCGATCCCGAGGCACTCGAGGCCATCTGGTCTCTGGCCCGCGGCAACCCGCGCTTCACTCGCGACCTCACGGAATTCGCTCGGGAGCGCGAAGCCCTGGTGAAGCGCCCCCACGGCTGGTGTTTGACGGGCGAGCTGCGCTCGTCGCCGGTGCTCAATGACCAGATCGGACGCCAAGTGGCCGCAGTTCGGCCCGAGGCCACCGAGCTCCTCCGGGCCCTCGCGGTCGCCGGGCCACTTCCGTTGTTCGTGATCGAACAGCTCGGGGCCCTCGACCTCATCGGAGAGCTCGAGCACCACGGCTTGATCGGGCTGGTCGAGCACGACGATGAGCGCGTCGTGCGTCTCTCGCATCCACTCCTCGCGAAGATGATCCTTGACACCACGTCGACCGCGCTCCTGCACGACACGCGGCGGCGCGTGGCCGACGTGCTCATCGCCCAGGACCCGGAGCTGCCCACGACCGTCCTCACCGCCGCGAGACTCCGCCTCGATGGGGGGCTACGCGACCCGGACCTGTTCCGGCGCGGCGCGATGGTCGCGATCACCCGAGGTGAGACCGAGCACGCGCTGCGGCTCTCGACGGCAGCGCTCCGGGCTGACGACGGACCCGATGGTCGGCTGCTCCACGCTCGCGC
Organism: uncultured Acidimicrobiia bacterium; assembly: GCA_963819945.1. Taxonomy (GTDB): domain Bacteria; phylum Actinomycetota; class Acidimicrobiia; order IMCC26256; family JAENVU01; genus Chersky-806. The sequence continues at coordinate 270,522 of CAWFYD010000012.1, forward strand.
GGAGAGTGCAGCCGGGCAGCTGGCCCGCGTGGACGCCGCCCTGGGCGCACTGGCGACGCTGGACCGCGGTCCGGCGTGGCTGTCGGAGGTCACGGTGTGCCATGCCGAGCACCTCGCGTTCCGCGCCGGCAATCACGACGAAGCGATTGCGTTGCTCGAGGCGAGGATTCCGGCGCTTCCCGCGACGGCCCAGGTCCCCTTGCGGGGTCTGCTCTCCCACTTGCTCTTCTGTGCGGCACGATTCGACGACGCGGTGTCCGTGGCGCTTCCGCTCATCAGCCTCGAGCCGCCGCCGATCGAGGAGCTGGCCGGGCTCGCCGGATCCTGGGCCGTGGACGGGCGACCGGAGCTGGTGCTCGAGCTCTGGGACCGCGCCGCGGCCGGGCCCGCGACGGCACCTGGGCTGAGCTCAGAAGCTGCGATCGCGATCGCGAACTTCGCCTTCGCCCGCCTCCTCGCGTTGTGGCAGACCGGTCGAGCCCGTGAAGGAGACGAGTCGGTCGGTGCGGCTCGGAGTGATCGGGTCCATGCCGCGCTCGACGGCAGCCGTCAGCACCTCGAGGTTCGGGCGGCGCAGCAACTCGTGCGCGGACACCTCGACCGCGCCGGCGCGACCTACCGGGAGCTTGCCGAACAGGTCTGGAACGATGCCGGTTCTCCCGCCGCACAGACGAGCGGGCGGGCATTCGTCGAGGCGCAACGCGGCGATGCCGAGCCGGCCCTCCGGAGACTCGACGCGCTCGACGTCGCCGTCCCGCGAGAGTTCGCGGGCTCTGCGTGGTGGGTGGGCCGTGCTCGGGTGTGGACCGCCACAGCAGCCGGGCGCGGGGGCGACGGGATCGAGCTGGCACTGGATCTCGTCGAGCAGCACGCCGCCGAGCACTTCCACGAGACGACGACCCTGCACGACATCGTGCGGCTCGGTCGCCCGGACCTCGTCGTCGATCGTCTCGCGCTCCAGGCGAGTCGTCCCGACGCGACCTGGTGGGAGCAAATCTGTGCAGACCACGCGCGCGCCGCGTGCGACCGCGACGCCGACCGACTCTTCGAGGTCGCGTGTCGATTCGAAGAGGGAGGCCTCGATCTCCACGCCGCGGAGGCCCTCGCGCAGACGCTCGGCCTCCTCGACCCGGCAGTGGACCAGGCCCGCTGCGTCGCCGCCAACGTTCGCTTCACCGGCTTGCTCGAGCGCTGCGGTCGGATCCGAACACCGGCGTTCGCCGAGGGTCCCTCACCACTCACCCCGCGGGAGCTCGCGGTTGCTCGCCTCGCCGCGTCGGGATTGACCAACCGCGAGATCGCCTCGGAGTTCGGCACGTCGACCCGCACGGTCGGCAACCAGCTCCAGAGCGTCTACGACAAGCTCGACATTCATGACCGCGCGGTGCTGCGCTCGCTCTTCGACGACGCCGTGCTGCCCGCGTCACCTCAGTGACCAGGCCCGGAGCAGTCAGCTCCGGGCTTTGAGGGCCTCGATCAGCTTCGGGACGACCTTCTTCACGTCACCGACGATGCCGAGATCCGCGACCGAGAAGATCGGCGCCTCGGCGTCCTTGTTGACCGCGATGATGTTGTCGGAGCCCTTCATGCCGACCATGTGCTGGGTCGCGCCGGAGATGCCGAGCGCGATGTAGACCTTCGGCTTCACCGTCTTGCCGGTCTGGCCCACCTGCTTCGAGTACGGCACCCAACCGGCATCGACGATCGCCCGAGATGCACCCGACGCGCCGCCGAGCAGCTTCGCGAGCTCCTCCACCAGCGGGTCGTAGTTCTCCTTCTCGCCGAGGCCACGACCGCCGGAGACGACGATCGACGCCTCTTCCAGCTTCGGACCCTCACGCTCCTCGACGTGACGGGCCGCGACCTTCGCCTCGCCGCCGCGTCCCAGGTTGACGTCGGCCACCGCAACGACCTCGGCCGCCGCCGCGCCACCCGGCTCCGCCGCGAACGACTTCGGACGGACCGCAGCCAGGAACGGCTTCGGACCCTCGAACTCCGCATCGACGAGCGTGTTGCCGCCGAAGATCGCGCTGCCGGCCTTCAGCGTGTCGCCGTCGGCGGCGAGGCCGGTGAGGTTGGTGAGCACGGTACGGTCGATCTTGGCCGAGAGCCGGCCGATCGCGTCACGACCGTCGTAGCTCTGGACGAACAGGATCGCGTCGGGCGCCTCGGCGTCGACGATGCCGGCAATGAGCGCCGCACCGAACACGCCGCTCAGCACGTCGCCCTGATCCGCCGCGAACACCTTGGCCGCGCCGTACTCACCGAGCTGCGGTGCGATCACCTCGACGTTGGGGCCCACGTACACGGCCTCGACGGTGTCGCCCAGCTCGCGCGCCTTGGTCAGCAGCTCGAGGGTGGCGGTGGTCGGCTTGTCGCCTTCGGCCTCTGCGAATACCCAGATCTTCACGTCAGACTCCCCTAAATGACCTTGAGCTGCTCGAGGAACTGCACGACACGCTCGTGCGCGTCGCCCTCGTCCTCGATCTTCTCGCCGGCCTCGCGGGCCGGGGCGGCGGTGACGGACACGATCTTCTGCTTCGGTGCGACGTCGTCGGCACTGAGCCCGAGGTCGGCCACCGTGACCTGGTCGACCGGCTTGCTCTTGGCCGCCATGATTCCCTTGAACGACGGGTAGCGCGGCTCGACCACACCGGCGGTCACGCTCACGACCGCGGGCAGTGCGGCCTCGACCTCGTCGTACCCGGCCTCGGTCTGGCGCTGCACCTTCGCCTTGGCGTCCGCGATCTCGATCTCTTTCGTGAACGTGAGCGAGGGCCAGTCGAGGAGCTCGGCGATCTGCGCCGGGACGGTTCCGGTGTAGCCGTCGGTTGCCTCGGTGGCGGTGATCACGAGGTCCACCTCGCCGGCCCGCTCGACGCACTTCGCGAGCACCTTGGCGGTGGTCAGCGAGTCGGCGCCGTGGAGCGAGTCGTCCGAGACGAGGATGGCCTTGGCGGCGCCCATGGCGAGTGCGGTGCGAAGACCGGAGACCTCGGCGTTGGGCGCCATCGAGACGAGGATCACATCTCCCCCGCCGGCCTTGTCCACCAGCTGGAGCGCCATCTCGACGCCGTAGCTGTCGGACTCGTCCAGGATGAGCTTGCCCTCACGCTTGAGCGTGTGGTCCGGGTTGAGCTCACCCGGTACCGCAGGGTCGGGAATCTGCTTGACGGTGACGACGATATTCATCGGTCTCCAGATCGAACCGGGCCGGGGTCGGGGCGCGCCGGTGAGGCGTTCCCCGCAGTTGACGGCCGAGATTCTGGCCTGCCGGGCCCCCGAGTGTCGAAGCGGACGCCCGGTTCCCCGCCAGGTCGTGGCGTCAGGTCACGTCCCGGCGCTGGAACACCACCAGGGCACCCGCCCCGATCACCACCACATAGATCACCAGGTGCAAGGCCCCGGCCCCGGCGGTGACCGATTGACCGTTGCTGGTCACCGGTTGCCAGCCGTAGAAGGCGGCGGCGCTCGAGGTCAGGAGCCACGGGATCGTGCTGCTGACCTGGCCCCGCAGGATCCCCTCGACCGCCACGAGGTATCCGAACCAGAGCCCCAGCGCCGCGGCGGTGTTGCGGCCCAGCGTCGCGAACGCGCCGCTGATGACGGCCAGCACACCGGCCAGCACCGTTCCCCGCACGACGACGAAGAGCAGCGCCCGCCAGAAGTCCGAATCGACGCCGCCCGTTTGACCCTGGAGCTCGACGCCGATCGCCCAACCGCCGATGAACACCAGATGGATGACGACGAACAACGCCATGCTGACGATCGTCGCCGCGGCGAGCCGGGTCGCGAGCAACCGCACACGCCGCGGCTCCCAGGTGAGCATCGTCGTGACCGTGCCGGCCCGGTACTCCGCGCCGACGGCGCTGGCGCCGAGCACGACGATCATCATGTACGAGAGGACCGAGATCGTCGGGATGAAGTTGTTCGTCCCCACCCCGAGTCGGGCCGCGGCGCGATTGCTGAGCCAGAGATCGGTCAGGCGGATGGTGTCGTTCGGATTGAGACCGTGGGGTTCGCTGTTCACGGTGTTGATGACCACGATCATCGCGACGAAGCCGAGCAGCACGAGCGTGACCCAGAACAGCATGCGGCGACTCACGAGGCGCCGGATCTCGCTACGGAGGAGCCTCACCCGTCGCCCCCCGGAGGACCCTCGGTCAGCTCGAGGAACACCGTCTCGAGGTCGATCTCTTCGGTGCGCATCTCGCTGAGGTAGATCCCGTCGCGCGCGAGCACTTCGTTCACCCGCGCGCCGTCGTCTGCCGTCACATCGACGTAGAGCAGGTCGGTGACGGGGTCGTACGCGCTGGCCACGATGCCGGCCTGGGCCAGCACTGCCGTCGCGACACCGGGGTCCGGGACCCGGACGAGCAACTTGGCGCGATGCCCGAGCGAGAGCACCTCGCTCACCGAACCCTGGGTCACCAGCCGACCCCTCGCGATGATCGCGACGCGGTCACACATCTGCTGCACCTCGCCGAGCAGATGGCTCGACACGAACACGGTGCGACCCTCGGCCCCGATCGACCGGATGAGGTCGCGAAACTCCTTGATCCCCGACGGGTCGAGCCCGTTCGCCGGCTCGTCCAGGATCAGGAGCGCCGGATCCTTCAGCAAGGCTGCGGCGAGCCCGAGTCGCTGCTTCATTCCGAGCGAGTAGGTGCGCACACGGTCGTTCTCGCGCCCGCCGAGGCCGACGCGCTCCAGCATCGATTGCACCGAGCGCGCGCCGATGCCCTCGAGCGCGCCGAGCAGCTCGAGGTTGCGCCGAGCCGAGAACGCGGGAACAACGCCGGGGTCTCGACAATCGAGCCGACTCTCGAGTGCACGCGTCCGAGCTCGCGCGGGACCTCGGCGCCGAGCATCTTCGCGGTCCCGCCGGTGGGCCGCACCAGCCCGAGCATGCAGCGGATCGTCGTGGTCTTGCCCGAGCCGTTGGGGCCGAGGAAGCCGAACACACCACCATCGGGAACTTCGAGGTCGAGGCCCGCGATCGCGACGGTCGCTCCGCGCCGGTACTCCTTCCGGAGTCCCTGCAGCTCGATCACCGACACGGCTCGGGACGCTACTCGGGCGGTACCGTCGGCGGATGCAGTCCCGTTTCGACGTGCTCGTGGTAGGTGCCGGCCCTGCCGGGTCGGCCGCGGCCGCGACCGCCGCAACGCTTGGGACTCGAAGTGCTGGTCGTGGACAAGGCGACGTTTCCGCGCGACAAGACCTGTGGCGACGGGCTCACGACCAACGCGCTCCGGCTGCTCGAGCACCTCGGCTTCCCGCTGGACTCCATCCCGTCGTACACGTCGGTCCACGAGTGCATGCTCGTGACGCCGAACGGGCGCCACGTCCAGCTTCCACTCCCGAGCCGCGGCGAGTTCGCGGGGGTCGTCCCCCGCGCCGAGCTGGACGCCGCACTCGCGGAGCACGCGGCCCGGCGCGGCGCGGTCGTGCGCGACGGCAACGGGATCACGAGCCTGGAGCTGCACGAGACCGGCGCCCGGGCGGACCTCGCCGACGGCACCCCGGTCGAGGCCGGCTGGGTGATCGCCGCGGACGGGCACTACTCCGGCGTGCGGCACCTGCTCGAGCCCGACCGGGCCCCGGAGCTCGGCGACTGGTCGACGTTCCGGCAGTACTTCCGCGGCGTCGCCGACCGCCGGCTCTGGGTCATCTTCGAACCGGACCTCCTGCCCGGCTACGCGTGGGTCTTCCCACTGCCCGACGGTCGCGCCAACGTGGGATTCGGGATGCTGCGCGGCGAGGGGCGCGGCGGGAAGCTGGTGAAGGAGAAGTGGAACAGCCTCCTCCAGCGACCGTCACTGCTCGAAGCGCTCGGTCCGCGCGCCGAGCCGGACGGGCCGCACCGGGCCTGGCCGGTGCCGACTCGTCTCGATCCCGGTGCGCTGACGCACTCGCGGGTGCTGTTCGCCGGCGACGCGGCGGGGGTCGTCGATCCGTTGACCGGTGAAGGCATCGCGCAGGCGCTCGAGACCGGGATGCTCGCGGCGCAGGCGATCCGCGACGGCGGCACCACCGACGCGGTGACGCGCCGGTACCGAGACGCCGTGGCGCACTCGCTCGGCCACGACCTCGCATTCGCGCGCTTCGTGCAGCACGTGCTCGCGCGTCCGTGGACGGCCGAGATCGCGCTGCGCGGCGTCGACCTGACCGACTGGACCCGCCGGAACTTCGGCCGATGGATGTTCGAGGACTACCCGCGCGCCGCGTTGCTCACGCCCGGGCCGCTGGCGGCAGCCGCTGCTCGCCCCGAACGGCGCCTACCAGCGCTGACTGAGCTGCTCGGCCCGCTGGATGAGGCCCAAGGGCCCCTGAGCGTGCCGAGAAGGTGCTGACCGATGGCGGCGGGTCAGATGGCGGTGATGCCGGCGGGGGCGCCGGGCTCGACCACGATCTTGATCTGCTCTTCGGGGTTGGCCAGCGCGTCGAACGCTTCGGGCACGCCGTCGATGCCCACCACACCCGTCAGCATCGGCGTGACGTCCAGCTCGCCCTCGGCGATGGCGCGCAGCGTGTCGCCGAACTCGACCGGGTCGTAATAGAAGGTGAACTGCAGGTTCAGCTCCTTGACGATCCCTACGAGCGGCAGCATGTGGTCGGTCTCCATGCAGACACCGACGATCACGATGCGACTCAACGGCGGCGCGTCGCGCATCGCCTGATCGATGATCCCGGGGACGCCGATCGCCTCGAACAGCACGACCGGCATCGCGCCGCCGACGCGCTTCCACGCGTCGATGGCGGACTCGGTGGTCGGGGTCACCACCTCGTGCGCACCCATCGCGGTGGCGATCGCCCGGCGCCGGGCCGAGAAGTCCGCGGCGACGATCGGCTCGATGCCCTTCGACTTCGAGCGCGGCGATGACTGCGAGCCCGACCGGACCGCAACCGAGCACGAGCGCGCCCTCGCCCTGCTTGATGCCCGACTTGTTCACCGCGTGCAGACCAACCGTCATCGGCTCGGTGAGCGCGGCGCGACGGGAGTCGAGACCGTTCGGCACCTTGAGGCACATGCCCGCAGTGAGTCGCATGCGGTCGGCGTACGCACCGTTGTAGTTGTTCGAGAACCCGATCGGCTCGAGCCCGGCCGGGCCCGCGAGCGCGAACGGCATCGACACGACCAGGTCGCCGACGGCCACCGGGACGCCGTCCGTCTCCGGCCCGAGCTCGACGACCTCCGCCGAGAACTCGTGTCCCATGACGAAGTCGGCGTGCGGATCGAACTCGCTGTCGCCGCCACTGAGCTCGGCGACGACGAGCAGGCTGTCGGCGTGATGCAGCGTGTGGAGATCGGAACCGCAGATCCCGCACGCCTTCACCTCGACCAGCGCGTCACCCGGTCCGGGAACGGGCTCCGGCACATCTTCGACGACCATCTGCCCGCGTCGGGCTATCGCTGCACGCATGGAGCCATCCTGGGCCCGCTTGACCGCCCGGTCAAGCGGCGGGGACACTCGCAGCGCTGATGTTGCGAGATGCCGCGTGACCTGGGAACCGGAGCTCGAAGAGCTGGCGCGCCGGCGCGCGCTCGCCGCCGAGATGGGCGGCCCGGAGAAGGTCGCGAAGCACCGGTCGCTCGGCAAGCTGCCCGTACGCGAGCGGATCGACACACTGCTCGATCCCGGCTCCTTCCACGAGATCGGTGGGCTCACCGGTCGCGGCCACGTTCGCCGAGGACGGGACGCTCGCCTCGCTGACGCCGGCGAACTTCGTGATGGGCCGCGGGCGCATCGACGAGCGCCCGGTCGTCGTCGGCGGTGACGACTTCACGGTGCGCGGCGGGGCGGCCGACGCGTCGATCTTCCAGAAGCAGGTGCACGCCGAACGGATGGCCCACGACCTCGGACTGCCGATCGTGCGGCTGGTCGACGGTTCCGGCGGTGGCGGCTCGGTGAAGACCTTGGAGACCGAGCGCCGGGCGTTCGTGCCGTTCAACCCGGGCTGGGAGTGGGTCGTCGCGAACCTGAGCCGGGTGCCGGTCGTCAGCCTGTGCCTCGGATCGGTGGCCGGTCTCGGCGCCGCCCGCGTCGTGACGAGCCACTACTCGATGATGGTCAAGGGAACGAGCCACCTGTTCGTCGCCGGTCCGGTGGTCGTGAACCAGCTCGGCACCGAGACCGTGGACAAGGAGTCACTCGGCGGCAGTGGCATCCACACCCGCAACGGGACGGTCGACGACGAGGTCGCGACCGAGGCGGAAGCGTTCGCCCGCACCCGTGCCTTCCTCTCCTACCTCCCGAGCTCCGTCGACGAGCTGCCGCCGCGCGCCGCGACCATCGACGACGACCCCGAGCGTCGCGAGCCGTCACTCCTCGACGCGATCCCCCGCGAGCGGCGCAAGGTCTACAAGGTCCGCTCGATCATCGACGCGGTCGTGGACCGCGGCTCCTACCTGGAGATCGGCCGGGGTTGGGGCCGCTCGGCGGTCACCGGGCCTGGCCCGGCTCGACGGCTGGCCCGTCGCGGTGCTCGCGAACGACCCGTATCACTACGCGGGCGGATGGACCGCGGACGCGTCGCGCAAGGTCGAGCGGTTCATCGACCTGGCCGAGACGTTCCGGCTGCCGGTGGTGCACCTCGTCGACAATCCGGGCTTCCTCATCGGCACCGATGCCGAGCAGGCCGGCACGATCCGCCACGGCGCCCGCGCGCTGGCCGCGGTCTACCAGTCGACCGTGCCCTGGTGCTCGGTGCTGCTGCGCAAGGTCTACGGCGTCGCGGGTGCCGCGCACCAGGACGCGTCGCGCTTCTCGTACCGGTACGCCTGGCCGTCGGGCGAGTGGGGATCACTGCCGCTCGAAGGCGGGATCGAAGCTGCGTACCGCGCCCAGCTCGAAGCGGCGGAGGATCCGGCCGCGCTGCGGGCCGAGATCGAAGCGCGCCTCTCGAAGGCCCGCAACCCGTTCAAGACCGCGGAGGCCTTCATGATCGAAGAGATCATCGACCCCCGCGACACCCGCCCCCTGCTCTGCGAGTTCGCGAACCTCGCCGCCCCCCGCCGCGCCCGCACCACCACCCGCTCCACCCTCCGCCCCTAGCCCGTATCCCTCGGTCCGGGATCGGCGCTGCATCGCACCACACCGGGACTCGAGGCACGCGACTGACGCGCGCGGACGCGTGTTTGCCTCGCTCATGCCAGCTGGCGAACAGATGCCGTCGGTCTCTTCGGTGGTGGTCGGTGGTCGGGGTGGTGGTCGGCCGGTGGCGGGGACGAGTCTTCGGTTCGTTCCTTCGCCTTCGACGCGTTCGTGGTGCCGGTGCTTGTGGTCGTGATGGAACCGGCACAGTCGACACAAGTTCCAGAGTGCGGTCGGACCGTGCTCACTGACGAGCGTGTTGTGATCGATCTCGAGATGCCGACTCACATGACACCCGGCGATCGCACACTCGGGAAACAGCTCGACCAGCGCGGTCCGTAACCGGGCCGGGATCGTCCGGCCCAGATGACTGACCGCCACGACATCGGTCCCGTCGTGGATCAACGCCTTCATCACCGAATCGCCGGCGAGCTGCTGGGCCACGAACACCGGGACCGGACCGACCCCGACGATCTCGCACACCTCACCCGGCTCGGTCTCCCCCCGCTCGAACGCGCTGTGATCGACCCGCACCACCACGCGTCGCCGGGCGCCCGCGACGGAGACTCGGCGAACCGCGCCGCGGCAGCATCGTCGGCCAGGTCGGCCAGCGCATCGAAGGCCAGCGCTTCGGGCTCCTCCCGCCGCCCCGCCGCCCGGGCGTCCTGGAACCGTGCCCGCTCGTAGGGCTCGAGCGCCGCCATCACTCCCGCGGTCACATCGAGCGGTCCGCGCATCTCCAGCAGACCCTCGACATCGGAGATCGCCCGATGCCGCAGATACCGCATGACCCGCACGTGCTCGTAACGGGCCGCTTGGTCCGTCGACGCGGCCGCCTGCACCCGGGCGCACTCGTCCTTCAACCCCTTCACACCCTGCGCGGCCGCACACTCCAACAGCGCGGACTCGGCCTGCGGATCCGCCACCGCCGCAGCCGAGATCACGTCAACCTGCACATCCGAGAGCACACCGGCGCGCAGCGCGGCAGAGGTCTCCGGCAGCTCCGCGATCCGCGACGCGGTCTCCACCGTCGCCCTCGCGCGACCCACCGTCGACTGCGACTTCGCCGCCAACCACGCGCTCACATCCCGAAACGGACCATCCACCTTCCACGCGCCCGTCTCCGCCACCCGCCCCAACGCCAACGTCCGCCCCGCCGAAGCCAACCGCTCCAGCTCCACGCACTGCTCCACCAACCGCTTCGCATCCGCGCCCGCCAGCACCGCCGGATCGAGCGTCGCCAACAACTCGCGCAACGACTCGATCGACTCACCCACGCTCTCGAACACGACACCACCCCCAAACCCACAGTGAGCACGAACACCGGAAGGGGGAAGAACAGGTGAAGAACGAGCAGTGAAGCGGGAAGTCCCATCACTCTACACGAACGTACGTTCGCCTGTCAACTCCAACCCGAACAACGCGCGCGTCAGCCGCGCACAAGCAATCGGTGCATCCGGATGCCGGGACCGAACTGGGTCGGGACCTCGCCGACGCGCACGAAGCCGACCCGCTCGTAGAACCCGAGCGCGCGCGGGTTGGCCGTCACTTCGAGACGTGAAACTCCGGCACCTGCGCGCGCCCGAGTCACCGCGTCCTCGACGAGCAAACGGCCGATCCCGCCGCGCATGAGGTCCGGCTCCACGAAGAGGCCGTCGAGCTCGCCGAAGCCCACGGTCCACCTCAGGAAGCACCGTGGCGAACCCGGCCACCACGCCGTCAACGACCGCAACCCGCACGTGGCCCGCGGCAAGCGCATCGGCCGGCACCTCGATGACCTCGGGATGGGCGAGCAGGTCGTCCCGGTACTCCTCCCACACCAACGACGACCGCCGCTGCAGCTCCACCAGCACATCCATCTCCGCCGGAACGGCGGTGCGCAACGTCGGCTCCGGCGAGGACGGCATCGGCGGTGCGCTAGCGGCCGGGGTTGGCGGCGGCGTGGTCGAAGCGTCCTGCCGGTCGCACGGCGCGGTAGGCCGTCACCACCGGCGCGAGCTCGTCCGGGGTCGCGCCGTGCAGGATCACGCCGTCCGCGCCGGCGTCGAACTGGTCGAGGACACGTGCCGCGCACTCCGGCGCGGAACCCGTCGCGGACGCGGCGAGCCACTCGTCGGGGAGCAACGTCGCGACGTGGCGCAGCTGGTCGGGGGTTCCGATCGCGTCGAGCGCGCCACCGACGCTGCCGACGACCTCGTCCGCCCGGAACGCGGCGAGCACCGAGGGATCCCAGCCGTTCACCCGCACCAGCAGGTCGCCGTAGCCCTGGAGGTAGGTCCCGAGCCGGCCGACCAGCTTCTTCAGCCGCAGGTCCTCGTCGATGTGGTCGCCGACCGTCGCGAGCACGGACCAGACCCGGATCGCCGCCGGGTCGCGCCCCGCCTGCTCCGCGCCGCGCCGGACCGCGGCGACACTGCGGGCCAGCGTGTCATCGGTGAAGAACGTGTGCAGCACGACGGCGTCCACGACGCGTCCCGCGAACTCGAGCGTCTTCTCCCCCAGCGCGGTCAGCAGGATCGGAATGTCCTCGTCGAAGGTCGGATCCTGGCTCAGGTAGGGGTAGCGACCCGCGGGACCGTCGTGGCCCATGATCGTCTCGCCGTGCCACAACCGGCGCAGCAACCCGATGGTGTCCTCGAGCTGGGCCATCGTCACGCGGGGCACGTTCATCACGTCGAAGAGCATGTCGAACCCGCGGCCGAACCCGAGCGTGAAGCGCCCGCCGGTGAGGCGATGCATCGTGACGCCGAACGTCGCGTTCACGAGCACGTGGCGCGTGTTGTGATTCGTCGCTGCGGTCGCCACCCCGAGGGTCGAGCTGACGGCACCCGCGGCACCGCTCAACGTCGGCGCGTCCTTGGTGTTGAACCGCTCGGAGATGAACACCGAGCCCAGCCCGATCTCCTCGGCGCGTGCGACTTCGGTCACCAGGTCACGCGGGGTCGCCGAATGTCCGGCCAGCCCGTAGAACCCCAACTCGTTCAGCTGCTCCACGCCGACAACCTAGGACGGTCGAGCGCCGAACCCTCGAGTGCGCAGGTGCCCTCCCTACACTGGGCCCATGGCGCCTTCTCCCGTCGGATCCCCCTCCCCCGCCTTCTGGCCCAACCAGGAGCACTGGTCGGTCGAGATCCCGCGCGACACCCCGCACCCGCGGCTCCAGGCCCTGGCACCCCACGGCGTCGTGCAGCTGCGCAACCTCGGGTACGCGGTGCCGGAGCACGAGTACCTCGACCTCGAGTACATGGACTGGAAGAGCGGCGGCGACACGAACTTCGCGCCGATCGCCACGGCCGACGGCGAGCTGGACTGCCGCGGCTTCTGGAACGCGGGTGACGAGCGGCCCGACAAGGGCGCGAGCTTCACCAGCAACGCCGAGAAGTGCCCGACGATGCGCGAGTACGTCGAGCGAGTGGGTGCGAGCTTCGGTCGGGTCCGCACCATCAAGCTCGAGCCGCAGGACCACGACACCGCGGTACGCAGCTTCCACCGCGACGACAACAACCGGTTCAACCCCGACGACCAGGGTTGGGTCGTCCGCTCGTGGCTCGAGCTCACCGACAACCCGGACAGCTACATGCTGCTCATGGAGTCAGGCGCCGACGGTCTCCCCGACCCCGCCACCGAGATGCGCATCCCGCTCCACCGAGGTTCGCAGTTCGTCGTCGACACGCAGCGCCTGTGGCACGTCGTGGTCCACAACGGCGATGCGCCCCGCTACGCGCTCATCAGCTCGTTCGAGAGTGGCCCGGCGCTCGGCCACTGGATCGACGCGCAGCTGCCCTGACCCGGGTCGGGGGCGCGGCGGCGGGGTGTGACCGGTCCGGCGAATGACGAGGCCGAGCACCGCGAGCACCGTGATCGCGATCCCCGCGAGTGCGATCGGATTCTGACCGTCGGTCCCCGTACCGATGAAGTGCACGGTCGCGAACGCGAACAGCGGGAGCGACAGGATGTGGATCCGCCGCCAGATCCGTGGGGGCAGATGCCGGCGCGCGAGCGATGTCAGCTCGACCGCGAGCAGCAGGTACATCGACACGATGCCCCACGCCACCCAGTTGGGATGCCATGACGAAGCGAACGGCACGAGCACGTCGGCCAGCCCGAAGTGGACGTACGAGTCGAGCATGATCGCAACGACGTGCACGCCGACGAAGATCGTTGCGAGGCCACCCAGGTATCGGTGCAGGTCCAGGGTCCACGCCGGGCGGACGCCACCCGGCCGCAGCTTGGTCGAGAGCACCAGCCCCCACAGCACGCTGGCGGCCAACAACGCCCAGGAGACGATGCCGGCGGCGCGAGCTGTGTACCACCAGAGCTGACTGGTCATGGCCGACCCTCCAGAATCTCCCTCGGCCGATCGTCGGACCGCGGGCATCCATCGGCCGAGGGCGGTCCTCCGATTCGTGCATCGGTGAGGGCGGCCCAGCTCGTCGTGGTGAGCAGACCGTCGGGCACCATCACCATCGCCGCGGCACCGAGGCTCTCGATCAGGTCGAGGCCGGGGCCGGCGTCGAGGAACGCCGCCTTCGCGAGCACCTCGGCCTGCCAGCCCTCGGACGCGACCGCGGTCGCGGCGAGCACCGGCGAGTGGGCACTGGTGTCGGTCGCCGGATCGATGAGGTGATGACGCTCGGCGTCGTCGTCGCGCACCCACCGCCGGCGGAGTCGCGAGCTCGTCGCGACCGCGCCGTCGACCAGTCGGAGTCGAGCGACGGGCGCCCGATCGTCCCAGGGCGCGTCGACGGAGATGCGCCACGCCTCGCCGTCCGGCGCGGCGCCGATCACCCGGAGGTCGCCGCCGACGTTGACGCACGCCCCGGCCGCGCCGAGCCCCATCAGCTCGCGCGCCACGATGTCGGCGGCGAGTCCCTTGCCGATGCCGCCCGGGTCGAAGCCGACGCCCGCCGGAATGCGCACCGTCCCGGCCGCGTCGTCCACCTCGATGCGGTCGGCTCCGGTGAGCAGCATCGAAGCACGGGGACGAGGACGACCGAGCCGTTCGAAGCTCTCGACGTACCCGGCGCGCAGGATCGCGCCCAGCAGGGTGGGGTCGAAGCGGCCGCCCGTCGTCGCGTAGCCCTCGAGGGCCCGGCGCACGAGCAGCCGGGTCTCGGACGACACCCGGGTCGGCACGCCCCCGGCGCGATTGAGCCGGCTGACCTCGCTCGTCGGGATGAAGCGACTCCAACGCCGCTCCAGATCGGTGAGCCGACCACGGGCGCAGTCGAGCAGCACCCGGTCACCACCGACGACGGTCACGTCGGCGGTGGCGCCCATGACGGCGAACGAGATGTCAGCTGGCATGGCTGCTCGCATCCGTCGTGGTGGACGATGCGGTGGTGCGACGACGCGGACTGCTGCGAGTCGGACCGCGCTCGTCGACGAGCTCGACGCGGCGGCCGAGACGGTAGACGAGGAGTCGGAGTAGGTGGTGGCCGACCAGCTGCTCGAGTCGACCGACGAGTCGACGCTCGTGTCGGTACCGGTGCCGGCCGTCGACGACTCGGTGGTGTTGCTCCCTGCCGTCGCGGTGGTCGGCACCGTGGAGAGCGCCATGCTCCCGCCCAGGCCGAGCAAGCGCGGCGACGCTTCCGGCCGCGGCGATCTTGCGGGCCCGGCGCGCGGGATGAGCTCGCTTCCTTCGAGGGGTCGGCTCCGGCATGTCGCGCTCCTCCGGGTCGGTGGTGCTCAGGACCACGACCATCGTCGAGGGCGGACGTAAGCGAACCCGCCGAGCCGCGCAAGAGCCGGGTAAGAACGCGCGGCCACCAGGTCTTACGCCGCTCTCGCGTACACCTCGTAGGGTTCGCGTCATGGCAGCCACGAACGACACGAGCTCGCAGGTCCTGGTCGCCGAGGACGACCGCAGCGTCCGCGAATCATTGGAGATGGCGCTGCAGGTCGAGGGCTACGACGTCCAGGCCGTGACGAACGGCGCGGAGGCACTCGAGGCGTTCGCGGCCGGCGAGCCCGACGTGATCGTGCTCGACATCATGATGCCGGTGCTCGACGGCCTCACCGTCTGCCGGCGGCTGCGCGCCGGTGGTTGCCGCACACCGATCCTGATGTTGACCGCGCGTCACGAGGTCTCCGACCGCGTGTCCGGGCTCGACGCCGGCGCCGACGACTACCTCGCGAAGCCGTTCTCGCTGGACGAGCTGCTGGCCCGCATGCGCGCGCTGCTCCGGCGCACGAGCCTCTCGGAGACCGACGAGCTGCTGCGGGTCGCGGACCTCGTGCTCGACCCGCAGCGCCGCACCGCGCAGCGGGGCGACCTCCCGCTCGACCTCACCAAGACCGAATTCGACCTGCTCGAGCTGCTGATGCTGAACGCAGGGATCGTGCTGTCCCGCGACACGATCTACGACCGGATCTGGGGCTTCGACTTCGAGACCAGCTCCCGTTCGCTCGACGTCTACATCGGGTACCTCCGGCGCAAGACGGAAGGCGAAGGCCGGCCACGCCTGCTGCACACCGTCCGCGGCGTCGGCTACGTGGTGCGCGAACCGACATGAGCCTGAAGTGGAGGATCGCGCTCGGCCTGGCGATCATCGCCGCGTTCGTCGGCGCGATCGGCGCAACCGGCGCGTACCTCACCGTCTCCAACCAGCTCGACAACAGCATCGACGAGTCGTTGCTCGGGCGGGCGGCCAGCTTCGACAACAACGCTCCGTTCCAGGGCCGACCGCCGAACGGTGGGACGGCCGCCCTGATCCCGGACGGTCTCCGAAACCAAGCGATCTGCCCGCCACCGGGTGCCGTGCAGCCGGCTGCCGCGGCGCAGCTCGTCGAAGCCGACGGCACCGTCACCGCGTGCATCGTCGGGGCGGTCCATCTCCCGGTCGACGCCGCGGATCGCGCCATCGCCCGCGGCAGCAGCGACACGCGCTTGCGGACGGTGAGCGTGAACGGCACCAGCTACCGCGTCCTCACCGTGCCGTGGCGTGGCGCCAGCGCGCTGCAGTCCGCCCGGTCGCTGGCGGAGAACGAATCCGTCCTCGACTCACTCCGTCTGCAGCTGCTCGCCGTGAGCCTGGCCGGCTATCGCCGCCGCGGCCGTGCTCGGCTGGGCGTTCGCCCGCCGACTCGTCCGCCCGATCGAGCACCTGCGTGACGCGGCGGAGCGGATCGCCCGGACCCAGGACCTCGACGCGCCGGTGCCGGAGACGGGCGGCGGTGAGGTCGGAAGCCTCGCGACGAGCTTCTCCACCATGGTCGACGCGCTCGCCGTGTCCAAGCGCCAGCAGCAACAGCTCGTCACCGACGCCAGCCACGAGCTGCGCACGCCACTCACGAGCTTGCGCACCAACGCCGAGCTGCTCGACCGCGCCGGCCAGCTCGACGCCGACCAGCAGGCCCGCGCGGTGCAGGGCATCCGCCTCGAGGTGAACGAGCTCACCGACCTCGTCTCCGAGCTGGTCGAGCTCGCGACCGATCGCGGCGACGACGAGTCAGCCGAAGACGTGAGCCTGCGCGCGCTCGCCGATGACGTCGCCGAACGCGCCCGTCGTCGCACCGGTCGCGAGATCACCGTCGTCGACGACGGTCATCCCGGCACGGTGTTCGTGCGCCCGCACATGGCTGATCGCGCCCTGGCGAACCTCGTCGACAACGCGGCGAAGTACAGCCCCGGCCCGATCGAGATCGTCATCACCGGACGCCGCGTCGAGGTGCGTGACGAGGGTCCGGGCATCGCGCCGGAGGACCAGCCGCATGTCTTCGATCGCTTCTACCGGTCGGCGACCGCGCGCACCGAGCCCGGCTCGGGACTCGGGCTCGCGATCGTGCAGCAGATCATCGAGCGCCACGGCGGCACGGTGTGGGCCGACAATCGCGCCGGAGGGCGGTGCCGCGGTGGGTTTCGAGCTCCCAGCCGGCGCTCCGCCAGACCGCCACGCTTCGTCTTGACCGACCGGTCAAGAAGGGGTCGAATGACGCCATGGACTTCGGAATCTTCATGGCCCCGTTCCACCCCGTCGGTCAGAACCCCACGCTGGCGCTCGAGCGTGATCTGGAGCTGATCCAACACCTGGACCGCCTCGGCTTCGACGAGGCCTGGGTGGGTGAGCACCACTCGGCGGGGTTACGAGATCATCGCGTCGCCCGAGGTCTTCATCGGGATCGCGGCCGAGCGCACCAAGCACATCAAGCTCGGCACCGGCGTGAGCTCGCTGCCGTACCACCACCCGTTGCTGCTCGCGGACCGAATGGTGATGCTCGATCACCTCACGCGCGGCCGCACGATGCTCGGCGTCGGCCCGGGCCAGCTCACGTCCGACGCCCACATGCTCGGCATCCCCGCGGACCGGCAACGGCCGCGCATGGAGGAATCGCTCGACGCGATCATGGCGCTGCTGCGCGGCGAGACCGTGACCATGGAGACCGAGGGCTTCATCCTGCGTGACGCGCGACTGCAGCTGAAGCCGTACAGCGATCCGTGCTTCGACATCGCGGTCGCGGCGTCGTTCTCCCCCACCGGCGCGCGCGCCGCGGGCAAGCACGGCATCGGGATGCTCTCCGTCGCCGCGACCGCGAAGCAGGGCATGGACCTCCTCGGTCATCACTGGAACCTGTGGGAGGAGATCGCCCTCGAGCACGGGCACATCGCCGACCGTTCGAAGTGGCGGCTCGTCGGGCCGATGCATCTTGCGGAGACGCGCGAGCAGGCGGAGAAGGAGGTCGAGTACGGCATCGAGCAGTTCTCGAAGTACTTCACCCACGTCCTCCCCGCCGGGCCCGTGCAGGGAGACACCGCCAAGGAGATCATCGAGAACAACAAGGCCCAGGGGTTCGCCGTCATCGGCACGCCCGACGACGCGATCGCGAAGATCGACGAGCTGGTCGAGTCGAGCAACGGCGGGTTCGGCGCGTTCCTGCTCTTCGGGCACGACTGGGCCACGCCGGCTGCCACCCTGCGGTCCGCCGAGCTGTTCGCCCAGTACGTCATGCCGAAGTACAAGGGTCAGCTCGACGCGCCCGCGGCGTCGTGCGAGTGGGTGACCGGCAGCGGCGGCGAGTTCGTCGGCCGGGCCGCCAACGCGATCGCCAAGGCGATCGAGGATCACGCCAGCGAGCGCAGCGGGCAGCTAGCCCGCTAGTCGTCGTCGGGCTCGGGTCCACCGCTCGCGACCGGTGAACCGTGGTGCAGCACCATCCGCCAGCGGCCGTCGTCGAAGACGAAGACGTTCGTCGCGGCGACGAGCCCGCCCTGCAGCTCGGCGAGATCCTCGCCACCCTCGCGTGATCCGCCCGCCTGCAGGATGTTCTCGTCGCAGGTGACCCAGGCCGTCGTGCCCGAAACGTGCACGGCTTCGTCGGTGAGGACGAACTGGATGAACGCGGTGTTGGCGAAGATCGCGTCCCATGAGCCGGCGACGCGGGCCCAGCCGTGCAGCGTCGGCCAGCCCGGATGCGTCACCGCGACACGGTCGGACCGCTCCCACACCTCGGCCATCGCGTCCAGGTCGCGGGCTTCGAACGCCGCGTAGTACGCGGCGTTCGCCGCTTCGACGGTGGCTTCGGCTCCGGGCACGGATGCCATGATGGCCCACCGTGCCGCTCTCCGCCCCGATCTCGCAGCGCATCGAGACACCTTCCGGTGTCGGCCTCGTCGTGCACGACTGGGGCGGCCACGGTGACCCGGTGCTGCTGGCCCACCCCACCGGATTCCACGGCCGGGTGTGGGCCCCCGTCGCCGCGAAGCTGGTGCGGGCGGGCCGGAGGGTCTGGTCCTTCGACTTCCGTGGCCACGGCGACAGCGACCCGTCACCGAACGGCACGTACAGCTGGGAGGAGTTCGCCGACGACGTGCTCGCGGTGACGCATCACCTCGACCTCGCCGGGTCCCGTCGGTTGATCGCGGCCGGCCATTCCAAGGGGGGCGCATCGCTCCTGCGCGCCTCGGTGCGCGAGCCCGGCGTCTATCCGCGCATCTGGTGCTACGAGCCGATCATCGTCCCGGCCGACGCGCCGATCCTGGCCGCGACGGACAACCCGATGTCCGCCGGCGCGAGGCGACGACGCGATCAGTGGCCGTCACGCGAGGCCGCACTCGAGTCGTACAGCTCCAAGCCACCGCTCGACGCGTTGGCCCCGGCGTCCCTCGCGGCCTATGTGGAATACGGCTTCCGTGACCGGACGGACGGCACCGTCGAGCTGAAGTGCCGGCCCGAGGACGAGGCGACGATGTACACGATGGGCGCGAACCTCGGGCTCTTCCCCCAGCTCGGCGACGTCAGCTGCCCGGTGCTCGTCGGGTGTGGCGAGCACACCACGTCGATCAGCCCCGCGATGGCCGAGCAGATCGTCGCGCACCTCCCGCACGGCGACGCTGGAGGTGTGGGAGCACCGCGGTCACTTCGGGCCGCTCGAAGATCCCGACCACGCAGCCGAGTCGATGCTCCGGTTCGCGCTGGCCACCAGCCAGTAGGCGAGGTCAGGCGTCGGCGTGGAAGCCGGCGAGGATGCGGCCCCACCGCTGCGGGTCGGACCGGTACGGCGCGTAGAACGAGATCCGGTCGAGCACGTCGCCGTAGCGGGCCAGCATGAGCTTCGGGATGTCCTCGGGCTCGCCGGTCACGGCGAACGCGTCGAGGACGTCGTCGTCGATCAGGTCGCCCATCGCCACCCACTCACCCTGCTTCGAGAGCCGGTTCAGCTCGGTCTGCAGGTCACCCCAGCCGTGCAGCTCGAGCACGCCGCGGTACGCGGGCGTCGAGCCGTAGAACGCGATCTGCTGCTTCGTACCGGCCCGGGCCGCCGCGAGCTCTTCTTCGGTCGTGCCCGGTCACGACGAACATCGGTCCGGTGACCTCGAACTGTCGACCTCGTCTTCCCCGCCTTCTCCCAGCCCGCGCTCGAGCGCGGGGATCGAGACCTCGCGCACGTACCGCTCGGTCGTGAAGCCGTGCAGCAGGATGCCGTCCGCCACCTCGCCCGCGACCTCGGTCATCCGCTCGCCGACCGCCGCGAGGAACACCCGCGGGACACCGTAGGGATTCGGACCCGGGTTGAAGAACGGCGTCATGAGCGTGTGCCGGTAGAACTCGCCGTCGAAGTCGAGCTTCGCGTCGTCGTTCCAGCACGCCCAGATCGCCCGCATCGCGAGGATGAACTCGCGCATGCGCGCCGCGGGCTGGGACCACGGCATCGAGAACCGCTTCTCGATGTGGGCCTTGATCTGGCTGCCGAGCCCCAGGATGCAGCGACCCTTCGAGTACGCCTGCAGGTCGTAGCCGATGTTCGCCATCACCATCGGGTTGCGGGCGAACGCCACCGCGATCCCCGTGCCCAGCTCGAGCCGCTCGGTGTGCTCCGCCGCCAGCAGCAGCGGGAAGAACGGATCGTGGGCGGTCTCGATGCTGAAGGCGCCGTCGTAGCCGACGTCCTCCAGCTCCTTGGCCAACCGCGGGATGTCGGCCAACGACGAGCTGACCAGTCCCCCATCAACCTTCACGGGACCGAACCCTACCGGTCACCGGCGAACGCATCCTCGCTGCTACGGCTGGAACAACCGGACGTAGTCGATCTCCATCACGCCCGGCAGGTCCGCCGCGAGGTTGCCGTTGTTGTAGGTGCCGCCGGACTCGCCACCGTTGTACCCGTGGTAGCCCGGGCCGTCGCCGCCGAGCGCCAGGTTCACGATGATGCTCTTCTCGTAGCCCAACGCCAGCAGATCCGCGTTCGTCGATGCGTTGAACGTCCGCACCAGCACCCCGTCGATGAACCACTGCAGCTTGGAACCCGTCCAGTTGATCCCGTACCGGTGCCAGCCCGTCGTCCCGCCCGCGAGGTACGCGTTCGGCGGGTTGATGTTGATGCCGTTCGCGCCCGACGGCGGGTTGTTGACGTTGTGGTTCCCGGCGCCGACGTCTCCGTTCGCCCGCCAGAAGTTGCTCTCGGTGACATCGGGACGCGAGCCGTAGATCTCGCTGATGTCGATCTCGCCGTAGTCCGGCCACCGCGGGCTCGAGCCGTCGAGCGGATCGGCCAGCCAGAACGCGGGCCAGTAGAGGTTGCCGCGCGGCACCCGCATCTGGACCTCGAGGTAGCCCTGGCGGAACTTCTTCTTGAGCGCCGGCGTCCTGGGCCCGCGTCGTGATCATCCCGCTCGTGAAGAAGTAGCTCGCCCCACCATCGGGATTGTTGCCACAGCCACTGACGGTCTGGCGCTTCGCGCGTGAGCTTCAGCGTGCCGCCCGATTCGGTGACGTTCGCACTGCGGTAGCACTGGTCTTCGCCGTTGCCGCTGCCGAAGTTCGAGTTGTTCGGCACGTTCCACTTCGTGGTGTCGACCGCGGTCCCGCTGAACTCGTCGGAGAACACGCTCTGCCACGTGGCTCCGCCCGTGACCACGGTCGGTGGCTGACCCGGCGCGGCCGTCGGCGTCGGTGGCGGCGCCGGCGGCGGCGCGACCGGCGGAATCGGGCTGCTTGCCCTTCAAGACGCACTGCACGTCGCGGCGGTACCGGGGCAGGATCGTGGTGTGGCGCTTCACCTTCAGCTTGCAGCCGTCGCCGGAGACGATCGAGACGGTGTCGCCGTTGCGAGCCACGATCGTGCCCGACACGGCCGTCGACGGCTTCGTGCTCTTCGTGATGCAGGAGTAGTCGCGCCGGACCGCCACCTTCGCCGTCGTGAGGTGGACGGGCTTCAGGCTGCACCCGTCACGGGAGATGATCGAGAGGCTTGGCGCCGCTGTAGACGAAGCGGACCGTCGACGCGGCGAAGGCGTCGTGGGAGGGCAGCACGAGCAGCGTCGCCGAGGAGCGCGGCGACGACCGCCAGGACCACCGCGGAGCGGCGCCGGCGGCCCACGGTGGCATTGCCTCTCGCTCGTCGTCGCACGCCCGTATGCCCCCCAAAGACCTCGCCGCCCCGTTCGGGGCGGGCGTCAGGTCCGACAGACTAGGACGAATGCCCCTTCTCGCGCACCCCCTCATGAACCGACCGGAACGAATTTCCCTTGCTATAGGGGAATTTCCTCGGCGCGATGCCACGGAGAGTGGTCCTACGGCTGCCACAGCCGGACGTAGTCGACCTCCATCGTCCCCGGGAGGTCGGCGACCAGGTTGCCGTTGCTGTAGCCCGCACCGGACTCCTGGCCGGTGAAGCCGTGGTCGGGATAGCGGGGTCCGTCGCCGCCCATGGCGAGGTTCAAGATGATGCTCTTCTCGTACCCGAGGGCCGACGTGTCATTGGCCGACGAGCCGGTGTAGCTCCGGACCAGCACCCCGTCGATGAACCAGTCCAGCCGGTTGGCGGACCACTTGATGCCGTAGCGGTGCCAGCCGTTGGTCCCGCCGGTGACGAAGGGGTTCGGCGGGTTGACGTTCACGCCGGTCGCACTCGAGGGCGGGCTCGTGACGTTGTGGTTGCGGGACCCGATGTTGCCGCCCGTCCGGTGGAAGTTGCTCTCGCTGACATCCGGGCGGCTGCCGTAGATCTCGGTGATGTCGACCTCGCCGTAGGCCGGCCAGCCCGGGCTCGATCCGTCGCCGGCACCCGCCAGCCAGAACGCCGGCCAGTAGATGTTGCCGCGCGGCACCCGCATCTGGGCCTCGAGGTACCCCTGGCGGAACTTCATCTTGAGCGACCCACCCTGGGCCCGGCTCGTGACCATGCCACTCGTGAAGTAGTACGAGCTGCCGCCGTCCGGGTTCGATCCGCAGCCCGTCACGGTCTGGCGCCGGCCGGTGAGCCGCAGCGTGCCGCCGGCCACCGTGACGTTGGCGCCCAGGTAGCACTCGTCCTCGTTGTTGCCGCTGCCGAAGTTCGAGCTGTTCGGGACGTTCCACTTCGTCGCGTCGACCGCGGTGCCCGAGAAGTCATCCGACCAGATGCCACGCCACGTCGCGCCGCCGGTCACGGAAGCGGGTGGTTGACCGGACGGAGGTGAGGTGGGCGGCGGGCCGGTGGGTCCGTTGCCCGGCGGCGGCGCGACCACGCCCTTGAGCACGCATTGCACGTCGCGCCGGTAGCGCGCCGGGAGGGTCGTGAGGCGCTTCACCTTCAACGCGCACCCGCCGGACGCGACGACGGAGAACAGGTCGCCGTTCGAGAGCTTGACGGTCCCGCTCGTTGCCGTCGACGGTGCCGCGCTCTTCGTCACGCACTGGTAGTCGCGCCGGGTCTTCACCGGCGCGGTCGAGAGCCTCACGGGCTTCAAGCTGCATCCGTCGGCAGAGATGATCGAGATGCGGCCGCCGTTGGAGATCAGCCGCGCGACTTGCCGCGGCATCAGCTTGGTCCGCGGGGGCGAACGCGGTCAGCAGTGACGCACCGAGCACGAGCACCGACGCAATGACGATTGCCGCGCGTCGCCGCCGACGCGATTCCAGGTGGACATTCCGTTGTCCCTTGCGTACATCCATGTGTCTGTCGAGCGGCCGCGGGCCGCCACGCCTCTCCAGTGAGAAGACGGGAACTGTTCGCGACGGTCCCCGATTCTGGCGGCTGTGAAACCGGCGTGCTCGGTTTGCACCGGACCGTGCAACGCACTGCGTGGCATCGCGCGACCGCGCGTGCGCCGACATCCGGCGATCCGTGGTGACCGCTGACGCTGTGGGTGTCGCTACGGCTGCCAGACCCTCACGTAGTCGACTTCCATCACGCCCGGAATGTCCGCGGAGAGGTTGCCGTTGCTGTACGTCCCGTTGGACTCGCCACCCGTGTAGCCGCGACCGGCACCACGCGGTCCCGTCCCGCCGATCGCGAGGTTCAACATGATGCTCTTCTCGTAGCCGAGCGCCTTGCGATCAGCCTTCGTCGACGCGGTGTAGCTGCGCACCTGCGACGCCGTCGACGTACCAGTCCAATCGGTTGGCACTCCACTTGATGCCGTACCGGTGCCAACCGTTCGTCGCGCCGCTCACCAACCGATGCGGCGGGTTGATGTCGACACCGGCGGAGCTCGTGCGCGGTGCGTCGACGTTGTGGCGCCTGCCGCCGATGCTTCCGCCCGTGCGGTAGAAGTTGCTCTCGCTGACGTCCGGACGCGAGCCGTAGATCTCCGCCACGTCGATCTCGCCGTACGCCGGCCACGGCGGGCTCGACCCATCGGCGGCACTCACGAGCCAGAACGCGGGCCAGTAGAGGTTCCCGCGCGGTGTGCGCATCTGGACCTCGGCGTAGCCGCGCCGGAACTTCATCTTCAGCGGACCCTGCTGCTGTCGCGTCGTCACCATGCCGGAGGTGAAGTAGTAGTACGAGCCGCCGTGTGGATTGCGTCCGCAGCCGGTCACGGTCTGGCGGCGCGCCGGTGAACTGCAACCGCCCGTCCGCGACCGTGGTGTTCCCGGCCTGGTAGCACTGGTCCTCGCGGTTCGCAGCTGCCGAAGTTCGCGTTGTCGGCCACGTTCCACTTCGTCGTCGTCGACTGCCGTCCCGGTGAACTCGTCGGCCCAGACGCTCTTCCAGGTCGCTCCGCCGGTCACCGATCTCGGCGGGGTCGCCGGCACCTCGGGCGGGGGCGACACGACCAGCGGCTCGCTGCCCTTGATCACACAGGTGACGTCGCGTCGAACCTCCGGCGACCGCGCCCGTCCGGGCGGCCGGCCTTCAGGCTGCACCCATCGCCCGAGAGCACGGTGAGCGTGTCGCCGTTGTTCATCGTGATCGTGGCGGGAGCGGCGGGCGGCGGGAACCGGTGTCGCCGCCGCACGTCCGGGGACGCAGCGGAAGTCCTGGCGCACCTTGACCGGCGTCTCGGTCAGGCGCGCGTCCTTCAGGTCGCAGCCGTGCGCCGGAGGCCACCGACAGGGTCGTCCGGTTGTAGAGCGTGCGGGTGTCCGACGTGGCGAACGCCGGCGCCGGGGAGCAGCAGCGCCCCGGTCACGACCAACGCGACGAGCAGGCCGAAGCCCGCGCCGCCCCGACTCGATCCGACCCGCCTGCGCCGCCCGTCCACGCTTCGGAGCTCCCCGCCTCCCGGCCGGCTCGCCGGGTGCCCAACTCTGAAGTAGCCCTAAAGCCACAAACCGCCCAATAAGGTCAGGGGAGATTGGCACCTGGGCGGAGAAATAGCAACCCTCGGTCCCCCGACGCTGTCCCACCCCGTGAGTACCCTCGGGCGCATGGGAGTAGGAATGCCGAGGGGACTGTCGCCGAGCGCCTTCGGGGCGTTCAAGAGCTGCCCGCTCGCGTTCAAGTTCTCGTACCTCGATCGGCTCCCCCAGGCCCCGTCCGCGCCGGCCAGCAAGGGCACCCTCGTGCACCGGGCACTCGAGCTGCTGATGCTCCGGGATGCGCCGACCCGCACGATCGCCGCGGCACTCGACGATCTGGCCCGGGCGCGGGCCGAGCTCGCGGAGCACCCGGAGTTCGCCGGGCTGGAGCTCACCGAGGCCGAGTGGGACGCCTTCCACGAGCGAGGCCGCGGTGCTCGTGCACCGCTACTTCGAGCTCGAGGACCCGACGCGCGTGCGTGCCATCGGCATGGAGCTGCGGCTCAGCGCGACCGTCGGGAACCTGCAGCTCCGTGGCGTGATCGACCGGCTCGAGCTGGACGACGACGGTGAGCTCGTCATCACGGACTACAAGACCGGCTCGGTTCCCGGCGAACGCCATGAGCTGCAACGGCTGGCCGGCGTCCACATGTACGCGCTCATGGTCGAGCAGGTGCTCGGCAAGCGTCCGGTGCGCGTGCAGCTCTTCTACCTGCTCAAGCCGGAAGCGATCATCGCGGTGCCGTCGGAGCAGTCGGTCACCGGCGTCGCCCGCAAGTCGCAGGCGCTCTGGAACGCGATCGAATCTGCCTGTGCGCGGGACGACTTCCGTCCGAACACCGGACCGTTGTGCAACTACTGCTCGTACCAGGCGTACTGCCCGGCCTTCGGCGGCGATCCCGCCCTCGCGGCGGAGCTGCACGGTCCCGGCACGGTCATCGAGCCGGCGCTTCCCCTGGCCACCACCTCCGCGTAGGCGCGCCGCGTCCGATGGCCGACCGCGTGGCGGATCCCGAATCCCGAGGAGCTCCCCGCGGTCCAGGCGTTCGACGCGGCCGTCGATCGAGCCCTCGAGAGGATCCGCAACCCGGTCCTCGACCGCGGCGATGTACACGCTCTCGAGCGCGGCGGATCACAGCCTGCTCTGGTTCGGCATCGGTGGGATCCGCGCGCTGCGCCGGGGCGATCTCGAGTTCGCGGCGAAGTTCGGGATCACGATGGGCGTCGAGTCGGGGCTCACGAACGGGCTGATCAAGTCGGCGTTCCGCCGGGTGCGGCCCGAGCCCGAGATCGCCGAGGGTCCACTCCCCTACGGCATGCGCCGGCCGATCACGTCGTCGTTCCCGTCCGGCCATGCGACCGCGGCGTTCACCGCCGCCTCCGTGCTCGCGCACACCGGCCACGGCGATGCCTTCTGGTTCGCCATCGCGACGGTGGTGGCCGGGCAGCCGCGTCTACGTGCGGATGCACCACGCATCGGACGTCATCGCCGGTGCGA
Source organism: uncultured Acidimicrobiia bacterium (assembly GCA_963819945.1). Taxonomy (GTDB): domain Bacteria; phylum Actinomycetota; class Acidimicrobiia; order IMCC26256; family JAENVU01; genus Chersky-806. The sequence continues at coordinate 297,065 of CAWFYD010000012.1, forward strand.
TGGTGGGCATCGCACTCGGCCGGGTCGCCCGGCACTGGTTCGACGTCCTCGGGAAGATGAGCGGCAGGGCCGGGGTTAGCATCGGAACCGCACTGCACCCCGGAGGATTCCCGTGCCCCGAGAGATCGTTGCCACGTTCGACTACCGCTGCCCGTTCGCCCGCAATGGTCACGAGGCGGTGATCAACGCCCTCGAGAACGGTGCCGACCTCGACGTGCGCTTCCTCCCGTTCTCGCTCGACCAGGCGCACGTCGAAGAGGGCGAGACTCCCGGTCTGGGAACGCGACCCGAGCGATTGGGGCACCGGCACCACCGCGCTGCTCTACGGCATCGCGGTGCGGGATGCGTTCCCCGAGAAGTTCCTCGAGGCCCACGTCGAGCTGTTCGCGCAGCGGCACGACCACGGCAAGAAGCTCGGCCACGAGGACGTGCTCGAGGAGGCGATCGCGCGCGTCGGTCTGGACGTCGACGCGGTGAAGGCCGAGGTGTGGAGCGGTCGTCCGCTCAAGACGCTCGCGGCGGAGCACATGGAAGGCGTCGAGCGCTGGTCGGTCTTCGGCGTCCCCACCTACTGCGAAGGCGAGGAAGCCGTCTTCATCCGCTTCATGGAACGGGGTCGCGGCGACGACCTGATCCGCGCGCTCGACCTGCTCGACTGGACGCGACTCAACGAGTTCAAGCGCACGAAGATCGCCCGTTGACCGAGGAGGCTCCTGATGGCTCGGATGTCGCCGAGCGAGGCGATCATGTGGGCGGCGGAGAAGGACCCCGCGCTCCGCTCGGACTTCTCGAACCTCACGCTGCTCGACGGCATGCCGGACGTCGACCGGCTGCGGGACAAGGTGGAGCAGGCGCTGATCTCGCTCCCCCGGCTCGCCGAGCGGGTGGTCTCGCCGCCGCTGCGCCTCGCGCCGCCCGAGTGGCGCCCGGATCCGACGCTGGACCTCAGCTACCACCTCCGGCGCGTCGCGCTGCCGGAGCCGGGGACGCTGCGTGACCTGCTGGACCTCGCCGCATCGATCTCCGCCCCACCCCTCGACCGCTCCCGGCCGCTCTGGGAGTTCACGCTGATCGAGGGCATGGCGGACGGGCGGGCCGCGCTCCTCCAGCGGGTCCATCACACGGTCACCGACGGGGTCGGTGGCTTGAAGCTCTCGCTCAGCCTCGTGGACTTCGAGCGCGACCCCGAGCCGACGATCCACGACACCGTGCGGGCGATCGACGAGGAGGAGAAGGGCCGGCAGCTGCACGAGGTGCTGGACGATCCGCTCACCCGCGACTCGCCGCTCGGCGTGCTGCGCGATGCGATGGACTACGCCGTCGCGCACAACTTCGATCTCGCTCGCCGCGGCATCAGCGCCGGCGCGGACATCGCGCTGCATCCCACCGCGGCGCCGCGCCGGATGCAGGACGCGGTGGGTCTGGTCGGGTCGCTGCGGCGCCAGGTGCTGGTCGGCGGCGGCCCGCGTTCACCGTTGCTGGCCGACGCGCTCTCTCGGGCGTCGCTACGACGTGTTCACGGTCAGTCTCGAGGACTGCCGCTCGGCCGCCCACGCGCTGGGCGGCACCATCAACGACATCTTCGTCACCGGCGTGTCCGGCGCGCTCGGTCTCTACCACGACCGGCTCGGCACGCCCGTCGAGGATCTCCGCATGGCGATGGCCGTCAGCACCCGCAACGGCGACAACGCCGAGGGCAACCAGTTCGTCCCGACCCGGGTCATCGTGCCGATCACGCCCAAGGAGCCGGTCGCCGCGCTTCAACCAGGTGCGGGACCGCATCACGAACCTGCGCCACGAACCGGCGCTCTCGGCCGCGGACGGCTTCGCCGCACTCGCGGCCGGGCTCCCCACCTCCCTCATCGTCGGCTTGCTGCGCAGCCAGACCCGCACGACCGACTTCGCGACCTCGAACCTCCGCGGCAGCCCGATCGAGCTCTACCTCGGCGGTGCCGGCATCGTGGCGAGCTACCCGATGGGGCCCCGCAGCGGGTGTGCGCTGAACGTGACCGCGCTCTCGTACTGCGGCGACCTCTGCTTCGGCATCCATTCGGACCCCACGGCGATCACCGATCCGGACGCGTTCGTGGAGTGCCTGCGACGAGTCGTTCGACACGCTCCTGGTTGCTCGGGGTCTGAGCGCCGGCGGTCTGCGCCCGGGCGGTCTGCGCTTCAGTCGATGCGGGGCGAGCGCCGCCCGCTCCAGAGCACCCACTCCGCTCGGTCCGCGCCGCCGGCATCGAAGCGGGCGACCTCGGCCGGGCCCGTGCGCGTCGAGGGTGACCGCCTGGTCCGGGGCGAAGAACCCCAGCGTGACCGGCGGGTCGGGTGGGGGCTTCCAGCCGTCGGTGTCCTCGCGGGCCGACGGGGTCACCACGATCGTGTTCGGCGCCTCGCCCGGCGCGATCGAGAGCGCGGCGAACGGGTAGAGGTACCGGCCGGTCGAGCCGGTCCACATCGATCGTCAACGACGGGTCGGGTACGGGATCCGTCTCGCGGATCCCGGCGAAGCGCTCGAACGCCCAGCGGCGCACCGCTTGGTTCACCGACGCTCCGTTCGTCGCGTTCGTGAGCCCGACGAACGCGAAGTCGCGTTCCGGAACGACGACCAGGTCGCTGATGTAGCCCACCGTGACCCCGCCGTGACCGATCGACGTGCACCCCGTCGTGATCGAGCACGGACCAGTCGAGAGCGACGGACTCGGTGAGGTCCGCGGTGACCACCGGGGTGTGCAGTCGTTCCAGGCTCTCGGGGGTCAGGATCACCGTGCCGTCGAGCGCGGTGCCGGTGCGCTGGAAGCGACACCAGGTGAGCAGATGCTCGACCGAGGCGATGAGGCCGCCGGCCGCGCGGTCGAGGGCCGAGAGCTCCCAACCCGGCTGCCAACCCACCCCGCGGAGCACGTACGCCTCGCTCTCCCAACACCACGTGGGGCGCCAGCACGGGATAGGTGATCGCTTCGTCCGCGGTGAACGCCGCCGCGGTCATCCCGAGCGGGAGCAGGAGGCGCTCGCGGACGAACGACGCGAAGCTCTGGCCGCTGAGCGCCTCGATCAGCGCGCCGCAGATCGAGAAGCCCGCGTTGTTGTAGGAGTAGTCCTCGCCCGGCGCGAACAGGCGGCGGGCGTGCTCGCAACGCGGCCAGGTCGTCGCTCCCTTCGACGAAGAGGTAGTCGCCGTCGAAGCCGGCCTGATGGCTGAGCAGGTGCTCGACGGTGATCGTGTCGAAGTCGAGTCCCGTCGCCGGTCCGAGGTCCGGGAGGTGGCGCGCCACCGGATCCTCGAGGCGCACCCGACCTTCTTGCACCAGCAGCATGACCGCGGCGGACGTGAACGTCTTCGTGATCGACGCCACCTGCGACATCGATGCCGGCGTCACCGGAGTCGGGAACTCGGCGTTGGCGACGCCGTGCACGGCGGTGTACGTCTCGTCGCCGATCAGCAGCCCGGCGACCGCTCCCGGGACGCGATGCTCGGTCGCGGCGGCTCGGAGCACGGACTCGAGCTCGGCTTCGATCGTCATCGTCGGGAACGTAACCCAGGATGCGCGCGTCGCCGCGTCGGCCGCCGATCAGATCGGCTCGCGGCCCGAACGCGCGGGCGATCGACGACGGGATCGGCGATCCCGGCCCGGAGATCCGCCGCGTCCCGGGGCTCGTGCTCCAGGCTGCCGCAGCGCGACGGTCCCGCCCCAGTGGGGCCCGGCCAGGTCGTCCGGCTCGTCGATCGGATCTCCTCTGCGCACCTTCGCCGACGCCTCGTCGAGCGGGAGCGCGACCACCATCGTCTTGCGGATCTCCGTCGCGGTCGGCGGCCGCCCGTGGTCCCAGTTCGCGACCACGTGGTCGCTGATGATCCGCAGCGCGTCGACGTGCTCCGCCGCGTCGTCGACGGGGCGGGCGACTCCCCGGATCACGACCGAGCGGTAGTTCATCGAGTTGTGGAACGGCGAGCGGGCGAACACGAGGCCATCGACCAGCGTCACCGTGACGCAGATCTCGGTCTTCGCGCGCGTTCCGCAACATCGAGTTCGCCGCGGAACCGTGCAGGTAGATGGTGTCGTCGGTGCGGCCGTACGCCATCGGCAGCACGATCGGGCCCGTCCGGAGTGGGAACACCGACGTGGGCCACCAGCCCGGCGTCGAGGATCTCCCGCACGATCGCGGGGTCGTACGCGGCGCGCTGCGCGCCCCGGCGCAGCGTGACCCGGTCGCTCGGCGGCCCGTAGCTCTGGTCGTTCATCGCGAGAGTCTGGCCCAGCCCGGCATCCCGCGGTACTCGGGCATTTCGATGGGCGTCCGAGCGGGCCGGGTACCGTGCGCGCATGGCTGATCTCGTGACCCTGGCGCTCGACGGCGACATCGCTGTCATCACCTTCGACGACGGCAAGGCGAACGCACTGTCGTTCGCCGCGCTCGACGGGCTCAACGCCGCGCTCGACGACGCCGAGTCGTCGGCGAAGGCGGTGGCACTCGATCGGTCGCGAGGGCAAGTTCTCGGCCGGCTTCGACCTCAGCGTCATGACGGGCGACATCGACGATGCGCGCCGGCTGCTCGCCGGCGGGGCGCGACTCGGGCTGCGCATCTACACGTTCCCGATCCCGGTCGTGCTCGGGGTCACCGGGCCACGCGCTCGCGATGGGCGGCATCCTGACCACGACCGCGGACTACCGGGTCGGCGCCGACGGCAACTACAAGCTCGGGCTCAACGAGGTCGCGATCGGGATGCCGGTCCCGACCTTCGGTGTCGAGCTGTGCCGCGATCGGTTGGCCAAGGCCTGGTTCACCCGCTGCGTGCAGCACGCGCGATCTGTGCTCGCCGACCGAAGCCGTCGCCGCCGGCTTCCTGGACGAGGTCGTCGCGCCTGGACGCGGTCGACGGCCGCGCCCGAGCCGTCGCCGCGCAGCTCGCCGAGACCGTGCACCCCGGACCGTTCGCGAAGACCCGCCAGAACATCCGCGGCGCGCTGGCCGAGCAGCTCCGCCTCGGCCTCGAAGCCGACATGGCGCTGTTCGACGTCACGACCTGACGGCCGCCGGACCGGGCGTCGGGCGACGCCTGTCGCGCTCTGACGGCCTAGGGGCGCCGCGGCGCGGGACCGGCCGGAGAGACCGCGTCGATCCACTCCTCGTGGCCCGGATCGAGCCAGGCCCGGTGATCGCAGCGGGCCAGCCCGTCCACCACGTAGAGGTGCAGCGTCGGCGCGTCATCGGCCAGGCCGGCCAGGTCACCACCCCGCGGATGCGGGGGCGCCGCGTCGAGCAGGTCGATCAGCGCGACGACCGCGATCACCCGGCTCCGGCAATCCGGGCAGGCCGACACGGTGGCCGCTTCCAAGCCGCCGGTGATCTCGAGGAGCGCAGCCGACTCGTCTGCATCCAGCTCGACGCGCTCGCCCTCATCGTCGACGAACGTGAGCTCCACCATCGGGAGTCAACCTACCCGCGCCGCCCGAGGCGGTGGCGGTAGCGTCGCCGCCATGCGTGCAGTCGTGTTTCCCGGTGACGGTGCCATCGCGATCGAGGAGCGGCCCTCGCCGGAGCCGAGACCGGGTGAAGTGCAGGTGCGGGTGCACGGCGCCGGCCTGAACCGGGCCGACCTGATGCAGCGACTCGGCTTCTACCCGGCGCCGCCCGGTGTGCCGACCGGACATTCCCGGCATGGAGTTCTCCGGCACGATCACCGCGCTCGGTGAGGGTGTGACGGGGCTCGCGACCGGAGACGCGGTCTTCGGGATCGTCGGCGGCGGCGCGCAGGCCGAGGAGCTCGTGGTCCCGGCCGTTCAGTGCGCCCCGGTCCCCGAGCGCCTCGACCTCGTCGACGCGGGTGGGATCCCGGAGGTCTTCGTCACCGCGCACGATGCGATGCGCACCCGCGCCGGGCTCCGGCCCGGTGAGCACGTGCTGGTCCACGCGGTGGGATCCGGGGTCGGGACCGCGGTGCTGCAGCTCGCGCAGGCCTTCGGCTGCACCGTCACCGGCACCGGCGCGCACCCAGGCCAAGCTCGATCAAGCCCGCGAGCTCGGACTCGACCACGCCGTGAAGGCCGAGTCGCCGCTCGACGTCGACGCGCTGGCCGCCGCGGTCGCGGTCGCGGGGGGTGCGCCGAACGTCATCGTCGACCTGGTGGGCGGGCCGTACGTCGCCGTGGATCTCGAATGCGCCGCGGTGTGGGGACGCATCGTGATCGTCGGCACGCTGGCCGGTGGTTCCACGGACCTTCCGCTGCTGAAGCTGATGGGCAAGCGACTCGCGCTGCACGGCACGGTGCTGCGCGCCCGGTCGATCGCCGAGAAGGCCGCCGCGACCGCCGCGTTCGTGGACGAAGTGCTCCCGCTGCTCGAGAGCGGCCGGCTGCAACCGGTCGTCGACCGCATCTTCCCGCTCGAGGAAGCCGCGGACGCCTACGCCCTGGTCGAATCGGACGCCACGTTCGGCAAGGTGATCCTGCGCGCCTGACCGGTCCCGACGGCTGACTCGTTGGCTCGGGCTACGGGCCGAGCGTGACGACGACTTTGCCCGCCGTCGCCTCGACTCGGAACGGACGTTGCCCATCGATGCCGACGACCCACCCCACCACCGCTTCGCTCGCGTCGAAGAGCGCGAGCCCACGCACGACGTTCGTACCGCTCGGGGTGATCTCGTGCGGGCCCGGGTACGTGAGCGGCGCGCCGTTCTGATTGAAGTCCACGATCCACGCGGGCTCGAACCGGACCTTGAGGAACGCGCGGCCAGGCCGGTCGGACTTCCTGGCCCGCGGTGTTGAGGAACGGTCCGGGCTCATAGGAGATCTGGTAGCTGGGCGCGACCGACGCGCGTGCCTCGGAAGTCGAACGTGAGGACGTCGACGCACCCATGCGCCACGGCCGTGACGTTCGTGAGGTACTTCACCTCGGAAGCCAACGTGCTCTGTTGCGGAGTCGTCGCCCCGCTGAAGGGGCAGGGCGCCGTCATGGTGGTGGTCGACGCTGCTCGGTGTCGACGTCGTGGATGTGGTGTTGGACGTACTGGTCTTCGTCGTCGCGGTGTCGCCGTCGTCACCGCCGCAGCTCACGAGCGCCAACGTCAGCGAGAGACCTGCAGCAATCAACACGGGACGCATCACGACCTCCAGCCCTGCCGATGCACCGACCCACTCTGCCCTACGGAGCGTCGCAAGAGGAGCGGTACGATCCTCGAGCGCCGACTTCGGCGCCGATTCCCCTGCGCACACCGAACCACCTGGAGGACCCGTGGCTCCGCTCGCTGACACCGATGTCGTCATTGTCGAAGCGGTCCGCTCGCCGCTCGGGCGCCGCAACGGCGGCCTGTCCACGGTGCACCCCGCCGATCTCCTCGGTCACGTGCAGACCGGCGCGATCGAGCGTTCCGGCATCGACCCTCATGAGGTCGGCCAGCTCGTCGGCGGCTGCGTGAGCCAGGTCGGTGAGCAGACGTTCAACATCGCCCGCACGGCGTGGCTCGCCGCCGGCATGCCACTGGAGGTCGCGGCCACCACGGTCGACGCCCAGTGTGGCTCGTCGCAGCAGGCGACGAACCTGGCCACGTCGCTGATCAAGGCCGGCGCGGTCGAGGTCGCGCTGAGCTGCGGAGTGGAGAGCATGAGTCGGGTCCCGCTCGGCGCGGCGGTGCGCGGCGACTTCGGTCGGCCGACCCCGAAGTCGTACTTCGCGCAGTACGAGGTGACGTCGCAGTTCGAAGGCGCGGAACGGATCGCCGACAAGTGGGGGGTGACCCGCGAGGACTGCGACCGGTTCGGGCTCGAGTCGCAGACGCGAGCGCAGCGGGCGTGGGCCGAGGGTCGCTTCGAGCGCGAAGTGCTGCCGGTCGACGCGCCGGACGTGGGCGAGGACGGCAAGCCCACCGGCTCGACCCACGAGGTCGCGCGCGATGAGGGGCTGCGGGAGACGTCGCTCGAGGCGTTGGCCAAGCTCAAGCCCGTCGGGCGCGAAGACGGCGTGCACACCGCGGGCTCGTCGTCGCAGATCACCGACGGTGCCGCCGCGGTGCTGCTCATGACCGCGGCGAAGGCGCAGGAGCTCGGGCTGACGCCGCGAGCGCGGATCGTCGACCAGTGCCTCGTCGGGGTCGACCCGGTCCTCATGCTCACCGGTCCGATCGATGCCACCCGCCGGCTGCTCGAGCGCACCGGGCCTGGGCATGGCCGACATCGACACCGTGGAGATCAACGAAGCGTTCGCGTCCGTCGTCCTGGCGTGGGAGCGCGAGCTGAAGCCGGACATGGAGAAGGTGAATCCGAACGGCGGGGCGATCGCCCTCGGTCACCCGGTGGGCGCGACCGGGGCCCGCCTCGTGACGACCGCGCTCCACGAGCTCGAGCGCACCGACGGCACCTTCGGGCTCATCACGATGTGCTGCGGTGGTGGGCTCGGTACCGGCACCATCATCGAGCGGGTCTGATCGGCGCACCGTCGTGCCCACGCACGAGGTCCTGAACCAGCCGCCACCACTCGAGGACTACGACGTCTTCGCCGCGGATGCCGCGCTGACGGAGGCGGTGACGCGTCATGGGGCGGCATGGTCGGTCGACCAGCTCCACGCGCTCGGCACGTCGGCCGGTTCGCCCGAGAGCATCCGGTGGGGGTTCCAGGCGAACGAGCACCCACCGGTGCTGCACACCCACGATCGGTTCGGTCATCGCGTCGACGAGATCGAGTACCACCCGGCGTACACCGAGCTCATGCGCGTCGCGCTCGGACACGGCCTGCACGGGAGCCCTTGGCGCGACCCGCAGCCGGGCGGTCACGTCGCTCGCGCCGCGGGGTTCATCGTCTGGAGCCAGGTCGAAGCCGGTCACGGATGCCCGGTGTCCATGACCTACGCCATCGTTCCGGCGCTGCGGGCCGAGCCGAGCCTCGCCGCGGTCTGGGAACCGCGCCTCACCAACCCGAGCTACGACCCCCGACCCGTCCCGGCCGCGCAGAAGGACGCCGCGATCGCGGGCATGGCGATGACGGAGAAGCAGGGCGGCTCGGACGTGCGCGGCGAACACCACGACGCGCGGTGCCCGTCAACGGAACCGGCTCCGGCCGGCCGTACCGGCTCACGGGCCACAAGTGGTTCTGCTCGGCGCCAATGAGCGACGCGTTCCTGATGCTCGCGCAAGCACCGCACGGCCTCTCGTGCTTCTTCGTGCCGCGCCGGCGCGACGACGGGACGATCAACGGAATCACCATCCAGCGGCTGAAGGAGAAGCTCGGCAACCGGTCCAACGCCTCGAGCGAGATCGAGCTCGACCGCGCCGACGGATGGCTGGTCGGCGACGAGGGTCGCGGCGTCCCCACGATCATCGAGATGGTGAACCACACCCGCCTCGACTGCGTGCTCGGTGCCTCATCCGGAATGCGCCAAGCCGTCGCCCAGGCCACGCATCATGCCGCGCACCGCACCGCGTTCGGGCGAACGCTGATCGATCAACCGTTGATGCGCAACGTGCTCGCAGACCTCGCCGTCGAGAGCGAAGCGGCCACCACCCTGGCGATCCGGCTCGCCGCCGCATACGACGCGACGGATCGCCCGGACGCCGACCCCCACGAGGTGGCGTTCGCGCGGCTCGCGACGGCGGTCGGCAAGTACTGGGTGTGCAAGCGGCATCCGGGCCTCGCCGCGGAGGCGCTCGAGTGCCTCGGCGGGAACGGCTACGTGGAGGAGTCGATCATGCCGCGGCTGTTCCGGGAGTCGCCGTTGAACGGGATCTGGGAAGGATCCGGCAACGTCATCTGCCTCGACGTGCTGCGAGCGATGGGCCGGTCGCCGGAGTCCGTCGACGCCTTCCGCGAGGAGGTGCTCGCCGCCCAGGGCAACGATCCTCGGTTCGATGCCCATTGCCTGCGCCTCGACGCGATGCTCTCGGATGCGGACGACCTCGAAGCACGGGCCCGGCGGATCGTCGAGGCCATGGCGCTCGCGCTCCAGGCCTCGCTGCTGATCCGCACCGGGAGCGCGGCGGTCGCGGACGCCTACTGCGCGTCCCGGCTCGATCCCGAGGTGCGGTCGGCGGCGTACGGCGCGCTGCCGTCCGGGGTCGACACGGCCGCGATCGTGGCTCGCGCCCGGCCCGTCGCCGCCTGAACGTCTCGGCGCTCACCGCGGTGACGCGAACCGAGCCGACCGGTAGCCTGCACGCCGTGACCATCCTTGCCGAACGCCTCGGCTATCCGGCCGACGCCAAGCTGCTCATCGTCAACTGCGACGACCTCGGCTCCTCCCGCTCGGCCAACGTCGCGGTGTACGAAGCACTCCGCCAGGGCGTCGCCACGAACGCGACGCTGATGGTGCCGTGCCCGTGGGCGCGTGACGCGGCGGCGCAGTACCGGGGCGAAGACGTCGGCGTGCACCTCACGCTGAACGCGGAGTGGGAGACCTACCGGTGGGGCCCGATCACGCATTCGCCGAGCCTGTTCGACGGGGACGGCGGGTTCCCCCGGACGCTCGAGGACGTCTGGGACCACGCCGATCTCGACGAGGTGCGCAAGGAGTGCCGGGCACAGATCGAGCGGGCGATCTTCTGGGGCTTCGACGTCACCCACCTGGACAGCCACATGGGGACGATGCAGCTGAAGCCCGAGTTCTTCGACGTGTACCTCGAGCTGGCCGTCGACTTCCAGCTCCCGTTGCGCATGGCCGGCGGGAGCACCGAAGCGCGCGTCGGGTTCCCGTTCCGCCGGCTCGCCGCCGAAGAGGGCGTCGTCTTCACCGACCACTTCGTCTACACGCACGTCGGCTCACGGCGAGCCGTCGAACGCGCGCTGGAGGATCTGCGGCCGGGCGTGACCGAGATCTACTTCCACCCCGCGGTCGACACCGACGAGCTGCGGGCGTCACATCCGGACTGGCCCGGTCGGGTCGAGGATCACGCGGCGCTGTGCACCGATCCGACGCTGCGCGGCTTGGTGGAACGAGCCGGAGCCACCTTGGTCTCCTACCGGGAGCTGCGGGACCTGCAGCGCGCCGGCAGCTGACCGGTCCCATGCCCGACGCGACGGTCAACGGGGTCCGGCTCGCGTTCGACCTGCATGGTCCGACCGACGGTGAGCCCGTGCTCCTGGTGTGCGGGCTCTCGCAGCCTGCGTACACGTGGGAGCTCTCGATCCTCCCGGGTCTCGTCGCCGCCGGGTACCGGGTGGTCACGTTCGACAACCGCGGCATGGAGCCGTCGGACGCGCCGCCCGCTCCGTACACGGTCGGGGAGATGGCGGACGACGCCGCGGGACTCATCGAGCACCTGGACCTCGCGCCGTGCCGCGTCGTCGGGTACTCACTCGGGTCCTGGATCACCGAGGTGCTCGCGTCCGATCGGCCCGATCTCGTGCGAGCCGCGGTGTGCATGGCCGGCCTCAACGCGTCGACCGAGTGGGAGAAGGTCGAGTGCGAATACGGGCGCGACCTCGCGGCGCTCGACGTTCCGCTCCCCCGCTACCAGGGTCTGATGGAGCTCCTCGTGTACCTGCCGCGCGCGAAGGTGCAGGACAACGACGTGGTGCGGGTGTTCGCGGAGCTCTTCGGCGCGGATCCGCCGTGGGGCAATCCCGGCCGGCTCGGCCAGTGGGAGGCAGCGGTGGCGTGGACCCGACGGGTCGACGAAGTCGCGCGGTGGGAACGGATCTCGGTGCCGTGCCTCGCCGTGGCGTTCGAGCACGACATCGACTCGCCCCCCGCGAGGCCGAGCGGGCGATCGCCCATGTCCCGGGTGGCCGTCTCGTCGAGATCCCCGACGCGACGCACATGGGCCCCTTCGAACACCCCGACGCCGTCGTCGCCGCCCTCACCACCTTCTTCGCCGCTACCTGACCTCCCACCCGCAGGGAATCTGTTGGGGGAGGTGCGGGGAAGCGGAGTGGGCGGTCAGAAGTCGGTGATGGGGCGGATCTCGGCTTGGAGCGCCTTGTACTCGGGGGAGTTCGTGAGGGGGAGGAGCTGCATGAGCTTGGCCATGTTCCCCGCGACCTTCATCCGGCCCTGCATGAACGCGGCGTTCGCGTCGAGCTCGCCGCGCTGCACCTTCACCGAGTCGTCGTAGGAGAGCGTCATCGTGAAGTCGGCTTCGGGTGCGTCACCGAGCGCGCTCTCCAACAGCTTGCCGTCCTGCAAGATCCAGTAGTACTTGAGGTCACCGTCGGGACCACCGGTGACGACGTACTGCATCTGCGCCGACGCACCCGGGCGCTCGGGTTGGCCCTCTGCGAGCACCCGCGTCTCGTCCAGCCACTCCTGGCTCAGGTACTTCGTCATGACGTGCGCGCGGGGGCCCGGAGTCCGGCGAACAGATCGTCCTCCGCCTCGCCCTCCGGCACTCCGGTGTCGACCAACGAACGTGCGAGCACGAACTCCTCCCACGGGAAGACCTGGCGCACGACATCATCGGGAAGACGCATCCAGAACCCCTCGGGATCGACCTGGGTACGGTGCGCCAGCAGTGCTTCGCGCCGCTTGTGCAGGAAGTCGCCAACCTCGACGAACGTGGTGAACCGCTCGTCGAGCGTGTCGTCGAACTCATCACGCTCGAACCACTGGGCGTACGGGCTCTCTTCGCCCCGCGCGATGAACGCGTCGTTGAGCGCGCGGATCCGCCGGGGCGACCAACCCGTGTAATACATCTTCAGCGGCTGCCACGGCTCGCCCGAGTCCGGGAAGGCGTTCGGGTCGCCCGCGGCGTCGAAGGCCGGGCCTGAGATCTCGTGCACCCGGACGTGATCCGGGTGCGGGTAGAACTTGCTGTCGTCCCCGTAGGTGATGATCACCTGCGGCCGCTCGGCGCGCACGATGCGGACGAGGCGCTCGACGGCTTCATCGAGCGGCGCGTTCTGGAAGTTGCCCGGGTTCGCGTTGGCCTCGGTGTCTTTCATGCCCGAGTCGCGATAGCCCAGCATGTAGAGCTTCTCGTACCCGATCGCGTCGACGCTGTCGCGCAGCTCCTGCATCCGGACCTCGTGCAGGTTGGCCCGGGTCTCCGGGGTGTCGGCGGCCGGGTTCAGGATCTCGCCCTCTTCCCCGCCGGTGCAGCAGACGAGCACGCCGCCGATGTCCTCGGCGGCGTATTTGGCGACCGTGGCCGCACCCTTCGATGCTTCGTCGTCGGGGTGGGCGTGCACGGAGAGCAGACGGAGGGGCGTCGTTGCATCACTCATGTGACAGAACGCTACCCGGTGACCTCCGGGTCACCCGCCCGCAACGGCCAGGTGGCGACCCGCCCGATGTCACGAATCTTGCGGTCCCGGGACCGTCCCCAGGTGAACGACGGGTGGTCCTCGATGGCGTCGTGCAGCTCTTCGGAGGCGAGCACGGTGCCCGGATACGCGATCTCGACGAGCCGGTGGGCCAGGTTGACGATCGGCCCGTAGTAGTCCCCTTCCCGGGCGACCACCGATCCGAACGCGAGACCGGCGCGGGCGTCGGGCAGCACCGAATCGTCGCCGGTCCGCTCGGTGAGCCGCAATGCGATCCGAGCGGTCACGGCCGGCGACTCGGAGACGAACATCACCTCGTCGCCAATCGTCTTCACCAACCGACCGCCGTGCTCCGCGATCGTGTCGTGGGTGAGCTCCTCGAACCGGGAGACGAGCGTGCCGAGCTCGTCGTCGTCGAGCAGCTGACTCAGCGCGGTGTAGCCGACAAGATCGAGGAATCCGACCGCGAGCGTCGGTCGCGTCGCCGACACGTCGTTGATCGCCAGCTTGCGCCAGACCGCATCTCGCATCTGCAGCCGGAGCACGTAGTCGAAGAGCTTCGAGAGTGCGTCCCATTCCAGGTTCTCGGTGTAGATCGCGGCGATGGTCGCGTCATCGAGCCCGCCGTGGCGCGCGGCTTCCACCGAGTCGACGATCGAGTCGCTGAGCGCTTCCGCGACGCGCGCGAAACCACCGCTCAGGGCACGCACCTGTTGCACGAGCGTCTCGATGGGATCTCCCGGACGGTCGTCACGGCGCACGAACCAGGCTTCGACCCGGTTCTGCAGTGTGCGCAGCACGTCGATCGACTCCTGGTTGAACACCGGAGCGCCTTCCGGGACGTCCGCGAACCCCAACGCCCGCCAAAGCCGCGCCGACACCTCGGGCTCGATCCCCGACTGCTCCGCCACCTCCTGGCGCGGAGAACGCCGCCCGCGTCTCGAAGAGCGAGCGGTCGATCGTGAGCAGCGTGAGCCAGCCCTCCGCTTCGGCCTGGCGGATCTCCTCCGGGGTCGCGCCCCGTTCGAGCAGGAACTGCTCGAGGTTCGGATTCACGTGCTGATGCTCGCGCCCTGCGGTCAGCTGGACCGCGGCACTTCGCTCCAGGGCAGCTCCCGGGAGTTGTCCGGGTCCTTCGGGAGACCGAGCACCCGCTCCCCCAGGATGTTGCGCATGATGTCCGACGTCCCACCCTCGATCGTGTTCGCCTGCGCCCGCAGGAAGCCGAACGCGACGGACGCGTCCGGATCGATCGACGGGGCGCGGCCGGCGCGCACGGTCTTGGAGAGGTTGTCGCCCTCCCACGCCACGCCACCCGCGCCCTCGAGGTCCAGCGCGAGCTTCTGCAGCCGCTGGTTGAACTCGGCCTGCTGCAGCTTCGTGATGGAACCTTCCGGTCCCGCTTCGGCTCCGCTCTTGCGCTTGTCGCCCGCGCGCTGGTTGTTCAGGCGGATCAACCGGCTCTCGATGTACGCACCGGCGAGTCGTTGCCGGGCGATCGGGTCCGCAATCCCCCGGTGCCGGTCGAGCAACCGGTCGAGCGGGCTCCCGCCGACCGCGTCACCACCGATCGATCCCGCGCCGGAGAGCGAGACCCGCTCGTTCATGAGCGTCGTGATCGCGACCTTCCAGCCGTCGCCCTCGCGTCCGAGCATCCAGTCGTGACGGACGCGGGCGTCGCTGAAGAACACCTCGTTGAACTCGGAGTCGCCCGTGATCTGCACGAGCGGCCGGACCTCGACGCCCGGCTGCTCCATGTCCACGACGAAGTACGACAGTCCACCGTGCTTGGGCACATCCGGGTTGGTGCGGCACAGCAACATTCCCCACTTCGAGAGCTGCGCGACCGTGGTCCACACCTTCTGCCCGTTGACGACCCACTCATCGCCGTCGCGCACCGCCCGCGTCGCCAGCCCCGCGACGTCGGAACCGGCCCCCGGCTCGCTGAACAGCTGGCACCAGATCTCGGTGTTGCAGGCCAGGGGCCGCAGGAGACGGTGCTTCATCTCCTCGGTCCCCCATGCCATGACCGTCGGCCCGCCCATGCCGATCCCGATGATGTTGAACGGTCGGGGCACCTTGTAGTGGTTCAGCACCTCGTTGACGAAGCGCGCGTCGCCGGGCGAGAGCGAGAGGCCGGCGCCGTACTCGGCCGGCCACGTCGGCGTGGCGTACCCCGCTTCGCCGAACCGGACGCACCAGTTCGAGTAGTCGAGACCCGACCGCAGCGCGGCAACGGTCGCCGCGTCCCCGGCGTCGACTGCCTCCATCCAACCGGCCGGCAGCTCCTCGCGAAGCCATTGCCGGGTCATGTCCCGGAGCTCTTCGGCGTTGCGTGACGGGCTCTCGATAGCCACCGGGGCACCTCCGGGTCGTTCGGCGTGGTCGTTCGGGCGTGGTCGTTCGGGCGGCGAGCGGCCGGAGCGTACCCGGCCCCGCCCCGTACCGGCCGGTTCGCCCTCCTTGTGCCCGACGCCAGGATCAGGGCTCCCACCAGGTAATTTCTTCCGTTCTGAGCGTCGAGACCCCTATTTCCCCGGCGCGCTCCGGCTCGCCGCTTGCACCCGCTCGAGCCGCGTGGTCGCGCGGCGCTGGAACGCGCCTGGAACAACCAACGCGTCGGGCTGATCCTGCTTGCGGTGTCGGGCATTCTCTTCGTCTTCGTCGGCTTGACCCTGACCGAACGGATCCTCGAGAACGGCGCCGTCATGCCGGGGGTCCGGATCGGCGACATCGACGCCAGCGGGATGTCCGAACGTGAGGCGTACGCCGCGATTCGCGCCAGAGCGCGGCGCGCACCGAGAGCACACCGGTCCGGGTGACCGCAGGCAAGCAGGTGCTCACCGCGGCCCCGAGCGCGTTCGGGTTCCATGTCGACGAGCGAGCGACGCTGCGAGCCGCGCGCGAGGCCGGTCGGAACCCCAACCCCATCGACCAGCTCAGCGGCACCATGCTGCGGCGCCTGCGCGACGACACGATCCCGTTCGTGTACACGGTGGACGACGACGAGCTCGAGGCCGTGCTCGACGGTTGGGTCACCCAGACCGGCAAGGGTCTCGTGGACGGCGGATTGCGGTTCGAGGGAACGTCCATCGTCGAGATCGCCCCGAAGTCCGGCACCGGGATCCAGCGTGATGTCGCTCGCCGAGCAGGTCCTGACTGCTCTCGCCAATGGGGAGAGCGACGCCGGCACCGTGCCGATCGGTCCGACCACGCCCGCAGTCGACGCGGCTGACGTGAAGCGCGTGGCTCGCGACGCGCGCGCCGTGCTCGCCGCGCCGGTCACGGTGACGGTCGGCATGACGCCACTCGTGCTGACGCCGGAGCAGGTCGCCGCGACCCTCTCCGCCGACGTCGTCAACTCGCGACTCGTGCTTCGCTCCGATGCCGCCGCGCTTCGGGCGCAGTACGGCCCGTCGCTCTCGTTCCTCGAGGTCCCGCCGAAGGACGCGAGCTTCTCGACCAACGGCACCGCCGTTTCCATCGTCCCCGCGGTCGTCGGCAAGCTCGTGGACCTCGATGCGGTCGGCCGCGAGATCGCACGAGGAAACCACTCGTTCGCGGCGGCGCTCGTCGACACCCAACCGGCCCGCACGAACGAATGGGCGCAGAAGCTCAACATCACCGAGCTCGTCGGCTCGTTCACGACCTCGTACACGCCCGGCCAGCCCCGGGTGAAGAACATCCAGAAGGCGGCGTCGGTCATCAACGGGACGATCCTCCAGCCCGGCGAGACCTTCTCGCTCAACAACACGCTCGGGCCGCGGACGCTCGACGAAGGGCTACGTGCTCGCGCCGCAGATCGCCGGTGACCTCTCGTACGAGGACTCGGTCGGCGGTGGCGTGAGCCAGGTCTCGACCACGCTGTACAACGCGTCGTTCTTCGGTTGCTACCAGGACGTCACCCACACCGTGCACTCCCTGTACATCTCGCGCTACCCGATGGGTCGCGAAGCGACGTTGAACTACCCGTCGATCGACAACCAGTTCCGCAACGACTCCAGCTCCGGTGTGCTCATCCGCGCGTACGCCGGCTCGTCCTCGATCACCATCGCCCTCTACGGCAACAAGGGCGGGCGCACCTGCCACGCCGAAGGTCCGCACATCCTGGAGACGATCCCGTCCGTGCCGCAGTACGTCGACGATCCGACCTTGCCGGCCGGCAGCCAGAAGACGATCGAGACCGGCCACACCGGATACGTCGTCGAGAACTTCCGGATCATCAGCTCGCCCGGCGTGCCCGACAAGCGCGAGCGCTACGTCGAGCGCTACTCGGCGACTCCCACGAAGATCGCCCGTGGTACCCGCGCCGACGCGCCATCACCGACCACCGCGCCGGTGGTGCCACCACCCGCGTAGGCGCGGGGTCACCAGCCCGGGTTCGGACGGCCGTAGGCTGACGCCCATGATCGAGGCCCGGCGGTTCAAGCACGGCGTCTCGGAGAGCGAACCCGTGACGTCGGACGATCTCGGCCGGGCGCGGGGTGGCCCGGGCACGCTGCTGATCATCGAGGTGGTCGACTTCACGGACGCGGAGCTGACCGACCTCGTCGAGCAGCTCCCGATCCACCCGCTCGTGGTCGACGACCTGCGCAACGCGAACCAGCGCACCAAGCTCGAGCGATTCGGCGATCATTGGCACGTCGCGGTGCATGCCGCGGAGGTCAAGGACAACGAGGTTGTCGTCAAAGAAGTCGACGTGGTGTTCGGCGAGGACTGGCTCCTCGCGGTTCGTCAATCCACTCGATGGTGTCGGGTCGATGGACTTCGCTGAGGTCAAGCGACGCTTCGAACGGATTCGACTCGACTGCAACAACGACGACCTCGGCTGTGCGCTGTGGGCGCTGCTCGACGTGGTCGTCGACGCGTACTTCAGCATCACCGACCTCGTCGACGAACGACTCGACGACATCGAGGAGATCGTGTTCGGCGACGAGCGCCATGACGCGATCCCGCAAGAGGTCTTCACTCTCCGCCGCGGTCTGGTCCGATTCCGCCGGGCCGCGGCGCCGCTGCGCGAGGTCATCTCCACCTTCCTGCGCCGGGAGATCGACTGGATCGGACCGGACTCGATCGTCCTGATGCAGGACGTCTACGACCACTCGCTCCGGATCGCCGATCTCATCGAGTCGCAACGGGACCTGCTCACCGGTCTGCTCGAGGCGCACCTCGCGGTGGTCTCGAACCGGATGAACGACGTGATGAAGAAGACGTCGAGCTACGGCGCGATCCTGCTCGTGTCGACGCTGATCGCCGGCATCTACGGGATGAACTTCAAGTTCATGCCCGAGCTGCGCTGGCACTTCGGATACTTCATCGCGCTCGCGACGATGGCGGGCGCAACCGCTGATCCTGTGGATCCAGTTCAAGAAGAAGGGCTGGCTGTAGCGGCTTCTCGTGCCGCAGTCCACCGCATCACCGCGCGTACGCCCAGCTCGAGCGCAACACAACCGGCGGCCGCGATGGCGAGACCGCTGGCGACGACATCCTGCTGCGGCAGTGACGAGCGCGTAGAAGTCACGCACGGCCGGGATCGCCAGCGCACCGATGAACAACCCGATCATCGTGAGCACGAGGATCGCCCGGTACCGGGTGAACGGCCGGGCGAGCATCACCAGCACGTACAGACCGAGCACCATCAGCACGACGGTCGTCATCGTGCGGGCCTCACGCGTCCCCACCGTCTCCTCGCGGGCGAGCGCGTACGCGATGACCACGGTGGTACCGACGATGAGACCGGCCGGGATCGCGAACCGCATCACCCTGCGCACGAAGCCCGGCACGTATCGCCGCGTGTTCGGTGCCAGGGCAAGGAAGAAGGCCGGGATGCCGATCGTCAGGGCGTTCACGATCGTGGACTGCCGGGGCAGGAACAGGTACGGCCAGCCGACGATGACCGTGACGATCGCGAGCAGCGCGGCGTACGTCGTCTTGGTGAGGAAGAGGTTCGAGACCCGCTCGATGTTTGCGATCACCCTCCGCCCCTCGGCGACGACACCCGGGAGGGTGGCGAACTCGCTGTCGAGCAACACCAGCTGCGCCACCGCGCGAGTGGCGGCGGCACCCGAACCCATCGCGACACCGATGTCGGCGTCCTTGAGCGCGAGCGCGTCGTTCACGCCGTCGCCGGTCATCGCGACCACGTGTTCACGGGATTGCAGTGCTTTGACCATGGCGCGCTTCTGGTGCGGCGTGACCCGGCCGAACACCGAATGGTGCTCGAGCACTTCGGCCAGCTCGTCGATGTCCTCGGGCAGCTCGCGTGCGTCGAACGGCTCTCCCGCGTCGGGCAGGCCCACGCGGCGCGCCACCGCGCCGACGGTGCGTGGGTTGTCGCCGGAGATCACCTTGAGCGTGACGCCCTGCTCATGGAAGTAGCGGAGCGTCTCGGCGGCGTCGGGCCGGACCTTCTCTTCGAGCAGCACGAGCGCCTCCGCCCGGAGGTTCGGCGGCAGCTGTTCACCCGCGAGCGCGTCGGCGCGTGCCAACAGCAGCACCCGGTTGCCAGTGGCCGCGATCTCGTCGGCCTGCCGACGCACCGGGTCCGACGCGTCGAGCCACACCATCTCCGGCGCGCCCAGCACCCAGGTGCCGTGGTCGCCGTAGCTCGCGCCGCTCCACTTGCGCCCGGACGAGAACGGGACGTAACCGTCGCGGACCCAGCCGGACGGCGCGGGGAACGCACCGGAGATCGCGTCTTGGGTCGCGTTGCCGCCCTCGTCGTGATTGAGCGCGCCGAGCGCGGCGGCCACGACGTCGGCATCGGCACCGCCGAGGATCTCGATGCGGTCGAACTCGACGATCCCCTCGGTGAGCGTGCCCGTCTTGTCGAGGCAGACGACATCGACGCGTGCGAGGCCTTCGACCGCGGGGAGCTCCTGCACCAGGACCCGGCGGCGGGCCAGCACGACGGCCGCAAGCCCGAACGAGATGCTCGTCAGCAGCACCAGCCCCTCCGGGACCATCAGCACGACCCCGGCGACCGCGCCGGTGATCGCCGCCGAGACGCTCTGGTCCTGGAGCTGGCGGAAGAACAGCAACGGGCCGATGACGACGAGCACCCAGGTCACGTAGATGAGGATCCGGTTGATCCCCTCCACCAGCTCCGAGTGGGTGACCGTGAACCGGCGGGCCTCGGTCGCGAGCTGACGCGCATACGCCGCTCCACCCACCGCCGTCGCCTGCACGCGGCCGGCTCCCGGCCACGACGATCGCCCCCGAGAGCACCGAGTCGTCGGGTTGCTTCAGGATCGGGTCCGACTCCCCGGTCAGCAACGACTCGTCCAGCTCGAGTCCGTCCGACGTGCGCACGACACCGTCGGCGGGAACCTGGTCCCCCGTACGCAGCTCGAGGAGATCGTCGAGCACGATCTCCTCCACCGCGATCTCGCGTACGGCGCCATCCCGCACGACCCGCGCGATGGGCGCGTTCAGCACGGCGAGCCGGTCGAGGGTGCGCTTGGCCCGGTACTCCTGCACGATGCCGATGAGCGCGTTGACCACGAGCACGATCCCGAACAACCCGTCCGCGGGTGATCCGAACACCAGGATCAGCGCGAGCATCGTGCCGAGAATCGCGTTGAACCGGGTGAAGACGTTCGCCCTGACGATCTCGGTGAGGGTCCGGCTCGTCCGCTCGCCGGCGACGTTCGTCTCTCCCCGCGCCTGGCGCTCGGCGACCTCGGCCGAGGTCAAACCGTCCGTTCCGGTGACGTGGTCGGACCCGACCACCGGCCGAGAAGGCTCCCCGGACGATGCCTCGGCCCGGGAAGACGGCGGAACGGCCACGCCCGACGCTACCTTGCGCCCTCAACGAACCTCACCCACACCGACCGGCCTCCGGCTCGCACCGGCCGACGGTGCCTCTATCCTCGCTCGCGGTGGACGACCGATACCCCTCCGAGTGGGAATCCGATGTCGTCCTCAGCGACGGCGGCACCGTGCACCTGCGGCCGATCCGTCTGGACGACGATCACGCACTGATCGGCCTCTTCGAACGCTTGTCGAGCGAGTCGCTCTACATGCGCTTCTTCTCGCCGGTCTCACGCCCTACGGCGCGGCGACTCGAGCATCTCGTGACCGTGGACTACGACACGCGCATGGCGCTCGTTGCCGAGCTCGGTGACGACATCGTTGCGGTCGCGCGCTACGACCGGGCCGCGGGTTCGACCGAGGCCGAGGTGGCGTTCACGGTCCAGGACGACCAGCAGGGTCGCGGGCTCGCAACGATCATGCTCGAGCATCTCGCCGCGATCGCGCGGACGCGCGGCATCGACACGTTCGTAGCGGAGACGCTGCCGAACAACCGGCGAATGCTGGGCGTGCTGCGCGACGCCGGGTACGAAGCCGTCCGCACCTTCGCCGACGGCGTCGTCCACGTCACCTTCCCTATCAATCCCACCGAGGCGTCCGTTGCCGTGCAGGACGAGCGGGAGCAGATCTCGGAGGCCCGCTCCGTCCGCCGACTGCTTGCGCCAAGCTCGATCGCGGTGATCGGCGCGGGACGGCGGCCCGGCACCATCGGCCACGAGGTGTTCCGAAACCTGCTCGCGGGGCAGTTCGGCGGACCCGTCTATCCGGTCGAACGCGCACGCGACCGAGGTCGCCAGCGTCCGGGCGTACCCACGATCCTGGACGTCCCGGACCCAGTGGATCTGGCGGTCGTGACGGTCCCGGCTGCATCCGTCGCCGAAGTGGTCGAGCAGTGCGCGGACAAGGGCGTGCACGGGCTCATCGTCATCAGCGCCGGGTTCGCCGAACGCGGGAGCGCCGAGACCGAGCAGCAGCTCGTCGAGCTCGCCCGCCGCTACGGCATGCGACTCGTCGGCCCGAACGGCATGGGCGTGGTCAACACGCATCCCGACGTGTCGATGAACGCGACCTTCGCCCCGTTCGCGCCGGTGCGCGGCCAGATCGGGTTCGCGTCCCAGTCGGGCGCGCTGGGCATCGAGCTGCTCGGCCAGGCCGCGGGGCTCGGTCTCGGCGTCTCGACGTTCGTGTCGATGGGGAACAAGGCCGACGTGAGCAGCAACGACCTCCTCCAGTTCTGGGACCACGATCCGGAGACGAAGGTCATCCTGCTGTACCTCGAGTCGTTCGGGAACCCGCGCAAGTTCGCGCGGCTCGCCCGTCGAGTCGGCCACAGCAAGCCGATCCTCGCGGTGAAGAGTGGGCGTACGAGTGCCGGAACGCGTGCCGCCGCGTCCCACACCGCGGCGCTTGCTTCCTCCGACGTCGCCACCGACGCGCTCTTCCGCCAAGCCGGCGTCACCCGCGTCGACACGCTCGCCGAGCTACTCGACGCGGCGCAGGTCTTCGTGCACCAACCCCTTCCGGCCGGACGGCGGGTGGCCATCGTCTCGAACGGAGGTGGCCCCGGCATCCTCGCGTCGGATGCATGCGACGGCGCGGGACTCGAGGTATCGGTGCTCTCCCCCGCGACCCAGGCCGAGCTGCGCAGCTTCGTCTCACAGGATGCATCGGTCGCGAACCCGATCGACCTCATCGCCTCCGCGACCGCGGAGACCTACGAGCGCGCCCTGAAGACGGTGCTCGCGGACGACGACATCGACGCGGTCATCGTGATCTTCGTGCCGCCACTCGTCACCGACTCCGACGACGTCGCCCGCGCCATCGTCACGGCCGCGGCGGACGCTCGCACCAAGCCGGTGGTCGCCTGCTTCCTCACCCAGTCGCACGCGCCGGAGATCCTGCAGGCGCCGGACGGCGACCGGCGCGCGATCCCGTGCTTCACGTTTCCCGAAGCCGCGGCCGCCGCACTCGGCCGGGCGGCCGACCACGCCGAATGGTCCCGCCGGCCGGAGGGGGATGTGCCGGACCTCGCCGGGATCGACCGTCCCACGGCCCACGCGCTCGTCGCCGAGGCGTTGCACGACCACGACGAGGTGTGGCTCGATCCCGAGCAGGCCACCGCGTTGTGCGCGGCCTTCGGCATCCCGGTCGCACCCTTGCGCCACGCGGACACCGCCGACGCCGCGGCGACCGCGGCCGAAGAGCTCGGGCTTCCCGGTCGCGCTCAAGGCCGGCGCCGGGGCGATCGTGCACAAGACGGATGTCGGCGGCGTCGCCCTCGATCTCCACACCGCCGACGACGTCCGGCGATGCGTACGAGAAGATGGCGACGGGACTTGGGGACCGCGCTCGGCGGCGTCGTCGTCCAGCCGATGGTCCAGCCGGGAATCGAGACGATCGTCGGCGTGACCCAGGACCCGAGCTTCGGCCCGCTGGTGCTGTTCGGCATGGGTGGTGTCGCCGCCGAGCTGGTCCGGGACACCGCGTTGCGGCTCGTCCCGCTGACCGACGTCGACGCCGCCGACCTCGTCCGCTCGCTCCGTTCGTCACCGCTGCTCTTCGGCTACCGCGGTGCTGATCCGGCCGACGTTCCTGCGCTCGAAGACCTGCTCCTGCGCATCGGGTTGCTCGCCGACGAGGTCCCGCAGGTGCGCGAGCTCGACTGCAACCCCGTCGTGGTCCGGCCCGACGGCGTCGTCGCGATCGACATCAAGATCCACCTGGCCCGCACCCCCGAGCACCCCAGCGCCGAGGTCCGCCGCCTCCGCTCCCCCGCCTAGCCCCGTTTCGGCGTCGCCGAGGACCCGTATGGGTGCCTAGCCGACGCCAAAACCCGGGGTTGCGGTGGGTCAGGCCGTGCTGCGAAGGTGATGAGGAACTCCATCTCGCCGGAGTCCTCGACCTGGGCCGGCCCACCGCTCGGCGCCGGGATGTCGTAGTCGCTCCAGGTGATCGGGATGGAGCCGTTGACCTCGATGCTCTCGCCGTTCCGCCGGGCGGTGATGTCGAAGGTGACCGTCTTGGTGACACCGCGCAGGGTGAGGTCGCCGGTCGCGGTCGTCTCGATCTTGACGAGGTCCGTCGGGATGCTCGTCAGCTCGATCGGCTTGGTGAGCTTGAACGTTGCGTCGGGGAACTCCGCGGTGTTCATGATCCGACCTTGGAACTGGTTGTCGCGGTTGCCCTGGTCGCTCTTACCGTCCTGAGATCCGCGGTGAAGCTCGCGGACTCGACCGTCGTGCCCGTGATGGTCATGTCGCCGGTGACGTCGTTCGTCCGGCCGGCCGCGTCGGTGGTCTGGCCGAACAGCACTTCGGTCACGCGGTAGCCGACGGTCCCGGACTTCACGGTGTAGTCACCGTCGACCGACGCCGCGGTCGGCGTGGTGGATGACGTGTTGCCGTCCGGTTTCGTCGTCGTGACGGTGGACAGCTCCAGCTTCGGCGGCGCGTCCTCCTTGATGAAGTTGATGTAGACGAACGGCCCGCCGACGAAGATCACGACGAGCAGGACGGGGATCCCGATGAACCACGTCTTCTTGTTCCGCATCACGCTGCCAAATGACATGGGGGCATCCTCACCGGATTGTCTGGGGACCTGCTGGGTCTCGTGGAAGAACGGCGCAAGCCGGGACGGGGATTGCCTCGCCGTGATCTCGTCAGCGGAAGTCGCGCGAGCGGAGCGCGTCCGCCAGGGTAAGCGGCAGCGCCTCGATCCGTTGCGCCAAGACGTTGATGACCCCCTGATGACGCTCCAGCAGGCCCCGGATCCGCAGGGCCTGCTCGACCCGGGCCACCTTCCGGTAGCGCTTCCACACCCCGGGCGGGCAGATCACGTTGATCAACCCGGTCTCGTCCTCGAGGTTGAGGAACACGGTCCCCGCCGCGGTCTCGGGCTGCTGGCGATGCGTGACCACCCCGGCCACCTCGACGACGGTGCGGGCCTCGATCTCCCGCAACGCCGCTCGCGGTCACCACCCCCGACCCGCGCGAGCCCCTCGCGCACGAACTCCGTGGGATGACGGCCCGGCGACATGCCCGTCGCCCAGAGATCGGCCGCGGTCTCCTCCACCTCGCTCATCCCCGGCAGCGGTGGCGCCTCGATCCCCGTCACCACCCCCGGCAGCGTGGTCGGCTTCGCGTCCCGCAACGCGCCCGCGGCCCACAACCCGGCGCGCCGGTCCACCCCAAAGCACGCGAACGCACCGGCGGTCGCGAGTGACTCGAGCGCGTCGACCGGCGCGCTCGTGCGCCGGGTGAAGTCCTCGAGATCGCGGAACGGCGCAACCGCGCGCTCCTCGTCGATGCGGTCGAGCAGCACGCTCGGAGAGCCCGCGCACGTACCGCAGCCCGGTGCGCACCGCGTGGATCGACGGGTCGGCATGCCAACCGGGCAACGGTTGCCCGACCGGACCCGCCGCAGCGCTGCGCGGCTCGAGCGTGCAGTCGCGACGCGACGCGGCGATGCACGGACCGAGCACCTCGACCCCGTGCCGGCGCGCGTCACGCACGAGCGTGTGCGGCGAGTAGAAGCCCATCGGCTGCGCGTTGAGCAGCCCGCACACGAACTCGGCCGGGTAGTGCAGCTTGATCCACGAGCTCGAGTAGACGAGGTAGGCGAAGCTCACCGAGTGGCTCTCGGGGAAGCCGAAGCTCGCGAACGCCTCGAGCTTCTTCGCGATGTCCTCCGCGGTCGTCACCGGTGATGCCGCGCTCGGCCATGCCCACCAGGAGCCGGTCGCGCATGCGGGCCATGCGTTCCTTCGAGCGCTTCGATCCCATGGCCTGGCGGAGCTGATCGGCTTCGCCGGGGCTGAAGCCGGCCGCGTCGATCGCCATCTGCATGAGCTGCTCCTGGAACAGCGGCACCCCGAGCGTCTTGCGCAGGCAGTCCTCGAGGATGGGATGGGGGTAGGTGACCTCCTCCTCCCCGTTGCGCCGGCGCAGGTACGGATGGACCGAGCCACCCTGGATCGGCCCGGGCCGGATGAGCGCGACCTCCACCACCAGGTCGTAGAAGGTCTCGGGGCGCAGGCGGGGCAACGTCGCCATCTGGGCCCGGCTCTCCACCTGGAACACCCCGATCGTGTCCGCGGCGCAGAGCAGCGCGTAGACCTCGGGCTCCTGGGGGATGGTGGCGAGATCCACCTCGACCTGCTCGTGCTCGCGGATCAGGTCCACCGCGAGATGCAGCATCGTGAGCATCCCGAGCCCGAGCAGGTCGAACTTCACGAGGCCGGCCGCGGCGCAGTCGTCCTTGTCCCACTGCAGGACCGAGCGACCCTCCATGCGCGCCCACTCGATCGGGCAGCACTCCACCAGTGGCCGGTCCGCCATCACCATCCCGCCCGAGTGGATGCCGAGATGCCGGGGGAAGTCCTGCACCTGCTCCGCGAGCTCGAGCACCAGCTCGGGAACCGGTGGCGCGTCCTCACTGCTGCGGAAGTCGTCGAACGCGCCGTCCTTGGACCGCCACCGGTCGATCCAGCGGGTGAGCGCGTCCGCGTGACCGGGTGAGAGCCCCGCGACCTTCGCCATCTCGCGCAACGCCGAGCGCGGCCGGTAGGTGATGACGTTCGCCACCTGCGCGGCGCGGTCCCGCCCGTACCGGTCGTAGACGTACTGGATCACCTCTTCCCGACGTTGGTGCTCGATGTCCAGGTCGATGTCCGGCGGGCCGTCCCGCTCGGTGGAGAGGAACCGCTCGAACAGCAGGTTGAGCGTCACCGCATCCGCCTTGGTGACCCCGAGCGCGTAGCACACGGCGCTGTTCGCCGCGCTCCCCCGGCCCTGGCAGTAGATGTCGTTGACCCGGCAGAACTCGACGATGTCGTGCAGGAGGAGGAAGTACCCGGGGAAGCCGAGCTGCTCGATCACCCCGAGCTCGTAGTCGATCTGGCGCATCGCCCGGGCGTGGTGGGGATGGGTGGACGGGTAGTACACCGACGCGCCCCGCTCGGTGAGCTCGCGCAGCCAGCTCATGTCGGTGTGGCCGTCGGGGACCGGGTAGTCCGGCAGGTTCGGCACCGCGACGCGCAGGTCGAACGCGCACGTGGCCGCGATCTCCCCGGCGCGCTCGACCGCACCGGGATAGCGGGCGAAGCGCCGGAGCTGCTCGGCCGGGCTGCGCAGATGGGCGAACGGAGTGGCCGGCAACCAGCCGTCGAGCTCGTCGAGGCTGCGCCGGCTGCGGATCGCCGCCAGCGCCCGGGCCAACCGGTGCCGGTCGGGCGTGGCGTAGTGAACGTTGTTGGTGGCCACCACCTCCACGCCGGCGCGCGCCGCGAGCCGAGCCAGCGCGTCGTTGCGCGGCCGGTCCATCGGGTCGCCGTGATCCCACAGCTCCACCAGCACGCGGTCCCGGCCGAACGCGCCGACGAGCCGGCCGAGCTCGCGCTCCGCTACTGCCGGACCGTCGCGCACGAGCGCGGCCGGAACCGCGCCCTTGCGACAGCCGGTCAGGAAGAAGCACGGTCCCCGGGTCGCGCTCGCCGCGAGATCGTCGAACGCGAGATGCGGCGCGCCTTTCTCGCCGCGCATCTGGGCCTCGCTGATCGTGCGCGCCAGCGCCGCGTAGCCCGACGGGCCTTCGGCGATGACGACGAGATGCTCCCCCGCGGGATCCGCGTGCCCGTTCGGCGGCGTGCGAGCGCCGAGGGTCAGCTCGGCGCCGAAGACCGTGGGCAGGCCGAGCGGGCGCGCGGCCACCGCCAGGCGGACCACGCCGTACAGGCCGTCGTGGTCGGTGACCGCGAGGCCGGACAGGCCCAGCCGGTGGGCTTCCTCGACCAGCTCCTCGGGGTGGCTGGCCCCGTCGAGGAAGGAGAAGTTGGTGTGGCAGTGGAGCTCCGCATAGGCCGTCGCCATCGTTCGACCCTACCGAACGTATGTTCGTACCGCCAGGGCCGATTCTCAGCCCCCCGAGCTCAGACCGCGGGGAGGACTCCGGCCGCGACCAGTGCCTGCTCGGCTTCGGCCACCCCGCGGACCCGGGCCGCAACGAAGCCCGCGTCGATCGCGGCGTCCACGTTGATCTGGTTGTCGTCCAGGAACAGCACCTGACCCGGCGGCGCCGGGAGCAGCGTGGCCACGTGGTCGAACAGCTCCCGATCCGGTTTGAGCAGCCCGAGCTCGTAGGACATGAAGCGGAAGTCGAAGTCATCGCCGAGTGACGTGAACGCGAACTGTTCACTGTGCAAGGCGTTGGTGTTGCTCAGACAACCCGTCAGGACCGAGCGCCGCACGGACCGGACCAGCGCGATGCGCCCCCGGGAACGGGCCGACCGGCCACGCTTCGAATGCATCGAGGAAGACCTGGGGCGCCACGGTCAGCTGCCAGTCGGCGACCACGCCCGCGGCGAACTCGTCGGCGGAGCATTGCCCGCTCTCGAAGCGGCGGACCCACGGGCAACCGAGCCAGCGCCGCCACAGCTCGTCGTCGCTGTCGATGCCCGTGAGCTCGCGCATCGAGGCGACACCGCCGAGCTCGATCAGGACCCCGCCGAGATCGAACAGCACCACCTGCACCCCGTCGCCTTCCACCTGCGAGAGCGTATCGAGGCCGCCGGACCGTGCTCGCTACCGCAATCGCGTGAGGAGGCGATCGCGTACGGCGGGCCACTCCGTGTCGAGGATCGAGAACATCGCGGTGTCGCGCAGCTGCTCCTCCTCGCCCGGAACGTGCGACGGCTGCCAGTTGCGCAGCACCGCTTCGAACTTCGCACCGATCGCCGCGATCGCAGTGCGGGAGCGCTCGTTCGCGCGCGTCCGTCTTCAGATCGAGCCGGCCGACCTTCCACACGTCGAACGCGTGCGTGAGCAGCAAGAGCTTCGCTTCGACGTTGATCCCCGTGCGCTGGGCGGAGGCCGCGAGCCAGGTTCCTCCGACCTCGACCGCGTACGGGACGCGCTCGAACGCGCGGAGTCGCGGGGTGAGATAGCACGTGACCCCGACCGGGCGGCCTTCTGCCACCGACACCTGCGCGAACGGGAAGAACTCCCCTCGGTCGCGCGCCGGACGCGAGCGTCTGGAAGTAGAGAGTCCGCGGAGTCACGACCGTCCGGGACGAACGTGAAGCCATAGGTGCCGCGGTGCTCGGCGGCGGCAACGACGAGCCCGTCGAGGTGTCCATCGGTCAACGGTTCGAGCCGCACCCGCGCGCCAACCAAGGTGGGGACATCGAGGATCTCGCTCATCGCCGCACCCTTGCACGCCGCCCGCCCAGCTCATACGCGTCACCCGGGATCTCGTCGGTCAGTCCTCGATCGCCGCGTAGATGCAGGTCCAGAAGTCCTGGTGCACGGGTGGGGGCTCCGGGCGACGTCCACGCCTGGCTCGTCATCAGGATGCCGATGATGCCCTCGGCCGGGTCGTTGGCCCACTGCGAGCCGAGCCCACCGTCCCAGCCGTACGTCCCGACGGATCGCGTCGGACCGATGCGCCGGACCTGGACTCCGAGGCCGAAGCCCCAGCCCAGAGCGCCGGTGGCGTCGGGGCTCGACGTCGCGAGCTGCGCGTCGGTGAGGTGGTTCGCCGTCATTGCCTCGACGGACGGTCGGGACAGGATGCGCTGGCCCCGGTGCACACCCTGGTTCGCCAACATCTCGGCGAACGCGCGGTAGTTGTTGATCGTCGACACGAGCCCCCCACCGCCGGACGGGAAAGCGGGCGGGCGGCTCCACTGGCCGGCCGACGGGTCGTAGAGCTGGCGCGCACCGGTGCTCCCGTCCGTCCAATAGCACGGACCGAAGCGGTTGAGCTTGCGGGCCGGGACGTGAAATCCGGTGTCGGTCATGCCGAGCGGGTCGAAGATGCGGTCGGCCAGGAAGGACTCGAACGACTGGCCGGCCGGCGCGCCCGACGAGCACACCGAGCACGTCCGCACTCGTGTGGTAGAGCCAACGCTCGCCGGGTTGGTACATGAGCGGCACCGTGCCGATGCGCCGCATCCACTCGTCCGGCTCCGGCACGCCGTCCGGCGACGGGCGGACCAACGCCCAGGCCCAGCTCGGCCATCTGCTCGAGGACGGCCTGCGGGCCAGGGCTGGTGAAGTCGTAGCCCAGCCCCATGCGGAACGTGAGCAGGTCGCGCAGCGTGATCGGGCGGTACGCGGCGACGGTGTCATCCAGTGCGCTGGTGGGGCGGGCAAGCACCCGCCGGTCGGCGAGCTCCGGCAGCCACCGGTCCAGCGGGTCGTCGAGCCGCAGCCGGCACTCCTCGACCAGGATCATCGCGGCGACCGCCGTCACCGGCTTCGTCATCGAGGAGATGCGGAAGATCGTGTCCGGGGCGACGGGATAGTCGTCTTCGGCCCCGACAGCACCGGATTCCCCGAAGTGCACCTCACCGTGGCGCGAGAACAGCCAGACCAGGCCAGGGACGCTCCCCCGCTCGACGTGCGCGGCCATGACCTCGTGCATCTGCTCCAGCCCCGCCTTGCTCAAGCCGCCTGAGCTCATCTGTCCCTCCTCGACTCCCATGTCCATGACTCAATCGACTGCGACGACGGCTCGAACTCATCGCACGCCGCAGTCTCGCCGGTCAATCCCCGCTTGTCGCCTCTGCTCATGGGCAACAATCGCCGCCATGGCGCCGGACTGCCCGAGGCCGCGCTAGTCGTAGAGCGCGTCGATGACGGTCTCGCCGCGCTCGACGCGCACGAGACAGGCCACCTCGCCCACGACCACCTGCCAGTGCACCCGCCGGGCCCAGCCCCGCCGGTCCCACCACCGCACGTCCTGGGCCCAGGGTCCGGCCCACGCGGTGATCACACCACCGTCGCCGGGGAGCGCGCGGGAACGCAGCCGCGCGGGAGCCGCCGAAGCCTCCCCGCGACTCGACACGGTGACCGGCCGGCCCACCTCGTCGAGCAGGTCGGCCGGTGGCGGCGGCACGAGCACCCGCGCCGGAGCCGGACCGGGCACCGCACCCGGCCACGTCGGGATCTCCCGGGACGCGGAGACGGCACCCGGCCGCGGGAGATCTTCGGAAACCGCCCTCGGCCGATCGGCCGGCTCGGCCTGACCGCTCGGCCGAGGGAGACCTTCGGAAGCCGGGGGGCGACCGGGAGTCGGCTCGCGTGGCTCGCCCCACGGGACCCAGCGGACACGTTCGGCCGGGGTACGGCCACCTTGGGCCACCGGGGTCACCACGTGCTCGGGACCGAGCAGCCCCTGCACGCGCGCGAACACCCGTGACGCGCGATCCGCGGCCGCGGCGTCGCCACCCCAGAAGCCGAGCTGGCGCCCGCTCGCAGGGATCACCTGGTCCGGAATGAGCCGCAAGAGCGTGAGCCCGCCGGTGGTCCCGCCCTTGGCCGCGGCGCGCTCGCCGAGCCCGCCGGTGATCCAGCCGTCGAGCTGCCACCGGACCCGTTCCGCGAGCGCGGCGGGGGTCGAACGCGCCCTCGTGGCGCCAGCCGCGGGCCAGGTGCTCGCCGTGCTCCGTCTCCGCTTCCACCACGACCTGCGTGCACGCGAGCCCCCGCTCCTCCAACCGCGCCAGGAGCCGGTCGGCCAGTGCCTTGGCCGCGAACGCCGCCTCATCGACCCGCTCGGCCGGCGGGTCGAGCTCGCAGACCTCCACCAGATCCGGCGGTGGCACGGTGAGCGCCGGTGGATGTTCCTCCTCCCCCGCGGCGAGCCGGTGGGCGCGCAGACCGTCCGGACCGAAGCGCGCGATCACCGCGGCGGTGGGGAGCGCGGCGAACGCGCCGAGGGTCCGGAGCCCCAAGCGACACAGGACACTGGCCATCGCTTCGTCGCCCATCGTGCCCACCGGCCACGGCGCGAGGAAGTCCGGGGTCTCGTCCGGCGCCACCACGAGCCCGCGCCGCGCGGCCAGCCGCGCCGCGAAGGTGCCGTCGGCGATGCCGACGCGCGCGTCGACGACACCCACG
The DNA here is from genome assembly GCA_963819945.1 of uncultured Acidimicrobiia bacterium. Taxonomy (GTDB): domain Bacteria; phylum Actinomycetota; class Acidimicrobiia; order IMCC26256; family JAENVU01; genus Chersky-806. The sequence continues at coordinate 328,964 of CAWFYD010000012.1, forward strand.
GAGCGCACCGCGTCCAGAACGCGCTGGACGAGCTCGTCGTCACCACCGAAGTAGCGCGACGGACCGCGCGTGGGGAACGCGAGCACCCCCGGCCGATCGATCACGAGCCGTGGGGTGAGGGACTCGACGGCCCGCGCCACCGGTTCGAACGTGCGCGCGTCGGCGGTCGGATCCACATCCACGATCACGATTCCCGGACAGCGGGCCTCGGCCTCGCGTCGCCGGAGCCCGGCGGTGACCTCCTCCGCCCGCGCTTCGCGCGACGCCGAGAGGACCCGGCCCTGCTCGAGCACGGCCACCGGCGCACCCTCCGGCGCGATCAGCTCGGCGACGCGCCGCGACCACCGGCCAGTCCGGGCACCACAGGCTCAGGATCCGGGCCGGCATCGCGTGCTGCTCAGCCGGTGAGGGCCAGTGGATCCGCGACCGTCCGCACCCCCGGAGCCAGGCCCCGTCCCTCCAGGCGCAGCGCCAGCGCGCGGGGAGCGAGCACCCCACGGCCCGATTCCAGCCCCGACCACGGGCCGCCGACCGCCCAGAGCCGCAGCGCGGCATCAGCCGGCCACACCCGCGCCGAGGAGCAGAGCATCACGAGTGCGGTGCTCCGTTCCCGAGCGCGCGCGACCAACCGGTGCGCGTCACCCGGGCGCAGACCGCGGGGCACGTCGGCCATGACCAGGCTCACCCCGTCGAGCAACGCGGCCACCACCGTCGCCCAACGATCCCGGGTGACGTCACGGACGGCGACGAAGCGCGCCAGGTCGACCCCGGACTCCGCGGCGGCCAGCCCCCCGAGCGTGCCCCGGAGGTCGACGGCCGCGGCCCACTCGCCCGCCGCCGTCGCCGCGGCGGCCAGGCCGAACGCCAACGAGGTGGCTCCCGCGCCCGGTTCGCCACCGACCGTCGTGATCGACCCCCGTTGCAACGCACCCTCGGGGAAGAGGTCGCCGAGCGGGCCCGGGATGGCCAGCACACGCTCACGGGCGAGCACCAACGGCGCGCCGCGACGAGACACCTCGTCGAGATGGGCCCGCGCCGACTCGTCGCGCCGCGGCAACGCCGGGAGGTACGGGGGATCAGCCGGTGGAGAAGGAAGCGCAGTGACGGCCACCGACCCACCTTACCGAACATACGTTCGATCCGGCAAGGGCCGATCCGGAGGGCCCGAGGCCCCTAGGCTCCGGGTCTGGTGCCGGGAAGTCCGGACGGCGGTCCGTCCCCTCACGACCGGAGCCCCTCCCCATGACCCGACGCACCATCCGCATCCCACTCGGCCGGTACCTCCCGCCCATGGGGAGCGCCTTCGTCTCCGTCGAGGTGCTCGGTGGGGTCGTCCTGCTCATCGCGACGATCGCCGCGCTGATCTGGGCCAACGTCGCGCCCGGCTCCTACGCCGACGTGTGGTCCGCGGAGCTCACCATCGGCGCGGGCCGGTTCGCGATCACCGAGTCGTTGCAGCACTGGGTCAGCGACGGGCTGATGACCGTCTTCTTCTTCGTCGTCGGGCTCGAGATCAAGCGCGAGCTGGTGCGCGGCGAGCTACGCGACCCTCGGATCGCGACCATGCCGGTGGTCGCGGCAATCGGCGGGATGGTCGTTCCCGCGCTGCTCTACCTCGCGGTCAACACCAGCGGACCCGGCGGGAAGGGCTGGGCCATCCCCATGGCGACCGACATCGCCTTTGCGGTTGCGGTGCTGGCCATCATCGGATCGCGCGTACCGCCACAGCTCAAGCTGTTCCTGCTCTCGCTCGCCATCGTCGACGACATCGGCGCCATCATCGTGATCGCGGTCTTCTACTCGGGCGAGATCTCCGCCGCGTGGCTGCTCGGCGCGGTCGGCGGGATCGCAGTCATCGTCGGCTTGCAGCGGCTGGGCGCCCGCCATGCACTCGTCTATGTGCTGCCCGCGATCGGGTTGTGGATCTGCGTCCTCGAGTCCGGTGTGCACGCGACGATCGCCGGTGTCGCGCTCGGGCTGCTCACACCGGCCCATCCGATCAAAGGGCGTGAGGTGCTCGAACGCCTCGAGGCGCGGATCCACCCCTGGTCCAGCTTCCTCATCGTCCCGATCTTCGCCCTGGCCAATGCCGGCATCGAGCTCGGCGGGGGCAGCGCGTCGCGTGCGCTCAAGAGCTCGATCGCGCTCGGCATCGTGCTCGGGTTGGTGATCGGCAAGCCCCTCGGGATCGTCATGGCCACGGCGATCGCGACCCGCCTGCGGCTCGGCCGGCTCCCCGACGGTGTCCGGCTCGGGCACATCTTCGCCGCGGGGGCCGCGGCCGGGATCGGGTTCACCGTCTCCCTGTTCGTCGCCAACCTCTCCTACACCGGGGTCCGCCTCGACGAGGCCAAGGTGGCCATCCTGACGGCGTCGCTCGTCAGCGGCGCGATCGGCATCACGCTGCTCCGCATCACGACCCGCGACTCCATCGCCCCGCCCGCCGGCGCGGACAAGCCCCGCGCCTGACCTCACCTCCCCGCGTCAGCGGTAGTCGGGATTGGGAAAGTCGAAGCGGCACCCGGCGTCCCAGTCCGCACGCTGGTTGCCGTGCGCGGGGATGCCACCCGCGTCCTTCAGCATGCGGGCCGCGTGGAGCAGGTTCCACGTCATGAACGTGGTGTTGCGGTTCGTGAAGTCGTTCTCCGGACCGCCCGAGCCCGGATCGAGGTACGACGGCCCGGGTCCTGCCTCGCCGATCCACCCGGCGTCCGCTTGGGGCGGGATCGTGTACCCGAGATGCTGCAACGAGTACAGGACGTTCATCGCGCAGTGCTTCACTCCGTCCTCGTTGCCGGTGATGAGACAACCGCCGACGCGGCCGTAGTACGCGTATTGACCCCGATCGTTCAGTAGGTGCGAGTTCCCGTAGAGGCGCTCGATGACCTGCGTGCACACAGACGACTTCTCGCCGAGCCAGATCGGCATGCAGAGCACCAGGATGTCGGACGCCATCACCTGCTCGGAGATCTCGGGCCAATCGTCGTGCTCCCAGCCGTGCTCGGTCATGTCCGGCCAGACACCCGTCGCGATGTTCCGGTCGATCGCCCGGATGACGTCAACCGTGACGCCCTGCCGCCGCATGATCTCGATCGAGATGTCGGCAAGACCCTGGGTGTTCGAGATCTCGGGCGAGCGCTTGAGCGTGCAGTTGATGAAGAGCGCCCGGAGATCCGAGAAGTCCCACTGACTCTGATTGCACAGCTGCTCTTGCTTGGGCGTCAGTGTGGCCATGGAACCTCCGTCGATCGGTCCGCCCCGCGTCGTCGGACGGACACCTGGAGGGTTAGCCTGCCGCAGATGGAATCCTCCGCGCCGACCCAGCCGACGGGTGGGAGCCTTCGCCTCCGCCCGGGCCAGCTGAGCGCGTGCCTCGGGGTCGGCGCGGCCGCGTTTGCGATCTGGTTGTGGCCGATCCCGCTCGGGCTGGTGGCCATCGCGCTCGGCATCACCGCCATCGTCCGGGGTGAGCCGCGCGGCCGATGGGTGATCGCGCTCGCGGTCGTATGCGTCCCGCTGGGGCTGTTCATCGCGACGCTGCCCGCCGACGTCATCGGGAACTGAGCTCCGCGACGCTCACGCGTCGCGCAGTGACTCCTTCCACGTCCGAAAGCGCGTGTGCGTCGCGCCGTCCGCGCCGACGCCGGAGCCACTGCCGTCCGGGAACAACCGGTACGTGTACTGCTCGGACAGGTCGTCGGAGGCGAGCGCCATGTAGCGGGCGTCGGCGCGCACGGCCGGACCGGCGCGCCACAGCAGGTAGCGCCCGATGCGGCGCTTGTACGCGACGAGGTCGACGCCGATGTCGGCACCGAGCGACCGGAGCTCGGCCGGCGCCTCGGGCCACCGGGTGGCCGGGATCAGGAAGTCCCGCTGCGGAAGGGGCGGGAGGTCCTCGGTGTGGAAGTCCTCCACCACCGCGGGTCGGTCCTCCGCGGGCGTGGGCACCGACCCATGCTCGCGCTACTGCAGGTCGAACTCGGTACCTTCCGGATCTCGCATCCCCACCCAGTACTCACCGAGCTGCTCGAACGCCTGCACGATCTCCGCACCGAGCGAGACGAGCCGGGCCGCTTCCGCATCCACCCGCTCCTTGCGCGCCGCGAGCGGGGTCTCGTGTCCCCCACCGACGTTGAGGTCGAGATGCACCCGGTTCTTGATCGTCTTCGGCTCCGGCACCCGCTGGAAGAACAGCCGCGGCCCGCGGCCGTCCGGGTCCACCACGGCACTGATCGAGTTCCACTCGGACTCCGGCACCTGGTTCTCGCGCAGGAAGTGCTCCCAGGTCTCGAAACCCGGGGGCGGAGGCTGCAACACGTAGCCGAGCGCTTCGGCCCAGAACGCCGACATCGCCGCGGGATCGCGGCAATCGATCGCGATCTGGACCGAGACGGCCATGGCTCAGCCCGCGAGGATCGATCGGTGGCGGGGCTTCGAGGCCGCGGGCTTCGTAGGACCAGCCCGCGTCATCGCCGTAGTACTCGAAGAGATGTTCGATCAGGAACGTCGCCTTCGGCTCGAGCTCGGCCCACTGCGCCGCCGGCGCCACTACGACGACGTCGTTCGAGTACACGGTGACGTGGGTCGCGCCGGCCTCGAGCAGCCGCTGCGCGAGCACGTCGGGCGGGCGACCGCCGCGTGACTGCGCTTGTTCGACCGACTCGTAGCGCTCGATCGCCATGCCGGTGAGCGAGCGGTTGAGATCGAACATGCGAATGTCGGGTGAGGCGCCGGCGCGCGCGGTGACGGTGATCTCTTGACCCATGGGCGGAGAACCTACCGGCTCAGGGTTCCCGACCGAGGATGGCGAGCAGGTAGGTCTGGCGGTCCGCCCCCGCCGCGGCGGTGACGTCCGAGGCGAACATGCCGCTCCCGACCAGCAGCTCGGCCTGCGGCTCGACGATCTCGATGACGGCCTCCACCAGGTCGGGCGGCAGCCTGGTGTCCTGACCGGTGCCCTTCGCCACGTCCCAGCCGTGGATCAGGACGTCGAGCGTCCGGTGACCGCAGTAGATCGCGCCGGGCACGGGTCCGTACGACACCGCGCACGGCACCTCCATCGCGCCCGGAGCCCGGAACACCGAGGTCGCCATCTCCGCCGACACGAGGTACTCGGCGACCGGATTGTCCCCCAGCACGTCGCCGTCGAGCCGGTCCCCGACCGCTTCGATCGTCTTGCCGGCCCCGAGCTCTGCGGCCCAGAAGTTGCCGCTCACGATGTGGTTGACGACCTCCCGGACGTCCCAGTCGTCGCAGGGCGTCGGGTCGTGCCACTGCCCCGGGCCGATCCCGACGATGAGCCCACGGGTGTGGTCCAGCGCGGCGGCGTGCACTTCGGGAAGATCCACGGCCATCTTCGCCTCCTACCTCAGCAGCCTCGGTACGGGAACATCGCTTCAGAACAGGCGGCCGGGCGCCGGGGCGACACCACCCCAGCACAAGCCGTCCATGAAGATCCAGGATCGACGATGGATCGTCGTCGGTCCCCATGCGTGCAGCGCAGCCTTGTGGGCCGGGCTCGGGTACCCGCGGTTCGACTCGAACGCGAACGCCGGAAAGTGCTCGGCCTCCTCCGCCATCATGTTGTCGCGCGTGACCTTCGCGACGACCGACGCCGCCGCGACGGCCAGTGAAGTCGCATCACCCTTGATGACGGTGGTGCACCGCGCACCGAGCCGCAGGTAATCGTGGTTCCCGTCGAGGATGACCCGATCCGGCTCGTATCCCTGCGCCGCGAGCGAGGCGAGCGCGCGCTGTCCGGCCGTGCGCTGGGCCGCCGTCATCCCGAGCGTGTCGCATTCCTCGTGACTCGCGTGGCCGACGCCGATCGCGACGGCCCAACCCCGGATCGCCACGGCAGCAACTTCGCGTTGGTCATGCGTGAGCATCTTCGAGTCCCGCACCCCGCGCAGGTGCTCGGGCGCCGGGATCACCGCACACACCGTCACCGGCCCGGCCCACGCGCCCCGGCCGACCTCGTCGATGCCACACACGAGTCGCTCGCCGGCCTTCCAGCACTTGCGCTCGAGGCGCAGCGTGGGGCGCGGGGCGAGTGCGGTCACCCGCGGGACGCTACCGGCTGAGCCGGGTGATCGCCGGGACGCCGCATGGGTGACGCAGTTCGCGTTTACGATTCGGCGCGTGGAGCCAGGCACGCGAGTCGAGGTTCAGTCTCGGTTCGATCGGGCGTGGGCGCGGGGCTTCGAGGTCGCCGAGCTGGTCCGCGAAGGCGAGACCTACCAGTACCGGGTGCGGCGCCGCTCCGACGGGTCGGTCCTGCCCGTGCTGTTCGATGGTGACGAAGTGCGCGAAGAGCGGCGCAAGAACGACATGTGGTGGATCTGACCGCAGGAGCCGGTCCTCCGGGTCGCTCGGGCTAGTTGCTAGTCCGGCACGCCGCGGAGGGCTTCGAGCAGGTCCGCGATGGGCAGCGCCTGCAGCGTCGTGGAGCGCATCGTCCCTCGAGCCGCCAGGGTCACGGCGGCCTTCGCCATCGTCGCCTCGTCCGGTGCCTCGATGATGTTGAGGAAGTCCCACTGGCCGAAGAGCGCGTACTGGGCGATGACCTTCAAGCCCATCGACTCGACCTCGCGGGTCACTTCGAAGAGCCGCTCCGGCTTCTCGGCCAGCGTCGCCCAACCGCCGGGCCCGAGGGTGCTGAGCATCGCGTACGTCGGCACGAAATCAGCCTATCCGGGTTCCAGGCGACCGATGTTGACCGCTTCGTCCGGATCGGGTGCGGTGGTGAACCACACGTCGAGCATCTCGCGGGCGACCTCCGGGCTCGTCAGCCGGAGGCTCATCACGAGCACGTTCGCGTCGTTCCAGCGCCGGGCCCCGGCCGCGGTCGCAGCGTCGGCGCAGAGCGCCGCACGCACACCCCGCACCTTGTTCGCCGCGATCGATGCTCCCGTCCCCGTCCAGCAGAAGAGCACCCCGGTCTCCGCCTCGCCGCCGGCCACCGCCTCGCCGACCTCGCGGCCGACCTGCGCCCACTGCTTGGCCTCGTCGCCCGGTGGGCCGACCAGCAAGACGTCGTGACCTCGGCGCTCGAGATCGGCGGCCACCGCGTCCGTGAGCGCCGTCCGCTCATCTGAGCCGAGCACGACCCTCACCGGAGCACCACCGCTTGCGTCCCGAACGGATCTGTTGGCACCCGATCACCTTGTCACGTCTTCCGTCGCGGGCTGCGTCTCCGCCGGTGACGGCGCCCGTGGTCGTGGCTCGTGCGACGTGGAGTCGCGCGTGGGCGATCGCGTCGTCGAGGTTGGCGAAGAGGTGATTCTCGTGGGCGAGGTGGTCGAGGGCCCCGACGGCCGTCAGCAGCCTGAGGTGCTCGGGACTCGGCCCCTTGAGGAGCACCGTGATCCCGCGATGCTCGAGCTCGGAGACGATCTCGCCGAGTGCCTGCGCGCCGGTGGCGTCGAGCACCTGCAGCTGCGGGAGGCGGAGGATCACGACGCGGACGTCGGTGACTGCCGTGAGCTCGGTCAGGAAGCGTTGGGCTGCGCCGAAGAAGAGTGCGCCGTCGAGCCGGTAGGCGACGATCCGCTCATGCAGGAGCGCCGCTTCCGTCGGAGCCGTCGACCTCGATCGCGGGCAATGGTTCCTCGACGACCGCGGCCGATCGCGAGACGACCCGGAGCGCGAGGATCGCGGCAACGGCAACACCGATCTCGACCGCGACGATGAGGTCGAACGCGATCGTGGCGGTTGCGGTGAGCACGAGCACCAGCGCATCGGAACGCGTGGAGCGCAGCACCGAGCGAACGTTGTGGAACTCGATCATGCGGATCGCGGTCACCATCAGGACGCCGGCGAGCGCGGCGAGCGGGATGACCGCGACGAGAGAACCCGCCGAGGAGCACCACGAGCACCAGGACCAGCGAGTGGGTGATCGCGGCCAGCCGGGTGCGGGCCCCGGCCCGCACGTTGACTGCCGTGCGGGCGATCGCGCCCGTGGCCGGCATGCCACCGAACAGCGGCGACGCCAGGTTGGCCAGTCCTTGGCCGAACAGCTCGCGGTCGGGGTCGTGCCGGCCCGTATCGGCCATGCCGTCGGCCACTTTCGCCGAGAGGAGGCTCTCGATCGCGGCGAGCGCGGCGACCGCGAACGCCGCGCCCAACAGGTCGCTGAGCTGGCCCGCGGAGAACGACGGGAGCGACGGGATCGGCAAGGAGCTCGGCAACGCGCCGATCTTCGCGACGTCCATGCCCGGCGATCTCGGCGACAGCGTGGCGATGATGACGGCGAGGAGCGACGAGGGCAACGATCGATGCATTCGTGGCGCGACCACCATGACGCTCGCGACGATGGCCACCAACCCGAGCGCCGCGAGGCTTCCGTTCCCGAATGCGTCGACGACGGCTCGGACCGCGATCGCCGCCGTGTTCTCGCCCGCGGGCTTGGCCACACCGAGCGCGGCCGGGATCTGTTGCAAGAAGATGATCACGGCGATGCCGACCGTGAACCCTTCGACCACGGGCCACGGGATGAAAGCGAGGTAGCGCCCGAGCCGGAACACTGCCGCGGCGAGCACCAGGACCCCCGCCATCAGCCCCACCACGTACACCGCATTGGCACCGCTCTGCGCGACGATCGGCACGAGGACGACGGTCATGGCACCCGTAGGGCCCGCGACCTGCACGTTGGAGCCACCGAACACGCCGGCGACGATCCCGGCGACGATGGCGGTCATCAGTCCGGCGGTTGCTCCGAGACCCGTGGTGATCCCGAACGCCAAGCGCGAGCGGCAGCGCGACGACACCGACCGTGACGCCGGCAACAACGTCCCCCCGCCAGGAGCGCCGAAGCCCCGCGTAGTCGCTGCGCCGGGGCAACAGGCGCCGACAGGCTGGACGCCATCAGGTGGTGGCGGCGCGCAGGCCGGCCAGCAGGTCCTGGGACTCCGCGAGCGACCGGATCAGCATCTGTTTCGCCGATGGCGAGCAGCTCCACGAGCTGCGGGTCGCGAATCGAGTAGACGACGAGCTGAGCCCTCCTTGCGGGTCGAGACCACACCGGCTCGACGCAGCACGGCGAGCTGCTGGGAGAGATGCGACGGCTCGAGCCCGACGAACGGTTGGATCTCGCTGACGGAGCGTTCACCGGTGGAGAGCAGCTCCAGCACCTGGATGCGGGCCGGGTGGGCGAGGGCCTTGAACAGGTCCGCCTTGAGCTCCGCGATCGGGTGGCTGACGGACTCCTGGCTCCCCCATCTCGGCGTCCGCGGCTCCATCGCCTCGTTTCTTTATCATATGATGAATCTATCATATGAAGAGATTGATAGCCGAAATCCGCGAGATCGACCGCCCGCCCGGATCGGCGCCACTGGAGGCGCTCAGCCGGCGCGGCCTGGATTCCGGCTCGCCGCCGATGCGGGCTCCCGTGCGGGTCGGGATCGGTACCAGCTGAGCACGGCCCAGATCGCGACCGCGACCCAGACCGCCCCGAGGACGGTCAGGACGGCGGTGCCGTAGTGGAGTGGGTCGACGGTGGGATTGTCGGGGACTGCGTCGCGGCCGTACCCGCGCAGCGCCGCCCATCCGACGATGATCGCGGTCCCCGACGCGAGGAGGCCGGCCCGGACCGGTGCCCGCAACCACCGCGGGAGGACACGGGTCAGCACGAGCCCGATCGCGCAGACCAACGGCGCGAGCAGCGCGTCGTGGAGGACGTCGAGACCGAGCCCCCCGACGAGCACCTCGTTGGGTCGGGTGGCCGGCGCGGCGTCGAGCAGCCCCTTGGCGCCGAAACCCATGATCCCGATCCCGACGACCGCCGCGATCCAAAAGCCCGCGCCGTGCGACTCGGTCACCGGACCCACGGGGGTCGCGCCGCTCAACGGACTTCGACTCTCGTCACCCATTTGGTCTGCATCACGCCCGGTCGGTTGGGACCGATGAGCCGCAACGGGTAGCCGTGGTCGATGGAGAGCGTCTCACCGCCGACTCGAAGCGCGAGCAGCGTGTCCGGGTCGTGGGCTTGCGTGGAGTTGACGTCGGAATTCCGGTAGCTGCGGCGTTGCTGGAGGGAATGCACGGTCACCTCCGCATCGGGGTGCGCGCCGGCCATCTCCAGCAGGGCGGCCACCCGCACTCCGGTCCAACGTTGGGTCGAGCTCCAACCCTCGACGCACGCGATCGGCAGCTCGGCGGAGTGCTGCGGCATCGAGCGCAGGTCTTCGAGGGTCAGCGTCAGCTGCCGGGCAACCTTGCCGTCGACGACGAGCCGGTACTCGGGAGAGCGTGCGGACTCCAAGACTCCCGCCGTACGGGCGGTGCGGTTCACCGGAAAGCCCTGCGGACCGACGTCCGATCGACGCGGCGACAGCAGCGCCAGCGTCGACAAGGGCCGGAACGACTGGCCGATCGTCACCAGCGTGAGCAGCCCTCCGGTCGCGAAGACGCCGACGAGGAATCCCCGCCTGTCCCTCGACGGCCTCCACGCCCGTCGGCGTCCGGGTGAGCACGGCGTCCTCGACGTCGTCGTCGACGTCGTCGTCTTCGACCGAGCGTCGTGCGCAACGCGCGCACGGCCGTGGCTCGCTTCGCACCGATGTGGACGACGAGCCCACCCATCGTGATCCACGCGACCCAGTAATGGGTCACCGGAAAGCTGAACTGCCACGGATACCAGAGGTTGATGTTCGCGAGGCCGCTGGCGAGCATGAAGAAGCCGCCCGCGATCAACGGCACGAGCGACAGGCGCTCGACGACACTGGCGAAGCTGTCGAACGGCGGCCAGCGGAAGAGCTTCGGGTAGACGACCCACAGCTTGGCCAGCAGCAGCGGGATCGACGCGATTCCGGTCGCGACGTGGAGCCCCTGGGTGAGGCGATAGAGCCCGGCCGGGCGCGCGGGGAGCTCGAACCAGCTCGGCGGATGCTGCGCGAGATGGGAGTAGAGCCCGGTCGCGAAGCAGATCGAGAACGCGACGCCGAGCGAGATGCCGAGGATGGCTGCCAACCGCTCGTCATGGAGCGGGCTGGTGAAGGTCCCGGCTCGGAACGGGCGGCGCTGCGAGAGGTCCGGCACTCTCGTCATGCCAACCACCCGAACCATCGATCGTCATCGGACCACTGCCGGACGACTTCGAGGCCTGCACTCTGCGCCACCGCGCCGAGCGCGTCCGCACCGACGTGAGCCCACGCGAACCACGGGCCGCCAATGCCGTCCGCCTCGAGACGCACGCGCTCGACCGCAGTCCCGCAGCCCGGGTGGCACACCTCCACGAGTATCCGCCCGTCGGCGCGGAGCAGCTCGTGGACGCGGCGCAGCAGCGTGGCGGGACACCCGCCGATGCCGAGGTTGCCGTCGAGGAGCAGCGCGGTCCCCCAGCGCCCGGTGCCTGGCACCCGCTCGAAGATCGACCGCTCGAGCACGGGTGCGCCCCCTCGGCGGGCCAGGGCGAGCGCGGGCGGCGACACGTCGATGCCCAGCGTCACGACCCTCGCGTGGCCAGCGCGAGCACATGACGACCAGGGCCGCAGCCGATGTCGATCACCGGCCCGTCGACCAGGGCGAGCAATCGATCATCGGCGGGCGTCGGAGGCTCCACCCAACGCCGTCCATCCGTGCACACCGATCGCCCGGACTCCGACCGGAGCCCGACGTCGGTCACGGCACGCTCGCAGCGGAGAGCTCGATCGCCGCGACCTCGGCCGCGAACCGGGACCCGGGCACGAGCTCGGCGACGGCGAGCGCGTCCGAGAAGTGGTCGACATCGCGCAGCTCCGGGAGCAGCTCCGTCGTGAGGCCCAATCGACCGCAGCTGCGCCAGCTGCGCAGCACCGGTGCGAGGGGAGCTCATCGGCACGCCGTCGAAGACGCTCGGGTTCGCCCTCGATGAGCCCGAGACCCCACCAGCCGCCGTCCAGCGCCCGGCCCAGCACCGCATCGACGCCCGGAGTCGCGAGGCGCTGCAGCGCGCCGCTGATCGCGGCGGCGCGTGAGCTGGGGCGTGTCCATCCCGACGAGGAGCACCGGCCCGTTCGCGACATTCATCGCCGCCGCCAGCCGCCGGTCCAGCCCCCCTTCGACCTGGGGCATCACCTCGAACGACTGCGGCAGCCACGGTCCCACCGGGCCATCGAGGACGAGCACGTGACGGCCGGCCGGCGTCGCGGCCACGGTCTCCAAGGTGTCGGCCAGTGCCGCCGCGGCGATCGCGGCCGCCTGGTCCGGAGTGCACGGCGGGCACAGTCGGGTCTTGACCCGCCCCGGCCGCGGCGACTTGGCGAGCACGACCAGCGTCGTCGCGTCAGGCGTCCGGTTCATCGCAGGACACCAGCCATGTCGTGCACCGCGCGCATCGTGCCGGCGAGGGTGCCCGTGACCTTCGAGCGTCCGATCCGCGGCAGGTACTGGACCGGACGCTCCTCGATGCGCCACCCAGCCGCTCGCGGCGCGCAGCACCATCTCGAGCGGCCAACCGGAGCGCCGGTCCTCGACGCCGAGCTCGAGCAGGTCGACGCCGTCGAGCCGCGCGCATCGGCCCGAGATCGGTGAACCGGACGCCGGTCCGCCTCCGCAGCTCGAACGCCAACGCGCGATTGGCCAACCGCGCGTGCAATGGCCAGCCCTTCGCTCCTTGGCGAGCGCCGAGCACAAGATCGGCTCGACCGTCGATCACCGGCGCCGCGACCTCGAGGAGATCATGACCGCGAAAGGAGCCGTCGCAGTCCATGAAGGCGACGACGTCGCTCGTGGCGGCCACCAGGCCCGCCCAGCAGGCCGCCCCGAACCCGCGGCGCGACTCCGCGACGACGCGGGCGCCGAGATCCGCCGCGATCGCGCCGGAACCGTCAGTCGACCCGTTGTCGACGACGATTGCATTGCATCCGCGGCGGCATCCCCGACAGCACTCCGGGCAACGCGGCAGCTTCGTCGAGCACGGGAAGGATCACGTCGAACGAACGGCTTTGGGTCACGCAACCGACGGTAACGATGTGCCGATCCGCGAGCACGCGTCTGCTGCTTACGATCCGCGAAACTCTCGATGCACGACGGCCGGTGGGCAATCGCGCGTCGATAACCTCAACGCGTGACGACTTCACCCACCGTGCTGCGCGCACCGGAGACCGCGCCGGCCCCGTCCCCGGCAACCGAGTCGCGCGGTTGGCTGAGCACCGGCATCGCGGTCGGGGCCTGGATCGCGCTGGTCGGCGTCGCGGTCGTGTGGGGTGAACACGTCGTCGCGGTTGGTGACCGGCTGCGCATCCACGCACCACCCCTCGCGGGCGACTACCGCGATCGGTTCGACGCGAGCGTCGCTGGTGCCGATCGCGATCGCGCTGCTCGTCATCGCCGGCGGGCCACGGCTCGCCCACCGACTGCGGTTCAACACGCTGCTCTGGCTGGCGATGGCGAACCGGCATCGCCTGGGCGATCGCGCTGGGCCTCAACGACGGCTGGAGCGGGCTGACCGATCCCCTGGTTCCGAAGCAGTATCTGCTGACCGTGCCGCTGGTCGGGAACCCGCTCACGTTCCTGCGCGGGTTCACCGATCATCTCGCCAGCTACAACATCCACACGCAGGGGCATCCACCAGGGATGGTGCTCATCCTGTGGTGCCTCGACCGCCTGGGGCTCGGCGGCACCGGGTCCAACCTCGCGCTGGTGCTCGCGGGCGGTGCGGCCGTCGATCTCGGCCGCGATGGTCGCGCTCCGAGATGTAGCCGGCGAGGCCGCGGCCCGCGCGTGCCGCACCGTTCCTCGTGCTCGCACCCGCCGCAATCTGGTGGAGCTCCGGTGATGCGTTCTTCGCCGGCGTCTCGGCGTGGGCGGTGACGCTCGTCGTCCTGGCGACCGGTCGAGAAGGTCGCGACGGCGACCGCCTCGCGGCCGGTGGCGGCGTGCTCTTCGGCATCTCGCTGATGCTGTCGTACGGGCTCGTCCTGCTCGCGGTCGTGCCGATCGTCGTCGCGGTGGCGCGCCGGCGCGCTCGACCGTTGGTGATCGCCGCGGCGGGTGGCGCACTGGTGCTCGTCGCCGTCTTCGCGGCGGGCTTCTCGTGGCTGGCGGGCCTCGCGGCGACTCGCACCCAGTATTGGGCCGGGGTGGCGAGCCGCCGGCCGTACTCGTACTTCCTGGTCGGCAACCTCGCGGCGTTCGCCCTCGCGCTCGGCCCGGCCGCGGCAGTCGGGCTCGCCCGCCTGCGCGACCGCCGCACCTGGCTGCTGGTCGGCGGCGCGCTCGCCGTAGTCGCGATCGCGGACCTGAGTGGGATGTCGAAGGCCGAGGTCGAACGGATCTGGCTGCCGTTCGTCCCGTGGGTCCTCCTCGCGACGGCGGCCCTCTACGGTGCGACCCGCCGCCACGGATCCATGCGCTTCTGGCTCTTCGCCCAGGCCGCGGTCGCGATCGCCATCCAGTCGGCGGTACGGTCGCCATGGTGAGCGATCGTGCGCCGTACGTCCTGGTGGTCGAGGACGACCCGACGGTGAGTGAGGTCGTCGTGCGGTACCTGGAGCGTGAGGGCCTCTCGGTCGCGACGGCCGCCGACGGGCTGGACGCGCTGGCCCTGGCGGAGAAGCGGTGGCCCGACCTCGTGGTGCTCGACCTGATGTTGCCGGGCATCGACGGCATCGAGGTCTGCCGACGCTTGCGGACCAAGGCGCCGGTTCCGGTGATCATGCTCACCGCTCGCGGCGAGGAGGACGACCGGGTCGTCGGGCTCGAGCTCGGCGCCGACGACTACATCACCAAGCCGTTCTCGCCCCGAGAGCTCACGGCGCGGATCAAGGCAGTCCTCCGCCGGGCCGCCGGCACCGTGACGGCGCCAGAGCTCCCCGACCGCATCGACCTGGGCGAGCTGGTCATCGAAGTCGCTGCGCACGAGGTGCGACGCGGCGGTGAACCCATCGCGCTCACGGCGCGCGAGTTCGACCTCCTGGTCTTTCTCGCCGCCCGTCCTCGGCGCACCTTCAAGCGCGAGGATCTGCTCGAGCAGGTCTGGGGCTACACCTACGGCGACAGCGCGACCGTGACCGTGCACGTGCGCCGACTCCGCGAGAAGCTCGAGACCGACCCGAGCGTCCCGCGCCATCTCAGCACGGTCTGGGGCGTCGGCTACCGGTGGGACCCGTGAGCAAGTCTCGCCTGATCCCGGTCGTCGTGGTGGCCATCGGCGCCGCGCTGTGCGTCGCCCTGGCGGCCGCGAGCTCGATGTCCGCAGCCGACGCGTTCAAGCTCTGCAGCCTTGCGGCCGGTACCGGGTCTGGTCGCGGTGGTCCTCGGCGCGATCGCGCTCAAGGCGCTGGGGAGCCGCCCCATCGGGACCCAGGTCGCAGCCGTTGCGCTCACGACCGTCGTCGCGCTGCTGGCCGGCGCCTACGCCGCCGCCGAGGCGATGTTCATCTCGAGCCACGATCTGTCCGCGCTCCTCGTCGTCCTGTGCGCCGCGGGGACCGTTGGCGTCGCGGCGTCGTTCGTGCTCGGCGCTCGGGTCGATCGAGCCAGTCGTTCGTTGGAAGAGCTCGCGCAACGCATCGGACGCGGTGAAGCGAGCACGGTCGACATGCAGCTGGCCGGCCCCGAGGAGCTCACCCGGCTCGGCACCGAGCTCGCCGAGATGGAGCGGCGCCTCGGGGAGACCCAACGACGTGAGCGCAGGCTGGAGGCGTCACGCCGAGAGCTCGTCGGGTGGGTGTCCCACGACCTCCGTACCCCGCTGGCCGGCATTCGAGCCATGGCCGAGGCGCTCGAGGACGGCGTCGTGGACGATCCGACGACGGTCGATCGCTACCACCGCCGTCTCCGCGAAGAGGCCGACCATCTTGCGGCACTCGTCGACGATCTCTTCGAATTGAGCCGCACCCACGCCGGCGCGCTCCGGCTCGAGTACAGCACGGTGTCGCTCGCCGACCTGGTCTCCGACGCACTCTCGGGATCCCTCCCCGTCGCCGCCGCGAAGGGCGTGCACCTCGAAGGGCGGATGGTGGGGCCGCCTCCGGAGATCGAGGCGTCGGCCACGGAGGTCCTCCGCGTCCTGCGGAACCTGCTGGAGAACGCGATCCGGCATACCCCGAGTGATGGCAGCGTCGTGGTCGAGGCGGGCGTCGATGCAACCCGGCCGAGCTGCGTCTTCGTCTCCGTGCGTGACGATGGCGGCGGCGTCCCCGCCGAGGACATCGAACGAATCTTCGACATCGGCTACCAGAGCGATCCCTCGCGCCACTCGGGTGGCGCGGGACTCGGACTCGCGATCGCCAAGGGCTTCGCCGATGCCCATCAGGGCGAGCTCACGGTCGGCAACGAGCACGGCGGGGCTCGCTTCACGCTTCGCCTCCCCCGCGTTCGCACCTCATGAGGGTCCTGGTCACCGGTGGACTGGGGTTCGTCGGCTCCCACGTGGTCGAGCAGCTCCTCCACGGCGGGCACGAAGTGGTCGTGGTGGACTCGGTGGAGCCCGACGCGCACCGAGTCACTCCCGAGATCGATCCGCGCGTCGTGTTCCGCAGGCACAGCGTGTGTGATCTCGAAGCGATGCTGGAGGCGGTGCGCGGCTGCGATGCCGTGTGTCACCAGGCAGCCAAGGTCGGGCTGGGGGTCGACTTCACCGACGTCGACGCGTACGTCCACCACAACGACCTCGGTACTGCAATCCTCCTGCGCGCACTGCACGAGCAGGACTTTCGTGGTCGGTATGTCTTCGCCAGCAGCATGGTCGTGTACGGCGAGGGCGCGTACGTCTGCGAGCACCACGGCTCGGTCCGGCCCGGACCCAGAGCTCCCGATGCACTCGCCGCGGGCGAGTACGAACCTCCGTGCCCGCATTGCGGGCGGCCCGCTGAGGCCCGCCACGATCGGGGAGGACGCGCCGCTCTCGCCCCGGAACGTCTACGCCGCGACGAAGGTCCACCAGGAGCACCTCGCCGAGGCGTTCGCGCTCGAACACCCGGACGTCGTGACCACCGCACTGCGCTACCACAACGTCTACGGGCCACGGATGCCGCGCGACACACCGTACGCGGGGGTCGCCAGCATCTTTCGCAGCGCGCTCGCACGCGACGAATCGCCCCAGGTGTTCGAGGACGGAGGCCAGCGCAGGGACTTCGTCCATGTCGTGGACGTCGCTCGCGCCAACGTTCTCGCGCTCACCGGACCAACGGCAGTGTCCGGCCCGATCAATGTCGCGAGCGGTACTCCGCACACGATCCTCGAAATGGCGAACGCGCTCGCGGACGCCGCCGGTGACGGCGGCGCCACGTCCGCGCGTCGTCGGCGGCTGGCGTCCCGGCGATGTGCGGCACATCGTCGCTTCCCCGGAGCGGGCCCAGCGAGCCCTCGGCTTCTCGGCGCGCGTCGATTTCGCGACGGGAATGCGCGAGCTCTCGACCGCCGAGCTTCGCATCTGATCCAGCCCGGTGAGACCTACCGCGATGCGCGCAGCTCGCGTTCAGCCGGCTGGCATCGCCTCGGCCAGAGCGGCCTCCATGGCCGCGAGCTCTTCCGCCGGGCTGATCTGGACGAACTCGGTTCCCGCCGTGGCCCGGGGTGTGTGGCCCGGGGGCATGTAGAAGGCGTCGCCGGCCTCGAAGGTCTCCTCGTGGTCGCCGTAGCGAACCGTCATCTGCCCTTGGAGCATGACGCCCCAGTGCGGGCACGGGCACTGGCCACCCGGAAGCGACGCCAGCATCGGGGCGAGGTCCATGTCCTCGCGGATCGACACGAAGTTGAACGTGTAGCCCTCGAGCGTGCTGAAGCGGTCCAGCGCCACCCCGTAGTCCTTGACGCTTTCCGCGGTCTTGCTCGACACCTTCGCCATGGTCGTCTCCTTTTCGTCGGGTCTGTGACCAACGTAGGGAGACCGATCGCCGAGGTCATGAGGTGAACACCCCATGATTCGACCCGAGCGTGGGGACGCCCGAGTGCCGCCTGCCCTACCCTTCGACCCGTGGGTGAGAACGGTCCCGCGGCACGGGTGCGCATGGCGGAGCTGCTCGCCGCGTTGTCGCTCGGGATCGACCTCGGCTTCGGCCAGCCGATGGAGCACGTGCTGCGCCAGTGCCGGATCGCACTGCGGATCTGCGAGCTCGCCGGACTCGACGAGGAGGAACGCGCGTCCGTCTACTACGCGGCGCTGCTCGTCAACGTCGCGTGCCATACCGATGCCTACGAGCAGGCCCGCTGGTTCGGCGACGACATCGCGATGAAGGCGACGAAGTACGAATACGAGCCATTCAGCGTCGCCGATGTGGCCGCGATGCTCCGGATGCTCGGAAGCGGAGGGACGCCGCTGCACCGGGCTCGGGTCGCGTTCGACTTCGCGATCTCCGGCCGCAAGGAGATCGACGGCATGATCACCCGCCACGCCCAGCTCGCCCGCACGCTCGGCGAGCAGCTCGGCCTCTCCCTCATGGTGTTGGACGCGCTGGCCACCTCCTACGAGCGCTGGGACGGAAAGGGCTTACCCCGGCCACGCGCCGGGGAGGCGATCCCGATGTCAGCGCGGATCGCGCAGCTCGCGGAGTTCGTCGAAGTGGCGCACCGCACCGCAGGGATCCCGGGCGCGATCGACGTAGCGGAGCGGCGTTCGGGCAAGCAGTTCGACCCCGCGCTCGTCGTGGTGTTCACGGCCGACGTCGAGAAGGTCTTCAACGGGATCGACGAGCTCGGGTCCTGGGACGCGGTGCTCGACGGCGAACCGTCCTTGCGGATGACGCTGTCGACCGCGCAGACCGACGCGGCGCTGGCGCGGTCGCCCGGTTCGTCGACCTCAAGTCGCCGTACACGCTCGGTCATTCGCAGGCGCTCGCCGAGCTGGCCGTCTCGAGCCGGCGCAGCAGCTCGGGATGTCGCCCGACGAAGTGCAGGCGCTGTTCCGCGCCGGCTTCGTCGCGCGGGTTCGGGCGACTCGGGGTGTCGAACGCGATCTGGGACAAGCCGGCGCCCTCACCGCCGGGGACTGGGAGCGCGTCCGGCTTCACCCGCACCTGACCGAACGGATGCTCCACCAGTCCGAAGCGCTCGCGCCGCTCGGGCGCATCGCGGTGCAGCACCGCGAGCGGCTCGATGGGTCTGGCTACCCGCGGGGTCTCACCGGTCCTGCGATCTCCCGCTCCGGCCGGGTCCTCGGCGCGGCCGATGCCTATCAGGCGATGCGGGAGCCGCGCCCGTATCGTGCCGCGCTCAGCGCAGACGACGCGGCCGCCGAGCTTCGGGCCGAGGTGCGCGCCGGTCGGATGGACGGTCCCGCCGTCGACGCGGTGCTCCAGGTCGCCGGCCATCGAGTCGGCCAACGGCGCGACGGCCGGCCGGGTTGACTGCCCGCGAGGTCGAGGTGCTCAGGCTCGTGGCCACCGGGCTCTCCAACAAGCAGATCGCGGCGCGGCTCGCCATCACCCCCAAGACCGCCGGCAACCACATCGAGCACATCTACACGAAGGTCGGCGCCACCAGCCGGGCCGAGGCCGGCCTCTTCGCCATGCAGCACGGCCTCCTCCCCGAGGACTCGTTCGACTGACCTGACGAAGGCTCGACGGCGCCGTCCGGCTGCCGGCTCAGGGATTGGCGGCGGGCTCGTGGACGACCTCGAGGCGGATGCCGTCAGGATCATCGAAGGCAACGGCGTAGTACCCCGGCGTGTAGTCGTACTCCGCCGGTGGATCGGCAACGTCGTACCGGCCTCGACGAGCCGCGCGAAGAGACCGTCGACGTCCGCCCGAGACTCGGCGTGGAACGCGAGGTGGTCGAGCCCCGGGGCGTAGCGATCGTGGCGGGTCGTGCGCCGCCGGTTCACGAGGCGATCGCACTCGATGCCCCATGACGCCGCCTCCCGGGAGCTGCTGCTCCCAGATGCCGCGGTCGGCAGAGACATCCGTGCGGCACGAGGCCGAGGTACTCGAGCACCAGCCCGTAGAAGCGGCAGCGAGCGGCCGGGATTCGAGACGTTCACATCGATGTGACTGATCAGACCCCGCAGCTCCCACTTCGCATCACCCTCTCGTCCGGCGTGGCGCGCATCCCGACGATGGTGCAACGTCTGCAGCCGGCGCTCCTGCATCATCGCATCTTTGTCGCGATGCAGACCATTCGTGGTTCAAGCACGCCGCATCCTGAGCCGATATTCAGGTGATGTCGACAGACCTGGCTCACGATGCGCACCAGCGCGGGACACTGATCGGTGCGACGGTTGCGTGCTCGCTCACCCGGCTGCCGACGGTCGACGATCAGCGCGTACGTGATGGCGCGACGAGTGAGTCAGGTCACGGCCGCCGGAGCGTCGGGCTTCACCCTCGTCGAGCTCCTCGTCACCATCGTCATCCTTGGCGTGCTGAGCAGCATCGTCGTCTTCGCCGTCGGCGGGCTGCAGTCCAAGAGCCAATCCAGTGCGTGTGCGAAGTGATCGAAGCGCGCTCGAGACAGCGATGGAGACGTACCGGGCGCTCAACGGCGCCTACGCAACGGAGGGCGAGCTCGTCGCGGCCGGCCAGCTGCGTGGCGAGTCGTCGATGTACGACGTGCTGCTCGGCGACGATGGGAGCTACACGCTGACTCCGGTCGGGGCGTGCGCGGAGGATGGGCCGATCGCTGCGGCTTCCGAAGGCGGTGAGAGCCCTCCGACCACATCGAGCGACCGCCGCGGCACCGACCTCGACGACTCGCTTCCCGCGACCACGACGACGACTGCTCCGCCACCGACCACGACGACGACCACGGTGGCGCTCCGGGTGCCGAAGCTGGCGACCGTCTGCACCGAGCCCTCCCACTGGCCGGCCGAGCGCGCGTGGCAGATCACGAACCGAAATCTCGTCTCCGTGCCTTCACGCTCGATGCCGTGAACGCGACGAACCATGCCGGCCCCCACGTCGAGGGCGACGCCCCGCCCGGACGCAGCACCTGGTACCTCCCCGCCGCGGACCGGGGAAGGAACACCGCCACGCTCGACGCGCTCGGAAGCCAGCGGTCGGAGAACAGCCGCAACAAGCGGTGCTAGAGAACGTCCCTCGCATCCAGCTGCGCAGGCTCTCGAGCTACCAGCAGCTCGTGGCTCACGACCGGACCGAATGGGCCACCGAGCTCGGATGTCCGGTGCGACGTTGCGGACCTACTCGGCCGGATGCGGGTCGTCGGGCTGCGGCGGCGGCTCGGCGGCAAGCGGGCGGGTGCCGTCGTCGGCGACGCCGGACGTCGCCTCGGGGTGACGCTCGAGGCCCTCGGATCCATGCCGGAACTCGTGCGCCGCCTGCCCCAGCGAGCGCGACAGCTTGGGGAGCTGCGACGGTCCGAAGATGAGCAATGCCACCACGAGAATGATCAGCAGCTCGGGTGCGCCGACTTCCATATCGAGATCGTCGCGACCGGAACGCAATGCGGGCATCGATGGCCTAGGGTCCCCGCCCGACACGCAGGGAGAGGGAGGAACACGGTGGCGGAAGGGCTGGGGCCAGGTGAGGTCGGCAAGGAGATCGCGCACCACGCGCAACACTCGGGGCGAGCAGAAGCGACCGGGCGCGACCGCGTCGATCACCATCATCGAAGCTTCGCTGCTCGCGATCGTCGCCCTGATGGCGGCCTGGTCCGGGTACGCCGCCGCGAAGTGGTCGACCGAGTCGCGCCTGACCGTGGCCGAGGCGTCCACCACCCGCAACCTCTCGAGCACCGCAGATCTGAGCGGGCTCGACATCCGGTTGGGCGACGGGCTGGTGTTCAACGCCTGGCTGGGCGCCCGGGCCACGAAGGATCCGGATGCCGAAGCGATCACGTTGCGGCGCTTCAACCCCAACCTGCGCCGCGCGTTCGACGCCTGGATCGCGACCAGCCCGGACACGAATCCCGACGCGCCTCCCGGGCCGCAGGCGATGCCCGAGTACAAGCAACCCGATCGGGAGCGGGCCGCCCGCCTCACCGCGAAGGCCGAGAAGCTCTTCGCCGAGGGGAGCGATCAGGGCGAGACCGGCGACGACTACGTGCGGACCACCGTGTACCTGGCGTCGGTCCTCTTCATCGTCGGGATCAGCAGCCACTTCCCCGTGCGCTCCGCGCGATTCGGACTCATCATCGTGGGTGGCGTCATCCTGATCCTCTCCGCGATCCAGCTGATCACCCTGCCCAAGCCGATCTGACCGGCCGATGCCGGCGAGCACCCTCCACTCGAGCGGCCCGCCGAACGCACGAGGCGGACACGAGAGGTCAGCCGAGGAGCACCCGGTGCACGTCGGCCAAGGTGTCGAACGGTTGGAACGGGACCGCGTTCATCGAGCACCAGCGCGGCCAGCCCGTCCTTGGCGAACACCACGTCCGCGAGCAGCGCTGCCTTGCGGTCACTCGTCCCGTCCCCGACCAGCACCGTCGCCCGGCCGCGGTGGCGCGCATCCTTGATCGGCGCCTGCTTGCAGGTCCCACAGCTCGAGCAGGCGCAGCACCGGTCCTCGTTCGGGAACTCGAGCCGGCCGGTGTCCCAGTCCACCGCATTCGTGAGGACCGGGATGCCGAGATGGGCGCAGGCCGCGGCCGCGTAGAAGCCGAACCCGTCCGAGACGACACTCACCTCCGCCCCGGTGGCGAGCAAGCCGCCGACCAGCGGGTCGAGCCCCGGATCGAGCGGCACCTCGGCCACGACCCGCTCGAGCAGCGCCGGCGTCCTTCGGGAGCAGGTCCCACTCGTCGAGCAGGCAGACCCGGCTGCCGATCTCACCGGCGCTGTACTCGGCCTCGATGTCGTGCCACTCGGGCGGGGCGAGCCGCTCGAGGAGATGGACCCCGACGTCGGCCCGGCTGATCGTCCCGTCGAAATCGAGGAACACGGAGGTCGCGGCGAGGTCGAGGGGCAGCGCGACACCGGGCATCGCGCCGATCGTACCGGCGGCGCCCTGTCGAATCGCGCAGATCGCGGCTAGAAAGGCACGGTCAGAGGCGAGCCTGGGGGGAAGCCGAGATGACGCTCGAACGCCGCGAGTTCCTGAAGCGGGCGGGACTGCTCGGCGGCGCGACCGCCGCCGTGACCGCGCTCCCCGGGCTGCCGCCGGCTCCTGCACCAGCCGCCGTTCCACCCACCGGTGCCCGGGTCGCGCAGCATGCTCGACTGCGCCGCGTCGGACTCGGGCATCGACCACGTCGTCGTGGTGATGATGGAGAACCGTTCGTTCGACCACTGGCTCGGTTGGCTCGCCGACGACCACGACTACCTCGAGGCCGGGCCGGCGCCGCTACGGGCGTCACTTCTGCGTCGACGGCCGCCAGCACCAGACGATCGCCGGGCCCGACGGTCCGGTGGAGACGGCGCACGTCTTCGACCAGCCGGACCAGCTGAATCCGTACCGCGGTTGCGACCACCCCGATCCCGGCCACGGCTGGAACCAGGGCCGGGCCCAGCGCGACGGCGGCTTCCTCGCGCCGGGCAGCGGCAACGACGCGTACGCGACGGGCTTCTACCTCGGCGACGACCTCCCGTTCACCTCGCTGCTCGCCCGCCGCTTCACCACGTTCGACCGCTACCACGCCTCGCTGCTCGGCCCGACGTATCCGAACCGCGAGTACCTGCACTCCGCGCAGTCGGGCGGCAACAAGAGCAACGATCTGCCGATCGCGACCGGCGGATTCCAGTGGGAGACGATCTGGGACCGGCTCGACCGGGCCGGAGTCGATGCTCGCTACTACTACGGCGACCTTCCGGTCCTCGCGCTCTGGGGAACGCGGATGGGCAAGTTCCTCCACCCCGCCGCGGACTACTTCGCCGACTGCGCCGCGGGAACACTGCCGGCGGTGACGTACCTCGACCCGAAGTTCCTGGGCGAAGGACGCACCGACGATCACCCGCACGCCGACATCCGCGGCGGCCAGGCATTCCTCCGCGACGCGTTCCAGGCCTTCACCGAGTCACCGAACTGGCACAACGGGCTGTTCATCCTCACCTACGACGAGTGGGGCGGATTCTTCGACCACGTGGCGCCGCCGCACTTCCCGGACGACCGCGCCAACGCGGTGGACGCGGATGACTTCAGCCAGGGCGGCTTCCGGGTGCCGACCGTGGTCGCGTCACCGTTCGCGCGGCCGGGCTACGTCGATCACACCACCTACGAGCACTCGTCGGTGCTGCGGTTCCTCGAGTGGCGCTTCCTCGGCGCACCGCCGGAAGGTCCGGGCCGAACCGGCGACACCTGGTTCCTCACGAGCCGCGATCGCGGCGCGCGCAACCTCGGCGCGAGCCTGCTCTCGCGGCGCGTGCACGGACGACGTCGGGTTCGATCCGGGCGCGATCGCAGCTCGCGCCGATCTCTCCGGACTGCGTGGGCGAAGTGAGCGGCCTCGGACTGCGCGCCAGCAGCGTTCCCGAGCTGCCGCAGTCCGACTTCCAGGATGCGTACGACTCCGGGTACTTCGAGCAGGTCGGGCGCGAAGGTCTACGCCTGAGGGAGCAACATCTTCATGACTGCCGCGGTGATCTCGTCCGCTCGATCGTCCACGGGCGCCCCGCTCCGATCACGCAGGTAGAAGGTGTCGACCACCTCTTGGCCGAGCGTCACGGCCCGCGCTTGGTGGATGTCGAGTCCGAGATCGGTGAACGTGCGGACGACCCGGAACAGCACGCCTACATCGTCCGGTGATCGCACCTCGACCACCGTCGCATCCGATGCCGCCGCGAGGTGCACGAGCACGACCGGATCGGGCGGACGGGCGGCCAGGTTGCCGGGCGGCCGGTAGCGCCGCGACCGTTCCTCCACTCGTGCCGCGAGGTCGAGCGTTCCGTCCAGCACCGCGACGAGCTCCGCTTGCAGGTTCGACCAGTCGGGCAGCCGATCGAAGTTCGGACGGATGGTGAAGCTGTCCACCGCGGTACCGCGGCGATCGGTCGTGGCCACCGCACTCTGCACGCTCTGCCCGTGCACCGCCAGCAGTCCGACGATCGCCGCGAGGAGGCCGGGCTGGTCGGGAGCCACGACCGTGAGGTTCGTCCCGTCCGCTTCGACGAGCAGCCCGCCGTCCGCACGCGCGGCGAGCTCGCGCCGCGTCTCGTCGGACTCGTCCGCCGTGGCGGGCATCGGATCCCCGCGAAGGACCGCGTCGCGTGCGCTGGGCCAGCTCGTCGACCAGCTCTTCCTTCCAGCTGCTCCACACCGTCTCGCCGGTCGCGAGCGAGTCGGCCTTCGTCAGCGCCGCGAGGAGCGCCAGCGCTTCACGATTCCCGACGGCCCCGGCGACCGCCTGGATCGTGACCGGGTCGCTCAGGTCCCGACTCGTGGCGACCGACGCCAGCGTCAGGTGCTCCCGGACGAGCGTGGCCAGCACCGCGACGTCGTCGGGCGCGAACCCGAGGCGCGGGCCGAGGCGATCGACCAGCTCGACGCCGGCTTCGGTGTGGTCGCCCGGGTAGCCCTTCCCGAGATCGTGCAGGAGCGCGCCGGCGAGCAGCAGGTCGGGCCGGCCGACCTCGCGGGTGAGGCGGGACGCCTGCACGACCGCTTCGATGAGATGGCGATCGACCGTGAACCGGTGGAACGAGTTGCGCTGCGGCCGGCTCCGGACCGGCTCCCACTCGGGGATCAGGCGGGTCATCAGGTCGTACTGCTCGAGCGCCTCGACCACGGCAACCAGATTCTCCCCCGCGCCGAGCAGCCCGATCAGGGCCTCGTGCGCCTCGGGCGACCACGGGTCGCCGGGAGGCGCCGCGAGCGCGAGCCGTTCGAGCGCGCCGCGACGGAACCGCACCCCACGACGCGCGGCCGCTTCGGCCGCGCGCACGATCAGCGAGTCGTCGTCGAGATCCGCGTCGGCGCGCAGGTCGAGCTCACCGTCGCGCAGCACGAGGCCGCGCCCGACCTCGCGGTCGCCTCCTCCGCCGCGCCCCTTCGGACCTTCGCGCCACGAGTTCGCGCGCGCCCACGCGTCGTCGCCCGCCCACGCCACCGACCGGCCGGCCGCGGCGACGTCGGCCATCAGCTCATCGGCGTCCGCGCAGGTCGAGCCGGGCCGCGACGTCGTCCTGGTACTGGAGCAGCAGGCGGTCGGTCGCCCGACCCGACGACCCGGTGCAGCTCGATCCGTACGCTCAGCAGCCGATCCGCGGCGCCCTGGGTGAGGTCGAGCGACGCGGTCACGGGCGCGGCGACGCTGAGGGCGTGCAGCACCCGCAGGTCGCGCAGACCGCCCTTGGCCTGCTTGAGGTCCGGCTCGAGCAGGTGGGCGACGTCACCCTCCTTGTCCTGGCGCGCCCGGCTGATCTCCTCGAGGCCGGCGATCCGCTTCCGGGCGCCGTCGACCCACCGGTCGCGAACCTTGGCGAGGACCCGGGCCCCGAGCTCGAGGTCGCCGGCGACGGGGCGCCCGTCGAGCAGGCTCAGCACGACCTTCAGGTCGTCGCCCGCGATCGCCACGGCCTCCTTGGGGCTCCGCACGCTGTGGTCGAGCGCGATCCCCGCATCCCAGACCGGGTACCAGATGCGATCGGCGATCTCGCCGACGTCCCGCCGGCCGTCGTGGATCAGCACCAGATCCAGGTCGCTCAACGGCGCGAGCTCTCGCCGGCCGAGCGCGCCGCCGGCGATGCACCACGACGTCCGCCTCGTCGCCCAGCAGCCACTGGAGCCACTCGTCGACCAGTGCGGAGTAGTCCGCGGCGAACGCCGGGCCGCGCCGCGAATCGTCGCCGACGAGCGCGGCGCGCCGATCGCTGAAAGCGGCCGCGTCCACGCGCAGACCCTAACCGGCGGCGCGCTTCGTTCCCGCTCCGCGTCACTCCGTGCTCACCGAACGCGCCACGGCCGGTGAGCATCGTTGCTCACCGGCCGTGTGCGTCGATGGTGCGGAAGGATGCTGCTTCGGAGCTACCTCCCGATCGTCGGGTCGGGAGAAGGCCCGCCGGAGAGGACCTCGCTGACTCCCTCAGCTGCCGACGATGTCGAGCTCGTTGACGACGAGGTTGTCGTAGGCCAGGACACCCATCTCGGGCAGGTCCAAGCCCTGCTCCTCGACCTCGGCCGTCGGCCGGATGCCACCCTTCATGATCGCGTTCTGGATCTTGAAGAACGCGTACGCGATCCCGAACATCACCGTCATGATCACGAGCGCACCAATCGCCTGCGCGCCGAGCTGACGGAAACCGAGGTCGCAGTCGTACAGGATGCCGGTGACACCGCTCGCCGTCGCCGCGGCACCCTTCGCTCGTCCCGTTCCAGCCGGCTCCGTAGTCACCCGAGGCGAAGATGCCGACGCAGAGCACACCGAAGATGCCGCCGACGCCGTGCACCGAGATCGCACCCACCGGGTCGTCGATGCCGCGCCGCTCGAAGAACCAGCACGACTCGACGACGATGACTGCGGCAAGGATGCCGATCACCGCCGCCGCCCACGGCTGCACGAACGCACACGGTGCGGTGATGGCCACCAGGCCGGCGAGCATGCCGTTCGCCATCATGCCCGGGTCCGGCTTGCCGATGCGCGCTCATGACCCAGAACATCGCCGCGGTCGCACCGAACGCCGCCGCGAGTGCGGTGTTGGCCGCCACCAGTCGCGAACTGCACGTCCGTTGCTGCGAACGTCGAAGCGGCGTTGAACCCGAACCAGCCGAACAGCAGGATGAACGTACCGAGCATCGCCATCGGGATGTTGTGCGCCGCCAAGCGTGCGCGGCTTGCCGTCCGGCCCGTACTTGCCGATCCGGGCACCGAGCACGAGCGCACCCGCGAGCCCGGCGAACCCGCCGACCGCGTGCACGACGCCGGACCCGGCGAAGTCGACGTAGCCGAAGCCGAGCTGGGCGCTGTTCCCGAGCTTGGCCAGCCAGCCGCCGCCCCAGGTCCAGGCGCCGAAGATCGGGTAGTAGATGGCCCCACAGAACAGACCCCACCCGACGAACGCCTTCCACTTCCAGCGCTCGGCCATGGCCCCGGTCGGGATCGTGGCCGTCGTGTCCATGAACGCGACCATGTAGAGGAAGAACGCCGCCACCGGCGCGCCGTTCGCGAGGCCGCCGAGATCGGTCAGCGCCCATCCGCCCTGCCAGAGGAAGACCCAGTTTCCCGAACCGATCAGCGTGTCCCCGACCGGCTTGCCCATACCCATGATCGGAGCGCTGAAGCCCCCGAACATCAGCGGGAAGCCGATGAGGAAGAACGCGACGAACCCGAGCCCGAAGACCGCGAAGTTCGTCGAGATCACATGCGACGCGTGCTTCGCTCTGGTGAAGCCCGTTTCGACGAGCGCGAAGCCGGCCTGCATGAAGATCACCAGCACCGCCCCGATGACCACCCAGAGCAGGTTGAGACTGACGGCGACGTCGGACACCGTCGTGGGGACCAGCCCGCCGCCGTCGTAGATCGGCTTGTCGGCGGCGAAAGCCGGCGCGGCCATCAACATGACGAACAGGGTCGCGAGCAGCCCCACTGCCGCGATCCTGCGGAACGTTCGAATACGCAAGTTGTCCTCCTGCTTTGGGTGCGAACCCGAATGCGGTTCGACGGCCGTGGCCGGGCACTCGCCCGTCCACCCCCCGTGTGGTTCCAGCCCCACTGCACGAGGTACGGCGACCGTAGGGACGGAATGTTTCGGCTCGATTTCATCGAAGTGACGCAAACGCAAACGACACTTGGCGCGTCAGGGATCGGTCAGATGCGGGCAACGCTTCCTTCACCAGGCGGAGACCCCGGGGACTCGGGCCGTCCGTGCGGGCCGGGTGAGCCGGCGAGCGCAGGCCCGCGCTCCCGGGTCCCGAATCGCCCGCTCGGGCCGCGAATCCGACTCTTCTACGCTGCAGGCGATGAGCCAGAGCCCCGCCACCCCCACGACGGTCGCCATCGTTCCCCACACGCACTGGGACCGTGAGTGGTATTCACCGTTTCAGACGTTCCGGCTGCGGCTGGTGGACCTGCTCGACCACCTGCTCCCGCTGCTCGAACGGGACCTGTCCTACGCCCGGTTCCTGCTCGACGGCCAGACCGCGGTCCTCGACGACTACCTCGCGGTGCGACCCGAGGCGGCGGAGGTGCTGCGTCGCCTGTCCACGAGCGGGCGCCTCGCGGTCGGGCCGTGGATGATCCTCATGGACGAGTTCATGGTCTCCGGCGAGACGATGGTGCGCGACCTGCAGCTCGGGATGGCCCGGGCCACCGAGCTCGGCGGCGCGATGCCGGTCGGCTACCTACCCGACATGTTCGGTCACGTCGCTCAGATGCCGCAGCTGTTGCGCCAAGCCGGGCTGGACCACGCCGTCGTCTGGCGCGGCGTTCCCGCGGCCGTCACGGAGACCGCGTTCTGGTGGGAGGCGCCTGACGGCTCGCGTGTTCGCGCCGAGTACCTCTACGGGTCGTACTCCAACGGACGTGACCTGCCGGACGACGCGAAGCAGCTCGTCGCGCGCGCCCACGGCTACGAGCTCGAGCTGGGCGACGCGCGCCTCGAGGGCGGCGGGATGCTGCTCATGAACGGCACGGACCACCAGGCGCCGCAGCCCTGGCTCGGCCGGGTCGTTGCCGAAGCGAACGCGGTGCAGGACGACTACCGCTTCGTCGTGACCTCGCTCCCCGAGTACCTCGCCGATCAGCCGACCGCAGACCTCATCACCTGGGCCGGCGAGCTGCGCTCCGGCGCCCGGGCCAACGTCCTGATGGGCGTCGCGTCGAACCGGGTCGACGTCCACCAGGCGTGTGCCGCAGCCGAGCGGGCGATCGAGCGGCGGGCCGAGCCACTCAGCGCCGTGCTCCTTGCCCGCGGACCGCTACCCGGCGGCCCAGCTCGCGATCGCGTGGAACAACCTCGTGCTCAACTCCGCGCACGACTCGTCGTGCGCGTGCAGCGCAGACGAGGTGGTCGACGCGGTCGTCGTCCGGTACCAGGAAGCGCGCCAGATCGGGGACGGCCTGGTCCGCCAGGCTCTCCACGCGCTCGCCGCGGACGTCGCCGCGCCGGCCGGCTCGACGGTCGTCGTCAACCCGACCGGGGTCGACCGTGGCGGGATCATCTCGGTCATCGTGCCCAGCGAGGGGCCGTCGCACTTCGCCGCGCTCGACGACGGCACGCCGTGCCCGACCCAGGAGCTGCGCACCATCGGCGGGGAGGGGTTCGCCCGCACCGTGGTCGGTCAGAAGGTGCGCTGGATCCTGGACGGCATGCACGGGCCGGAGTTCGGTGGCGTGCGGATCGGCCGCTACGAGGTGGACCGCAACGGCGACATCGTCGATGTCGTGCTCTTCGGGATCGGCCCGACCGAATCGGCGACGGATCTGGAAGCGCTGCGCGAGGAGCTGCTGCTGCTCGCGGCCGAGGACGTCACGTTCAACATCTCGGTGCGCAACTCGCCGGTCCGTGAGGTGATCGTCGCGGTCCCCGCGACACCCGGTACCGGATGGCGGACGCTCGGCCGCGGTCGAGGGTGAGGGCCCGGCCACGCAGACGACGGCCGGCGACGGCTGGCTCGCCAACGAGCATCTCCGGGTGGAGGTCGACGCGACGTGACGGCACGTGGTCCATCGAGACCGGGGACGGCGTGCGGACCGCGGGGCTGGGCCGCCTGGTCGACGGTGGGGACGGCGGGGACACCTACAACTACTCACCGCCCACCGAGGACCTGGTGATCGACCGGCCGGAGTCGGTGACCGTCACCGCGACGGAAGCCGGTCCCGGTGCGGGCCCGCCTCGTGATCGAGTCCGGCTACCACTGGCCGGAGCGGGCCATCGGCGACGCGGTCCTCTGCACCCAGCGCGCGCGAGGCGACCGTCCCGGTCACCGTGACCACGACCCTGGAGCTCCGCACCGGCGAGTCGTTCCTCCGGGTCCGGACCGAGTTCGACAACCGGTGCCGTGACCATCGCCTGCGGGCGCACTTCCCGCTGCCCCACCAGGTCGGCCACTCGGCCGCCGAGTGCGCATTCGCGGTGGTGGAGCGGGGACTGACGGCCGAGGGCGGCCCGAACGAGACCGGACTCCCCACCTTCGTGTCGCGCCGGTTCGTGGATGCGTCGAACGGCGAGGCCGGACTCGCGGTACTGCACGACGGCTTGCTCGAGTACGAGCTCGTCGACGAGGGCCGGGAGCTGGCGCTCACCCTGATGCGGGCCACCGGCTACCTCTCGCGGGCCGGGATGTCCTACCGGCCCAACCCGGCGGGGCCGCTCGACCCGCTCGAAGGCCCGCAGCTCCAACACCACCTGGCGATGGAGTACGCGCTGCTGCCCCACCGCGGGACGTGGGAAGACGCCGATCTGCACGCGCGCGCCGACGAGGTCCTCGTCCCGCTCGAGCGGGTCCGCGGCGGTGGTGTGTCCGGCGCGTCGCGAGCGGTGACGGGCCAACCGTTGCGCGTCGAGGGTGCCGTGATCTCGTCCGTGCTGCGGGAGCCGGGCGGGCTGGTGCTCCGGCTCTACAACCCGTCGGCCCGCGAGACCGTGGCTCGGGTCGAGCTCGACGGCGCGCCCGCGACGGGCTGGGTCGTGGACCTGCTCGGCCGCCCGCAGGCCGGATTCGAGAGTGAGGTCACCCTCGCCCCGGCCAAGATCGTCACCCTCCGCCTCACCTGACCCTCTACCACCCACCCACCGGTTTTGGCGTCACTAGGGCGCATGCGGTCACGACGCCAAAGCGTCAGTGGGGGGCGGTGGCGGGCTCGTTGCAGGAGGGTCTCGCCGGCGGGTTCGGTGCTGGACCAGGCCGGGTCGAGCGTCGGCGCGCGCAGCCGGAGACCGGGCGCGGGGTCCGTGACCTCCCAGAGCAGCGCGGGCCGCGGCCCGTGCCAGCGGATCGCGTACGAGACGCGTCCGGCGCGGGTCGGCGCGTCGTGCACCTCGAGATCCTGACCCCACCACTCCGGCGGGAGCGCGGGCGCGAGGTCGACCGCACCCGTCGCGTCGGGTGCCTCGCGCAGCAGCATGCGATGCACGGACTCGAGCACGCCGGCCGGGCGTCGTCTCGTCCTCCGGATCCCTGGCGCCGGCGCGCGGCCCGCCGGGCGCGCGAGTGACAAGCCGCGCCACGCCCACGCGGCTTCGTCGTCGTGGCCCCAGTCCTCGAGCGCCGCGGTCGTCGCGGCGCCCGGATCCGGGTCGAGCAGCACCTGCGTCCGCGCGAGGTCGACGGCTTCGACCAACCGCGGGTCCGGCAGCGCCACGCGCATCCCGTGCTCCAGCACCGCCGCCCAGCCGCTCGCGGCATCGACGGCGTCGGCCGCCCGGGCGAGCTCGACCGGGCCCGGGTCGTCACCACTCGTCGCGATCGCCACCCGCATCCGGTTGCGGTGGCTCAGCGGGTAGAGGAACGCCGCCTCGATCCGGCCCCGCCGGTCGCGGACGGCCGGGCAGCACCCCGGTCTGCGCCGCCGATCGTCTCGACGGTCAGCGGCTCGGTGCCGACGGTGAACCGGGCCGGCGCGTGCGGCACGATCAACGCGGGGCGACCGTCGACGTCGATCCGGTGTCGGAACCCGCGCACCGCTCGCGCGCCGTGGATCGTGCACGCGACGACGAACGCGGCCGGCGACGCGTTCTCGATCTCGACGACGACGATCGCCGCCGGGTCCACCGATCCCGTACACCCGCTGCACCGCGTCGCCGCCGGGCACGCGCAGCGCGGTCTCGAGCACCGGCGCGCCGCCGAAGGTTCGCTGGCGGACCGCGGGCTCGCGTGCAGGGATGCGCCAGCGATCGTCAGCGCCGATCCACCAGTCGAACGACCAGCTCTCGCCCACCACCTCCACGCGGCCCACGCGCGTCGACCCGGGCTCTGCCGCGCCCACCGAGCGCGCCGACGAGGGTCACGTCAACGCATCCCGCGCAGCTCGGGCTTTGCCTCCCGGAGCATCAGCGCCGGCACGATGTCGGCCGCGGCCCGGCCCTCGTAGAGCACCGCACCGACCTGCTCGGCGATCGGGAGCTCGAGCTGCTCGCGCCGGCCGAGTGCGAGCACGGCCTCGGTGCTCTTCACGCCCTCGGCCACCATCTTCATGTCGGCGACGATCTCGTCCAAGCTGTGCCCTTGACCCAGCGCGACCCCGACCGTCCGGTTGCGGCTCTTCTCGCTCGTGCACGTCGCGACGAGGTCACCCATGCCGGCCAGGCCGGAGAACGTGAGCGGGTCGCCGCCGAGCGCCATGCCCAACCGCGCGAGCTCGGCCAACCCCCGGGTGATGAGCGCGGCCTTCGTGTTGTCGCCGTAGCCCAGACCCGGCGGCAACGCCCGCCGCGATCGCGATCACGTTCTTCAGCACGCCGGCGATCTCGCACCCGACGACATCCGGGTTCGTGTACACCCGGAACGTGCGGGTCATGAACAGCCGCTGCAGCGCCTCACCGGTCTCGGCGTCGGTCACCGCGACGACCGACGCCGTCGGCTGACCGAGCGCGACCTCGCGCGCCAGGTTCGGACCGGTGAGCACGCCGATGCGATCCGTGCGGTGGTCGGGCAGCACGTCGGCCACCACCTGCGTCATGCGCAGCTCACTCCCCTGCTCGAGTCCCTTGGAGAGGCTGATCACCGCCGCGTCGGGCGAGATCGCCGGCCGCGCGGCCTCGAGCACGGTCCGGAACCCGTGGGACGGGACCGCCATGACCACCACGTCGGCGTCCGCGCACGCGTCCTCGAGCGACAGCCGTGGCCACCGAGCTCGGCCGGCAGGTCGATGTCGGGGAGGTAGTCGTCGTTGCGGTGCGTGCGGTTCAGCCGCTCCGACGACATCCGGATCACGGGCCCAGAGCACGGTCGGCGCGTTCGTGCACGCCAAGGCCGCGACGGTGGTGCCCCACGAGCCGGCACCGATGACTGCGACCTTCACGAGGCGTCACTGGGGGTGACGCAGCTCCGCAGCGCGCGCGGTCTCGGGCGGTCGCACCCACCAGCCGTCGTCCCCCGGCCTCCGGCGACTGCGGATAGATCTCGCGCGCCCGTGCGACCTGCCGGCAGATCGCACCCATGATCCGGTCGGTCGCCTCGTGCACGTCCTCGTCGGGCGCGATGGGCAGCGGCGCGCCGACAGTCACCGTCTCGGCGACGCCGGTGCGCCACACCGGCTTGCGTCCCTTGAACAAGATGCGCTGCACCCCCCAGAGCCCGACCGGAGTGACGGGAACGCCACTGGCCTGCGCCAGGCGCGCGGTACCGGATTTGCCCGCCATCGGATCGAGGTCGAGCGAGATCGTGCCCTCGGGGAACACGGTGACGCACTCGCCGCGCCGGAGCGCGTCGACCGCCGCATCGAGCGACGCCGATGCATCCGCAGTGCCGCGGCGCACCGGGATCTGGTGGGCGCCGCGCAGCAGCGGCCCGAGCAGACCCTTGTCGAACAGCTCGGCCTTGGCCAGGAACCGCACCCTCCGGTGCCGGCGATCGGCGAGGTACGCGAGCACGAGCGGGTCGAGGTACGAGACGTGGTTGCTCGCCAGGATGACCGGGCCTCGCACCGGGATCATCTGCGCGCCCTCGATCGTCCACTTGATGCCGAGATGGAGGGGCGGGAACAACGCCGTGCGAGCGACGACGTACGTTGCGTCCACGCTCGGTAGCATACGCAGACTCATGGTTCCCGACCCGCCCCGACTCGCGCGCGCGGGTGTCGTGATACCGATCCGGGCGTTCGCGGTCGGCAAGGCACGGCTCGCCGGCGACGCTCGAAGCCGCCCCGCGAGCCGAGCTCGCGCAGCGGATGGCCGAGCAGGTGCTCGGCGCCGCCGGATCCGCTCCCGGTCGTCGTCGTGTCCTCGGCGGACGAGGTCCGCACCTGGGCTGCGGCACAGGGCGTCGACGGTCCTCGACGATCCGGGGGACCTCGACCGGGCGGCCGCGGCCGGCGTCGCCTGGTGCGCGCGACCAGGGACTGCTCCGCGCGATCGTCGCCCACGCCGATCTCCCCCGCGCCCGGGCGGGATCGCTGGTGCGCTTCGCCGACGACGCCGATCGGCCGATCGCCACCCTCGTCCCCTGTCACCGGGACGACGGCACACCCGTCCTGGCCGTCCCGGTCGGCATCGAGCTTCGAGTTCGCCTACGGGCCGGGATCCTTCCGCCGGCACGTCGCTCGGGCCCGCGCCGCGGGACTCGCCGACGCGCGTCGTTCGTGACCCGGAGCTCGGCTTCGACGTCGACCTCCCGGCGGACCTGATCGCGCTGCGCGGCACGGGCATGAGCGAGCGCACCATCCGTCGACGACCTGCCGGTGCCGAAGGTCGCACTCGGGATCGGCGCGCATCCCGACGACATCGAGTTCGGTTGCGGCGCGACGCTTGGCGAGATGGGCCGCGAGCCGGCGCGTCGGTGCACCTGCTGATCCTCACCGACGGATCGAAGGGCACCTGGGACGCGGAGGACGACCTCGCCGCGCTCGTCGAGCGTCGCCAACACGAAGCGCGCGATGCGGCTCACGCGCTGGGCGCGCAAGCCGTGCACTTCCTCGGCCTGGTCGACGGCGAGCTCGAGAGCGGTGCGCGCGAGCGTGCACTCGTCTGCGAGGTGATCCGCCAGGTCCGCCCCGACGTCGTGCTCGGTCACGACCCCTGGAAGCGGTACCGATTGCACCCGGATCACCGCCACGCCGGCTGGCTGACCGTCGACGGCATCGTGGCGGCCCGGGACCCCCAGTTCTTCCCCGGGCTCGGCGGCCAGCATCACCGGCCCGACACGCTGCTGCTCTTCGAGGCCGACGAACCGGACCACGTCGAGCGCATCGATACGAGCATCGGCGCACAAGGTCGATGCGCTCCTCGCTCATCGCAGTCAATGGCGCTCGACGATGAACATCAATGCCGGCGACGCGAATGAGCAACATGAGCGCGCGCGCATTTGCCGAGCGCATCGAAGCGCCAGGCGCGTGCCGACGCGGCGCTCGCCGGCGACGCCGACGCACTCGCGGAGGCGTTCCACCGCATCGACGAGCTCTAGGCCCGCCCACACGCGATTCGGGGAGGCCCGTAGGCCTCCCCGAATCATGTTCATCGAGCGATGAAGCTCGTCAGCGCCGCTTGGCCGCCTTGCGCTTGGTGGCCTTGCGCTTCGTTGCCTTGCGCTTGGTCGCCTTGCGCTTCGCCGGAGCCTTCTTGGCTGCCTTGCGCTTGGCCGGAGCCTTGCGCTTGGCTGCCTTGCGCTTCGCCGGAGCCTTGCGCTTGGTCGCCTTGCGCTTCGTCGCCTTGCGCTTGGTCGCCTTGCGCTTCGCCGGAGCCTTCTTCGCTGCCTTGCGCTTGGCCGGAGCCTTGCGCTTGGTGGCCTTCTTCGCTGCCTTGCGCTTCGCCGGAGCCTTGCGCTTCGCCGGAGCCTTGCGGGCTGCCTTGCGCTTGGCCGGAGCCTTGCGCTTCGCTGCCTTACGCGTGCTCTTCTTTGCGGGAGGCACGGTTACCACCTTTCTCAGGGATGTTTCTCGGTCGGAGGACGCCTGGCTGACTTGGAGTGCCAGGCTCCTCAGCTCACGGCGGACTTGAAGCCGGCGCCTGCCGTGAACTTCACGCCCTTGGATGCCGCGATCTGGATGGCCTCACCGGTTTGCGGGTTGCGTCCGGTGCGGGCCTTGCGGTCGGTTCGCTTGAATGAACCGAAGCCGGGAAGCTTCACCTCGTCGCCCTGCGCGACCGCCGACTTGATGCTCTCCATCATCTGGTTGAGCACGTCATCGACATCTTTCTTCGTCTGAGATGTTGCCTCCGCGATGTTCTCGACGAGTTCGGACCTGTTCATGTCACCTCCGCCGCTCGTCGTTCAACGAGCATTCGATCGTATTCATGCGCGAACGTCAAGCATTTCCTACGCGCGCAGCGTTGCGCGACGCGTGCTGCAGACCGCGGCGCGTGCAACATCACGCGTTGCATCGCGTCGTTGGCAACTGCATCTCGTTCCGTGCTCAGTTCGCACATCTGGTCCACCACCTGCGGTTTTGCACGGAATTGCTGCGACGTACTCGATCTTGTAGGAACGAACGATGACGTCATTCGACGTCCGCTAACTACTCCGCTGAAGAAGCGTGACACAACTGCAAGAAAATGTGGCGGATACTTGCGTCGAACACCGCGATGCGCGCGTACGCGGACGCACCTGCGACAAGCGAGCGAGGTTCTGACATGGACGACGCGCAGCTGCTCGATGGTCGGTATGACGCGTTCATCGTGTGGGCCGAAGCACGCGAAGACGGCAACGTCGCGTTCGACATCACCATCACCACGGGTGCACATCGCGGGGACGTGTTGACCGTGTTCGGAACGTCGCGCGCCGACCCGATCATGCTCGCCGGACTGCCGTGCACGCTCGTCGTCACCGGCGGGCAACCGAACCTCGAGCTGTAGCAACACCGCAGGTCAGAGCGCCGCGCGGCACCGCTCGCGCGGCGCGCGACACCGGCGACGCGAGACCGCCGCCGGACCCGGAGGTCGGCGGCGGACTGTGTAGCCCCGAGCAGATTCGAACTGCCGTTACCGCCTTGAGAGGGCGGCGTCCTAGGCCACTAGACGACGGGGCCGGAAATGCCGTCGGGCTCCTCGCCGTTCACGTTCGGCGAGTTGCCTTCGGGTCGCTCGGGGGGGAGGACTCGAACCCCCAAATACAGGACCAGAACCTGTTGTGTTACCGATTACACCACCCCCGAATGGGAGAGCCGATCTTAGCTTGGCGACTCTCCGGGGTCCGATCCGATGCGATCGCGGGCTGCAACGAGGCGGGCGAGGCGTCCGCTCGCGTCCGAGCAGGTGCATCGAGTCGAACAGCGGCAGGCCCGCCGCGTGCCCTTCGACCGCGGCGTAGAGCACCGGCATGCCCTTGCGGGCTTCTGATGCCGAGCGCGTCGACGCGCCGGCCGAACGTCGGTCGCCTCGACCGACCATTCGCAGGTCTGCAGGTGCGCGATCGACCGCGTCGAGCACGTCGGCCGGCCGTTCCGTCTT
This sequence comes from uncultured Acidimicrobiia bacterium, assembly GCA_963819945.1. Taxonomy (GTDB): domain Bacteria; phylum Actinomycetota; class Acidimicrobiia; order IMCC26256; family JAENVU01; genus Chersky-806. Next base: position 366,747 of record CAWFYD010000012.1, read on the forward strand.
CGCCAGCGCCTTCTCCCACTCGTCGGCATCGACGGTGAACTCGTCGTCCGCCACGAAGAGGAACTCGGACTGATCGACGAGCGCGGCGATCGTCGTCGGCGCGCTCTTGTCCGATTCGGGCAACCTCGCGCGCCGTCGCCAGGTCGACGCGGTCTCCCCATCGCGCCGACGCGTCCTCGTACACGAGCTCGCGCGAGCTCGTCGAGCGGGAGCGCACGGATGTACTCACCGTTGAGCCAGTCGAGCTTCTTGTAGTCGAAGAACGCCGCGGAGTGCGTCACTCGGTCCAGATCGAACTCCGCCACGATCTCGTCACGGCGTGAGCACTTCGCGACCGTCGGCCGGCGCCCAACCGAGCAACGCGAGGTAGTTCACGAGCGCGTCGGCGAGGTACCCGCGATCGCGGAAGTCTTCGAGGGCGACGGCTCCGTGACGCTTCGACAGCTTGGCCCGGTCGGCACCGACGAGCAGCGGCAGGTGGCCGAAGTGCGGCCGGCCCGGATACCCGAGCGCCTCGCGCAACGCGAGCACCCGATGGGTGGTGTCGAGGAGGTCCTCGCCCCGGATCACATGGGTGATGTCCATCTCGGCGTCGTCGACCGCGTTCGCGAGGAAGAACACCGGGCTGTCATCGGACCGCACGATCACGAAGTCCGAGATCGTCGACCACTCGACGCTCACCTCGCCCCGCACGAGATCCGTGAACGTGCTCACGCCGGTGTCGGGCGTGCGGAACCGCACCGAACGGGGACGACCCTCGGCGCTGCGCTCGGCCCGCTCGGCCTCGGTCAGGTCACGGCACCGGCCGTCGTAGCCCGGCGGGCGGCCGGCTTTCATCGCCGCGTCGCTGCGCTCCTTGACCTCCTCCGGCGTGCAGAAGCACTCGTACGCCCGCCCGGCGATGCGAGCAGCCGACCGGCCGCGGCGGCGTACTGGTCGAGGCGGTCGCTCTGCAGGAACGGTCCTTCGTCCCAGTCGAGGCCGAGCCAACGCAGCGCGTCCTGGATGCCGACGATCCACTCGCCACGGCGAGCGCTCGACATCCGTGTCCTCGATCCGCAGCACGAACGTGCCGCCGTGATGGCGGGCGTAGAGCCAGTTGAACAGCGCGGTGCGCGCCGAGCCGACGTGGAGGTGATCCGGTCGGGGCCGGCGCGAATCGCACCCGTACCGGGCTTGGCGTCGCGTCATGGGCGTCCTTCTTCCAGGAGGCGGCGCGCCACGACCACGCGTTGGATCTGGTTCGTACCCTCGTAGATCTGGGTCACCTTGGCGTCTCGCATCATGCGCTCGACCGGGAAGTCGGTGGTGTAGCCCGCCCCGCCGAGCAGCTGCACCGCGTCCGTCGTGACCTGCATCGCGGTGTCCGAGGCGAAGAGCTTCGCCATCGAGGAGATCTTCGAGACGCCGGGCGCCCCGGCATCGACCATCGAGCAGGCCCGGTACACGAGCGTGCGGGCGGCTTCCACCCGCGTCGCCATGTCGGCCAGCATGAACTGCAGGCCCTGGAACTCGGCGATCGCCTTCCCGAACTGGCGTCGCTCCTGCACGTAGCGGGTCGCCACCTCGAGCGCGCCCTGGGCCAGACCGACGGCTTGCGCGCCGACGATCGGCCGGGACGTGTCCAGCGCGCCCATCGCGTACTCGAAGCCCCGTCCCTCCTCACCGATCAGCTGGTCGGCCGGGACGACGGCGTCCTCGAACACGAGCTCACCCGTGGGCGAGCCCCGCATCCCCATCTTGTGCTCGAGCTTGCCGATGGAGAACCCGGGCGTGTCACGCAGGACCGCGAACGCACTGATGCCGCGGCTGCCCGGCGTCGGGATCCGTCTTCACGAACACGGTGTAGAGATCCGAGACGCCGGCATTCGTGATCCAGGACTTCCGGCCGTTCAGGATGTAGTGGTCGCCGTCCCGGACCGCCCGCGTCGTCATCGACGCGACGTCGCTCCCGGCCTCAGGCTCGGAGAGGCAGTAGCTCGCCTGCCATTCCCCCGTCGCGACCTTCGGCACCGTGCGCTGCGCGAGATCCTCGGACGCGTACTTCACGATCGGGGTCACCCCGAGCCGGGAGATCAGCACGAACAGCGACGAAGCACCACACGCCCGGGCCGTCTCCTCGACGAGGATCGCGTACGTCAGCGTGTCGCCACCGTCGCCGCCCAGCCGTTCGGGGTAGAGCGAGCGCACCAGGCCCGAGTCGCGGTAGGCGGCGAACGACGCCCACGGGAACTCGGCCTGCTCGTCCGCGGCGGCGGCGTTCGGCGCGATGCCGGTGTCCGCGAGCCGGCGCGCGGCGGCGCGGAACTCCTCGTACTCGTCCGGAAGCGTGAAGGGCACGGTCTACTCCGTCGTGCGGGTGGTGCCGGCTCGCCGTGGCGTCGATCTGCGCTGTCGACCGCGGCTTCGACCTCGGCCTCGAGCTCACCGACGTCGACGTCCTCCTCGCCGACTTCGGCCGCTTCGGCTTCCTCGGCGGCTCGCGCCATCGCCTCCCGCACGATGGCGAGGTGCTCGGGCAGGTCGCGTGATCGGCAGGCGCAGCAGACCGGTGCTCGACCGTGTCCACGACGGCGCGGCGCACCGTGTAGTCGTGCGCGGCGGCCCGGACGACGTCGGGACGCCAGTTGCGCACGTCCTCGGGCGCATCGCCGCGGTAGCCGAGCAGCTCCATCGCGAAGTCGACGTCGTTCACCGTCGGCGCCCGACCGAAGGTGGCCGCCCGCTTCATCGCCAGGGCGGCGACGACCGCAACGGCGTCGTCGGCCTCCTCGTGCGGCTCCAGCTTCATCTGGTCGCGCGCCCGGTTCGCCAACCGCAGCGCGTAGCCCACGTTGGGTCCGGGCGAGCCGAGCAGCGCGCCCTTGGGCTGCATCGCGCCCGAGGTCGCCGGGGCGATCGGCCTTCCACGAACGCGACGGCGGCATGTGCGAGCCGGGCGCGAGGTTGGGCTCCTGGCGGGGTGCCTCGTCGAGCGTGGCGGGGACGTAGGGATCGATCGGCATACGTGCGTAGTTTGCTACGCGCGCGCCGAGGCTTTGAGCAAGCCGTAGATCAGCGAGTCGGAGAGGGCCTGCCAGCTGGCCTCGATGATGTTCTCGCTGACCCCGATCGTGGTCCAGGACTCCTCGCCGTCCGTGGTGTCGAGGAGCACGCGGGTCACGGCGCCGGTCCCCCGCTGGGTGTCGAGGACCCGGACCTTGTAGTCCGTGAGGTGCACCCGGTCGAGGGCCGGGTAGCGACCGTCGAGCGCGTCACGCAGCGCCCGGTCGAGCGCGTTGATCGGACCGTTGCCTTCCGCGGTGGCGATCAGCCGATCGCCGTTGACGTGCACCTTGATCGTCGCCTCGGTCGTGACGCCACCGGGCGTGTCGTCGGCGGCGAGGTCGTCGGTGATCACCCGGAAGCTCTCGACCCGGAAGTAGTCCTGCTCCCAACCGGAAGCCCGGCGCATGAGCAGCTCGAGCGACGCGTCCGCGACCTCGAAGTGGTAGCCCTCGTGCTCGAGGTGCTTCAGCGTGTCGACGACCTCGTTGATCGTGGGGCCGTCGAGCTCGATGCCCGAGCTCCTCGGCCTTCAGCACGATCGTCGACTTGCCCGGCGATCTCGGACATCACGAAGCGGGTGCCGTTGCCGACGGAGTCGGGGACGACGTGCTCGTACGCGTCCGGGCGCTTGATGATCGCGCTGACGTGCAGCCCGGCCTTGTGCGCGAACGCCGACGTGCCGACGTACGCGGCCTGCGGGTTCAACGCCATGTTCACGAGCTCGGCCACGTGGTGCGCCACCGGCGTGAGCCGCTCGAGCCGGCCGGGCGGCAGCGTCTCGACGCCCATCTTCACCGAGAGGTTCGGGATGATCGTCGTGAGGTTGCAGTTCCCGGTGCGCTCGCCGTACCCGTTGATCGTGCCCTGCACCTGGGTCGCGCCGCCGCGCACGCCGGCGAGCGCGTTCGCCACGCCACAGCCGGTGTCGTCGTGCAGGTGCACGCCGATGGCGACGTCCGGGCCGAGGTAGTCCACGACCTCGCTGACGATGCTGCTCGACCTCGTGCGGGAGCGCGCCACCGTTCGTGTCGCAGAGGACCAGGCGATCCGCGCCGACCTGGGCCGCGCCTTCCAGCACCCGGAGACTGAACTCGGGATTGCGCTTGTAGCCGTCGAAGAAGTGCTCGGCGTCGAAGAGCACCTCGAGCCCGCGGCCCTTCAGGTACTCGATCGAGTCCGTGACCATGGCGACGCCCTCGTCGAGCGTCGTGCCCAGCGCTTCGAGCACGTGGTAGTCCCAGCACTTGCCGACGATGCAGACGGTCGCGGTGTTCGCCTCGACGAGGTGGCGCAGCGTGTCGTCCGAGTCGACCTTGCCCTTGACCCGGCGGGTCATGCCGAACGCCACGAGCTTGCTCGTCTCGAGCTTGAGCTCGGCCGGTGCGCGCTGGAAGAGCTCGTCGTCCTTCGGGTTCGAGCCCGGCCAGCCGGCTTCGATGTAGTCGACGCCGAGCCAGTCGAGCTGCTCGGCGATGCGCAGCTTGTCGTCGACCGTGAGTGAGATCCCTTCGAGCTGCGCGCCGTCGCGCAGCGTCGTGTCGTAGATCTCTACTCGTTTCGGGAGGGGGCGCTCATTCGTCGACATGCTCACACCAGTTCTTGTATCGATCGGTCTGACCTCGCACGGCCTTGGCGTACTCGGCGGCAATCGCCACCGTCTTCTCGCCCGGGCACGGAATCTCCCGGTCGTCGACCGAGTTCACCGCGCTCACCTCGGCCGCGGTGCCGCACACGAACATCTCGTCGCAGATGTAGAGGTCGCTGCGGGTGAGGTAGTCGACCCGCGTGTCGAAGCCGAGATCACGGGCGATCGTCATGACCGACGACTGCGTGATGCCTTCGAGCGCACCCGCGGCGATCGGCGGGGTCACGAGCACGCCGTTGCGCGACGCGAAGATGTTCTCGCCCGTGCACTCGCTCACGAAGCCGTCCGGGTTGAGCATGACGGCTTCGTCGTAGCCGGCCTTCAGCGCCTCGACCTTCGCGAGCGAGGAGTTGACGTAGTTGCCCGGTGGTCTTCGCGGACGGCGGCATCGTGTTGTGGTCGTGGCGGGTCCACGAGCTCACCTTCATGCGCACGCCCTTGGTGACCGCGTCGGCACCGAGGTAGGCACCCCACGGCCAGCACGCGATCGAGACCGTCACCGAGCACGGCAACGTGTTGAGCCCCATCTCGCCGTACCCGAAGAACGCGATCGGGCGCACGTAGCAGGACGGCAGGCCGCTCGCCCGCACCACGTCCTTGCAGCCCCGGACCAGCTCGTCCACCGTGAACGGGATGTCCATCATCATGATCTTGGCCGAGTCGAACAGCCGCTCGATGTGCTCGGTGAGCCGGAAGATCGCCGGGCCCTTGCTCGTCTCGTAGGCCCGGATCCCCTCGAAGACGCCCATGCCGTAGTGGAGCGAGTGGGTGAGAACGTGGATCTGCGCGTCGTCCCACGGCACGAGCGTGCCGTCCATCCAGATCTTGTCGGTCTTCTCGATGGGCATGACTCAGACCCTTTCCGCGATCCGTGAACCGATCTCCGCCGTCGACCCCGACGCATCGTCGGAGCTCTCCACCGCCTTCGTGATCCGGGCGGCCGCCTCGGCCTCGCCGAGGAACTCCAACATCATCCCCGCGCTGATCACCGCCGCACGGGGATCCGCGATCCCCTGGCCCGCGATGTCCGGAGCGGAGCCGTGCACCGGCTCGAACAGCGACGGGCCGGTGCGGGCGGGATTCAGGTTGGCGGAAGCCGCCCGGCCGATCCCACCGGCGATCGCGCCGCCGAGGTCGGTGAGGATGTCGCCGAAGAGGTTGTCGGTGACGATGACGTCGTAGCGCTCCGGCCGCTGGACGAAGTGGATGCACGCCGCGTCGATGTGGTCATAGCCGGTCGAGATGTCGCCGTACTCGCTCGCCACCTCGTTGAACGTCCGCTGCCAGAGGTCGCCGGCGAAGTTGAGGACGTTCGTCTTGTGCACCAACGTCAGGTGACGGCGGGGCCGCGACGCGGCGAGCTCGAACCCGAAGCGGACGCAGCGCTCGACGCCGAGCCGGGTGTTCACCGAACCCTGGGTCGCCACCTCGTTCGGCGTCCCCTTGCGCAGGAAGCCACCTTCACCGGCGTACGTGCCTTCGGTGTTCTCGCGGATGACGACCATGTCGACACCGTCGTTCAGCTCGCTGGCCGGCGCGGTGAACGGGCGCAGGTTGATGTAGAGGTCGAGCTCGAAGCGCATGCGCAGGAGCAGGCCACGCTCGAGCACGCCGGGCGGGACCTCGGGCGTCCCGACCGCGCCGAGGAGGATCGCATCCATCCCGCGCAGCTCGTCGAGGACCGAGTCGGGCAGGACCTCGCCGGTCCGCAGGTAATTCGCGCCGCTCAGGTCGTACGACACGGCTTCGTAGTCGACGCCGGTGGCGTCGACGACCTTCAGTGCTTCCGCGATGACTTCGGGGCCGATGCCGTCGCCGGCGATGATCCCGATCCGGTGACTCACGGGGCTGAGCTCCTTGGGAGAAGTGTTCCGGCAATGAAAAACCGCCCACCGAGGTGGACGGTCGAGGGCGAACGCCGAGGGCGGCGCTCGCTTACAAAATGACGATGACAGAGTCGTGGCGCATGAACCAAACAGGATTGCACTCGACTCCTGACCTGTCAACCAGATTGTGCCGGGTGCAACCGAGCGGGACGGAACGACGTGGCAGGCTGACGCGATGCGGGACGGGCACGAAGTGCACAGGCCGGAGCGACCCCGGGGGCAGGTGACGCAGCAGGGAGGCGTGATCACGTCCACCGTCGTCGCGGTCGTGATCATCGCGGCGCTGGTCGTCGGGGGCTGGTGGTTCCTGATCCGCTCCGAACCCGCGCCGGCACCGGAGATCGACACGACCAAGACCGTTCCGGGCGGGACGCTCGACGGGACGTGGAAGATCCCGCCCCACCTCGGCTCCTTCGTGCAGTACCGGGTCCAGGAGCAGTTCGCCGGCGCGCTCGAATCCACCGCGACCGGCCGGACCGAAGAGGTGACGGGAACCCTCAAGGTCAGCGGCTCGACCATCTCCGACGTGAAGATCACCGCCGACCTGTCCACGCTCGAGTCGGACAAGGTGCGCCGCGGACGAGAAGCTCCAGACCGACGGGCTCCAGACCGACCAGTTCCCCACCGCCACGTTCGTGCTCACCGAGCCGATCGAGCTGGACGCGGCGCCCCGCAAGGGCGAGAAGGTCACCGCGGACGCCACCGGCGACCTCACCCTCCACGGCATCACCAGGCGGGTGACGATTCCACTCGAAGGGCGCTGGGACGGCGAAGCGGTCCAAGTCGTCGGAAAAGTCCCGATCAAGTTCGCGGACTTCGGCATCACCCCGCCGAACGTCGGGGGTTTCGTCACCGTGGCGGGCGACGGGCGCATGGAGCTCCAGCTCAACTTCATCAAGGGCTGAGACACCCGTTTCCGGACCCAGCCGCTACCCTCCCAGGCATGGAGCAGTCGCACCTTTCCCCATCGGCGCACGACCGTCTCCAGGCCGAGCTCGAGCACCGCTCGGGACCCCATCGGCTCGAGATCTCGGAACGGATCGAGCGGGCCCGCGAGATGGGCGACATCAAGGAGAACGCGGACTACGACGCGGCCAAGAACGAGCAGGGTCTGAACGAGGCCCGGGTCCGCCAGCTCGAGCAGATGCTGCGCGACGTCGTGATCGTCGAGGGCTCGGACGCCGAGACGGTCAGCCCGGGCACGATCGTCACGATCCTCATCGAGGGCGACGAGGATCCCCAGGAGTACCTGATCGGCTCGATCGAGGAGCGCAACGACACCTACGAGGTCCTCTCCACCTCTTCCGCGCTCGGCCAGGAGCTGGTCGGCAAGCGCAAGGACGACGAGGCTTCCTACGTCACACCCCGCGGCAAGCCCCTGACGGTCAAGGTCGTCGACATCCGACCGCTTTCCTAGGTTCTCCGCCGCTCGAACGCAGTACGCGCGAGCGAGCCGGGGAGCGGCGGCGGTTCCTAGGTTCTCCGCCGCTCGAACGCAGTACGCGCGAGCGAGCCGGGGAGCGGCGGCGGTCTCGGGTTCTCCGCCGCTCGAGCCGCAGTGACGCGGCGGCGGTCTTAGATCAACGGTTCGGGCGGGTCGATGCGTCCGCCACTCCCCAGCCGCCGCCGCCGGGGGTGCGGATCCGCAGCACGTCTCCCGCCGCGAGCTCGATCGTGACCTTGTCGCCGAGCGGCTCCGCCCGGGACTCGTCACCGCCGGGGAGCAGCCAGTTCTCGCCCGTCGCGCCCGGTGCGCCGCCGGCGAGCCCGGGCGGTCGCGGTGACCCGGCGCTCGGTGACGAGGGACACCGTGACCGGTTCGAGCGCCTCGAGATCGCGGTCGATCCCGTCGCCACCCGGGAACGCTCCCGCACCGCCACTCCCCCCGCCATCGCCGCGCCGGATTGCGTAGCGGCGGACGCGCATCGGATACGCCCGCTCGAAGGCTTCGACCGGGGTGTCGCGCGTGTTCGTCATGTTCGTGTGCACGCCGCTCATGCCGGCGCGCCCGGGTCGCCCTCCCTGCCCACCGCCGATCGTCTCGTAGTACACCCAGCCCGATCCGCCGATGAGCAGGTTGTTCATCGTTCCCTGGCTGGCCGCACCGACGCGGTCGGGTACGACGTCCGCCAGCACGCGTAGGCACACGTCCGCGACCCGTTGGCTCACTTCGACGTTGCCCGCGCCGACCGCCGCGGGGAACTGGGCGGCGACGATCGAGCCCGGCGGCGCGATGACGCGGACCGGTCGCAACGCTCCCCCGTTCGCCGGAATCGTCGGATCCGTCGCGGTCCGCAGGGCGAACGCGACCGCGCTCGACCGTCACCGCCTCGACCGCGTTCACCGTTCCGGGTCGCTGGGAGTCGGTGCCGGCGAAGTCGAAGGTCACTTCGTCGCCGTCCACCACGAGCTCCACCGCGATGCGCGCCGCCCGCTGCTGATCGGGGCGCGGACCGGTGGAGTCGAGCACGTCGGCGGTACGCCACCGGCCATCCGGGAGTGCCTGCAGTGCCGCGCGCATCCGCCGCTCGCCGTACTCGACGATCTGGCCGAACGGCGCGCCGGCGAGCGCCGCGAGCCGCGTGACACCGAGCCGGTTCGCCCCGATCTGGGCGTCGAGGTCGCCCCGCCGCTCGTCGGGAGTGCGCGATGCGGCGACCATGATCTCGGCGACACCCGGACTCAGCACGACCGGCGGCAGCCGCAGCCCTTCCTGGGCGATGTGCACCGCATCCGGGGGCATCGAACCCGGCGCCATGCCGCCGAGGTCCGCGTGGTGCGCTCGGTTCGCGGCCCAGCCGACGATCTGGTCCGCCACGAAGCACGGCGCGACCAGCGTCACGTCGTTCAGATGCGTGCCGCCGGCATAGGGATCGTTCAGGATGATCTGGTCACCGGGCCCTACGTCGCCGCCGCAACCGTCGATCGCGGCACGCACCGCCGCCGGCATGGAACCGAGGTGGACCGGGATGTGCTCGGCCTGCACCAGGAGCTCGCCGGCCGCGGTGAACAGCGCGGCGGAGCAGTCCGCCCGCTCCTTGATGTTCGGGCTGAAGGCGGCGCGGCGCAGGACGGCGCCCATCTCCTCGGCGATTCCGGTCAGCCGGGAGATCAGGACCTGGAGCCCCGCCGGATCGAGCGCGCCGGTCATGCCGATTCGGCCCCGCGCGTGAGGATCCAGGCGCCGGTCGGGCCGGGGTCGGCGACCCAGCCGGCGGGCACCCAGACGGTGCAGTCAGGTTCGCTCGCGACCGCGGGGCCCACGACACGCACCCGCGCCGGTACCGGTTCGGGAAGATCGGCCGGGTCGAGCGCGACCGGCCCGCGTGCTCGCGCCCTGATCGCCACGACCTCGATGGGGACGCCCGGCCGCGCGTAGCCGTTGCGCCGCTCGTGCTCGGCCGGGAACTCCTCGATCTCCGCGACCGTGATCTCATGGCTCTGTCCGGCGTACCGACAGTCGAGGAACGTCTCGGTCTCGCACGGACGCGGCGTCGCCCACTCCGTCGAGCTTCGCCGCTTCGAGCCCCAACGTCGCCCGGGCCGCGGCGATCCCACCGTGATCGGCGGGAGTCGGGCCAGGAACGCACCAGCTCGCGTTGCGGCGGTGCGGAGACCAGCCCGACCGCGGAGAGCACGCCCGCCCGCGCCGGAACGATCACCGCAGCCATGTCGAGTGCGGCCGCGATCGCGCAGGCGTGCAAAGGTCCGGCGCCGCCGAACGCCACGAGCGCCAGGCCACGGGCGTCGACCCCGCGCTCGACGGTCACGACGCGCACCGCGCGTTCCATCTCCGCGTCGACCACCTGCACGACCCCGGCGGCAGAGATCGCCGCGGCGTCGAGGGCCGAGCGGGCCGCGTCGAGATCGCAACGCGCCCAAGCCGGCGAATGCCGCGCCGGCGGGAATGCGGCCGAGCACGAGGTCCGCGTCCGTGACGGTCGGCGCGGTCCCGCCCAAGCCGTAGCAAGCCGGCCCCGGCATCGCGCCCGCGCTCTGCGGGCCGACGACCAGTGCGCCGCCCGGATCCAGCCGGGCGATCGAGCCGCCACCGGCCCCGATCGTGTGGATGTCCAGTGCCGGGTAGCGCACCGGCAGGCCCGCGACCTCGTGCATCGGCGCCGGTTCCGGCGTCCCGCCCCGGATCAGGCACACGTCGGTGCTCGTTCCGCCCATGTCGAACGAGACCGCATCCGGGAACCCACACGCGCCGGCGACCGCCGCGGCCGCGCGCACGCCACCGGCCGGGCCACTGAGCAGCAAGGCGACGGGGAGATCCGCGGCCACGCCGACCGGGAGCAACCCTCCGGCCGAGGTCATCACGAGCACCGAGTCGGCGACGGCGCCGATGCCCAGCAGGTACGGCCGGCACCGTGGCCGCAGGGCCGCGTTCGCCACGGTCGTCACGATCCGCTCGTACTCGCGGAACTCGGGCGAGACCTCGTGCGAGCACGTGACGTCCAAACCCTGGGCCCGCAGGGCGTGCGCGACCACCTGTTCGTGGACCGGGTTGAGGTCCGCGTGCAGCAGGCACACGGCGACGGCATCGACGTCGTCTGGGATCCGGGGGATCGTGGACGGCTCGACCGGTTCCAGCTCGTGGCCGCTCGCATCGAGTCGGCCATCGACTTCGAACCGCAACGCTCGCGGGACGAGCGGCTCCGGACGGTCCGCGAACGGGTCGTACAACGACGGTCGGGCTTGGCGGGCGATCTCGATCACGTCCGCAAATCCGCGCGTGGCGACCGAGCGCGACCCGACCGCCCCGACGCTCGAGCAACGCGTTCGTCGCGACCGTCGTCCCGTGCGCGAGGAGCGCCGGGCGGCCCGCGCCGAGCGCCTCGATGCCGGCGCGCACGGCGTCACCCGGATCCGCCGGGGTGGACGGGGTCTTGACGATCCGGCCGTCGTCCGCGACGACGTCGGTGAACGTTCCCCCGGTGTCTACGCCGACCCGCATCCGTCCAGGGTGTCAGATCGTGTCGGGACCAGGACCCCCGGGCCGCCACCGGCTCCCGCCGCGGATGATCGCCTCGCGATCACCGTGTTCACGGGCGGGTCAACCCGTTGCATGAACAACATATTAAGCCGGTGGTTGCGGATCCAATTCCCCCGAACCCGGCTCGTACTCTTCCCCCTGCACGAGGCGGCGCGACGCGCGGGGACACCGAAGTGCGGAGGTCTTGGCGTTCCTGCACACGCCGAGACGCCATCGAACGAGACCGAGATGGGAGAAGGTCGTGATCGGGCTGCTCATCGTGTTGCAGGGAATTGCGGCAGGAGCAGTTCTGGCCGGCGGCCGAGCGATGGGGCGCTGGATCTTCGCCGTCGCCATCCTCCCGCTGCTCATCGGCTTCGTGGCCCTGACGGGCCAGGTGTCCGGCGTGATCGACGGTGCCGCGCCGACCAGCCGGATCAGCTGGGTGAGCGAGCTGTCGCTGGAGTTCCTGTTTCGACTCGACGGGTTCGCCCTGGTGATGGCGCTCCTCGTGACCGGCATCGGCGTCGTGGTGCTCGTCTACTCGTGGGCCTACTTCGAGGGCGACCCGTCACCGGGTCGAGTCATCCGGTTCACCGGGTACTTCACGCTCTTCGCCGCGGCGATGCTGGGCCTCGTCGTGGCGAACGACATCTGGACGCTCTTCGTGTTCTGGGAGCTGACGTCGATCATGTCGTTCCTCCTGATCGGGCTGGACGACGAGCTGGCGGGTGCCCGCGCCTCCGCCCAGCGGGCGCTGCTCGTGACCGGGGCCGGTGGATTGGCGATGCTCGCCGGCTTCGTCTGTCTGGCGAGCGAGGCCGGCACCACCAACTTGCAGGGCGTGCTGGCGGCCGCACCGACATCGACGACGGCCCAGATCGGTCTCGCGCTGGTGCTGGTCGGCGCGTTCAGCAAGTCGGCGCAGGTTCCGTTCCACTTCTGGCTCCCGGGCGCGATGGTGGCGCCGACCCCGGTGACCGCGTTCCTGCATTCGGCCACGATGGTGAACGCCGGCGTCTTGATCGTGGCCCGCTTCTCGCCCGCATTCGCCGAGCTCGGCTGGTGGCGGCCGGTGCTCGTCGTCGTTGGCGGCCTCACGATGCTCGCCGGCGGGGTTGCCGCGCTCCGCCGCGCGGACGCCAAGCAGCTCTTGGCCTTCGGCACGGTGTCGCAGCTCGGGTTCCTCGTCGTGCTCTTCGGCGTCGGCGAGCCGAGAGCCACGGCCGCCGGCGTCGTCCTCCTCGTCGCCCACGCGCTCTTCAAGTCCGGGTTGTTCCTCACCATCGGCGCCGTCGAGCACGCCACGGGAAGCCGCGACATACGCGTGCTCTCGGGTGTCGGCCGCGCGTTGCCGGTGCTCGCCGGGGCCGCGACGCTCTGCACGCTGTCGATGATCGGGCTCCCACCCCTGCTCGGGTTCATCGCGAAGGAATCCGCCCTCGCCGCACTCGAGGACGGCGGCGGCTGGATCGCGGTCGCGCTGGTCGTGGTGGTGTGCGGATCCGTGCTCACCGCGGCGTACTCGATCCGGGTCTGGTGGGGTCTCTTCGCCACCAAGCCCGGGATCGACGGCGCCGCGACGGTCCACCATCCGCCCGGCTGGGCGCTCACCGGACCCATCGCGGTGCTCGCGGCGGCGTCACTGGCCGGTGGCATCGCCACGGCCACGCTCGGATCGCTGCTCGACGTCGCCGCCGAGTCGCTCGACCGCGCCACGCAGCTCGAGCTCACGCTCTGGCCCGGGTTCCACCTCCCGCTCCTGCTCTCGCTGCTGATCGTCGTGGCGGGCACGGGATTGGCGCTGGTGGTCATCCGGGCCGAACGTCCGCCCGCGGCGGCCGCGACGCTCGGCGAACGCGCCTACGGCCGCACGTACAACGGCCTGCTCGAAGGCGCCCGACGGGTGACGCTCGTGACCCAGAGCGGTTCCCTGCCCGTCTATCTGGCCGTCGTGTTCTCCGTCATCGTCCTCGTGCTGGGCGTCGCGCTCGCACAAGGCGCGGGTGACAACGGCGGGAACCCGGTGGCCGCCGACTCGGTGCTGCAGGCGGTGGTCGCGCTGCTCGCGACGGTCACCTCCGTCGCCGTCGTCATGGCCCGTCGACGCTTCGTCTCGGTGTTGCTCCTCGGCGGGGTCGGGCAGGCGCTCACCGTGCTGTTCCTCATGTACGGCGCTCCCGACCTCGCCCTGACCCAATTCATGGTCGAGACGCTGATGATCGTCGCGTTCGTCCTCGTCCTCCGCCACCTACCGGAGAACTACTCGGCGCCACCGTCGTGGGCGCCGCTCGGCCTACGGATCGGGCTGGCCGTCGCGGTCGGTGTCACCGTCGCGGGGTTCGCGCTGGCGGCGGGCGGCGGTGCGCGACCGACCAACGTCACCGACACCATCGAAAAGCTGTCGCTTCCGAACGCCGGGGGCAAGAACGTCGTCAACGTCACGATCGTCGATTTCCGCGGCATCGACACGATGGGCGAGATCACCGTCTTCGGAATCGCGGCGCTCGGCGTCGCGAACCTGGTGACCGCGTCACGGCGGAGCAGGGGCCAGACCGAAACGACGCGCTTCGCCAGAATCGGCGCGGAGTCGATGATCTTCGAGCAGGTGACCCGGATGATCTTCCACGTCACGCTGCTCGTCTCCGTCTACATCGCGTTGCGCGGCCACAACGCGCCCGGCGGCGGATTCGCGGGCGGGCTGATCGCCGGCGCCGCGTTCGTCTTCCGATTGCTGGCCGGCGGGACCGCGGGGCGGACGGTCGTGGCCCGGCTCTCACCGGTCGTGCTGATCGCGCTCGGGATGCTGTTCGCGATCGGCACCGGCCTGACGTCGCTCATGCTCGGGAACCAGTTCCTCGAGTCGAGCGTCGTCCACCTGCATCTTCCGGTGATCGGGGAGATCAAGCTGGTGTCGGCGGCAGTGTTCGACCTCGGCGTCTACCTCCTGGTGATCGGCGTGGTGATCATCGTCCTGAGCCACCTGTCGTCGCGGACACACAGCGGTGGCGCGACGCGCGAGGAGGCGTTGACCTCGTGAGCCTCGTCCTCGTGCTCCTGATCGGGGTGCTCTTCGCCACCGGCACCTACTCGATGATGCACCGCAGCCTCACTCGCATCATCGTCGGGGTGGGACTGATCGGCAACGGGGTCAACCTGTTGCTCATCGTCGCCGGCAGCCGCCCGGGCGTCCCCCCGATCGTCGGCAAGCTCACGGGATCCACCGACCCGATCCCCCAGGCGCTGGTACTGACCGCGATCGTGATCGGCTTCGCGCTCCAGGCCTTCCTGCTCGCGCTCGCCTGGCGGAGCTGGACCCTCAACGGGAACGACGACGTCGAAGACGACATCGAGGACCGGCGCCTCGCCGCCGAGCGGCGGCGGTACATCCGCATGGACGAGGCATCCCGACGGGCCGAGCGGGAGCGGGTCCTGAGTGGCGACGACGGTCCGACGGCCGCCGGGCCGTCACGCCGCGTCAGGAAGACGGGCGACTGATGGATCGCTTCGCCCCCATCCCGACGGTCGTGCCCCTGTTCGCTGCGGCAATCGCACTGCTCTTCGCGCGCCGGCTCGCGGTGCAGCGGGCGATCAGCATCCTGGCTCTCTCCATCGCGTTGGGCGCGAGCATCGCGTTGCTCGTGCACGTTGACGACAGCGGGCCCTTGGTAGCCCGCATCGGTGCCTGGTCACCCGCGATCGGGATCAGCTACGTGATCGACCGCTTCTCCGGGATCATGCTCGTGATCGCGATGCTGACGCTGTTGATCGTGCTCGTGTTCGCGATCGGTCAGGGTTCGAGCAAGTCGTCGTCGCCGATCTTCCATCCCGTCTACCTCGTCTTGGCGGCGGGAGTCTGCGCGGCGTTCTCCACCGGGGACTTGTTCCACCTGTTCGTATCGTTCGAGATCCTGCTGATGGCCAGCTACGTGTTGCTCACGCTGGACGGCAACGAGTCGCAGGTGCGCTCGGCGACGACCTACGTCATCATCAACACGATTGAATCGGTGGTCCTGCTCGCCGCGATCGGACTGGTCTACGCATCGACGGGCACGCTCAGCATGGCCGAGCTCCCCGCTCGCCTCGCCGCGCTGGACCCGGGCCTGCAGACCGGCCTGCAGCTGCTCCTCCTGGTCGCGTTCGGGCTCAAGGCGGCGGTGTTCCCGCTGTTCTTCTGGCTGCCGGACTCGTACCCGACCGCCCGCAGCCCGGTGACCGCGGTGTTCGCCGGTCTCCTCACCAAGATCGGGGTCTACGCGATCGTTCGTACCGAGATCCAGCTCTTCCCACACTCGGACCGGACGCTCCTGCTGTGGGTCGCCGCGCTCACGATGGTCATCGGCGTGCTCGGCGCGATCGCTCAGAACGAGATCAAGCGCATCCTGTCGTTCCACATCGTCAGCCAGATCGGGTACATGGTGTTCGGGATCGCAATCGGTGGCGTCGCCGGCATTGCGGCCACGATCTTCTTTCTCATCCACCAGATCCCGGTGAAGACCTCGTTGTTCCTGGTGGAAGGCATGGTCGAGCACGGAACGGGCACCAGCCGACTCGATCGGCTCAGTGGACTCGCGCGCGAATCCGGCTTCCTCGCCTTGCTGTTCTTCCTCTCGGCGATCAGCCTGTCCGGCATCCCTCCGTTCTCCGGGTTCGTGGCGAAGCTGGGCCTCGTGACGGCCGGCTTCAACGCGGGTGAAGGTGTGGTCGTCGCGGTCGCGATCGCCTGCAGCCTGCTGACGTTGGTCTCCATGACCAAGATCTGGCTGTCCGCGTTCTGGGGCGAATCGGCGACGGACGGATCCAGCCCCGAGGTGGCGACCGCGCCGGCCGAGGCCGAAACCGCAGGGACGGTTGCGACGCTGACCGCGCCGGCTCGGACCACGACCCGCCGAATGACGTGGCCCGTGCCGATGACGCTCGCTACCGTCGCGCTCGTCAGCGTGGGGCTCGCCGTCGCGCTGGCCGCCGGGCCGTTGTACGGGCTCTGCGAACGCGCGGCCGCGGATCTGGTCACACCGACGCGTCCATTCGACCGTGGTGCGTGACCGATGAAGGCACGCCTCGCCTACGCCGTGCCGCTGTTCGTCGTGCTCGTGGTGACGTGGATCCTGCTCCAGGGCGGGTTGACGGCGGCCAACGCACTCGGTGGCGCCGCGCTCGCCGCCGCGTTGGTGCTGATCTTCCCGGTGAGCGGAACCGTCGTCCACCACCGCTTGCACCCGTGGGGGTTGGTCAAGTTCGTGGTGTTCGTGCTCTATAGCCTCGTCATGTCGAGCTGGGCCGTGATCAAGGTCATCGTCCATCCGACGCCGACGTCGTTGCGATCCGGCATCGTGCGCGTGCGCTTGAGCAAGGAGTCGCCGCTGACCGCGACGATCGTGGCAAACGCCGTCACGCTCACCCCGGGCACGATGACCCTGACGGCGCGCGTCGATCCCTCGGAGCTGCACATCCATGTGCTCGGCCTGGCCGACCCGGAGGAGTTCCGCGAGAGCGTCCACGACCTCGAACGGCGAACGGTCGCGGCCCTCACCCCGGAGTTCGATGAGCCGATCGAACCCAGCGCCGAGGGTGACCCGCCCGGCGAGGGAGGCCACTCGTGACCGTCGTGACCTCGATCGCGATCGGCCTCTTGGCGCTCGCCGCGACGCTGTGCTTCGCCCGGGCCCTGCGACCGGGCACGATCATCGACCGGGCGATCGCGCTCGATGGCGTGGTCGCCGCAATCATCAGCGGCGTCGCGATCGCCGGGGTGCAGATCCACAGCGGAATCCTCATCGACATCGCGCTCGTGGGTGGGCTGCTCGGATTCCTGACCCTCTCGACCGTGGCTCGCTACGTCGGAAGGCGTGGCCTGTGACGGTCGTGCTCGACGTCGTCTCCGCGATCCTGATGCTCTCGGGCGCGCTCATCGCGGTGATCGCCGCGATCGGCCTGCACCGATTGCCCGACGTCTACGCCCGGATGCACGTCGCCACCAAGCCGGCGACCCTGGGGATCACGTTGTGCCTCTCCGGCGCGGCGCTTCGTGCGGACAGCACCTCAACCGCCACCAAGCTGGTGCTGGCGATCGTCTTTCAGCTCGTCACCACACCGGCGGCGGGGCATCTCCTCGGACGGGCCGCCCACGCCGCCCGAGCGCCCGTCAGCAAGTACACCTTTCTCGACGAGCTGCGGCCCCTGCCGAGCGAGTCGGCGCGTGCTCCACGACCGGGACCGACGTCCGAAGCCGACCCCGAGACACCGAAAGGACCGTCAAGGCGATGAAATTGGTGACCGCAATCATCAAGCCCTTCAAGCTCGAGGATGTGGAGGAATCCCTCCGTGACCTGGAGATCCAGGGGATGACCGTGACCGAGGTTCGCGGGTTTGGCCGCCAGGGTGGCCACTCCGAGGTCTACCGCGGCGCCGAGTACCGGGTCAGCTTCCTGGCGAAGCTCTGCGTGCAGGTGCTCGTCACCGACGACGCAGCAGACACCATCTTGGATGCGATCGTCGCCGGCGCGGTGACCGGCAAGATCGGCGACGGCAAGATCTGGGTCACCGACGTCGAGCGCGTGGTGCGGGTCCGGACCGGCGAAGAAGGTGACGACGCCCTGCTGTAGACGGAGCGCGGGCGCTCAGGACGAAGTCGTCTGCAGCAGGTAGCCCCGGGAGCGGACCGTACGCACCTCGAGCCCGAGCGGCGCGATGCGCCGACGCAACCGCAAGATGTGCACGTCGAGCGCATTGCGCGTCGGCGCGCCCGTCGGCCAGGCCCGGCGCGCCATCAGATCGCGGCCCACCACGGCACCGAAGCGCTCGACCAGCGCACCGGCCAGCTCCCGCTCGACCGGAGACAACGAGACCCACCGGTCCCGGTAGCGGAGCAGCCCGTCGTCGTCGATCTCGGGGGTGGGCAGGCTGTTGGCGGCACGCGCTTCGAGGGTGGCGACCCGGGCCCGGACATCCCGGTCCTCGGCGGGGAGCCGGATCCAGTCTTCGAGGGGGTCCACCGAGTCGGGTGGTGGGGCATCCGGCCCCACCAACAGGAGCCGGGGTGTCCCCACACCGCGAAGCTCCCCCAGGTGAAAGTTCTCCTCGGGCCACCGGACCAGCACGACGTCCATACGGGGAAGGTAGAGGTCCCAGATTGCGGAAATGTTTCGCACTGGTGAACCCCCGCTGCCGCGGATCGTCGCGAGATCGTCGCGCGATCGACGCGAGACGGACGCGAGATGTCAGAACGCCCCCCGCTCAGGCGAGACGCAGCTCCAGGGTGGCCGCCGCGGCCAGGAGGTCGGGGCCGAACCGAGGCCCGGGACGCCGGCCGAGCCGATCGAGCGGCCCGCTGACGCTCAGCGCGGCGATCACCGCGCCCGACTCGTCGCGCACCGGAACGCTGACGCTGCCGACCCCGGGCTCCCGCTCGGCCTCCGAGACGGCCCAGCCCCGCTGGCGCACCACCCGCAGCCCGGCCCCATCGGCGCCGTCCGGCCAGGTGTCCGGTTCGGACCACGCGAGCAGCACCTTCGCCCCGGACCCGGCGACGAGCGAGAGGCGAGCGCCGATCGGCACGGTGTCGCGCAGTCCGGACGGTCGTTCGGCCGCGGCGACGCAGACCCGGTGGTCACCATCGCGGACGTACAGCTGGGCGCTCTCCCCCGTCTGGTCCCGCAGCGCTTCGAGCACGCCGCCCGCCTCGTCGATGAGGGTGGCCGGAATCGCGTCGGCCTGGCGGCCCCACGCCGCGAGCCGGACACCGATCCGGAAGCGGCCCCGCTCGTCGCGCCCGACCAGACCGTGCGCTTCGAGCGCGAGGGCGAGGCGGTGGGCGGTGGCTCGGGAGAGCCCGGTGGCGTCGACGAGATCCGCGAGCGTGGCCGGCCCCCCTTCCGCCAGCGACCTCGAGGATCCCGGCCGACTTGTCGATGACTCCGACACCACTTAGGCTGTCCATATAGCAAGAAACACTATCTCATATATTGAGACAGTGGCGAACCGAGAGTGCAGGCACCGGTAGCGAGCGGGACGGAAGCAGATGGCACAGACGCTGAGCGAGAAGTTGTGGGAGCAGCACGTCGTCCACCATGCGGCGGGCGAGCCCGACCTCCTCTACATCGACCTCCATCTCGTCCACGAGGTGACGTCGCCCCAGGCGTTCGACGGGTTGCGCATGAACGGTCGTGGCGTGCGCCGCCCCGAGCTCACGGTCGCGACGATGGATCACAACGTCCCGACCATCGGCCTCGAGCTCGGCATCACCGATCCGATCTCGCGCAAGCAGATCGAGACGCTCGCCGACGAACTGTGCCGAGTTCGGCATCCGTCTCTACGGCATGGGCGATCCCGGCCAGGGCATCGTGCACGTGATCGGACCCGAGCAGGGCCTGACCCAGCCGGGCATGACCATCGTCTGCGGCGACAGCCACACGTCCACCCACGGCGCGTTCGGCGCGCTCGCGTTCGGGATCGGGACGAGCGAGGTCGAGCACGTGCTCGCGACCCAGACCCTCCCCCAGCAGCGCCCGGGCACGATGGCGGTCACGGTCGAGGGTGATCTTCCTGCCGGCGTGACCGCGAAGGACGTCGTCCTGTCGATCATCGCCCAGATCGGTACCGGCGGCGGGATCGGTTCGATCATCGAGTACCGCGGCTCGGCGATCCGGGCGCTCTCGATGGAAGGGCGCATGACGATCTGCAACATGTCGATCGAAGCCGGCGCCCGCGCCGGGCTCATCGCGCCGGACGACACGACGTTCGCCTACCTCGAGGGCCGGCCGTTCGCCCCGAAGGGCGCCGCGTGGGATCAGGCGCTCGACGCGTGGCGGGCACTTCCCACCGACGCCGGCGCGGTCTTCGACCAGGAGGTCGTCATCGACGCCTCCACGTTGAAGCCGAGCGTCTCGTGGGGCACGAACCCGGCGCAGACGACAACGATCGACGCGTTCGTGCCCGATCCGGCGTCCTTCGCCGGTGAAGGTGAGCAGGAGTCGGCCACCCGGGCCCTGCAGTACATGGGCCTCACCGCCGGCACGCCGATTCGTGACATCGACGTCGACACGGTGTTCATCGGGTCGTGTACCAACTCGCGCGTCGAGGATCTCCGAGCCGCCGCCGCCGTCGTGGAAGGGCGGACGGTGAAGCAGGGCATGCGGGCGATGGTGGTGCCCGGATCGTTCGCGGTGAAGGAAGCCGCCGAGGCCGAAGGGCTCAACACCATCTTCACCGCGGCGGGATTCGAGTGGCGTGAGCCGGGCTGCTCGATGTGCCTGGCCATGAACCCGGACAAGCTGGCCCCGGGTGAGCGCGCGGCCAGCACGAGCAACCGGAACTTCGAAGGCCGCCAGGGCAAGGGTGGGCGCACGCATCTGGTGTCCCCCGCCGTCGCCGCCGCCACCGCGATCGCCGGGCACTTCGCGGCGCCCGCGGACCTGGACTGACACGACCTGGACTGACCCGTACCGGACGGAGAGAGGGACACGATGGAAGCAGTGCGCGAGATCATCTCCCGAGCGGTTCCGCTCGACCGCTCCGACGTCGACACCGATCAGATCATCCCGTCCGACTGGCTCAAGCGGGTCGAGCGCACCGGGTTCGGCGAAGGTCTGTTCTCGGAATGGCGCGAGCGCTCGGACTTCGTCCTCAACCAGTCCCGGTACGACGGCGCGCGCATCCTCGTGGCGGGCAACAACTTCGGGACCGGCTCGTCACGCGAGCACGCGCCCTGGGCACTCCAGGACTACGGGTTCCAGGCGATCATCTCGCCCCGGTTCGCCGACATCTTCCGCAACAACTGCCTGAAGATCGGCCTGGTGCCGGTGACGCTGCCCCAGCCGGTGGTGACGCGGATCATGCGCGCCATCGAGGACGACGCGTCGCTCGAGATCGTGGTGGACGTCGTCGACCGTCGCGTCGCGGTCCCCGCACTCGACCTCGACGAGCCGTTCGACCTCGACGATCACACCCACCACCGCCTGCTCAACGGCCTCGACGACATCGGGCTCACCGAGCAGACGCGGTGACGAGATCGCCGCGTACGAGAGCCACCGGGCGGCGTTCCTGCCGAGCGCGCCCGCTTCCTGAGCGGAGCTACCGCGCCAGCACCGTGATCGTCACGATGATCGCGTTGTACCCCGCATGGGTGAACATCCCGGGCGGCAGCCGGCCGGAATAGCGGCGGATCATCCCGAGGCCGATGCCCACGATGCCGATGATCACGAACGTGCCGACGTTCCCCCAGCCGTTGCTCGGGTCCAGGTGCACCGTGGCGAACAGCATCGCCTGCACGATGATCCCGGTCACGACACCCCACCGTGCCGTCAACGTGCCCTGCACCAGTCCCCGGAAGTACAGCTCTTCGAAGAACGGTGCGCCGACGACCGCGATCAGGTAGATGACGATGATGCCGAGCGCGCCACGATCGATCGGTTCGGTGAGATCGGAACGGCCACCGGGCAGCAGGTTCTTGTCGATGGCCTGCAAGATCGCGGCGGCGATCGCCACGGCAATCACCCCGGCGACGGCAAAGCCGACGCCGAGCGCGGCGTCGACCCATCGCGGTGGGACGAGCCCGAGATCGCTCAGCGACCCGGAGCCCTTGATCCGGACGGCCACGACGCACGACCCACCCAGGCCGAGCCAGAGCCCGATCGTCGAGCCGAGCAGGAAGGCCGGGTCGCTGGTGCCGTATCCCGCGAAGAGCAGGAACACTCCGATGACGGTGGAGAGTCCGAGCCCGACGAGGAAGCCGAGCGTCGCGATCCCTCCCGCACGCAGCGGCGCATCGGGCGCGACGCCCACCGCGGGTGCGAACCACTGGTCCGTGTAGACGGTCCAGCTCACCCCGTCCCACCATCGCCACGCAGCCTGACGCCAGGGATCGGCGTACCAGCCCGGCGGCGCGGCAGCGGTCGTCACGAGATCACTCACGGCACAGATCGTGGCACCGGGATCGCTCCCGTCCAGCGCGACCGCTAGGCCATCTGCATCTCGTGCTGTGCCACCAGGTGCTCGTCGATCACGAACGCCAGCTCCACGGCGAGCTCTTTGGTCTGCTCACGGTCGAACAGGTAGGTGAGGAACTCCTGGTAGGTCACGGTTTGCCTCCCGAAGGCGCTGATGCCGGAACGTTCGTCCCGACTGCACTTACGGTTTCGGCAATGGGCCGCGAGAACTGAAATTCGTGGTCAGGAGCGACCCGCATGGGCGTTTTCGACGGGTCGGACCGCCGCGAGGAGCGCGAGCTCACGCCACTTCCAGTGGCAGTCGACCTGCTCGAACCCGATCTCGCGGAGCCAACGCAGCTGGAGCTCGACCGGCGCGAGCTGGTTCGACGGATCGTCGTCCGCCAGCGCCGTGCCCATGGTCGCCAGGAACGCTTCGTGGAGCTCCGGCGTGGCCGAAGCGACGTGCTCGAGGTTGAGGAACACGCCGCCCGGGCCCAGCCGGTCGAACACCTCGGCGTAGAGCGCCCGCTTGCGGTCGTCCACCACATGATGGATCGCGAACGCCGAGACGACGGCGTCGAACGTCCCCCACTCCTCGGGCAGCGGCTCGTCCAGGTCGTGCTCGACGATCGTGACGTTCAGCGCCTCGACGAACCGGTCCCGGACCCGGCGGAGCATCTCCTCCGAGAAGTCGGCGGCCACGGCCTGCGCCTCCGGGCGGGCCGCGACCACGCGCCCGACCACCTCGCCGTCGCCACACCCGAGGTCGAGCACGCGATCGACGCCTCGGGGAGGAACTCGAGCAGCACGCCGTAGCCCTCGTCACGCCGCGGGATGCGCTTGCGGTGCTCCAGGTAGGACTCCGCGTGGGCCGCGTCGGTCCACAGGTTGACGGTCACGGCCCGGAGATGACGTCTTGGGTGCGTGGCCGCTCCCGCATGCGGACGATCCGGTTCACGGCCGCGAGGTACGCGCGGGCGGATGCTTCGACGATGTCCGTCGCGACGCCACGCCCGGTCGCCTTCAGACCGCCGACCTCGAGCTGGATGACCACGTCACCTAACGCGTCCCCACCGCCGGTCACCGAGGAGACGTTGAAGTCGAGGACCGTGCCGGAGACGCCCGTGGCCTGCGCGATGGCTGCGATCGCCGCGTCGACCATGCCGTTGCCCTCGGCCGTCGCGTCGACCTTGCCGTCGCCGTCGCTCAGCACGACGGACGCCTGCGGGGTCGACAACGTGCCGCCGCGCACGTCGAGGCTCACCACGCGTGTACTTGTGGACCACGCCCGTACCGAGCTCCTCGGCGACGATCGCCTCGAGGTCCGCCTCGGTGATCTGGACCTTGCGGTCCGCGAGCTCCTTGAACCGCACGAACGCCTGGTTCAGGGCGTCACCCTGCAGGTGCAGGCCCATCTTCTCCAGCGAGTCGGCGAACGCGTGCCGCCCGGAGTGCTTGCCGAGGACGATCTGCGCCGCTTCCTGACCGACCTCGCCGGCGTCCATGATCTCGTACGTCTCGCGGTCCTCGAGCACGCCGTGCTGGTGGATGCCCGCCTCGTGGGCGAACGCGTTCCGGCCGACGACGGCCTTGTTGTACTGGACCGGGTAGCCGGTCAGTCGCGAGACCATGCGTGACGCGCGGGCCAGCTCCTCGGTGCGCACGCCGGTGGTGATGCCCTCGAAGTAGTCCGAGCGAGTGCGGATCGCCATGACGACCTCTTCGAGCGCGGCGTTGCCGGCGCGCTCACCGAGTCCGTTGATCGCACACTCCACCTGCCGGGCGCCGTTGGCGACGCCGGCCAGCGAGTTCGCGACCGCCAGCCCAAGGTCGTTGTGGCAGTGGGTCGAGACGACGAACTCGCCGCGCACGGAGTCGATCACGTAGGCGATGAGCTTGCCGAAGTCCTCGGGCAGGCCATAGCCGACCGTGTCGGGGATGTTCAGCGTCGTCGCGCCGTTGTCCACCGCGATCTGGCAGACATCGCACATGAAGTCAGGATCCGAACGGAACCCGTCCTCGGGTGAGTACTCGACGTCCGTGGTGTAGCCCCGGGCCCGGGCCACGCTGGCCGCGACCTCGGACTTCACCTGGTCGTGGGTCATCCGGAGCTTCTTCTTCATGTGCAGCTCGGACGTGGCCAGGAAGATGTGGATGCGGTTGCGCTCGGCGTGGCGTACCGCCTCCCAGGCGCGATCCACGTCCTTGAACCCGGTCCGCGACAACCCCGCGATGATCGGGCCCTGCACGGACTTGGCGATGGCCTCCACGGCTTCGAAGTCGCCGTCGCTGGCGATCGGGAACCCCGCCTCGATCACGTCGACCCCGAGTCGGGCCAGCTGCTCGGCGATCTCGAGCTTCTCGCCCACGTCGAGCGAGATGCCGGGCGACTGCTCGCCGTCCCGGAGCGTTGTGTCGAAGATCAGCACCTGGTCCATCGGATTTCCTTCTGTTGTGTGTTGTCGTGGCGAATCGGCTCGAGTGTACGTGGACATTTCGGCAAACAAAAAACACGGCAAACAAAAAACCTCTCGGGCCCGAAGGCACGAGAGGTTCTGGCGAGCACCGGTGGGCGCTCGCCGCTACGTAAGAAGCAGTCCGTCGAAGTGCGAAACCACAGTCATAGGACTGCCCAGTGTGTCAGGCGCAGCGCGTTCCGTCAACGTCTTCAGCCGCTGCGGTGCGCGAGAATGCCGCCGTGGTCAAGCTGTTGCGGCGAGGAGCCGTCGTCGGATTGCTCGCCGGACTCGCCTACCTGGTGTGGCGCACGCTCGCCGCCCACACGCCGGATACCGACGGCGTGACGTTCGCCCCGGCGCCGTTCCCGTCACCGCCTCGCCCCGTGCCGCGCGCCGAGCACCGGCCCGAGCCGGCACGAGGTGCGGAGGCCGGAGCGACCCAGCAGACGGCCTGGGTCGAGCCCGAAGGCGGAGCCTGCCCGGTGTCGCACCCGGTCAAGGCGAAGATGGCGAGCGGCATCTTCCATGTGCCCGGCGGGCTGTCGTACGACCGGACCCACGCGGACCGTTGCTACGCCGACGCCCCGAGCGCGGAGTCCGACGGCCTCCGCCCCGCGAAGCGCTGAGCGCGTCGCGGAGCGGAGGCGCGGAGCGAGTCCACGAAGTGCGGAGCCCGAAGCAACCCAGAAAGCAGGCGACCGATGCAGAACCTTTGGAATGACTTCAAGAAGTTCATCCTGCAGGGCGACCTCGTCTCGCTCGCGGTCGCGTTCATCCTCGGCCTCGCGTTCAAGCAGGTCGTCGACAGCGTGGTCAACGACATCGTCAACCCGATCATCGGGGCGATCATCGGGAAGCCGACGTTCAACGACCTCACCATCGAGCTCGGCGACGGCGTGATCCGGATCGGGTCGTTCATCAGCGTGCTGATCAACTTCCTCATCGTCGGCGCGACGTTGTTCGTGATCGTGAAGGCCTACGAGAAGCTGAAGAGCCTGCGCAGCCCGGCGGAGAAGGAAGCCGACCCGAGCGAGATCGACGTGCTGGTCGAGATCCGCGAGCTCCTGCGCAACCAGCAGCGCTCCGCCTGAGCTACTCCAGCTCGATCGCGCGGGCGTCGACGACGCCGTCCTGATTGCGGATCGCACGTGACGACCTCGTCCGGCACGGGCGCGGTCGTCGACAGCGCCATCAACGCGGCCTGACCCTCGGCGGTCTTGCCCACATCCATGTCGTCCACGTTGACGCCGGCATCGCCGAGGATCGTGCCGACCCTTCCGATCATGCCGGGGACGTCCGCGTTGCGGACGACGAGCATGTGCGCGGCGGGCGGGACATCGACGATGTGATCGTCGATGCCGACGATGCGCGGCGCCGACTGCTTGCCGTACAGGGTGCCCGCGACGTGGGTCTCGCGCCCGCCGTAGCTGCCGCGCAGCTCCACCAGGTTCACGTAGTCCCGCACCGACGACATCTTCGTCTCGCGCACGGACAGCCCGCGGTCCTCGGCGAGCTGCGGGGCGTTGACGAAGCTGACCGGCTCGTCCACGACCGGGCCGAGCACTCCCTTCAACACGCCGAGGGTGAGGACCCGACAGTCGTAGTCCGCGATCTGTCCTTCGTACCCGACCTCGAGCGTGTCGACGACACCGCCCGCCAAGCCGGTGAAGAGCCGGCCGAGCCGCTCCACCAGCGGGAGGAACGGCTGCACCGTGGCATTCGCCTCCGTCGCCGCGAGGTTCACCGCGAACGGCACGAACTCGCCCCGCAGTGCGAGCACCACCTGCTCGGCGATGGTCTGGCCGGCCTTGTCCTGGGCCTCGACCGTCGACGCACCGAGGTGCGGCGTGACGACGACACTCGACAGCCCGAACAACGGCGACTCCGTCGTCGGCTCGGTGGCGAACACGTCGATCGCGGCGCCGGCGATCGTGCCGTCCTCGATCGCCTGGGCCAGCACGGCCTCGTCGACGATCCCGCCACGCGCGGTGTTGATGAGCCGCAGCCCGGGCTTCGCCTGCGCCAGCAGCGCCGCGTCGATGAGCCCGATCGTCTCCTTCGTCTTCGGCAGGTGGATCGTCAGGAAGTCCGCGGTGGCGACGAGCTCCTCGAGCGTGGGCGCGAGCTCGATCCCGAGCTGATGCGCGCGGTCGGCGCTGACGTACGGGTCGTACGCGACGAGCCGCATGCCGAACGCGTTGGCTCGCTGCGCGACGAGGACACCCACTCGCCCCAACCCGACGATGCCGAGTGTCTTGCCGTAGAGCTCGACGCCCGCCCACCGCGACCGATTCCACTGCCCGGCCTTGAGGTCCGCGTCCGCCTGGGGAATGTTGCGCGCCTGGGCGAGCATCAGCGCGATCGTCTGCTCGGCCGCGGACAGCACGTTGGACTGTGGTGCGTTCACCACCATCACGCCGCGCTTGGTCGCGGTCGCGACATCGACGTTGTCGAGCCCGATGCCCGCACGGCCGACGACGATCAGATCGGTTCCGGCCTCGAGCACGTCCGCCGTCACCTGCGTCGCGCTGCGGATCACGAGCGCGGCGGCTCCCGGCACGGCTTCGAGCAGTGCTTCCGGCGAGAGCCCGACCTGCACGTCGACATCGAGCCCCGCCGCCCGCATGGACTCCAGGCCCCGCTCGGCCAGCTCTTCGGCTACCAGCACCCGCTTCGTCATCGGCCCACCAAGTTCTGCGGCTTCGTCAGCGGATTCATAAGGCGAGGAGCGTAGGCCGGAGCGAGGACCATCAAGAAAGGAAGTCGGCGATGCGACCGATGCCTTCGCCAAGATCGTCGTCGCCGAGCGCGAACGACAGCCGGGCGTAGCCGGGCGCGCCGAACGCCTCACCGGGGACGATCGCGACCTGCACCTCGTCGAGCAGGACCTCGGCGAGCTCGGCCGAGGTGGTGACCTTCCGGTTGCCCCACTCGCGGTCGAGCAGCGCTTCGAAGTTCGGGAAGCAGTAGAACGCGCCCTGCGGCTCGAGGCACTCGACGCCCGGGATCGCCGACAACAGCCGGTGCATCGTCTTCCCGCGCCGCTCGAAGGCGTGGCGCATCTCGCCCACCGCTTCGAGATCACCGCTGACCGCCGCGAGCGCGGCGCGCTGCGAGACGTTCGCGACGTTCGACGTCGACTGCGACTGCAGGTTGGTCGCCGCGCCGATGATGTCGCGCGGACCGATCATCCAGCCCACGCGCCAACCGGTCATCGCGTAGGTCTTGGCCACACCGTTCAGGATCACGCAGGTGTCGGCCAGCTCGGGAACGAGCGTCGGCATCGAGGTGAACCGGTGCTCGCCGAACGTCAGGTGCTCGTAGATCTCGTCGGTGACGACCCAGATCCCGTGCTCGACGGCCCACTGGCCGATCGCCTCCACGTCGGCCTGCGGGTACACCGCACCGGTCGGGTTGGACGGGGACACGAACAGCAGCGCTTTCGTGTTCGGCGTGCGCGCGGCCTCGAGCTGGTCCACGCTCACGCGGAACTCGGTCGCGTCGGTGGTGGGCAGCTCGACGGGCACTCCCCCGCCGAGCGAGATCGCTTCGGGGTAGGTGGTCCAGTACGGCGCCGGGAGGAGCACCTCGTCGCCGGCGTCGAGCAGCGTCTGGAACGTGTTGTAGACGGCGTGCTTCCCACCGTTGGTCACGAGCACCTGGGCGGCTTCGCAGACGAATCCGGAGTCCCGCGCGGTTTTCGCGGCAATCGCGGCTCTCGAGGGCCGGCAGGCCGGGCGTCGGCGAGTAGTGATGGCTCGCCGGGTCGCGACAGGCCTCGATCGCCGCCTCCACGATGTGGGCGGGGGTCGGAAAGTCCGGCTCTCCGGCCCCGAAGCCGATGACGGGCTCACCGGCGGCTTTGAGCGCCTTCGCCTTCGCGTCGACCGCGAGCGTGGCGGATTCGGCGATGGCCGCGATGCGGCGTGAGACGCGAGTTGAAGTGGTCACGGCGCCATCGTGGCACGCGGACCCCCGCCGACCAGCCTCGTTTGCCGAGCGCGCAGGCCGGAGCGGGCACGCAGTGCGGAGGCGGAGCGACCGAGGAGGTCCGAGCGAGGCCGGGCGGGAAGCGCGCGGAGGCGGAGTCCGACCCAGAAGGCCCGAGCGGAGGCGGAGCGGGCACGAAGTGCGGAGTCCGAAGCGACCCAGAAAGCCGGGAAGGGGCAGTTGGATCCGACTCGCCACCGGTCGTCTCCCCTAGCCTGGTTTCCGCATGGCGCAGCTCGGCCGCATGGGGCGGCGGCTCCTTCCGCTGGCGTTCGTGCTCTGCGCGCTCGCCTCACTGGCTCGTCCCACGCGCGTCGCCTGCCGCGCCGCGCCGGCCTCGGCCCCGCCGGCCGCCTACATCCTGGTCGACGCCGACACCGGCAAGGTCCTGGCGGCGAAGGACGAGCATGCGGCGCAGCTGACCGCCAGCACCGTGAAGCTGCTCACCGCGCTCACCGCGCTCGAGCGGCTGCCGCTCGACAGCGACGTGCCCGTGACGCGCCCGGGCCGCCGGCCAGCCCGCGATGCGGATCAACATGAAGGAAGGTGAGGTCTGGAAGCTCGACGACGCGCTCCACTCGCTGATCATGGTGTCGGCCAACGACGCGGCGTTCGCGATCGCCGAACGCACGAGTGGCACGGTCGAGCAGTTCGCGAAGGACGCCGACGCCACCGCCAAGCGCCTCGGGGCTCGCGACACCGGCGATCGGTGACCCCGCCGGCCTGGACGACAAGAGCTCCTACGCCGGCGGGAGCCGCATGAGCGCCTACGACCTGGCGGTCATCGCGCGCAACGCCCTGGCGATTCCCGAGATCGCGACCCCGGCCAAGCTGCTCTCGTACCGCTTCACCGACCCGACCGGTCTCGAGCGCAGCCTCTCGAACCACAACGACGGGTTCCTCAACGCGTACCCCGGCGCGACCGGGCTCAAGACCGGCTTCACCAAGCGGGCGAACCGCACCCTCGTCACGTCCGCGACGCGGGACGGCCGCACGATGATCGCGGTCGTGCTCGGAACCTGGGACGACACCGGTTGGGCGGGCTTCCTGCTCGATCAGGGATTCGCGACTCCGGCCGCGGCGCCGGGGACCGGCGCGGTGGTACCGCCGGTGCGCGCCGTGACCGCGGACATGCGCCGCCAGGCATTCGAAGGGATGCCCGCCGCGCTCGGTCGGCCGGCGCTCGACGGCAGCGCGAGCGTGCCGATCTCGGCCACGCGCCCGGCGCGCGCCGCCACGACCGCCAGTCGTCCACGCCGAAGCGAGGGCTGCCGCCAGCGTCGAGCGACACGAGCTCGGCGGAGCGGGCAAGCCGACCAGCAAGGCGACCGCGACCAGCACGTCGACCTCCGCAAGTGCTGCGATCGAGCTCCTCGACCAGCACGCTGAGCCGCATCTTCAACGTGCGCAATCTCGTGATCGTGCTCGTGCTGTTCGCGCTCGTCCTCTTCCTGCTCCGGCGCCGAGCCGTCCGGCGCCAGCGGAAGCGGCGACTGGCCCGTCAGGAGCGGATGGCCGAGATCCGGCGGCGCCGCATGATCGACATCGTCGAACCGCGGGACGAGAACAGCCACGTGAAGGTGGTTCCGCTGCGGGACCAGCGCCGCCGCCACACCGGATAGGCCACCCACGCACCACGGCGGTATGAGCAGGAGCAGGAGCGCAGGCCGGAGCGGGCACGAAGTGCGCAGGCCGGAGCGACCCAGAGTTACGCGACGGCCTCTTCGGCGTTCGGGTCCCAGGCGCGGAGATCACGCAGGCGGGGATCGTTCGAGAAGACCTCGACGATCGGACCGTCCAGGCGGAGCCGGCGCTGGATCACGCGGGCGTCGTTCTCCTGGTTCCAGAGCGTGAGCATCACCGCGACGCCGAGGGCGCCGGCCCGGGCGGTGCGACCGGAGCGGTGCAGGTACGCCTTGTGATCCTCGGGCGGGTCGTAGTGCACGACGACGTCCACGCCGTCGACGTGGATCCCGCGCGCCGCGACGTCCGTCGCGACGAGCACCGGGAGCTTGCCGCTCATGAAGTCGGCGAGCGCGCGCTCACGCGCCGCTTGGCGCAGGTCGCCGTGGATCGCGCCGGCCTTCACGTTCTCGCGCTGCAGCTGCTCGACCAGCCGGTCGGCGCCGCGCTTGGTGCGACAGAACACGAGCGTCCGATCGACGCCGCTCGCGATCGACGCGACGACCTTGACCTTGTCCATCTGGTGCACGAGCAGGAAGTGGTGACGCATCTCGTCCACCGTGTCGTCCTCGGACTCGACCTCGTGGGATACCGGGTCCTTCAGGTACCGGGCCACGAGGCGGTCCACGCCGCGGTCGAGCGTCGCGGAGAACAGCATCGACTGATGCTCACCTTCGACTCGGTGCAGGATCTTCTGGACCTGCGGCATGAAGCCCATGTCGGCCATGCGGTCCGCTTCGTCGAGCACGAGCACCTGCACGCCGGACATCGAGAGCTCGCGGCGCTCCATGAGGTCGATCAGCCGACCCGGGCGTACCGATCACGACGTCGACGCCCTTGGCGAGCGCCTCGATCTGCGGCTCCATGCCGACGCCGCCGTAGAACGCCTTCACCTTCAGGCCCTTCACCCGGCCGAGCGGCGCGAGCACGCCGCGCACCTGGTTGGCGAGCTCGCGCGTCGGCACCAGGACGAGACCGTGCGGGTGGCGGGGCTCGGCCTTGGTGATGCGGTCGAGCAGCGGCAGCCCGAACGCCAGGGTCTTGCCGGAGCCGGTCTTCGCCTTGCCGAGCACGTCGCGCCCGGCGAGGGCGTCGGCGATGGTCAGCGTCTGGATGGCGAAGGGCTCGGTGAGGCCCTGGGTCGCCAGGGCGTCGACGAGCTCGGTCGACACGCCCAGCGCGTCAAAGGTCGTGGTCATCAGGAAAGCTCGCTTTCGATCGTTGCGTCGGAATATCGGGAGGGTCTTCCTCCTGCGACGCGACGACCGCGATCGCCACGAGGGGCACGATCGGTACGAACTGCGTGAGGTTGACCCGCGAGCGTGGTCTGGGCTCGCGGGCACCATGCTACCCGGCTCGGGATCGCTCCGGCCTGCACACTGCGTGCCCGCTCCGGCTCGTGCCGTCTCGCCTACCAGGGCATCGCCACGCCACCGTTGGGGCGCAGGATCTGGCCCGTCATGAACGACGCGGCGTCCGAGACGAGGAAGAGGATGCTGTCGGCCACGTCCTGGGCCTCGCCGACCCGCTTGAGCGGCGCCATCGCCCCGAAGCGCTTCTTGTAGCTCTCCACCTTCTCCGGGATGACGTTGCCGTCCTCGTCCACGAAGTTGTGGCGGGAGAAGTTCGTGTGGATCACGCCGGGTGCCAGCGCGTTGACCCGGATCCCGAGCGGTCCGGCCTCGCAGGCGAGGGTCTTCGTGAGCATCGCGACCGCCGCCTTCGTCATGCCGTAGCAGGCGAGCGTCGGCGCCGGGGTGTCGATCGCGCCCGACGAGATGTTGATGATGTTGCCCGACTCGCGCGGCGCCATGACCCGCATCGCGGCCTGGCAGCCGTAGACGCAGCTCTTCAGGTTGATCGAGAGGATGCGCTCGAAGTCGTCGTCGGTGACCTCCATGAACATCTTGTTGTGCGGGATTCCGGCGATGTTGCCCATGATGTCGACGCGACCGAACTCGGCCTGGGCGCCGTCGACGAGCGCGTCGACCTGCGCACGCGACGTGACGTCGGTCGGGACTGCACGCGCGGTTCCGCCCGCGGCCGTGATCTCGTCGGCGGTCGCCTTCACCGCGGCTTCGTCGATGTCCCCACCGACGATCGTGGCGCCGGCACCGGCCAGGGTCAGCGCGGTGGCCTTGCCGATGCCGCTGCCGGCCCCGGTGAGCACGGCCACCTGGCCCGTGAGGTCGTAGCCCGCCGTGACGTTCGTCATCAATCGCTCCCGAAGTGTCTTTCGTCTGAGGTGGCCGAGACAGTGCTACGCAGGGACCGTGCGGCCCGGTAGCCTGCACAACCCGCCATGGCCGAGCTCACCGTCGCCAGCTTCAACACCCACTGGGGAGTCGACCGCCGCGGCCGGCCGTTCGACGTCGCCGCCGCGTGCCTGCGCGCTCGACGCCGACGTGCTCGTGCTGCAGGAGGCCTGGCGCCCGAACGGGACGCCGCAGCTACGTCGACGAGATCGCCGAGCAGTCCGGCGCGGTGGTCCACGAGACCGTGTTCATGTCCGACCGCAATCCGGCGCGGCCCCGCCACCTGCACCCCCCGCCGGGCCCGGCCGGGACGTGCGGGCTCACGGTGCTCACCCGGCTCCCGGTGTGCGACGTCGACCAGATCGTGCTTCCCCACGCCCAGGGTGACGTGATCGAGCAGCGGGCCAGCCTCGTCGTGACCGTGTCCGTCGACGGCATCGCGGTCACGATCGCCGGCATGCACGCCTCGCACCGCCTGTGGGGCTCACTGCCCCAGGTGCGCCGGGTCGACCGGGCGCTGCGCGAGCGCGGGAACCCGAGCGCGATCGTCGGCGACCTGAACATGTGGGGTCCGCCGGTCGGGCTCGCCGTCCCGAACCGGCGCCGGGCCGTCCGCGGTCGCACCTGGCCCGCGGGGCATCCGCACAGCCAGATCGATCACATCTGGATCGACGACGGGCTCGAGGGGATCGACGCTCGCGTCGGCGCCCGCCACCGGATCGGATCACCGCCCGATCCGGGCTCGGCTCCGCGTGCGATCGTCGAAGTAGTAAGACAACGATGTTCATCGACAGGGGGTTCTGACTGTGCACGAAGTACGCGGGGTGATCGCCCGGGGCAAGGGCCAGCCGGTGACGACGGAGACGATCCTCGTGCCCGACCCGGGACCGGGCGAGGCGCTCGTGGCGGTGCAGGCCTGCGGCGTCTGCCACACGGACCTGCACTACCGCGAGGGCGCGATCAACGACGACTTCCCGTTTCTCCTCGGCCACGAGGCGGCGGGCATCGTCGAGGCGGTCGGCCCCGACGTCACGAGCGTGGCCCCCGGCGACTTCGTGATCCTGAACTGGCGCGCGGTGTGCGGCGAATGCCGGTCGTGCCGGCGTGGCAAGCCCTGGTACTGCTTCAACACGCACAACGCGACGCAGAAGATGACGCTCCCCGACGGCACGGAGCTCTCCCCCGCGCTCGGCATCGGCGCGTTCGCCGAGAAGACGCTCGTCGCGGCGGGCCAGGCCACGAAGGTCGACCCGGCGGCCACGCCGGCCGCGGCCGGACTCCTCGGGTGCGGCGTCATGGCCGGGCTCGGCGCGTCGATGCTCACCGGCAACGTCTCAGCGCGGCGACTCGGTCGCGGTGTTCGGTTGCGGTGGCGTGGGCGACGCCGCGATCGTCGGCGCGGTGCTGGCCGGCGCGACCAAGGTGATCGCAGTGGACCTCGACCCGCGCAAGCTCGAGATCGCCAAGCAGTTCGGTGCGACGCACACGGTCGAACGCGTCCGAGTCGGACCCGGTCGAAGCGGTCCAGGCGGTCACCGACGGCAACGGAGCCGACGTCGTGATCGAGGCGGTCGGCCACCCGGAGGTGATGAAGCAGGCGTTCTACGCCCGCGACCTCGCGGGGACGCTGGTGCAGGTCGGGGTGCCGAACCCGACGATGCAGATCGAGCTGCCGATGATCGACTTCTTCGGCCGGGGTGGCGCGCTGAAGCCGAGCTGGTACGGCGACTGCCTCCCCTCCCGGGACTTCCCGATGCTCATCGACCTCTACCTCCAGGGCCGGCTGCCGCTCGACGACTTCGTCTCGGAGACGATCGGCCTCGACGCGGTCGAAGCGGCGTTCGAGAAGATGGAGCGCGGCGAGGTGCTGCGGTCGGTGGTCGTCCTCTGAGCTTCCGGGCCGAAGAGCCGATCGATCCCGATCGGCTCGCACCGGCTCCACGCGACGGATCCCGGATCCGGCTCGTCGATCCTCGCGGCGATCGCGCTCGGCGGGGCGATCGGCACCGAAGCGCGCTACGCGCTCGAGCGCATCATCCACGTCGCGCCGGGATCGTTCCCGTGGTCGACGTTCTGGGTCAACGTCTCCGGCAGCTTCGTTCTCGGGGTCCTGCTGACCTTGATCGTGGAACGCTGGCCGCCGAGCCGGTACGCGCGCGCGCTTCGCGGTCATCGGGTTCCTCGGCGCGTACACGACGTTCTCCACCTACACGGTCGAGGCCGTCGTGCTCACCAAGGACCACCACGCGGACATCGCGGTTGGCGTACGTGCTCGCCAGCCTGGTCGTCGGGCTGATCGCGGTGTACGCCGGCATCGTCCTCGCCCGGCTCCCGTTGCTCCGCGGTCGGGACGCCTGATGCTCATCGCCGGCATGCTCATCGCGGGCGCGATCGGTGCACCGGCGCGCTACCTCGTCGACGAGCTCGTGAAGGGTCGCTACCCGGGCGTGTTCCCGTGGGGGACGTTCGTGATCAACGTCACCGGCTCGCTGATCCTGGGCGTCGTCACCGGGCTCGCGCTGTACCACGGCCTCGGACCGATCCCGAAGACCGCGATCGGCGTCGGATTCTGCGGCGCGTTCACGACGTTCTCGACCTTCTCCTACGAGACGGTCCGGCTCGTCGAGAGCGGCTCGCTCGGGCCCGCCGTTCGCCAACGCGCTCGGCAGCGTCGTCGCCGGTCTCGCGGCGGCCGCACTCGGCCTCGCCGTCATGGCTGCCCTGTAGCGCCTTGGCTACGTTTCCCGCGATGAGCCACTGCTTCGCCCGCGCCACAGCACGTCGTCACCTCGGGAACGTTCTCGATCGACGGTGAGGACTTCGCCGTCGACAACAACATCTGGATCGTCGGTGACGACGACGAGTGCCTGGTCGTCGATGCCGCGCACGAGGCCGGGCCGATCATCGACGCCGTCGGCGGGCGGCGCGTCGTGGCCATCGTGTGCACCCACGGGCACAACGACCACATCAACGCGGCGGTGGAGGTCGCCGACGCGGTGGGCGCGCCGATCGCGCTCCACGCCGACGACCTGATGCTCTGGGACACGGTGCACCCGGATCGGCGCGCCCGACCTCCTGATCGAGGACGGCACCCGGTTCGATGTCGGCGCGACGACGTTGGTCGCGCTGCACACCCCGGGCCACTCACCCGGCGGGTCGTCCTCCACGACGCCGACGGCGAAGCGCGTGTACGGCGGCGACACGCTCTTCAAGGGCGGGCCGGGCGCGACCGGGCGATCGTTCTCGGACTTCCCGACGATCATCGAGTCGATCCGCACGCGACTGCTCACGCTGCCCGGCCGACACGGTCGTCTACACGGGTCACGGCGACACCACGACCATCGGCGACGAGGCGCCGGAGCTCGACGCCTGGATCGCCCGCGGGCACTAGCGCCGGTCGGGCCGGGGTGAGGCCGGGGTCAGCCCGTCGCGGTGTAGGCGTCGTTGCGAGCGGCGAACAGGCGGCCGGAGCCGTTGATCGCCAGCGAGCGCCAACGGTCGGCTGTCACGTAGCCGATGTTGTTGCCGCGGTGCATCGCGCCGAAGCTGTGCAGACCGCCGAAGCCGTCGAGCACCGCGTAGCCGCTGCCGTCCAGGAGGATCACCAGGTCGCGGGCGATGTCCCAGCCGAACCAGGCCGACGCGTGGTGCGGCGCGGTGCCGATGTTCCAGACCGCACCGAACCCGTCGAGCACGTAGAAGCCCTTGAGGTCCGCGGTCACACCGATCGAGCGGGCGATGTCCCAGCCCGGCCAGAACGGTCCGCCGGTCGGGGCCTTCACGCTGCCGACCGCGTGGATCCCGCCGAAGCCGTCCAGCACGACGAGGCCCTTGCCGTCCGGGGTGATCGCCGAGCGAGCGGGCGATGTCCCAGCCGGGCCAGTACCCGGGCGACGGCAGGTTGCGCATCGCGCCCTGGCGCGCGGACCCGTACTTGTGCAGACCGCCGTAGCCGTCGAGGACGACGTAACCCGCGCCGTCCGGCATCATCGCGATGTCGCGGGCGATGTCGAAGCCGAACGACGGCGAGCCGAACGACGGCGCGCCGTTGTACGACGCCGACGAATCCCGTTCCGGACATGACGTAGTAGCCCGAGCCGCGGGTCGCAACCGCACGACCGGGCTGACGCAGCGCGAGCGGGCACGCGTCCGCCTGGCTCGCGCTGTACGCGAGGGCGTCCGGCGGGCAGTT
This sequence comes from uncultured Acidimicrobiia bacterium, assembly GCA_963819945.1. GTDB lineage: Bacteria > Actinomycetota > Acidimicrobiia > IMCC26256 > JAENVU01 > Chersky-806. The sequence goes on from CAWFYD010000012.1 coordinate 403,811, forward strand.
GCCCGGCAGACCGTTGAACGTGAGCATCTTGTTGTAGACGGCGAGCACTGCGGTCGAGTAGTTCGGCGCGGTCGCCCAGTTGCCGTTCCCCATCTGGTTCCAGGTCGGGGCCCGACCCTTGGCGAAGAAGTGGTCGAAGTTGTAGATCGCGAGTGCGGGGTCGAGAACGCCGTTCGAGCGCCGGCCGTACCACTCCACCACCGGCGGGTTCTTCAGCGTGGCCGCACGCGAAGTGGGATCCGCGTAGTTCTTGAGGTGCTGGATCTGCGCGCGGACCCCGACCTGCGCCGACGGGTAGCCGCGCCCGGTCGAGCACGTGTCACACGCGCCCATGCCGGCGAAGTTGTTGTCGGAGGGAAGGACCATGCTGCCGACGAAGCCGAAGTACCCGGTCTCGACGATCGACTGCGCGAACGCGATGTCACCGCGTACGTTCTCCAGCCCGCCTTCCCAGAGGTAGTCGTTGGCCAGCTGCTGGATCGACACCGTGAGGTTCGGGGTGCGGTGCTGCGCGTTGAACCACGCCACGAGCTGGTTCGCGTTCAGGATGCTCGGCCCCATGATCGGGATCCCCGCAGCGGCGCCGGCCGGGCGCGGCGGGGCGGTCGGGTTCGGGCCGACGACGACGCCGACGCCGATGAGCGCGACGAGCAGCAGGCCCCGCATGACGTTCGAAAGCAGGCGCATCAGGTGCATCATCGGCGCGTCGGGCCGGAGAATGAACCCGGGATTGGCCGGCTGCTCGCCGAAACCTGACAGAAGCCTCATACCGATGCGGTCTCATGTCGAGGTTGGACGCATTGCACCGCCTCGATCGGGGCGGTACTCCCGGATGGGTAGGAATCATGAAGAAGCTCATTGCCGCATCAACGGTCGCCCTGGCCCTCCTCGTCGGTCCTGCCGCGGGGCTCGCCGGCGCGGCCGATGCACCGAAGCCGCGGGCCGTGTCACCAGAGGTCATCACCTCGGTGCTCGGGGCCGTGGACCAGAAGCTCGATGAAGCGGTCGCGAACGGCCAGCTCGACGCAGCCCGCGCGGACAAGATCAAGGACCGGCTCCAGCAGCGGGCCACGAAGCTGATGAACGGCGAGCGCAGCCCCCGGGCGAAGGTTCGCCGGGTGGCCCGCCGGCACGTCCGCCGGGGCGCTGTCGTGCTCGCCGCGAAGACGATCGGCGTCGAGCCCGAAGGTCATCGTCGCCGCGCGTCGGGACGGAAAGTCGGTGGCTGACGTCGCCCGCGCGCACGATGTCGAGCCGCAGCACCGTGATCGACGCGCTCGTCACGGCCGGGACGAAGCGGATCGACGCCGCGGTTGCCAACGGCAAGGTCGACGCGAGCCGCGCCGCCAAGGCGAAGGAGCGGCTCCCGGACCGGGTCACCCGGGCCGTCAACGCAACGGGAACCGTGCACCCGGCCAAGTAGTCCGACGACGCGCCGGTGGCATCCGCAACCCGGGGAGCCACCGGCATAGAGTCCGGCGATGTCCACGCTCGCGGGCAAGGTCGTCGCGATCACCGGTGCGAACGCGGGCATCGGCAAGGAGACCGCGGTCGCCCTCGCCCGGATGGGCGCGACCGTCGTCATGACGGCGCGTGACCCCGCGAAGGGCGCGGCCGCCCTGGCCGAAGTGCGCGAGCGCAGCGGCAGCACGACCGTCGACCTCGTCCCACTCGACCTCGCGAGCTTCGAGTCGATCCGAGGCACGTCGGCCGCCCTGCTCGACCGCTACGACCGCCTCGACGTGCTCGTGGCGAACGCCGGACTGGTCATGTCGAAGCGGACGGAGACCGTCGAAGGGTTCGAGACCACGTTCGGGGTCAATCACCTCGGCCACTTCTACCTGACGAGCCTGCTGTTCGACCGTCTGCGCACCGGCGACCCGTCCCGGGTCGTCGTCGTGTCGTCCACCGCCCACAAGATGGTGCGCGCGCGGGCTCGAACTTCGACGACCTGCAGTCCACTCGGCACTACCGGTCGTTCGACGTCTACAGCCGATCGAAGCTGGCCAACGTGTACTTCACCCGCGAGCTGGCCCGCCGGTTCGCCGGGACCGGGTCCACCGCGAATGCGGCGCATCCCGGCTACGTGGCCAGTCACTTCGCCCGCGACGGCGACCTCTACCTCGAGCCGGTGATCAAGCTCGGCGCCAAGCTCTTCGCGATCAGCCCCGAGGAGGGCGCGCGCACCTCCGTGTACCTTGCCTCGTCCCCGGAGGTCGAGGGCGCAACCGGCGGCTACTACGCGAAGAGTCGCCCGCGTCGGTGTCGCGGCGAGCGCGGGACGACACCGCCGCCCGCCGGCTCTGGGAGGCGAGCGAAGCCCTCATCGCCGGCGTGACCGGCTGGAGCGCGCGATCCGAGCATCCCGCCGCCTAGTGCCGACCGATCGCCTGCCGCATCGGGCGCGCCTCGTAGATCGAGATGCCGTCGATGGTGCGGACGTACTCGTAGCGGGTGTCGACGAAGTTCTTGCAGCTCGGGGTACTTCGACAGCGGCGCGTACTGCGAGCCTCGGAATGCGGCCGGCGTCGTGTCGAGCACGACGCGCGGCGGCTGCATGCGCAGGTCGTCCATCATCAGCTCGAACGCGCCCGGGCGTCGGCACGTTCGTCGACGTGTCACCGTCGGGCCGGCTCCCCCAGTCTCCGAGGACGAACCCGCTGCTGAAGAACCGGCTGGCTGGGCGGCGGTTCGACGCCCAGTAGATCTCCGGCATGTGCCCCCACACGAAGATCCGGTCGGTCGTCGACGTATGGGAGTCGAGGTAGTCACTCACCGCCTGGTAGCGGGGCACGTCGCCGAACGGGCGCACCCAGAAGCCGAGCAACGAGAAGCAGAGCGCGATGACCACGGCGAGGGCGATCGTCCCCCGCAGCACCACCTGACTGCGGCGCACGAGCACGCCCGCCGACAGGAGGCACAACGGCGGCAGCAGCTGCAGGTAGTAGTGACCGAAGAACCGGAATCCCACGGCCACGGACAGCGCGGCGGACGCGAGCCAGAGCCACAGCTCGGTGTCCGAATCCGTCGCGGTCGCGACGTCACCCCGCCCTTCCAGCTGAAGCCGGGGTCAGCGGCCGCGCGTTCGCGCGAGCGGAAGCCTTCGGTCGCGCCACGCGCGAGGCATCGACCAGACGATCGGAAGGTTGGCGCCGATGAACGCCAGCGTCATCACGGCGAACAGTCCGAGCACGTACGCCGAGGCGGAGCCGATCCCGAAGTACGAGCCGTTCCCCATCACCGCCCAGAACAACAGCTCGCCGGGCCCGACGAGCAGGGCGACGATCGCAATCGGGATGACGAAGCCGATCCCGGCGTTCACGACGCCGCGTCGGCCGCGCGCCTTCCACACCAGGTAGAGCACCGGAAGCAGCGTCGCCGCGCCGGTCTGCTTGGCGAGCGTGGCGACCGCGACGGCGAACCCGGACGCGCGCGGTCGATCGCGCGCCGCGAGCAGCACCGCGGCGGTCATCGCGGGCAGCATGAACACCTCGAAGTTCGCCGCTTGCCCGTCTTGGGGCGCGAACGCCACGGAGGCCAGGACGAACATCAAGCCCGCCACCCACGCGGCGCGCTCGCCGTACCGGCGTCTGGCCTCCAGCGCGAGCATCAGCGCCGTGAGCGCGACTGCGAGCGTGGCCACGACTCGCACGGACCACAGCGCACTGGTGCCGAGGACGCTGAACGTCGCCGCGTAGAGGTACGGCACGAGCGGCGGCTTGCGGTCCGTGGCGTCCTCGTAGAGCCGGCCACCTTCGTTGATGACCTCGGCCTGCGTCGCGAGGAAGGTCTCGTCCGAGTTGAAGACCTCGACGAAGAACCCCGGCAGCCGCAACGCGACCGTCAGGAGCAGTACGACGCCGAACAGGAACCAGACGCTGCGTCGCCCGCTACTCCCGTGCCCCGTGGTCGGGGTCGGGAACGGGTTGATCGGCGCCGGAACGTTGGCGTCTGCATCGTCGAGCGCGAGATCGAGAGCCACCGGTGCCGACCTTGGGGAGACGGGGCACCATTGTGGCCCACGCACGCCGGTGCCCGGGGTACCAGGAGGCGAGTGCCGGGGCGGCGCCGGGCCCCGGGTGGCATGATCCCCGGCACATGAGGAGCTTCCTCCGCGCCGCCGTCCTGGTGGCCGCGCTGGCACTCACGGTGACGACGGTGGGCGCCGCCGTCGGTCCGGGGGCCGAGAGCGCCTGGGCCGGCACGGCCGCCGGCGCCGGCTCCGTCGCCGCGTCCGGAACCCGCATCGGGTGCCCTCCGACCTGTCGGGTGCTGATCATCTCGATTCCGGCGGTCTCGTGGGCCGACGTCAACACGCTGCGACTCCCGCATCTCCAGGGCCTCTTCCGGCAGTCCGCGATCGCCGACCTCGCGACCCGATCGGTGCGCCAGCGCACGAGCCCGGGCGACGGGTACGCCGCGCTCGGCGCCGGGGCGCGGGCCGTGGCCGCCGGGGCCCCCGGGCAGAACTTCGAACCCGAGGAGCGGTACGGCGACAGCACCGCGGCGGAGGTGTTCCACCGACGGACCGGACTCGAGCTGGGCGACAACATCGGCGCGTTGTCGATCTCGTCCACGGTGGACGCCAACAACAAGCTGCCGTACGACGCCGAGGCCGGGACGCTCGGCACGACCCTCACCGAGCACGGCTTCGGGCGCGCCGTGGTGGCGAACGCCGATGAGGACGAGCTCGAGCCGATCGACACCCGCTACCACCGCGAGGCGGCACTCTCGATGATGGACACGACCGGCCGCGTCCCCGCCGGTCGCGTGGGCCACGGATCTGACCCAGCGGGACCCGGACGCACCCTTCGGTCTGCGCCTGGACCGCAATGCCGTGATGCGCGCGTTCACGAAGGCCTGGGATGCACGGGAGAAGAACGTCGTGCTCGTCGAAGCCTCCGACGTCGCCCGCGCGAACGCCTACCGCGGGCTCGCCGCGGCGGAGCAGCGAGCCGCGATGCGGAAGAAGGCGCTGCACGCAACCGACCGGCTGGTCGGCCGCCTGCTCCGCCACGTCGACCCGCGACACGACGCCGTGCTCGTCGTGGGGCCGTATCACAGCTCCCTGCGCCGGGAAGTGACGCTCGCGTCACTGCGGGCCCCGGGGGTCGAGGTCGGGTTCCTCAAGACGGGAACGACGCGGCGAACCGGCTTCGTGCAGATCGTGGACGTCGCGCCGACGGTGCTCCAGCTCGTCGGCATCGACCGGCCGAAGGAGATGGAAGGGCGGCCGTTCGACGTCGAGGCGAGCAGCACCGCGTACGAGCTCCGGGTGAAGACGCTCGATCAAGGCGAACCGGGCGGCGGTGTTCCGCGACGCGACGATCGGCAAGGCGACCGCAGCGCTCGTGGTGCTGACGCTCGTCCTCGCCGCATCCGCACTCTTCGTCTTCCGGCGCCGGCGCGTGGGCGCGACCCAGGTCCTCGAGGTGGCCGCGCTGGCCGTGCTCGGCTTCCTGGTCGGAACGTTCGTCGCCGGCCTGCTGCCCTGGTACGAGCTGAGCGGCTGCGCTCTACTGGGGCTTCCTCTTGGCGTTCGCGCTCGCGTACGGGCTGATCTGCCACACGTTCGGGCGCCGCCATCCGGCCGACGCGTTGCTCCTCGGGCTCGGCGGCATGATGACGCTCCATCTGGTCGATGCACTGCTCGGTGCGCGCCTCGAGTTCAACACCGTCTTCGGGTACACCCCGACGATCGGCATCCGGCTCGCGGGACTCGGCAACCCCGGCTCCGCCCAGGTGTGCGCGTCCGCGTTGTTGTTTGCTGCGCTCCTCGCGTGGCGGGTGCCTCCGCCGCTCGGCCGGCGTGTCGCGGTCGCGCTGCTCGCGCTCACCGTCGTCGTGGTCGGCGCACCCTTCTTCGGCCAGGACTTCGGCGGGGCGATCTCCGCGGCCCCCGCCTACCTGCTCCTCGGGCTGCTGCTCTACGACCGCCGCATCACCAAGCGGGCCGTCGTCGTGCTCGGCGCGGTGCTGGTCGGGGTGGGACTCGCGGTCGGATTCGTGGACCTCGCGCGGCCCGCCGACAGCCGTACCCACGTCGGCCGGTTCTTCGAGAAGGTCGGCGACCAAGGACTCTCGGGCTTCACGACGGTCATCGGCCGCAAGCTGACGCTCATGCTCCAGACGTTCCGCAACACGGGCTGGGTGCTGCTCGTCGCGGGTGTGCTCGGCGCGCTCGCCTACCTCGCATGGCGCACGGACCGCCTGCGCGCGCTGGCGGACCGGGTGCCGACGTTGCGGGCGATGCTCATCTCGTTCGCGGTCCTCGCGGTGCTCGCCACACTGCTCAACGACTCCGGGGTCCAGGTCATGGGGATGATGCTCGCCGTGCTCGTCCCGACTCTCATCGTCCTCGCGTGCCGCGAGCTCGTACCGCCCGAGGCCGCGACCGAGCCGGAAGTGCTCGAGCCCGTCTGACTCCGTGCCGGCCCGTCTCGGCGCCGGCTACGCGACGCGAGGTCGGGACAGCGCTCGGGCGTTCTCCCGCATGATCAGGCGGACCTCGTCATCGGAGAATCCGTCGAGGTCCTTCACGAAGCTCGCCGGATCGGCCAGGCCCTCCGCGTGCGGGTAGTCCGAGCCGAAGATGATGCGCTCCGCCCCGATCGCCGTGCGCAGCGCCAGCAGGTCGTCCTCGTAGTACGGCGACACCCACACGTGCTCGCGTAGCTCCTGCACGGGGTCACCGCCGGGGAACGCCTTCGGCGCCTGCGCGAACGACTTCTTCATCTTCTTCACCAGGAGCGGCGCCCACTCGCTGCCGCTCTCGATCGTCGCGACGCGCAGGTTCGGGTGGCGGGCGAAGACGCCGTGGCAGATCGAGCGCGGCCATGGTGTCGTAGATCGGGCGGTCGGCCGACGTGATGATCTTGAACGGGTTGTGCCGGAACGCCTCCATCTCGCCGCTCTCCCCCACTCCGCGGCGTAGCGGTCGTAGCCGCTCTCGCCCGAGTGGTACGCGACGAGGATGCCGGCCTCGGCGAGGCGGGCCCAGAACGGGTCGTACACCGGGTCACCGGGTGAGCGGAAGCCGCTCGGCGCCTGGATCGGACCGGCGCGCATCACGATGACCTTCGCGCCGTGCTCGAGGACCCAGTCGACCTCGGCCACCGCGCGATCGGGGTCGAGCAGCGTGAAGTACGGCGCGGCGAAGATCCGGCCCTGGTAGTCGAAGGTCCAGTCGTCGAGGAGCCACTGGTTGAACGAGTGGAACGCGCCGTGGGCCGCCTCCGGATCGCCGACGAGCGGCTGCTCCATCCCGACGCCGAGCGTCGGAAACAAGAAGCAGCCCTCCATCCCCTGCTCGTCCATGCGCGCGAGCCGCGCCGCCGGCTCGCGGTACGCCGGACTGATCGGCTCGAGGTCGCCGAACGCGGCCCGGATGTCGTCGCCGGCCTTCTGTCCGCGGAAGTAGTCGTCGAGCGCACCGGGCCGGGCCACCGGGTCGAACGTCGGGTTCGGGATGAAGCGGTTGACCCGTCCCCCGACGAGCAGGCGCTGCTTCCCGTCGATCTCGGCCCACTGCATCGTGCGCTTCGCGAGCTTCGGATCGAGGTGTCGGGTGAAGGCGTCGGTGGCCTCGTAGTAGTGGTTGTCGGCGTCGAAGAGCTGGAAGTCGATGGCGCTGGTCGTCATGCCCCGAACGTAGCGCGCTCGCTTCGGGTCCTGGCCGGTCGCCGCGGCTCGCGGCTCAGAGCTTCGCCCGGTCGGTGAGCCAGGCAAGCATCTGCTCGTAGATCGCCAGGATCCGGTCGCCGTACGTGTCGGCTGTCGCCCAGGTGTGGGTGAGGCCGCCCCACGTCGGGACCTTGCCCTTCAGGCCGTGCCGGTCGAGCTTCGGGTTGACCGCCGGCGGGTTCAACGCGGCGTTGGTGAGGTGCGCATCTGCGTACACCCGCAGCTGCTGCAGCTGGGCCCGCACCCCGGTCCGCGCATCGGGGAAGCGGTTCCCTCCGTTGCAGCTGTCGCACGCGCCCATGCCGGCGAAGTTGTTGTCGGTCCCGCGCACCTGACCGCCGGCCGGGTACGAGAACCCGCCCGTCTCGAGCATGGACTGGGCGAAGGCAATGTCGGCGCGTACGCCGACCGCGATGCCCTCCTGCACGTAGTACGCCGCGAGCTCGTCGATCGGGACCGTGACATTCGGGTGCCGGCGGCCGGAGTTGTACCAGGCGGTGATCTCATCCGCGCCGAGGAGCGTCGGACCCATGATCGTCGTGTTGGGGCCGCCGATGATCGCCTGCCAGCGGGCCAGCCAGAACTGCGCCCGGTCGCGGGCCGCGGTCGCGTTGGTGAGGGTCGTCTCGCGCGCCGGCAGGTCCTTCTGGAGCGAGGCGACGACCTGGTCCAGCCGGTTGCGCTCGTCGCGTGCCGCCTCGGCCGCGAGCTTCGCTGCGATCCGGTCGTGCTTGGCATCGGCGAGGAGGCCGCGCTGCTGGTCGCCGACGCGCTGCACGAGCTCGTGGCGGTAGGTGTAGTCCGCGGCGCTGTCCGAGGACAGGAGCTGGGTGAGCGGTGTGACCGACGGTCCGTCCTTGTACGCCGACGCGGCGAAGCGAGCCAACCGGGCGCGGGACTTGGCGTACCGCGCCGCCGCCTCGGCGGCGAGCGGCGCTCATCTGGTCCGTGCGAGCCTGGGCCGCCGCCTCCTGCTGGGTTGCGATGGCCAGCCGCCCGGCCAGGTCGTCGCGGCGAGCGGTCGCCGTGCGGACGGCCTGCGTCCGCTGCGCGACGGTCGAGCCCAGCGAGGCGACTCGCGCCCCGGGGTCGATGTCGGGCCGCACCGCGACGGACGTCGGGGTGGGTGCCGCCGGAGTGGAGGGGCCGGCGCCGGCGGCGGGGATCGCGGTCGCGACGACGGCGGCGAGCGCTACCGAGACCACCAGCGCCCAACGCGGGCGCGCCGGGCCACGCACGGCCAGCAGGGGGGCCCGCCGAGGCGGCCCGGAGAACCGGTTCACGGGTGGAGTGTCGACATCGGAGCGGTCGATCTTCACACACTCCCGCGGCCTGCCTCTCCGCGCGCCGTTTCCCCCGAACTCGGGCGGAACAAGCGATGAATTCGCCTGATCGGCGGCCGCGCACGAAATCGGGGCACTTGGTTCAAGAAACGCGGGCCGTTCTGCCGAAGTAGCGAGAGTCCCCATCGACCGAGAGCGCGGAGTCAGCGGGTCGGGACACCTCCCATTGGTGTGAGCGGAGCAGGGACCGGAGTCTGAGTGTTCATTTTCTTCCTGCAACTTCGCGAGACGTTGCATGGCGGACGGGTCTATGTCTTCACGGTTCTCATCGTCGCGACCTGGGCGCTGTGGCTCATGAAGGCCTGGCTGTCCCGGCGCTACGTGCCGTGGACCGAGGACTACACGACGACATCGTCCGTCGTGATCCCGGTCGTCGACGAGCCGGTCGGGCTCTTTCACGAGGTCCTCGATCTCATCACCGAGCAGCAGCCCGATGAAGTGATCGTGGTGATCAACGGGCCGCGCAACGAGAAGCTCGAGCGCGTCTGCGAGGCGTACCCCGGCGTCGAGTGGATGTGGACGCCCGTGCCGGGAAAGCGCAATGCGATCGACGAGGGACTCAAGCGCTGCACCGGTGAGATCGTCGTGCTCGTCGACAGCGACACGCTCTGGACCGACGGGACGCTGCACGAGCTGGTGAAGCCGTTCGCCAACCCCAAGGTCGGCGGCGTCACGACGAACCAGCGAATCGTGGACTACGACCGCAACCTGCTGACGCGGTGGGCGGACTGGTTGGAGAGCATCCGCATCTGCTACTCGATGCCCGCGATGAGCGTGCTCGGCCAGGTCGGCTGCCTGCCCGGGGCGGACGATCGCGTTCCGCCGCTTCATCCTCGAAGACGCCATGCCGGGATTCCTCAACGACCGGTTCCTCGGGGTGTTCCTCGAGGTGAGCGACGACCGGACGCTCACGAACCTCTGCCTGAAGCAGGGCTTCCAGGCCGTCTACCAGTCCACCAGCTGCGTCTACACGGATGCGCCGGTCGGAGTGCACAAGCTGGCGAAGCAGCAGCTCCGCTGGGCCCGCGGCAGCCAGTACAACACCCTGCGGATGCTTCCCTGGATGGTGAAGAACACACCGATGCTCGCGCTGTTCTACGTGTCGGACATCTTGATGCCGTTCCTGCTGCTCGCGGCGGCGACGGGCTTCATCTACCGCGCGAGCCAGGGCGACAACGCGAACTTCTACGAGGGGATCACGTTCGGGTACGGACCCGTCGTCGGCACCGGGATCATCGTGACCCTGACGCTGCTCGCGACGTGGATCTCCGCGTACGTGCGCCAGAGCCGGCACTTCGACGAGCGGCCACGCGACCTCTTCCTCCTGCCGGTCTTCACGGTGCTCAACACGTTCCTGCTCATGCCGATCCGCATCTACGGCTTCATGCGGATGGCCAAGAACGACGGTTGGGGAACGCGCCGCAACGCGTTCGACGGCGATGCCGAAAAAGCGCGACCGAATCCCTACGCCGCCATTCCGTACGTCCTCGCCTTCACGTTCGTCTTGATTGGGGTTGCATACCATGGGTAAGCGCAGCATGTTCGCCTTGATGATGACGATCCTCGTCGGCATCGGCACCTTCGTGTACCTGTCCCCCGCCCCGCCGACACCGACGCAGCTCGCACGAGCGGCGCGGTCGACGACGGTCAACTCCGCGACGGCCGCGGCCGTACGTCAAGCCGCGCTCGCCGCGCCGCACACCACCCCCGCCAAGGCGCGCGCCGCCAAGCGCAAGGCGCGCACCGCGGCCGCCCGGGCGCGCGCCCGTGACGGGCTCGACGGCGTCGCGGCGCCGCGGAGCCGAGCGAAGGTCCAAGAGAAGACGGTCGTCCGGACGGTCAAGACCGTCACCAACAGCGGCACGAACAGCAAGGCGACCACGCCCTCCAGCACCGGCAGCGACGTCGCGGCCCTCCGGATCCGGGTCCGGACCCGACCGCGCCGCCGGTTCCCCACGACCCGGTGTGCTCGGACTACCCCTGGCAGCAGGACGCGCAGGCCCGCTACATCCTGGACCTGAGTGACCCGTACGGCCTCGACGGCGAGCCCGGCGGGCTGAACGACGACGGGATCGCCTGTTCCCTGCTCCCGGTCGACCCGGCGCGGCCCGCATCCGTGCCGGTAGGTGCGAAGCCGCCGCCGCCTCCGCCGCCGCCCGAGCCGATGCCGGAGACCCCGACGATGCAGGCGCTGCTCGCGCCGGCGACGAACTACTTCGGTGTGTCGACGCCCCAGGCCCCGTACGACTTCAAGGACTACCAGATCTTTGCGGCCGCGGCCCGGAAGCTCCCGAACATGAACGAGTTCTTCGTCGGATGGGACCATGCGTTCCCGGGCAACCAGGTGGTGTCGCTGTGGCGACGCGGCGCACTCCCGATCATCTCGTGGGAGCCGCGGGCCACGGTCAACCCGGTCGGACCCGACAGCGACAACACCGTCGCCGCTGGCTACACGCTGGCGTCGATCATCAACGGCGACCACGACGCGTACATCGATGAGTTCGCCACGAAGGTCCGCGACCTCGATCTGCCGGTCGCGATCCGCTTCGCCCACGAGATGAACGGCAACTGGTTCCCGTGGTCCGAAGAGACGAACGGCAACTCGCGCGGCGAGTACGTGCAGGCGTGGCGCCACGTGCACGACCGCTTCACTGCGCTCGGGGCCACGAACGTCATCTGGATCTGGAGCCCGAACGTGATCACCGCTCGCCCGAGCGTGCGCCTCGCTCCGCTCTACCCGGGTGACGACTACGTCGACTGGATGGGCATCGTCGGGTACTACCGGCGCGTCTACTACGACAGCAACGGCAACCCGAAGGCTCCGACGTTCGACAACACCTACAGCGAGACGTTGGCCGAGCTGCGCACCGTCGCCTCGAAGCCGATCGTCCTGACCGAGGTCGGTGCCACCGAGATCGGTGGCAACAAGCCCGCCTGGATCACGAGCCTCTTCCAGGGGATGGCGGACAACCCGGACGTCATCGGGTTCGTGTGGTTCGACCACAGCGTGAACGGGACGGACTGGCGCATCGAGTCGTCGACCGCCGCCAGCACGGCGTTCGCGACGGGGGTGGCCAACCCCCGGTACGGGTCGGGGGTCGTCTACACGCCCCGATGATGACGACGACGAGCATTCTCGGCCCGTTGAACCGGCCTCGGACCCGGTCAGCGGGCCGAGCACGGATCGGTGGGCTCTAGTGTCCGGGCGTGCGCGATCGCTTCCCGGGGCTGGCCGACGGTTGGGCTCGCTTCGATGGTCCTGCGGGGACACAGATGGTCGACACCGCGATCACCGCGATGCGCGACTACCTGAGCCAGGGCATGAACTCGAACAGCGGCGGGAGCTTCGCCGCGAGCCGAGCCACCGGGTCGATGGTGACGGCCGCGCGGGCAACCGTCGGGAAGCTGCTCGGCGCTGACCCCGGCGGCATCGTGTTCGGACCGAACATGACCACGCTGACCTTCGCGTTCACCCGCGCGCTGGCACGGACACTGGCCCCGGGCGACGAGATCGTCGGGACGAAGCTGGATCACGACGCGAACGTGACGCCCTGGAAGCTCGCGGCGGAGGACACCGGCGCGACGATGCTGCTCGCGCCGTTCGACCCGGATACCGGTCGCCTCAGTGCCGACGCGGTCGCGAGCCGGATCGGCCCGAACACCAGATGGGTCACCGTCACCGGGGCGTCGAACGCGCTGGGGACGATCGTGGAGCTCGGACCGATCGTCGAGGCCGCGCACGCGGCCGGTGCACGCGTCTTCGTCGACGCCGTTCACCTCGCTCCGCACCGGGCCATCGACACCGCGGCGATCGGCTGCGACGCGATCGTGACCTCCCCGTACAAGTGGTACGGACCGCACGCCGGAGTGCTCTGGCTCGCGCCGGATCTCCGTACCGATCTTGCGCCGTACAAGGTCCGGCCGGCTCCCGACACCGCACCCGAGCGGTTCGAGACCGGAACACCGGCGTACGAAGCCATCGCCGGCCAGTGCGGCCGCGGCCGAGTTCCTGCTCGACCAGGGGATGGACACCATCGCCGCCGACGAACGCGCGGTGTTTGCCCCGATGCTCGACGGCCTCCTCGCCCTCCCCCACGTCCGGGTGCACGGCCCCCAGACCCTGGAGGACCGCACCCCGACGGTCTGCTTCTCCGTCGAGGGCCGATCCCCGGCCGAGGTCGCCGACGCACTCGCCGGCGAGCAGGTCGCGGTCTGGGGCGGCAGCTACTACGCGGTCGAGGTCATGGCGTCCCTCGGGCTGACCGAATCCGGTGGAGCGATTCGCGCCGGGGTGTCGCGGTACACGACACCCCGGGACGTCGAGCGGCTGCTCGCCGCGGTGGGCCGCCTGCGCTGACCGCGCGGTTCGTCGCTCTGCCCGAGGTCGCGGGTACGGTCCGAGCATGAGCGCAGCGGCGATGCACCGCGCGGGAAGCCGCAGCAGCAGCGAAGCGGAGCCCGGACAGCCCGTTCCCCAGGACCGAGAGAGTGGGAAGCATGAGTGATGGTGTGCGTGAGGGCATGAGTGGGTCACGTGGGGTGTTGCCGGCGCCGGTCGAGGCGCTCCTGGACGTTGCGCTGGTCGCGGAGCTGACCGTCGTGGACGGGAACGGGCGGCCGGTCACCTACCCGCTGATCCCGCTGTACGACGGCCGGCACATCTTCATGACGTCGGCGGTCCTGTTCTCGCGCAAGCTGCGTCACATCAAGGCGAACCCGAAGGTCTCGGTCGCGCTCACCGACCCGGTCGGGGTCCCGGCGGAGCCGTTCGCCCGCGCCACGATCCAGGGCGACGCGATCGTGGTCGAGGACGACCTGCACTCCGGCTGGGAGACGCTGCTCCCGCTGTGGCGGGCCAAGGAGCCGGTCATCGACAGCTTCGTGAAGAAGCGCTTCGGGATCCCGCTCTTCTTCGAGCGGTCGATCATCCAGATCACGCCTCGGCGGGTGCAGCTCTGGACCGGCGGCGACACGACGGTGGCCCCGCAGGTGTTCGAGCTGGCGGAGGTGCGCTGATGTCCGCACTCGAGATCGCTGACGCGCTGGAACGCTCACGCAGCTACGGCCACGCGGTCGTGTCGTTCGTCGACGCCGACGGCTACCCGCAGAGCGTCGCCGGCGAGAGCCAGGCCGATCCGGCCGGCGCCACGATCGAGGTCGGGCCGCTCGCGTCCGAAGTGCTTCCGGCGTCGGGCACCGAGGTCTGCATCACCTTCAGCCACATCCGGCCGCAAGCGGGGATCGGATACGACGAGCGCCGGTACGTCAACCTCTGGGGCACGGCCGTCACCGACGGCACGAGCCTCCGCGCGACGGTCGAGCGCGCCACCGGCTGGGACGAAGCCGACATCCCCTTCTTCGAGTACGCCGAGCGCAGCGTGCCCGTGGCGCACGGCTACATGGAGGATGTCGGCGGCCGCCCGCACCTCTCGCGCTGGTGGACGTTCTTCCTCGCCACCCGACTCCCGTTCCTCACCGCGACGATCGTCCCCGTGGCGCTCGGCGGCGCCGTCGCGGCGTCGCACGGTGACTTCACCTGGGGCTGGTGGCTGCTCGCCCTGCTCGCCGCGTGCGCGGTGCACCTCGGCCTGAACATGGCGAACGACATCTTCGACGACGCGAGCGGCGCTGACGCCGCCAACGTCACGCCGACCCCGTTCAGCGGCGGGTCACGGGTCATCCAGTACGGCTTGGTCAGCCGGCGCACCATGATCGGCGCCTGCGTCGCGTTGTACGCGTTCGCGATCGCGATCGGCGTGCTCCTCGCCGCGGAACGCGGCTGGTGGCTGCTGGCGATCGGTGCCGTCGGCGTGGTGCTGAGCCTCGCGTACACCGCGCCGCCGTTCCGGCTCGTGCACCGCGGGCTGGGCGAGCCGGTCACGGCATTGGGCTTCGGCCCGGTGATGACGCTCGGCGCCTACTTCGTGTGTGCGCAGCAATGGAGCTGGGAGGCCTTCTACATCTCGCTCCCCGTCGCCCTGTTCATCGCGCTCGTGCTGTACGTGAACCAGGTGCCGGACCGCGAGGGAGACGCGGCCGTCGGCAAGCGCACCCTCATCGTGCGCTGGCCCGAGACCCGGGTGATCACCGCATACGAGCTGATGGCGGGGACGGCGTTCCTGCTCATCGCGCTCGGGGCCGATCCTCGGCATCACCCCCTGGTGGACCCTGATCGCCCTGGTGACCATCCCGATGGCCCGGAAGGTCGTGCTCGGGCTCCGGGCGGCGTACGCCAGCCCGTACGGCCTCATGCCGGTGATGCAGACGAACATCGGCCTGCACCTGTTCTCGGGCCTGCTGCTCGTGGCCGGCTACCTGCTCGACGTGCTGGTCGGCTGAGCTCGGTGATCTGGGTCGTCGTCGCCGTCGCGGCCGCGGTGCTGGTCGTGGTCGTGGTCATCGCAGCCGTCCTCCACCGCCGCCAGGCCGCCGAGCTGACCGCCGAGCACGAGCGTCTCGTCGACGTCCAGCGATCGACCGAGCACCTCGAGACGCGCGTCGCGACCCTGCGCCATGAGCTGGCGGAGCAGCACCGCGCCAACGCGGAGCTCACCGCCCGGCTGCGGACCGCCGGTGACGCGCGTGGCGCGGGCCTCTGGGCACTCGAGCGACTCCGGCAGAGTCGCTACGCCGGCACACCGTCGCTGCGGGCCGCGTCCGGGCCGGGCCTCGACATGGCCGCGGACCTTCGCGACGCGATCACCCTGGAGCTCGAGCTCGTCCGCGAAGACGTCGGCACCTACGCGGAGGTCACCGACGTCGCCCTCGGCAACAGCGTGAGCCCCCGCGAGGCGCTGGCGATCCTGCGCGTCGTCCAGGAGCTCGCGGCGAGCCTGGCCAAGCGGGCCGACGAGCTGCGGATCGAGGTGCAACGCGACGGCGACGTGGCGGTCGTGATCATCGAGGCCGCGGGCTATCCCGAGTCACCGCCGAACCATGCCGTCTTCGAACGGGGCATCAACGCGTTGCAGGGCTCGCTGGAGGTCCGCAGCGACGACGGCAAGCTGGTGGCCGAGGTCCGGATTCCCGACACCTCGACCTGACCGCTCGCACCGCGGACGGCGTGGCGGCTGCCAACATGGCCCCGTGACCACTCACGATCTGCACTGCCAGATCCCGGCCGGCCTCTGGCAGGCGCTGCAACGCCGCCATGCCGAGACCGGCGAACCGGTCCGGCACCTGGTGGCAGCGGCACTCGCGGCGCTGCTCGACGTCGACCATCAGACGATCTTCCAGGTGTCCACGGTCGGCGCACTCGTCGAGGGCGTGTACGAAGGTGCGGTCCGGATCGGGACGTTGCGTGAGCACGGGGACTTCGGACTCGGCACGTTCGAAGGGCTCGACGGGGAGCTCGTCGCCCTCGACGGCGACTTCTTCCGCATCCGCGCCGACGGTGAGCTGCACCGGGTCGGGGACGACGTGCTCAGCCCGTACGCGATGGTCACGCACTTCACCGCCGGACCAGACGGCGAGCCTGCCGGCGTGCGCGCGACTTCGACGCGTTGTGCCGCGCGCTCGATGCGCTCCGGGATTCGCAGAACCACTTCTTCGCGTTCCGGATCCACGGCACCTTCCCGACGATGCACGTACGCGCGGCGTGCAAGGTCCCCGAAGGCACCCCGCTCGTCGAGGCCACCGCGATCCAAGCGGAGTGGACGCTCGACCATGCGACGGGGACGCTCGTGGGGTTCTGGTCACCGGGCTATGCCGCCCACCTCGACGTGCCCGGCTACCACTTCCATGTCGTCGACGACGCGCGCGAGCGCGGCGGGCATGTCCTCGGCTGCTCGACCGGCTCACTCGAGGTCGGGGTGGCGCGGCTCGACCAGCTCATGGTGGCGCTCCCCGAGACACCCGACTTCCTCACCGCGCAGCTCTCGGACGATCCGACCGCGGCGCTCGACGCAGTCGAGCGCGACCACGAGTAGTCCGCGAGGTCGGACGGCAGGCGAGCATCTTCCGCGGGCTTCCGACGCGGGACGCTCAGCGGTAGATGTTGACCGTCTCGTCGAGGTCGAGCAGTCGCCGGGTCGCGCGCGCCCGGTGGCCACGAGCACGAACTGCACGGGGTCGCCCGTCACGGCCTCGCCGCCGCCGGCGACCGGGAAGTCATCCACCCCGTCGAGTGACAACGTCGCCGGGCCGCCATCCCTGCTCGGTGAGCTGCTGGGCGATGTGCGAGATCGACGCGCGGATCGCCGGGCTGGTCTCGGTCGGACGTCCGGTGGCGTCGCGGATGTCCTCGGCGTGCAGCCACGCGTCGAACCAGAGGGACTCCACGCCGTCGCCGAGGGTGCCGCCGCCGGTCGGGCTCGGGCCCGCCCAGGCGGCATCGTCGAACGACGCGAGGATCTCGGCGGCGATCGCGGTCGCGGCTGCGAGCTCGTCCGCCAGCTCCTCCGGTGTGCGGCCGCGCCGCTCCTCGACCTGGCGGGCCGTCACCTCCGGAGTCCCCAATCCTTCGAAGCGACCGGCGGTGATGTCCGCCGTCTGGCCGATGACATGACCGGCGACGTCACCCGCCGACCAGCCGGTGCAGCGGCTCGGGGATTTGAGCTCAGCCTCCGAGAGCGACCGGACCAGGGCCTCGAACTCGCCGAACTCCACGAGCAGGCCCGGAACCACTTCTTCGCGCGGCAACGTCATCGCGACCCCCTGGCGATCGTGCCCTCCGCACGTGCGGGGGCTCGTGGCAGCCTGATCCTCCGGGCGTCGACCGTCAACGCTGAGCTTGGTGACTGCGGTCACCTGAGCCGATGAGCAGGCGACCGGCCCCGGGAGCCCCTACGCTGCGCCCATGGCATCGAAGTCGAAGCCCGCAGCCGAAGGAAAGAAGCCCGGCCGGTCGCTCAAGGAGAAACGAGCGGCGAAGCACCAGAAGCAGGCCGAGCAGAAGCAGACCCGCAAAGGCTGGGAAGCGAAGTAGCCGATCAACACGCCTGGGCCCTCGCCCGCCTCGCCGAGGCCCGCGTCGGTCGCCTCGGCACCACGGGACCGTCGGGTGACCCACGACTCGTCCCGGTCTGCTTCGCGCTCGACGACGGACGCGTCGTCAGCGCCGTCGACCACAAGCCGAAGACGACGACCGCGCTCGCGCGCCTCGGCGACGTCGAGCGGTCCGGGCGGGCGACCTTGCTCGTTGACCACTACGACGACTCCGAGTGGTCCACGCTGTGGTGGGTCCGCGTCACCGGCGCTGCGGTGGTGCTACCACCGGCGAACGCAGCTGCGGTGGCGGCTGTCGATCGACTGGTCGAGAAGTACGAGCAGTACCGCGCGCACCGGCCACGCCGGCCCGGTGATCGCGCTCGACGCTCGACACGGTGACGGCCTGGCGGGCTAGCCCGTAGAGTCAGCGCGATGGACTATCGCCCCCTCGGTCGCACCGGAGTCAAGGTCAGCCCTCTGTGTCTCGGAGCGATGATGTTCGGCGCCTGGGGCAACGCCGATCACGACGACTGCACCGCGATCATCCACGCCGCGCTCGATGCCGGCATCAACTTCGTCGACACCGCCGATGTGTACGCGGCCGGCGAGTCCGAAGAGATCGTGGGCCAGGCGCTTGGCCGGGCGACGCGATGACGTGGTGCTCGCGACCAAGGTGCACGGCACGATGGGCAAGGACCCCAACGAGCGGGGGAACTCACGGCGTTGGATCGTGCGCGAGTGCGAGGCGAGCCTGCGGCGGCTCGGTACGGATTACATCGACCTGTACCAGATCCATCGGCCGGACCCCGACACCGACATCGACGAGACCCTGGCCGCGTTGTCCGATCTCGTGCACGCGGGCAAGGTCCGGTACCTCGGAAGCTCGACGTTCCCCGCGTCGGAGATCGTCGAGGCGCAGTGGACAGCTGAGCGGAGAAACCGCGAGCGGTTCGTCTGCGAGCAGCCGCCGTACTCGATGCTCGTCCGCGGCATCGAGGCCGACGTCCTCCCCACGTGTGACCGCTACGGCATGGGCGTGATCCCATGGAGCCCGCTCGCGGGTGGTTGGCTCTCCGGGAAGTGGCGCCACGGCGAGGATGCGAAGAGCTGGCGGTCGTCGATCGTTCCCGATCGTTTCGACCTCTCCCTCGTCGAGAATCAGCGCAAGCTGGATGCCGCCGACGCGCTGGGTCGACTCGCCGACGATCTCGGGATCTCGTTGGTGCATCTCGCGGTGGCGTGGGTCCTGCAGCATCCGACGATCACCGCCGCGATCATCGGACCGCGCACGATGGAGCAGCTCACCAGTCAGATCGATGCCGTTGCCGTACCCCTCGACGCCGCGACGCTCGACCGCATCGACGAGATCGTGGCTCCGGGCACGAACATCAGCTGGACCGACGCGGGATACCAGACGCCGCCAATCGAGCATGCGCACCTGCGCCGCCGCCCGCCAGGCGCGAGCGCGTCGTGAGCCGGATCGCACCCGGGGGGCGGAGCCGCACGGTGATACGGGCCGGCGGCGGAGCGGCGCCGCCAGAGCGACGCCGCCCTGCCCTCCCCACCGCCGGGGTACCGGCTTTCGTCGACACGTCGCGCCAACCGGGCCCGAACACGACGTTAGTGTCTGCCGGATACCTAATGCAATGATCGCATTATCAGTCCTGCTCAGACCGTCGGAGGGGAGATGACGGAAGCCGACGCCCGCACCCGGCTCCGGGATGCCGCCCTGGATCTCTTCGGCCGCCAAGGCATCCGCGGCACCTCGACGCGCGAGATCCTGACCGTCGCCGGGCTCAAGAACCCGTCCGCGATCAACTACCACTTCGGCTCCAAGACCAAGCTCATCGAGGACCTGGTGCACGAGCTCTACGGGGGCCAGACGGCGGTGTTGCCGCTCCAGATCGAGCTCGCAGCCAGCTCCGACCGTCCGAGCATCGACGCCTGGACCGCGATCGCAGTCGATTCCTCGTCCGAGCTCATCTCGACCGAACGGGGCTGCCTTCTCGCGCGCGTCTGGTGGGAGTACGACGGCTACGTGAACCCGGATGTGTTCGAGCAGTACCTCGCGAGCGCCAACCCCATCAGCCTGCAGTGGATGGACGCGGCCGCGAAGACCTTGCCGGACTTTCCGCGTTACGTGGCGATCGCCCGCAACGTCACCATGCTCCGGACGCTCGAGTGGATGCTCGCCCGGCGGGCCGGGCGGATGCTGACCGGCCACCCGATCCGCTCGTTGCAGATGGACGATCCGCACGCCTTTCGATGCTTGATGCAAGAGGTTGCCGTTGGCATCCTCACGTCGCCCACGACTCTCGGCGACGACGACATCACGGTCGGTCCGTAGATCGGCCGCAACAGAACGTGATAGCAACGCGACCATGCGCTTCGGACTCGACATCGCTCAGCAACGCATGCCCTGGTCGGAGAACGCGGGCCGCGCCCGGTTCGCCGACGAGCTCGGATTCGATGGGATCTGGGGCTTCGACCACTTTCAGCCGATGTACGGCGACGGCCCGGGTGAGTGCTTCGAGGGCAGCACGACGCTCGCGGCATGGAGTGGCATCACCAGCCGCGTCCGGTTGGGGCTGCTCGTCACGGGGATGACCTACCGGCATCCGTCGGTGTTCGCCGCGGAGGCAATCACGATCGACCACGCGTCGGGCGGCCGGCTCGAGCTCTCGTACGGCGCGGCCTGGTTCGACAAGGAGCATCACGAGCTCGGCATCCCGTTCCCGGCGCTGCGCGACCGCATCGACGCGTTCGAGGAAGCGGTCCAGATCGTGCGCGGGCTGCTCACCGACGGACGGGTTCACGCTTCGAAGGCCGCCACTTCCAGGTGCGCGACGCAACCTTGCTCCCGCGTCCGGTGCAGAGGCCGCACCCTCCGATCTGGATCGGTGCATCCGGCGAGAAGCGGATGATGCCGATCGCCGCGCGCTACGCCGATGTCTGGCACTGCTTCGGTCCGCCGGCGGTGCTCGGCCCGAAGTCGCAGCGGCTGAGCGCGATGGCGGAGGCCGCCGGTCGCGACCCCGGCGAGATCCGCCGGGCCGCATCGCTCTCCCTCGAAGACGATCCCAGCGACATCGCACGCCACATCGCGGCGTGGGAGGAAGCCGGCTTCGAGTACCTCGTCTGTGGCTGGCCCGCGCACGGACGGTCCCGCGTCGAGGAGTTCGCGTCCCGCTACCTCGCCTGAGCGCCGTCGGCTGATCGACGGCACCGGCGCTGCTAGATGAGCGTCAGTCCGCCGTCGACCGGGAGCACCTGGCCGGTGATGTAGCTCGCGTCGGACGAGAGCAGGAACACCGCCGCGGCGGCCACTTCCCACGCGGTGCCTTGCCGCCCGAGCGGCACCGGTGTCGTGTCCGCGTGAGGGACGGCCCCGGGTCGCCCAGCGCCCGAGCGGGGTGTCGATCAGTCCCGGGGCGAGCACGTTCGCCCGGACGCCACGCCGGGCGCCTTCGAGCGCGACGTGGCGGCACAGTCCGATCAGGCCGGCCTTCGACGCGTCGTACGACGGCAACCGGCTGCCGGGCTGGAGTCCGGCAACGGACCCGATGAACACGAGCGCACCACCTGATTCGAGCCGGGGCAGCGCCTCGCGCGCGACGAGGAAGTGACCGCGGAGATTGACCGCGAACGTCGTGTCCCAGTCATCGGCGGTCGTCTTCGCCATCCCCGCGCCGCGACCGATGCCGGCGTTCAGCACCACACCGTCGAGACCGCTCGCCGCCGCTTCGCGCGACGAACGCGATGCAGGACTCCTCCGACGCGACATCACCCTCGATCACCGAGGCCGTGCCGCCCTCCCGCTCGACCCACTCCGCCGTGGCTTCGGCCGCGCCGCGGTCGCGGTCCACGCACACGACGTGTGCGCCTTCGCGTGCCGCGGCCACCGCGATCGCCCGTCCGTTCCCGACGGGCGGATCGGGTTCGTCCGAGGGTTGCGTCCCGGCGCCGACGACGAGGATCCGGCAATTCTCCAGTCGCAGGGTCACGGCGGGCACCGTAGCGGCTCGACCGATTGACCGGGTCCGCCGGCGGGTACAACGTGTGACCATGCAGGCATTGGAGTCACTCGTCCGCGGGGTCGAATCGGCGCGAGCCGCGGACGGCATCGCCAAGCCGCTGCAGAAGATGGTCCGGCGGGCGGTCGGGACCGGCGATCTCCAGGACGCGATGACCGGACGCTGGCTCGGGCACGCCCTCCACCCGATGCTCACCGATCTCCCGATCGGGTTCTGGACCAGCGCGTTCACGCTCGACCTGATCGGTGGCCGCAAGCACCGCGCCGCGGCGCAGATGCTCGTGGGGTTCGGCGTGCTCAGTGCCCTCCCCGCGATCGCCACCGGCGCGACGGACTGGGCCGACACGAGCGACGAGGAGCGACGCGTCGGTCTCGTGCACGCCGCGCTGAACTCCGTCGCGCTCGCGTGCTTCACTGCCTCGTGGTCGGCCCGCCGGCGCGGCCGCTACGGCAGGGGCGTGCTGTACGGGCTCGCGGGCAGCGCAGTGGCGACCGGCGGTGGCTACCTCGGTGGGCACCTGACTCAACGCATGGGCGTCGGGATCGACAACACCACCTTCGATGCGGTCCCGACCCGCTGGACCGCCACGCTCCCCGCCGCCGAGTTCGCCGACGAGACGCCACGCCGGGTGGGCGCGGGCGGGACCGAGGTGATGGTCGTGCGCGAGCGGGGCACGTGGCACGGCCTCGACAACCGCTGCTCGCATCGCGGTGGGCCGCTCGACGAGGGAACCGTCAGCGACGGCTGCAGCGAGTGCCCGTGGCACGGCAGCCGCTTCCGGCTCAGCGACGGCTCCGTCGCTCGTGGCCCGGCAGCGGCGCCGCAACCCGTCGTCGGCGTGCGGGTCCGGGATGATGTCGTCGAGGTCGGTCCCGCATCGGGTTGACCCGGGCCGGGTCGCGCACCGCACTGCCGGAAATTCCGATGACGGTCGACAGCCGTCACGCGTCAGGCTTCGCAGAGTGCGGCGAGCCGGTCCAGCGTCGCGACCATCGTGGCCCGGTTGTGCTCGGCCCGGTCTTCGACCCCGCTCACTGACTTGCCCGATCTCTTCGCGAACCAGCCGCGCCGATCCGATCCACGTCTCGGTGACCTTGCAGCCACCCTCGGCCGGCTCGAAGCGGTAGACCCAGCGCGACACCTTGATCGGTCCGGCGGTCACGTCGAACGCGAAGACGCGGCCCGGCTCGCACTCGACGACCGTGCCGGTCGTCGACCACTTCTTCTTGCCGTTCTGGTTGTCGCCCTTGAACTTGGCTCCGACCGCGGGTCCGGTCGCGCCCTTCAGCCACTTGCCACCCGCGCTCTCCGGGGACAGGTCACCCATGCCCGCCGGATCCGCGACGCGCGCCCACAGCACCTCCGGAGGCGCCGCGATGATCCGGTCAACAATGATCTCGTCCGTCATGGACCCGACCCTACGCGCCGATCGGCGCGCCGTGCAGGGTCAGCGCGTGCGGGACGAGCGGCGGGACTGCGAGTTGCGGCGGGGCGGGCGCCCGGACCGCGTGTTGTTCCCGCTGCGACCCGGCCGCTGATGCGACCGCGGCTCGGGGCTCGTGTCTCCGATGCCGAGCTCCCGCTGCATCTTGCGGCTGTCCCGCATCTGGTCCGCGGCAAGGAACGACACGACCACGCCCGACGCGCCCTTGCGGGCGGTGCGACCGGAACGGTGCACGTAGGTCTTGGCATCGGTCGGCGGATCGAAGTGCAGGACACAAGCCACATCATCGACGTGGATCCCGCGGGCCGCGACGTCCGTCGCGACGAGTGCGTGCACCGAACCCCGGGTGAACGACGCGAGCGCACGATCCCGCTGGCCCTGCGACAGGCCTCCGTGGATCGGGGCGGCGGGCACGCCGGCGGCACCGAGCTTCTTGGCGATCTTGTCCGCACCGTGGCGGGTGCGGCAGAACACGATCGTCGGACCCTCGGCGCCGATGACCTCGGCCGCACGCGACAGGCGGTCGCCCATCTGCACGGTCTCGAAGCGGTGCTCCGCATCCATCGCGTCCGACTCCTGGCCCGGGAACTTCGTGGCGGACCGCGTCGCGCTGGTAGCTGCGGGTGATCACGCCGACGTCGCCGTCGAGCGTGGCCGAGAACAGGATGGTCTGACGCTCCTTCGCGGTGGCGTCGAGGATGCGACGCACGGCGGGGAGGAATCCCATGTCGGCCATCCGGTCGGCTTCGTCGATCACGACGATCTCGACCATGCTGAGGTCCACCACCCGCTGGGCGATGAGGTCCTCGAGCCGGCCGGGGCAGGCCACGAGGATGTCGACGCCGCGGCGCATCGCCCGGCGCTGCGGCTCGTAGCCGACCCCGCCGTAGACGGTGAAGACGGTGCGGTCGCGCACGTTGCCGAGCGGCGCGAGCTCGCGCTGGATCTGGGCCGCGAGCTCACGGGTCGGTGCGAGCACCAGGCCGCGAGGCTTCTTGGGCTTGGCCCGGCCGACCCGGTCGACGAGCGGGATGCCGAAGGCGATGGTCTTGCCGGAGCCGGTGGGGGCGCTCCCGCAGACGTCGCGACCGGCGAGCAGGTCGGGAATCGTCAGGGTCTGGACGGGAAACGGCTCGGTGATGCCGCCATGGGCGAGCACGTCGACGAGATCGGCGGGAACGCCGAGATCAGTGAAGCTGGACACGATGAAACTCCTACCCCCGCGTGGGGGAAATGGCCCCCGTGGGGGCTCGTTACGGGCCGGCGCACTTACTCGAGCAGCGCGGCACACAGGCAACGAGGATCGAGACGGACCGGGCGCGAGAGAGCGCAAGAGGTCCTGAAGAGCGAAGGTTCGCAGTTGCGAACGACGTAACGGTAGCAGGTGGGCGGTCCTCGTCCCGGACCGGGCAACGCAATCTCGGGGACCGTCGCCGGCCGTATCCTCACCCGTCGCCCCGATGGAGGATTCCCATGCGCCGAACCAGCACCTCGCTCGTGTCCACGCTGATCGCCGGCGTTGGCGGTCGTGGCCCTCGGTGCGTGCAGCTCGGACGGCTCGAGCTCGTCGTCCTCGACCACGAGGTCCACCGTCGCCGCCGGATCGAGCGGAACGGCGAAGGCGATCGTCGTCTCCGGCGACAACGCGACGCTCGGCAAGATCGTCGTGGACGACCAGGGCCGGACCGTCTACACGCTGACCGACGCGGCCGGGAAGGCGCTGCCGTGCGAGGGCAGCTGCCTGCAGGCGTGGCCCCCCGTGCTCGTCGCGAGCGGTACGGCCACCGGGGGCGGCGGCGTCACGAAGGTCTCCACCGTGACCGTGACCGACGGCAAGCAGGTGACGATCAACGGGTTGCCCGTGTACACGTTCGCCGGTGACCGCGCGGCGGGCGACGCGAACGGAGATGGAATCTCCAGCTTCGGTGGCACGTGGCACGTCGTCAAGGTCTCGGGCGGCGCGGGTGGCGCCGGCACCACGGAGACGACGAAGCCCACCACCTCGACCACGTCGGGCTACGGCTACTAGTCCTGCGTCAGGTGCCCGAGCCGGGCGGAGACCGGCTCAGGCCAGGTGCACCCAGCGAGCTACTGACGGCACGCCTTCACTGTCCACGACGAAGAGCATGTACCAGCCCGGCGGCGCGATGTTCGGCTCCCCCGTCACCGAGACGGTCAGGCCGCCCGCGGTGTCGGCGTGAACGGCAGGTCGACCAACCGCTGGTTGCTGTCGCTCGAGTGCGTCACCGACGCCGGGCGTACCAACACCGCAGACTTCAGTGCCGACGCCTGGCTGGTGCCGAACGTGTAGCTGTTGCCGTAGCGGATCTCGTTGGGGCCGGTCTTGATCGTCGGGCGCGGCGTGCCCGTTTCGAGATAGTGCGGCGTGTAGATCTCGATGCGCATCTCGAACGAGCCGACCGGGTTCCCGCCGAAGGTCGCAACCCGGCCGTCCGGCAGGAGGATCGCGGAGGAGTGGTACACCCGCGGCACCTGGTGCGTCGCCGCCTTGGTCCACTTGTTCGTCTTCGGGTTGAAGATCTGCGTGCTGAACACCGGTGTGCTGCCGTTGTCCTGCGCGGACGCGGCACCGCCGGTCTCGAGGACGGTCGAGTCCGGGAGGATCACCGCGCTCACGTAGAGCTTCCCGGTGTCCATCGACGGTGCCGCCTTGTAGCGCGGGCTGGCCGCGCTCAGGTCCGCGATCGCGACGGAGCTCACCGCCGAGATCGAGGACAGGGTCCGTCCCCCGCCGAGGATCATGACCCGCTGGTCCTGTGCGGGGGGAAGCAGCACGCTCATCCCCTCGTCACGGAGCGCCTTCTTGGGGAGTCCGGCGACCGACTGGTACGCGTTGTTCGTGAGGTTCCACATTCCCGGGCGGCGTCGCCCGACTCCCGTACACGCTCGCGCCGGAGAAGAAGAGGCGGCCGTCCCGGAGAAGATGGAGCGCGGGATAGGTCGGCATGAACGGCATCCCGTCGGGCGGAGCCTTCGGTGCCGACCAGCTCGTCCCGTCGAAGAGCTCGTAGTTCCGCGTGTACTCGCGGTTCTCGTCGAATCCACCGACGGTGAGCAGCCGGCCGTCACCGAGCTCGACCACGGTCGGGTACCAACGCGCGACCGCACTGTTCGGAGCCACCTCGTACCGCGACGTCTCCGGATTGAAGATGTACGCCTTGTTCGTACCCGCGTACCGCCCGTTCGTCGCCGAGGGATACGCCGAGGTTCCGCCTGCGACGAGCAGCCGGCCGTCCGGGAGGAACGCGTGGCCCGAGCAGAAGGCGTCCCACGGGGTCGACACGGTTTGGAACGTCTCGGTCTCCGGGTCCCAGATGCTGGTCTTGAAGGTGCCGGCGTCGAACGTCGCCTGGTCTGCTCCGGAACCCGCGACCAGCAGCACCTTGCCGGTGTGCAGCAGCGCGACGTGCACGCCCCGCACCGGCGAGGGCCTGGCAGTCGTCCGCCACGTGCCGCACGCCGTCGCGGCGACCACCACGAGGGCCAAAAGCCCGTACCGCCAGGCGCGCCGCGTTCCCCCCATGGCCCCAGTCTCGCGCGCGCCGGTATGCCCAACCAGGGCACCCGGGACCGATTTCGCCCGCCGCGAAGTCCTGACCTGCCCGGACCCGGGCTACGTTCGCCCCGTCGCGGACCGAGGGGGGCCGATGTCCAGACGGACGAGCGTGGTAGCGGTTGGAGCATTCCTCGCGGGATCCCTGCTCGGGGGTCTCACGACGCCGGCGACGGCGGGCGCCGCGGCCGCGGCGCTCCCGGGCGCTGCCACCACCGGGCCGACGGTGTGGCTGTGTCGCCCCGGGCTGGCCGACAACCCGTGCACTGCTGACCGGACTGCGACGCTCGTCGACGCCTCCGGCGCCGACGCGTGAGCAGCACGCGCCCACGGCCAAGTCCCGACCGGTCGACTGCTTCTACGTGTACCCGACCGTCAGCCTGCAACCCACGCTGAACGCGAACCTGAACATCGACCCCAACCAGATCAACGTGGCGAAGGCGCAGGCGTCGCGCTTCTCTCAGGTGTGTCGTGTGTACACGCCGATGTACCGCCAGCTGACCCTCTCGGCGATCGGTGGTGGCGCCACGAAGGAAGCCGCGGCGCTCGCCTACGGCGACGTTCGCAACGCCTGGCGCGACTACCTGGCACACGACAACAAGGGTCGCGGGGTCGTGCTGATCGGCCACTCCCAGGGCGCCGGGATGTTGACCCAGCTCGTGAAGCAGGAGATCGACCCGCGAAAGAAGGCCCGCGCCAAGCTGACATCCGCGCTGCTGCTCGGCGGGAACGTCCTCGTACCTCGGGGAAAGAACGTCGGCGGTGACTTCAAGCACATCCCGGCGTGCCGCGCTCCCAAGCAGACCGGGTGCGTCGTGGCGTACTCCACCTTCAACGAGCCACCACCCGCCAACGCGATCTTCGGACGCTCCGATGCCGGTTTCAACCAGGTGCGCGGCGGGGCAAGCGCAGCGGCGAAGACCGAGGTCCTGTGCGTGAACCCGGCGGCGCTGCGCGGTGGCACCGCGGTCGCGCATGCGTACTTCCCGACCCACCTCCCGCTCGGCATCCTCGGCGGGGCGCTCCCGGCCGAGGCCGTCGCGCCGAACCCGACCCCGTGGGTGAGCTACCCGGGCCTCTACCAGATCCGGTGTCGCGACGAGAACGGGGCGAGCTGGCTCCAGGTCGACGAGCAACGCGCCGCGGGCGACCCTCGTCCCGAGCTGATCAACAGCCTCGGAGCCACGTGGGGTCTGCACCTCGTCGACGTGAACATCGACCAGGGTGATCTCGTCACGCTCGTCCGTCGCCAGGGCGCCGCGTGGGCGGCCCGGCACGACCACAGCTAGCGGGTCAGACCTTCCGGCCGGCGAACCCCAGCGGGCGGTATGGAGTCAGCGCCGGGCGAGCACCTCGCCGTGGAGCACCGCGAAGTATCCGTCGGGCCGCTGCACCCACCTTCGCCACGCGCCGGCAATGGCGGCCAGCTCCGCGGGCGTCGCTCAGCCCGTAGGCGAGGGCCTGCTCGGCGTAGGCCGACTGCTCGACCCGATCCGCCCACATGTTCCCCCACCAGGCCCGACGCTCGGGATCGGCGAACGTCCACGTCGAGCTGGTCGCGCGCACCTCGGTGAATCCGGCTTCCTGGACCCAGCCGAGCAGGTACCGCCCGGCGTCGGCTTCGGCGCCGTTGTGCGCGCTGAGCGCGTGGTACAGCTCGTTCCACCGGTCGAGGAGCGGATCGTCGGGAGCCCACACGAACGCCGCGTAGTCGCCGTCGCGCACGGCGAGGATCCCGTCCGGCCGCAAGACGCGGCGCAGCTCCACCAGTGCCGCGACCGGCTGCTGCAGGTGCTGCAGCACCTGGTGCGCATGCACGACATCGAACGACGCGTCGTCGAAGTCGAGCGCGTACACGTCGCCGGTGGCGAACGCCACGTTCGACGCGTCGCTCCGTTCACGACTTGCATCTGCCTGCGCGATGACCTCGGCGGATCGGTCGATGCCGACGACCCTTCCCGGCGCCACTCGACCCGCGAGGTCGATCGTGATGGTGCCGGGACCGCAGCCGACGTCGAGCAGGTCCTGGCCCGGCACGAGCTCGGCCAGCAGATATCCGGCGGAGTTCTCCGCGGTGCGCCACTCATGGCTGCGGAGCACGGACGCGTGGTGCCCGTGGGTGTACGTCTCGTTCATGACACGATCGTCGCATGACCGATGAGGTCGTGCCGCCCCCTTTCGACGCCCGGCCGATGCTGGCGACCCTCGCGAGCTCGCCCCCCACCGGCCCGGGCTGGGCGTTCGAGCTCAAGTGGGACGGGATCCGGGCGCTCGGGCTCGTCGCCGACGGCGCCGTCCGGCTCTGGACGCGCAACGGCAACGAGGTGACGCCGCGGTACCCGGAGCTCGAGCCACTCCGCGACGCGCTGGACGGCCACGAGGCACTGCTGGACGGCGAGATCGTCACCTTCGACGACGCCGGCCGCCCGAGCTTCGAGCGCCTGCAACGGCGCATGCACGTGCGGGATGCGCGCGAGATCCAACGCCTGGCCGGAGAGGTGCCGGTCGTCTACGTGGTCTTCGATCTGCTGTGGCTCGACGGCCACCTGACCACCGGCCTGCCCTACGAGGACCGCCGCCGTCTGCTGAGCACCGCATTGGAAGACGGCCCGACCTGGCGAGTCCCGGGACACGAGGTCGGCGACGGGCACGCGACCGTGCAGGTCAGCAAGGACTTCTCGCTCGAAGGGGTGGTCGCGAAGCGGCTCGACAGCATCTACGAGCCCGGCCGTCGCTCCGCGGCGTGGGTGAAGGTGAAGAACCACCGGCGCCAGGAATTCGTCGTCGGTGGCTGGGCTCCCGGCAAGGGCTCGCGCGCCTCGACGTTCGGTGCGCTGCTCCTCGGGTACTACGACGACGCCGGCGCGCTCCGGTACGCCGGTCGCGTCGGCACCGGGTTCACCGAGTCCGCACTCGCCGACCTCCTTGCCGCGCTCGAGCCGATCGAACGCGCCACCAGCCCGTTCGCCGACCCGCTGGAGAGCCGCGCCGCCGAAGCGGAGGTCCACTTCGTCGAGCCCCGCCTCGTCGCCGAGGTGCAGTTCACGGAGTGGACGTCGGTCGGCCGGATCCGCCATCCCGCGTTTCTCGGCCTGCGGCCGGACAAGGCGGCTGAAGAAGTCACTCGCGAAGCCTGAACCGAGCACGCCGTTCCACATCACCCCGACCCTACGGAGGGGGTGGGACAGCTACCCCGGGCCCCCGGCGACCGAGATCAGGCGGCGGGTGGGGCGTCAGTCGGGTGGGCGCTCGGGCGGCGGTCGCCGGATCACGACCTTCGAGTTCTCGGGGTGCTCGAAGTCCAGGGTGACCTCGATCGGGCCCTTCGGCTGCGCCGTCGGCGCGTCGACGACGATTGCCGGCTCGTCCTTCTCCGGCCGGCCCTCCAAGGCGTCGCGCAGGCCGAACATCCCCGCGGCCACGACGGACCCGGCTGCGCTGCGCCGGAACTTGTCGACCGGCCGGGTCGACGGTGTCGCTTCGCCGTCCCCGGTCGCCAGCGCCTCCTCGATCAAGGCATCGGACTCGGCGAACTCGTCGTCATCGTCATCGTGATCGTACGTGATCGTGTCGTCGTGCTCGGCGTCTCCCACGGACACCACGGTACGCCCGCGTCTACTCCTCGGTGTCTTCGGGGGGCGCGAGCTCCTCGCCGATGGCGTCGAGCGACTCGCGCACCTCCTCGACCAACGCGTCGAGCTCCACCCCGGCGTGCTCGATGCCCTTCCGGGCCTGGGTGTGGTACTTCCGGATGGTGGTGCAGCGTTCGATGGCCCGGGAGGCGTCATCGATCAACGTGCACACTCGGGCGACGTCGAGCTCGTCGACCGGCGCCCCGCACAGCTCGCGACGGACGACCCAACGGGCCCACATGTAGCCGAGCCGCAGCGCCGAGTCGTCGAGACCTTCCTTGTCGAGGACGACAATCGCCTTGTTCCCCGCGTAGTGGAACGGCACCGAGGTGGGCGCCTGCTCCTGGGTGGTGAACACCGCGATCGCCGCGAGCGCATCGCGGTTCTCCAGCGCGTCGTCGAGCTCCTTCAGGGTGTTGCGCATCGTCAGCTTGCGTGACTTCGCCTCGAGCGCGAACCGGGCCTCGTAGCCACTGGCGTCATCCGGGTTGAGCGTGACGATCTCGTCACCCTTCTGCGTTCCCGCGACCCCCGTCTCGGTTCCGACGTGCTCGGCCACGTCGCCGTGCACGGACGCGATCCGGCTCACGCACGCGTCGAGCACGTCCTCGAACTTGAAGCCCTTCCCCGTCGTGAGCTCGAGGACCGGCGCGACCGCTTCGGTCACCGCGATCTTCTCCGACAGGTCGGCGACGTCCTTGCGCACCTCCCCGAGCCGTTCGCACAGGTCGCGCACGACGTCGCGCTTGAGGCGGGCCAGCGGGCTGTCCTCGCCATCGGTCGCGATGAGCTGCTGCATCGCGTACGCCTGCTGCTGGTGGGCCTCGCCGAGCACGTCTTCGAACAACGAGATGACGCTGCGCTTCGAGTCGGGGTCGAACGTGTCGCCGAGCAGCTGGTCGAGCTCGGTCCGGTGCGCGGCCAGGGCGTGCGGCAGCGCGCCGTCCTGCTCGTCGAGCAGGGACTCGGCCGCGTCCGAGATGCGGGTGACTGCGGCTTCGACCTGCTCGTCGAACCGGTCCGTCATCGCGTCGAACCGCTTCTCGACGATGTGGGTCTCGACGCTCACGTGCGCCGCGAGCACCGCCCGTGCTCCGACTCGGAGGCACTGGCGCGTCGCGTCCGCCGCGTCACTGTCCATGCCGACGGCCTCGCGCACGACGCGCAGCACCTCGGGATCCGTCTCGACCAGCTCGTGGACGATCAGCGACCCGGATCGCAGCTCGACGTCTTCCAGGCGTCGGGTTCCGGGGGCTGGGATCGCACCGGAGAAGCGGCGACCATCGATTGCTCCTCTTGCTCGGGGAAGTGGGTGGTACGGCGGGGGAAGTGACCGCTACCAGCATGGCGAAGGCCTGGGACAATTACGTGGATGTAGTTCGCGCCGGTTTGGCAGCCTTGGACGCCTGCACGCCCGGGGTGGAGACTCCGATCCGGTCCCATCCACGGCCGGCGCGCAACCAGAGAGCAGGCGACCGTGAAGGCAGCTGTCTATTACGAGACCGGTGGTCCGGAGGTCTTCCGCTACGAGGACTTCCCCGACCCCGAGGTCTATCCGGGTGGGGTGCTCATCGAGGTCGAGGCGATCAGCATCGAGGGCGGCGACACCCTCAACCGGGCCGGCGGCGAGATGGCGACGACTCCGCACGTCGTCGGCTACCAGTGCGCCGGGACGATCCGGGAAGTCGGCGACGGGGTCACCGACCGCTTCGTCGGCCAGCGGGTCGTCGCCACGATGCTGTGGGGCTCGCACGCCGAGCTCGTCGGTCACGCCGGCCGTCGTGACGTGGCCGATCCCCGACGGCGCGGACGTCGTCGCCTGCGCGTGCGTCCCGGTCGCGTTCGGCACCGCGGACGACTGCCTGTTCGAGTTCGGCCATCTGCAAGCAGGTGAGACCGTGCTCATCCAAGCGGGCGCGGGTGGCGTCGGAGTCGCGGCGATCCAGCTCGCGAAGCGCGCCGGCGCGACGACGATCGCGACCGCGTCGAGCGACGACCGGCTGGAGCGGATCAAGCCGCTCGGCCTCGACCACGGCGTCAACTACTCCGATCCCGACTGGGTCGCGCACGTACGCGAGATCACCGGTGGCGTCGGGGTGGACCTGGCGGTCGACTCGGTCGGCGGACGCGTGCTCCAGGGCAGCGTCGCGAGCCTTCGGTATCGCGGGCGCGCGATCACCGTCGGGAGTGCCGGGCGTGACCCGCAGCCGTTCGACGCGTCGGTGCTCGGGATGTCCAACCAGTCGTTGACCGGCGTGTTCCTCGGCGCGGAGATCGCGACGGACCGGGCGCAGCAGATGATCGCCGGGCTCGTGGACGACGTCGGCGCCGGCCGGTTGCAGGTGCTCGTCGACCGGACGTTCCCGCTGGCCGACGCGGCCGAGGCCCACGCGTTCCTCGAGAGCCGTCAGGCCGTCGGCCGCGTGGTGCTCGTGCCATGAGCACGCAGGCACGAGAAGGCCGAGCACTTCCTGGCGCTGCACCACGGTGACACGCCGCTGTTGATGCCGAACCCGTGGGACGCGGGGTCGGCGAAGATCCTGGCGTCGATCGGTTTCTCCGCCCTCGCCACGACGAGCGCAGGATTCGCCGGCACCCTCGGCCACCTCGACGGCGGCGTGACGCGCGAAGAGGTGATGGAGCACGCCGAGACCGTGGTGGCGGCGACCGATCTCCCGGTGAGCGCCGATCTCGAGAATTGCTTCGCCCACGAGCCCGCCGGGAGTCGCCGAGACGATCGAGCTGGCGATCGGCACCGGGCTCGTCGGTGGTTCGGTCGAGGACTTCGCCGGGAGCAACGACGAGATCTACGACGCGGGGCTTGCGGTGGAGCGGGTCGCCGCGGCCGTGGAGGCCGCGCATCGCGGTCCGGTGCATTTCGTCCTCACCGCCCGCTGCGAGAACTATCTGCACGGCAACCGCGACTTCGACGACACGTTGGCCCGGCTCCTGGCGTTCCAGGCCGCGGGGGCCGATGTGCTCTACGCCCCGGGCCTGAACGACACCGAGGAGATCCGCCGGCTGGTGGCCGCGGTGGACCTTCCGGTCAATGTTCTGGCCCTCCCCGGCACCGCGCCGGTGGCCGAGCTGGGCGAGATCGGGGTCCGCCGGATCTCCGTCGGGAGCGGTTTCAGCAACGTCGCGGCGGGCGCCCTGGCCGATGCCGGCCGGGAGCTGCTCGAGCGGGGAACCTACGACTACTGGGCCATCGGAGTCACCGGGATGGGTGTCATCCACGAGGCTTTCGACTGACACTTCGGGCCCGGTGACGGGGGAAGCGCCGAAGATGGGGTAGAACCAACACGTTCCGCTGCCTCGTACAAGGAGCAGAGCGCGAACAGATGGCAGACGACCGCCCGGCCAATGGTGCACAGGAGAACAGCTTGATCGCGCTCGATGACAAGGATCCCCGTCTGGCCAAAGCGGTCGTCGAGAAGTTCACGGACGCCTTCGTCGCGACCGCGAGCCTCAGCTCGACGGCCCGCAAGCGCGCCGCGGAGCAGATCAGCTTCTCGGTCGACACCCAGCACCTGATCCTCCACGCGTCCAGCGCGGACACCGGTGCCGACTGGGAGGAGCCCTGGGACGGCAAGCGTCCCGCGGCGCTCAAGTTCGCCGAGCGGGTCGGTCGCGAGTGCGCCTCCAAGATCATGCGCGAACGCGCACGCGACGGCTCGACCCACTGGGACGGCTGACCCACGGCGCCGGTCACGTCCGGTGCGCCGCGACGTCGTCGCATGCAAGCCGCGCGGGCGCGAGACCGTTGACTACTCGCGCACCGCGTGCTCGTGGTCCGGATCCGCGAACGCGACTTCGAGCGCGCCCGGGCGATCCTGTTGCAGCAGCCCGATCTCGTTGCCGCTCGGGTCGCGCAGCACGTGGACGGGCCCGTCGGGCGTACCGGCAGTCTCCCCGTGGCTCTCGAAGCCGGACGCGGTGAGCCGGGCGATCGCCGTGTCGAGATCCGGCACCGTCCAGATCGGGAGACAGCTCGGCGCCGGTCGGTGCTCGGCGAGCAACACCAGCGGGCCATCGGCGGCGAGCCGCACCGCGGCGACATCCGTCGCGAACGCCTGGAATCGCCACACTGCCTCCGCGCCGAGCGCCTCGAGGTAGAACGCGCGGTCGCGGTCCACGTCATCGGTTCCGATGTAGAGGTACGCGAGCTCGCCCAGCCCCGATGGCAGCGTCGGGAGTCATGCATCCCCCAGCCAGGAGAGGCGGGACCGCATGACGTCGAGCAGCAGGCGGCGCAGCTGCTTGCGGTCGCCGGCACCGATCGGCGCCAGGAACTCGCGCTCGGCGATCGCGACGGCCTTCGCCGCGCGCTGCTGGAGCCGGCGACCGCTCGCGGTCAGCTCGAGCAGGTGGCGGCGCCGGTCCGCGGGGTCACGCACCCGCGTCACGAGGTCGCGGCCCTCGAGCTCGTCGAGGAGCCCCACGATGATCGTCGGGTCCAGGTTCAGCCGGCGGCTCAGCTCGAGCTGCGAGAGCTCGTCCTCTCCCCCGACGAACGTGAGCACGAGGAATTGACGCCCCGTGAGGTCCTCGGCGCCGAGCGCGACGTCGATGACCCCGTGGAACTGCGTGCCGGCCTTCAGCAGCAGGTAGCCCGCCGAGGTGAGCACAGGGTCGGTTCCGGTCATCACCGTCGATTCTACGTTTCTCCCAGATAATCGAAGAGTTCGATGATCTATACTGTCGAGCATGACGCGCATCGGATTGCAGATCCCGAACTTCACCTACCCGGGCGTCGCCCCGGGCGAGCTCTTCGAGACCGTGGCGACCATCGCCACGACCGGCGAGGCCGCCGGCTTCGACACCGTCTTCGTGATGGACCACTTCTTCCAGCTCCCGCTCATCGGCCCGCAGGAGCTCGAGATGTTCGAGTCGTACACGCTGCTCGGCGCACTGGCGGCCCGCACCGAACGCGTCCGCCTCGGGACCCTCGTCACGGGCGTCACCTACCGCAACCCGGCGCAGCTCGCGAAGGCGGTGACGACGCTCGACGTCATCTCCGGCGGGCGCGCCCTCCTCGGCATCGGTGCCGCGTGGTTCGGCGAGGAGCACGCCGCGCTCGGCTTCGAGTTCCCGCCATTGTCGGAGCGCTACGAGCGCCTCGAGGATGCGCTGCAGATCTGTCGGGCCATGTTCACCGAGGAGCAGAGCACGGTGAAGGGCACACACCATCAGATCGTCGACGCGTGGAACTCGCCGCGCCCGCTGAGCCCCGGTGGTCCGCCGATCCTCGTCGGTGGGACCGGCGAGAAGAAGACGTTCCGGCTCGCGGCGCAGTACGCGGACGAGCTGAACATCAACGCGGCGTTCGTCGAGATGCCCCGCAAGCTCGACGCGCTCGCCGGGCACCTGGACCGACTCGGTCGGCCCCGAACGGACATCACCACCTCGTGCCTCGCGACGATCATCGCCGGCGAGACGCACGACGCCGCCGCGGCCAAGCTCACCGGGCTGCTGGCTGCACGCGGCGTCGACCGACCCCACCGAGATCCTCAACGACGCCGCCGTCCGCGCCGCGGTCCTCCCCCGCCTCTTCTTCGGCGACCCCGACGAGATCGTCGGCCAGGTCCGGGACCTCCTCGCCCTGGGGCTCGACGGCGTCGTCGTGAACATGCTCGGCGACGGCCACGATCCCGCCGCCGTGCACCTCGCCGGCACCACGCTCACCCGGGCGTTCGACTCCTGATCTGACGTGGTAGATCTGGGCGATGGATCTCGCTGAGCCGCGCGCCGCGATCGATCCGACCCGCCGCGTGAGCCCCATGCGCACGATCCCGCAGCTGCTGGCCGACGCGGCGGCCTCGGGACCCGATCGGCCGTGGCTGATCAGCGGTGACCGGGCGTTCACGTTCGCCGAGACCCGCCACGCCACGCTCGCGGTCGCGGCCGGGCTCGCCGCACGCGGCGTCGGCCAGGGCGACATCGTGCTCGTCATCGGCCGCAACTTCCCGGCCCAGGTCTTCACGTGGCTCGGCCTGGCGCAGCTCGGCGCGGTGATGCTGCCGGTGAACCCGGCGAGCACCGCGGACGAGGTCGCCGGCTTCCTCGAGCAGGTGCATCCGTCGCTGATCGCGTGCGACCGCACGCTGGACCCGGTCGTCGACGAAGCGGTAGCCCGGACCGGTGCGTCCGATGCCGGTCATCGACGTGCACGACTCCCTCTCCGGGTCGCCCGACGACGCGCCACGACCGACGATCGATCCCCGCGACCCGGTCGTGCTCATCCCCACGTCAGGCACGACGGGCCGCTCGAAGCTCGTGACCCAGACGCACCAGGGCTACACGCTCGCCGCCGAAGGATTCCCGTCGTGGGTCGGCCTCACGCCCGAAGATCGCCTCATCACCGCGTTGCCGATCTTCCACATCAACGCACCCGCGTACTCGCTGCTCGGTTCGATGGCGATCGGGGCCAGCGTCGTGCTGCTCGAGCGTTACTCGCCGAGCGGCTTCCTCGACGCGGCGCGCCGGCACGGCGCGACCGAGTGCAACATGATCGGGGCGATGCTCGAGATGCTGATGCGCCAACCCGAGCGCGACGACGACGCCGACAACCCGCTCCGCCTCTGTTACACGGGTCCGACCCCACCCCGCGAGCGCCAGCTCGAGATCGAGCAACGCTTCGGCATCGAGGTGGTGTGCGGCTACGGACTCTCCGAGAGCACCTACGGCACCTTCTGGCCTCGCGGCGAGCGACCGTACGAGACGCTCGGTCCCGCCCGCCAGCACCCGACTCTCGGGCACATCAACGACGCCCGGGTCATGAGCGACGGCGTCGAAGTCGGGTTCGGAGAGATCGGCGAGCTCGAGCTGCGCAACCCTGCGATCATGCTCGGCTACTACGGGATGCCGGACGAGACGGCGGAGGTTCTCGTCGACGGCTGGCTGCGCACCGGCGATCTCGTGCGCCGCAACGCGGACGAGTCGTTCACCTTCATCTCCCGGAAGAAGGAAGTCATCCGGCGCCGGGGCGAGAACCTCGCGCCGAGCGAAGTCGAAGAGGCGCTCGTCGAGCACCCGGACATCCTCGAGGCCGCGGTCATCGCGGTGCCGGCGGATCTCGGCGAGGACGAGGTGAAGGCGTTCGTGATCATCCGGCCCGACACGCAGCTGGACTTCGACGCGCTCCGCGCCGTGCTGGCGACTCGCCTCACCAAGTTCAAGCTGCCGCGCTTCGTCGAGGTCGTGGACGAGCTGCCCCGCACCCCCACCGGCCGGGTGGCGAAGCACCAGCTCCCGACCGAGCGCACCGCGGCCGAGACCGACTACGAAGCAACCCGCTGACGCGCAGGAGAGGCGACGAGATGACCGAGCAGGCCGCGAGCTGGATGCACACCGACATGGGGTCGACGACTCCGACCTCGATCACCGTGTGCGGGATGGATCTCGCGCGACGAGATCATGGGCCGGATCTCGTTTCCGGATCTCGCCTTCCGCATGGTCGCGGGCCGACTCCCCGACGAGCGCGAGTCCGTGCTGTTCAACGCGGTGCTCGTGTCGCTCGCCGACCACGGCATCACCCCGACGGTGCTCGCGGCGCGGCTCACGTATCTCGGCGCCCCCGAAGCGCTGCAGGGTGCGATCGCCGCGGGCGTGCTCGGGGGCGGCAGCGTCTTCCTCGGGGTGGCGGAGGACGCGGCCCGTTTCCTCGTCGAGACGCGGACCGGCCTCGGACCCGAACCCGACGACGCGGAGCTGCGCGCCGCCGCGCGACACCGCGGTCGACGCAGCTGGCGGACCAGGGCCGGCGCACACCCGGGCTCGGCCACCCGGTGCACAAGGAGACGGATCCCCGCGTGCCGCGCATGTACGCACTGGCCGAGGAGCTCGACCTCCTCGGCCCGAACCTGCGCCTGCTGCAGATCGTCGCCGAGGTGTCGTACGAGCTCACCGACCGGCGCCTGCCGATCAACGGCGCGGGGGTGGCCGGGGCCGCGCTCGCCGACCTCGGCTTCGACTGGCGCATCATCCGCGGCTTCGCGCTCCTCGCCCGGACCGCGGGGCTGCTCGGGCACCTCGCCGAGGAGATGCGCACGTCCATGGCGATGCCGCTCTGGACCGCGGTCGAGGCCGGATCGATGGAGTGAGTGCCATAACCTGATCGGCGAGCTTCGTCAGACCACCGACACCGCCCTCGGCCGGCTGCGCCTCCGCAGTCGAATGCCCGGCCGAGGGAGACCTTCGACAACAGGAGGGGCCCACCATGGACCAGCAGACCAACCCCCGGTGGCGTGGCATCAACCATCTCGCACTGGTGTGCTCCGACATGGACGCCACGGTGCGGTTCTACGTCGGCGTGCTCGGCGCCCGGCTCGTGGCGACCGTCGGCACCGACTCGTTCCGCCACTACTTCTTCGAGATCGGCGTCGGGAACACGCTCGCGTTCTTCGAGTACCTGGACTTCCCGCCCGAGCACTTCGCCAAGCCGGCGGGCGTCCCGAACGCCAAGGCCAGCCAGTTCGACCACCTCTCGTTCGCGCTCGTGGACGAGGAGGCGCTGCTCGACATGCGTTCCCGGCTGAAGGCCGCGAACTGCGAGGTGACCGACGTCGTCGACCACGGCTTCATCCGGTCGATCTACTTCAACGACCCCAACGGCATCGCGCTCGAAGCGTCGTACTGGGTCGTGGACCCGACGGGCTGGGCCGAGGTCTCACTCGACGACGAGCGGCTCTTCGGTGACCGCAACCCGGTGGCCGCAGTGGACGAGATCCGCGCGACCGGCGCGCCGGCACACGTCCCGAGCACCAGGCTCGTCGACGCGTTCACCGACGTCACCGAGCACTGGGTCGTCAAGGAGCGTTGAGCGCCCCGAAGACCTGAGCGATGCAGACCCGGGATCAGCGGATCGAAGGGCCTCGCATGTCCTCGTCGGTCAGGATCGTCGGCGCGCTCAGCAACGTCACCGCGATCTCTTCCATCCACATCCGGAACGCTTGTGCGAGCGGACGATGAACGGATCCGACCTGAGGTTGATCGCGGCCATGCGCGCGAGCTGCCAGCCGACGGTCCGCAGCGCGGTGACGTTGCGGGCGAGACCCACCTGCGGCGGCAGGTACGGGAAAGACCGTCGCACATCGCGGCACGCCATCGCGTCGCCACCTCGCTGTCGCCACCGACGAAGTGCTCGAGCGACTGGGGCCGCAGGTAGCCGTCGAACTCCCACCAGATCCGCGCGAGCAGGCAGCCCCGCTCGGAGGAGACGAGCTCGATCGACGTGTCGAGCACCGGGGCGACCCACTCGGCCGGCGCTCGGCAACGGTCGGCCCGGAGGCGAGCTCGGTCTGCTGGCCGAGGATCGGGTACTGGCCCCCGGCGATCTCGGCCGCCAGCTCGTCGACCAGCCCGGCCTTCGACCCGAAGTGGTACGAGATGGCCGACGGGTTCTTGATCCCCGTGGCCGCCGAGGATCTCCCGGGTCGAGGTCGCGGCGATCCCCTGGCGGCCCATCAGCTGGAGCGCGGCCTCGTACAGGCGGTCTCGTGCGCTCTGCCTCAGCCATCTCCCACCATGACATCCCGTCGGTCGCCGGAACGCGAAAGAATGCAGACCTTGCATTAATCGGGCATCGGGCGTAGCGTTCCGTTCGCCGTCGAGAGCAACGAGGTACGCCACCTCGGTCCTCGAGGGTGACGGGCCCGGCGTCCGGTGTCGCCGAGCCCCCACCCGATCCGGCATAGGGCAGGAGGGACAGGGTCAGCAGCCGACCCCCAAGGCGTAGGCCCTGTCCTCTGCTCTCGCTCCGCCCGGTTGCGGGTACGCGCCCGACCGCGAGGCCCTCGGCGACGGCCGGTGGGCCCGAGTACCTTCATGACGCATGGATGACTACTCCGGGCCGTTCGACCCCGACTTCGACCTGCCCTCGCTGCTCGCGCCGGGCGCTCGCCGTGCTCGGCCGGGAATGGTTGCTGCACGGCCACCTGCAGGACCGGGTCGGCATGCCGCTCGTCCACGAGGGCCGGCCCCGCGAGGCGATGGAGGAGGTCGCGATCGTGGAGTGGATGGGCGCCAGCCCGGTGTATTCGATCCGCTCGCAGCGCGCGTTCGACTTCGCGGACGGCAACGTCCCGACGATCATGAAGAACCTCCAGCTCGACATCGGCGCGCCGCACCAGTTCATGGACTTCCGCTGCCAGGTGTTCGACGAGAACCACGGCGAGTTCTTCCTCGCGCACTGCGGCGCCCTCATGGACGTCGAGCCGATGGGCGAGGAGTACGTCCGGGGCATGTGCCACGCGATCGAGGACCCGACCTTCGACGCGACCGCGGGCGCGACGAACCCGCGCGCGCAGGTCCGGCCGGTCCACCGGCCGCCCCGCGTGCCGGCCGACCAGATGCCGCACTGCCGCTGGACCGTCGAGATCGACGAGTCCTTCGACCCGGTCTTCCCCCACCCCAACCGCGCGCTCGTCGAGGCCTCGCTCATCGCGTCGATCCCGGTGCACACGCCCGCGGCCGACCCGGACGACGGCGGGTGGGACGACTACAACCGCGACTTCGACCCGGACTTCCCGCTCGAGGACCTCTCGCACCGCGCGCTGGTCGTCGCGCTGCAGGAGTTCGCGGTGCAGAGCCACCTGCTCTTCCGCTCCTTCCTGCTCACCGTCGCCCAGCGGTTCGGCGAGGAGGAGGCCGCGCGGATCAACCCGATGGTGTTCACCGGCCTGGCCGGGCTCACCGCGCAGCGGCTCCGGACCGCGATGAAGATCGACGGCGACGGCGCCGACGCGATCGCCAAGGTCCTGCAGATCCATCCCATGTTCTTCCCCCACACCTACGTCGGGCTCACGGTCGACGTCGTCGACGACCGGGTGCGCTTCGCGATCCTCGACTCGCCCGTCTTCGAGGAGGCCGACGACTACCACTGGTTCGCGCAGCTCGGCGGCGCGGGCGACCGGGCGCTGGACGCGATCGTGCAGGCCGTGAACCCGCGGGCGAGCGTGACCGCCACCGCGGCCCGGCCCGGTGAGCGGTTCGCCTACGAAGCGGTGATCGATCCGAACGCGACGCCGGCCCGCGAGGCTCCCGAGATCGGGCTCGCGAAGATCAGCACCGGCGCGACGGTCGAGTTCAGTCCCCGGCGGCCTGTGCGCGCAGCTCGAACTTGAGCACCTTGCCGCTCGCGTTCAGCGGCAGCGCGTCGACCACCTCGATCCGGCGCGGGCACTTGTAGTTCGCCATCCGCTCGCGGCACCACGCGATCAGGTCGGCTTCGACGATCTCGGCGCCGGGACGGGGAACGACGAACGCCATGCCGACCTCGCCCATGCGCTCGTCGGGCACGCCGACGACCGCCACCTGCGAGATGCCCTGGTGCTCGAGCATCATCCCTTCGATCTCGGCCGGGTACGCGTTGAACCCGCCGACGATGAACATGTCCTTCATCCGGTCGGTGATGCGGAGGTTGCCCTGCTCGTCCATCACCCCGATGTCGCCGGTGTGCAGCCAACCGTCGGCGTCGATCGCCTCGGCCGTGGCCTCGGGGTCGTGGATGAACCCGCGCATGACGTTGTAGCCCCGCACCACGACCTCGCCCGGCTCACCGGCGGCGAGTGGCTCGCCCTTGTCGTCGACGACCTGCACCTCGATGCCCGGGATCGCCCGGCCGCAGGTGGTGGAGATGATGACCGGGTCGTCGTCGTGGCGGCACATCGTCGCGATGCCGGTGCACTCGGTCAGCCCGTAGCCGGTGACGATCGTCTCGAAGCCCAGCTCGGCCCGCATGCGGTTGATCATCTCGACCGGCACCGCCGCCGCGCCGGTGACCGACAAGCCGCAGCGACGACATGTCGAACTCACCGACGCGCGGGTGGTCCAGGATCGACTGGTACACGGTCGGCGGGCCGGGGAGCATCGAGATCTTCTCTTCGGCGACCCGCTGCATCACGGTGTCCACGTCGAACACCGCGTGCGGAACGATCGTGGCGCCGGTGATGAAGCTGGCGAGGATGCCGGCCTTCAGCCCGAACGCGTGGAAGAACGGGTTGACGATGAGGTAGCGGTCGCCTTCGCGCAACCCGACGACGTCCGACCACGCGGCGTAGGCGCGGATGCTCGCCGAGTGCGTGAGCATCGCGCCCTTCGGCTTGCCCCGTCGTCCCCGAGGTGAAGAGCACGTCGGAGAGGTCGTCGCCGTCGAGCGCCTGCTCCCGGGCGGCGACGTCG
Source organism: uncultured Acidimicrobiia bacterium (assembly GCA_963819945.1). Classification (GTDB taxonomy): domain Bacteria; phylum Actinomycetota; class Acidimicrobiia; order IMCC26256; family JAENVU01; genus Chersky-806. The sequence goes on from CAWFYD010000012.1 coordinate 446,629, forward strand.
TCGGTCGGTCGCCTGCTCGGCGCGGGCGATGAAGTCCTCCCACGTGACCGTGCCGGCCGCGTGCTCGCCGCGCAGCACCACGATCTCCTGGAGCGACGGCGGGCGCTCGACGTCGCGGAGCAGCTCCACGTAGTTCGTGGCCAGGAAGTCGGTCACGGTGAAGAGCAGCTTCACGTCGGCCCGGTCGAGGATGTACGCCGCTTCGGCCGCCTTGAACCGCGTGTTCAGCGGGACCAGCACCGCGCCGGCGCGGTAGATGCCGAGCGCCGCGATCGCCCACTCCGTCGTGTTCGGGGCCCAGATCGACACCCGGTCGCCCGGCTCGATGCCCGAGGCGATCAGCGCCCGAGCCGCGTCCGCCGCCGCGTCGGCCAGCTCCGCGAAGCTCAGACGGGCCCGCTCGTCGACCAGCGCCTCGCGGTCGCCGAACCGGTCGGCGGCGCGGGCGAGCGACGCCGGGGATCGTCTGCGGCAGGCTCTCGGTCAGCTCACTGCCAGCTCCCCATCTCGGCTAACGGCCCTCGAAGTCTGGCTCACGCCGGTCCCGGCGCGCGCGAGCGAACTCCTGGAAGTCGCTCGACCGGCTCGAGAGCTCCATCGCCAGCGCCTCGTCGGCGAGGTGGCGCTCCAGGTCCACGGTCAGGCTGCGCTGCACGAGCAGCTTGGTCAGGCCGACGGCGACGGTCGCCGCGCCGGCCAGCTCGGTCACCAGCTGCTTCGGCGACCACGGCGACCGACTCTCGCGGCGACCGCCCGGTGGACCAGGCCCCACTCCGCGGCCTGCGAGGCCGGTGATCTCGCGGCCGAGCATCAGCATCTCCTTGGCCCGGGCCACGCCGACGAGCCGCGGGATCAGCCACGACGCGCCGGAGTCGGGCGTGAAGCCCATCCCGGTGAACGGGCGCGCGGAGCCGGGCGTCCTCGGCCACGACCGCGAAGTCCGACGCCAGCACGAGGTTGAGCCCGAGCCCGATGACGTACCCGGTCGCCGCGGTGACGATCGGGGTCTGGGTCTCGAGCATCGTCGGGATGAGCCGGTTCACGTGCCAGCGCATCTGACGCTGCGTCGCGCCGGCGCGCGGCTTCGTCTCGCTCTGACCCCGCTGGCCGAGATCGAAGCCGGAGCAGAAGTGCTCACCGGTGCCGGAGAGCGCGATGACCCGGACCGCTTCGTCGCTGCCCGCGGCCTCGATCGTCTCGATGAGGGCGAGCACGATGTCGTCGGTGATCGCGTTGCGCCGGTCCGGCCGGTCGAGCCGCAGCCGCAGCACCGGGCCGTCGGCTTCGACCACGAGCCCGTCGGGCGGCGTCGGGTACTGGCCTTCATCGCGTGCATGCCGCTCTCCTGCTTCCATCGCGGCGAACCGATCGACGAGCGCGGCCAGCGCGTCGTCGCAGCGCGTCGCGCCGCCCGGGCGCGTCGGGGAGCCGCACCGGTCCCTGCTCCCGGCTCGGCAGGAGGATCGTGGCGTGCCCGGGCGTCGTCGTCTCGCCCCGCTGGTTCTCGCCCCAGATGTCGAGCTCGACCGCCGGCCGATCGCCGTCGGCCAGCAGCTTGCGGGTGACCCGGCCGCGCATCCAGTGCGTGTCGCCGACGTAGTTGAACTTCCGGAACTGGCAGTCGAGCTTCCAGAGCCACGCGTCGTCGCCCATCCAGTCGGTGCAGAGGTGGATCAGCCAGGTCTCGCGCATGCGGCCGTAGTCGTAGCTCGCGGGGTTGCCGGCCTTGCGCGCCCACTCCGGATCCCAGTGCACGCGCTGCTGCACGTCGGGGATGTTGAGGTCGTCGGGCCGGAAGAACCGGGGCACCCGTTGCCGCTGGTCGTAGCCGAGCCGCAGCGCCTTCACGCCGTAGAGGCCCATGCCCATGCCCACGTGCCAGCAGACCATGTCGGTGACGCGCAGCGGCCCCTTCACGAGCGGCCCGACCTCGTCGCCCTCCTCCACGTCTTCCCAGAACCGCGGCTCCGCGCCGCGCCGCCGCCCCCGCTCGGCGGCCGACACCGCGTCGATCTCGGCGATCTGCTCGTCGGTGTACGGCTCGATGACGATCGCGTCGTTCTTCGCCCGCTGCTCGGCCTTCGTCCGATCCGTGCGGATCATCAGCCGGTACTGCGCGGCGAGCACCTCGTCGGGGTCACGGGACGCGAAGACCTCGGCCGTCCACTCGTGGATCGCCCGCTCGGCGAAGTCGCTCTGCTTGTCGTGCACGCCGACGAGCGCGTTGCGGCGCACCAGTCGCCGGCCCGGGCCGCAACGGCGCCCACCACTCCCGCGAGCTGCCGGAGTAGAAGGCGTGCGCGCCGCGGATCGGGTCGCCCCGGAGCTGCGCGGCGACGTCGGCGGGCAGCTCGGTGACCTCGTCCTCGCCGATCAGGGTGTCGCCGCCGACCAGGTGCGGGGACGCGATCGCACCACCCCAACGAGTGGTCCGCCCGTACTCCGGCTCGGCCCACAGCGGGTTGTCGTCGCCGTAGGCCTCGGCGACGTGGCGGAACGTGTCCTCGTTCGGGAACCGGTAGTGCGGAGGCTGGGTGTGCGGGCGCGCGATCCCGACCCGGGCGCGCAGCCGCGCCACGCCTTCGTCGGTGATCCCTTCTGCGTTCCCGTCGGCCATTCGCGTACGGTACGGCCTCGTGCTTGTCGATGCCCATTTGCCGCTGGACCGGACGTCATCCGACGACGACGTCCGTCGGGTCGTCGCGGAGTGGGTGTCCGACGCACGTCCCGGCCCGTGGCAGGACGCCGCCCGCGCCGGGCGGCCGGGCCGCGATCCGCAAGGTGCGGACCCGCGCCGCGTACGAGGAGTGGTACCCGACCCTGGCGGACAGCGGGCTCGCGGTCGCCACCTGGCCGGTGGAGTACGGCGGCCTCGACCTGAGCCCCGCGCAGGCCGCGGATCGCGGAAGCCGTCCTCGCACCGTTCAACCTCGGCCGGCTCAACCCGCTCGGGCTGAACAGCGCCGCGCCCGCGCTCTTCGCGCACGGCACCGAGGAGCAGCGCCGCCGCTTCCTCCCGCCGCTCGTGCGCAACGAGGAGAAGTGGTGCCAGCTGCTGAGCGAGCCGGGCGCGGGTTCGGACCTCGCGTCGCTGGCGACCCGGGCCGAGCTCGACGGCGAGGAGTGGGTGCTCAACGGGCAGAAGGTCTGGACGACCTGGGCGCATCTCTCCGACTTCGCGATCTGCCTGGCCCGCACCGATCCGGACGTCCCGAAGCGCCGCGGGCTCACGTACTTCATCGTCGACCTGCACGCGCCCGGCGTGACGGTGCGGCCGCTCCGCCACATCGGCGGCGAGGTGGACTTCAACGAGGTGTTCCTCGACGACGTGCGCATCCCCGACGCGTACCGGGTCGGCGCCACCGGCGACGGCTGGCGCGTCGCCGGATCGACGCTGGCCGGCGAGCGCCAGATGGTGTCGGGATCGGGCTCGGGTGGCGTCGACCGCATCGGCGGGTCGGGCATCGACCGGGTCATCCAGCGCGCGGTGGAGCTCGGTCGCACGACGGATCCCCACGTCCGCCAACAGCTCATGCAGCTGTACAGCGAGGAGCGCATCCGGGACTGGACGAACCAACGGGTGCGCGCCACGGTGCGCGCCGGCGGGACGCCCGGTCCGGCCGGGTCGATCGGCAAGGTGCACCAGGGCAGCCTGAACCAGCGGCTGCAGCGCCTCGCCGCGGATCTCCTCGGCCCGGACGCCGTCGCATGGGACGGCCCGAACCGGGATCTCGACGCGTGGGCGGCAGCGATGCCCTTCGAGTCCCGCGCCATGTTGCGGAGCCGGGCGAACACGATCGAGGGCGGCACCACCGAGGTCAACAAGAACATCGTGGCGGAGCGGGTCCTCGGACTCCCCCGTGAGCCCGATCCGTTCCACGACGCGCCCTGGGCCGAGGTCCCGAGGTCGTGACCGCTGCTGTCTCGCTGGCCTCGCTGCTGTCGGACCACCCGTTCGCCGACGACGAGCCGCTCCTCCACGGTCCCGACTCGATGCTCACTGCGGGCGAAGCACGCGCCGCGGCGCGAGCGCGTCGCCGAGCAGCTGCGCGGATCTCGGCGTGCGGCCGGGCCACGCGGTCGCGGTGCAGCTGCGCGACGGTCCCGCCGCTGATCACGACGATGTTCGGCATCTGGCTCGCCGAGTGCGGTCTTCGTCCCGGTGAACCCCCGCGTTCCCGCGGCCGAGGTCGCGCGGGTGCTGGACGCGACCGCGCCCGCGGTGCTCGTCACCGAGGACGGCTACGCCTCGCTCGAGCCGGCCGCCTCGCGACGTACGGGCCGGACACCGCGTTCGTGATGTGGACCTCGGGGACGACCGGCGAGCCCAAGGCGATCCTGCACGAGCACTCGGCGTACTTCGAGCTGATCGACCGGGTGCTCGGACCACTGCGGGCGAAGCCACGCGACCCTGCGCCGCCGGAGCCCGAGCCCCGAGCGCGTCCGGGGATCTTCGAGAGAAGCCTTCGCCCAACCTCATCGCGGTCTCGCTGTCGTTGAACGCCGGCATCTACAACGTGCTGTTCGGCCTGCGGGCCGGCGCGCCGATCGTCGTCATGGACGGCTTCGACCCCGCAGGAGTTCGCGGCACTCGTCGCGCGGTTCGAGATCCGCTCGACGGTCCTGCCACCCGCGGCCATGACGATGCTCGCCGACGTCGCCGTCACCGACCTCGCGCCGCTCCGGTTCGTCCGCAGCATCACGGCACCGCTCTCCCCCGTCCAGGCCCGGCGCTTCACCGAGAAGTTCGGCGTCACGGTGCTCAACGGGTACGGCCAGGCCGAGATCGGTGAGGTGATCGGCTGGACCGCGAACGACGCGCGTGAGCACCCCGAGAAGATCGGCGCGATCGGCCGTCCGCATCCTGGGGTCGCGATCAAGGTGCTCGACGACGCGGGCGCGACCGCCGCGACGGACGGGGTCGGTCGGCTGCTCGTGCGCCCGCCGTCGATGGCCGCGGGCTACGCGGACGGCGCCGCGCTCGCGGATCGCATCGACTCCGAGGGCTTCGTGGACACCGGTGACCTCGCCCGCGTCGACGCCGACGGGTTCGTGTGGATCGAAGGTCGGGTCGGCGACGTGATCAACCGGGGCGGCAACAAGGTCTTCCCCGACCACGTCGAGGAGGTCCTGCGCCTGGTGCCCGGGGTCGACGATGCCGGCGTCGTGGGCGTCCCCGACGACCGGCTCGGAGCGGTGCCGGTCGCGTTCGTCGTGGCCAGCACCGACGTCTCCGACGACGACCTTCGCACGCGCGTGTCGGGAGCATCTCGCGCCCTACAAGGTGCCCGTCGCGTTCCACCGCGTCGACGCGCTCCCCCGCAGCCAGATCGGGAAGCTGCTGCGCAACGACCTCGTCGCCCGGCACGCCGAGCTGGCCGGGGCCGGATCATGACCGCGTACGAGACGTTGATCGTCGAGCGCCGGGGCGGCGTCGGCTGGCTGCAGTTCGATCGCCCGGACGTCGGCAACGCGATGAACTCGGTGATGCTCGACGAGCTCGAGCGGGCGTGGATCGAGCTCGACGCCGATCCGGACGTGCGGGTCATCGTGAACACCGGTTCCGGCTCGACGTTCCAGACCGGTCTCGACGTCGTCGAGCTCAGCCGGAATCCCGACGCACTACGCGAGCAGTCCCGGCGCACGAAGCGCGCCGAGCTGCGGCTCACCGCCTGGCACAACTCGGTGTGGAAGCCGGTGATCGCGGCGGTGAACGGGACGTGCGCCGGCGGTGGGCTCCACTTCGTCGCCGACGCGGACATCGTCATCGCGTCGAGCAACGCGACCTTCCTCGACCCGCACGTCTCGATCGGGCAGGTCACCGCGTACGAAGCGATCGCGCTGGTGCGGAAGTCGCCGATGGAGCCGATCATGCGGATGGCCCTGACCGGGCGGCACGAGCGCCTCAGCGCGGCCCGGGCGTACGAGCTCGGGATCCTGAGCCAGATCGTCGACCCGCCCGAGCAGCTGGCGGCGCAGGCCATGGCGCTGGCCGAGACAGATCGCGCAGGAACTCGCCCGCCGCGATGCGCGCGACCAAGAAGGCGCTCTGGGGCGCGCTCGAGCTCGGCCTCACCGACGCGTGCCGGGCCGGCGCCCAGGAGCTCATCGCCATGTGGGGCCACCCGGACCAGGCCGAAGGCCCACGGGCATTCGTCGAGCGGCGCGACCCGCGCTGGCTCCCGCTCGAGCCACAGAACCAGGAAGGCTGACCGCCGTGCCGTACTCGACGTTCGACTGCCTGATCGTGGAACGCCACGGTCCGGTCGGCTGGCTGATCAACAACCGCCCGGACCAGCTCAACGCGATGTCCGCGCACATGCGTGACGAGTTCGCGGTGGCGTGGAAGGAGCTCGACGCCGACCCCGACGTGCGCGTGATCGTGCACACCGGCGAGGGACGGGCGTTCCAGACCGGGGTCGACGTCACCGAGATCGCGACGGACGGCCAGGGGATGCAGCGCTACCGCGAATCGGTCGAGCAGTTCGACCTGCACTTCACCTCGTGGCACCAGGAGGTGTGGAAGCCGGTGATCACCGCGGTCAACGGCCTCTGCGCCGGCGGCGCGTTCCACTGGGTCGCCGACGCGGACATCGTGATCGCGGCGTCCGACGCGCAGTTCTTCGACCCGCACGTCTCCGTCGGGCAGGTGGTCTCGATCGAAGCGATCGGGCTGCTGCGCAAGATGCCGGCCGAGGCCGTGATGCGCATGGCGTTCGTCGGGAAGTACGAGCGGCTCTCCGCCGCGCGCGCCTACGAGCTCGGGATGATCAGCCAGGTGGTCGATCCACCGGAGCAGCTGCGCGACGAGGCGCAGGCGCTCGCGGAGAAGATCGCCAAGAACTCGCCCGCCGCGATGCGCGCGACCAAGAAGGCACTCTGGGGCGCGCTCGAGCTCGGCCTCACCGACGCGTGCCGGGCCGGCGCGGGCGAGCTCGTGTCCATGTGGGGCCACCCGGACCAGGCGGAAGGGCCGCGGGCCTTCGCCGAACGCCGCGACCCCGACTGGCAGGACTGATCCAGTGGATCGCGCCGGTCGCGACCGAGCACCTCAGAGGTACATGCCGATCGGGACGTCCGGCTCGACCGTCTCGAGGTCACGAGGTTCGACGCGATACAGCTCCGCGTCCCCCGTCGCGACGTCGATCAGTGAACCGTCGATCCCGACGTACGCGCCGAGCCCCTGCGGGCAGCGGAACACGAACACCCCCGGCGCAGGTGACGGCTCCGCTTCGAGCAGATGATTGGCGGCGTACCGCACTGCGGGCGCGGCGCTGACGTGCTGGAGCGTCGTGCACCAGCACCGGCCGGGTGATCGCAGTACCGAGTTGCGGGGCGCAACGCCCTCCACCGATGCCGGAGCTCGACCACCGCGGCGCTGGTTGTGCGCTGTCGTCAGCGCATCGAGGTATGCGACCCAGGGACGCGTGCGCGGGGTCAGGCGGGCGCGCAGGATGCGATACCGGCTGAAGAGCGCAGCTGCCGCCAGCAGCAGCAACGGCACCGCGATCATGTTGCCGTCTCCGTAGCGGCCGGTGAAGAATCCGACGCTCAGCACCGCGCCATAGCCGCCGACCAGCGCGGCATCGACGAGCTTCACCCGGCGCTGACCGACCGTCGCGGACCGCAGCCGATGACGCGCCTCGGCATTGAACGGCTCCGCTTCGAGCACGGCGACCAGCGCCGAGATCTCCTCCCGGGTCGCCAGCCGGTGCTCGCCCTTCCGGGGCGCGAGTGCAACGGCCTCCACCGCGAGCGCGTCGACGTGCGCAGGGGCGATGTGCCGTAGCTGCGCGGCACAGCGGAGGAGCCCCTCGGCGTCGTCGCGCCGGCGAGCGACGCGCGCGGCAAGCGTCCGCGCGTCGAGCGATTCGGGGAAGGCCCTGACGTATGCAAGGACTCGGCTGTGCGCGGCGTCGAGCTGATCCGCAGCCAAGGCGATCTCGACCTCGACGTGGGCCGCGACCTCGTCCGGCACGGTCCCGGCGCGGGCCCACACCTCAGTGGCGGACTCCGGCGTGCCCGAGATCGCGTGAGCGAGCGCGTCGGCAGCCAACGCCAGCCGCGGGCTCTCCTGGCCGTCGCCGACGAGCGACTTGGTGATCGTGAACGTCTGGTTGGGATCGCCAGCCCGGGCGAACGCCCACGCCGCGCCGCTCAGCGTGCTCCGATCGGAGGTCAGCGATCCAATGAGGCGCAGCAGCGCACCGGCGGCCCGCCAGTGGCCGCTGGTCGCCAGCGCGTCGGCCAGCGCCGACACGCGAGTGGTCAAGACCCGCGGCGCTACCGACAATGGCTCCAATGGCGGCTCGAGGTCCGTCGGGGGTGCGTCCGTGGCCACTCCCGTCGGGACCACGGTGCTCCGGGTCACGATGTCGACCACACTCCGGTAGCGCCGGTCCAGGATCGCCCAGATGTAGCCCAGGCACACCGGGGCGAACGCGAACGGAGCGATCACGCACCGCAGGAGCTGGCGTCCGACGCCGATGTGCACGCCGTTGGCGACGACTCGGATCCGCACGATCCATTGACCAGGCGTCGCACCGAAGACCCCGACGAGGATCGCCCAGTACCCGATCCACAACCCGGCGATGGCGAGCCACTCCATCAACACGGTGCCTGGGGGCAACGGCTCACCCGCGGGCGCGGTGCTCGCGATCGCGGCGCCGACCAGCAGCAGCACCGTCGTGACGATCACCGTGTCGATCATGAATCCCGCGAAGCGACGCGCGAGGAGCGCGTAGGGCTGATTCGGGTCTCGAACGGGTCGGCTCACCGCAAGAAGATCGGCCTTGCCGCGCCCAACCTGAAGATCGTGGCCCGCCGTCGGTGCCGGTACCGGCAACGCTCACCGGAAGTGGCACAAACGGAGGTGGAGGGTCGGTGCGGGTTGGGCTAGGCCCAGGCGTCGAGGGCGTCGAGGTGGGGTTGGCGCTCGGCGTCGTCGAGGAACGACGCCACGAACGAGTTGCGGGCGATCTGGCGCATGGCGTCGCGGTCGAAGCCCAGCGCGGCGGCGGTCGCGGCGTAGTTGTCGCCGACGTAGCCCCCGAAGTACGCCGGATCGTCCGAGTTGATGGTGACGAGGAGGCCGCGCTCGAACATGGTGCGGATCGGGTGATCGGCGAGCGTGTCGTAGACCCGGAGCTTGACGTTCGACAGCGGGCAGACCGTCAGCGGCACCTGCTCGGCGACCAGCCGCTCGACCAGCGCGTCGTCCTCCATGCACCGGACGCCGTGATCGACGCGGCGGACGTGGAGGAGGTCGAGCGCTTCGGTGATGTACGCGGGTGGACCCTCCTCCCCCGCGTGCGCGACCGCGAGCAGACCCTCCGCGCGCGCCCGGTCGAACACGGCCTGGAACTTCGACGGCGGATGGCCGGACTCCGAGGAGTCGAGACCCACCGCGGTGAAGGCGTCGCGATGCGCGAGCGCGGTCTCGAGCGTTGCCATCGCCGCGTCTTCGCTGAGATGACGCAAGAAGCAGAGGATCAGCTGCGACGTGATGCCCACGTCACGCCGCCCGGCCTCGAGCCCGCTCGTGATGCCGTTGATCACGGTCGCGAATTCGATGCCACGGTCGGTGTGCGTCTGCGGATCGAAGAAGATCTCCGCGTGCCGCACGCCTTGCGCAGCAGCACGCCGGAGGTACGCCGCCGGTGAGATCGGCGAAGTCCTGTTCGGTGACGAGCACCGAGCAGCCCGCGTAGTACAGGTCGAGAAACGACTGCAGGTCCTCGAACACGTACGCCGCCCGCACCGCTTCCACATCCGAGTACGGCAAGGTCACGCCGTTGCGCTGGGCCAACGCGAACATCAGCTCCGGCTCGAGTGTCCCCTCGATGTGGAGGTGAAGCTCGGCCTTGGGCAAGCCGGCCAGCCACTCGGGCGTCGGGAGACCGGGCATCGGGACCTCCATCTCTTCTCCGTGCTTCGCCGGCTCGGATCGGGCAGGCTTCGGCCATGAAGATCGCCATCTTGGCTCCGATGCGCCAGGAGCTCGCGCCGGTGGTCCAGGCCTGCTCGCTGCAGCGGACCACCATCGGTGCGACGGTCCTGCAATCCGGGACCGTCGGGGACACCGAGATCGTCGCCGCCACCACCGGGATCGGTACCGCCGGCGCGACGCGGGCGACCGAGCGGCTGCTCGACGCCGACGCCGGTCGACCACGTGATGGTCGTGGGCATCGCGGGAGGGGTCGGCGGCACGGTGAAGATCGGTGATCTCGTCTTCCCGGACCTCGTCGTCGACCAGTCGACGGGCAACGAGTACCGGCCCGCGCATCTGGGGCAGCAGGCGGCCCGGGGCACGATCGTGACCTCGGACGACTTCCACGTGGATCCCGGATTCGTCGCCGAGCTCGCCGCGGCCGGGGTGATCGCACTCGACATGGAGACGTCGGCGGTGGCGGAGGTGTGCACCCGGCGCGGATGCCCGTGGTCGGTGATCCGCGCGATCAGCGACATGGCCACCGACCATCCCGACGATTCGGTGCTCGGCCTCGCCAAGCCGGACGGGTCGGCGAACGGCCCCGCGGTCGCGAAGTTCCTCCTCACCAAGCCGTGGCGGATCCCGCATCTCGCCCGACTCCAACGTGACTCGAAGGCCGCCGCGACCGCGGCCGGCTCGCGCCGCGGCCGACGCCTGCGCGACGAGCGCTTCCCCCTAGGCGATTCGCCGGAAGACCGAGACCGCGTACGAACCGTCGCCGGGGAACGGTTCTCGACCCCAGGTCGCGAAGCGGTCGTCGAGCTCGAGGCCGGCGGCGGCCGCATGGGCGTCGAGCTCGGCGAGCTCGTAGCCGCGCCCGAGCTGGAACCCGAGGACGAGCACGCCGCCCGGCGCAACGTGTCGAGCACCCCCGGCGACGAGCGCGGCCTGGGTCCCTTCCGGCGTGAACAGCGGGACGTTGCCGGCCATGACGACCACGTCGAACGTCCGCTCGAGGTCGAGCACCGTGACGTCCGCCTGGATCCAGGTGATGTCCGGATCCCGGTCCTGGGCAGTCGCCAGCATCGACGCGTCGCGGTCGACCCCGACCGCCTCGATGCCCCGGTTCGCGAGCTCGATCGCGACGCGGCCGGTGCCGCAGCCGGCGTCGAGCACCGAATGCGGCAACAGGTCGGCGATGAAGTCCGCTTCGCCGTGGACGTCTTCGCCCTCCGCCGCGAGCGCGTCGAAACGTCGCTGGTAGTCGTCGCCTTCCCATGCCATCGCCGTGATCGTACGGCGAGGGCCTTCGATGCCGCCCGCAGCCGCCGGCGGGCACTCAAGGTCAGTCGTCACGTGCCGCGCGCCACCAACTCGACCGGGCCTCCCCTCTATTCTCCCCGGCTCATGGGAGCGGTCTGGGCGCGGAGTCGAGCTGAGCTGCGCCGTCGTTGGGCCGCCTGGCTCGTCGTCGGCCTCCTCGCCGGCATCGGGGGCGGGATCGTGATGGGCTCGTTCGCCGCGGCCGGGCGGGTCGAGGACACGTACCCGAACTTCGTCTCCGCCGGGTCGCCGATGGACGTGCTCGTGCCCGGGGCCAGCCCGTTCGGCCTGGTGGGCGGGGTCGACCTCACGGAGGTCGGCCGCCTCCCCGAGGTCGCGGAGACCGCCGACGCCAGTGCGAGCCTGCTCTTCGCCGGCGAGCTTCCGAACGGCCGGATCATCGGGCCGGGCGACCTCTTCCCCGTGGCCACCGCCGGCAACGCACTCGGGTCGACGTTCGAGCGGTTCTCGATGTTGGAGGGCCGGCCCGCCGCGCCAGTACGCGGTGAACGAGGCCACGGCCAGCTTCCTCGCCGCCGACCAGCTGCACCTCGAGGTCGGCGACGAGCTCCGCATCCACTTCTTCGCCGCGAAGACCTACTACCAGTCCGCCGGCGCACTGATCACCCAGTTCAACGAGCGTCTCAACGGGTCAGGGCGGGGCGGTGCCGCCGACTACGCCCGCTTCGCCGATGGCCCGGACCTGCGGTTCACGATCGTCGGCATCGAGGCCTCACCGGCCGAATTCCCGCCGCTGCCCGCCGACATCTCACCGACTGTCCACCTGACCCGGGCCTTCTACGAGAAGTGGAATTCCAAGATCGTGCAGAGCCCGCTCCTCTACACGCGGCTGCAGAACGGGAACGCCGACCTCCCGTCGTTCGAACGCCGCGTCGAACGCATGGGCGGAGATCAGCCGGTGGCGTTCGTCACCACACGAGCCACGCAGTCCGCCCGGGTGCAACGAGCGATCACGATCCAGGCCACGGCCATCCGCATCTTCGCGATCATCGTCCTGGCCGCATTCGTCGTGCTGCTCCAACAGACGCTCGCCCGCCAGGTGAGAATCGAGTCCCGCGACGACTCGGTGTTGCGCTCGATCGGTTTCTCCAGCCGGCAGGTGCTCGCCCTCCCGATGCTCTGGACGAGCCTGGTGGCGATCCCGGCCGCCGCGCTCGGCGGTCGGGATCGCGATCCTCCTCTCACCGTTCGGCGTCATCGGCTTGGCCCACAAGGCCGATCCGAACCCCGGGTACGCCGTCGACGCGACCGTCATCGGGATCGGCGTCGTCGTGCTGCTGATCCTCGTCCCGCTGCTGGCGCTCTGGCCCGCGCTCCGCCGCGCCCGCAATGCGCGCTCCCGCGCCGTCGTCGAACCACCCGGCCGGCCGTCACGCGCCGCGCGCTTCCTGGCCCGGCTCGGGGCGCCGCCGAGCACCTACGTCGGCGTCAACTTCGGCCTCGCCGCCGGTCGCGGCAGCTCCGCGATCCCGGTGCACAGCGCGATCATCGGATTCACGCTCGGGATCGGGCTGCTCGTCGCGACACTGGGCTTCGGCAGCAGCCTTTCGCACCTGCTCAACACCCCGAGCCTCTACGGCTGGACCTGGGACGTGAAGAGCGGCGCGCCGGCCCTGCCCGACATCGGCCAGCTGCTGAACCCCGCCCTGCTCGCGGACGAGAACATCCAGGACGCGTCCGGCGGCACCGTGATCCAGGCCGACCTCGACCAGCAGCGGGTGGACGTCCTCGCGGTCAACCGGGTCAAGGGCAGCATCGACCCCGCGGTCACCGAAGGCCGTGAGCCCTTGAAGAAGGGCGAGCTGCTCGTCGGCCGCAAGACCATGGAGGCGATGGGGGTCGGCATCGGCGATTCGGTCACCGCACGCGTCGGGAGCCGCACCGCACGACTCGAGATCGTCGGCGTCGGTGTGTTCCCGCCGTTCGGCGACGTCGGCCAGTTCGGCTCCGGCGCACTCATGACCTACAACCAGGTGAAGGAGCTGGTGCCCGAGGCGAAGCAGAACGTCTACCTGATCAAGTTCACGCCCGGGACGTCGGTCGAGCGCGAGTACACACACGTGCGCAACGCGCTCGAGCCGCTCCCGTCCCGGCTCCCGACCCGTCCGACCGACCTGCAGAACCTCGACTCGGTCGGCGGGCTGCGGGTTGCGTTGGTGGCGATCCTGGGTGCGCTGGCGGCGGCGACACTCGCTCACACCCTGCTCACGTCGGTCCGGCGCCGGCGGAAGAGCATCGCCGTCTTGCGCACGCTCGGATTCGCCAAGGGCCAGGTGTCCACCGTCGTGGTCGTCCAGGCGCTCACGCTCGTCGTCATCGCCCTCGCGCTCGGCACGGTGCTCGGCGTCGCGGGCGGGCGCGTCGGCCTGGTCGCTGTTCGCCGACAACCTCGGCATCGAAGCACCAGCCGCCGTCCCGTGGAGCGGCATCCTGGTTCTGGTGCCGGCCGCGCTGGCGTTGGCGGTCGCGGTCGCCGCCCTCCCCGCGTGGCTCGCGTCGCGCACCCAGGCGGCCGCCGCGCTGCACGACCAGTAGCCGCGCGCGCCGGGCCCAGTCGGCGACGCAGAGAGCGACGTATACGGTGGGGCGATGACGACAGAGCTGGTGCGCGACGAGGGCGAGGACAGTGACATGCGGTTCGTCGCGGCCGCGGCGTCTGCGGGACCTGATCCACGCCTACGTGGCCTACGACCGTGACGACGACGGGCCTGCGCGAGCTCACGGCGATGGCCGAGCGAGCAAGCGGCGCGGATGCGCGCAGGGGACGCGTCGCGACCGGCTCGCGCTGATGAAGGCAGCCCGCGCGGCAGCGCCGGAAGGCTCCTCGCTGTTCGCGGCGGGTGGGCCCGAGTCCGGCTTCCAGGACCGGGCGGTCGGTGGCCGGGCGAACCCGACGAGCGTCGATCTCGACGTCGACTTCGGGGGCGAGGACATCGTGGCGACGGGAACGTTGCACCGGGCCTTCGAGGGCGCTCCGGGTCGGGCCCACGGCGGCATCGTGGCCGCGGTGTTCGACGACGTGACGGGGTACGTGATCGGGCGGCTCGGCGAGCCCGCGTTCACGGGCGAGCTCACGGTGCGCTTCGTCGCGCCGGTCCCGGTCGAGGAGCTGCTGACCATCCGCACCCGGCTGGACGGCCGCGAGCGGCGCAAGCTCTTCATCAGCGCGGAGGCGAGTGCGTCCGGCCAGGTGGTCGCGACGTGCAAGGCGATCTACATCACCGTCGATCCGTCGATGTTCGCCGGCGCTCTCGACCCGCGGTGACGCGACCGCTTAGGTCGTGAAGTTGCGGAGCCGTTCGGCCCACGGACCGGGCGGAACGCCGACGGCCTCCCATACGGGCGCGAGCTCGCTCGTGGAGAGGTACGCGAAGTGCTCGCCGATGGAGAAGATGGCGTCGATGTACCCGGCGGCCCACGTCCCCGGACCCGCGGCGTCGACGAGCGCCGTGCGCAGCGCCGCCCCCGCGTCGCACTGGAGGTACGCGCCGAAGAACTGCCGGTCGTAGTCGAGCTTCAGCTCGGTCTCCATGACCCGTGCCCGGGCGACGGATTTCGTATACGACCACCACACCTGCGGGGCCTCCCCGGTGCAGTGCGCGGCACAGAGCACCCGCGCACTTCCCCGGTGCGTGCCGAGGTGGGCGAGGGTCCGCACCCGGTCACCGAGGCGCCCGGACGAGCCGACATACGAGATGCATTCACCGGACGCCACGACGTAGACGCCAGGTTCGGCCCGCAACCGCATTCCGTGCGCGAGCAGCGGCGTGGGGCCGAGGAACCGGGCGCCCTTGGCGCTCAGGGGGCAGGCCGATGCGGTCATCTCGGGTTGCACGCGCCCACGCCTTCGTTCGCCGAGGCCGGCTGCCCGGCCCTCGCCCATGCCGCCGTTTCCGCTCTCCGCCAGCCCTCTGCCCGCCGTGCCATGAGTACCCGTTGCCCTTCGGGAGGATCGAGCGTGCCCGCTGCCGTGCGGAAAAGTTTAGCGGTGCCCCAACCGGGTCGGAACCGTGGGGAGGACCGTGCGGTGGGACCGTGTGATCGCCGCCGCGGCGGCCGCTCCGCTATTCCGGAGCGCGTCGGTGCGCGCCACATGACCCAGGTCTCCGGGGCGGCTGCCGGGAGGTCGTCACGGTGGGCGACGACGGAGAAACCGAGCGTCCCGTAGAACGCCACGTTCGCGACCGAGCTGGTCTCGAGGCACGCGGGTTCCCGGATGCGGTCCAGCTCCGCGAGCACCGGGCGCAACACCGCGGCGCCGAGACCCTGCCGTTGCCGGTCCGGGCGCGTGCCCATCGTGGCGAGGAACCAGTGCGGTTCGATCGGGCGCAGCTTCGCCAGCGCGGCGTCGACCGCGTCGATGACCGCGAGCCGCGACCCGAACGTCTCGCGCGCGGCCCGTCCCACCTCGGCGGCCGCACGCGGATCCACCAGCGGTGCGGTGGTCGGCACCCAGACCGCGACGGACGCCGCATCGTCGTGCATCCAGACCTCGCGATACGGGATCGCCAGCCGCTCGAGGTCGAGCCGGACGAGCGCGGTCAGCCGCTCGCGCCGATCCGGTCCCGGCAGCGCCCAGACCTCCCAGACGTAGTCGAGGTGGGATTCCACGAGCGTTTCTACGATCGCGTCGAGATCGGATGCCGTTGCTCGTCGAGGCCCCACGCCCCTGACTCTCGCACGGGACAAGATGGAGCCCGTGAGCGAGCCGGTGATCCGCATCCGTCACGCGGTGCACGCTGACGCCCGGGCGATCGGCGAGGCCCACGGATCCGCGTGGGAAGCCGGCTACGGCCACATCTTCCAACCGCCGTTCCTCAAGGGAGCCGCGGACAGCCGGCGCCTGGTGTGGCTCAGCGCGATCGGACCGCTCCTGATCGCGCCGAACTTCGTCCTGGTGGCGGAGCTCGACGGACTGGTGCTGGCGTACGCGCACGGCCGGCCGGCCGAGGACGGCACGCCGCGGGGCGAGATCCACGGGTTCTACAGCAATCCGAAGGCGTGGGGAACGGGTGCCGCCACCCGGCTCATGGAGGACGCGTGCTCGATCCTCGCGCGAGCGCTGGACCGAAGTGATCCTCTGGACGATGCGCGACGCGCACCGGGCGCGCAGCTTCTACGAGAAGGTCGGCTTCCGCCTCACCGGGAGAGAGAAGCGTGAGCCGCTCAGCAACTGGCTCACCGGTGAGGTCGTCGAGCAGACCGCGGTCGAGTACTCCAAGATGCTCGAGGTCAAGCCGGAGCTCCAGGTCGGACCGGGGTGAACATCGGGAGCGCGGCCGTCTCGGAGACGCGCTCGAAGTAGACCTCGACACGCATCCCGACCCGCACATCCTCCGGCTCGACCTCGACCAGGTTGGTCATGACCCGGGGCCCTTCCGCGAGGTCCACCAATGCGACGACGAGCGGGAGCAGGTGGCGCAGCGACCGGGAATGGTGCTGGCGCAGCACGGTGAACGAGTACACGGTCCCGAACCCGGACGCGTCCTCCCACTCCACCGGCTCGCGGCACACGATGCAGTGCGCACGCGGGTACAGCTGCGCGTGACCGTTCGCGCAGCGCTGCACCAGCAGCCGCCCCTCCGCGGCGGCGGCCCAGTACGGGGCGGTCTCGAGATCGGGCGGCGGGCTCTCGCGCGGCTTGGCCTTCTCGGGCAGCGGCGGCGGATCGTGCACCGGTCGCGACTCGCTCATCGAAGTTCTCCTTCGGCCGATCGGGTCTCGCGCGAAGCGTCAGGGGGCCGAAGGCGGTCCCATCGAAGCTCTCCTTCGGCCGATAGGGTCTCGCGCGAAGCGTCAGGCGGCCGAAGGCGGTCCCATCGAAGCTCTCCTTCGGCCGATCGGGTCTCGCGCGAAGCGTCAGGCGGCCGAAGGCGGTCCCATCGAAGCTCTCCTTCGGCCGATCGGGTCTCGCGCGAAGCGTCAGGCGGCCGAAGGCGGTCCCATCGAAGCTCTCCTTCGGCCGATCGGGTCTGCGCGAAGCCACTGGGAGAAGCAAGCGGTCGGGAGTCACGGTGCCTCCGTTCCGAGCAGCAGGGTCGCCCCGGTCGAGAGCATCCCGCCGGTGCCGTGGGCCGAGCGCGATCTTGGCGTCGGGCACCTGGGTCGCGCCGGCCTGCCCGCGCAGCTGGCGCACCGCTTCGACGATCAGGAACATGCCGCGCATGCCCGGGTGGCACGCGGAGAGCCCGCCGCCGTCGGTGTTCGTCGGCAGCGGACCGTCGAAGGCGAGGCGACCGTTCTCCACGAACGCTCCCCCCTCCCCCGTCGCGCAGAACCCGAGGTCCTTCGAGCGTGAGCAGGACGGTGATCGTGAACGAGTCGTACAGCTGCAGCACGTCGACGTCGTCGAGCGTCACGCCGGCCCGCTGGAGCGCCAGCGGTCCCGACCGGGCCGCGGAGGCCACGGTGAGGTCGTCGGACTGCGAGACGTTGAGCGCGTGGGTGAGCGTGTGCGCGCCGCCGAGCACGTACACCGGTTCGCCGGGCAGGTCGCGCGCCCGCTCCTCGGTGGTCACGATGCACGCGCCCCCACCGTCGGACACCACGCAGCAATCGAGCATGTGCAACGGGTCGGCGACCATGCGCGAGCCGAGCACGTCATCGACGGTGATCGGGTCGCGGTACTGCGCCGACGGGTTGAACCCGGCGTGGCGCCGGAACGTCACCGCGATCTCGGCCAGCTGCTCGGCGGTCGTGCCGTACTGCGCCATGTGGCGGGTCGCCGCGAGCGCGTAGGCACCGACCAGGGTGTTGCCCCAGATCGCGTCCCACGCCTGCGGTCGCGCTGAGCGACCCGCCCCGACCACCGATGCGCCGGCCCATCGCCGAGAGCTGGACGCTGCCGTAGGTGATGAGGACGACCTCGCGCGTCGCCCGCCTCGACCGCGCGGGCCGCGTGCTCGACGTGCACCTCGAACGACGCGCCGCCGATGTTCGTCTCGTCGAGCCACGTCGGGTGGATCCCGAGGTACTCGCACATCCCGACGCAGTACATCGGGTAGTAGCCGACGGTCGCGTATCCGTCGACGTCGTCGAACGTCAGGCCCGCGTCGGCCAGCGCCCGCTCCGCCGCCTGGACGTGGACCTCGGTCTCGGCCATGTCGGGCAGCACCGGGTAGTCCGACGTCGCCACGCCCGACGATGACCGCGCGTCGTCCCGAGCGAACGACTCAACGCTTCCCCCGATCCGCGGTCCCGATCAGGTCCGCGACGCCGGTCTTGCGCTCCAGCCGGGGTGCGACCGAACGCGGGGTGACGTCCACGTCGGTGGCCTGCGCGCGCAACGCGCCGACGGTGCACTCCTCACGCGATCGCACGGGCGAACGGATCGAAGCGGAAGTGCCGCATCGCGTTCTCGTGGGTGATCTTGTCGATCGTCGCGTCGGGCAGGTTCTCGACCGCCGGCCACAGCGTCTCGGGCGAGATCGGCCAGGTCGAGTCCGAGTGCGGGTAGTCGCTCTTCCCAGCAGACGCGGTCCACGTCCATGCGATCCAGGTTCGCGACCCCGGCCGGGTCGTCGATGAAGCACAGCACGACCCGCTCGAGGAACACCTCGCTCGGGAGCCGGCCGCCGAAGTCCTGGCCGGTCCACTGGTGGTGGCGCGTGTAGATCCAGTCGACCCGGTCGCAGAAGTACGGGATCCAGCCGATGCCACCTTCGGACAGCGCGACCTGCAGGTCCGGGAACTTGCGCAGCACCGGGCGACCACAGCAGGTCGGCCGCGGCCTGCACGATGTTGATCGGCTGCAGCGTGATGAGCACGTCGATCGGCGCGTCGCGCGCCGTCATCACCAGGCGCGACGACGAGCCGATGTGCAGGCACACGATCGTTCCCTCGTCGACGCACGCCTGCCAGAACGGATCCCAGTGCGCGTCGTGGAAGCTCGGCAGCTTCAGGTGCGACGGGTTCTCGGAGAACGAGACCGCGTGGCATCCCTTCGCCGCGTTGCGCCGCACCTCGGCCGCCATCGCCTCGGGATCCCAGATCGGCGGGAGCATCAGCGGGATGAACCGGCCGGGCGCGCTCGCCGCACCACTCGTCGATGTGCCAGTCGTTGTACGCCTGCAGCACCGCGAGCCCGGCGTCGAGATCCGACGAGCGGCTGAAGAGCTGCCCGCACAGGTTCGGGAACGACGGGAAGCACATCGAGCCGATCACGCCGTTCGCGTCCATGTCGCGCACCCGGTCACCGAGGTCGAAGCAGCCGGAACGGATCTCCTCGAACGACGTCGGCTCCATGCCGTACTCGTCGGGCGGTCGCCCGGCGACCGCGTTGAGCCCGATGTTCGGGATCTCGTTGCCGTCGTAGACCCAGACGTCGCTGCCGTCGTCGCGGCGCTCGACCCGCGGCGCGATGTCGTGCCAGCGCGCCGGAAGGTGGCGCTCGAACATGTCCGGCGGCTCGACGACGTGATCGTCGACGCTGACCATGATCATGTCGTCGATCTGCATCGCGTCCCCCTCCGTACCGGGCGTCATCTCGGTCCGCCGGCCGCGAGAGCTAGTTTCCGGGCGCATGGTGGATGCGGCGAGCCCGGGCGCGCTCGAGGGCGTGCGGGTCCTCGACTTCTGCCGGCTCGGGTTCGGCTCGCAGGCCACGATGATCCTCGGGTGTCTCGGCGCCGAGGTCATCCGCATCGAGAGCACGACCCGACCCGACCCGATCCGCGTGATGCCGCCGTTCGTCCCCGAGCCCGGCGAGGTGGGCCAGGGCTTCGGCGGCGCGACGCTCGCGCAGGCCCAGAAGCAGCAGAGCGCCAACCGCGGCGGGATCTTCTACAAGTACAACACCGGCGGGAAGCGCAGCATCGCGGTCGACGCGCGCAACCCCGACGGGCTCGAGGTGCTGCGCCGGCTGGTCGCGCGTGAGCGACATCGTCACCGAGAGCTTCGCCGCGGGCACCCTGGCCCGCTGGGGTCTCGAGCTACGAGACGCTGCGCGAGCTGCGACCCGACATCATCTACGTGTCGATGTGCGGCTACGGGCACGTCGGTCCGGACTCGCACTACGTCACGATGGGCCCGACCGCGCAGGCACTGACCGGGCTCACCCACCTGGTCGGGCTCCCCGACCGCGAGCCCGCGGGCTGGTCGTTCAGCTACCTCGATCACGTCGGCGGCTACCTCGGCGCGTTCGGCGTGCTCACCGCGCTCGCCCACCGGCGCGCGACCGGCGAGGGCCAGCACGTCGACGTGTCGCAGCTCGAGCCCGCCACCGCGCTCGGCGGCGCCGCTGCTGCTCGACCGCTCGGTGAACGGCCGGTCGGCGCGCCGCCCGGACTTCCCGCCCGGCAACCGTCGCGGCGGCGCGCCGCAGGGCGCGTACCGCGCGCTCGGCGACGACCGTTGGGTCGTGATCTCGTGCAGCACCGACGCGCACTGGCAGCGCGTTCGTCGCCGCGATCGGGCACCCGGCGTGGAGCCGACGACGCACGATTCGCGACGCTCGCCGGTCGGGTCGAGCACGCGGACGAGCTGGACGGGCACGTCG
The DNA here is from genome assembly GCA_963819945.1 of uncultured Acidimicrobiia bacterium. GTDB lineage: Bacteria > Actinomycetota > Acidimicrobiia > IMCC26256 > JAENVU01 > Chersky-806. The sequence continues at coordinate 467,400 of CAWFYD010000012.1, forward strand.
AAGCGTGGACCGCGACCCGCGACCGCTACGAGGTCATGGAGCTGCTCCAGCAGGCGGGCGTGCCGGCCGGTGCGGTGCAGGACGCGGCCGACCGGGTCGAGCGCGACCCGCAGCTCGCCGCCCGCGGCCACTTCACCACGCTCGCCAGCACCGAGGTCGGCGAGCTCCCGCTCGAAGGCGTGCCGTTCTCCCTGTCCGCCACGCCCGCCGCACACCGGCGGCACGATCCACCGCGGGCCGCCGGACCTCGGCGAGGACTGCGACGACATCCTGCGCGACGTGCTCGGCCTCTCGGACGACGAGATCGCACGCCTCCACGAATCCGGAGCGCTGCAATGACCGCCACCGCGGGCGCCGCTCGACGGGCTCCGGGTGGTGGAGCTCGTCGACGAGCCGGTCGAGTACTGCGGCCGGTTGCTCGCCGGGCTCGGCGCCGACGTCATCAAGCTCGAGCCGGCCGACGGCGCGCCGAGCCGCGCGCGTCGGCCCGTACGTCGACGGTCGCGACGGCGACCTCGACGCGAGCCTCAACTTCTGGCACTTCAACGTCGGCAAGCGATCCGCGGTCGTCTACCGACGACGAGACGATCCGCCGCGTGCTGCGCGTCCGCGGACGTGGTGATCCACACGCTCCGGCCCGACGCGCGCCGCGGCACGCGGCCTCGACCACGACGTCGCTCGCGGCGACGAACCCGGGGCTCATCAGCTGCGCCATCACCCCGTTCGGGCTCACCGGACCGTGGGCGGACTACCTCGCCGACGATCTCGTCCTCATGGCCCTCGGCGGGTCGATGGCGGTGTGCGGGTACGGCACCGACGACCCGCCACTCGCGTGCTGGGGCGACCAGGCGTGGTCGACCGCCGCGACCTACGGCGCGATCGCGGTGCTCGCCGCGCTCGAGCACCGCGGTCAGCACCGGCGAGGGGCAGCTGATCGACGTCTCGGCGCACCAGGCGTCGGCGTCGATGACCGAGTGGCACGTCATGACGTACCTCTGCACCGGCGTCGCCGATGGCCCGGTTCCGGCACCCGACCGTCACCGCCCGCGACGGCAAGCAGGTCGCCGCGCTGATCCCGGACTTCCTCGGCCCGCACGTGTTCGCGCACTTCCTCGCCCTGCTCGAGGCGGACGGCGTCGCGGGCCCGCTCTCCGATCCCGCGTTCGAGGACCCGCGCCACCGCGCCCGCGGCTACGGCGAGCTGATGGCCGCGACCCAACGCCTCGCGGACCGCCACGACGGCGAGGAGCTGTTCCGGCTCGGCCAGGAGGCCGGCTTGCCGTGGGGCGTCATCCGCGCGCCGGACGAAGCGCTCGACGACCGGCACCTGCAGGCGCGCGGCCACTTCGTCGAGATCGACGGCGTGACGCACAGCGGCGCGCCGTTCATCGCCAACGGATCGCCGTTCCGCTTCGACCGCCCGCCGCCCCGGCTCGGCGAGCACACCGACGAGGTCCTGACCGAGCTGGAGCAACGAGCATGAGCAGCCAGAGCGTTCCGGTCGGCGTGCTGTACGACTTCCCCCAGGGCGACGGCGGGCGGTACTTCGAGGACGGGCTGCGGCTCGGCTTCGAGGAGCAGCGGGTCGAGGAGCGGCTCGGCGACGGAGATCGAGCTGATCGCCCGCCAGGCCGACGGGCTGCCCGGCCGGCTCGGCCGAGTCCGTGATCGAGAGCGTTCCACGAGCTCGTCGATGCCGGCGTGGTCGCGATCGTCGGCCCGTCGATCAGCGACAACGGCCTGATCGTCCGCGACCTCGCCGACGACGCGGGCGTCGCGTGCATCAACTACACCGGCGGCGCGTTCACCCGCGGGCGGCACATGTTCCACTACCAGGTCGGCTCGCTCGAAGAGGAGCCGGTCCTGCTCGCCGAGCACCTCCTGGCGCGGGGCCATCATCGGATCGCGGTCCTCTACGACGACACGCCCGGTCGGCACGAGCTACGACCTGTGGCTCGGCCGGGCCGTCGCCCGCACCGGCGATCCGGAGCTCGCGTTCCGCAGCTCGGTGTCCCCGCTCGCCGAGGATCTCCGCGCGGACGTCGAAGCCGCGCTGGCCGTCGAGCCCGACGCGCTGCTCTACCTCGGGCTCGGCGTCGCGGCGCGCGCGGTCGCGCTCGCGGTCGAAGCGGTCGGGTGGACCGGTCCGGTCGTCACGAACTCCGCGCTGATGTTCGGGTACGCCCGCCCGGACTGGCGCAGCGGGTTCGAGGACTGGGTGTACGTCGACACCATCAGCGACGGGAACCCGGTCCGCGCCGCGCTGCGCGAGCGTCCCGGATGCACGCGGCGAGCCCGATCGGCGTGGCCGCGTTCGACATCGGTCGTCTCGTCGGCGAGGGGATCGTGCTGGCCGACGACCGCACCCCGGCCGCGGTGCGCGACGGCCTCGAGCGGGTGAAGCGACTGCCGGCGGCGACCGGCAAGGCCGGGACGACCATGGGCTTCGGCGAGTGGGACCACGGCGCGCTCAAGGGCGAGGCTACCTGGTGCTGCGGGCGTGGCGCGGCGGCCGCACGGTCGAGGTCGACTGATGGACTGGGACGCGTGGGCCCGGCGGGCCGAGGACGCGCTCGACTTCACCACCGAGGTCCGCTGGCGCGACCTGTTCGCGCCCGACGCGGTGTTCGGCGACCCGAACACCCCGAGCACGACCGACCTGCGGTCGGTCCAGCGCGGCACCGCCGAGATGTTCCCGGACTGGCGCCAGGAGATCACGACGATCCGCGGTGGCGACGACTGGGCGGTGTTCGAATGGATCGGCCGGGCCACGTACGCCGGCCGCGGCGAGGACGATCCGCTCGCCGGCACCCCGATCGAGATGCACGGTGCATCCATCGTGGAGGTCGACGACGACGGGCTGGTGACGATGTGGCGCGACTACCTGGACCGCAAGGAGCCCGAGGTCCAGCTCCGCGCCGCCGCCAAACGCACCGCGGCTAGACCTCGGTACGACCGTCAGATCGCGTCGTCGTCGCTGCTCGCCGGTGCGGACCCGCATCGCGCCGGCGACGTCCACGAACCAGATCTTCCCGTCACCGATCTTGCCGGTGCGGCTCGCGGTCGCGATCACGTCCATGAGGCGCTCGACGTCCTCCGTCGCGCAGAGCACCTCGAACTTCACCTTGGGCAGGAAGTCCACCTCGTACTCCGCGCCCCGGTACACCTCGGTGTGACCCGACTGGCGGCCGAACCCCTTCACCTCCGTGATGGTCATGCCGGCGACGCCGGCTTCCTTCAACGCATCCTTCACGTCGTCGACCTTGAACGGCTTGACGATGGCAGTGATCAGCTTCATGCGTTGCGCTCCTGGTTCGTCTCCCGGCAGTGGTCGCCGGGGCACTAGCTCGAGTAGGCGGCTTCGGCGTGCTGGCTGATGTCGAGGCCTTCTTCCTCGGACGCCTCGTCGACCCGCAGGCCCATCGTCTTGTCGATGGCGATCGCCGATGAGCATGGTCGACGACGAACGAGAACAGCGAACGTCACCCCCGAAGCGACGAACTGGTCCTGGAGCAGCTCGAGGCCGCCGCCGAGGAACAGGCCCTCGTTCGTGACCGCCGCGTTGATCGCGGAGTCCGCGAAGAGCCCGAGCAGCAGCGATCCGACGATCCCGCCGACGAGGTGGACGGCGATGACGTCCAGGCTGTCGTCGAACTTGAACGCCCGCTTGATCCCGAGGGCGAAGCAGCAGATGACGCCCGCCATCAACCCGATGTAGACGGGTGCCATCCCGCCGACGAACCCGGCGCACGGCGTGATCGCCACGAGTCCCGCCACCGCGCCGGACATCGCCCCGAGCGTCGTCGCGTGGCCCTCCCGGATGCGCTCGACGATCAGCCAGCCGATCATCGCGGCAGACGCGGCGAGGAACGTGTTCATGATCGCGACGGCCGCGACACCGTTCGCCGCGAGCGCGGAGCCGGCATTGAACCCCGCCCACCCGAACCACAGGATCCCGGTACCGATCATCGTCATCGGCAGGTTGTGCGGTGGCATCGCGTGGCCCGGGTAGCCCTTGCGCGGTCCGATCAGCAACACGAGCGCGAGGGCGGCTGCCCCGGCGTTGATGTGCACGACGGCGCCGCCGGCGAAGTCGAGGGCGCCCATCTCGGCCAACCAACCGCCGGCGAACACCCAGTGCGCGACCGGCCCGTACACGAGGACGAGCCAGATGCCGATGAACAGCGCGTACGCGCCGAACTTCAACCGGTCTGCGGTCGCGCCCGTGATGAGCGCGGGCGTGATGATGGCGAACGTCATCTGGAACGCGCAGAAGAGCACGAACGGGATGGTCAGGGAGCTGAAGAACTCACCTCCGCCCTTGCCCGGCCCGACGTTGTGCAGCCAGGCGTAGTCGAGGTTGCCGATCCAGCCTCCGTTCCCCGCGTCCCCAAAGGCCAGGGTGAACACGATCGTCACCCACAAGATGGCGAGCAGGCCCATGGCGAACACGTTCTGCATGAGCATGCCGAGGACGTTCTTCCCCCGGACCATGCCCCCGTAGAACAGCGCCAGCCCCGGCGTCATGAACAACACCAGCGCGGTGGAGATGAGTACCCACGACGTATCGCCTGCGTTCACGTGCCCTCCCCGGACGTAAGTGAGGTAACCGACAGACTCCGGGGGCATTGTTACGAAAAGATGTCCCCGCGGGCGGGCTCATCGCGGTCGGCATTGCCGCGAATGGTCGCATTCACGACGGAAATGCGCCCCGGGGTTCACGGCCTTCGCGCCGCGCCGGGTCTGTCGGCTCGGGTCCGGGATATTCACGTCCGGATCGCGACCCCATGGGATGCTCTCCGCCCCCGGAGAGAGCGGTCAGGGTGCTCAGCATGTCGACGCGCGTGAAGCAACGAGCTGCGGTCCCCGGGAGCTGGGCGCGACGATCGCTCGTCGCGCTCGCCGCGATCACGTTCGTCGCGAGTGGCTGCAGCTCGTCCGACTCGGTCGACGCCGCCGCGCTCCCGAAACCGGATGCGCCGCGTCTCGCCCTGTCCGTCGATGCGAATCTGGCGAGCGATCTCCCCCCGTTCAACGACGGGAACGGTCACGGCGAGCCGTCCGGCACGAGCTACCTCATCGGCGCCGCCGAGCCGGAGAGTCTCGTCACCGCGGCGCTCGACGACGCCCTGCCGCCGGACCAGATCGTCGAGGCGAGCTTCACCACCACGGACAGTCCCGAGGACACCGGTTACGGCGTGGTGTGCCGCCGCCAGGACAACGACAACTACTACCGGCTCGGGGTCGGCAACGACGGGACCTTCGCGATCGCCAAGGTGCAGGACGGCGCGAGCACGGTGCTCACGGGCGAAGGCAAGTGGATCCGCGACCGGCGCCTCATCAAGGACACAGGAACCTTCATCGTGCGCGGCGAATGCCGGGGGCCGACGCTCCGGCTCTTCGTGGACAACCAACCGATCATCCAGATCGCGGATTCGACCTTCGACGAGTCGGGCACCGTCGGAGTGTTCGTCGAGACGTTCGCGTTGCCGAACGCCACCATCACCGTCAACCGCCTCTCCGCGCGTGGGTTCGTGGATCGCAGCCGCGTCACGGACGCGACCGCGTCACAGTGGGACGGGCTGCTACGCGCCGAGGCCGTGACGAACCGGTGCTCCCTGCTCGAGCCGACCCGTCTCGGCGCGATCCGAGACGCGTCGTTCGTCTCGAAGTGTGGAACGACCCTGCTCATCCAGCTCCCCGACGCCGCGACCGCGACCGCGCGAGTACCAGCGACTGCTGGACCAGACCGGGGCCTCGCTCGAGAAGCGCAAGGAGCTCCCGGACTGCTCGAAGCTGACCAACGTCGAGGGACCACTCCCCCCGCCCACCCCACCGGCCGGTACGACCGACCAGCGGACGAGCATCGGCCGGGTCGCGTGCATCGATGTCGGCGACAACATCGCGGTCGTCTGGCTCAACGAAGCCGCGGGGATCATCGGCATCGTCCGGGTACCCGGAACGAACCGCAGCGCGTGGAAGGACTACGGCCGCGACTGGCCACCGTTCGCCTACGAGGAACAACCCGGGTAAACGTCGAGCGTGTCTAGCTCGTGAGGTTGACGCGCCGGAGCCAGTCGCTGACGACGTCGGCCGGGACACCGTTGTCGTTCAGAACCTTCAGTGCCATCTCGTTGTACGCGTCGGAGTCGAGCTTCGCGTTCACCGACTCGAGGATCCGTACGACCTTCGGCGTCGCCTTGACCTTGGAGACGAGGGCGATCGGGTTGTCCGCACCCTGTAAGCCCCGGTCGTCCTTCAGGAGCACGTAGTTGTCCTTGACGAGGCTGCTTCCCGTGAAGAGGAGGCCGACGTCGATCGTGCCGTCGTCGAGCGCCTGGTTCGTGAGCGGGCCGCCGCCGTCCAGCTTCTTGACTTCCTTGAATCTCAGGTCGTAGAGCTGCCGGCTCCGGTCACCGAGGCACAGCGGCCGGTCGAGACATTCCGGCGGGCCCCCGAACACGAGTCCCGGCGCCACCGCGGTGAGGTCGGACAGCGATTCGACGTCGTACTTCCTGGCCGTCGCCTTCGTGACGTAGAAGCCGTTGACGTCCTGCGCGCTCGCAGGTCCGACCGCCACGACATCCTTGCCGGCCAGCGCATCTTCGACCGCGGCGTACGTCGCGTCCACGTTCCCGGTGGACTCGCCCCCGAGGTACTTGAGGAAGGTGCTGGTGAACTCACCGTAGAGGTCGATGTGACCCTGCTCGATCAACGGGTACACCGTCTCGGTCGGGCCGATGTTGTCCTTGTAGGTGACCTGGTAGCCCCGGTTCTCGAGCGTCTGTCCGTAGGCCTGGCTGAGGATCTGGGCGCCGGTGATGTCCTTCGACCCGACGATGAGCGACGGCCTCGAGCCGTCGGAGGTGGTCCCCGGGCCCGGGTCGCCACCCGACGAGCACGCCGCGAGCACCAAGACGATTCCCCCGAGCATCACCGCGAGCCCCCGGCCGCACCGCCACGCTCTGAGCTGCCGCATCGCTTGCGATCCTTTCAGGGAGTCACCGGGCGCCAGAACACTGGGCCGGACGTCGTTTCGGTCGCTGAGAGCGAGTGGTATGATAGGGATTCATCACATGGCCCTGGTCGGGCCAGCACCCCGAAGGTGGAGCTTCGAGGCGGTGCGCAGTTGCGGCGGTCGTCGCGCAGACCCTCGGGGACGCAGGTCCCACGGCATCGAACCAGACGAGACGGGGCACATGGCCGTCAGCACCACCCAACCGGCATCCATTGCATCGGCCCGGGTCGCCGCGGCCCTCGCGGCGCCACTGACCGTCCGCATCATCGACGGGCGCCTGCTCCTCTGCGCCCCCACCGAAGCGCGACTGGCCACGGCCGCGGCCGATGCCGGCGTTGATCTCTCGGCGCTGCGCATCGTCACCGTGCTGCTGGACGACGGCAGCGCCGGGGAGTGGTACGGCGCCCCGGTGGTCGGCGCGCTGAAGTTCCTCGACTGGCTCGTGCGCACCCGCCCCTCGGTGGACGTCACCGTCACCGCGATCGCCGCGCTCATCGTGGATGCAGTCGAGCTGACGACGAAGGGCGAGCTGGTGCCCGACCTCGCCTCCGACACCGCGGAGCGCACCTGGTCGTGGCGCCCGGCCCCCGGGCTGGACAGCGCCGGCGCGATCGGCAGGGTCTGGTTCGCGGCCTCCGAGGCCGTGGCGGACGGCGATCCCGACGAGCTGCTCCACGGCTGGTTCGCCACCACCGTCGCCGAGCTCGCGCTCGCCCGCCTGGGCCCGCCGCAGATCACCACGACGGCCAACGAGGCGAAGGTGCACCGCTGGGCCGACCAGGTCACCGCCCGATCGAGTGCCGGCGCCCGCCTCCGCTTCCTGCTGAGCGCTCCCGACGATCTCGACGGGCACTTCCTCCTGCTCCCCCGGTTCCAGTCGCTCACCGACCCGACCGTCGTGCTCCCTCCGCTCGGCCCCGACACCGCGGACCTGCTCGGCACCTCTCCGCACGACGCGGTCACCTTGCTCGCGTGCGAGTGGGACATCGCGCGACGCGCGTGGTCGGAGCTCCCCGAGAATCCGGCCGACGAGCTCGTGATCTCGCCGCTCGCGGTCACCGACCTCCTCGGCGAGGGCATCGGCGCGCTCGACGAAGCCGGGATCGCGGTGCATCTCCCGGCGGCGTTGATGCCCGACTCCACGCTCGTGCGTCGCGTCACCGTGACCGGCGTGTCGAGTGGGCTCGACGCGCAGACGCTCGCGCTCTCCGGCGAGGTGCTCGTCGACGGCGAGCCGCTCACCGCCGAGGAGCTCGACGACCTGGCCCGGGCCCGGGGCGAGCTCGTCGCCGTCCGCGGGCGGTGGCTGCGCATCGACGAGGAGACACGCGCCGCGACCCTCGAGTTCGCCAAGCGCGTCGCCGAGGGCAACCAGTCCACCGCCGAGGTGCTCGACCTCGCCGCGACCGCCGACGAGGTCGACGGCGAAGCCGTCTCCGGCTGGGTCGCCCGGGCGCTCGCGGGTGAGTTCCGGCCCGCGCCGGCCGAGAAGGTCAAGACCCCGAAGACGATCACCGCGACGCTGCGCCACTACCAGGAGGACGGGCTCGCCTGGCTCGCCTGGCTCGAGGCGAACGACCTCGGCGGGATCCTCGCGGACGACATGGGCCTCGGGAAGACCGCGCAGGCGCTGGCGATCATCGCCCACGACATCGAGACCACCAAGCGCAAGAAGACCAAGCCCAAGGCTCCGACGCTCGTGGTCGCACCGACCTCCGTGGTCACCAACTGGTTGCGGGAAGCCGAGCGGTTCGCGCCCGAAGCTCCGGGTCGCGCTGCACCACGGCTCGGCCCGAGAAGACCCGTCCGAGTACATCGGCGAAGCCGACATCGTCGTCACGAGCTACGGCGTGATGCGGCGAGACGACGAGCTCCGCGAGATCGAGTGGCACCGTGTCGTGCTGGACGAAGCGCAAGCCATCAAGAACCCCACCACCGCGACGACGAAGGCCGCCCGCAAGCTCAAGGGCTCGCGCCGCTTGATCGTCACCGGTACGCCGGTCGAGAACCACCTCGGTGAGCTGTGGAGCCTGATGTCGTTCGCCAACCCCGGGCTGCTCGGCACCCAGGCATCGTTCAAGGACCGGTACGCCGACTATGTCGGTACCGCCGCGGGCGCCGACGCGCTCGCCGCGCTCCGCAAGCGCATCGCTCCGTTCATCCTGCGTCGCCACAAGACCGACCCCGGCATCGCCGACGAGCTGCCCGAGCGCATCATCGTGCGGGACGACTGCACGCTGACCCGCGAGCAGGCGGCGCTGTACCAGGCCGTCGTCAAGGACATGACGAGCGAGGTCGCCGACGTCGCCGGCATGGCCCGGCGCGGTCGGGTGCTCGCCGGCATCACGAAGCTGAAGCAGATCTGCAACCACCCCGCGACCATCTCGGACGAAGACCCGGAGACGCCGCTCGCCGGCCGCTCGGGCAAGCTCGACCGGCTCGTCGAGCTGACCGAGGAGATCATCGAGGAAGGCGAAGCGGTCGTGGTGTTCAGCCAGTACGCGACCTTCCTGCGCCGGGTCGCCACCCATCTCCGCACCGAGCTCGGTGTCGGGGTGGAGAACCTCGACGGCAAGATGGCCCGCAGCGCGCGGGACAAGGCGGTCGAGCGGTTCAGCATCGACGGTGGACCGCCGATCCTGTGCGTCTCGTTGAAGGCCGGTGGCACCGGCCTGAACCTGGTCCGCGCCAACCACGTCATCCACTTCGACCGCTGGTGGAACCCCGCGGTCGAGGACCAGGCCTCGGACCGGGTGTGGCGCATCGGCCAGACCCGCGGTGTCGTCGTCCACACCCTGGTGTGCCCGGGGACGCTCGAGGAGCGCATCGCCGATCTCCTCGACGCGAAGCGCAGCCTGGCCGACGCGGTGGTCGCGTCGTCGCCGGAGCAGCTGATCAGCGAGCTGGACGACGCGGCGCTCGCCGCCCTCGTCGAGCTCGACGCCGACCGGGCCGGAGGCCTGCGATGAACGATCCCGAACATCATCCGCGACCCGAACATCATCCGCGACCCGAACGCGACCGCACCGGCGGGTACCACCTCCGGCAAGAAGCGGCGCCGGCGTCGCCGGTCGCGCTCGGACAACAAGAACGCGAACCGCAACGACCAGCAGGCCGCGGCGAAGAAGCCCGAAGACAGCGAGCCGCCCGCGAGCGAGGGAGCACGTGCGCTCGCCGAGTCCTTGCGCGCGGCAGTGCTGCGGCACACCTCCCAGGCCGTGCTCGGCCGCGGCACCGGGTACGCCAAGCGCAACCGCGTCGCCGAGCTACGGGTCAGTGCCGGTCGCGTGCGGGCGCGAGTGCGTGGCTCGGGTGAGCAGCGGTACCGGGTCGAGCTCGCGGTCCCGCAGCGGCCCGCGCCGCCCGTCGTCACCAAGATCCGGTGGAGCTGCGACTGCCCCTACGCGGCGGAGCACCGCCGCGGCACGTGCAAGCACGTCGTCGCGCTCGCCCTCGTCGCGGCGAAGCGGATCGAGAAGACCGAGTCGATGTACCTGCGCTGGCTGGGTCAGCCCGCCGCCAACGCCGCCGAGGCCGCGCCCGCCGAGTTCGACGCGCTGTCCGAGCGACTGCTCGCCGCGTTCACCGCGGAGCCGGTGAGCGTCGAGGAGGTCCTCACCCACGCCATCTCCGTCTCCCCACCCCCCTTCGACATCCCCGCTCTCCCGCTAGCCCCACCGCAACGCCTCCGTCTGTGCCGTGAAGGTGCGCCGGTAACCCTGACGGCACGAACGGCGGACGGGTCAGCGGAGGGGGTCGGGCAGGGGTCGGGCGTGGACCAGCGTGAGCGTGCGGACGGCGCGGGTGAGCGCGATGTAGAGGAGGCGCAGGCCGTGGTCGCCGAGCGCGGCGATCGCCGCGGGCTCCACGACGATCACCGCGTCGAACTCGAGGCCCTTCGCCGACTCGGGCGGGATCAGGGTCACGGCTTCCCCGAGCCCCAACGACGTGCGGCCGTCGGTGAACTCGATCTCGCTCTCGGCCAGCGCGGCGCCGATCGCGTCGAGCAGCGCCCCCGGCGCGACGATGCCGACCGAGCGGTCTTCGGCCCGCTCGCCGGCCACCGCGACCGCGGTCACGTCCGGGAAGTCGTCCGGCGACGCACACGCGATGACGCGCGGCACCTCACCGGTCTCCCGGACGGACCGGCTCGGCAGCACGCCCGGCGCGGCGACGGGCAGCAGGCGGTTCGCGAACTCCAGCACCGGGGCCGGCACGCGATAGCCCAGCTCGAGCTCGGCGACCCGGCCGTGCGGCGCTTCGAGCGCGTCCAGCGCCGCGGCCCAGCTCGTCTGCGCGCCGGTCGCGGTCGCCTGCGCGAGGTCACCGAGCAACGTCATCGAGCGGTCCGACGTACGACGGGCCAGCAGTCGCAGCTCCATGGCGGAGTGGTCCTGCGCTTCGTCCACCACGACGTGGCCGAACGTGCGCGACGGGCCGCCCACCACCCAGTCGGCTTCGTCGAGCAGACCGAGATCGGCGCGGGTCCATCGCTCCTCGGACACCTTGCGCGACGGCTTGCGGAACAGCTGGGCCCGTTCGTCGTCGGTCAGCACTCCCTCGGAGGCCCGTTCCAGCAGGCGACGGTTGCCGAGCACCCGCCGCACCAGCACCGGCGCGCTGGGGACGGGCCAGAGCCGGTTCACGACCGACGTGATCTCACCCCGGGTCCGCAGCTCCCGAGCCAGGTCCTCCTCGTCGGCCTCGGGCCGCAGGTCCGTGAACTGGTCGAGCGCGAGCTGTTCGAGCCGGGCCCGCAGCTGCTCGCGGCCCACCCGCAACGGCACCTCGCGCGCGTGCAGCGCGTCGAGCACGCCCTGGACCACCGGACCCCGGAGATGCAGGGTGACGCCGAAGGCACGCAGCGCGGTGTCCTCGGGCGCGACCGTCGCGACCGCGGACCGGGCCGCGCGCGAGATCACCGTCGCCATGCGCGCGTCACCCTTGATCGCCACGGTGGCTTCCGGTTCGACCGCACGCACCGGGAAGCGGTGCGCGACCAACCCCGGCAACGTCGTCTGGGTCACCGCGGTCTCGCCGAGCGACGGCAGCACCTGCGCGATGTAGCGGAGGAACAACAGGTTCGGCCCGATCACGAGGAGGCGCTCGCGCTCGAGTCGCTCGCGGTGCTCGTAGAGCAGGAACGCGGCGCGGTGCAGACCGACCGCGGTCTTCCCGGTACCCGGACCACCCTGCACGACGAGACACTCGGCGAGCGGCGCGCGGATCACTTCGTCCTGCTCGGCCTGGATCGTCGCGACGATGTCGCGCATCTCGCCGCTGCGTCCCGCGCTCGAGCTCGGCGAGGAGCGGGTCGGGCACACCACCCCCACCACCCGCGCCTTCGCGAGTCGGGGTCGGCGAAGTCCTCGTCGAACAGGCCCAGGAGCTCGCGACCCTCGAGCGCGAACCGCCGGCGCCGGTCGATGCCCATCGGGTCGGCCCACGTCGCCCGGTAGAACGGCACCGAGATGTCGGCCCGCCAGTCGACGACCACCGGGTCGCCATGGCTGTCTTCCACGTGCCGCCGACCGACGTAGAACCGCTCGCCGGTCTCCTCGTCCAGGCGCCCGAACGCGAGCGCCATCGTGGACTCGGCGAGCAACGCATGCCGGTGCTCGAGCTCCTGGAGGAGCCGCGACGTGTCCGGACTGGGCTCTTCGCGCGCCCGCAGCTCGGCGATCTCGACGTTGCGCGCGGCGCGGGCGCGCATCGCCGCCAGGCAGACATGCGCGTGGTCGAGGTAGGCCTGTTCGGCCGTGAGCTCCGGCGTGGACTGGGTCATAGGACGCGCGCGATCCCCCGAGCCACGGGCGGCCCGGGGGGTCTCCCGCCATCTTGGCACGATCCCAACCCGCTCACCGCCCGTTCACACCTCCTTCACAGGGCCGTGGTGAACTCTGTTCCTCGATGACGGACCCCACGACGCCCAACCCAGATTCGGACCCGCCCGCGCCTGCGGCCGACAACGATCCGATCCTCCCCTGGCCGGTCGCGTCCCCCACGGAGCCGCACCGGTACGCACCGCCACCGCCCACCTCCCCTCGGCCCCCCGCCGGTCTCGCCGTGGCCCGCCCCGCCGCCGCCGCGCCCGGGCGTGCTCAGCAAGCTGATCGCGGTCGCCGCGGTCGCGCTGCTCGCGGGGACGGTCGGCGGGATCGCCCTCAACGACAGCTCGCACAGCTCCGGGATCAGCATCCGGCGGGTCCGACTCGGGCTCCAGTGCACCGTCGAACGACGGATCGTCCGGGCCGGTTCGGGGTTCAACGACTTCGGCTCATCGGGTTCGTCGAGCTCCACCACGTCGACCGATGTCAACGTGCGCAAGATCGCCGAGCTCGGTGAGCCCGGCGATCGTCAACATCGCGTCCACGCTCTCGAACGGCAACCAGACCGCCGGCTCGGGCGTGGTCATCAGCTCGTCCGGCCTCGTGCTCACGAACAATCACGTGATCAACGGCGCGACCCACGTGGACGTCGAGATCGGCGTCACCGGCGAGACGCACCAGGCCGAAGTCCTCGGCTACGACGTCGGTGACGATGTCGCGCTCATCCAGCTCGATCGACGCGTCCGGGATGCAGACGGTGAAGACCGCCGACTCCTCGACGGTGTCGCGCGACGACGCGGTCATCGCGATCGGCAACGCCCTCGGCCGCTTCGGCGAGCCGTCCGTCGTGACCGGCACGGTGACTGCCCTGCACCAGGAGATCACCGCCGGTGACGGGGCCGAGCAGGAGACGCTCTCGGACATGATCCGCATCGCCGCCGCGATCCAGCCCGGCGACTCCGGTGGCGCGCTGCTGAACCTCGACGGCGCAGGTCATCGGGATCAACACGGCCGCAGACACCGGCTCCGGGTCGGCCGGTTCGGCTCGCAATCGGGCACCACCGGCTTTGCCATCCCCGATCGAGAAGGCCCTCGCGATCGCCCACCAGATCCGCACCGGGCGACGAGTCCGACGGGGTCCACATCGGCGGCCGGGCGCTGCTCGGTGTCGTCCTGGCGCAATCCGACGAGGGGTTCGGAGCCACTGCGGGCGCCGAGGTCACCGACATCGGGCCGGATTCACCGGCGGCAGACGCCGGTCTCGAAGCCGGTGACACGATCACCGCGCTCGGTGGCCACTCGGTCAGCAGCGGTGACGAGCTGCGGTCGGCCCTCGGGAGCTACCACCCGGGCGACAAGGTCAAGGTCACGTGGATCGACTCGTCCGGCGACTCCCACCGCGCCACGGTGACGCTCTCCGAGGGTCCCCCCGCCTGAGCGAACCGACTCACTCGGCATAAATGCCTCGTTCCGTGGAAAGGTTCACGGAGTGAGCAACCTGAAGGCCAAAGCCGCGAGCGTGCTCGGCGCCCTCGTGATCGTCGCCACCCTCTCCGCCTGCGTGCCCCCGCCACCGATGACGGTGACGACGGTGCAGAGCGGGTTGGACATCCCGTGGGACATCGGGTTCCTCCCCGATCGGACGATGCTCTTCACCGAGCGCGCCCTCGGGATGAGCGCCGTCGTGAACGGTCAGCGCCGGCTGATCTGGCGTCCGGCGGATCTGCTCGTCGCGATCGAAGCCGGGATGATGAGCCTCGCGGTCGACCCCGCCTACGCCACGTCGCACCAGGTGTTCGTCTGCTTCGCCTCGACCGCCGCGGGGAGAGACGTGCGCATCGCGCGCCTCACCCTGGATGCCGCGGCCACGACCGTCACCAATCGCACGGACATCCTCACCGGCGTGCAGGTCAATCCGGAAGGTGAGCTCGGGAAGCACTCCGGGTGCCGCATGCGCTTCGGCCCCGACGGCTACCTCTGGGTCGGTACCGGTGACGCCGCGCTCGCCGACGCGCCACAGAACCCGTGGATGCTCGCGGGCAAGGTGCTGCGCATCGACAAGAACGGCGCGCCCGCGCCCGGGAACATGGGCCTACCCTTCGACCCCCGCATCGAGTCGTACGGGCACCGCAACGTGCAGGGCATCGCCTTCCGCTCGAACGGGCAGGCGTACGCGGTCGAGCACGGCACCGGCTGCGACGACGAGGTGAACCTCCTCACGACCGGGGCGAACTACGGCTGGGACCCGGTTCCCCGCGCGCCGGGCGATCCCGTCGTACGACGAGCTCACGCCGATGACCGACCTGGTCCGTCACCCGAACGCGACGCCGGCCGTCTGGACCTCCGGGTGCCCGACGATCGCGCCGTCCGGCGGCATCTTCGTGTACGGACCGCAGTGGGGCCAGTGGGACGGCGGGCTCGTGCTCGCGGTGCTCAAGGGTTCGCAGCTGCGAATGTTCCGGCTCTCGCCCGACGGCAAGCGACCCATCGCGACCTCGATCGCGATCACCGACCGCGGGCGCTTGCGGACCGCGGTGATCGGGCCGGACGGCGCGATGTACGTCACGACCTCGAACGGTGGGAGCACGGACGTGATCCTGCGGGTCGAGCCGCACGCGGTGAGCTAGCGAGGATGCCCGGACCGGCGGACGGCATCGAAGAGATCAACGCGATCACGTTGGTGACCGCGGCGATGGACGTCGCCGTCGCGTTCTACCGGGCGCTCGGCTTCCCATCGGTTGCCGGTGGTCCCGGCGCCGCGTTCACGACGTTCCGCGCCGGCACCGGCTTCCTCAACCTGCAGCTCGACCCCGAGCACGCCCCGATCCCCGCCATCTGGGGCCGGGTGATCTTCTTCGTCGACGACGTCGACGAGCTCCACGCCCGCGCGATCGCCGCCGGCTACGAGCCGGCGACCGCGCCGGCAGACGCCCCCTGGGGTGAGCGCTACTTCCACATCCGCGACCCGGACGGCCACGAGCTCAGCTTCGCCCGGCCGCTCGCCCGCGGCTGACGCGCTCGCTCCCCCGGAGCGCGAGGCGGGGGCCGGCTCTCGCCGACCCCCGCTCGCTGGTTGCGCTCGTGCGATGACGGCTAGAAGCGCAGCCGCCAGATCTGACCGGAGGTGTCCACGCCCGGCGGGCTCCCGGGCAGGCCGGTGTCCGGCGCCACCGAGAACGCGGCGACGTAGACGTTGTCCCACGAGTCGACGGCAACGCCGGCCGGGAACGGCACGTCCTGGTCGGTCCGGGTGCCGTCCCACGCGACCTTCGTCAGCACACCGTTGACCCGCGGGTCGATCGGTGCCACCTGGGGGGCGAACAGCTGGCTCACGTACAGCGAGTGGTCCCGACCCACGGCGACACCCGTGATCGTGGTGAATCCGGTCCAGGTCTTCTCCACCTCGCCCGTCCCGCGGTTGAGCCGGACGACCTGCGCCTGACCGGCGAGCTCGCTGGCGAGTCCACCCACGTAGATCTCACCGCGCGGACCTTCGGCCAACGACGTCGGCACGAAGTGCGCGCCCGGGAACTCGGGCGTCGGGTCGTAGCCCGGGAAGCCTTGGTCGTTCGGCTGCGTGGTCACGTCGTTCACGATGTTCGGGAACACGTGGAACACCGAGACGGCACCGTTGCGGTCCACCGAGAACACCGTGTTCGCCGCCGCATCAGCGACGAGCAGTGCGCTCCTTCAGCGCCAGCACGGCGTACGGGTTCGAATCCGACGCCCATGCCGTCGGGGTCGTGGTCGCCTGCTCGTACTGCCGCGATGTCCGCGAAGACCTTCGCCGTGGCGAACGGCCGGGCCGCGAGCATCTGGCCCTGCAGGTTGGCGACCACGAAGATCGGTCCGCCCATCCGGTGCGACACACCGTCGGAGCCGACGGCGAACGAACCGTCGGGACCGGCACCGGAGAGCAGGTCCCTTCACGATGCGGACCGTCGGCTTGATGTCGCTGCGCTGGGGCAGGAAGCGGACGCTCACCGAGCCGGTGTCGCCGACACAGAACGCTTCCTCACCTTCGCCCTGGCACGCCGGGCCGCCTTTGCCGGCCTCGGCGATGAGCAGTGCCTGATCCACCGGCAGCGAGAGCTGGCGGGGGTTGTTGAGTCCATTGGCGATCACCGTCGGCCCGGCGTCAGGGCGCGGGTGCCAGCTGTGATGACCATGACCCCAGCGGTCGCGATCGTGGCGGATGAACGAATCACCGTCGTGGTGCCGCCCGTGACTCGCTTCCGTGGCTTGCGCGGGGACGGTCGAGTCCCACCAGCAATCCCCCCGCTACCGCAAGCACCGCAGCAGCTCGCCCGAATCTCTTTCGCATGGTTGACCTCTCCTGGTCTCTCGCCGTCATTGGCGTTTCCGTTTCCTTCAATTGCCCGATCCGCGCGGCCCGCAAACGCGAAACCTGGCGCACATCGGCGCGATCCGAGTGGTCGCGATCGGTCATCGACGGCTCAAGGGGGCTACCACCCGTAACCCTTACCGTGGAGACCGCCCGACGCTCCGTACGGCCCAGGCGGTGCAGCTCGTCAACTGCTCGGAGCCAGGAGACGCGGTCCCCAAACGGCGGAACCGCTCCGGCGCGAGCGGCTAGCCGGTGTACCTGGCCGCGGCGCGCTCGCGGGCCCGGCGTCCGGCGATCCAGGCGAGGCCGAGCAGGCACAGGACGATCGGCCGCGATGGGGAGGATGCGGATCGCCGCGGCCTTCACGCCGCTGACTGCCTTCTCCTCGAGCACTTCGATGTCGTGCTCGAGGGCGCGCTGGGTGGCGTCGGAGTCGTGAGTCATCCGGGGAGTCTGCCACCTCGGTAGTACGCGCTCCGGGGTTCGGCGGCGCGCGACGGGCTCGAGGATGTCCGTCATGGGTCCGTCCTCACCCCCAGCGGTGGCCATTCGATCTCGACCAGCTCCGCGACTTCGCGGATGTTGCCGCAACCAGCGCCGCGCGAACGGGCAGCGCGGCACCACGACCAGATTCTCCCGGGCCGCGAGATCGATCGCGGTGCGGACCAGCGCGCTCCCCACGCCGTGGCCCTCGAGCGCGTCGGGCACTTCGGTGTGGATGAGGATCAGCCGCTCCGGGGTGCGGTCGTAGACCAGCTCGGCCTCGTGACCGTCGATGGTGACGACGAAGCGCTGCTCGGCCTCACGGTTCTCGGGCACGGGAGTCGCGTCACGGTCGGCCATCGCCGCCAGGATCGCAGACCTGGCCCACGGTCACCACCTCGGGCGGCTGACGCGGTGACCCGCGTCGGTAGCATCAGCCGCGATGCAGACAGCTCGAGCCCGCGGCGGCCGACTCGAGGTGTTGGCGGTCCTGCTGGTCATCGCCGTGCTCGGGCTGGTGGCCGCGCCGCTGCCGTTCACCGGCGACCAGGCGCTGTTCGCCGCCGGGGCCCGCCAGCTCGCCCACGGCGACGTGCTCTACCGCGACTTCTGGGACGTCAAGCAACCCGGGATCTACCTCTTCTACCTCGGCGGCGGATCGCTGCTCGGCTACAGCGAGGTCGCGCTCCACCTGTTCGAGGTCGCGTACCAGCTCGCGTTCGCGGTCGTGCTCATCGTCACGTTGCGCGGCCGCTTCACTCGCGGCTGGATCGGGCCGCTCGTCCCGCTGCTCATCTTCGGCACCTACTACGCGACGATCGAGCCGCTGCAGCTCGGCCAGGTCGAGAGCCTGGTCGGCTTCCCGCTGTACCTCGCGCTCTGGTGCTCCGTCCGCGCGCTCGATCCCGCGCGACCGATGCTCGCGCGGCCCGGCGCGGCTGGTGGCTGTTCGCGTCCGGGCTCGCGGGCGGACTCGTGCTCGTCCTCAAGCTCGTGCTGCTGCCCATCGTGGGCGGGTTCTGGTTGCTCGCGGCGTGGCAGATCGCCCGCGCGGTGCCGACGGGTCGCGTGCGCGCGGTCGCTTCGGGGCTCGGCGCGATCGCGCTGGGCGTGCTCGTCCCCGTCGGCATCGGCATCGCGTACTTCGCCGCGCACGGCCAGCTCGAGACCGTCCGCTGGACGTACTTCACGGTCTCGTCCCAGGCGACCGGGATCGCGGGCCGGCCGCTGTCCCGCCTGACCGACGGCGGGTTCAAGACCGCGGCCCGCTGGGCCATCCCGCTCGCGCTCGGCGCGATCGGGCTCGTCGGCGATGGCCCGGCGCGGTTGGGACCGGCTCGAAGCTCGGCCTGATCGCGTGGCTGGTCCTCGGCGTCCCGGTGTTCCTGGTCCAGCACTGGTGGATCTACACGTACGCGATGTTCCTCGTGCCGGTCGGGATCTTCGCCGGCCACGGCCTCGACACGCTGGTGCGGTCCTGGCCCCGCTTCCGCGCCGCGGCCCGGGTGGCGCTCGTCGCCGGCGCCGTCGTCCTGCTCCTCCCCGCGGCGGTCGGCTTCGCCCGCACCGGCCGCGACCTCGCCCGCCACGGCTTCGCGCTGAGCACCCAGGACCGCGCCGAGCTCCGCGAGGACCTCGAACCCAACTACCAAGGCGCGCCGCCGCGTGGCGGTTCCAGCTGCGCCGAGGTCCGACGCGCACGCCGGGCGGCGTCTACGTGCTCGGGCAACCCGCTCGACCTGTACGTCGCGGACCGCGGCAGGCGGTGTCGATCAACGGCTGGTCACCGGAGCAGTATCCCGCCCGACGTCTGGGCCGCGATCCGCCGCGCAGCTCAAGCACGCCCGCCCCGTCGCACTCGTCGTCGACCGCTTCAGCCGAGACATCATGCGCGACCGCTCGAAGGAGACACTCCGCCTGATCAACCAGCTGTACGAGCGCGACGGCGGCTACCGACACGACACCTGGTACCGCCTGAGGCACTAGCCGACAGCGATGGACCGACCCGGACGTGCCGTGCACGACGACAGCGATGGACCGACGGACGTGCGTCCAAGAGCGAGTCGCCGGCGCCCCCAGCCGGTGTGTCTGAGCGAAAGGACGTATGTCGGGGGCGGGCCGTGAGCGTCACCCGTGGCCGTGAGCGCCCAGCCGACGCGAACTCAGACGGGAGCGTTGCCCTCCGGCACCCCGTCGACATACGTCACCCGATTGGTCCGCACCGCCGGCACCGTGGCCCCGGGCACCAGCATCCCGACCAGGTTCAACGGGTCCGTCGCGTTCACCGTGACCCGCTCGCCCGACCGCTCCAGCTTGGTCACGTGGCTCAGCTGCTCCACCGCTTCCGGCAACGCGTACTGCTCGCCGGTGAAGCCCGGACACGAACCGGCCGCCGCGCACGAGGCCCCGGTCTTCGAGCCGCCGCAGCGCCCACTGCAGGTCACGCCACGGGAAGCTCAGCGAGTCGTGCACCGCGAGGTCGCGGAAGATCACGCCCCACCGGCGCAGCAGCAGCTCGGCCACGGCCTCGGCCAGCTCGTCGCGGTCGATGGCGTCGCGTTCGGCCCCCGAAGCGGTCGCCGGCACCAGTGACCAGCGGCCGACCGAGACGGTCGCGGTCTGCGCGCCCGCGCAACAGGCGGGAGAACCGCCGGGTCTCGTGCTTGCGGGCGTCACTGACCTTGTTGCGCACCGCACCGAAGCCGTCCGCGGTGAGCAGGCCGCGCGCCACGCCGTCCCACAGCGCGCGCTCGACGTCTTCGGGCAACCGGTTGGTCGCGTCCTGGAGCTCGGTCGAGAAGCTGGCCCCGCGTTCGCGGAGCACCTCGAGGATCTCGAACGTCGCGCCGACCGTCGGCTCCGGCGGGTCGATGCCGGCGCGCGCCGCTTCGAGCAGCCACGGCGTGTCGGAGCGGAACACCACCGAGATCGGCGTGGCCTTCGAGGGCTGACCGACCGGCGCGTCGGCGTCGTCGCGCGGTCGGGGCGTGAGCCGCAGCCAGCCGACCTGGCCCGCGTGGCACAGCTGGTCGAGCAGCCCGGCCTGGTAGCCCCGCACCCGGCGGGTGAGCAGCTCCGGCTCCCACGCCACCGCGGCCGCTTCGAAGCCCTGCAGCTGGTCGAGCGCGGCGAGCACCCCGGCCTCACCGGCCAGCTGGGTGCCCGGCGCGACGTGCTGCCACCGGAGCAGGAACCGCATGAAGTCCTGGGGGGTGACGGCCCGCGTGCTGTCCCGACGGGTGCGGCGGGAGTACGAGTGCATCCGGGCGAGCAGCCGGCGGGCCACCCACTCGGTGGTCTCGCCGCCGGTGTAGCGACCCTGCAGCGCGAAGCCGTCGTTCTGGAGCGACGGCCAGACCGGCGTTCGACCCGCGACTCCGACAACGTGGTGGCTTCCGCGAGCCGCTCGACCGTCGTGACCCCGGAGATCTCGAGGTGGCCGCGCAGGGCCGCCGCGACCTCGGGTTCCTCGCCGCGCAACGCCTGGCGCGCGTCGTCGTGACGCTCGGTCGTGCACCACAGCTCGTGACCCTCGTGGTCCAGGACCTGGCCCCGCCCGCGGTCGAGCAGCTCCTGCCAGCTGGCCCGCCACTCGTCGCGCGCCCGCGCGAGCACGAGCGAGCTGAGGAGGTCGTGCAGATCGTCGGCCTGGGTGGGCTCGGGCGTGACCTCGTCCCGCACCTGCTCGATCGCCGCCGGCTCGAGCGCGCCGATCGACGACAGGTCCACGTTGAGCCCGCGGCGGAGCTGCACCGCGTTGGTGCGCCGGTTCTGGAACTCCTCGTCGTCCAGGAACGCGTACGGCCGCGCGGTGACGATCTCGTGGGACAGCACCGACGCCTCGGTGGTGTCGACGCAGTGCACGGTCACCTCGCCCGACTCCATGCGCTCGAGCAGCGCCCGCACCCCTTCGACGTCGAGCGCCTCGTGCAGCGTGTCGTTGATCGTCTGGCGCACGAGCACGTGGTCCGGGATCTCGATCGGGCCGGTGATGTTCTCCTGGCAGGCCGCGGCCTGGGGGAACAGCGCCGCCATGAGGTCGTCGGCCTCCATCCGCTGGATCGGCGGCGGGTTCTTGCGACCGTTGCGGAACCGGAGGATGAGCAGCGCGCGGTTGAGGTTCCAGCGCCAGCGGGAGAGGAACATCGGCGAGTCGAGGATCGCCTGGCGCAGCGTCTCCTCCACCCCGCCACTCGTCACGTAGCGCGGCACCTCTTCCAGCGGGAAGCTGTGGTGCGGGCCGAGGGAGAGGATCACCGCGTCGTCGGTCGCCGCGGCCTGGAGCTCGAAGTTGAACGTGCGGCAGAACTTCTTGCGCAGCGCGAGCCCGAGCGCGCGGTTCACCCGTCCTCCGTTCGGGGAGTGGAGCACGAGCTGCATCCCGCCGGTGTCGTCGAAGAACCGTTCGAGCACCAGGTGCTCCTGGGTCGGCATCACCCCGAGCACCGCGCGGCCCACCGCCAGGTAGTCCACGACGAGCGTCGCGGCCAGCTCGCTGAGCCCGGTGCTCTCGATCACGTACGCCCGGGCGCCGTCGGGGTCGCCGGCCGCGAGGTGCTCGTCGACGTGCTTGCGCAGCTCGGAGACCTCGGTCGACAGCTCCGCGGTCCGGGCCGGCGCCTCCCCCATCCAGAACGGCACCGTCGGGTTCGCGTCGCCGGCGTCGCGCACCCGCACCACGCCCGGCTCGACCCGCCGGATCTGCCACGAGTGGGTGCCGAGCAGGAAGATGTCGCCGGCCATCGACTCGACGGCCCAGTCCTCGTTCACGGTGCCGATGAACGTGTCGTCCGGCTCGGCGACCACCCGGTAGTCGCCGGTCTCGGGGATCGCGCCGCCCGAGGTGAGCGCGGCGATGCGGCCGTAGGTGCCGCCGCGCAGCTCACCGTTCACCGCATCGTGGTGCACGAACGCGCCGCGCTTGCCCCGACCCGTCTCCACTCCACCCGACACGAGCGTGATCACCTCGTCGAACTGCGGCCGGGTCATGTCGGTGTACGGGCGCGGCCTTGCGCACGAGCGCGAACAGGTCGTCGGTCGTCCACTCCCTCGCCGCGGTCTCGGCGATGACGTGCTGCGCGGCGATGTCCATCGGCATGCGGGCCGGGCACGATCGCGTCGAGCCGACCGGCGCGCACGGCACCGAGCAACGCCGCGCACTCGACCAGCGCGTCGCGGGTCAGCGGGTAGAGCCGACCCTTCGGCGTGCCGACCCGGGTGTGGTTCGAGCGGCCGACCCGCTGGAGGAACGTGGCGATGCTGCGCGGCGAGCCGATCTGGCACACCAGCTCGACCGGCCCGATGTCGATCCCGAGCTCGAGCGACGCGGTCGCGACGAGCGCCTTCAGCTCACCGGCCCGCAGCCGCCGTTCCACCCGGGCGCGCCGGTCCTTGGACAGGCTGCCGTGGTGCGCGGCGACCACGTCGTCGCCCAGCCGCTCGCCCAGCTGGTGCGCGAGCCGCTCGGCGAGGCGGCGCGTGTTCACGAACACCAGCGTCGTGTGGTGCTGGCGGACCAGGTCGGCGATCTGGTCGATCACGTCGTCCATCTGCTCGGCCGAGGTGACGGCTTCGAGCTCGCCGTCGGGCAGCTCGAGCCGGAGGTCGAGATCGCGCTGGTGGCCGGCGTCGACGATCGCCGGCAACGGGCGGTCACCGACCAGGAGTCGCGCCACCGTCTCGATCGGTCGCTGCGTCGCGGAGAGGCCGACGCGGGCCGGGCGGGCGTCGGTCAGCGCCTCGAGCCGCTCGAGCGTGAGGGAGAGATGCGAACCGCGCTTGTCCCGGGCGACGGCGTGGATCTCGTCCACGATCACGGTCTCGGTGGTCGCGCAGCAGCGCCCGGCCGCCCTTGCTCGTCACGAGGAGGAACAGCGACTCCGGGGTCGTGACGACGAAGCTCGGCGGGTGCCGCAGCATCGCGGTGCGTTGCGAGGTGGGCGTGTCGCCGGTGCGCACCGCCACCCGGATGTCCGGCGCGGCGAGCCCGAGCTCGGCCGCGACCGCGGCGATCTCGCGCAGCGGGCGTTCGAGGTTCTCGGCGATGTCCACCGCGAGCGCCTTCAGCGGCGACACGTAGACGACCCGGGTCACGTCGGTCACCGGCTCGCCGGCGTCGTGGGCCCGGTACAGCCGGTCGATGCAGACGAGGAACCCGGCCAGCGTCTTGCCGGACCCGGTCGGGGCGGCGATCAGCGTGTCGCGACCGGCCGCGATGTGGACCCAGCCCTCGGACTGCGGTGCGGTCGGGCCGTCCGGGAAGCGGCGCCGGAACCACTCCGCGACCGCCGGATGGAAGCGCTCCGTCGGCCTCCTCCGCGACCGGCCGCGGCGCCCAGCGAGAGCTGGCGGGGAGTGGCGAGAGCAGTCACGGTTCCATCCTCGCGGGGGCTGGGACAGCCATTCCGAAGATCTCCGGCGGCCGAACGGCCGACCGCGGATGCTCGACGGCCGCCGCGGTTTCCGCCCGGCACTCCGGGCGTCGCTCCGGCCTACGCTCCGCGCGATGGCGACGATCTTTCACGACGAGGACGCGGACCTGGCGGCGATCGAGGGCTCGACGGTCGCGGTGGTCGGCTACGGGAACCAGGGCCGCTCGTGGGCGCTGAACCTGCGGGACTCCGGGCTGCGAGGTGTGGGTGTGCGTCCGGGCCGACGCGACCCGCGGAGCAGGCCGCGGCGGACGGCTTCCGGCCCGGAGACCTCGAGCTGGCCAACGACGCGGACATCGCCTGCGTGCTCGTGCCGGACGACGTCATCCCGTCGCTGCCGCTCGAGCGCCCGGCCACCGGGCTCACCATCGTCGCCAGCGGCTACACGCTCGCGTTCGACCGCTTCGACCCGGCCGGCGACGTCGGGATGGTCGCGCCGCGGATGCTCGGGCCCGAGGTCCGCCGCTGTTACGAGGAAGGCATCGGGTTCATCACCGCGGTCGGGGTGCACCGCGACGTCGACCGGTGACGCGCAGGCCCGCACGCTCGCCGTCGCCAAGGCGATCGGTGGGACCCGGCAGGGCGCGATCGAGCTCACCGCGATGCAGGAGGCGGTGCTCGATCTCGCGGTCGAGCAGGCCCTCGCGCCCGCGCTCACCCACGTCAACGGCACGTTCGTGCAGGTGATGCTCGAGCAGGGCATCCCGCTCGAAGCCGTCATCACCGAGCTCGTGCTCTCGGGCGAGGTCGAGCGCACGATGCGGCTCGTCCGCGAGGGCGGGTACGCGGCGCAGTTCGAGTTCCACTCCCCGACGAGCCAGTACGGCCAGCTCGCGCGGCGCGAGGAGTACGAGAGCGTGGACATCGGCGGGACGATGCGCCGGCTGGTCGACGAGATCACCTCCGGCCGCTTCGCCGACGAGTGGGACGCCGAACGCGACGCGGGCTACCCGAACCTCGTGCGCCTGCGCGACCGTCACGCCGGGCCGCCGGTGCGCGAGTTCGAAGAGGCGCTGCGCCGCCAGCTCGGCGAAGGTGCGACGCGACCGCGTGACGCTCAGCTGCCTCGGACTCGACGCCGACGGTGAACCACACCGTCTTGCCCGGCCGGCTGAACTGGCGGTCCACTCCCCAGCGCCGCGCGACCGCCTCGACGATCGCCAGGCCGCGACTTCCGAGCCCGTCCGGCTCTGCCGCGGTGACGGCACCGGCAAGCGTGTCGTCCTGGTCGGTCACGCCGACCCAGACCGCATCGGGCTCGGACCGGACCCGCACCACGACGTGCGTCCTCGCGTGCACGATCGCGTTCGTCACGAGCTCGCTGATCGCGAGCCGCGCCGACTCCTCGGTCGCCTCGGGCACCTCCCACTGCTGCATCGCCTCGGCCACGAAGTTGCGGGCGCGGGCGACGCTGCTGGGATGGGGTGACAGACTCGAGTTCGAAGCTGCGGTCGCGGTCGATGAGCACTCCCTCGTGATCCTTGAACGAACCGGACATACCTGTTGACGCTGCCCGGTGAACGCGTGGTGCGCCAAACCCTGAGCCGCGAAACGTTGTGAAACGCAATCGCGCGGCAGACTCGGTAGCCTCAGGCGCCCGAAGGCCTCGACGGTCGGAGCAGCGTTGACCGACGCGGGGTCACCAGGAGCAGACGGCGAACCAGACACCCCTCGCTCGTCCCGGCGACGCGGCGGGCCGTGGAGGCTCCATGCCGGCGCCGTCGATGGTGCTGATCATCGGGCTCGTCGATCACCGCCACCCTGTCGTTCGGCACCGAGGCCTGCGCAAGGAGAACGAGGACCGGCTGCTCGGCAGCGGGTCCACGAGGCCGCCAGCGGTGGCGTCCGCCGCGGTGCCCGACGATCCAGACGCCGCTGACCTCGGCCGCCGTGCTCGCCGACCGGACCAAGGGCGCGCCGGGACGCCGTTCGACCAGGTCCTCGGCGACATCGTCAAGCCGGGCCAGCCCTTCGTCTCGGCATCGCTGTGGCCGCTCGAGCCCGGCGAGCCCGATCCGCAGCCGACGGTCGTCCTCGGCCCGGCGACCGCTCCTGGCCCAGGCGCCACCCGGCGAGGTCCGCGGCTACTTCGAGCGCGCGGCGCAACGCCAAGACCTTCGTCGTGCGGGACCTGTTGCAGAGCCACCCGCGCCGCCTCGGCTACGCCGTCGCCTCGCCCAACCGGGACTTCATCGTCTACGCCGAGGCATCGCTCCCCCGCGCCCGGACCGCGCGGATCGCCAGCGACTCGGCGTTCTCCGACCTGGACTACGCCCTCTATCTCGGCCAGAAGGTCGACCCGGCGAACATCATCGCTTCCAGCGTCGGGGGCGACGTCCCGCTCGAGGGACGACACCAAGGGTGAAGCCGTGGACTTCGGGGACCGGCAGCTGTTCGTGGTCCTCGCACCCCGCGCCGAGCTCGGCGGCACGCTGCTCGAGTGGCTGCCCTGGATCCTCGCCGGCGCGGGCCTGGTGCTCACCCTCGCCGCGGCCGGGCTCGCGGAGTGGCTGATCCGGCGGCGCGAGCGGGCCGAGGTGCTGGCGGCGAGCTCTGGAGAAGATCGCGGCCGAGAACGCCCGGCTGCTCGCCGATCAACGCACCGTCGCGTACACCCTGCAGCACAGCCTGCTCCCGGAGTCGCTGCCCGAGGTGGACGGGATCGAGCTCGCCGTGCGCTACGTCGCCGGCGTCGAGGGCGTGGACATCGGCGGGGACTGGTACGACGTCGTCACCCTCGACGACGGCCGGCTCTTCTTCGTCGTGGGCGACGTGTCCGGGCGGGGGCTCCGCGCCGCGACCGTGATGGCGTCGCTGCGCTACGCGATCCGCGCGTACGCGACGCAGGGCGACGAGCCGGCGGCGCGTGCTCACCAAGCTCACGAAGCTGTTGAGCGTCGATCGTGACGGTGCGTTCGCCACCGTGCTGTGCGGCATCATCGACGTCGAACGGCACGAGGTCACCTTGGCGAGCGCGGGGCATCCGTACCCGCTGCTCGTCACGAACGGCCACTCGCAGTTCGTGCCGACGCGCAACGGCGTGCCCGTCGGCATCAGCGGCACGGAGCCCTACGAGTCGATCACCGCGTCGATCCCGGCGCACGCGACGTTGCTGGTCTTCACGGACGGTCTGGTCGAACGGCGCGGCGAGCCACTCGACATCGGCTTCCAGCGCCTCCAGGACTCGTCGGCCGGCGCGACCGGCTCGCTCGAGGATCTGCTGACCAAGGTCGTCCACGACGCGCGAGCACGCGGGCACCCAGGACGACACCGCGCTCCTCGGGATCCGCTGGACCAGCTAGCGACGTCCGAGTGCGCGAGCGCCGTGCTCAGCGCTCGTTGAGGTGGAACAGGCCGGTGAGGCCGGTGACCTCGAGCACCCGACGGGCGTGGTCCGGGACCCGGTCGAGCTCGAGCGTGACCCCGTGCTCTTCCGCCTCCTGGCGCACCCGGCAGAGCGCGCCGATGCCGGAGCTGTCGATGAACGAGAGGTCGGCGAGGTCGAGCGGCGAGGCTGGCGACCGGCCGCTGCAACAGGGTCTGCAGCTGCCGGACGAGCTCGGGCGACGAGGCCAGGTCGAGCTCGCCGCGGATGGTCACCACGGCCCGGCCGTCGACCTCCAGCGTCTCGCACGCCCAGCGACGGATCCAAGCCCGACGGATCCAAGCGCGCGTGGGGACGTGGCGCGGTGGCCGGCGCGGAATCGGTCGCCGGAGTCGGATCCTGGGTCTCGTACACGAGCCTCCAATCAGGTGGTCTGGTGGAAGCGCTGCCGATCTCGAGTCCCAATCCTCCCCCACCCGGTCGCGACGGTTCAAGCGGCCGGATGCGTGCGGCGAGCGGCCGGGCCGAGCCTCAGCCCGAGACGCTCTTGCCGATCCGCTCGACGACGTCCTTGCCGGCCTCGCGGGCGTGATCGAGGGCGGCCACGATCGGGGTCGCGACGAGGTTGGCCGGCGGCTCGTCCGGCCCCGCGGGTGCGGCCGGGTCGGGGCGCCACGCTTGGCGGCGCGCAGCTCGTCACCGAGCTCGAGCAGCTCGGTCCGCGTCGCGACGTCCCGGAGGTCGGGGAAGAGGTCGCTCTCCTCTTCCTTCACGTGGTGGCGGACGTTCTCCATCATGACCGTGACCTTGGCGTCGAAGCGCTCGTCGTCCGGACTGAGATCCTCGAGCTCCCAGAGCAGCCACTTCACCACGTGGTGCTCCTCGATCGCCTCGAGCACCTCGCCGTCTCCGCCTTCGATGTAGCTCGCGGGCCCACGGGTAGAGCACCTGCTCCTCGATCACCGCGTGCTTCGAGAGCTCGACGATCATCTCGTCCACGAGCTTGCGCTTCTGCTTCTTCGCGCCGTCACCGGCCCGTTCGAACTTCTTGAACAGCTGCTCGACCGCGTGGTGATCGGCTTTCAGACACGGCAATCGCGTCCGGGCGGGACTTGACTCGGCTGCGGCCGGAGCTCGCGACGTGTGACTTCTTCTTCGTGGTCTTGGGTTTCGTCTGCGTCGGCATGGCGACGGTCGTACCCCGCGGCCGGGTCGCGCTAACCCGACGTGACATCGGTCGGGTTCAGGTCGGCGCAGCTTCTGGGTACGAGTGCTCTCGCAACATTTCTCGATCACTCGTTTCGGGAGGACTCGTGCTCGTACTCGGAATCATCCTGATGCTCATCGGCTTTCTCTTGGGCATCCCGGTGTTGTGGACGATCGGGATCGTGCTCGCGGTCGTCGGCGCAGTGCTCTGGGCCGCGGAGAGCTCCGGTGCCAACTGGGGTCGACGCTGGTATTGACCGCACGGCGTCACGTGCGCTCCACGCGAACGGCGGGAGCACCTGCTGCTCGATGAGCGCCGGTGCCATCGGGTCACCGTGCTCGGCCACGCGGTCGAGCACGGTGGCCATCGTCCAGCGATCGGAACGCAGCTCGGGATCGTCGAGCTCGTCCCACTCGATCGGAACCGAGACCGGCGCCCCGGGCGCCGGTCTCGTGCTGTAGGGCGCGACGAGCGTCTTGTTGATCGCGTTCTGGGTGTAGTCGAGGCGGGCGAGCCCGCCCCGGTCGCTCTTCGTCCACGTCCAGCTCACGAGGTCGCGCACCGTCTCGCCGATCGCGCGTGACAGCTGCTCGACCCAGGCCCGGGTCTCGTCGAATGCTCGGGCCCGGGCGGATCGGCACCCAGATCTGGATGCCCCGCTGACCGCTCACCTTGGGGTAGCCGCGCACGCCGAGATGCTCGAGCGCGGTGCGGTGCAGCCGGGCGAGCACGAGCAGGTCGTCCCACGTCGTCTTCGTCCCGGGATCGAGGTCGATGAGCGCGTAGGTCGGCCGGTGCACGTCGTCGATGCGCGACGTCCAGGCGTGCAGCTCGACCGCGCCGTGGTTCGCGAGCCACGCGAGCGCGGGCGGGCTGTCGGCGACGAGATAGTCGACGCTCTCGCCCGCGTCCGCGTCGTCGTTGTGCCAGCGCGGGATCCAGTCGGGCGCGTACTTCGGCGCCTGCTTCTGCCAGAAGCTCTTCCCGCCCGCCCCGTCCGGGAAGCGGTGCAGGTTCAGCGGCCGGTCGACGAGGTACGGCAGCATCACCGGCGCGATGCAGCTGAAGTAGCGGATCAGGTCGCGCTTGGTGAACGGCCCGGCATCGTCCCGCGCCGGGAAGAGCACCTTGTCGAGGTTGGTGAGGCTGAGCTCCCGACCGGCGAACGTCCACTTCCCCTTCGCGCCCAGGTCGTCGAGCGCGGCGAGCTCGTCCGCGGTCGGCCCGTCGAAGGTCGGGACGACGATTGCGCCGGGCGCGACCTCCTCGCCGCCCTCGCGCGTCCACTGGTAGGTCGGGTTCGGCCGCGACCTCGTCGTTCGTGCGACCACTGATCACCGAACGCGGATGCTCCTCGGGATCCCAGCCCGGCGCCGCGTGCTCGTCCTTCTTGTGCAGCATGAGCCACTGCTCCTTGCCGCCCTGCTCCCGCGTCCGGACGAGCACGAACATGCCGCGGAGCTTCTCCCCGAACAGCTCGGCATGGACGTTCCCGTTCGCGACCGCGGCGAGCGGGTCCTCGGCCTCGTGCAGCTTCCAGGTGCCGCGGTCCCACACGATCACGTCGCCGCTGCCGTACTGCCCGCCCGGGATGACGCCCTCGAAGTTGAGGTAGTCGATCGGGTGGTCCTCGACGTGGATCGCGAGGTGGCGGGGCTTGGGATCCAGGGTCGGACCCTTCGGCACGGCCCAGCTGACGAGCACGCCGTCCATCTCGAGGCGGAAGTCGTAGTGCAGCCGCCGGGCCCGGTGCCGCTGCACGACGAAGCGCGGCGCTTCGCCCGGCGCGGCGGGGCATCGGCTTGCCTTCGGGCTCGTTCGTCTTCTCGAAGTCGCGCATGGCTTGGTACTTGTCCAGGCTCACGAACCCCGGTGTACCAGTTGCCGGACGGTTCGTCGTGCCCGAGGTCACAGACATCGCTCAGCCCGATGGTGCAAGGCTGGACGCCTCGCCGAACGGGAGCGTGCGCCGTGACCGACACCACCGTCATCGACCCGGAAGCGCTGCTGGCCGAGATCCTCCTGACGCCCGAGGGCAAGGCGGACCCCAACCCGCGGTACGCGGCGATCCGCGAGCACGCGGCCGGCCTTCCCCACCAGCATGGGCTTCGTC
This sequence comes from uncultured Acidimicrobiia bacterium, assembly GCA_963819945.1. Lineage (GTDB taxonomy): Bacteria > Actinomycetota > Acidimicrobiia > IMCC26256 > JAENVU01 > Chersky-806. The sequence continues at coordinate 498,153 of CAWFYD010000012.1, forward strand.
GTCCTCAGCCGGTACGCGGACTGCCAGCACGCTCTTGCGCGACCCGCGCTTCGGCAAGGGCGAGCCGGGGCCGATCTGGCAGCAGTACGACATGACCGAGGCGCAGTGGCACGAGCGCTTCGAGGACTTCACCAAGCAGACGAGCTCGATGCTCGGGATGGACCCGCCCGACCACACGCGGCTCCGGCGGCTGGTGGCCAAGGCGTTCACGCCCAAGACCGTCGAGAAGCTGCGCCCTTCCATCGAGCGCCTGACCGACGAGCTGCTCGACCGGTGTGTCGGCGACGTGGACGTCATCGCGGTCCTGGCCGTCGCCGTGCCGATGTCGGTCATCGGCGAGATGCTCGGCGTCCCCGTCTCGATGCGGGACGAGCTCCAGCCGCACATCCGCGCCGCGGTCGCCACGCTCGAGCTCAACCCGACGCTGGAGCAGCTCGACGCGGCCGCGATCGCGGCCACCGAGGCCGCGAATCGGTTCGACGAGCTCATCGCCGAGCGCCGGCAGGCTCCGACCGACGATCTGCTGTCCGAGCTCGTCCACGTCGAGGAGCAGGGCGACCAGCTGAGTCACGCCGAGCTCATCTCCACGATCATGTTGATCTTCGGCGCGGGCTTCGAGACCACGACCAACCTCATCGGCAACGGCCTGCTCGCGCTGCTCGATCACCCGGCCGAGCTCCAGCGGCTGCGCGACGATCCCTCGCTCATGCCCACCGCGATCGAGGAGCTGCTGCGCTGGGACAGCCCGGTGCAGATGGACGGGCGCAAGGCCTTCGAGGACGTCGAGCTGCACGGCGTCGAGGTCAAGGCCGGCGGAGAGGTCATCACGCTGCTCGGCGCGGCGAACCGCGACCCGCGGGCGTTCGACGATCCCGAGCGCTTCGACGTCGGGCGCAACGGCGCCCAGCCGATGAGCTTCGGTGCCGGCATCCACTTCTGCCTCGGCGCGCCACTGGCCCGGGCCGAGGGACGGGTCGTGTTCGAGCGCCTGCTCGCACCGGTTCCCGGTGATCGAGCCCGCCTGGGGCGACACGCGACCCCGGTACCGCGACTCCATCGTGCTGCGCGGCCTCGAGTCGCTCCCCGTCCACTTCGCCTGACCCGAGACCCCCCGTTGGGTCGGGCGGGTCAGACGATGCCGTGGTCGTTCAGCAGGGCGACGAGCTCGCGGTCGGTCCGGGGGCCGAACGTCCGCCACGCGCGTCGGTCATGCTCGACCCGGAGCTGGGCCAGCTCATCGCGGGTGAACACGCACCGATCCGGCACCGCCTTGATGCCGTAGAGCGCCATCGCGTTCTCGCCCAGGATCTTGCGCTTCACCTCGGGCGTGAGCGCCGGGTAGCCGTACCGCTCCTGGAGCTCGGTCGAGATCTCGAACGCCCGGAACGCCTGGATCTGGTCCTGCGGTGAGCCGTACCAGAGCGAGTCGGTCCCCCACAGCACGCGGTCCGGCCCGACCGCGAGCAGCACCTTGCCGAGCACGTGCGCGGCCTGCGTCGGATCGCGCATGAGCACCCACCACGTGGACCCGAGCTCCGCGTAGACGTTCGCGCCCGGCCCGACGCCGGCGCGCTGCGAGCGTCGTGACGAGCCGGTTCACCCCCTGGTCCGCCGTCGCCTCGGTGTACGGACCTTCGGTCACCGGACGACTCGAAGCCCGAGTGGTACACGACGAAGCGGACGTCGGGATGCGCGCTGGGCCGCGGGGCCGATGTCGACCGGCGACGCGTACTCGCTGCCGCCCGAGAAGCCCTTGTGCACGCAGACGATGTCCGGCCCGACCTCTTCCACCCGGGCGAGGAACGCGTTGCCCACCTGCGGCGCGTCGGCGTCGTGATCGTCGAGCCACCAACCGCGCCCCGGCGTGTGCGTGTAGACCTTCCAGGCCGCGATCGGATGATCGCCGCGCAGGCGCGCTCATCCCGTCGATCTGCAGACCCGGCGGCCCGACGGTCGGTTGCACGCCACCGTGCAGCAGGATCCGCTCGTCGCCGCACAGCTCGACGGCCAGCCGCCGCGCCAGCTCCATGTCCGCCATCTTCAACGGGTTGGCCTGCTCGACGATCGGGATCGCGGACAGCACGGTCATGTTCGTGTCGCTCTGCCCGAACAGCAGATCGAGGTACTGCTCCACCGAGAAGCACGCCCGCGCGTCGGCCTCTCCGCACCCGTTCTGCGGGAAGAGGTCCGAGAGACCGGCGAGCCCGCTCGATCCACCCGCGACCGCGAGGTCGTAGTTGAGGTAGTGGGTCTGCACGTCGACGATCAGCTCGTCGCCGGCGATCGAGTCCTTCGCCGCATCGGGCTCGGTCGCCGCGTCCTGGTCGACCTTGTAGGTCCCGCCCGACCGCTTCCCTTTCGACGAGTTCGTCGTCGTCGTGGCACGCCGCGAGCACCCCCAGCATCAACGCCGCGCCACCGAGCGTGCGCAGGAACTCACGCCGGCCGACACCGAGCCGGCGGGCGTGATGCCCGGCCTCCTCCCGCGTCCGCCGGATCGCCTCCTGCTCGACGGGACCGAGCGGGAACGGTCGGAACTCACCGTTCGAACACGGCCCGAGCTTGATCGGGAGCTCGTCGTCCGGATCCCACCGATCCATGCCGCGACCCTAGACACCTATGCTGCGCGTGTGCTCGCGATCTTGTCGTTGGCTTCCGCGCTCGTTGCGGCCGCGGATCCGGCAAAGGTGGGGGATCTGGTGGGCAACCTCCCGGTCGGTGTGTACCTCTTGATCCCACTCGCGCTCGGCTTGGCGCTGTTCACGTCGTTGGCGTTGGGATCGATGGCGGAGCCCGAGAGCGCAGGTCGACGCGTCGGCGGCATGACGCGCGCGCTCCGTCGCGACAACACAACGCACCCACCGTCCGACTGAGGGAGTCACCATGTCCCAGCGGTCTCGCGTCGTCACCGCGGTCGTTCGTCGTCGTCCTGCTCGCGGCCGCGTGCGGTCAGAAGAGCGGCGTCGCCGGGAGTGAGGTCGCGGCCGGCTCCGGCGGCGGGACCACGGCGACCACCGCCGCGGGCGGTGGCGGTTCGGGCGCGGCCGGCACGCACGAGAAGGGATCCGAACGACACGGCCGGGATCACCGACAAGGAGATCGTCATCGGGATCCACGCGCCGGTGACCGGTGCGTCGCCGATCCCGCAGACGAGCTTCGACACCGGCAAGGACATCTACTGGCAGTTCCTCGCCGCGAGCGATCCGAAGGCGCTCGGCGGGCGCAAGGTGCGCGTGGTGTTCCGCGACGACGAGTTCAACCCGAGCACGCGCGGTCCAGGTCTGTCGCGAGATGGTGGAGAAGGAGCACGCGTTCATCCTCGTCGGCGGCGGCGGCGCCGACCAGATCACCGCGTGTGCGAAGTACGCGAACCAGAACGGCATCCCGTACTTCTCGGCCGGCGTGAACGAGACCGGCCTCACCGACCTCTCGACCTACTACGCGGTCTCGCTGACGTACTCGGCGCAGGTCCCGCTCATCATCAACCAGCTGGAGAAGCTCGGGGTGAAGAAGGTGGCGTCGGTCGTCACCGACACGCCCGACTTCAAGGACGCGCACGACACGTTCGTCGCCGCGGTGAAGAAGTCGGACCTCGATCTCGTGGCCGACGACTCGATCAACAAGACCGCGGGCGAGGCCGAGACCCTGGCCGAGATCGGCAAGCTGAAGAAGGCCGGCGCCGAGGCCGTCTACCTGCTCAGCGCCCCCCTCGTGTACCTCGGCGTCGCCAGCGCGGCCCGCAACCAGAACTACTCCCCCGTGTTCATCGGCCCCGGCATCACGAGCGGCCTGAACGCGGTCACGACGTTCGGCTGCCCGGCGGTCGGCAACGGTCAGTTCTTCTCACCGTTCCCGGAGATGAACGTGATCGACCAGCTCGATCCGAACTACCTCCCGTCGTACGCGAAGTACGGCAACGGCGAGCCGGCCGACGACATCGGCATCGCCCTCTGGGGCCTGAACAAGACGATCGCCCTGATGTTCGAGGCGACGGGCAAGAACCTCGGCCGGGCTGCGCTGATGAACACGATCGAACAGGGCAAGCCGTTCGCGTCCGGCGTCTACCCGCCGGTGACGTACACCCCGAAGCAGCACTTCGGTGGCTCCGGCGCGTACCTCCTGAAGGCCGACTGCTCGGCCAAGCAGTACACGAGCGCGGCCAAGTACGTCCCCGTGGCGGGCGGGAAGTAGCCGCATGGGCGACTGGATCGGCGAGCACCGCGGCCAGGTCATCGGCGGCGCGATCCTCGTCGCGCTGATCGTCGTGCTGCTCGCGACCGGGCAGAAGGAGTCGCTCGTCATCGGCGTCATCGCCGGCGCCGCGTACGGGCTGCTCGCGCTCGGTCTGGTCCTGATCTACAAGTCGAGCGGCGTCTTCAACTTCGCGCAGGGCGAGTTCGGGACCGTCGCGGTCTACGTCCTCTACCTCCTGCACTTCGACGTGCCGTACGGGGTGGCCGCATTCGGTGCGCTCGTCGCCGCGGTGCTCATGGGCGTGCTCGTCGAGCGGTTGGTGGTGCGACCGCTGTTCGACGCGCCGCGGGTGACGCTGCTCGTCGCCACCGCCGGGGTCGCACTGCTCGCCACCGCGATCGAGATCTGGTTCGGTGAGGCGACCGCCCGCCCACTGGACCGGGCCCTGCCCACGCTCAACCGGGTGAGCGTGCTCGGCGTGCACATCTCGGACCAGCGCCTGCTGCTCATCGGCGTGCTGATCCTCCTCGCCGCGCTGCTCGCGCTCTTCTTCCGCAAGACCAACCTCGGCCTGGCCATCCTCGGCGCGAGCCAGGAGCCGACCGCGACCGAGCTCATGGGCATCAGCGTGCGCCGGCTCTCCACGCTCGTGTGGGCGATCGCCGCGCTGCTCGGCGGGATCGCGGGCGTGCTCGCCATCCCCGAGGGCGGCGGGTTCGCGCCCGGCGCGCTCACCGTCGCGTTCCTGATCCCCGCGTTCACCGCCGCGGTGCTCGGCGGGATGACGAGCCTGCCCGGGCGCGTTCCTCGGCGGGATCATCGTCGGCATCGTCGAAGCGGTCGGGACGAGCGCGCCGATCTTCGACGGCATCCCGGGCTCTCCGGGCACGCTGCTCGTCTTCCTCGTGCTGCTGGCCGTGCTCATCGTGCGGCCGCAGGGTCTCCTCGGCGAGCGGAGCTGACGATGGCCATCGACGCACCCCGCTCCCCCGCCACTCCTCCGACGCCGGCGCCGCGCGGAGCCGGCGGCGACGCCGAGCCGTTCCGCCCGTCGCCACTCGGCTGGGTCGCGCCGCGGCATCGTGTGGATCGCGCTCGCCTGGCTCGTGCTCGTCTTCCCGCTGCAGCGCGAGGCGTTCGAGGTGCAGCAGTACTCGGAGGCGGTGATCTTCGGGATCATCGGCCTGTCGCTCAACGTGCTGCTCGGCTACGTCGGCCAGATCTCGCTCGGCCACCAGGCGTTCGTCGGCATCGGCGCGTTCACCGCCGCGTACATGGTGACGGAGCAGAACCAGTCGTTCTGGCTCGGCGTCGCGGTCGCGGTCGCGATCGGCGGGCTGCAGGCCTTGATCCTCGGCGGCGCGTCGCTGCGCATCACCGGGCCTCTACTTCGCGCTCGTCACGCTCTCGTACGGGTTGGTGGCGGAGAAGAACATCTTCCAGATCCAAGATCTCACCGGTGGCGGCCAGGGCCTCGCCGCGCCCAAGCCGGAGTGGTTCAACACGGACTGGAGCTACTACTACCTCTGCCTCGCGTTCCTCGCGATCGTCCTCTGGATCGACTGGCGCATGATGAAGACGAAGTCGGGCGCGCGCTGCTGGCGCTGCGTGAGAACCCGCGGGTCGCGGAGACGTTCGGCGTGAACGTCCGCGTGCTCACGCTCTTCGCCTTCGTGCTCTCGGGCGCGTTCGCCGGGTTGGGCGGTGCGCTGCTCGCGTTCAACGACACGTTCGTGTCGCCCGAGACGTGGAGCTTCAACCTCGCGCTGATCTTCGTGATCATGACCGTCGTCGGCGGGTTGCGCAGCCGCGCCGGCGTGGTGATCGGCTCGGCGTTCTTCGCCCTGCTCGGCTACCTGCTGGAACGGTTCTCCTTCCTGCAGGACGCGCTCGAACGCGATCCCCGGCGCGCCGGACCTGAGCACGGAGATCGCGCCGCTCGTCATCGGGCCGATCCTCCTGCTGCTCACGCTCACGCTGTTCCCCGGCGGCATCGGCCAGCAGATCCGACCGATCCAGGCCTGGCTGCGGGGCAAGCGCTTCAACCGCCACGACCGAGGCCCGAAGGAGGTGCAGATCAGCGATGTCCGTGCTTGAGACTCGGGGGATCAGCGTCCGCTTCGGCGGCGTCTACGCGAACACGGACGTCAGCATCAAGGTCGGCGAGCTGGAGATCGTCGGCGTCATCGGCCCGAACGGCGCGGGCAAGACCACCGCGTTCAACGTCATCACCGGCTTCTACAAGCCCGACCGCGGCCGGGTGATCTTCAAGGGCCGCGACATCACGGGTCTGTCCGTCCACGAGCGGGCCGCGCTCGGGTTGGGGCGCACGTTCCAGAACGTCGGGCTCGTGAAGGGCTCGACCGTGCGCGAGAACCTCCTGACCGCGCAGTACCTCGCGGCCGAGCTACTCGACCCTCGCCGGCATGCTCGGCGCGCCACCGACCTTCGCGGTCGAGCACGAGCTGAACGACCGGGCCGAGGCGATCGCCGACATCATGAACCTCGGCGACATCCTCGACGAGTACGTCGTCGGGCTGCCGTACGGCGTCTTGAAGCGGGTCGAGATCGCGACCGTGCTCGCGACCGACCCCGAGGTGCTGCTGCTCGACGAGCCGTCGTCCGGCATGGGCCCCGAGGAGGCGCACGAGCTCGGCAACACGTTGCTGCAGCTGCGCCGCGACTTCGGCCTCTCCATCGCGATGATCGAGCACCACGTCCCGCTCGTCGTGCGCGTGTGCGACTACGTGTACTGCCTGAACTTCGGCCAGCTCCTCGCCGAGGGCCTGCCCGACGAGGTGCGCAACCACCCGCAGGTGATCACCGCGTACCTGGGCGAGGACGCCGAAGACCCGGCGCTGCGGGCCGTCGAGAGCACCATCGAGACCCTCCTGGACGCGGACTGATGAGGGCCGCTACGGCACTGGAGCGGGCCTGACATGGCGCTGCTCGAGGTACGGGACCTGCGGGTCAGCTACGAGAACCCGGTGCTGCTCGGCGTGTCGTTCGACGTCGAGGAGGGCGAGACCGCGGTGCTCTTCGGCCTGAACGGCGCGGGGAAGACGACGATGGTGTCGACGATCGCCGGCCTCCTGAAGCCCGACTCGGGGACGATCACGTTCGACGGCGCCGAGATCGGCGGGCAGCCACCGTCCAAGCTCGTGCCGGCCGGCGTCGCGCTCGTACCCGAAGGGCGGCGGGTGTTCCCCAAGCTGAGCATCGCCAACAACCTGCGGCTCGGCGCGTGGACCCGCCGATCGCACCGCCACGAGGTGCAGGAACGACGCGAGCTCGTGTTCGAGTACTTCCCGCGCCTCGCCGAGCGCGTCGACCAGCACGCGGGGACGTTGTCGGGCGGTGAGCAGCAGATGCTCGCGATCGGGCGCGCGCTGATGTCGAAGCCGCGGCTGCTGCTCATCGACGAAGCGTCGCTCGGGTTGAGCCCCGCGCTCGCCAAGACCGTCTTCCAGGTCGTGAAGCGCATCAACCAGGACGGCGTGACGGTGATCATCGTGGAGCAGAACGTCGGAGTGCTCCCGTACGCGGACCGGGTGCTGATCATGGAGAAGGGCACGTTGATCTTCAGTGGCGTCGGCGACGAGATCCAGAACGCCGACCTGCGCGAGAGCTACCTGGGCAAGGCGCCCGCCGAGGAGGAGAAGGCATGAAGTTCCGCTGGGACAAGCTGGGTGGACAGCTCGGGATCCTCTACTGCCTGGTCGGGTTGTTCCTGATCTTCCTGGGCTGGAACGGGGCCGCCAGCTACGACCGCGTGCAGGCGCAGATCCCGTACGTCATCTCGGGCGGGCTCGCGGGGCTGGCGCTCGTGGTCATCGGCGCGGCGATGATCATCAACTCCGGGCACCGCGCGGACCGCGCCGCGCTGCAGGCGACGATCGAAGAGCTCCGCGACGCGCTCGCGCACGGCTTCGAGAGCGAGGTCGCCGCGACGACCGCCGCGGCGCCCGGCAGCCGCGTCCGGCGTCGGCGTGCTCGCCGGCACGGACGCGTACCACCGGCCGGACTGCAAGCTCATCGCCGGCCAGTCCGGCCTCGTCGCCATGAGCGCGGAGGCCGCGCGGCAGACCGGCCTCGAACCCTGCCGCATCTGCCAACCCTGACCCGACCTGCGTTCGGCGGAGGTCAGTCGGTGGCGGCGTCGGATGTCGCGGAGGCGGTGGGCCAGGTTGCGCAGCAGCTTCGCGGCCAACGTCGGGATGTTCTCGAGCAGGCCGGCGAACACCGCTTCGCCGAGCACGAGCAGCTTCATGTCGGTGACGGCTTTCACCGATGCCGAGCGCGGCTGGTGATCGAGCAGCGACAGCTCACCGAACCATTGGCCGGGGCCGAGCCGCGCGACTTCCTGGCCGTCGCGCTCCACCACCGCCTCCCCGCTCAGGATGAGGAAGAACTCGCGCCCGACGCGTCCCTCTTCGACGAGCACCTGCCCGGCGGTCGCGTCGAGCTCGTCCGCGGCCTGCACGACCTCGGCGAGCTCGTCCTTCGAGAGGGCGGAGAACAGCGGGACGGTCGCGAGGAACTCGGTCTTCTTGCTGGCGCGGGCCACGTCGAGCCAGGGTAGGTCAGTCAGCCGGCGTCGAGCTTCGCCGACGAGCGTCTTGGGCGCAATGACCCGGTAGGCGTCGCGGCAGATCTCGTCGATCTCGTCCCAGTCGACCCGGCCGTCGAGCCGCACCCCGAGCCATCCCCGATGGCCGACGTAGGGCGGGCGGAAGAAGCGCTCGCGGCTCCGTCTCGACCAGCTCCTCCTGCACCCCGGCGGGCGCCGCGCACCACAGATGCGGGAACTGGTTCTGGTGGTGCCCGTCCGCCCAGAGCATCACGAAGCTCTTCTTGTCCCGCACGAAGAACGTCGGCGCGGAGTGGCTCGGCCGCTCGGTGACCTCGGGGAACGAGAGGCAGATGGCGCGGAGCTTGGGGAGTGGGTCCGTGGCGATGGTCGCGACGTTAGCGAAGGTACCGTGACCGCCGTGCCCATCAGCAGCTCTCGTGATCTCCGGAGGACCGCATGCCGACAACCCGCGAGCTCGTGCACGATGCGATCGGCCGGTCGGTGCACCAGCTCGATGGCCAACGAAGGTCCGGTGCGTGAGTCCAACGACGCCGAAGCCGTGCACAACGTCCCGGGTGGCGACGCCGCCGGCTCCGTTCCGATCTGCGCACGTTCCGCGCCGGTGCTCGACCGGTCGTGGTCGGAACCACTACGGGGCGAGCTCGCGCTGGCTCGGCCAGCTGCTCGGCAACGTGCGCGACGCCGACGTGCTGCGCGGACGCTCTTCGCCGCGAAAGCCGAGGACCTCCCGCACGAGCCAGCACGCAGTCGCGCTCCGGCTCGTGGCCCGGCTCCGCGCCGAAGGGGGCGAGGACCGCGAGTCGCTGATCGAAGCGATGCGCTCCGACCGCTACTCCCGGCTGCTCGAGCAGCTGGACCGGGCCGCGCGTCGAGCCCGAGGTGGAACCCAAGGCCGGCCGGCAACCGGCGCGCAAGCTCGCGCCCGTGCTCGTCCGCGGGCCGTGGCGCCGCCTCGAGCACACCGTGCGCACGGCTGCCGCCGGAACCCGCCGACGCCGATCTCCACACCGTCCGGAAGCGGGCGAAGTCCGTCCGCTACGCGGCGGAAGCCGTCGCGCCGGTGGTGGGCAAGCCGGCGAAGCGGTTCGCGGCGCGCGTGCGAGGCGATCCAGCAGCTCCTCGGCACCCACCAGGATCTCGTCGTGGCGGACATGTGGCTCGCGGACGTCGTCCACGACATCGAGGACGGCGAGGAGAGCTTCGTCGCCGGCAAGCTCGACGCCGCGGTCAACGTCGAGCGGGCCGATGGTGCGGGCGCAGTGGCCGCGGGCCTGGCGCGAGGCGAAGCGCAAGCACGGGCGCGACTGGTTCTGAGCTCGCTCGCTGCCACGCCCGTCAGGGGGCAGCGGTCCACGCGAGGCGTGGGTCAGGTGAAGTCCGGGCGGAGCGGCACGCCGCTGCGCCCGTGGTCGTTCTTCGTCGCGAGCACCTGGTGGATCTGGGTGCGGTTCGTCTCGAACCCGACCGCCGCCGCGGCGATGTAGAGCCGCCAGACCCGCGCTCGCGCCTCCCCTGCCTCGCGCGACCGCGTCGTCCCAGCCGGCTTCCAGGTTGCGGAGCCAGGCGCGCAACGTGAGCGCGTAGTGCTCGCGGAGGCTCTCGACGTGGCGCGCTTCGAAGCCGGCCTGCTGGATCGCGGAGACGACCGTGCCGGCTTCGTGCAGCTCGCCGTCCGGGAAGATGTAGCGGTCGAAGAAGTCGTGCTTCGAGCCCGCGGCCGAACTTCTCGCGGGTCTCGGAGATGAAGCGCGCCGCCGGGTTCGGGACCCGGGCTCGGGCGGCTGGCTGATCCCGTGGTTCAGGAGCCGGCCCTCGGGGACGAGCAGCTCGCGGCACCGGTTGAAGTAGTGCCCGAGCTGGCTCCAGCCGACGTGCTCGAACATGCCGATGGAGCTGATCGCGTCGTAGGGCCCGTCGGTGATGTCCCGGTAGTCCTGGCACCGGATGTCGATGCGGTCGGTCGAGGCCGGCGTCGCCGACCCGCTTGGCCGCGTACTCGGCCTGGCGCTGCGAGAGCGTGACGCCGACCGCGCGCACGCCGTGGTGCTGCGCCGCGTGCAGGACCATGCCGCCCCAGCCGCAACCGATGTCGAGCAGGCGCATCCCGGGCTCGAGGCCGAGCTTGCGTGCAGACGAGCTCGTACTTGTTGGCCTGCGCCTCGTCGAGCGTTCGCGGTCGTGTCGGTCCAGACCGCGCACGAGTACGTCATCGACGATCCGAGCACGAGCCGGTAGAAGTCGTTCGACACGTCGTAGTGATGCGCGATCGCCGCCGCGTCGCGCTCCTTCGAGTGGCGCCGGCCGTGCAGCCGCGCTTCTTCGGGCGGCGGCGCGAGCGGCTTCAGCTCCTTGATGCCGATGATGCGCAGCGCCTCGAGCACCTGCGCCGGGCGGATCCGCATTCCTTCCAGCCGATCTTCGAGCGCGAGCACGCTGAACATGTCGCCCTCGATGTCGAGCTCGCCGGAGACGTACGCGCGGCCGAAGCCGAGCTCGTCGGGCGCGGTGACGAGCCGGCGCAACGCGCGGGGCGACCGCACCACGACCGCGGCGCGGCGCGTCGGTCGGGCCCGGCCCGGCTGCCGTCGTACGCCCGGATCTCGACGGGAAGGTCGTCACCCAGGAAGCCGGCGAAGAACTCGGCGACCGCCACGTCCCGGAGTGTACCGAGGCGGCCCGGGTCGAAACCGAGGCCGCTCGACTAGTTCACCGCGGTCCAGGAGTCGACCGTGACGGTCTGGCCGGGAAGGGACGGGTCGCTGTCGTCGAAGCTCACCTGCGGCCCGAAGGACCCGGGTGCCGGCGCTGGTCGCGACGAGCACCACCACCCGATCGGCGAAGTGGTCGGGGGCCGGCAGGCTGAAGGCGGAGAACGTCTGCGACGGCGGCACGTTGGTCCCGGTGAAGCTGTTGATCACCGCGCCACGGTTGAAGGCCGCTTCGTTGTTGTTCTTGAAGTCCAGGTTGATCGACGCATACGGCGCGTACACCGTGCCCTGCACGAAGATCTGACCCTTGTTCCCGCCACCGGCAGACATGTTGACGAGCACCGTTCCCGGCGTCTGCGCCCGGAGGCCGGGCGGCGTGTACGTGACGAGCAGCTCGATGCCGTCGAGCGCGACGTTCGTGCTCCCGTTCGAGTTCGGCCGGGTCGAGGTCAAGGTCACGGTGGCGTCCGCGGGGTCGAGCCACTGCTGGTTGGCCGGGCACGTGACGGTGTCGGTCTGCATCGCGGTGTGGCTCGGCACGGCGATGCGCGTTGCAGAGCGTGGTCGAGCCCGCGGCAACCGTCACCTTGTCCGTCAGCGCGCTGCTGTCGGAGTGCGCGACCTTCACCTGCACCGAGTTGAGCGTCGAACCCGCCGGAATCGCCGAGAGGCCGTAGCCGGTGAGGGCGGCCGTGCCGACGGCCTTCTTGCCCGAGATGGTCACGGTGTTCGAGGTCCCGTTGATCTGCGCGACGTTGGTGAACGGGTTGGTGAGCCCGGCCGGATTGGACGTCCCCGCCGCCGTCGGCTTGTAGGCCGGCGGCGACTGCAGCGTCCCGGGCACGTTGCTCTTGCGCCCGTAGAGCGCGATCCGCTGGCTGGTGGCCGAGACCGGCCCGCACAGCTCGACGGTGGCCTTCCCGCCGATGTCGAGCCGGCTCGTGGTGGCGAACACGAGGTGCACCCCGGCCGCGTTCGTGTCGCAGGCCCCGGGCGCGGTGACGGCCGGCGTGCTGCCGCTCGCGGGGTTCCAACCGGCCGGCGTACCACCGATGACGGTGTCGACGATGCTCCACTGCGTGTTGGAGGCGTCCGCCACGCCCCAGTCGAAGTAGTAGCTCCCGGGCTGCATCCAGATGACCGTGCAGGAACCGAAGCCGGCGGTCATCGCGTCGAGGTCGAAGTAGGAGCCCGGCACCATGGTCGCGACCTTGTTCGCCGCGCAGGTCGGGGCCGGTGCCGTCGCCGGGAGGAGCGTGATCAACGACGCCCAGGTGCTCGGCGCGACCGGGTCGACGCCGAACGCGCCACCGGGATCGTCGAGGAACGTGTTGGTGTTGCACGCGAGCGGGTGGCGGTGATGGTCCCGCTGCACGCGCCGTAGGCCGTCACCGCGTTCGACCCCGCGTCCATGGCGCGTGACGCCGATCGACGAGTTGGAGTAGACGGGACCGTTGACGTTGAACGTGTTGTTCTTGGTGATCGTGATCCCCGCGCCGGACGGGTAGCCACCCGGGAGTCCGGCCGTGGTGAGGAGGGCGTAGCTCGGGGCGTTCGGCGACGGCAGCGGGGCACCACTTCCGGATGCCGGCGTGCAGTCGACCGAGACCAGCCCGGCCGCCGAGTCGAGCGTGACCGGCGGGCACGCGAGCCCCTCACGGCCGTAGGTCAGGTTGCCGCGCAGGTAGCTGATCGCGCTGTCGATCGCGCCGGACGCGGCGTACTGGTCGACGCGCTCGGTCTGCACTCCCGAGTTGGACTTCACGCCCACCTGGGCTCCGGCGGCGAGCGCGGTGACGACGAGACCGAAGATCGAGATCATCGCGAGCACGATGACGAGGCTTGCCCCTTGCTCCGGCGACCGATGGCGCATGTCAGCCCACTTCCCTCGTGCCGTCGACGATCAGCGTCCGGCCGTCCGCGGTGGCGATCGACAGGAGGACCCGGCTCGGCTTCGCGTTGGTTCCACATGCGGCGAGCCCGGCCCCGGCGTCGCAGCTGACGGTCGTACCCGCCGGATTGATGCTCGGCGCGACCGTGGTCGTGCGCGACGGGGCGCTGAGCGTGTTGGCGTTGCACAGATACCGCACCAAGGACGACGAGGTGCCGCTGGTGGTCGTCGCCCACGTCGAGACCTGGGGCTGGGGAAGCCGGTCGTCCACCCAGCGGAAGGTGACGAGTGGCGTCCCGGCGGTTCCGCAGCGCACGCCGGCCGGGTTGACCAGCTCCGAGCTGGCGACGTCCGGGTTCCAGTAGACACCGGCGAACTTGGCGCCACGCGACTGCGTGAACCGCTGCTCGGTCTGGTCGGCCGTCCGGGCCATCACGGTGAACACCGTCGCGAGTCGTCACCACGAGGATGCCGAGGATCGTCACCGCGATCGTCAGCTCGACGAGCGTGAAGCCGCGCTCGCGTGCCGCGTCATGGGATCGCTTCTGGATCGTCAACGTCTGTGCCGGCCCCGCGGCGCAGTGACCCGCAGGGTCAGGGACTGCAGCCCCGCGTCGCCGGATGCCGGGCAGGTCCCGCCGAACGTCACCGGCGTGCTGCTCGTCCCGTTCCAGAACGTCACGCTCGAGACGCTCGCCGTGTAACCGGTCGGCAGGGTGAAGCCGGGCGGCGTCGTGGACCCGTACGGATTCGTCGGCTGGCTCGCGGTGCAGGCCATGTACGGGGCACGGTCCCAGGCCTCCGCGTAGCTGCGCAGCACGGTCTCGGCCCCGGACTGCTTCGCGTCGTAGTCCGAGACGGAGATGATCGACGTCATCGCCGCGACGACGCCGACACCGAGCAGGCCCAGCAGGATCACGGTGATCAACGTCTCGATCAACGTCTCGCCGGCTTGCCTCGTCGTGTTGGCCACACCCAGCTCCGGCCGCGGTCGGATGCCCCGCCGGAAATCGCGGAGCACCTTCAGGTGTCGGAAACTCGCGGCCCGCCTTGAGGGCGAGGATCGAGCTTGGAGGGCCGGGCGGTACCGAGGGCCCGGGATCCGCCGTCGAGCCGCTGGAACGTCGCTGGTGCGCTGGTTGGCCGGACCGCGACCTGCAGTCCGGAGCGCCCGGCGAGATCGACCATCTCCGGCAAGGCGGGGACACGACCGACGAGCGCTCCGGTCGCCGACCGTCCGCGACACTGCGCACCTGCTCGGCCTGCACCTTCGAGTCCATCCGCAAGCCGGTCCCGCTCGCCGGCGGCAACACTTGGAACGGGTAGATGCGGTCGACGTTCGACGATGTCGGTGAACATCACGGTCAGCACCCCCCGCCCGAGCGTACGCGGCGAGGAACTCGTTCGCGCCGTCGTCGCTGACCACGCGCGGGTCGGCGCCGGTCCGCCTCGGCATCACGGGCGCCGGAATCGTCGAGGTCGAATGAAGCGGTTCTCCTCCCGCAGCATCACGAGCTCGGAACCGTCGGCAGCGGCGGACTCTCCACAGCTCAGAGTCCGCGCCGGCTTCCCACTCCGCCCACGCGTCGGCGTACGCCGGGCCGAGCCGGGTCACACGTAGCGGGTGACGGCCGCGTTGGAGTGCAGCCGAACGAGAGGCCATGCCGTGCTCCAGCGAACTCCTCCAGGAACCGGACGTCGTCCTCCGAGAGGCTCACGCTCAGCTTCATGCCCAGGCATGCTACCGGAGTAGCAATGTGTTTGCTACCCGTCGAGGAAGGTCCTGGAATCGGTTCGTCCATCCGATAACGCTACGAAGGGGGTGGGACACCACGGGACCCCCGGCGAGGAGGGTGACGATGTTTCGCACCACGCTTTCGGTCTCGCATCTGGACGGCAATCGATGGCTGCTGGCCCGGCCGCTCGTCTGGGAAGGGCGCTCCCAGTTCTTCGTGATCATGGGCGGGTTCGAGACCGACTTCGCGTCGATCCCGAAGCCGGTCCGCTGGCTGCTCGACAGCTCCGGCGGCAACTCCGAAGCCGCGGTGCTGCACGACGCGGTGTGGCGCGAGTCGCAACGCGAAGTCGGCGCCCGCGTCGATCCGTGGGACGCGGACGGCATGTTCCGCAGCTCGCTGCGCGACACCGGTTCGATCGCGCTCACCCGCGGGCTGATGTGGTTCGCGGTGCGCGCGGCGGCGATGGTCCACGGCCGGTTCGGTCGCTCGGGGCCGTCGCTCGTGATCAAGGTCCTGCAGCTGCTCGGGATGCTCGTGCTCGGGGTCATCGCCGCGCTGGGGCCGACCATCGTGGCCGCGATCGGACTCGTCGTCTACTGGATCGCCAGCTGGATCGTCGCGGTCGTCTGGCAGATCTTCGAACGCCGGCGACTGCACGTGGCGCCGAACTGGCCGTGGCCGCTCGACCAGGACAAGCAGCGGGCGAGCGGCACCGTGGCGCGCGAGCTGCTCGTCATCATCGACAAGGAGACCTCCGACCATCCGTCCACGTCACCCGCCGCGGACCTGGTCGCGCTGCTCGAACGCCCGGACTTCGACATCACCAACGACGAGATCGACCGGATCGCGCCCGTCTGAACCCGCTCGCGCGGCCGTCGCTAGTCGATGTCCGGGTCAGGCTCGGCGAGGATCACCCGGTTGCCGCGGTCCCACTTCACGTAGTTCCAGGCCCAGTTGACGAGCACGACGACGCGGTTGCGGAACCCGATCAGGAACACCAGGTGCAGCGCGAGCCAGCTCAGCCACCCGAGCGTCCCCGCGAACCGGATGCCGAACGGCAGCTCGGCAACGGCGGAGCGTCGACCGATCGTGGCCATCGTTCCCTTGTCGATGTAGCGGAACCGCCCGATGCGCTTGCCGTGCGCCCGCCCGGTGATCGTGCGCGCGACGTAGCGACCCTGCTGCATCGCGACCGGCGCGAGCTGCGGGTACGGACCACCGCGCGCGCCACGGACCGCGCCGAAGTCACCGATCACGAAGACCTCAGGATGGCCGGCGACGGTGAGGTCCTCGCCGACCACGACCTCGCCTCGCGGCACCTGCTCGAGTCCGAGTGCACCGGCGAGCGGGTTGGCCTTCACGCCTGCGGCCCAGATCACGGTGTGCGCGGCGATCACGGTTCCGTCGTCGAGCGCGACATGATCCTTGGCGACCGACGCGATCGACCCGCCGAGCCGCACGTCGACCCCGCGCAGCTCCAGCTCGAGCTTCGCCTCGGCCTGTGAGGCGGGCGAGAAGCTCGCCGAGCAGATGGTCGGCCATCTCCACCAGGATCACGCGGGCGCGGCGGACGTCGAGGTTCTTGAAGTCCTTCGCCAGCACCTTGGTGAAGAGCTCGGCGAGCGCGCCGGAGAGCTCGACCCCGGTCGGGCCGCCACCCGCGACCACGAACGTGAGCGTGCCGTCCTCGACGAGGGACGGATTGGCGTTCGCCTCCTCGAAGCGGCGCAGCACCGTGCTCCGGATGCTCGTCGCGTCGGTCAGCGTCTTGAGCGGCAGCGCGTGCTCCGTGACCCCGGGAACGCCGAAGTCACTGCTCACGGCACCGGCGGCGAGGACGAGGTAGTCGTACGGGATCGGCGGCCCGGAATCGACCATCACCTCGCGCGCGTCGAGATCAACGCCGTGCACCTTGGCCATGCGGGTCTCGAGGTTGGCGTCGCGCTGCAGGATGCCGCGGGTGTTCGGCGCGATGTCCTCGGGCGCGAGCCCCGCGGTCGCGACCTGGTAGAGCAGCGGCGAGAACGTGTGGAAGTTGTGCTGGTCGACGATCGTCACCTCGACCGGCGCCTTCGCGAGCGCCTTCGCCGTGGTGATGCCACCGAAGCCCGCGCCGACGATGACGACGTGCGGCAGCTTCATGGCCGTGACGATACGCGCGGCTCGCGAAGAATTGACAAGGGTCGTACCGGCACGGTCGCCCCACTACCGGGACAAACCCGAAGCGCGCGCTCGCTATGTTGCGTCAGGAGCGCGAACAGGGAGAGGCGAAGTGGGGCGGAGCAGGTTGGCGGCGCACGCACGTGCGTGCGCTCGTACTCGGCGCGACGGTGCTGGGCCTCGCCGCGTGCGGAGTCGGCACGTGGGAGACGAACGCGACGCCGTCGCCGGTGCGCGCCATCCACGCCGCGGTGCTGCAGAACGGCAAGGTCCTGCTCGTCGCCGGCTCCGGCAACAACCGCGACACGTTCAACGCGGGCACGTTCAAGACGAGCCTCTGGGACCCGACGACGAACACCTTCACGTCGGTCGACACGCCGTGGGACGCGTTCTGCGCCGGTCACGCGCAGCTCGCGCGACGGTCGACTGCTCGTCGCGGGTGGTACGGCCGGCTACGAGCAGGCGTCGACGAACAACACGTTCTCCGGTTCGCGCAAGGCGTACGCGTTCAACCCGGAGACCAACCAGTACGAGCGCGTCGCGAACATGACGACGGCCGCTGGTACCCGACGCTGTTGACGTTGGGTGACGGGTCGGTGCTCACGCTGGCGGGACAGGGCGCCGACGGGCGGCTGACCTCGACCGCACAGCGGTTCACCGGCGACGCGTGGACCACGGACGAGCAGCCGCCGGTCCGGGACGACCTCACCCCGGGCGCGCGCCAGGGCTGGCCGCTCTACCCCGGCCTGCACCTGCTCGCCGACGGGCGCGTGTTCTTCTCGGCCACCCACACGTTCGGCGGGACGATGCCGCCGGGCATCTGGGACCTGGCCGCCAACACGATGCACGGCGTGCAGGGGACGCCGGATCTGGCGCACACCGACCACGCGATGAGCGTGCTGCTCCCGCCGGCCCAGGATCAGAAGGTCATGCTCATCGGCGGCGGGAGGGACGACGGGAGCCTGGCCACCAGCTCGACCGCGATCATCGACTTCACCCAGCCGAACCCGCGCTACACCGCGGCCGCGCCGCTCGACACCAAGAAGATGTACGTGAGCGCGGTGATCCTGCCGGACCGGACGGTGTTCGAGACCGGCGGCGCGCAGAAGCAACGTGAGTACGGGAACAGCTACGTGTACTCGGCGCAGATCTACGACCCGCTGTCGAACATGTGGACGAAGGCGAAGGACTCGACCATCTCCCGCGGCTACCACTCCTCCGCGATCCTGCTGCCCGACGGTCGGGTCGCGACGTTCGGCAACAACCCGTCGGACGGCAGCTTCGACGTGCGCATCGAGATCTACTCGCCCGAGTACATGACGAAGGGTGTGCGGCCGCAGATCACGGACGTCACGAACACGATGTACTACGGCGCCACCTACCCGATGAGCGTGACGACGGCGACCGACCACCCGATCAAGAACGTGTCGCTCATCCGCCCGATGGCCGTGACCCACTCGGTCGACGCGAACCAGCGCCTCGTCGACGTGCCGTTCACGCACGAACCCCGACGGCAGCCTCCAGCTCTCGATCACCGCCAACCCGAACGTCGCGCCGCCCGGCTGGTACATGCTCTTCGCCACCGACCAGGCCGGCGTCCCCTCCGTCGCCTCCTGGGTGAAGATCGGCACCGCGCCCAACCAGCCGGCCACCGGCCGTCGACTCCCCCGTCCCCGACGTCCCCACCGCGCCGATCGCGCCCCTCCCCGGCGATCCCGTCACCGGCGGCTGACGCGTTCGTCCTAATTCGTCGAGAATCTCCTTGCGTACGAACGTACGTTCGTGTAGGGTGATCGGACCGCACCGGTGCTGCTGCTCCCGGTTGAGGACTCGAGGTCACGGCCTCCAGCTCGTCTGACTCGTTCGACGTGATGGGAGGTGCGCGTGGCAGTTGCAGTCCCGGCGGTGATTCCGCCCGTCGGTCGACGGGCTGCGCGCGTCGGTCGACGAGCTGCTTGCGGTTGATCCCGGGCGAGCTGTCGGATCGGGCGCTGGCCGACGAGCTGATCGCTCGCCGGCGGGAGATGGACCGCCAGGAAGCGGACTTCGCCCGGCTCGCCTACGCCGCCCATGTGCGTGGCGTCGGCTCGATCGACGGCGCCGCGTCCACTGCCGCGTTCCTGCGCCACCGGGCCGGGATGCGCGAAGGCGACGCGCGCGCCGCGATCGAGTGCGGCGAGCGGTCCGAGCTCCTGGCTGCGACGGGTGCTGCTTGGCGGGCCGGTGAGATCTCCACCGGCGCCGCCCGCACGATCTTCGCGGCGCGTGTCGAGGGCTACGACGACGAGCTGCGCGAGGTCGGAGCCGCGCCTGCTGCTCCACGCCCGGGCCGGTGATCTGCGCAGCCTGCGCACCGCGATCGCGCATTTCCGCAACTTCGCCCTCGCCGACGGCACCAACCCCGGAGAGCAGGACGGCCTCTACATCTCACCCACGTTCGGCGGCCGCACCATCCTGAACGGCGAGTTCGACAGCGCCGCGGCCGAGATCATCTCCACGACGGTGCACGCCTACCGAGACCCGCCATCGGAAGGCGACACGCGCACCACCGCGCAACGAAACGCTGCTGCCATCGTCCAAGCCTGCGAAGTTGCGCTCGCCCACCTTCACGACGTCGGCAAGGACGCTGCCCAGGTTTCGGTCATCGTCGACTGGAAGACCCTCACCGAGGGCGCACCGGGACGGATGGACGGCGAGTTCACCGGACCCCTCCACCCCCAAGACGTCGAACGCCTGTTGTGCGACGCCAGCATCAGCCGCATCGTCACCGGGCCCGACTGCCTCCCCATCAACCTCGGCCGGGCCCGACGCGTCCCCTCCGCGGCCCAGCGGCGAGCCCTCGTCGCCCGGGACCACGGCTGCCGGTTCCCTGGCTGCAACCGCCCCGCCGGCTGGTGCCAGGCCCACCACAAGAAGCCCTGGATCGAAGGCGGCCTCACCAACGTCGAGGACCTCATCCTCCTCTGCGACTACCACCACCACGTCATCCACCGGCCCGGCTGGAAGCTCACCTTCGAAGCCAACGTCCTCACCATCTACCGACCCGACGGAACCGAGGTCCTCGCGCATGAACCCGGGCCCGACCCATAGCGGCACCTGTGCTACGAGTGTAGGAAGTGTGCTACGATCGGTCCATGCCTGACGTGGCCTCCCGTGAGCTCCGGAACAACACGCGCGCGCTGCTCGACCGCGTCGCCGAAGGCGAGACGATCACGATCACGGTCGACGGCCGACCGGTTGCGGTGCTCGAGCCACTGGGGCGCCGGCCGCGGTGGCTTCCCCGTGAGGAATTCGTCCGCGTGGCTCTGCATCAAGCGGATCCGGCATTGCGCCGCGAGCTTCGGGAGCTGGCACCCGACATGACGGACGATCTCGGCAGCTTGTGACCCAAGGGATCGCCGACACCAGTGTGTTCATTGCTCGAGAGTCCGGGCGACCGCTGCACGTCGATGCCCTTCCGGATGTCGTCGGTGTGTCCGTCATCACGATCGGTGAGCTTCGCGCGGGAGTCCTGTCGGCGGGTTCCGTCGACGCACGCGACCGGCGTCTCGCGACACTCACGCAGGTACTCGCGCTCCAACCGATCCCGATTGATGATCCGATCGCCGACGCCTGGGCCAAGTTGCGAGTCATGTTGCGTGATGCCGGCCTCCGCATGCCGGTCAATGACTCATGGATCGCGGCGACCGCGCTCGCGCTCGGCGTCCCCGTCGTGACTCAGGATGATGATTACGTCGAGCTGACCGGGCTCGACGTCATCCGCGTCTGATCACCGGCACGGTTTCGCGCCGACGCCGCGACACGGCCGACATCAGCGGGCCGTCGTTCAGCGGCCGTTCAGTGGATGTCCTCAGCCCGGACTCGGTGGCCAAACGTCCAGCGAGTGCCGATTCGCCGAGCCGTCGAGCGGGCGCCCGGCAGGCTCGGGTCGATTCGGGGCAGACTCGGCCACATGCGAACCAATGCGACCGAGCTCGTCGGCATCGACCTGCCGATCTTCGCCTTCAGCCACTGCCGCGACGTCGTGGCCGCGGTGACCAACGCCGGAGGATGTGGAGTCCTCGGCGCGGTGGCCCACAGCCCCGAGCAGCTCGACATCGACCTCAAGTGGATCGAGGACGAGGTCAAGGGCAAGCCGTACGGCGTGGACCTGCTCGTGCCGGAGAAGTTCGTCGGCGCGGACGAAGGTGGTCTCGATCGCGCCGCGCTCGGTGCGTTGCTGCCGGAGGAGCACCAGGCGTTCCTCGCCGATCTCCTGAAGCGCTACGACGTTCCCGAAGCGCCGGAGGACATCAATCTCGGCCGCGGCGTCGGCGGCATGCGCGTCGACCCGAAGAGCATGGCGCCGTTGCTCGACGTGTGCTTCGCGCACAAGCCCGGCCTCGTCGCGTCCGCGCTCGGTCCGCCGCCCGCGCACTTCCTCGAGCGCGCGCACGGTGCGGGCCTGCCGGTCGCCGCGCTCGCGGGGAACGTCGAGCACGCGAAGCGTCACGCGGCCGCGGGCGCGGACATCATCGTCGCCCAGGGCACCGAAGCCGGCGGGCACACCGGGATGATCGCGACGATGGTCCTCGTCCCCGATGTGGTCGACGCGGTGGGTCCGGTGCCGGTGCTGGCCGCGGGTGGGATCGCGTCGGGTCGCCAGCTCGCCGCGGGCATGGCCCTCGGTGCCGACGGCGTGTGGTGCGGCTCGGTCTGGCTGACCACCGAAGAGGCCGAGACCCCGCCCGAGGTGAAGGCCAAGTTCCTCGCCGCCGGTCCCGGCGACACGGTCCGGTCCCGCTCGATCACCGGCAAGCCGGCCCGGATGCTGCGCACCCAGTGGACCGACGAGTGGGAGCGCACCGACGGCCCCGGCCCGCTCCCCATGCCGATCCAGCCGCTCCTCGTCGGCCCCGCGCTGCAACGCATCTACCGCGGCGCGGCGAAGGAAGGCTCCGGCGCCCAGCAGCTCGCGACCTACTTCGTCGGTGAGGTCGTCGGCCGCATGAACACCGTGAAGCCGACCCGCCGCGTCGTGCTCGAGATGATCGAAGAGTTCATCGACGCCGTCCAACGCCTCGACGAGCTCATCGACGACGACTGACGCTCTCGTCTACGGGGAGGTCGGGTCTCCGTAGCCGGACTGCTGCTCCTCTTGGTGGAGCTGGCTGTTCTGTTGGCCGACGACATCGCGCGCCCGGTTGATCGGGTCGGTGATCCCGTTGCCCACATCCACCTGATCCGAGGGCGAGACCGACGTCGGGTTGGATGTGCCCCCGCTGGAGCCCGACCCACTGCCGGAGCTGCCACTGCAGGCCGCGAGCCCGAGGAGGCTCACCACGGCAATCACAGTCAGCGCGCGTCGCATGGGTTGGACATCGGCGCGAAGCGGTCGAAACCTTGAACGCCGGTGGAGGAATCAGGGGTAGTAACGCGGCCGAACCAGGTCTACCGTCACCGCCAGCAGGGCGGGGGCAGGCCACGGGGCGGGCCCCTCGAACGGGGGAGGCAGGCGGGGATGGGCGTGAGCATTCGTGGAGGATCAGTGCGTCGCGTTGGTGCGTTCTCGGCGGCAGCCGCGCTGACGCTGACGGCGGTGGGGTTTGCATCGACGCCTGCGGGCGCGACGTGGTCGGGTCACAACGGGCGCATTGCGTTCGAGCGTCTGACCGAGACCGAGATCCAGATCTGGACCATGCACGGCGTGACGAACGGCACCGGCGTGAAGCTCACCACCCAGGGCAACAACACGTCGCCGAGCTACTCGCCAAACGGTTCGGTCATCGCGTTCGACAGTGATCGCGTCGGTGGAGTGCCGCAGATCTTCCTGATGGGTGCCGGCGGCGGTCAGCAGCGCAACATCAGCCCGGACGGCAAGTGCTCCGTCTACCCGAGCTTCTCGCCGGACGGTTTGCGCGTCGTGTACGTGCGGTACCCGGACACCACGTGCACCGGCGCGCCCGATCTCTGGGCCGTGAAGCGCAACGGCACTGGCGCGGTGCAGCTGACGAGCACGCCGACGGATCGCGAGCTGACGCCGTCGTACTCCCCCGACGGTCAAAAGATCGTGTTCGCGAGTCACACCGCGACTCCGGGGACGTTTGCGGTGTACACGATCAACGCCAACGGCACCGGTCGCCGGCGCATCTCCCAGAAGTACCTCGACGCGTCGTTCCCCGACTGGTCGCCCGACGGCACGCGGATCGTGTTCGCCAGCAACGCCGACCAGCCCGACTCGAACATCTACATCTCGGACGGCACCCTGCCCGTCACCCGCGTGCTGCCCAAGCCCGTCGGCTACGACAACTCCGTGCCCAAGTGGTCCCCCGACGGCAAGCAGATCCTCTTCGCCAGCAGCAAGCTCAGCGAGAACCTCGACCTCTTCAGCGTGCGCTTGGCCAACGGCGCGGTGCGGAGGCGCGGCACGGCATCACCGCGCACCACGGAGTTCCTCTCGAGCTGGCAGGCTCTTCCGTAGGTGACGCGGGTTCTCGTAGCACCCGTGTCATCGTGAGTGCGTGGCAGGACGACGGCATTCCGCGACGCTGGCCGTAGCTTTGGCGGTGGTCGTAGGAGTCGGGTGCAGCTCGAGCTCGGCGCGCTCGGACGACACTGCTTCCGGGTCACGAACGACGGTCTCGTCCTCGGCGATCTCACCAACCGGTGAACTGGAC
Source organism: uncultured Acidimicrobiia bacterium (assembly GCA_963819945.1). Lineage (GTDB taxonomy): Bacteria > Actinomycetota > Acidimicrobiia > IMCC26256 > JAENVU01 > Chersky-806. Next base: position 522,095 of record CAWFYD010000012.1, read on the forward strand.
GGGCCGATGACCGTCACCGACGTGGTCGACGGCGACACGATCAAGGTGTCGAACGGCAAGACGCTCCGACTCATCGGCGTCGACACACCGGAGACCGTCGACCCCCGCAAGCCGGTGCAGTGCTTCGGCCGCGAAGCGTCGGCGCGGGCCCACGCGCTGCTCGACGGTGCGCGGGTCCAGCTCGAGTACGACCCGACGCCAGGGTCGGCTCGACAAGTACGGCCGCACGCTCGCGTACGTCTGGATGGCCGACGGCCGCCTCTACAACGAGACGATCATCGCCGAGGGCTACGCCCACGAGTACACCTACGACATCCCGTACCGCTACCGCGACGAGTTCCGCGCCGCGGAGCGTTCGGCCCGCGCGCCACAACCGAGGGCTCTGGTCACCGACCACCTGCGCCGGCGACACGACCGAGCCGGCGACTGGCGGCAGCTCGCGCGCGACCCGGGCACCGGGTTGCGACCCGTCCTACCCGGACGTGTGCATCCCGCCCCCACCGCCCGACCTCGACTGCGCCGACATCCCGTACCGCCACTTCACCGTCACCGGCCCCGACCCCCACCGCTTCGACGGCAACCACGACGGCATCGGCTGTCGTTGAATCGAAGGTGTGTCGCTATGCGACTCCGCGACCATTGATCGCCGAACCCGACAAGCGCGGCTGGGTCATCACGACCGAACTGCGCGCTGTGTCGACACACGGGGGCGTTCGCCGCCAGTCAGCACGCGGGTTTCGCCGGCGAGACGCGAGGCAAGACCGATCCGGAGATCGCGAGCGCTACGTGAAGGAGATCAATCAATGGTGCAAGGGACACGCAGAGGACCGTACGTCGCTGGGCTTGGATGAACCGCGGTACGAGGCTCCGTGTGCGGCGTTCTGATCGAGGTCACCTCTGCTCCGAAACGGCACGCTCGAGCGCGCCGCTCACGCGACAGCAAGCGCGAACGACTCGAAGATGTCTGCCGGGATCGGATTTTGCAGCTTCCATGTGATCGCGATCGGTCTCTCACCTTCGTGCGAGACGTAGTCGGCTGGTCCGAGCAGTAGGTAGGGCGCGGTCGCGCCCCAGGCATCGCAGCTTTGCCTCTCGCACGGCAAGCAGGATGCGTACACCGTTGGTGCGCTGATGGATGTAGCGCTGTCCCTGTGCCGATGAACCGTAGTCGAGTGCTGCGTTTCCCAATGGAACAGGTCACGGCTGAGCGCGAAGTCGCGGTACAGCGTTTGGGGCGAGTAGTCCTTCTCGTTCTTGCGCAATGTGATGAACAAGACCGACGTCTGCGCGGGCTCATGCCACCACGGTCCGGCCTGGTGCGAGTAACGCTCGCCAGGCTGGAGTCGTCCGAACGCGGCGAGGATCTCGTCGCGTGCGTAGGTACCTCCGAGGTGCAACGGCACGTCGAGGTCCGGCAACGGGACCGTCACACGGCTTACGCGCGAGCGCAAGATTGCGACGGTCTCGCGAAGTTCTTCGAGGAGCGAGGGCGACCGCCATACGGGATCCAACGCCGCCGCGAGATTGTCAGGTGCCGCGCGCAATCCCCACAACGTCACGAGAAACATCCACGCCAACCGCCGATCGCGCCCATTCTCGAGAGCGGGAGGCTCGGGCCGGGCGAGCCATTCCTGCAAGCGATCGAGACGTTCGGTGTCGTCGAGGTGGTACAGGCCGCGGACCCGTCGGGAAAGAGACTCATCGTCGGCGCCGATTGGTCTCGTCTCGATGCCGGCTGCGCGCCGGAGCGAGGACCAGCCGCCGACCTTGCCGACATCCTCGAGTTCGACGCCCGTCTCGGCAAGGAAGACGGAGAGAGACGGCGGCTCCGCGCCGGTTGTCGCGAGGATCTGCAGTTCCCGGCGCAGAGCTGGCGCGTTTGTGAGCACCGCACTTCGGAGGTGGTCGATGACCCATTCGCGGGCCTGCCGTTCGAGCTCGATGTGACAGCCGGTCGGCAGGAACGGAAATCCGTTCTCCGTCGCGCCGACAAGATCGCGTCGGCTGATCCCCGTCAGCGCGCGCAGCCGGAGGTCGAACCGGAACTCGCGGCGATAGTTGGCGACGAAGTCGAGGACCGTGCACACCTCCTTGTTCTCATGACGACGTAAGCCGCGTCCGATCTGCTGCAGGAAGACGGTGACCGACTCGGTCGGCCGAAGGAGAAGGATCGTGTCGACCTCGGGAATGTCGATGCCCTCATTGAACACGTCACGCGTGAAGATGGCGCAGAGTTCACCACGCGTGAGGCGGGCGACCTGCTCGTTCCGCATCGACTCCGGGGTCTCACCCGTGATCGCAACCGATGGGAGGCCGCGTTCGTCGAAATACCGGGCCATGTATTGCGCGTGCTCGACGGTCGCGCAGAACGCGAGCGCACGCATATCGACGCGGCTCCGAAACAATCCGGGCCAGCTGCCGCATGACAAGGTGAGCGCGAACGTCGTCACCGGTGTAGAGCCGACCGAGGTCAGCGGCCTGGTACTGGCCCGCTTCCCAGCGGACTCCGGAAAGATCAGTCGTGTCGGCGACGCCGAAGTATTGAAAAGGAGCGAGGAGCTGACGGTCGAGCGCGTGCCAGAGACGCATGTCGAACGCCGTGCGCCCATCGGTCCAGCGCCGGATGTCGAGCCCGTCGGACCGTTCGGGCGTTGCAGTGAGCGCGAGCAGAACGCGCGGCTGCAAGTGGTCGAGGAGGCGCCGATACGTGGAAGCCTCAGCATGATGGAACTCGTCGACGATGACGACATCGAACGCCCCGGCGTCGATGCTCGCCGGATCGTTGCGCGTGCAACGTTTGGATGGACGCGAAGACGTGACGACCGTGTTCGGGTCTCTTGCCCCCTACGTAGAGCTCGCCGAACGAGCCGTCGCTCATCGCTTCCCGGAACGTTCGCAGCGATTGAGTGAGGATCCGCTCTCGATGGGCGACGAACAACAGGGACGGGTCGCCACCGAGTTCAGCGCGCAAACGGCGATAGTCGAGAGCAGCGACGACCGTCTTGCCGGTACCGGTCGGCGCGACGACGAGGTTGTGCCACGAATCGTGATTGCGACGCTCGGAGTCGAGTGCCTCGAGAATCTCGTCCTGGTACGGCCACGCGGTAAGGGTCAGTCCCGAGAGCTGCGACCGTTCGTCCGCGCTGTCGCTGCGTCCGAGCGCAAGGTCGAGTCGATCGCCGTCGCGGTCGGGGTCGTAGCGCTCGAAATCAGAGGACGCCCAATAGGTATCGAACGTCGCGCGGATCTTGTCGAACAGCGCCGGTGATGCCGAGCTCGACAACCGGACGTTCCACTCCCGACCGTCGAGCAACGCAGACCTCGTGATATTCGACGATCCGACGTACGCAGTGGAGAAACCCGTGCGGCGGTGGAAGATCCAGGCCTTCGCGTGCAGACGTGTCATCGCGGTGTCGTACGACACGTGGACCTCCACGCCTAGCTCAGCCAGTCGGTCAAGCGCGACCCGCTCGGTCGACCCCGTGTACGTCGTCGTGAGCAAGCGCACCCGGACATCGTTGCGGCGAGCCTCCTCCAGCGCATCGAACAGGAGGCGTACGCCGTACCAGCGGACGAACGCAACGATGAGATCGATCTGGTCGGCGGACCCGATCTCCTTCTTCAATTCCGCGGCGAGATGCGGCTCGCCGCGGCCATTGACCAGAAGGTCGTGTGTCGAGAGGGGGATCTCTGGCCGCTCCGCAAGCCGGCGCAGTCCAAGCGCGTCGGTCTTCGGAATTCCGACGAGCAGGCGCGGAGGTTCCTCGACCTGTTCGTCCTCGCGGCCGAAGGCAGCCACGAGCTCACCGACGAGCCGCGGTCGCTCAACCTCGTCGAGTATCCGAGAGGTGCGCGGCGAGAACGTCCGCGACGTGCCGAGCGAATCTATGGGGCTGGTCAGCGTCATCGAGTTCGGCGAGCTCAGGATCGAGGCCGACGAGCTCCCGCGCCAACCGCCGCGTAAACACTGCGTCGTAAAGCCCCGGCTCCCCGTCACTGCCCACCGCCACGCTCAGAGGCTACGGCCGCTCGGCTCACACGCTGGGGCAAGTGATCTACGGCTCCTTCCGGAGAGCCGTTCTTAACCCCTCGCCCGGGGTACCCGTTGTCCGGACGCCGACGGTCCGGTGGACCAGCCGAGGAACGTGTCCTCGACACCCGATTGAGCAAAGCCGCCCCACCGCGCCTGCGAATCACACGGACGTAATCGTCGCACCCTCCTTGCACACTGCTGAGCAGGTACTTCCCCCAGCTCAGAAGGTGCGACATGACGGCAACGATCCCGCGACCGCGACGGCCACCCGGACTCTGCACCTGGTGGATCTCGAGAACCTCGTCGGCGATCCGTACGCGGACGGCGAGACGGCCATCGCCGTTCTCGACCGCTACCTCGAGCTCGCCCACTGGCAGGCCGGCGACCTCGTGCACGTCGCCGTCAATCCGCATCTTGCGCTTGGAGATCGGCTGGCGTCTGCCCGCCGGCTGCACGCTCCGCACGGCCAGCGGGCCTGACGCCGCCGATCATCGGCTGCTCGAGACCGCAGACGCCCAAGTTCGTCGCCCGCCGCTTCGGGCGACTCGTGATCGGGTCGGGTGACCACGTCTTCATTGCACACGCGTGTGCGACGCGCACGGCAGGGGTGGGCGTGATCGTGGTTGCCCGGCCCGGTTCGCTGGCCAACGGCTGGCGGGCCCATGGCTTTCCCGTCATCCCGCTCGACCACCATACAGCGCCGCGACCGTCCTCGCGGCATGAAGAAGGAGACCTCCATGGATGCCAACGTCCGGTTCGACCACCAGCTGCTCGCCGTCGAAGGCGAGCACGAGGTGCACTGCATGCTCGAGCTCGAGGCGCCCGCCGCGCCCGACACCGGCCGACCCGCGCTGCATCTCGCGCTCGTCGTCGACCGTTCCGGCTCGATGTACGGACGGCAAGCTCGAGGCGGCCCGCGACTGCGCGCGGCTTCCTCGTCTCCCACCTCAAGCCGACCGACGAGCTCGCGCTCGTGACCTTCGACGACGAGGTGCAGCTCGTCGCGCCGCTCGCCCCCGTCGACCCGGCGCGCCTCGCTGCCCGCGATCGACTCAGATCGATCTCGGCGGCGCCACCAACCTCTCCGGCGGTTGGCTCAAGGGGCTCGAGGAGCTGCAACCGGGCGACCGGCGACGGCGATCCGGCGCGTCCTGCTGCTCACCGACGGCCTGGCGAACCACGGCATCCTCGATCACCGACCAGCTCGTCCAGATCGCCGGCGGCACCAAGGACCGCGCCGCGACGACGACGATCGGATTCGGTGAGGGCTTCGACGAGGACCTGCTCACCGCGATCGCCGAGTCCTCGAACGGCAACACCTACTTCGCCGAGACGCCCGAGGACGCGCCCGGGATCTTCGCCGAGGAGTTCGACGGGCTCGCGACGCTCGTCGCGCAGAACGTCGAGCGTCGAGATCCGCCCGACCGACGAGGTGAAGCTCCTCGGCGTGCTCAACGACTACCCCGCCGTCGAGGTGGCCGACGGGATCCAGGTGCAGATCGGCGACGCGTACGGCGGCGAGCGCCGGCGCCTCGTCTTCGCCCTCCACATCCCCGGGCTCGCCGCGCTCGGCCCGGCCCGGGTCGCGGACGTCGTGCTGCGCTACGTCGCGGTCGGCGACGAGGTCGTCGTGCACGAGCTCACGATCCCGGTGACCGTCAACCTGGTGAGCGCCGACGAAGCCGCGACCGCGGCCGTGGACCACGAGGTCACCGAAGAGGTCTGGCTGCTGCAGGCGGCGCGGGCTCGCAAGGAGGCGATCGAGGCGGTTGACGATGGCGACTACGGCGCCGCGCAGGCCTCGCTCCTCTCCACCGCGGCGACGCTGCGGGCGCACGCGCCGGACTCCGACCGGGCCGCCGAGCTCATCGAGGAAGCCGACCAGCTCGAAGCCCACGCCAGCCGGCGCCGAGGCCGAGGACCCGATGTGGCGCAAGCGGGTCAGCAGTGAGCACTGGCGCCGCAGCCGGGGCCGCCCGAAGCGGTAGGCGCTGGCCGCGGGAGCTACTCGGTCGTAACGCCGTAGTGCAATGGTGCAACTCGCGTCAGCACGTACGCGACCAGAGGAATGAGCCCGGCATCAGGTGGGAAGACAACGCACCAGTAGAGCCGGCGGTTGGTCGTGTCACCGAGCAGCACCTGGCGCGGCCCGATGTCGGTCGCGCCGAAGTTGCGCAACGTCACAACGGTTCCGACGCCAGCGCCACGGTCGAGCTCTTCCTGCGAGGCGCGGAACATGTTCGAGCGACCGTCCGTCTTCAGCCGGGCTTGGCGCAGCTCGCAATACAGATTGCCCGAAGGAAGCCGTGAGACTCCGAGGCGGAGGCCTTGGCATAACCGATCGAAGATCTGCGGAGACGAGCCGCGATTGATGACTCGCACATCGCGCTCGATTCACGTTCCAGACGACGTCGGCGATTTGCAGACCGATGCCGGATGGCCCGCTCACCTCGTAGGTCGTCGCCGTCCCCACCGCGTCGACGCCACTCAGCGTTTGGCCGGAGAACTCTGCGAGCGCGCCCGACCTCGCGAAATGAAACTCACCGACCTGCGCGGCCGCAAGCGGAGTGGACGTCATCCCATCCAATTCGGTTCGGGGTAGACGGACCTAAAGGGCTCAATGGCACCCAACTCAAGGTTCGGGGCGGTGGCGCTCGCGTCGTGCCCGGCGAGCTGCATGACCCGGGCGCAACGCGCTCGCCGTGACTCTCGCCTAGCGACACACTCCGCAAGAACTTCGAGGAAGTCCTTGCTATACGAACGTACGTTCGTATAGAGTGTGCGGACCGGCACCGGAGATCAGCTCTCCGGTGCGGGACTCGAGGTCACGGCCTCCAGCTCGTCTGAATCCTTCGACTTGATGGGAGTGCGCGTGGCCATTGCTGAGCTCGTCGCGGTTGAGCACGCCGTCGAGGCGTTGCGCGAGGTGGTCGATGTGCTCGCGGCAGCTGGATCCCGCGCTGCTCTCCGATCACGCGCTGGCGGACGAGATGGTCGCGTTGCGGCGCGAGATGGATCGGCAGGAGGGTGTGTTCGCGTCACTGGCCTGGGCCGGCCACCAGCGCGGGGTCGGCAGCGTGGACGGCGCGGCATCGACCGCCTCGTTCCTGCGCCATCGCGCGGGGATGCGCGAAGGCGATGCCAAGACGGCGATCGAGTGCGGCGAGGTGAGCGAGCTGCTCGCGGAGACCGGGCGGGCCTGGCGCGACGGTGAGATCACCACCGGCGCGCTGCGGACGATCGCCGGCGCTCGCGTGGCAGGTCACGACGACAAGCTCGTGGCGGTGGAACCGGAGCTGCTCGCGTCTGGCGCGCGACGCCGACCTGCGCCGGCTCCGCCAAGCGACGAAGCACTTCCGCAATCTCGCGCTCGCCGACGGAACCCAACCCGGCGACCGTGACGGGCTCTTTCTCGCCAAGACCTTCGACGGGCGCACGGTGTTGTCCGGTGAGTTCACGGACCTCGCGGCCGAGACGGTGGCGACCGCATTGCACGCCTACATGGACCCACCGAGCGACGACGGCCGGACCACGGCGCAACGAATGGCCGACGCGCTGGTCTTGATCTGCCAAGGTCGCGCTCGCCCACATCAGTGACGTGAAGAAGCCGACCGTGCAGCTCTCGATCGTTCTCGATTGGAACACGATCACCGGTGAGCGTACTCGGTCGGCGCGACGGTGCAGTTCACCGGCCCATTCACCCGCAGGACATCGAGCGGGTGCTCTGCGACAGCTCCATCAGTCGCGTCGTCACCGGACCCGATTCGCTCCCGATCGATGTCGGCCGGGCGCACCGCACGCCCCCGCCGGCTCTGCGCCGGGCGGTCGTCGCCCGCGACGAGTGGCTGCCGGTTCCCCGGCTGCGATCGACCGCCGGGCTGGTGCGAGGCGCATCACGTGCGTCCGTGGGATCTGCGGTGGGCGCACCGACCTGAACGGACTCATCCTCTTCTGCGATCACCACCACCACCGGGTCGTGCACCGGCGCGGGTGGATCGGTGAAGTTCGACGGTCATGAGCTGCGGGTGCTGCGGCCCGACGGGACGGAGATGACCTGACGCCGGAACTGCGACTGATCGTGCCGGACCGCGGAAGGTCGCGAATCTCACGCCACGCGGTCGGGGGACACGAAGATTGCTGACAAGCGGTGGTGGCTGCCCTCTATTCTCGGCCCGGCGGAGCATTGCGAAGTCATACAAATCCGGGCAATTCATTGCTTCGGCGATGAATCTGATCTAGAAAGCACGGACTTGTGGGGCGGGCGGGCTGCTTGCTGTCGCAGAGCGCAACTCGGGGCAACAGAGGCTGGAAGGCAGGCTGGATCATGGGACGACTGCGGAGGGCGTGCGCGCCACTTCTCTTGTCAGCGGCACTCGTCGGGGCGATGTTGGTGAGCTCGGGGCCGGCGTCGGCGACGCTGAACCTGCTGAAGCCCGCACCCGCGACACCGGCGACGTTCGTCGGTCACGGCGGCTACTCGGCCGACGGCCTCGGTCAGGACAACACGACCGGTGGCACGGTGCAGGCCGAGGTGCCCGCCGGCTCGACGGTGGTGCAGGCCTACCTCTACGGCACGTACTTCGGCGACGCCGACACCCGCCCGAGGCCGACCGCACCATCGACTTCGACGGCACGAGCGTCGTGCTCGACTTCCTCGCCAACTCCGAGCCCGGCAACTCCGGTCTGTCGACGGCGCGCGGCGACGTCACCGCGCAGGTCGCGGCCAAGGTCGGGAGCCGGCGGTGGCATCACCGACTTCGCGGTCAACACCGACCCGCCGAACCTCGACGGCGTCGCGCTCGTCGTCATCTACTCCAACCCGGCCAGCCCCGAGGTCACCGTCGCGGTGCTCGACGGCGGGTCGAAGCAGCTCGGTGACCAGACCACCTTGAACTTCGCCGCGCCGCATCAACCCGGCGGCTCCCGGCTTCTCGGCGATCATGTCGCTCGGCATCGGGTTCAGCGCCCAGGCGGCCGCCGGCCACGACTGCGGTGGCGGTCAGTTCTCGACCGTCACGCGTGAACGACGTTCCGCTGACCAGCTGCGCCGGCAACTACGACGACGGCGTGCTCAACAACGGCGCGCTGATCACCGTCGGCGGCGTCGGCGACAGCATCGACAACCCGGCCGACGGCACGTCGTCCGACCACCGGGCACCGACGACGAGCTCTACAACCTCGCGCCGCTCCTCAGCGCCGGCGACACCTCGCTCGTCATCAACACGACGAACCCGTCGCAGGACGACAACCTCTTCCTGGCGGTGATCTCGGTCACCGGCACAGGCCGCGGTCACCACCGAGGTCTGCGACGACGGCATCGACAACGACGGTGACGGCCTCATCGACCTCGCCGACCCGGACTGCGTGCTACCGTCGGCAGTTCCACCTCGGACCTCACGCCGGCGTCGGCGACCAACCCGGTCGGGACCGAGCACACCGTGACGGCCACGCTCACCGACAACAGCACCGCCGGTCGACGACGGTCCGATCACCTTCACCGTCACCGGCGTGAACCCGACGACCGGATCGGCGCAGACCGACGCGAGCGGTGTCGCGACGTTCACCTACACCGGCAACAACCCGGGTGACGACACGATCACCGCGTGTTACGAGCAGACCGACACGCCGCCGTGTGAGGCGCTCGCGTCGGCCACGAAGACGTGGACCGCGCCGGAGACCACCGGACCGACGGTCGACGAGTCGAGCGAACCGCCGACCGTGACCTCGGGCAACAACGTCCTGCAGACGTTCACGGTGACGAACACGAGCGACGTCACCGAGACCAACGTCGGGCTCGCGATCACCTTCCCGGCCGGCGCGACCGTCCTGTCGAGCAACCCCGAGCAGGGGACCTGCACGGCGGGTCCGGCTACGTTGACCTGCTCGCTCGGCACGATCGCCTCGGGCGCCACCGTGACCATCCCGGTCACGGTGCAGGTGCCGGCCGGCTTCCCGCCGGGCCTGTTCGCCCCGTCGGCGGACGTCTCGTCGGATCAGTCCGGCACCGGCTCGGCCGGGCCGCTTCCCGGCTCCACCGTCGTCGCACCGACCGGTGGCGAGGCGTCCGGCTACGTCCCGCCGGGCGGCACGATCACCACGGGCGACGCCACGCCGGCCAACCCGACCGCGGCGCAGCTTCACGCTGCCGAACACCGGCTCGGGTGCGCCGATCTCGCTCACGACGGAGGTGAGCACGCCGACGTTCTGTGGCAACCAGCTCTGCCGGGGCCGGCTCCTGACCCTCTCGCCGTTCGGTGGCGGCTACGACGACCCGCAGCACCCGCCGGTGCTGGACATCAGCATCGACAAGTCGGTCGTGCGGCGCTTCGGTCCGGCGTTCCGGGTGTGGGTGCAGAAGGAGGACACGACGCATCGCGCCGGTGCTCGTGCCCGACTGCATGTCGCTGCGGTACCACGGTCGCTTCTGGTGGCACTGGCGGTGGCACACGTTCAAGCGCGGCGCCAAGATCGCGATGCCGTCGCCGTGCGTCAGCCAAGCGCTACTTCGACCGCAACGGTGACTCGCACGTCGAGATCCTGGTCCTCCAGGGCGACCCCAAGTTCGGGCGGCGGTAGGGAGCCATTCAACCGGCGGGCGACCGCCGGTACGTCGTCAGGGAACGGCCCTCACCTCAATGATGCGGTGAGGGTCGTTCGCCGTTCCGGGCCGGACGGCCTACGGCACGGGCGCGGGCCGTCAGCGAGCCGGCGTGGGGCCGTGAATGATCCGAATTGACCATGCCCTGTTTGTCCGTATTCCGGTAGTTTCCGGACGTCGGGGAGGCAGGACGATGCGGGCACTGGTCACGGGGGGAGCGGGCTTCATCGGCACGCGCCTGCACACGGTCCTGCTCGACGCCGGCCACGAGGTCCTGATCGTCGACGACCTGCGGTTCGGCCACGTCATGCCGCTGCCGATGGACATGCTCCACGTCGTCATCGACAGCCTCGGCAGCCAGGCCGCGGCCGACGCGATCCGGGACTTCGAGCCGACGGTCGTGTTCCACGCCGCGGCGATCCACCACCGGCCGTACACCGAGGCGCATCCGCAGGAGTCGGTCCGGGTCAACGTCGACGGCTCCCGCTGGCTGCTCAAGGTCTGCGACGGGCTGTCCGAGCTCGAGGCCGTCATCGCGTGCTCCACCGCGGCGGTCTACGGCTTCGAAGACGAGGTGATCACCGAGGACGCGCCGATCGCGCCACGCGGTGTGTACGGCGAGTCCAAGCTCCGCATGGAACGGTCGATGCGCCGCTTCTCGGCCGCGCACCCCCGGGTGTGCGTGGCGGCGGCGCGGCTGTTCAACGTCTACGGCCCGGGCAACCGGACCTCGCACGTCATGCCGACGCTCATGGACCAGCTCTGGCGCTCGGAGCCGTTGCGCGTCGGCAACACCTGGCCGAAGCGCGACTACGTGCACGTCTACGACGTCGCCGAGGCGCTGGTGCGGCTGGCGCGTTGGCGTCCGGGCTTCTGGGCGTACAACGTCGGAACCGGCGTCGGCACCTCGGTCGGCCCAGCTCATCGGCCGGCTCGCCTGGATCGCCGGCGTCTCCGGCGTGCACGAGTCCGATCCCGCGCTGCATGCGCGTCGACGACGGCCACCTCGTCAGCGATCCGTCGCGGATCATCACGAGCACCGGCTGGCGGCCGCGCATCGAGCTCAGCCGACGGACTCGCGTGGCTCGCCCAGGACACGATGGCGACGAGCGCCACCGGCTGACGGCACAGCACGCGCAATCCGGGCGCACGGTCCCGGCGTGCAGCGAGACCGGCCGCGGGTGCCTAGAGTCGGGGCACCCAGCAGTCGGAGGTTCCCATGGCGAATCCGCGCCCGTTCCGCTTCGGCGTCCACACGTCGAATGCTCCTGACGGCAAGGCCTGGAGTGAGGCCGCCCGCCGCTACGAGGACATCGGGTTCTCGACCCTGCTGCTGCGGGACCACTTCGACGACCAGCTCGCACCGATCGCCGCCATGGCCGCGGCCGCGGCGGCGACCACCACGCTGCGGGTCGGCTGCCTCGTGTTCGACAACGACTACCGCCACCCGCTCGTCCTCGCCAAGGAGCTGGCGACGATCGACGTCCTCTCCGGCGGACGGGTGGACGTCGGCATCGGCGCGGGCTGGATGGCGCCCGACTACGAGCAGGCCGGCATGCCGTTCGACCCGCCCGGCGTACGCGTGTCGCGGATGATCGAAGGGGTGCAGGTGATGAAGGGGCTGTTCGCCGACGGACCGTTCACGTTCACCGGCGAGCACTACACGATCACCGCGTCACGACGGGCTCCCCAAGCCGGTGCAGTCAGCCGCACCCGCCGATCATGATCGGCGCGGGCGGTGAGCGGCTGTTGCGCTTCGCCGCACGCGAGGCGGACATCATCGGCATCAACCCGGTGCGGCGCAGCAACGAGGCGTGGGAGGACCAGAACGTCGCCGACGCGACCGCGGAGGCGACGGACCGCAAGCTCGGCTGGATCCGCGAGTCGGCCGGCGCGCGCTTCAACGACCTCGAGCTGTCGATCGTCGCGCCGTTCCTCATCATCGACCGACGACCGGGTCGGAGCTCGCGACGTCCATCGCCGCCGGCCTCGACGTCCCGGAAGGCACCGACACCGGACCCGACGTCGTGCTCTCCAGTCCCTACGTGCTCATCGGCACCGTCGACGAGATCGCCGACACGCTCATCGAGCGCCGCGACCGGTGGCAGCTCTCGTACTACGTCTGCAACGACGACAGCGTCGACGCGATGGCGCCGATCGTGGAGCGGCTCGCCGGCCACTGAGCCCGTCGTCCCTCCGCCCACCTCGTCGCCGCGCATCCGGCCGACGCGAGACCGCGTCCCTCGCCGGCGACGATAGGTTGTTTCCTCATGGGGCGGAGCCGGGTAGCCATCACGATCGTCGGCGCTGCTGTTGGTGCTCGGCGCTCACCGCGTGCGACTCGTCGACGCTCGGATACCACGCCGACCGAAGCACGACGACCCGCTGCTTCCCGCGCACGTGTTCTGCAGCACCGCACGCGCAAGCGGAGCTGGCGGCGAGCCTCGGCGCCACGCCCGGTCGAGGTCACGGACACCGGAGCAGACGAAGACGCTCTCCGTCGTGCCGGTACGTCTTCGCCGACGGATCGCTCGCGTTCTCCGTGAAGCGGTTCGCGGACCAAGCCGCGGCGCACGCGACTACTTCGACGAGCAGGCGCGCATGTCGGGGTCGACGACCGGAGTCGCCGATGCTCGGTGAGGGGCTCGTCGCGAACACGACGACCGACGGTTCCATCGTCGTTCGCAACGGACGCGACGTCCTGGACGTCGACGCCGCCGCGCTCCCGCCGCAGTTCGGCAACCCGCCGCAGGATCGGGCGCTCGTCGCGCTCGGCGGCCGCCGTCACCGTCATCGGCCACTGGGAGCCCGGATAGTCCGAATCGCGGCAGCGTGTCTTCGTCGGGTTTGCACCAATCGCTCAGGGTTGCCCGCGGCAAAAACGGCGACGAAACGCCGAGAAGGTGCTTTGCGGCGGAAGCCGGTCGTTCTAGGGTCACACCATGGCAGTGCACGGACGCACCACAGGCCGCGCCGGATGGCGCGTGATCACACTGGCCGCGGCGCTCCTGGTCGCGACGACGACGTTGGTGGTCATCCACAACGTCAGCAGCGCGAGCTCCGAGGTGGTGAGCGCAACGTTGACGTCCGGTCGCGGACTCGTACGTCGAGAGCACGCTCGGCGAACAAGAACTTCGGCACCAACACGCGACTCCTCGCCGACGCGTCGCCGATCCGGCAGAGCTTCATGCGCTTCGACCTCACCGCGCTCTCCGGCACGGTCCAGGACGCGCGCCTCCGCATCCACGTCGCGAACATCACCGACGCGGGGAGCCCGGCCGGCGGCATCGTCGCGCGGGTCACCGAGACGCCGTGGACCGAGAACGGGATCACGTACAACAACCGGCCGACCGGTTGGGGTCCGACCGTCGCGGCCATGGGCTGCGGTCAAGCGCAACACCTGGGTCGAGGTTCCGGTGACGAGTGCCGTGACCACGGGCGGGGTGCTCACGCTCGGCCTGCGCTCGACCAACGACGACGGCGCGTACTACGACAGCCGTGAGGCGAGGCGCGAGCGCGCCCCAGCTCATCGTCACGACGCTCACCCCGCGACTCGTCGAGCTCCTCCAGCACGACGAGCTCGACCGACACCTCGAGCACCAGCTCCACCACCGAGCACGAGCTCGAGCACCGAGCACCAGCTCGAGCACGAGCACGAGCTCCACCACCACCACGACCGACACGTCGACGACAACGACGACCACCACCACGCTGCCGCCGCCCGACGGCTCGGTCGTGAACGTGGCCGCAGTCGGCGACATGGCCTGCAAGGCCGGCAGCTCGGTGTCGTCCTCGAGCTGCCGCCAGCTCGCGGTGTCGAACCTCATCGTCAACGACCCGAGCAACCAGCTCTTCCTCGCGCTGGGTGACGAGCAGTACGAGAACGGCGCGCTCAGTGACTTCCAGAGCGCGTACGACCCGAGCTACGGCCGCATCAAGTCCAAGACCCGGCCGGCGGTCGGCAACCACGAGTACGGCACCGCCGGCGCCAGCGCCTACTTCAGCTACTTCGGCGCGGCGGCCGGCACAGCCGGGCAAGGGCTACTACAGCTTCGACGTCGGCAGCACCTGGCACGTCGTCGTGTTGAACTCCAACTGCGACGTCGTCTCGTGCGCGGCGGGATCGGCCCAGGAGCAGTGGCTGCGCGCGGACCTCGCCGCGACGTCGCGGCCGTGCGTGATCGCCACCTGGCACCACCCGCGCTTCTCGTCGAGCTACAGCAACACGCCGGTCGCGCCGTTCTGGAACGCGCTGCAGGACTACGGCGCCGAGCTCACCCTCGCCGGGCCACGAGCACAGCTACGAGCGCTTCAATCCGCAGCTGCCGTCGGGCGCGGCCAACGCGAACGGCGTGCAGGAGATCGTGGTCGGCACCGGTGGCCGCAACCTCGACGGGTTCGGGTCGCCGCTGCCCAACAGCGCGGTCCGGCTCTCGACCTTCGGCGTGCTGAAGCTCCAGCTCGGGGAACAACACGTATTCGTGGCAGTTCGTCGACCAGAACGGCGCGGTCAAGGACAGCGGGACCCGCGCCTGCCACTAGCCGGCGGCGCCGCTACGAGCCGGTGACCGCCTGGGTCCGTCCGGCGAGCCAGGTGACGGCGTCGGGCGGCAGGAGCTCGGCGACGCGCCGGTCGTAGGCCGCGAGCTCGTCCGCCGTCAGGACGTCGCGCCAGCGGCCGTTGGTTCCCTTGTAGAGGAACGAGTCCGCGCCACCGACGAACATCCGGTCGAACGGCGCGATCTCGTCCGGGCGGGACTTCATCGACGCGAACGTGCAGCGCTCCACCAGGTCGGGCCAGCGATCCTCGTCGATGTCGAGCTCGAGGAACGCGGCCACGCGACGCATCTGGCCTTCGAGGTCCGCCGACAGGTCGTCGTAGTGGACGAACAGGATGTTCGGCTGGTCCCGCTGCGCCCAGAAGGTGTCGATGTGGTGGAACAGGTCACCGGCGGCCAGCCACTCGGCGAAGAACGCGTGCTCGTCGTCGATCGACGGCATCGCACCGAGCGTCGATGCCCTCCTCGATCGCAGTACCCGCCAGGTCGCCAACCCGGTCCGGGCGCATGTTCCGCAGGTGGTTCACGAACGACATGAACGCGTCGCGCCCGTCCCGGCCCGACCACGATGTACTTGCCGGTCGGGAACCACGGGATGCCGTCCGCCGGCGTGTGGGTCTTGACCGACCGCCGGTGGTCCTGGGCATCGAGTCGCGCGATCACCTCGTCGAGCGGCTCGAACCGGGCGTCGATCCACGGCGCGACCACCGTGACCGGCCCCTCCAGACCCCCGGTCGGGAAGAGCAGCGTGGCCACGATCGTCTGCATCCAGGTGGTGCCGCACTTCGGTGGGGTGCACACGAAGATGTCCCCGGGCCGGTGGGTGAACGCCTGCCAGCGGTGGTTGTCGGAGACGATGCTGCGGTAATCACGGGTCACGGCGGGCAATGTAACCCCGGACCTGCCAGTGCCGCTATGAGGTCGGCGCTACGAGGACCCGGCGATGTCGCGGCGCTGGAACGAGATCGTCGCCGCGACCACGAACACGGCGGTGTAGAGCGACGACGGTCGCCAGCGCGAGGAGCGGGCCGCGGGTGAACTCGACCTTCTGCAGCTGGGCCCACTGCACCGTGGTCGCGATGTTCTCGCCCCAGAGGAACTGCGCCCACGCACGGTCGCAGGCCGCGGATGAGCCCTTCGACCACCGCGACCCAGGCGAAGACCGCGCCGAGGGCGAACGCGGTGTTGCGACCGAGCGTCGCGAGGGCCACCCCGAGCATCGCCGCGAGCGACGTGACCAACGACGTGCGCAGCATCGCGAGCACCAGCGAGAACCACCAGCTGGTCTCGGCGCCGCTGGTGCTGCCGTGCGAGAGCACCGCAGGGAGGAACGAAGCGAAGAACACCACCTGCAGCAGGAACGCGATGGCGAACGCGCAGATCCCGCACGCTGCCGTGCGGGTGAGGTTCAGCCGCGACCCGTCGCGGCTCCCACGTGAGGACCGTCGTGATCGTGCCCGCCCGCCACTCGGCGCCGGCGACCGCGGCACCGGCGAAGAATCCGCCGATGAGCAGGAACACCGCGGCGGTCGTCACCCCGTTGTCGCCGTTGCCGGCCACCCACCAGTCGGCGAGCACCGCCGGATGCGTCGCGCCCCGGCGTGGAGCTCCGCGACCGTCTTGCCCGCAGAGCTCAGGAACGCGATGACGCCCGCGAACACGCACCAGCCGAGCGCGATGAGCACCAGCACCCGGATCACCCGCCGGCGCAGCGCCCGGCGCATCTCGACCACCAACAGGTTCATCGCCGACCTCCTCGAGCTCGCTTGTCGCAGCGTCCGCCTCGGACGGGTCGCCGAGATCGTCGGTCAGCTCGAGGAACAGGTCCTCGAGGCTGCGTTCGTCCGGGCGCAGGTCGCTCACCCAATGGCCGTGCTCACCCAAGGTGCGGCTGATGCGCGTCGCCTCCGACGCGGGGAGGCTGACGCGGAGCTGGGCCGTCAGCCCGTTCCGCCGGGATGCCCGCGCGCTCGAGCACGGCGAGCGCGCCGCCGATGTCGTCGACGGTCACGAGCATGGCGGCCCGGTGACCCGGCGGCTGCGTTCACCTCGTCGACCGTGCCGTGCGTGACGCAGCGACCGCGACTCAGGATCGCGACCTGGTCGCACGTCTGTTGGATCTCCGAGAGCAGATGGCTCGACACGAAGACCGTGCGTCCCTCCTCCGCCAACCCGCGGAAGAGCTCGCGCACACTGCGCATGCCGGCCGGGTCGAGGCCGTTCGCCGGTTCGTCGAGGATCAGCAGCGCCGGGTCCTTCAGCAGGGCCGCCGCGAGCGCGAGCCGTTGGCGCATCCCGAGCGAGTACTTGTGCACAAGCTCGCCGCCGCGCTCGGCCAATCCGACCTGCTCGAGCACCGCCTCGACCCGTGCTTGCCCGATGCGGTCGATCGCTCCGAGCAGCCGCAAGTTCTCCCGGCCCGACATCGTCGGGAACAGCGCCGGCGTCTCGACGATCGCGCCGACGCCGCGCATCGACGAGGCGAGCCCGTCGGGGACCGGCCGGCCGAGGAGGCGCACCGAGCCCCGGGTCGGCCGGGCCAGCCCGAGCACGCAGCGGATCGTCGTCGTCTTCCCCGAGCCGTTCGGGCCCAGGAAGCCGAACACCCCGCCCGCCGGGACGGCGAGGTCCAGCCCGGCCACCGCCACCGTCGTGCCCCGGCGGCGCCGGTACTCCTTGCGCAGCCCGGCGATCTCGATCACGTTCGTGCCCATGCGCCATCCTCGTCTCGGTGAACCCTCGGCTCTCGTACCGACAGACGACGGCGGCGCCGGCCCGGGTGACAGCGGAGCGAACAACGGCACGGATCACCCGGTGCGGACCCGCTGCACCTACCGGGCACAGGGCGCGGGACCGCGCCGGACCTCACCGCGTCGAACGTCACCGCGCACCGACGAGCAGGTCCTCGCTACACGTCGACGAGCTCGTCTTCCTCGGGAGGGAGCGCGGCGATGATCGCGTCGAGGTCGGCGTACTCGGCGTCGTCGATCTCCGGCGCCGCCGCCTCGCCGACCGCGGACCAGTCCGTACGGAAGACGAGCCACGCCGCGATCCGCGAGGAGGATCGCGGCCCCGGCGAGGCCGAGCGCCAGGCGCGTCGGGTCGTAGTCCGCGCCGGCGCGGCCGGCGAAGGAGATCGGGACGGCAGGGGCTCGGGTGAACACATCACGCGACGCCACCGCGATGCCGCAGTCACTGCCGCGGGTGCACGACGCGCGCGCCGCCCCGACGTCACCGGGCTCGATCAGGAGCTCGGTGCTCCCGGTGCCATTCGGGCCGACGACGAGCGGCGCCTCCGGGCCCGGCCGGCCGCACCGGTCGAGGGTCGCCGCGGGGGCCGCGCAGAGCATCGCCCGGACCGTGGCCCCGGGCGGGTAGTCCCGCACGGTCACCGTGACGGTCTGGCCGTCGAGTGAGAGGCCGTCGGCCGGGGTGACCGTGATGCGCCCGGGCGGTGGGGCGGCTTCGCCGAAGATCGTCTGGAGCTGACCCCACCGCTCGCGGTCGATCGAGCGCACGACGATCGTGCAGGGCGCGGTGCCGACCCGGCACCGCCCGGCGGGCGCCGCGCCGTTCTGGAAATCGGGGCTGACGAGGTACTGGAAGCGCGCGACGCCGTCCTCGTCGAACTGCACCGGGATCTGGTTGAAGCACCGCGCCGAGATCGTCGGCGCGCACTGCTCTGCGGTACCGGGCTCGAACGGCTCGAACCCGTGGGCGATGACGCTCAGGACCGTACCGGGCTGCAACCGGTCGGCGACGCCGTACGACTCGGGAAAGCCCTCGCCGTCGTCGGCCCCGATGATGACGTGCGGGCCGAGTGTCGCGACTCGGCGTGTCTTCCCCGCTCCGGCCGGTGGAGCCGAAGATTCCGCCGCGCCGGTACTCGGCGCGGTCGCGCTCGGCGCGGTCGCAGCTCGGCGCGGTCGTGAGGACCGTGGGCGCGGTCCCTGCTCGTCGTCCGCGCCGTCACCGTCCGCGTCACCGCCGAAGCCGAGAGCAACGCTGGCGAGGACGGCGCCAGCGATGAGCCCGAGCCCGAGCAGCAACCCGACCGCCGGACCGACCGCACCCACGATCCCGTCTCGATCCGCCCGGCGGTCGTCCGTCAGCGGGCCGAACCCGGCGAAGCCGAGCACCGAGAGGACCACCAACGCGAGCGCGAACGGGACGAGCAGGAGCAGGAGAGACATGCGCGACGCGTCAGTCCTGGTGGGCGCGGGCCGGCGGTGGGGTGTCCTCGTCCAGGCGCCGGTTCAGCGTGAGGATCCGACCGATGATCGGCAGCATCAACACGTTGAGGCCGTGCAGGACGCCGACGATCAGCAGGATGCCGCCGAGGCGCACGGTGCACGCCTGCAGCTGGGCTGCGCTGACCGTCTGGCCCCAGTCCGAGTCCGGCTCGAACTGCACGGTGAAGAGGATGAAGGCGAAGAAGATCAGGTAGTACGCCACATCCATCAACACGATGAAGCTCTTGCCGGTGCGCGGGTTCGCCCGGAACACGTCCGCCGCGTAGCTCTTTCCGAATCGCCGGATGAACGGACCGAGCCACAACGCGAGGCCGACCATCCCGACGAACCACAGGATCTCCAAGACCCACCAGTCCATGACGAGCTCTCCCTTCGTAAGTTCCGTTGTGCCCAGCACGATCGCGACGAGCGCGCCGACCAGGCAGGCGATCACAGCAATGCGGCGGCGGCGCTGGCTGCGGAGCCGCCGGTCGTCGTCGATGCTCAGCGCGACGCGAGCGAACAGGTCGTCGCTCTCGTCCAGCGCCGCCGCTTCGTCGGCGAGCGCGTCGCGGAGCCGCTGCTCGACCGCGGTCACGCGCGCACTCCCGACCGGGCGGCGGATGCGCGGGCCGCGGGCCCGGCGTCGGCTTCGTCGCCGAGCCGGGGCTCGAGCGCGGCGAGCCCGCGCTTGAGGTGCGTCTTCACCGAGTTCCGCGAGATCCCCATGGCCGCGGCGATGTCATCGATGCCGAGCTCTTCGTAGTACCGGAGAACGAGCGCCGTGCGCTGGCGGTGCGGCAGCTCGCGCAGCGCGTCGATGACCTGCTGCTGGTCTTCCTGCAGCTCGATCTCGTCTTCGGTCGACGCGCGCCGTTCGTCCTGGGGCAGGTGGTGGCGCAGCGAGACGAGGCCGCGACGGTTGTTGTCGCGGGCGAGGTTGAGCACGATGGATCGCAGGTAGGCCGCGCGCCTTGGCCGGGTCCTGGATGCGGTGCGCGGAGCGGGCGAGCCGGATGAAGGCCTCCTGCACCAGGTCCTCGGCCGCGTTGCGGTCGTCCACGAAGATCCGGGCCAGGCGGACGAGCGACTGGCCCTCCTGCTGGAAGAGGGTGATGACGAGGGCGTCGACGTCGACCCCGGTGGTGGGTTCGGCGGCGCCGACCGTCTGCTCCCAGCGGATCGGCAGCGCATCCGAGCGGAACCACGGCGCGAGGAACCCAGTGGCGGCCATTACGGGGACAGACGCACCGACCGGGTCCCGCGGGTGACACGCCGCCACGAGCGCGTCGTGGATGCGTGCCCCCCACGCATCCACTGCCATCGCGGAATCCTTCCACGGGCCTGTCACCCGCGCCCGGGTCTCGCTCCGTCTGTCCGGGTGAGCGGGTCACTGAGGACCCGGGACAGGGAGGGACCATGCCCAACACGATGCGAGCCACCATCGCGGGGATCGCCGCCGTCGGATTGCTCGGCGCCGGCGTCGTTGCATTCACCGGAGGAACGGCCGGCGCCCACGAACGGTGGGCCCGAGCGTCGCTCCGCGGCGCCGACGGCACCCGTTTGGGTTCCGTCTCGTTCGCCGACGACCGCGAATCGCATGGCACCGCGGTCACGATCTGGCTGCGCAACACCGCGGCCGTCGAGGCGTTCCACGGCATCCACATCCACGCCAACGACACGAGCACGAACGGCGACGGGTGCATCGCGGACGCGGACCAGCCGTCGTCGACCTGGTTCGTGTCGGCGGACGGTCACTGGAAGAAGGATCCGACCGAGCTGCACGGCCACCACGCCGGTGACCTCCCGAGCGTGTTCGTCAACGCCGACGGGACCGCGAAGCTGCGGGTCGTGGTGGACAAGCTCACCCCGCGCGAGGTCGTCGGCCGCGCCGTGGTGCTGCACGCCGGCCCGGACAACTTCGGCAACGTCCCGGTCGGCCCGGCCGCGGATCAGTACACGGCCGGATCCACTGCGCTGGCGAAGACCCAGGGCACCGGCAACGCGGGCGACCGGTTCGGCTGCGGCGTCATCCGGCGGGACTGACCTGTTGCCAGCCGTTGCGGTTGGTCGCGCTGCGGCGGCTCGGCGGTCTCCCCGTCGAGCCGCCGGGCCGCCGAGGCCGCCGAGGCCGCCGAGGCTGTCGGCGAGCGCCGCCGCCGGACCACGACCATCACATCCAGCCTGCAGGGAGAGACGCACGATGTCGACCGCCAGCAAGATCCTGATCGCCGCCGGAATGATCAACCTGTTGGTGGGTGGATTCTCCGGCATCCCCATGGCGCTGGTCCGACAGCGCGGCGCACCGGAGGTGCCGAAGTACCTGACCATGGTGCACCTCGGTGGACTCATGCACGGGCCCATCCTGCTCGGAGTGGGCTTCGCGCTGACCGTCTCGACGTTGACGCCGTGGATCGACACCACGGCCGCCACGGTGCTGGCCGTCGCGTCGGGACTGCTCATCGTCAAGGACACGATGAATTGGCGTCAGGAGGTGCGGGACGAATTCGCGGAGGACTCACTCGGACTGAAGCTCGGCACCGTGTTCGGCCCGCTCCACATTCTCGGTCTGTGCCTGGCGAGCGTGTGCGTGGTCAGCGGGTTGTGAGCTACGTCACCGCGGCGATACTGGCGACGACACGCCCGGATGCACGTTCACCGTCCGAGCCGAACGGGATGACGAGCGCGGCGACCAGGGCGGCCAGGAGGATGCAGAGCAGCACGACCCGGCGCACCCGCGAGCGATGCCGGCGGCGAATGACGCGGCTCGGTCGCGGCGCGGCGCGGCGGGTACACGTCGAAGAGGATCCCCTTCTCGAGTTGCTCTACGCCGCGCTGAACCACAGGTTGCTCCGCCTCGCCGTGCCCGACTCCGGTGCATCGTTCACGAGGAACGATCGAGCGTTCTGCCAATCTGCGTGGCGCGTGGGTTCCCGTCAAGAGGATGGTCTACGCGAAACGCACCACCGCGGCTCAGACGCGCGGACCGACGGGCTCGGGAAGATCCATCGCCCGTTCGGCCACGGCAATCGGCTCGCCGACCCGGAGGAGTCGACCACCGAAGGCGACCGAGACCACCGCGAACCAGGTCCAACCGAGCAGAAGCCCGGCGAGAACGTCCGTCAGCCAGTGCACCCCGAGCAGCACGCGGGTCGCGGCGACGGCGACCGCGATGCCACCCGCCACACCCGTGAGCACCGCGCGCGTGATTCGGCCGCGTCCGTAGCCCAGGAGCAGCGCCGCCGCCGCGAACACCGCGGCACTGGTGGTGGCATGTCCGGACGGAAACGAGGAACCGGAGAATCCGGTCAGGCGGTCGATATCCGGGCGGGCCCGCGCCACGAGGGCCTTGATGGAGTTCGCGAGCACCAACTGGCCGATGACGACGACCGCGAGGAACGTGATCACGCGCCGGAACGGGAGGCGAACGCTCGCGACGGCGGCCACCACCACGACGACGAGCGTCGAGCCCAACGTTCCCCCGAGCAGGCTGATGTCGCGGAGCACGGACGTCGAATCGGACGTCGCGTGCGTCGCGCCCCAGTTGGCGGCCGAGAGGTCGTATCGCGCCAGACCGGCGTGCGAGCGGATCATCCACGCGAGGACCCCGATCAACGCGCCGCCGATCACTGCGGCCACGAGCGCCCCGCCGAGCGCGACCTCCCCCAGCCGCGCGGCATCGACGCGGGACAACAGGACACGGGCCAGCGAGGGGTGTCGCTCTGCCTCGTCGAGGACGGTGGACGGTGCGATGCGAGGAGCCGAGAACGCGGGCCACGCCCAGGCGACCGCCCCGATGAGGACCGCCGCACCAAGCCCCACGAAGAGCGCCACGACGTCGGGTTCCATTGCGGCCTTTCGGTTCGCGTCGTAGGGGTTCGGTTTGCCCGTTCGAGCACGCGGGTAAACGGGTTCCGTGCTCAACGACGGCGGGCGGGAAACCAGGACCGGGGCGGCGTTCCGTGTGCTGCTCGTGGGCTACTGCACGATAGTGGTCTCGCTCATCGCAATCGGCCTGCTCATCACGAACGTGCTCGACAGATCCGTCGGGCGATGGGACAACAGCGCCAATCGCTGGCTGGTCGGCCAGCGCGGTGACCTCGCGAATTCGGTGACCGGTGCCGTGACCTTCGCGCTCAACACGCTCCCCGTCATCGCGATCGCGGTCGTTGCGGTCGGCATCCTCCTCTGGCGCCGCCAGATCCGCGCCGCGACCCTCATCGTCATCGCCCTGATCCTCGAGATCACGGTGTTCTTGACCGTCAACTTCGTCGTCGCGCGGCCCCGTCCCGATGTGCTCCGTCTCGACTCGACCCCGACGACATCGAGCTTCCCGTCCGGACACACCGCCGCCGCGGTCGTCCTCTACGGGGGGATCGCGCTCGCGATCACCTGGTGCACGCGCCGCACCGGGTGGCGGGTGGCGTTCTGGACCCTCGCGGTCGTCGCCGGGCTCGGCGCCGCGTTCTCCCGGACGTATCGGGGAATGCATCACCCGACCGATGTCGTTGCAGGGCTCGCGTACGGCGCCGCCTGCCTCTGGCTCGCCGCCCTCGCGATCCGGGCCTCGTTCGGGCCCGAGCCCGAGGGCGCCGCGCGCGGACCGGTGGCGGCCGATCACATCTCCCGCGCCTCCGAGCACCCGGGCGCAGAGCATCCGGGGCTCGCCGAACCTCAGGGCGTGACATGACCACCGTGGCGGTGATCGCGCACCGCCGCAAGAAGCTCGGGCGCGGCCTGCCCGAGTTGCGCAAGATCCTGGCCGCCGCGGGAATCGACGCACCTCTGTGGTTCGAGGTGAACAAGAGCCGGAAGGCGCCCAAGCGGGCCCGCCAGGCGCTCGAACAAGGTGCCGATCGGGTCCTCGTCTGGGGCGGAGACGGGATGGTGCAGCATTGCATCGATGTGCTCGCGGGATCGGGCGCCACGATCGGGATCCTGCCCGCCGGGACCGCGAATCTCTTCGCGACGAACCTCGGCATTCCCCAGGACCTCGAGCAGGCGGTGCAGATCGCGCTGCACGGAACGCTGCGAGTGCTCGACGTCGGCGTGATCAACGGCGAGCGGTTCGCGGTCATGGCCGGCACCGGGCTCGATGCCGAGATGATCAAGGAGGCGGACGGCGGCCTCAAGGACCGAATCGGCAAAGCCGCCTATGTATGGACCGGAGTCAAGGCCGCCGCGTCCGCTCCGCAGCGCGCGCGCATCCGGGTCGACGGTCGCAAGTGGTTCGACGGCGAGGCGAGCTGCATCCTGTTCGCCAATGTGAGCCAGGTCGGCTCCGGCGTCACGGCGTTCCAGGAGGCCGCGCCCGACGACGGCATCCTCGATGTCGGGGTCGTGACCGCGAGCACGCCCTGGCAGTGGGCCCGTGTCGCCGCGCTCATGCTCGCCGGCCAGCCGACTCGCTCGAAGTTCGTCGAGGTGACCCGCGCCCAGCGCGTCGACGTCCGGCTGAGCCACAAGGCGCCGTATGAGCTGGACGGGGGCGACCGCAAGGCGACGAAACGGCTCAAGGTGCGAGTCGAGCCCGCGGCGATCACCGTCTGCGTACCGGCCGAATCGTGAGCACCGCGACGCTCGTACCGGAGACCTGGAAGCTCGACGGCGACGACGCCCGGGAGACGCTGGTCCAGACGGGGCGACGACGCCTCCTCGCCGACGCGTACCTGCGGCTGCGGGTCGCGGACGGCTTCAGCCACGCCCGCTCCCTCGCGTTCATGACCTCCCTCGTCATGATCCAGGGACTCATCGCGCTGGTCGGCTTCGCCAGCCTCTTCGACCACGACGGAGGTCAGCCGGGTCGTCGTGCGCACCGTGCAGGGCGCCGCGCCCGGCCCGGCGGGGCGGCTCCTCACCCAGGCAGTGACACAGGCCCAACGCAACGGGCACGGGGGCCGCATCACGGCGTTGACCTTCGGGCTGGTCGGCGCGCTCATCGCAGCCACCACGGCGATGGGACAGCTCGAACGCGCACTCAACCGCCTGTACGGGATCGAGCAGGACCGCCCGACCGTGCAGAAGTACGGGTTCGCGTTCGCGCTCGCCCTCAGCGCCGGCACGCTCGGCGCGTGCGCATTCGCCACGCTGGCGTTCGGCCGGAGCCTCGGCGACTCCCTGCACAACGACACGATCTCCGCGATCTGGAACGCGGTGCGGTGGCCGCTCGGCATCGCACTGACCGGCGCGGCGGTCACGATGCTGTTCCGTTGGTGTCCTCGCCGTCGTCAGCCCGATCCCTCGTGGTTGGCCTTCGGCTCGGCGGTGTCCGTGCTGCTGTGGGTTTTGGTCACGGCGGGCCTCGCCGCGTTCTTCAGCTTCAGCTCTTCATTCGGCCAGACCTACGGCCCGCTCGCCGGCCTGGTGGCGCTCCTCATGTGGGCGCTGCTCTCCGCGGTCGCCGTGCTGTACGGAGCCGCGGTCGCGGCGCAGCTCGAAGCCGTACGCGCCGGCGACGCCGAGCCGCAGGATGACGCCAAGGTCACCGAGTCCGATCCCGACGCGAGCGACGCCCGGAGCCAGGACCACGACTGGCTCGCCGGATCGCTCACCTCATGACGACGTTCGACCGAGAGCCCGACGTGGACGCAGCGAGCGCCGAGCGCGACCGCGTGCGGCGGACGCTCGAGGGCGTCATCGGCGTCGCCGCCACGGAGGGGAACCGGATCGAGGTGCTCGTCAACGGCGACCGGATCTTCGCCGCCATGTTGGACGCGATGGCGAACGCCGAGCACACGATCGACTTCCTGACCTTCGTCTACTGGGAGGGCGAGATCGGGACCCGTTTCGCGCGGGCGCTCGCGAGCCGGGCCGCCGCCGGCGTACGGGTCCGGGTTCTGCTCGACGGTTGGGGCGCGCACCCCATCGACGGATCACTGGTCGAGGAGATGGAGGAAGCAGGGGTCGCGATCCGGTGGTTCCGCCCGGTGACCCGCCTGAAACCGGGACGGCTGAATCACCGGACCCACCGCAAGGTGCTCGTCATCGACGAGGCCGTCGCATTCACCGGCGGCGTGGGAATCGCCGACGAGTGGGCCGGCGATGCGCGCAACGAGCACGAATGGCGCGACACGCACTTCCGGATCGACGGACCCGCAGTGGACGGTCTCCGCGCCGCGTTCCTGGCGGACTGGGCCGAGACGGACCTGGATCTCTTCGACGATGCCGTGGATCGATTCCCCGAGCAGGAGCAGAAGGGGAACGCCGTCGTGCAATGCGTGCGCAGCGCCGCCGGACCCGGCCAGAGCGACGTCGCGCTGCTGTTCCGCACGCTGCTCCAGCTCGCGACAGGTTCGGTTGCGCATCACGACGGCGTACTTCGTGCCGGACGAGGACCTCACGCAGCGGCTCTGCTCAGGCCGCCGATCGCGGCGTGGACGTGCAGGTGCTGCTGCCCGGCCCGTTCGCCGACAAGCGCTTCGTGCAGATCGCGGCCGAGTCGATGTTCGCGGAGCTGCTTGATCACGGCATCCGCATCGCGTCGTTCCAACCCTCGATGCTGCACGCGAAGATCGTCACGATCGACGGGTCCGTCGCAACCATCGGCTCCGCGAACTTCAACGCCCGGTCGGTCTCCCTGGATGACGAGGTCAACCTCGTCATCCTGGAGAACGATCTCGTCGAGCAGCTCGACGAGCAGTTCGACGCCGACCTCGCTCGCAGCGTCCAGATCGACCCGCACCGGTGGGCCCATCGACCGCTCGTGCAGCGAATGGTCGAGCGCGCGGTCGCGCCGCTCCGCCCCGTCTCGTAACCGGCGTCTCCGCAGGAGGTTGCGGATCGGCCGGGCATGGAGATGATCGGGTCGAGGGCGGCCGGAGCGGATCCGCCAGGGACCGGGGTACGTGTCACACCCTCTCGGTAGCCTCGGGCGATGCTTCACCTCTCGGCTTCCGATCGCGTGCGCCCGCTCGCGGCTGCGTTGGCCGAGGTGTTGGTCACCCCGCTGGCGGACCCCATGGCGTCCGAGTGGGTGGCGATTCCGACCGACGGGATGTTGCGGTGGTTGCAGCTCGAGCTGGCCCGGTCGCTCGGCGCGAGTGGGCCGGGCCGCGCGGACGGTGTGTCGGCGAACATCAGGTACCCCTTCCCGGGCGAGCTGCGCCGGGCGGTGCTCGCCGCGGACCAGGCCGACGACCGCGCGGATCCCTGGCGGGTCGAGCATCTGGTGTGGGCCGTGCTCGACGTCTTGCATGCGCACCGCGACGACGAACGGCTCGGTCCGCTCACCACGCTGCCCGCCGGCGGTACCTGGTTCGGCCGGGCCCGTCGGCTGGCCGACCTCTTCGACCGGTACTCCGTGCGGCGGCCCGAGCTGATCCAGCGGTGGAACGACAACCGGGACGTCGACGCGGCCGGCCGCCCACTCGAGCCGTACGACCGCTGGCAGCCGCATCTCTGGCGTCTCACCCGCGCCTGCATCGGCTACGCCGAGTCCGCCCGAGCGCTTCCCCGAGCTGCTCGACCGGCTGCGCGCGGGCACCTTGGCAGTGGACCTCCCGCCCCGGCTCGCGGTGTTCGGGATCACTACCCTCCCCAACGGCGCACCGTTCCTCGACCTCGCCGACGCGCTCGCCGCCCGTCGTGAGCTCCACCTCTTCCTCCTCGATCCCTCGCCGGCGGCGGTGTCCCGGGTGCAGGCCGTTGCCCGCGCCCATCCGGCCGAGGCCGACCTCCTCCGCACCGGCGACGAGTCCGCCGGCGCCGTCCACCACCCGCTGCTGCGCTCGTGGGGGCGGCCGTACCGGGAGCGGACGGTGCTCCTGACGTTCGCCGAGGAACGCGGCTGGCCGGCCCCGCGCCGCCTGGACGACGCACTGCCCGACCCGGCTGCGGCGGCGACGCTCCTGGCGCGGGTCCAGGCCGATCTCCGGGCCGACGTGGTGCCGGCGGGCGACTTCGAGCTCGGGTCCGGACGACCACTCGATCCAGACCCACTCGTGTCACGGCCCGGCGCGTCAGGTCGAGGTGCTGCGCGACGCGATCCTGCACCTGCTCGCCGACGACCCGACGCTGCGCGAAGAGGACATCGTCGTCCTCTCGCCCGCCATCGAGGCGTTCGTCCCCTGGATCGAAGCCGGCTTCGGCACGTCGGCCGACGCGGCCGCCGGCGCCGGTCCTGTCGGTCATCCCCGGCTCGCGTACAAGATCGCGGACCGGTCGCTGCGCGAGTCGTCACCGCTGTTCGCCGCGCTCGACACGTTGCTCGGTCTGGTGGCCGGTCGGTTCACCGCGTCGGCCGTGCTCGAGTTCCTCGCACTGGCCCCCGTCCGCACCCGGTTCGATCTCGACGACGATGCGATCGCAGCGATCGGTCACTGGATCGCCGACACCAACGTGCGCTGGGGCCTGGATGGCGAGCACCGCGAACCGTGGGGTGTTCCCGCCCGATTCACCGCGAACTCGTGGCGCGCCGCGCTCGACCGCCTCCTGATGGGAGTCGCGGTGAGCGAGGACGACGAGGCGCTGGCCGTGGGCGAGATCGCGCCGCTCGGAGTCGAAGGCTCCGACATCCGCGTCGCCGGTCGCCTCGCGGATGTGCTCGCGCATCTCGCCGCGATCGCCGACGACGTGGAACGCGCCGCGGCCCGCGGCCGAGTGGTGCTCGATGCTGTCGGACGTGAGCGGCCGGCTCTTCGCGGTCGAGCCGGCGCAGCAGTGGCAGCTCGACAAGCTCCGGCAGGTGATCGCGGACATCGGCGACGCGGCGACGGTCGGCGAGGCCCCTCGACCGTCGACCTCACGCTGGCCGATCTCCGCCGGCTGCTGGTGGAGCGGCTGGCCGGCTCGCCGCGCCGACCCGACTTCTTCCGCGGCGGCATCACCTTCAGCTCGCTCACGCCGCTGCGCTGGCTGCCGTTCCGGGTCGTGTGCCTGCTCGGGCTGGACGAGACCGCGATGAGCGCAGGCGCGGTCGACGGCGACGACCTCGCCGCGCTGGCGCCGCGCCTGGGTGACCGGGATCCCCGCGCCGAGCTGCGCCAGACGCTGCTCGAGGCGGTGCTCGCGGCGCAGGACCACCTCGTCATCACCCGCACCGGGCACAACATCCTGACGAACCAGGACGTGCCCGAGGCGGTCGCGTTCGCGGAGCTGCGCGACACGCTCACCGCCACGCTCGCCGGCAACGGTCACGACCGCTTCCGAGACCGCATCGACACCGTGCATCCGCACCAGCCGTTCGACGCGCGCTGCTTCGAACCCGACGAGCGCGGCGAGCGGTCCGTGGAGCTTCGACGCCACCGCCCTCGCCGGGGCCGAGGCTCGAGCCCGACGCGAGCTCGACCCGGCACCGTTCCTCGCCGCACCGCTCGCCGCGCCGGCGGAACCGCAGCCGGTGATCACACTCGCCGAGCTGCACTCGTTCCTCAAGGACCCGGTGAAGTCCTTCTTCTCGCGGCGGTTGCAGGTGTACCTCCCCCGCGACGAAGACGGCGTGTCGGACCATCTCCCGATCTCGATCTCGGGCCTGCCCGAGTGGCTCACCGGCGACCGCCTGATCCGCAGCCGGTTGGACGGGCGCACGACCGCCGACTGGGCGCGTCACGAGCGCGCGCTCGGCACGCTCCCTGCGGGCGGGTACGGCGAGGAGGCGATGAGCCGGATCAGTGGGCGCGTCGACGCGCTGCTCGAGACCACCGCGGCTCTTGGCGTGGACCCGCTCCACGACGACCCGCTCACGATCGACGTCGCGCTGGCCGACGGCACGCGCGTCGTCGGCACCGTCGACCGCCACTGCGGCGAGACGCTTCCTGGACCGAGCCGGCTGACCTACAGCAAGGCCCAGCCGAAGCAGCACCTCGAAGTCGTGGCTCGATCTCATGGCGTTGGTCGCCGCGGATCCGGACCCGACCTGGCGCAGCGTGTACGTGCGGCGCAACTCCGGCGGGACGAAGGCCGACGGGCTGGAGCTCGTGGCCTGCGCCGCGACTCCGGAGCAACGCCGGACCGATGCGCTCGCCGCGCTCACGGTCGTGGTCGACCTCTACCGCCGGGGACTGCGCGAGCCGATCCCGCTCTTCCCCAAGCTTTCGCAGAAGCTCGTACGACAACGAGCCGGGTGAGTGGCGCGACACGATGGGATACGCCGAGGGCATGAAGGACCAGCACGTGCTGGCGTTCGGCCCGCTCGAGCTTCGCGAGCTGAAGGCGCTCCCCGCGCCGGCCCACGACCCCGACGGCGCGGCCCCCGGGCGGGTCCAGCGCTTCGCCGACTACCTCTGGGGAACCGTCGAACGCACGTGCGCAGATCCGCGAGCCCGATGAGGCCACGGGACCCCGAACCGTCCGCTGGCCGCGCCGGTGGCGCCATGACCGAGGGCGACCGCTTCGAGCTCACCGGTCCACTGCCCACTGGTCGCGCCGCGATCGAAGCCAGCGCCGGTACGGGCAAGACGCTACACGCTCGCCGGCCTCGCGCTGCGCTACGTGGCCGAAGCGGCGGTGCCGATCAACGAGCTCCTCGTGGTCACGTTCACGCGCGCCGCGGCCGCCGAGCTTCGCGACCGGGTCCGCACCCGGCTCGCCGAGGCCGCGGACGCGCTGCAGAGCAGCGACGAGTCGTTCGACGACGAGCTGCTGACCCACCTGGCGTCCGAAGACCGCGCCGGTCCGGGCCGCCCGCATCGAAGCCGCGGTCACGGACTTCGACGCCGCGACCATCACCACGATCCACGGCTTCGCCCAGCAGGTGCTCACCACGCTCGGCTCGACCGCGCCCGGCGACCTCGACGCCACGCTCGTCGACGACGCCCGCGAGCTCGTGACCCAGGTCTGCGCCGACGTCCTGGCCGCGACCGCGGTCGCGGAGCCCGCCGTCGTCGACGACCTGCCCAAGCACGGTCGGCTGATGCAGCTCGTGCTGACGGTGCTGGGCAACCCCGGCCTCGTGCTCGTGCCCGGACCGGAGGCCGAGGAGTCCAACGAGCTGAGTGCCCGCTACCGGCGCCTGGTCGACCGGGCGGTCGACGAGGTGCAACGCCGTCGACGCGACGCCGGGACCATGTCGTTCGACGACGTGTTGACCCAGCTGCGCGACGCGCTCCGCTACGCCCCGCGGCCGCCGCGTCCCTGCAGCGCCGGTACCGGGTCGCGCTGATCGACGAGTTCCAGGACACCGACCCCGTGCAGTGGCAGATCTTCTCGACGCTCTTCGGGGGTGAGAAGAGCGACACCTCACTCGTGCTCGTCGGCGATCCGAAGCAGGCGATCTACGCGTTCCGTGGCGCCAACGTGCACACGTACCTCGAGGCCGCGTACGAGCCCGGCACCGCGCGCACCACGCTCGGCGTGAACTGGCGCTCGGACCAGGCGCTGCTCGGCGCGTTGCAACGCCTGCTCGAGGGCGCGACGTTCGGGGACCACCGCATCGGGTTCGTCGACGTCGAGACCGCGCCGAAGCACGTCGACCGGCGACTGCGGACGGCCTCGGGGGACGTGCTCCCCGCGCTGGCAGTACGGACTGCACTCAGCCCCGACCTGGAGCGCACCGAGAAGAAGAAGCCGCGGTTCGTCAAGGCCGAAGAGGCGACGTCGGCCATCGCCCGTGACCTCGCCCACCAGATCCAGCAGCTGCTCGAGGAGCGCGCACCTTCCCGGCGGTCGGTGCGGCGACCGGACGGATGAGTGCTGCCGCACGACATCGCGGTGCTCGTCGGTACACACGCCGACGCCGCCACCATGCAGGCCGCACTGCTGAAGCAGCGGATCCCCGCGGTCGCCCACCGCGGGGGCAGCGTGCTCGACGACGCCCGCCGCGATCCAGTGGCGCTGGCTGCTCACTGCGCTCACCCAGCCGTCCAACGCCTCGCGGGCCCGCACTGCGGCGTTGTCCTGGTTCTTCGGCTGGTCCGCGGACCGCATCGACACCGCGACCGACACCGATCTCGCCGGCGTGCAGGAACAGCTCTACCGGTGGGCGGACATCCTCGAGACCCGGGGCGTCGTGGACTTCTGCGCCGCGCTCTGGTCCGAGAGCGACGTGACCCAGCGGGTGCTCGGCGCCGCCGACGGCGACCGCAACCTCACCGACCTCGACCATCTCGCGCAGCTGCTCCAAGGCACCGCGTCGGGTCACCGGCCCGGTCCGGTGGCGCTGCTGGCCGCCCTCGCATTGCTCGAGGAGGCGAACACGATCAGGACCTCGAGAACGACGTCACCGCCCGCCGGATCGAGTCCGAAGCCGAGGCCGTCCAGATCATGACGGTCTACGCGGCGAAGGGGCTCGAGTTCCCGATCGTGTGCGTCCCGACGCTCTGGAAGAACAACTTCTCGCGCCGCGAGTGCATCTACCAGGACCCCGACACCGGCGAACGCACGCTCGACGTCACCAAGGCGATCAAGGCGTCACGCGTCTGGCCGTCCAAGGCGGAGTGCGAGGGGCGCGAAGGCGCTCGCCGAGCAGGAGGCGGTCGGCGAGAACCTCCGCCTGCTGTACGTCGCGCTCGACCCGCGCCCGGCACCAGACGATCGTGTGGTGGAGCCGGGGCGACGGACAGCGACGCGACCGGGCTGGCCCGGGTGCTGTTCGCCCGCGACGACGCCGGCGACGCTGCTCCCGGACCTGTTCGACGAGAAGAAGGTCCCGCTGCCGGACGACGCCGACGCGATCGCGCGCCTGCAGCCGCTGTTCGCCCCGGTCGGAGACGCGGTCACGCTCGACGAGACCGGCCGAGCCGACGGATACGTCGCGCCCTGGGACCCGTCCGCCAGCGCCGCGGACACGCCCGACGCTCGCGCTGGCCGAGCTGGGGCGGGAGCTCGAGCGGCCGCACCGGCGGTGGTCGTTCAGCGCGATCAGCGACCGTTCCCACACCGCGGACTTCGACCCGGACGACGAGAGCCTGGGCGACGCGGGCGCGGCCGACGAGCCCGTCGACGACGAGTCGATGCTGGACGAGGCCGACGCTGTGGCGGCCGGCGGGCGGGGACCCGCGGTCGGTGCCGGCCCGATCGCCGACCCGCTGGTCAGCGACCTGCCGCTCGGGTCGGTGCCGGGCGGGACGAGCTTCGGCACGCTTGGTCCACGAGCTGCTCGAGCACGTCGACTTCGCCGCGGCCGATCTCGACGCCGAGCTGCAGGCGCGCATCGACGACCGGAAGCGTTGGAGTCCGGCCACAGTGCTGGGCGACGAGCTGCGCAACGGGTTGCGGGCGGCGATCGAGACGCCGCTGGGTCCGCTGTTCGACGGTCGCCGCCTCTGCGACCTCACCCGGAGCGACCGGCTCGACGAGCTCACCTTCGAGCTCCGCCTCGGTGAGGGCGGCCACCATGCGACGGACCGCGACATCGGCGCGCTCATGGTCGAGCACCTCGCCGGCGGTGATCCGCTGCGCCCCTGGGCGAAAGAGCTGGCCGCCGGCCTCTTCGACGTCTCGCTCGCCGGTCACCTCACCGGTTCGATCGACGCGATCTTCCGCATCAAGGACCCGACCGAGCTCTTCGCGCCGGAGCGGTTCGTGATCGTCGACTACAAGACGAACCTGCTCGCCGAGCGCGGCCGCGCCGCCGCAGTCCTCGGACTACCACCCTGACCGGTTGCCGGCCGCGATGGAGGAGCACCACTACCCGCTGCAGGCGCTCCTCTACTCCGTCGCCCTCCACCGCTACCTGCGCTGGCGCCTGCCGACCTACGACCCGGCGCAGCACCTCGGCGGCGCGGCGTACCTCTTCCTCCGGGGCATGACCGGGCGCCGACACGCCGACGGTCGACGGCCAGCCGCACGGCGTGTTCGGTTGGGCGGTCCCGCCCGCGCTCGTCACCGACCTCAGTGACCTCCTCGACGGACAGCACTCCCCGCTGGTGACCCGATGAGCGCCGCGGAACGTCGAGTCGGCCCGGCCCGCAGTGGCCAGGAGCGGATCAGGCATGAGCGCCAAGCGGGAACGTCTCCGTCGTCGCCGCCGATCAGCCAGCGGAGCGTGGCCCGAGCGGCCCGGCCCGCAGGGCCAGGAGCGGACCCGATGAGCGCCGCGGAACGTCTCCGTCGTCGCCGCCGATCAACCAGCGGAGCGTGGCCCGAGCGGCCCGGCCCGCAGGGCCAGGAGCGGACCCGATGAGCGCGCCGGCCCCGCTCCTCGATCGCGACACCGCCGGTGCTCGAGCCGTTCGTGGCCGCCGGCGTGCTCGACGCCTCGGCGGTGCACGTCGCCGGCACGATCGCCCGGGCCGTCGGGGGTCTCGATCCGGACGTGCTGCTCGGCGCGGCGCTGGCCGCGCGCGCACCGTCCTTCGGCCACGTCTGCATCGTTCCCGGCGTGGTGGCCGATTCCATCGTCCTGGACGACCCCGACGCGGTCGCGCTCGACACGCTCCCCTGGCCCGAGCCGCGAAGCATGGGCGGCGAGCCTCGCCGCGAGCGCCGCCGTGCGCGCGCCGGACGACCCGGTCGACGGCGTCACCCTGCCCCTGGTGTGGGACGGGACCCGTCTCTACCTGGAGCGCTACTGGCGGTTCGAGCGCCGGGTCGCGCGAGGACCTGCTGCGTCGGGCCCAGGCGCGCGGTGGTCTCACGGTCGCAGTCAGCCCGGGCTCACCGCCATCCTCGACCAGCTGTTCGACAGTCCGGCGAGGGACCCGGCGCGGATCTCCAACGCCGGGCCGCCACCCTCGCCCTGACCCAGCACCTCGCGGTGATCGCGGGCGGTCCCGGTACCGGCAAGACCCGCACCATCGCCCGGCTGCTCGCGGCCGCGCACCACGTCGCGCACGCGGCCGGGCGGCGCCATCGACGTCGCGCTGGCCGCGCCGACCGGCAAGGCGTCGGCGCGCATGACCCAGGCGGTGCACGAAGAGGTCGACGGCCGCCGGTGAGACCGGAGCGGTGGCCGAGCAGCTGCTGGCGACCGAGGCGACCACCGTGCACCGGCTGCTGGGCTCGACCTCGGGCGTCGAGTTCCGCCACGACGCGACCAACCCGCTCCCCCACGACCTGGTCGTGGTGGACGAGACGTCGATGGTGTCGCTGCCGCTCATGGCGCGACTGCTGGCGGCGGTCCGGCCCGACGCGACGCTCGTCCTCGTCGGCGATCCGTACCAGCTCGCGAGCGTCGAGGCCGGCGCGGTGCTCGGCGAGATCGTCGGCTCGACCCCCGAAGAGCGCGACCGGGGACCGTTGGTCGAACGCGTGGTGCTGCTCGAACGGGTGCACCGGTTCGGCGCGGACTCCGCCATCGCCGCCCTCGCCGGCGCGGTCCGCACCGGCGACGCCGACCGAGCCCTCGAGCTCCTGCGCGACGACGACGGCCGGAGAGCTGACCTGGATCCACGACGACGACGCGGCCGGCATCGCATCGGTCCAACGCGACGCCGCCGCGCACGCGGTCGAGGTGATCACCGCGGCGCGGGCGGGCGACGCCGAGGCGGGGCTGCGCCTGGCCGGGGACCTGAAGGTCCTCGAGCGCGACCCGGCTCGGCGCGCTCGGGAGCTTCCGCTTCGGTGACCGCATCGAGGTCCTCGCGTCGCGGGACCTGCCGCCGGGCACGATGCAGGGACGCTGGTACGTGGGCCGGCCGATCATCGTGACCCGCAACGACTACCCGAACCGCCTGGTCAACGGCGACGTCGGCCTGGTCGTCGCCGGCGCCGAGCGTCCCGTCGTCGCCTTCGCCACCGGTGACGGGATCCGCGAGCTCGCCGTCTCGCAGCTCGACGAGATCGAGACCTGGTGGGCGATGACGATCCACAAGAGCCAGGGGTCGGAGTTCCGTCAGGTCGTGATCACCCTGCCGCCCGCGCCGTCGCCGATCCTGACCCGCGAGCTGCTCTACACCGCGGTGACCCGGGCCAAGGAACGCGTCACGGTCGTCGCCTCCGAGGCGTCCCTGCGGGCCGCGATCGCCCGGCCGGTCGCCCGCGCCTCCGGGCTCGGCGTCGCGCTGCACCCCGCCTGACCGATCTCGGCCGCAATCACCCGCATCGGATGACGACGCCGGACCCCGTGGATGGTTGGCTGAGCGGACGCACCCACGCATTTGGGTCTAGGTTGACTGCGCCGTGCCGGGCTCCCGGCACCACGAATTCGTTCACTGCACCACGACAAGGGAGAGCACCAATGGGTCTGATGATGCGCCGTCGCCGTCCCCTGATGCGCGTGGCCGCCGGTGCGGCGGTCGCCGGGACGGCGTACCACATGGGCAAGAAGGGCGAGCAGCAGGCCCAGGTCAACGATCAGGCCCAGGCCGCGTACGCGGCCACCCAGCAGGCCCCGCCGCCCCGGCACCGGCCTACGCACCGCCGCAGCCGCCCGCGGCGAGCGGCACCGCGGACCTCAACCAGCTGGTCGAGTACCACAACTCCGGCGTGCTGAGCGACTCCGAGTTCGCGGCCGCCAAAGCCAAGCTGCTCGGTCTCTGAGCCCCACCCCCTTCGCATCCAAGGAGCGCAACGTGCCCACCGCAACCAAGGAGACCGTGCTCATCCAGGCACTGGAAGCTGCCGTCACCGGCGACGGCGAGCAACCTCGAGGAGACCTTCACCGAGGACGTCGTCGGTTGGTCGCCCAACCTCGCCGTGTCGTCGCGGGCCGAGCTCGCCGCCGAGTTCGGTGACCGTCACGACGTGCTGTCGAACATCGTGATCTCGTTCGACGCCGTCTACCTCGTCGGCGACAACGCGATCGCCGAGTGGCGCCTCGGCGCCGACCACACCGGCACCCTGCACATCGAGGACGAGCTGCGAGATCGAGCCGAGCGGGCGGCGCATCGTGCTCGCCGGCGCGACGTTCGCCGAGTTCCGCGGCGACCAGATCTGCGCCTTCCGGAACTACTTCGATGACGCGGCGCTGCTGGAGCAGCTGCTCCTCGAGGTCTGAGCCGCGCTCCGAGACGACCGATGGCGCCGCCGGATCTCGTGGTCGAAGCCGACCCGGATCCGGCGGACGTCGCGTGGCTCGAAGCTCGGGTCGTCGAGCAGAACGCGGCCGCGACCGGACACGGCGGCGAGACCCAGCTCGCGGTGTTCGTACGCGACGAGCAGGGCGGCATCGTGGCCGGCATCTACGGCTGGACCTGGGGCGGGTGCTGCGAGCTCCAACACCTCTGGGTCGACGAGTCGCGCCGCGGTCGGGGCCTCGGCGACGCGAGCTGATCGCCGCGGCCGAGCAGGAAGCGGCCCGGCGCGGCTGCGCCCAGATCGTCCTCTTCACCCACGCCGCGAACGCCGGGCCCGACGGCGAGGGCTGGACCCGCCGCGGCTACGAGCTCGTCGGCCGGGTCGACGACTACCCGCTCGGCGACGCGGCCCTCTGGTTTCGCAAGCGCATCGACCAACCGACCTCCGGCTGAGCCTGTTACGAGCGGTCACGAAAGCACCAACCCGACCGGACGCGCCGGGCCCGTTCGCGTAGTGTCGCCGCCGTGAGCTTCCGCGACGTCTTGATCAGAGCAGGTACGAGCTTCCACAAGTTCGCCTTTCAGGCGAGCGGCGGCCGGCTGCTCAGCCGGGGGTCCGGCATGCCGGTGCTGATGCTGACGACCCGCGGCCGGAAGTCGGGTCAGCCCCGCACCACGATGCTCACCAGCCCGCTCCAGGACGGCGACCGGATCATGTTGGTGGCGTCGAATGGCGGCAACGACCGCCACCCGGACTGGTTCCTCAACCTGCGCGAGGACCCGCACGTCGAGGTCACGATGAACGGGAAGGCCCGGCCGATGACGGCCCACGTCGCCGACCCGGAGGAGAAGGCCACGCTCTGGTCGCGCATCGTGGCCGACCACGCGAACTACGGCAGCTACCAGACCAAGACCGACCGGGACATCCCTGTCGTCGTGCTCGAGCCCTGAGCCAGGAGCGACACCATGCCCGACATCAAGGAGCAGCTCCGCACCGACCTCACCACGGCGATGCGCGACCGCGACGAGGTCACCGTCGCCGCGTTGCGCCTCGCGATCGCCGCGATCACCAAGGCGGAGGTGGCCGGAAAGTCCCCGGTGACGCTCACCGACGAGCAGATCGTCGACGTGCTGCGCAGCGAGGGCAAGAAGCGCGCCGAAGCCGCGGATCTCTACGAGCAGGGCCAACGCACGGAGCTGGCCGAGCGGGAACGCACCCAGGCCGCGGTGCTCGAGCGGTACCTGCCGGCAGAGATGGACGACGCCCAGCTGCAGGCGATCGTCGCCGAGGAAGTCGAAGCCGCGCTCGGCATCCGGCGCGGAAGGCGGCAAGGCGATGGGCCAGGTGATGAAGGCGGTGCGCGCGCGGGTCGGCGGCGAGGCCAGCGGCGGTCGCGTCGCGGCCGCGGTGAAGACCGCCCTCGGCCAGGGCTGACCGTGGACACCACGAACCTCGCGCGTCCCGAGGCGGTGCTGCTCGACGTCGGTGGTGTGTTCCTCCTCCCGGAGCACCAGCGGATCCGCGACGCGTTCGCCCGGGCCGGCATCGCCGCGGTCGACGACACCGTCGACCTCGATGTCGCCCACTTCACCGGCGCGGCCCGATTCACCACCAATCTCGACGTCGAAGCGGACTGGGCAGGCGCCTGGCACGGCTACCTCGACGCGTACATCGACGCGTGCGCGGTGCCCGACCTGGACCGCGAGGAGGTCCATCGGCACATCGACAGCGAATTCGCCGACGCCGCGCTCTGGCTCCGCATCATCCCGGGTTGTCGGGAGGGCATCCGGGCGCTCGCTGACACCGGGGTCCGGCTGGGCATCATCTCGAATGCGGACGGTCTGATCGCCGAGCGCCTGCGCACGTTCGAGCTCGTGCAGGTCGGCCCGGGCATCGGCGTCGAGGTCGAGTGCATCATCGACTCCGGCGCAGTCGGTGTGATGAAGCCGGACCCGCGCATCTTCACGATCGCGCTCGACGCGATGGACCTCGCGCCGGAGCACTGCTGGTACGTCGGCGACATGCCGGGCATCGACGTCGTGGGCGCGCGGGCCGCGGGCCTCTACCCGGTGCTGGCCGACCCGTGCGGGTTGCACCACGACGCCGACTACGACCGCATGGACTCGCTCTCGGACCTCGCCGACCGCATCACCGCCCTGTGACTGACTCCGACCGGCGATTCAGCCTCGCCACCGCCTTCGCCGCAGCAGAGCTGGATGACCTGCCCACCTGGGTCGGCGATTTCCTCGCCAGCCGGGGCAGCGACAACGCGGCGCTCGCGGCCGGCCTCGCGCAAGATCAGCACTGGTGGCTCGGGCCGCTGCAGGTGCCGCTCGAGGATCTCGTGCGCCTCGCCGGCCCCGAGGACGACGCGCTCGTGCCCATCGAGCCCGAGGAGTGGGAGAGCGACATCGCCACCATGGCGGAGAGCCTCGAAGACGGTTGGGAGCCGCCGCCCCTCCTGGCCGAGTACCAGGAAGGTCGGTTGCTCCTCCAGGACGGCAATCACCGCTACGAGGCGCTCAGCCCGCGGCGACGCCACCGACGCGTGGGTCCTCGTGTGGTTCGACTCGGAAGCGGAACGGGACGAGTTCGCCGCGGCCGTGCGGGCTCGCTAAGACGCGGACGGAACCCGGTCGCCGTCGGGCGAGTCCTTCACCTCGTTGAGCGTGCCGGCGACCGCTCGCTCGGCTTCCTCGACCGGCGGGACGAGATCGTCCTTCACCTGCTCGGTCGCGGCCTTGAGGTCCTGGCGGACGTCGTCCGCCGCGACCCGGGCAGTATCGGCCACTTCGTGCAGCCGCGAACCTGCTTCACCGCGGAGTGCCTCGACCCGCGGACGAAGCAGCTCGTAGACGCGCTGCGCGCCTACCACCGCGAGGGCCAGGACTCCGAGCTTGACGATCCTGCGCATGGGGTTCCTCCAACGTCGAGATCTGGTCTTGGGGTGTTCCCGATCTGCCCACGTCGCAAACGAGCTCGGCGGTCGGCCAGGGGCATCCCGAATGGCCACGCTTTGGGGTCGGGCTCAGCTCGGACACGGTGCACGTCAAGGGACGCGGGGAGCCGGTCGACGCGTGGCTCCTCGAAGCGCTGGACGAGACCGTCAGCTCGGCGCGACGAGCGTCGCTGCCGGCACGCACACCGCGTAGAGCGGGTCGCCGAGGTGATCGAGCGCAGTGCGCCGCTCGGCTACCGGCTCGTCCCAGCCGCCGGCCCGGCGGAAGTACTCGGCGACGATCTCGCAGTGCTGCTCGTCGGTCGTCGTGAGCCAACCCCGGATCGCCTTCGTCGGGAAGCAGCGGTTCGAGAAGGTCGTGACGAACAAGCCGCCGGATCGCACCACCCGAGCCAGGTCAGCGAACACCTCGACCGGTCGGGTCAGGTAGTCGACGGACACGCAGCACACCGCGGCGTCGAAGGCGGACGCCGGGAACGGCAGTCGCGGGTCTTCGTTGAGATCCTGGACTGCGGTCTCGGCTGCGATCGGGTTGGCGCTGAGCTCGTCGGCGTTCATGCCGAGCACGGTCAGGTGCCGGGCGCGGTGAGGAAGTGCGAGACCCACGAGCTCATGAGATCGAGCACGTCGCCGTCGATCCCGAGCTCCTCGTAGAGCGCGCCGACCGCCGCGATCGCGCCGGCATCGATGTGCGTGACGAGCCGAGTGACCGAATAGAACTGGTCGTCACCGGCCGGGTCGGCCCGGTCGAAGAAGCCGGGCGGGAACGGAGCGTCGGTCATGCGGAGAGTCTGCCCGCGCGTGGCGAGGCCCCCACCGTGCGGACCTGGGCGGGCACACGCAGGGTGAGGACCTCACCATCGACGATACGGCGCCGCCGCGCGCGTGACGCGGACCCACGCCCCGGTGACTCCCGTCACCTCGGCCTGACGTGAGGGTGACGGCTCCTCGCGATCGGGAGCATCATGGCCCGATGGTCGAGCGCGTACGGATCACGGTGGGCTCAGGAAGAGTGCACGTCGTCGGCGAGCCGCGCGCCGACGTCACGGTGACGGGCGCAGAGACTTCGAGCGCTGACGGCGAGACGATCGTGCGCGGATCTTCGGATCCGGTCGTCGTGCACGTGCCCGCCGGCACCGATCTGACCGTGGGCAGCGGATCCGGCAACGTCACGATCACCGGCCTGCTCGGAGCGGTGAGCGTCACGACGTCGAGCGCGGACGTGGAGGCCGAGGACGTCGCGTCGATCGACGCCCGGACGAAGTCCGGCAAGCTGACGGTGACCGAGAGCCGCGGGTCGGTGCGGCTGCGCACCAGGAGCTCGCGCTCGCGCGTCGGGCGGGCGGACGGCGATGTGCACATCGCGGCCGTCTCCGGGAAGGTCGAAGTCCACGACGCCCGCGGCTCGGTCGCGATCAAGACCGTGAGCGGGGACATCAACGTCGCCGCCCACGGGCGCGGCACCATCGGCGTGGAGACGATCTCGGGCAAGGTCAAGGTGCACGTGCCCGCCGACGCCCGGCCGGACGTACGGCTGCGCTCGATGAGCGGCAAGCAGAAGATCGAGTGCACCACGGGCGAAGAGTTCGTCGTCGCGGGTCGTTCGGTCAGCGGGAACATCACGGTGACGACCGAGTGACGGCCGAAGCGGGAGCGGAGGGAGCGATCGCGTTCACCGATCTCGTCGGGTTCACCGAGTTCACCGCGACGCGCGGCGATCAGGAGGCACTCGCGGTGCTCGGGGTGCAGGAGCGCATCGTGCATGCGGCGTTGCCCGACGGCGGGCGGGTCGTCAAGGAGCTCGGCGACGGGCTGCTGCTCTTCCTGCCGGACGCGGACTCGGCCATCTCCGTGTGTCTCGACATCCTCGCCGGCTTCGAGCGGTCGGCCGAGGACGACGAGATGCCGCTCTGGGTGCGCGCGGGCCTGCACTGGGGCCGGCCGTCCCGGCGCGGCCACGATCTGATCGGCCATGACGTGAACGTCGCGGCCCGCATCGTGGACGTCGCGGCGCCGAGTGAGCTGCTGTGCTCGGGCGCAATGCTGGAGAGCGGCGCTCCTCACGACGCGACGATCGAGTTCTTCGAGCTCGGGCCGGTCGTGATGAAGGGCATCCCCGATCCGATCGATCTCTACCGGGTCGAACGCCTCGAGGTGTCCCGCGACGATCCGGTGGCGGCCGGCCATTGACCGAACGAGGCGAGGTGAGCGACGGCTACTGGTCCAGCCGCTGGCCCGGAGAGGACGGCGGGCCGGCGCGCCGGCAGGCCCCGCGCACCGGTACGGGTCTGGGAATCGCACCCGGCGAGCACCTGGAGGTGGTCTCTCGAGACGCGGCCGCCGCCACGATGGTCGTGCTGCGGGATCCCGGCGAGGCGTACCTGCTCCGCCACACCGGCGGTCCGGAGGCGATCTCGTGGGTCGAGCGCTTCGATCCCGTCACCCTCGAAACGCTCGAACGGTCCCCGGATCTGGCCGGCGGCCCCACCTGGCCCGGTGGCGTCGGGGTGCACGCGAACGGGTCGCTGTACGTCGCGTTCGGGAACCACGTCCACCGGCTCGCGCCCGACACCAGCGTGCTCGCGTCGCGCGTGCTCCCCCGCGAGCGGCCGTACAACAGCTTCGTGGTGTTGCCCGACGGGCATCTCGTCACCAAGGACTTCGGCGGTGCGCTCCCCGACGGCGCGCCCGCACCGGGCGACCCGACCGAGGTGCTGGTGCTCGAGCCCGACGGACTCGAGATCGTCGCCCGACTCACGTTGCCGGAGCCGTCGATCGCCCGCCTGTCCGCCGCCGGCTCGGACGTCTACGTCGTCGGCGACTCGTCCTTGCTTCGGGTCGGCTGGGACGGCGCCCGCCTGACCCTCGACGCAGACTTCCACGCGCGGTACCGCACGCTCGAGGGCCAGACCTACGGCTGGGACACAGTGATCGACGCAGGCGCGGCGTGGTTCCTCGACAACGGCGAGGGCAGCGAGCGGTACGCCGGCACCTTCCGGGGTCAGGGCATCTCACCCGCGCCGCTGCACCTGGTCCGGGTCGACCTCGCGACCGGTGCGGTGAACCTCACCGAGATCTGCGGACTGCCGAACGGGATCGTCGCCAACCCACCCACGATCGACCCCGAGCGCGGCATCGCCGTGGGCTACGACAGCAGCAACGGCGTGC
Source organism: uncultured Acidimicrobiia bacterium (assembly GCA_963819945.1). GTDB lineage: Bacteria > Actinomycetota > Acidimicrobiia > IMCC26256 > JAENVU01 > Chersky-806. The sequence goes on from CAWFYD010000012.1 coordinate 565,476, forward strand.
TCGCCGCGTTCGACTTCACGACGGACCGGTGCGCGACCCCGCTGGACCCGCGCCCAGAACCACGCGTCGCACCTCTTGCGGTTTCCCGACACCGGCGAGCTCGTGACCGGTGACCACGATGCCGAGCGCATGGCCGAGCACGTCGTGATCCTCGACATCGAGACCGGCGAGGAGCTGGCCCGGGCCGAGACCGGGAGCCCGGTGCAGTCCGTCCTGTTCCCGTGCGCCGGCTTCGACCGCGACCTCTACCTCTGCTCGTTCACCACGCTCACGCGGGTATCGGTGGCCTGAATCCCGGTAGCGTCGGCCCGATGCGGTGGACGGGTGGGGCAGCGATCGCACTGGTGGTCGGCCTCGCGCTCGCCGCCTGCAGCGGAGGTGGCAGCGGGAGCGACTCGACGCAGTCTGCGGACGCCGGGGAGTGCTCCCCCACCGCGCTGGCGAAAGCAACGAAGCCGGTCAACATCACGATGTGGCACGGCATGGGATCGAACAACGCTCGCGTCTTCGAGTCGATCGTGAACGACTTCAACTCGTCCCAGGGCGACGTGCACGTGAAGCTGGTGGACCAGTCCGCCGAGATCAGCTCGGTGCCGAAGTTCAAGGCCGGACTGACCACGGGGGACCTGCCGGACGTGCTCCAGCTCGAGGAGACCGCGCTCCAGACGATGATCGACAGCGGCGCGACGGTGCCCGTCCAGGCGTGCATCGACGCCGAGAAGTACCCGCTCACCGACTTCCTCCCCAAGGTGACCGGCTACTACACCGTGCAGCACGTGCTCCGGTCGATGCCGTACAACCCGTCCAACCCGATCCTCTTCTACGACCGGACCAAGTTCGAGCAGGCCGGGCTCGATCCCGACAAGCCACCACAGACGCTCGACGACGTGCGGAAGTACTCGGAGCAGATCGTCGCCCGCGGCGTAGCGAAGCACGGCCTCGCGCTGCGCATCGCCGAGTTCCTTCCGGAGTTCTGGTCGTCGAAGAACGGTCAGCTTTACGCCAACCACGGAAACGGCCGGCTCGGTCGCGCGACCAAGGCCGACATCGACAACCCCACGCAGCGGACCGTCTGGACCTGGTGGCGGGACATGGTGCGCTCGGGCCTCGCGCTCAACACCGGCGCGGACGTCGGTGGCGCCACGCACCTGCTCGCGGTCGGCACCGGGGACGCGGCGATGACCATCGAGAGCTCCAGCGCGCTCGGACCGGTCGTGAACGTGCTCGAGAGCGGCCAGTATCCCGGCGTCAAGGTCGCGACCGGACCCCTTCCCGGAGTGCGGGCCGGCGGTGGCGTGCAGACCGCGGAGGGGTCGCTCTACCTCCTCAAGCATTCCAGCCCCGCCCGGCGCGCGGCGGCGTGGCGCTTCATCAAGTACCTCGTCTCCCCCGAGCAGCTGATCCGGTTGCACCTCGAGACCGGTTACGTACCCATCCGAAAGTCCGTCGCCGCCTCGCCCGCGGTGCAGGAACGCTGGCGCCGCGACCCCGCGTACCGCACGGCCTACGACCAGCTCGTGAACGGTCCCGCCACGCTCGCCACGACGGGTCCGGTGATCGGAGACTTCGGCAGCGTGCGCGCCGCCGTGGTCGACGGGATCACCTCGATGCTGACCACCGGGACTTCACCACGCGACGCGTTAGCCGAAACGCAGAAGAAGGCGGACGCCGCGATCCAGGCGTACAACGAGCGCGTCACAGGCTGACCGGATCACCCGTCGCGGCGACGGTCCTCGACGAGCAGCTCGCGGAAGCGGTGGACGGTGGACTCGACGACCCGGTCGTGGCCCCACCGCAGCAAGGGTGAACCGACGCGGGCGGCGATCCGCATCGGGAGCTGCATCAGCTCGACGGTCCAACCGACGGTCGCCCGGGTGCCGTCACCCTCCGGATCGAGCCGGATGCGGGCCGGCCCGGCGAGATCACCCGACACCTCGGCATCGATCGCGTGCGGCGCGTCGCAGTGCACGAGTGCCACCTGCAGCCGCATCCGGTACGGCAACGGCGGCGCGACCACCCCGTGCAGCACGGAACCGGCGGTCAGCGGCTCGCCCTCGACCCGCAGGTCGCGCAGCCACGTCCACCAGGTCTCGAACGAGTCCGTCTGACCGATCGTGCTCCACACGGCGGCGGGTGCCGCGGGCAGGCGGAAGCGACCTTCGTACTCGAAGACACTGGGCGAGCCGGCCACCGGGCCAGGGTACGGGGCAACCGGCCCGGGTGGCTCGACTGGGTGAAGGACCTCGACCGACCCGTCGGGGTGCGTGAACACCGGGGTCACGATCCGGACTACGCCGGGCGAATGTCGTCCGTCGCGAACGCAGCGCGGCAGCACCGCACCGTCCGAGCATCGGCGCACCTCGTACGCGCCGTCGTGCCAGCCGTTCACCTGAAAGCCGGTCGACCACAGGTTGAGGGAGTTGCGCACGAGGATGCCGGTCCCGACCCCGAGCGGGGGGCGCGATCCGACAGCTCACTTCTGGTGGAGGGGGCGTCCATCGCAATCCTCCTCGGTTCGTGCGGGGGCCTACCGGGGAAGTGCGATCGCGGGGAAGCGACGCGCGTTCATCATCCGCCCTCCGTCAAGGGGGACGAATGCGTCAACGCGTGACGCGCACGTAGTCCACGAGCATCTGCGACGGCAGAGGTGACCGGTGGTGACTGGAGCGACGACACACCGAGGTTCAGCACCAGGTACATCGGTCGCGACGTGACGCCCGCGGTGAGCTGACCGACGCGCACCCCGTCGTAGAAGTAGGTGACGGACCCGGCGCGCCAGTCCGCGGCGTAGGTGTGCCAGCCGCTGGCGTTGGCGATCCCCGGCGCATCCGCCCGGACCGCCACTCGACGAATGGAAGTGCCAGCAGGCCGACCCGTGCAGCCCTTCCATCACGTTGAGCTCGCCCGTCGTCGGCCAGGTCCCGGTGCCGTTCGCCCAGAACGCGGGCCAGTTGCGGATGCGATCCGGAGCCGGGCGCGACCCAGATGCGAGCCTCGAGCCGCCCGTAGGTGAAGAGGAAGTCGTGGGCGGTCTCGACCATCCCCGAGGCGTAGGGGTAGGTGATCCCGTTGTTCGCCGGGCACAGCCGCTGCGCCGCCGAGAGCACGAGGACCCCGAAGCCCTCCGCGACCTGGGCCGGGTCGTAGCAGGACTGCTCTTGGGTGTTGACGGGCTTGGTGACCGCGGTGTCCGAGCTGCCGAGCCAGTTCGGACGCCACTTGGTCTTGTCGAGCTTCGTCCCGTTGAACTGGTCGTCGAAGAGCACCGTCGTGGTCGGGGCGCCCGCGGTCAGCATGGAGCGCCGCCCGCGCCCGAGAACGCGAGCTGCTTGGACGCCTTGCCGCAGAAGCCGCCGGTGGCCGGATCACCGGCCACGTGCACGCGCATCACCTGGCCCGAGAACGAACCGGTGGCGGTGCCCTGGAGATCGAAGGCTCAGGTGTGACGGCGACGACGCAGTCGCGGTCCACCGGATGACGGTCGGGGTCGATCGGAGCCGCCGATCCCCTTCCACTTGATCGTCGAGCGTCACCGCGCCGATGCCGAGGCTCTGGCAGGTCGCGGTGAACGGCGCGCTCGTCCCGAGCGAGCCGGCCGGACTGCACCCGCACCGGCCGAGTTGCCGTCCGTCCCCGGCAATGCAGCCGAGCGCGCGCCTTCACGCGTCATGACCGTCCCGGCGCGGGGTCAGGGTCAGCGCGCGGCTTGAACGTCGCCTTGCCCACCGCGCCGCACAGCAGCGAGCCGGAGGCCGTGACCTTGGCCGCGCCCGCCGGGCTGCTGCGTGACCGCCGACGCGGCGAGCGAGCCGGCCACGCCGTGAAGACGGCGAGCGCCCGGCGTACGTTCGAGCGGTACCTCATGGCGTCCATGCCTCTGCTCGTCCTGGAAACGCCCGACGAAACTACCGCGGCTGGTCGCCGGACCTGCTCGGATGCCGGCCGGAACGGGCACGAATTCCGCGCCCGAACGCGGCGCGGCGGGCGGTCACGAACGCACCCGCCGGCGGCGGTCGCGCTCACCCGCCGGGCTCGGCGTCAGCGCCGTCGGGCCAGAGCACCGCGTGCTCGACGAGGACCGAGCAGCCGAACCGGCGCTCGGCGATGCGCCGCGCCTCGCGCTCGGCGGCGAGCGCGTCCTCGGCATCGACGAATACGACCGTCATGCCGTTGCCCTCGGTCCGGTCCAGCGTCTGGACCGCGACCCCGTACGTGTGTGCGTCGTCGTGCTCCATCAACCTGCTCAGAACGCACCGATGACCTCCAAGAGTTCCCGTCCGGTGACGACCGTCGTCACTCACCTACTCTGCACGTCGCGATGTTCCGGGGTGGCCGCCAGAGGCGACTCGAGTTCTTCGAAGATTTGGCTGCCGATAACTCGAAGTCTTTCTGGCAGGCCCACAAGCACGTCTACGAGCAGTGCGTCCGGGCGCCGATGGAGGCACTCCTCGCCGAGCTGCGAGCCCGAGTTCGGCGCCGGGAAGATCTTCCGGCCGTACCGCGACGTGCGGTTCAGCCGGGACAAGTCGCCGTACAAGACCGCCATCGCGGCGACGCTGGACGGCGGCGGCTACCTCCACCTGTCGGCCGAATCGTTCGGGTGCGGGTCGGGGCTCTACCGCCCCGAGCCGGAGCAGCTCGAGCGGTACCGGAGCGCGGTCGCCGACGCGCCGCAGCGGCGCCGCACTGGTCAAGATCGTGAACCAGGCGCGGGCCGCCAAGCTCGAGGTCCGGGGCCACGAGGAGCTGAAGACCGCGCCGCGGGGCTACGCCAAGGACCATCCGCGCATCGACCTCCTGCGGCAGAAGGGCCTCATCGCCTGGCGCGAGTGGCCGGTCGGATCGTGGCTCGGAACTCAGGCCCCGAAGCGTCGCGTCGTCGACTTCCTCCACGCGGCCGCGCCGCTGCGGGCCTGGCTGGCCAAGCACGTCGGCTGAGCGGGATCCGGCGGCTGCCGGCGCTCGCTAGCGCAGAGGGCCGGCCACCTCTTCGATCCGGCCGTCGGCGTGACGGGCGAAGCGCTGCCGGTCGCGCGGGTGCACGGGATCGTCGGCGGGCCAGGGCCAGCCGCCGAACCCGGTGCGGCGGTAGTCGTCGAAGGTCTGCTCGATCTCGGCCTGGGTGTTCATGACGAACGGCCCGTACTGCGCGACCGGCTCGCCGATCGGGCGGCCCTGGAGCACGAGGACCTCGACGCCCTCGTCGCCGCCGGTGAGCGCCGCCGGCTCGTCGCTCCGCACCGCGGCGCCGGTGTCGGGCCCGATCTCCTCGTCGCCGATCCGGAGCCCGGAGCCGTCGTAGACGTAGAGCATCCGCACGGTGTCCGCGCTGCCGGGTCGGCGGCAGCGTCCACTGCGCGCCCGGCTCCATGCGCACGTCCCAGATCGCCACGTCGGACTCGGGCGCGCGGCCCACGAGTTCGGGGGCGGCGACGGCGGCTGATGAGCCCGTCGAGCGCACCCGCGATCACGGTGACCTCGGTGAGCCGGCCCGCGTCGTCCTTGGCTCGATGACCGGGATGTCGTCGTGCCACAACATCGTGAAGTACGGGTCCGCCATCTTGTCGACGGCCGGCAGGTTCAGCCAGATCTGGAACAGCTCGAGCGGGTTCGGGCTCGTCCGACTCGAGCAGCGGGAACATCTCGGCGTGGACGATGCCCTTCCCCGCGGTGAGCCACTGCACGTCGCCGCGCGCCGAAGCGCGCCGGTCGCGCCGAGCGAGTCGGAGTGGTCGATCTGGCCCCGGCGCACGAAGGTCACCGTCTCGAAGCCGCGGTGCGGGTGCTGGGGGAATCCCGGGCACGACCTGGCCGTGGTACATGTTCCAGCCGTCGATCCGGTCGAAGTCCGAGCCCATCTGGCGGCCGGCGAGGCTCGCGCGCCGGGCCGAGGTCGTCGTTGCCGGCGGGGTACGCGTCGTCGTGATGCGCGCAGAACAGGAAGGGGTCGATCGTCGGCCACTGCGGGCCGAGCGCCACCGTCTGGAGCACGAAATTCGCCATGCCCCAGGGTAGAACCCCCCGTCAAGTCGGCTCCCCCGCCGCCGACCCCGTCTGATCTCGTTCGGCGCGACGTGTGCGCTGTCGACACGCATCACGCCGAAGGTCGGGCGCAATGACACGGCCAGAGACCGCAGCGGCGAGCGGTGCGGGCTACTTGAGGAAGCCGTCGCAGGTGCCGGTGCTCAGGAGCTGGACCGACGTGGCGGCGCCGGCGATGACGGTGGCGATGTCGTTGTTGTCGAAGGCGGCGGGGCCGTCGGCGACGATGGTGTTGAGCGTGTTCCGGAAGGCGTCGAGCTGGGCCTGCTGGTCCGGCGGTGAAGCGACCCCGGTCGCTCTGCGCCGAGTTCGTGACGGATGCCAGCGCCACCGCGTCGTCGAAGGTGGCGACCGGGTTCGTGGCCGAGAAGGTCGGCGCGGTACCCGGCGATGAGGTCCTGCGCGACCCGATACCCGATGTCCACCTGACGCTCGAGCTTCGTGAAGTCGACCACCTTCAGCTCGTCCTTCGCGGTGTGGTAGCAGGGCCCGGTCGAGTCGCTGAAGAACACGTTCGGCACGCCGACGTTGGTGAAGTTGACGTAGTCACTGCGGCCCTGGCCGAAGATCGAGCTCACCAGCCGGGTCTGGAGCGTGCTCGGCGCGATCGCGTTCTTCACCGCGGTCTGGAGGCGGGCGCCACCGGTCTCGGCGCCGACCGCGAAGCTCGTGTCGCGCAGGCTGGGGAGCAGGTTCGGAGCCCTGGATGTCGAAGTTGACGTACGACGATCGTCTTGGCCAGCGGGACGATCGGGTGCTGCACGTAGTAGTTCGAGCCGAGCAGCCCGTCTTCCTCGCGGTCCCAGAGGGCCAGGACGACGGTGCGACGCGGGGTGCCGGCCGCCTTGATCTTGCGGGCGATGTCGAGCACCGCGGCGATGCCGGCGCCGTTGTCGGTCGCACCGTTGCAGATGGTGTCGGACGCGTCGGTGTTGCGGCAGGTGTTGCCGAGGTGGTCGTAGTGGGCGCCGATGATCACGTACTCGTCGGCCAGCGGTCCGCCCGGGATCTTGGCCACGATGTTCGTGCCCTGGTCGAACGGCTGCTTGAACGCGTCGTCGCCGGAGCGGGAGGTGTCGAGCCCGACCGCGCCGAGCTGCTTCAGCCGGGCGATCGAGGTAGCTCTGGGCGAACACCGAACCCGGGGTGCCGTTGTTCCGGCCGTTCATCGCGTCGCTCGAGATCACGGTCTCGTCGATCACGAGCGGGCTGCACGAGGCTGCCACCATCGCGGTGAGCAGCGACGACGAGCAGCGAGGCGCGGCCCTGCGTCCCGCGCGTGCGCCCCGACCATCGTTTCCCCCCGATTTGCGTGGTGTGCTCCCGAGTGTCCCACCACCCGGGAGCCGGCCGTCGAGCGACCGGCGGTCCCCGGGTCAGGCGAAGACGGGTTCGAGGTGCTCGCGCACCGAGCAGTCGCGGCCGAACCCGAGGAAGCGGTCGAACGTCCGCAGGAACCAGCGGTCGTGGGTGACCGCGATGACGGTGCCGAAGAACGAGCCGAGGGCCTCTTCGAGCGACTCGGCCGAGGCGAGATCCAGGTTGTCCGTCGGCTCGTCGAGCAGCAGCAGGTTGGCGCCGCTCATCTCCAGCAGCAGGATCTGCAGGCGTGCCTGCTGGCCACCGGAGAGCGTCTCGAACGGTTGGGTGGCGCAGCCGTGCAGCCCGTACCGGCGCAGGGTCGCCATCGCCCGCCCGCGATCCGCGCCCGCCTTCATCACGATGTCGAGCACGTCGACGCCGCGGAGGTGCGGTTGGTCGTGGGTCTGCGAGAAGTAGCCGGGCACGACGCGCGCGCCGAGCCGCGCCACGCCGGCGTGATCGACCGGCTCGCCGGCGAGGAGGCGAAGGAAGTGGCTCTTGCCGGTGCCGTTCGGACCGAGCACGGCGACCCGCTCGCCGAAGAGCACCTCGAAGTCGAACGGATCCGTCAGGCCGTGCAGCTCGAGCTCCTCGCAGATCACGACGCGCGTGCCGGTGCGGTTCCCTTCGAGCCGCATCGACACCGACTCGTCCCTGCACCCGGTCGGTGGGCGCGGTGGCCTCGAACCGCTCGATCTTCGTCTTCGTCGAGCGCACGCGCGATGCGAACACGTCACTGCCCATCGACGCGCGCCGACGGAACTCACGGAGCGACTCCTCGAGCCGCTTCCGCTCTTCCGCGAAGCGTCGGTGGTCCTCGTCGATCCGGGCGATGCGCTCGTCGCGCGCCGCGTGCCAGGTCGCGAACGACGCGCCGTGCGTCCACGCGGTGCGGCCTTCGAGCGTCACGATCTTGTCGCCGACCGCGGCGAGCAGCGCGCGGTCGTGACTGATCAGCAGGATCGTCTTGGGGCACGCCCGGAGCTCGGCTTCGAGCCACTGCTTCCCGGCGACGTCGAGGTAGTTGTCCGGCTCGTCCAGCAGCAGCACCTCGGCATCCGAGCGCAGCAGCACCTCGAGCGCGAGCCGCTTCTGCTCGCCGCCCGAGAGCGTGGACAGGCGCCGGCTCCCCGCCGCGGTGAGCGGCTGGCGCATCGCGATCGTGGTGCACGTGTCCCAGAGCACCTCGGCGTCCCAGCCGCCGGCGTCGCCCCAGGCGGTGTGGGCGCGGGCGAGCGCGAACCCCGATCGCTCGCCCGGGTCGCGCTCGCAGGCGATCTCGGCGGCCGCGAGCTCGGCCGCCGCGCGCTTGCAGGTTCGGCGGTGAGAGGAGGAGCAGCAGGTCCCGGACGGTCTGCTCGCTCGTCCCGCCAGCCGACGAGCTGGTGCATCACCCGCAGCCGCCCGTCGACGTGCACACTCCCGCGATCGACCGGGACCTCACCGGTGATCGCGCGGAACAACGTGGTCTTGCCCGCCCCGTTCGCACCGACGAGCGCGACGTGCTCGCCGGCGCCCACCCGGAACGTCACCTCGGTGAAGAGCTCGTCGCCACCGGGGATCCGGCACGAGATCCCGTTGACGTCGATCGAGCCCACGACTGGAAGCGTACTGAGACGTGAGTACGATTGGTCCCCTATTAGGGGGATCTGAATGCGTGCTCGTCTGTGCCTGCTCGTCCTGGTCGTCTGCCGTCGTCACCGCAGGCTGCGGCCTTCCGTACATCACGCCCCCGGGCGCGGCACCGTTGCGGTACCGCGACGACATCTTCACCGGGGTCACGATCACGAACGACGTGACCTACGGGAGCGCACCCGACCAGGCGGGAACGCCGCGTCACGCTCAAGCTCGACGTGTACCGCCCGACCGGTGACACGAGCACGCACCGCCCGGCGATCGTCTGGGTGCACGGCGGCGGCTTCAGCGGCGGCAACAAGTCGTCACCCGAGCTCATCGACGAAGCCACCTACTTCGGGAAGAAGGGCTACGTCAGCGTGTCGATCGACTACCGCCTGACGCCCGGCGGATGCAGCGCCGCCGGCGCGACGGCCGCGTGCATCCAGGGCATCACGGACGCGAAGCACGACGCCCAGGCCGCGGTCCGGTTCCTCCGCGCCAACGCGTCGACCTACGGCATCGACACGAACCGGATCGCCATCGGCGGCACCTCCGCCGGCGCCATCACCGCGCTCAACGTCGCCGCCGACGCCGGCGACCCGGGCACCAGCGGCAACCCCGGCTACTCGTCCGCCGTGCGGCGCCGCGGTCTCGCTCTCGGGTGCGTCGCTCCTCGTGACGATCGATCCCGGCGACGCGCCGATGCTCGACTTCCACGGCACCGCCGACCCGCTCGTTCCGTACGCGTGGGCCCAGTCGACCCTGGCCCAGGGTCAGGCCGCCGGGATCATCACCTACCTCACCACCTGGGAGGGCGCGGGCCACGTCCCGTACGTGCAGCACCGCCAGGAGATCCTGGACCAGACCCAGAACTTCCTCTACTGGACGCTCAAGCTCGCGAACGCGTCGTAGCGCACGGGCAGCTCGGACCCGGCGCGCGCCGCTCAGTGACCGAGGACGGGGTGCGGCACGTAGCGCTCCTCGAGCCGCTGCATCTCGTCGGCGCTCGAGTGACAGCTCCTCCGCGGCGAGCGCGTCTTCGAGGTGGCCGAGCTTGGTCGCCCCGATGATCGGCGCCGTGACGCCGGGCCGGTGCAGCAGCCAGGCCAGCGCGACCTGGGCCGGCGGAACCGCGCGCTCCGCCGCGACCTCGACCACCCGGTCGACGACGTCGAAGTCGCCCTCGCTGTAGAGGTAGTCGGTGAACTGGTCGGTGTTCGAGCGGGTGGTGCGCTTCTCGCCGTCCCGGGTGCGGTTCCCGGCCAGCACGCCGCGCGCCAGCGGGCTCCACGGGATCACGCCGATGCCCTGGTCGATGCACTGCGGGATCATCTCGCGCTCCTCCTCGCGGTAGAGGAGGTTGTAGTGGTTCTGCATCGAGACGAACTTCGCCCACCCGTTGCGCTCGGCCACGTGCTGCGCCTTGGCGAACTGCCACGCGTGCATGCTGCTCGCGCCGATGTAGCGGGCCTTGCCCGAGCGCACGACCTCGTTCAGCGCGTCCATCGTCTCCTCGATGGGCACGTTCGGATCCCACCGGTGGATCTGGTACAGGTCCACGTAGTCGAGCTCGAGGCGGGTCAGCGACGCGTCGATCGCGGAGAGGATGTGCTTGCGCGACAGTCCCCCGCCGTTCGGGCCCGGGCGTCATCGGCATGAACACCTTCGTGGCGATCACCGCTTCGTCGCGGCTCAGGTACTCGCGCACGAGCCGACCGGTCGCGACCTCGCTCGCGCCCGCGGAGTACGTGTCCGCGGTGTCGAAGAAGTAGATCCCGCCTTCGACCGCGGCTCGCACGATGGGCTCGGCCGCGTCTTCGTCGAGCACCCACGGCCGGTCACTGTCGTTGCCGAAGCTCATCATCCCGAGGCACACGCGCGAGACGCGCAGCCCGGTCGCACCGAGGTTCACTGATTCCATGGCTGGAATCTATGCCTCGGAGTCAGACGCGTTCGAGCAGCACGAGCTGCTATCGGCCAGAGAACTGGCCGTCCACCCGCGATCGCGGGCCTCCGGCTGGCAGACTCGCCGCCGGAACGGGGCACGACCGGTCGGAGGATCGCCATGCGGTACGTGGAAGCGGGTGGGGTGCGGCTCTCGTCGATCGGCCTCGGGTGCTGGCAGTTCGGCTCGCGCGACTGGGGCTACGGCAAGAGCTACGGCGACACGACCGCGGTCGACCTCGTGCACTGGGCGCTCGACCATGACGTCAATCTGATCGACACGGCCGAGGTCTACGCCCGCGGAGCATCGGAGGCGATCGTCGGCCGCGCGCTCGAAGGTCGTCGCGACGACGGCGTTCCTCGCGACGAAGGTGCTGCCGATCTGGCCGACCGCGAGCCGGGTCGAGGAGCACGGCCGGATCTCGTCGCTGCGACTCGGCGTCGCGACGATCGATCTCTACCAGGTGCACTGGCCGAACCCGCTCGTCTCGATCGCGTCGACCATGGACGGCATGCGGCGGCTGCAGGAGAGCGGGATCATCCGCCACGTCGGGGTGAGCAACTTCTCCGCGGGCCGCTGGGCCGCGGCGGAGCACGCGCTCGGTGGGCCGGTGCTCTCGAACCAGGTGCAGTTCAACCTGCTGCAACGGAAGGCCGACAAGGAGAACGTCCCGTACGCGCAGCGCAACGATCGCATCGTCATCGCCTACAGCCCGCTCGCGCAGGGAGTGCTCGGCGGGCGCTACGACGCGTCGAACCCTCCGCCGGGCCCGGCCCGGTCTGAACAACCCGCTCTGCCTGCCCGAGAACCTCGAGCGCGCCGGAGCGCTCATCGAGCGCGTTGCGTCGGGTCGCCGCCGCGCACGACGCGACTCCGGCGCAGGTGGCACTCGCCTGGCTGATCGCCAAGCCGAACGTGGTCGCGATCCCGGGCGCCAGCTCCGTGGACCAGCTGCGCCGCAACATCGAAGCCGCCGACCTCGACCTGACCGACGACGAGCTGCGCGAGCTGACCGAGGAGAGCGACCGGTTCACGCCGGTGAACGTCCCCGGCACGGCGCGTGGTCTCCTGCGGGCCCGGCGCCGGGCTGCCTGAGCGCTCCTTCCCCATGAGGCGACGATGACCCCGGACAGCCAGACGCGATCGCTGCGCAGCCTGTTCGTGCAGCGACACGTTGTCGGAGCCGAGCCGGCGTCGACCGGGGGACCTCGTACGCGTCGCGGTCGGCGCCGCGCTGCTCGCCGGCCTCGCCGTCTACTCCCGCGACCACGCGCCGTTCGAGGTGGACATCGTCCGCTCCATCGCGGACCTTCCGCACGACGCGCACTCGTTCGTCAGCCTCATCTACCAGATCCTCGCGGTCTGGGCGGTCGGCCTGCTGATCTTCGGCGCGATACTCGTGCGCCGCTGGCGTCTCATGCGCGACCTCCTCGTCGCCGCGGTCGGCGCCTGGCTCATCGGTCGGACGCTCGCGTTCTACGCACGCGACAGCGCGTTCTGGAAGTCGGTGCGCGAGACGATCGATCTCTCTGACGCGCCACGCTTCCCGACCGTGCGCATGGCCGTCGTCGTGGCAATGGTCGTCGTCGCGTCGCCGTATCTCGCCCGGCCACTCCGCCGGGTCGGTCAGGTGCTGGTCGTCGCGGTGGCAGTCGACGCGCTCGTACATCGGACGGGTGTTCCCCACGGATCTCCTCGGCGCGGTCGTGCTCGGCTGGTCGGTCGCCGCCGCGGTCCACTACGCGTTCGGCACCCCGATCGGGCGCCCGACCCCGGAGTCGGTGACCCGCGCGCTGCGCGCGGCTCGGTGCTCGAGGTGACCGCGGTGGAACCCGTCGCCCACCAGCCGGTCGGGCGCGCGATCTTCGTCGCGACCAGTTCGAACGGACCGCTGCGGGTCACCGCGCTCGGCCGCGACGAAGCGGACGCGCAGCTGATCGCCCGCGCGTGGCGGTACATCACACGTAAGGACTCACCGCGCACGCACCTGTGGACCCGGCACCAGCAGGTGGAGTACGAGGCGTACGTCGAGCTCCTGGCCGCGGAAGTCGGCGTACTCGTCCCGGGCGTCGTGCTCGCCGGCAACGCCGGCCCGGTCGCGGTGCTGGTCGAGCACAACCTCGCGGCACTCCCGCTCTTCGAAACTCCGGTCGAGCAGATCACCGACGCAGTGCTCGACGACGCGTGGGAGCAGCTCGCCCGCTTGCGGAACGCCCGCATCGCGCACGGCCGCTTCGACGGGCACCACCTGCTCGTGGACCGCGACCACGTGGTCGTCACCGAGTTCGAGTGGGCGACGACGAGTGCCGGGTTCGGCCTCGCCGCGGCCGACGCCGCCAACCTGCTGGCCGCGACGGCCGCGATGGTCGGCGAGCGAGCGGGCCGTCGCCGCGGCGCGCCGCGAGATCAGCGACGACGATCTCCTGGCCGCGCTGCCCATGCTGCAACCGCAGTCGATCTCGGGTTGGACCCACGACGCGTACGGCGGCCGCAGCGGTCTCGACGACAAGCTCGCCGAGCTCCGCGAGGCGACGGCGCAGGCGCTCGGGCACCGAGCCGCCGGAGCTCCGCCAGCTGTACCGCGTGCATCCCCGGAACCTCCTCATGGCGGTCGGTGCGCTCGTCGCGGTCGCAGTGCTGTTCAGCCGGGTCGGTGATCCGGAGAAGTTCTGGAACTCCCTCCGTGACGCCAACTGGTGGTACGTCGCGCTGGCGTTCGTGCTCGGCATCGGCACCGACGTGGCGTTCGGCATCACGTTCCTCGGCAACGTCCCGATCCGGATCCCGGTCTGGCCGAGCATCGAGCTGCAGTCCGCGATGTCGTTCTCGAACCTGGCCGTGCCGGTCGCAGCCGACACGGCGATCCAGGTGCGCTTCCTGCAGAAGCAGGGCCTCGACCTGCCATCGGCCGTGGCGACCGGCGGGGTGCTCAGCACCGTCTCCGAGATCATCGTGCAGATCGGGTTGTTCTTCGTCGCGATCTGGCTCGCGCCCGACTCGATCGACTTCGGCCGCATCGACACCGAGCAGATCGCGGTCGTCGCGCTCCTCGTCGTCTTCGCGATCGGCGTCGCGCTGGCACTCATCTTCGGCGTGCGCCGGATCCGGCACCGGGTGCTCCCGCCGGTCGCCCGCGCGACGCGCACCGTCTGGGACGCGGTGAAGACCCCGAGTCGCATCTCGCTGCTCGTCGTCGGCAACATCGTGGCCCAGTGCCTCTACGCCGGATCGTTGCTCGCCTGCCTGCTCGCGTTCGGCGCGAGCGTCAACTTCTGGACGCTGCTGGCGCTGAACATCGGGATCTCGACGATCGCGTCCCTGGTGCCGATCCCCGGCGGTGGCACCGCGGTGTCGTCAGTCGGGCTCGCGGGCCTGCTCACCGCGTTCGGGGTGACACCGGCGGCCGCGGGTGCCGCGGTGCTCGCCCACCAGCTCGCCGTGACCTACCTCCCCGCGATCCCCGGCTGGTGGGCCACCAACGACCTCATCCGCAAGGGGATGCTCTAACCCGGCACGCGGCCCGACCGCGCGTACTCGACGTCGTCCCACCCCGGCCGTAGGGTCGGATCACACTCCCCCCGTGCTTCCTCCGTTTCCGTCCTGCGCGTTCGGAGGAGCCGTCATGTCATCGCTCGATCTGCAGTCGTACGTCTGGGTCCCCTGTCCCGACTGCGCGCCGTTCCACATCCGCGGGCCGGCGGACGCCCTGACCCTGGCCACGGCGTGGACCGAGCTCCCGACCTTCGACCTGTTGCTGGCCCTGCTCGACGCGGATCAGCGCATCACGCTGATGGTCACGAATCCCGAGGCGGAGCTCATCTTCTCGCCGGAGCTGATCGAGCGGCCCGGGATCCCACGCCCGGTGCGCGGGGTCGCGCTCTTCTCCAACGTGTGGACCGAGGGCCTCGAGCTCAGCAGCGAGTCGATCTTCGCCATCCTGAAGCAGCGCTACCGCGACGAAGGAATCCGGCTCGTCGACTGGGTGCAGATCGACTTCGAGTCGTGCGTGTTCCGCTCGATGCGGATCAGCACCCGGGCCCAGCGGGGCCGGCCCGCCGACTACCTCCGGGCCGGAGTGTGCGTATGACTGCCCGGAGTGCCGGCATCGGCTCGGGCCGGCCCGGCGTGCGAGAGTGTCCGGCCAATGGAGCAGGTGGACGTTCTCGTCGTGGGTGCCGGCATCGTCGGGTTGGCCACCGCGCGCGCGATCCAGCAGCTCCAACCGAGCGCATCGGTCGCGGTCGTGGAGAAGGAAGACGCCCCCGCCCGGCATCAGTCAGGACGGAACTCGGGCGTGATCCACGCCGGCGTCTACTACGCAGCCGGGGTCGGAGAAGGCCCGGCTCTGCGCCGCCGGTCGCGTCTCGATGGTCGAGTACTGCAAGGAGCACGGCATCGCGCACGAGGTGTGCGGCAAGGTCGTCGTCGCGCTGGACGACGACGAGCGCGCCCGGCTCGAGGAGCTGGAGCGGCGGTGCCGGGTCAACGGCGTACGGGTCGAGACCGTCGGGCCCGAGCGGCTGCGCGAGCTCGAGCCGCACGCGGCCGGTGTCGCCGCGTTGCACGTCCTCGACACCGGCATCGCCGACTACCCGGGCGTGTGTGCCGCGCTCGCGCGCGAGGTCGAAGCCGCCGGCGGCCGGCTGCAGCTCGACACCGAGGTCCTCTCCGGCACCGAGCACGCCGACCGGCTGGTGGTGGAGACGAGCCGCGGCGCGATCAGCGGCGCGGCGGGTCGTCACGTGCGGCGGGTTGCAGGCGGATCGGCTCGCGGTCGCGGTCAGCGGGCCCGACGGCGCCGCGGGGCTGCGCGGTCATCCCGTTCCGGGGCGAGTACTTCGAGCTTCCGCCCGAGCGCTCGCACCTGGTGCGCACGCTCATCTACCCGGTCCCCGACCCGCAGTTCCCGTTCCTCGGCGTGCATCTGACCCGGGGCATCGAGGGCCACGTGCACGTCGGCCCGAACGCAGTGCTCGCGCTCGCCCGGGAGGGGTACTCGTGGCGCGAGCTCGACTTCGCCGACGTCCGGGACACGATGAGCTTCTCCGGCTTCCGCAAGCTCGCCGCCCAGCACTGGCGCTACGGCGCGGGCGAGATGGCGCGCTCGATGAGCAAGCGCCGCTTCGTCAAGGCCTTGCGGCGACTGGTGCCCGAGGTGACGGTCGGCGATCTCGAGCCGGCGCCGTCGGGGGTGCGGGCGCAGGCGGTGACCGCGGCCGGCGATCTCGTCGACGACTTCGCGTTCCGCCAGATCGGCCACGCGCTGCACGTGCTCAACGCGCCATCCCCCGCCGCGACCGCGTCACTCGAGATCGGCAAGACCATCGCGGCGCGACTCTCGCTCTGACCCGGCGTCAGATGGGCAGGTACTCGTTGGCCTCGCGGAGGACGGCGAGCGAGTGGTCCCAAGCGGCGCGTTCGCGGGTGCTCATCACGGGCCGGAGTGGCGGGCTCGGACCGTCGGGGCCGAGGACGCAGGGGAGGCTGGCGCACACGTCGTCGCCGACCCGCACCGACACCGGGATGATCGCGCCGGCTTCGCGGGTGATCGCGTTGACCAGGCCGCTCACCGTCAGCCCGATGCCGTGCACCGCGGCCCCTTTGAGGTCACGCACCTCGTAGGCGGCGCGGCGGACATCGTGCTCGATCGCGTCGAGACGCTCCGGCGTGAGCTCCACCCCGCGTTGGGCGGCGAACTCGACCAGCGGGAGCGTTCCCACGGTCGCGCTCCCGAGGAGGAACACCGACGAGTCGCCGTGCTCGCCGACCACCCAGGAATGGACGCTGCGCGGATGCACCGCGCACTCGAACGCGATCCGCTGGGTGAGCCGCAGCGTGTCGAGCGAGGTGCCGGACCCCATCACCGCCACGGGGCGACCGGCCCAGCGACGGGCGAGGTACTCCGTCATGACGTCGAGCGGATTGGTGACGACGAGCGCGATGTGCGGGAGCGGGCCCGACTCCACCGCGGTCGCCAGGTCGTCCATCACCGCGAGGTTCTGCTGCAGGGTGTCGAGGCGGGTGCCGCCCGTGACCGTGTGGGCGCCGGCCGCGAAGACCAGGATGTCCTCGTACTGGATGTCGTCGAGGCCCCGGCCGTGGATCTCGATGCTCGGGAGCAGGGGCCGGGCGTGCTCGAAGTCCAGTGCGACACCCCGCGCGGTCTCCGGCTTGCGGCTGTAGATCGTCACGGCGCTCGCCAGCCCCCGGTGCACGAGCGCGGACACGGTGGCCACGCCGACCCCACCCGCTCCGATGACTCCGACTCGCGCTCCGGCCATGGCGGCGCAGCCTAACGGTCGCCGCGGGAGCGAGAGCTGCCCCCGGGCTCCATCACGTGCCGCCGACCGACTCGAGCGCGAGCGTCGTGTCGACCACCAGCCGGAACCGGCCGCGCCCGGTCTTCTCGATGCGGATCGGCGCGTCCCGCTCCTCGAGCCGGCGCTTCAACAGGATGAGCCGGCTCTCGAGGTTGTCCCGGAGCTCGGGGAGCTCGAGGTTCGGGTCGAGCCGCACCTCCTTGTTCGTGAACTCGCGGCGCCCGTCCTGCTCGTAGTGGTTCAGCAGCACCCACAGGATGCGGCCGGCGACCCCCTTGATCAGGTAGTCGGCGCCGAAGAACGTGCTCCCGTCCACGGGAAAGAACCGCACCCGCGTCGTGTGCGCCGCGACGACCGGCGGCTGCGCCCGGTCGACCGGGGCCGACGCGTCCACGCTCCGCTCGTTGGCCCAGTCGATCTCGATCGCGCTCGCCACCAACGTGGCGAGCACGCTGAGCAACGCCTCGTCATCGTCGGTGAACGCCATGGGCTCGTCGCTCTCGACCGCGAGCACGCCGACCAGCTGGCCGAGCACCATCGCGGGCACCGCCATCTGGCTCTCCGCCGCGGCGAGGCCCGGCAACGGGATCTCGAACCCGGGCGTGAGGTCCCCACTCTCCTCGTACTCCCGGCGCACGGTGCGGGCGTACTTGAGCATCGCCCGGAGGTTGCCGACGCGCATCGGCGCGGCGCGCGCCGCGGTCATTCCGATGATGCCTTCACCGACCTGGACCTCGGAACCGATGCCGGCCGTCTCGTACCCGTGGCTGGCGATCGTGAACAAGCGTGCACCGCTCTCGTCGAGCAGCAGGAGCAGCGAGTACTCGTATCCGAACTGCTCGGACAGGCCACGCAGCGCGGCCGTCACGACGGTGTCGAGGTCCGGGCACCGGCTCAGCCGACCACTCAGCTCGGCCAGCCGGACGGCGAGCGACCCAGCTTCGACGCTCACGCCTCGGGACCTCGGGTCGGCGTCCGCTCGATCTCGATCACCCGGTACACGTCGGCGCTGCGCAGCTTGAACACGTCGGACATGCCGGTGAGGGCGGCGATCGCATCGATGTCGCGGCTCAGCCGATCGAACAACGGGCCCCGCCGCTCGGTGCGCTCGTATCGCAGCGTGAGGCGGTAGCAGCCGAACTCCAGCGGATCGATCACGAGCACGCTCGCCCGGGGGTTCTCGGCCAGGTTCCGCACCGTCTTCGAGAAGAACTGGTTCGACAGTGCGACGTGCGTGTCGTCGACGAAGTGCACCCGGGAGAGATGGGTGACGTTCGGGGTGCCGTCCGCCGCCGCAGTGGCGATCACCGCGGGCACGATGCCTTCGAAGCAAGCCTCGATGTCGCTCAGGGAGATCTCGGTGCTTGTCACGCGGGACTCAGGATCGTGCCGGCCTGCGGTCCCGGGGTCTGGTCGTAGAGCTCGTCGACCGTCATGACGACGGCGACGAGCTCGCGCGGCGACCATGCGCGCCAGCAGCTCGACCGGGGTGCCATCGGTGACGTGGATCGACTCGAAGTACTCGGCGATGTGCGCGTCGGTCCGCAGGCGGTCCTGGACCGTCGGGGCCTCGAGGTTCACGAGACGCCCCTTGACCTGGAACGAGCGCAGAGTAGGAACGTCGGTGAATCCGACCGCCAGCACGTCGGTCGCGGCGAGATCGTCGAGGGCCTGGACCTCCTCGGCGTTCAGCATCACCCGCAGCCGGGTGCCGCCCTCGAGCACCTGGGTCCCCATCGCGTAGGTCGCGGTGGGGTTCCCGTCGCCGTCCACGGTGCCGACCAGCGTCGAGCACCCCGACTCGATGAGGGCCACGACCTCGGGCTCGAGCACTGATGTTCCGCCTTTCGATCTCGGGAATTTCTCGGGGTAGCGAATTCTTAGCGTTTGCGTACGCGTCTCTTCGGAGCGGGGTTCCCCGGACTCCCAGAAGATGGTCTCACGCACCACGACGGCCCCGTCGGGGCCGCCCGAGACCCAGGAGGAACCATGACTGCAACCCTCGACACCGAGCGCACCACGAACCCCGACTCCGAGTTCGCGGTGGTCCCCTACGACCCCTACCGCGACATCCACAAGGGCATCCGCAGCGAGCTCTTCCGGGTGACGCACCGGGCCGGGAGCCTGGACCCCGCCGAGCGCTGCGAACGCGAGCGCCTGGTCGAGGATGTCCGGACCCTCTTCGCCCTGCTCGTCCAGCACGCCGAGCACGAGGACGGCTTCGTGCAGCCGCACATCGAGGTGCACGCCCCCTTCTTCGCCGAGGTCATCGCCTCGGACCACGCCCGCCTCGAGGCGCGGATGGTCGAGATCCAGGCCCGGGTCGAGCGCGCGGCCGCCACGCCGTCGGCGGTGCAGCGGGCCGCGGTGCACCACGCGTACCGTGACCTCGCCTCCTTCACGAGCGCCTACCTCGAGCACCAGGACTTCGAGGAGCGCCAGGTGATGCCGGCCCTCGCCGCGGTGATGGGCGTCGACGAGATCATGGCGGTCGACCAGGCGATCGTGGCCAGCATCTCGCCGGAGGCGATGGCCCAGTCGCTCGGTTTCATGCTCCCGGCGATGAACATCGAGGACCGGGCCGCGATGCTCGGCGGGATGCAGGCGGAGGCCCCGCCCGAGGTGTTCGCCGGGGTGTGGGCGCTGGCCGGCTCGATCCTGAACCCGTCCGACTACCGGGCACTCGGCACCCGCCTCGGCATTCAGTAGGACCCGGTCCGGTTGGGCTTCCGGCGGGGGTGCGCGGTCTGAGCCGTGCGCCCCCGCTACCTTCTCTGCCCGTGAGCCCTAGCCAGAAGCAGAAGCAGAACCAGAAGCGCAAGGCGAGCTCGTCGGCCACGTCGACCAAGCCGTGGGTCCGGATCTCGATCTTCGCCCTCGTGATCGCGTTCGCCCTCAGCGGGGTCGTCGCACTGGTCGTCGACAACACCGACGACGGCTCGACCGCCGCCACCACGACCACCGACCAGCCGCGGTGCCCGACGGCCGCGTCCGCCGCCGGGAAGCCGTGCGTCGCGGTGGCCGACCCGCTGCCGGCCGGCGCGCCGGCAGTTCCCGTGCAGGTCGGCGAGCCGCCCACGCAGCTCGTGACCCAGGATCTCGAAGCCGGGACCGGAGCGACCGTGGCGCCGGGGGCGACGGTGACCGTCGACTACATCGGCGTCGCGTGCTCGACCGGCAAGATCTTCGACTCGTCGTACAGCCGCGGCCAGCCGGCGACGTTCTCGCTCACCGGCGTGATCCCCGGGTGGACCAACGGCATCCCCGGCATGAAGGTCGGCGGAACGCCGCCTGCTCGGCATCCCGCCCGACCAGGGCTACGGCGACCGGGGGGCCGGCGCCGACATCGCGCCCGGCGAAACCCTCTGGTTCGTCGTCAAGGTCGAGAACACGCAATAAGCCGAAGGTCTCCGGAGGGCAGCACTCCCGCGCGAGCGGCGCTAGGGCGAGCCCCCCGTTCAGCGCGTGGCGGGGATGCGGAGCCGGGGCGCGAGCTCTTCGGGTGGGACGGCGCGGCTGTAGAGGAAGCCCTGGGCGCGGTTGCAGCCCATCGCGGCGAGCTGGTCGGCCTGCTCGGGTTGCTCGACGCCTTCGGCGACCGTCGTGAGCTCCATCGCCCGGGCGAGGCTGACGACGGCGCGCACGATGCTCGAGTCGTTGCGGTTGCGACCGAGGCCGTTGACGAACGAGCGGTCCACCTTCAGCACGTCGATCGGGAACTGGCGCAGGTGGCTGAGCGACGAGTAGCCGGTGCCGAAGTCGTCGATCGCGAGCTGCACCCCCACCTCGCGCAGCGCGGTGAGGCTCGCATTCACGGGCCGGTCGGAGCCCCGGCCGGACCGCTCCAGCGCGTCCCGCTCCGTGATCTCGAGGCACAGGTTGGCGGCGGGGATCCCGGTGTCGTGCAGGATCTCGCGGACCGTCTCGGGGAACGTGCGGTCCGCGAGCTGGGCCGCGGACATGTTCACCGCGATGCTGAACGTCTCCGACACCCCGTCGGCCCGCCAGCGCGCGAGCTGCGCGCAGGCCTGCTCCAGCACCGTCCGGCCCAATGGGATGTCGAGCCCGGCTTCCTCCGCCACGGCGATGAAGTCGCCGGGAAAGAGCAGCCCGCGCTCGGGGTGCTGCCAGCGCACGAGCGCCTCCACCCCGTCGATCTCCCCGCTCGCCAGGTCCAGCACCGGCTGGTAGTAGACGCGCAGCTCGTCCTCGCGCAGCGCGGTGATCAACCCTTCGGCGACGGCCCGCCGCTCGCTGACCCGTACCACCGTCTTGCGGATGTCGCCGCGTCGCTCGGCCTTCACGAGGTACATGGCGCCGTCGGCATCGGCCAGCAGGGACTCGGAGCTCGAGTTCTCGTCGGACCGGGCGAAGCCCACGCTCGCGAAGACCTGGATCGGCCCCGCGCCGAGCTCGACCGGGGCGCAGAGTGCCTCCTCGAGGCGGCGCGCGATCGCCTGCACCGTCGCGAGGTTGTCGACCTGCTCGGCCACGACGACGAACTCGTCGCCACCGAGCCGAGCGACCGTGTCGTCGCCGCGGGCGACGGCGGTGAGCCGGCTGGCCACCTCGATCAGCAGGTGGTCGCCGGCCTCGTGACCGAGCAGGTCGTTGACCGGCTTGAAGCGGTCCAGGTCGATGAAGAACACCGTGACCGGACCGCGCTCGGGCGCCCGGGTCAGCGCCTCGTCGAGCCGCTCGACCAGCAGCGTCCGGTTGGCCAGATCCGTCAGCGGGTCGTGGCTCGCCAGGTACTGCAACGAGTCCTGCGCCTCGCGCAGCGGCGTGATGTCGTAGGCGGTGACGACGAGGCCTTCCACCACCGGATCGTCGAGCAGGTTCACCGCGCTGAGCTCGAGCGGGACGGTGTGGACGCCGTCGCGGTGGTGCAGCGTCGCTTCGAAGGTCGTCGTACCGGGGCTGAGCGTCGCGTCCAGCAAGGCCGCGCTGACCCGCGCCTGCTGCGTGTCGACGACGTAGCCGAGCAGCGGTTGGCCGATGGCGAACTCGGGATCGTGACCGAGGATCCGCGCGAAGGCGCCACTCACGCTCGTGACGTTCCCGTCGCGGTCGAGCAACATCGTGATCGCAGCCGAGTTGTGGACGAGAATTCGGAAGCGGTCATGATCGTTGGTCGCAACCTCGAACCGGCGGCGCTCCGTCAGATCTCGCGCCACCACCACGATGCCGGCGATCTCGGGATCGTCGAGCAGGTTCGCACCGACGATCTCGAAGTAGCGCCAGCTGCCGTCTGCGGTCCGGAGCCTGATGTCGATCGGGCTGCCGACGCTCTTCCCGCCGACCGACTCGAGTGAGACGAGCGCCATCGCCAGATCATCGGGATGCACGACTTCGAGCGCGTTGCGCCCGATCCACTCGTCGCGGTTCCAACCCAACGCGCGCGATACGCCCTCGTTCGCGAACACGAGCGTGCCCGACGAGTCGAGCACGAACACGGAGTCCGGCAACGAAGCGAGCAAACGCCCGGCCGACGCATTCGATTGCTGCACCCTGCACCTCAGTCACCAGCGGATACCCAGACCTGAGCAACGGAGTACCGGCTGGAGATCTTGAGCGACGGGTTGAGCAGACATTGAGAATCGCCCGAATTCCGGGCGATTCTTCGGATCCGGGTGGCTCAGGCGGCGCGGTTCGGGTCCGTCCGCCGGGCCCGGCGAGTGGAGCTCGGGAACCGGACCCGGAAGCCCGCGGCGGCCCGGGCATCCTCGGACTCGCCACCCCAGAAGCCGTACTCGCGGTGCTCGCGTGCCCACTCGCGACACGGGCCTGCGAACGGGGCAGACACCGCAGACGAGCCCCGCCCGCAGCTCACGCGCGGCCCGCGCTTCCGGTCGTTCTCCCGGAGTCGGGTAGAAGAGCTCGGTCTTCCCGGCACAGGCGGCCCGGCGGCTCCACGCGCGCGCCTCCTCGCCACTCGCCGCGCCGACGCGATCAATCACGGTGTTCGTCATGTGGGTCGAAATACCCAAAGTCGCGCCGGCTGAAACCGGCGGGCGGACGTGTAGACGAAACGCGGCCCGGGTATAGGCCTGATGGAAGCGGCGCCGGGACGGCGTCGCTCCGAGCCTGGGAGGCCACCATGAGCCAGCTGCAGGTCGAGCACCAGCACTTCGTCGTCGGGCAGGCACCGGATCTGGACCACGCCCGGCGGGTGTACCGCTACCTCCGACACCACGGCATCGACGCCTGCGACGTCCGCCTCGCGGGTCCCGTCGTCGACGAAGGCGATGTGTCGCCGACGGGCATCAACAATCGTGACGCCGTGGACGGGCTCGTGCTCGGCCGCGATGGCCGCAGGGGTGAAGCCGGCGCGCTGATCGGCGCGCTCGCCGGCGCTTCCATCGGTGCCGGTGGTGGTCTGTTGGCGACGGCCGGCAACATCGATCGCGACCTCACGCTGTTCCTGGCCATCGTCTTCGTCTTCACGGGTCTCGGCGCGTGGGTGGCGGCCTCGCTCAGCGCCGCGCGCTCCGTGCGCTACCGCCGACACTTGGGACCTCGACCTGGTCGAGGCGGGCGACACACCGTGGATCGCGGTCCGGGTGCACAACGAGCGCGACGCCGACCGGACCCGGGAGCTGCTGACGTGGGAGGGGATCTCGCTCGTCGAAGCGCACGCCGCCGAGACCCTCGGCATCCACAAGGTCAGCTGGTAAGCCACGCCCGGGACGCATCCCGCACGCGGGGGATGCGAGCCGACCGCTCACACCTTCTCGAGCACGTGCTGCACGTTGGTCGTGATCCAGATGGTGCTGCTGCGGTAGTGATTGCGCTTCTGGAGGTTCGACGCCGCGTGGTGGAGCCATGCGAGCAGCAGCACGGTGCGCTCGGGGAGCTCGCCGGCGCCGGGCCCCGTCGCCAGGAGCTCGAGCTCGTACGGTTCGAGCTCCTCACCACCGAGCAGATCGCGCACGATCGGTCCGAGCTCGCGGCGGCGCTGCTCGACCCGTCCGGTGAGGATCAACGTCATCACGTCGAGCGGCGCGAGTCCTGGGTTCGCCGCGCGCTCCCAGTCCACGACGCCGGTGATCGTCCCGTCGGCGGTGGCCAACGTGTTGCCCAACCAGAAGTCTCCGTGCACGAAGCACGTCGTCAGCACTCGGCCGCTCAGCTCGTCGTGGAGATGGGCGCGCACCCGATCCAGCGCGGCCTGGTCGGCGCCCGCGCGTAGAGGTGTCGCCGCGCTGGAGCGGAGCTCCGCGATCGGCTCGTCCACCCACGCCGCGAGGACATCGGCGGCCGACCGTGGTCTGCGCCGCGGTCTCGGCGTGCAGCATCCGGATCGCTTCGACGGCACGGGTGGCGATCACGGGATGACCGATCCGGTGCGCCGCGGTCCGCGCGTCGGCACCAGCGATGTGGCTCTCGACCATCCACGGCTGTCCCGCGGCGTCGCCGGCGGCCAGCACCGTGGGCGCCAGCACGTCGCCAACCGCGGCTCGCCCGGCCGGCATCCAGCGCCTGCAGCGTCGCGAGATGGCGCCGGAGACTCCGCGCGCCGAGGTCGCTGCGGGCGAAGCGCATCACCGCCAGGTCGCGTCTCACCGGTGCGGCGCACCACCAACGACCCGAGGTCGGGGTCGGCTCGGGCCGGCCCCATGGGCTCCCAGCCCGGGGCCGCGTTCACCACCGCCACCGCGGTGGCGCCCACGTTCGAACCCGTACGCGTCCGGTGCGGGAGCCGGTGGAAGGGAACTCGCGGCAGCCACACCGCGCGGAGCTCGGTGACCAGGAGCGCGAAAGCGATCGCGGACTGGGCCACCAGCCAGGCCACCCCGACACCGGTCAACCCGTACCGGTGCAGCAGGAGGACGGAGAGCCCGACGACGCTCACCGACATCGCCGCGGTCACGATGACCACCGCGTGCATCCGGCGTTGCACGCGGGCCGCGGCGAGGAACGTGGCGATCACGACGTTGGGGATCGCGGACAGGACGAGCAACGGCAGGAGGACGGACGCACCGGTCACGTACTCCGGCCCGAAGAGCGCGCAGGATGAGCGGCGACAGCAACGCCGTGGCGACCGCGAGCGGGACCACGATCTTCCCGCACTGCGCGAGGGTCCGGAGCGCGAACTCGTACAAGCGGTGCGGGGCCCGCGCGCCTTCGGTGACGAGCGACATCCCGAGGTTCCGGCTGAGCAGGTAGAGGGTGTAGGCGATCGTCCACGACAGGTAGAAGTACGCGCTCTGCTTCGCCCCGTCGATGGCGAGCACGATCAGCGGCAGCAGGCTGGTCGTGGCCGTCCACAGCAGCGATGCGAAGTAGTCGGCGGTGAGATACCGACCGAGATCACGCGGCCGGACGTGCTCGACGGTCGCGTCGCGAGCGGCGACATGGCGCGGCACGATGCGGCGGAACACGAGCACGTTCACCGCGACGACCACGACGATCAGCGGCAGGGTCCACGACGCGAAGATGCCCACGTCGGGGAGCGCGGACGCGAGCACGATCAGCAGGACGATCTTGATGATCCCGAAGACGACGTTCTCGACCATCACCCAGTCCGCGCGACCGAGCCCGATCAGGACCGGATCTTGGAGCTGGAACACCACCCACAGCGCGGTGGCGGCGACGAAGGCGCCGACCGTCCACGGGTTCTCGCGCACCAGAGTCGGTCAGCTCCGGCGACCAGATCTCGATGCCCACGATGAAGATCAGCGCCGCCACGACGGCGAGCCGCGACCGCTACCACGTACGAGAGCGCCACGAGCTTTCCGGTTCGCGCGCCTGCGGTCGGCACGAAGCGGTTCAGTCCGTTGGTGAGATTGAGATGGGCAAGGTTGGCGAGGAAGGTCATCGACGCGATCAGCGCCGAGTTCCGGCCGACCTCGGCGGTGCCGTACCGCCGGGCGGCGATGACCCAGTACAGGGCGCCGAGCAGCGCGGTTGCTCCGGTCGCGACGACGAGGGCGTCTCCGTTGCGATGGAGCGGTGAACGCAGGTGCTCGGCGACGCGGGCCGGGAGGCGGGCCACGACCCAACCCGGGATCGCGGCCCGAGCGGACGGACGCGGGCGCGGCAGCGTCAGATGCCGTCATGCGTCGCGGAATCCGATCACGCGCTTGACCGCCGACCGGGCAACGCGTGTCCAACCGGGTGATGGGCAACCGTTCGAGGCGCAGCTCGGGGTAGTCGAAGGCACGCGCGCCGAACCGCTCCTTGTAGTCGGACAGTGACGCCGAGGAACCGGATTCACCGAGGTGGAACGAGCCCGCCCCGATCGCACAGGCCGCCTGGATCGCATGCCACATCAACAGGTCGTTCGCTCGCACTGGTCCGGCGAGCTCCTTGTCCATCGCCCCGCGTGTGTAGTGCGCGTTGACCCCGAACAGCACAATGATCGAGGCAACCGCGCGACCGTCGTGCCGGGCGACCCACTGCCGGCAACCGCCGTCGAGGTGGCGCGAGATCTGCTGCCACTTCCCCACGGTGTCTCGGAATCGGGTGCGGAGCCGAGCGAGCCACACGGGCTCATGTTGTTGCTGCGCCCACCGCCGCTCCGAGCGGGCGTAGAGGTCGAAGAACTCCGGCAACAGCCGGCCGGTCGTGTCGCACTCGACCTCGACCGCCGCGCGCTCCGCCTTCCGCACCGCGCGGCGACGGCTGTCGGAGAACCCCTTCCACACCACCTCGGCCCCACCGGCGAGATCCAGGATGTGGGCGCGCCGCGCGATGGTCACCGCTGCCGGGCGGCGCCTGCTCGGCATAGAGGCGGCCGTGGACGCGGGTTGGGGCGGATGCTCTGGCGCACGACCCGCTGGGCCGCCAGGTCGGCGAGGACGAGCCGCACGTCCGCCGGCCTCACCCCCCCTTCGGCGATGAGCCCGCCGAAGCCCCAGTGCGTCGGCATGGAAGCCACCGAGCCGACCGGACCGCCCGGAGCCCGACGGGCCGCGGGGAGCACGAGTCGCCGCCCGGCCGGCGTGCGGTAGAGGCGGCTGGCGTCGGTGAAGCGGCCGGTCGAGCAGAGGGCGTCGACCCACGCCGGATGCTGGGTGGGGAGCACGTCAGGGTCCTCGAGCAGCGCGGCCTGCCACGCCGCCCGGGGCGCCGGGCTCACCACGTCCACATCCACATGCCCGCCGCGCACCGTTGAGACCGCCCATCGTCCGTGAAGAGCACCGGCATCATAGGCAGGAACCCTTCGATTCCACCCGGGGCCACGCGCGCCCGGTGGCGACCGCGACCTCCGATGACCCCTGGCCCGGCCTGCGGCGCGAACCTACCGACGGTGATGCAGCACTGGTGCGGAGCAGTCGAGCGGTGGGGTGCCACCGACGCCGAAGTCTCCGACTCGTGGCCATGCGATGCCTGGGTCCCCGAACCGGACGACGTGTTGTTCCGCGCCCTGAGTGTCGACGCGCGCGCCCGCGATCGTGTTCCGGTGGCTCTGCCAGATCCGCGTCGCGCCGTACAGCTACGACTGGATCGACAACCTCGGGCGCCGCAGCCCCCGGGAGCTGACGCCCGGCCTCGAGCACCTCGCGGTGGGCCAGCGCATCGCCACGATCTTCACGTTGGTGAGCTTCGAGACGGATCGTCACGTCACCCTGCACACGGTGCATCCCCTGTTCGGCGAGGTCGTGATCACGTACCGGGTCGAACCCGATCGCGAACGGCACCCGGCTCGCGGCCAAGCTCCGGGTCCGCTACCCGTCGGGACCGATCGGATGGTTGGTTCGCCCGGTGCTGCCCGCCGGCGATCTCGTGATGATGCACAAGCAGCTCAACAACTTCGCCGACCTCGCGCAGCGAACGGCGCGCGAGATGGCCCTCGCGGCTCCGGGCTCAGCGGGGTAGGAAGCCCGAGCGGTCCGCGTCGAGCTCGGCCACGTCGCGCGGGCGGGACGAACCCGTCGTCGCGCAACCGGACCGGGAAGGCGCGCCACCAGCCCCGCCGTGGTCTCGACGTGGAAGCCACGGGCGCGCAGCTGGGGATGGTCGGTCGCGCCTTCGGGCGTCAGCACCGGGGTGACCGGCGCACCGGCCGACTCGAGCGCGCTCGAGCGCGGCCGCGCCATCGAGGAGCGCGATCTTCGCCGCGATCGTCGCGTTGATCTCGTCGGTGCGGGCGAGGCGGTCCACGAACGTCAGCGCCGCGAGATCGTCGAGGTCGAGCGCGGTGCAGATCGATTCCCAGAGGCGCTGCTCGGCCAACACCCCGAGCGCGATCCACTGCTCGTCGGCGGTGCGGAAGAGGCCGTAGCCCGGGGACCCGACGGTTCGGCTGGCGGATGCGGCGTTCGCGGTCCCGCTGCGGGTGCCGACCCACCACGCGACGACGTCGGCCATCGCGACGTCGATGCGCTCCCCCGCGCCCGTGGCGAGCCGGTGCGCCCACGCGGCGCAGATCAGCATCGCGCACACGCTGCCGCCTTCGAGATCTGCGACCGGGAGCCGCGACACCTCGGGATCGTGACCTGCACCGCGCGGCGCGAGCGCGCCGGCGATGGCCTGGAAGTTCACGTCGTGCCCGGGGACGTCGCGCAGCGGCCCGTCCTGGCCGAACCCGGTGAGCGAGCAGTAGATGACGGACGGATTCGCTGCGACCACCGCGTCGTACCCGAGCCCGAGCCGGTCGGCGACGCCGGGCCGCCAGCTCTCGCACACCACATCCGCCTCCGTCGCGAGCTCGAGCGCGCGGCTGCTCCCGGCGTCGGTGCGGAGGTCCAGGGCGATGCTGCGCTTGCCCCGGGCGACCGAGGCGAAGATCTCCGGATAGCCGCGCATCGGATCCCCACCGGGCGGTTCGACCTTCAGCACCTCGGCCCCGAGGTCGGCGAGCATCTGCGTCGCGTGTGGCATCGGCCGCCACGCGGACAGATCCAGCACCCGCATCCCCTGCAGAAGTCCCGGCACGGGGCTCTCTCTACTAGGAACCGCCGGAGGGCGCCTGCGCACCCCGCGGGCCGACCCCGCCCGGGCGACCCGTCCGGAGATCTTCGGAGGTTGGCAGGATCGGTGGGTTGGTCGTCCTTGCGGTCGCCGGGGGGTGGCCGCACGATGGGCGCATGCAGATTGCGTTCGTGCTCTACCCCCAGTTCACCGCACTCGACATCGTCGGGCCGTTCCAGACGCTCGCCGATCTTCCCGGCGTGGAGTCGGTGTTCGTCGCCGAGCACCGCGGCCCGGTCGCCGACCACACCGAGCGGCTCGCGCTCGTGGCGGCGGCATCCTTCGACGAGGTGACGGCACCCGACGTGATCGTCGTCCCCGGAGGCTTCGCCGACCGGCTCGCGACCGTCGATGATCCCGTCGTGCAGTGGATCCGCGCGGTGCACCCGACGACGACGTGGACCACGAGCGTCTGCACCGGCTCGATCTTCCTCGGGCTCGCGGGCGTGCTCGACGGTCTCGACGCGACCACCCACTGGTCCGCCTACGAACGCCTCCGGGCGCTCGGCGCCAGCCCCACCGCGGAGCGAGTCGTCGAGCGGGGCAAGGTGATCACCGCGGCCGGTGTGTCGGCCGGGATCGACATGGGCCTCACGCTCGTCTCCCGCATGTTCGGCGACGAGGCTGCACAGGCCATCCAGCTCGCGATCGAGTACGACCCGCAGCCGCCGTTCGATTCGGGCTCGCCGACCAAGGCCTCACCCGAGACGCTCGCGTTCGTCCGCGAGATCATGGGCGCCACCAGTCCCGCCTAGCGGCCACCGACCTGAAACGCGGGCCCGAGCCGACCCGCCGACGCTGGCTGCAGCGGGCATGCCTCGGGGTTCGGGAGATCGCGTCGCGCCTAGAGCTTGCCTCGCGTGACGATCGGCGGCCGCGGCGGTGTGGTCGGCGCCGGCAGGAAGGTCGAGCTCGACGCGTTCTCGTCCGGGCCGACCGGGCCGGCGGCGAGGTTCGTGAGCGTGGCGGAGTCACCGGGCCGCAGATGGCCGATGTACCAACCCGGCACCCCGGCTGCGAGCCAACCTGCCGGCAACCGCACGCTGCCGCCGTGCGTCGCGTCTTCCCACGCCGGTCGCGGTTCGGTCGCGGGCCAGGCGATGAAGCTGACGACATCGCCGACGACCCGCGCACAGAGCGTCCACGGCAGCGGGACCAGGGCACCGGATCGTACAAACACTGCACTGAGATCGAACTGGGCGATGTGGTTGTAGACGTGCGGCCACCCGGTGCTCCACAGGTGCACGTTGAACAACCAGTTCGCACCGAGCCAGACGTTCTTGGTGACGAGGATCCCGCGCCGGACGCCGTTCGCGAGCTCGCGCACCCGGAGGACCGCGCCCTCCTGGTTCATCGCCGCGCTCTGCGCCGCCCACGTCCCGCACGACTGCTCGTCCATCGCCGGATGCTCGACCCGGCGCCAGAACGCGAGGCGGGTGTTCACGCTCACGTTGGAACCGGCCGCGGTCGCGGTGGCGGCGTTCCCCGCCGCGAACAACGAGAGGGTGTCGTCCCGATCCGGGGTGATCACGCCGGTGGCCAGCAACGGCGGGCTGGGCTGCACCACCGCCCGCAGGGTCACGAGCGAGCCCGCGGCCGACCCGACGTGGACGCGACCGTCCGCCACCGCCGGCGATGATCCGACGACGCCGCCGATCGACCCGATCCAGACCGGGACGCAGGTGCGCGGCACACCCGAGCAGACATCGCTCGCATCGTTCGTGGCGAACCCGTAGAGGCGTTGGTCGTCCGAGCCGATGTAGACGATGCCGTTCGAGACGGCCGGCGACGATGAGACGGGACCATGAGTCGCGCCGACCCAGCGCGGCGCGCAGACCTTCGGTGCACCGGAGCAGCCCGCCGCAGCAAAGGCGTACAGCCGGCCGTCCCGCGACCCGACGTACACCGTGGCGCCGCCGACCACCGGCGAGGAGCTCACCGGTCCACCGGTGACGCCGCGCCACAACGGACTGCATCCGGTCCCCGGCGCGCCGGCACAACCGGCCGCGTCGAATGCGTACAAGCGGCCGTCATCCGAACCGACGTAGACCGTGCCTGCAGCGACGGTCGGAGAGGAGCGCACCGGTCCCCCCGTTACGCCGCGCCACACGTCCGGGCACGGCGTGGCCGGCGCGCCGGCAGCATCCGTTCGCGTCGAATGCGTACAGCCGACCGTTCTCCGAGCCGACGTAGACCAGACCGCTCGCGACCACGGGCGACGAGGACACCGGTGCGCTCGTGAACGCGCGCCACAACGGACCGCACGAGCCCGACGTGGGACCTCCGCACCCACCCGCGTTGAACGCGTACAGGCGGCCGTCACCAGAACCGACGTAGACCACGCCGTTCACGACCGTCGGCGACGACGTCACCGGACCCGCGGTCGTCCCGACCCACGTCGGCACGCACGGAACGGTGGGCGCCCAGCTGCAGCGATGCGCGTCGAAGGCGTACAGCCGCCCGTCCCACGACCCCACGTACACCATGCCGTTCGCGACCGCGGGCGACGACGTCACCGGACCACCCGTCGCACCCCGCCAGTGCGGCGCGCACCCGAACAGGTCGCACCCGATCCCGCTCTTCGCGTCAAATGCGTAGAGGAACCCGTCGTTCGAACCTACGTACACCACACCCTCGGCGACCGCCGGCGACGAAGAGACCGGCCCGCCAGTCGCACCACGCGACACGATCGTCAGCTCGCGCACCGACGCGCGCGAGAGCGGCGCCCCGAATGCCGCGCGGTCCGCTGGCGGCCGCGGCACTCCCGCCGACACCGAGTGCGCCGGCGACGAGCAGCACCGACGACGGCTACGGCGGTCAGGCGGCGGGAGATCCGGGCGCGCGGAGCCGGCAGTCGGCCAATCCGCGGCTCCCCCACCGCTCCCCCCTACCTCCCGAGCGCCTCGCCGTCATTGTCGCGCACCGGGGTACGGGCGTCGGCCGGGGAGAGCATCCCTTCGAGCCGCTGCTGGGCCCCATCCGGCTCGGTGATGCAGCCTTCGAGGTCGAGCAGGTAGCGCTTGCGCTCGAGCCCGCCGCCGTACCCGGTGAGACTGCCGTCCGCGCCGATCACCCGATGGCACGGAACGATCACCGAGATCGGGTTCTGGCCGTTCGCGAGCCCGACGGCTCGTGCGGCGGCCGCCGACTTCCCGAGACGCCGCGCGATCTCGCCGTAGCTCGTCGTCGTTCCGTACGGGATCTCGCGCAGCTCCCGCCAGACACGGAGCTGGAACCCCGATCCGTCCATCTGCAACGGCACGTCGAATGCGGTGCGCTCCCCCGCGAAGTACTCGTCGAGCTGCTCCCGCACCGCAACGAACGGCTCGTCGGCGCGTTGCCACTGCGGTTGCATCGGCATCGGGCGCGGCAGCTTCCTGCATGTGCAGGCCGCGCAGCGCCCGCCCGTCGCTGAGGAGCAGCAGCTCGCCGATCGGGACTGGGGACGGTGGTGAACAACGTCCGGTCGGTGCTCATGCGGCGACTCCGGAGTCGGCTCGAGCCGTGCTTCCCAGGCGGGCCCACAGGTGTTGAAGTGCGTACGCCCGATACGGCCGCCACGACTCGGCGACCCGTGTCACGGACGACGGGCTCGGGTCGACTCCCAGTCCTTCGAGGGCGTGGCGGACTCCGAGGTCAGTGGGAAGGAACGCATCGGGGTCGCGCAGCACGCGCATCCCGATGTACTCCGCGGTCCACGGACCGATCCCGGGGAGGTCGAGCAGGCGCCGTCGGGTCTCGTCGCGGTCGGTCCCGGCATCGAGCACGATCTCGCCCTGCGCGAGTGCCGAGGTCAGACCGAGCAGCGCGCGCTGCCGCGCCGCCGGCATCGCCAGGCGTTCGGGATCGGCGGCGGCGAGCGCCCCGGCCGTAGGGAACACATGGGTCACCCCACCGAGCGGCCGGTCGAGCGGTGTGCCGTACTCGGCGACGAGCCGGCCCGCGAGCGTCGCCGCGCCGGCCAGGGAGATCTGCTGACCGAGCACGGCGCGCACCGCGAGCTCGTCCCCGTCCACCGCGCCCGCGACCCGCCGGCCCGGCTGCGACCGCACCATCGGGCCGAGCAGGGCATCCGGTCCGAGCGCGTCCATCACGGCCTGCGGATCCGAGTCCAGGTCGAGGAGGGTGCGGCACCGTTGCACCGCGGTCGCGAGGTCGCGCAGATCGTCCAGCCAGAATCGGGCCTCGACGTGACCGGCCGCTGGGCGCAGCTCCACGATGGCGTTCCCGTGTGGGAGGCCGAGGCTGCGCCGGTACGCACCGTCGCTGCCGGCTTCGATGCCGGGCACTGCCCGTGCCGTGAGGAACGCGATCAACCCCTCGGCGTCGAGCGGAGCGCGGTACGGCAGGCGCAGGACGACCGCGCCACTGCTCTCCGGCCGGCCGTGACGACCGGCGCGAGCCCGCAAGCCGCTGGGCGTGGTGGCGAACACCTCCTGCACGGTGGCGTTGAACTGGCGCACGCTCCGGAAGCCGGACGCGAACGCGACGCTGCGCGATCGGCAGCGCCGTCGTCTCCACGAGCACCGCGCGCGGTCTGAGCCCGTTGCGCGCGGGCGAGCGCCAACGGCCCGGCCCCGACGACGGCGACGAGCTGGCGGTGCACATGGCGCTCGGCGTACCCCAGGCGGCTCGCCAACCCCGCGACGCCGTCCCGGTCGACGACGCCGTCCGCGATCAGCCTCATGGCCCTTCCCACGAGGTCGGCGCGCCGGTCCCATTCCGGCGACCCCGGCGTGGCATCGGGGCGGCACCGCTTGCAGGCCCGGAAGCCGGCGCCCTGGGCCGCGGCGGCGCTGGCGTAGAACCGGACGTTCCGCCGCTTCGGGGTGCGGGCGGGGCAGCTGGGCCGGCAGTAGATCCCGGTCGAGGTCACGCCGCAGAACACCCACCCGTCGAAGCGGGGATCGCCCGCCTCCACTGCGTGCCAGCACCGGTCCGGATCGAGGATCATGCGCACACCGTGCCACGCCGGGCGCCGGATGTCTGGCGGGAATCGGACGGGAATGACGGATCCCGAGGGCCGAGCCCTCGGGCCCCGACGGATCGCGAGCTGCGCTACGTGCAGCGCAGGGCGCCGCGCAGCTTGACCAGGTTCTGGCGCATCACCGACGCCCAGTCCGCACCGTGGGCGATCTGCTCGTCGGTCAGTCCTTCGAGCGGGTTCAGCGTCTCGGTCCTCACGCCACCCGCTTCGCGAGCGAGGGCGTCCGCGACCCTTCGGGACACGAGAGACTCCGTGAAGATCGTGGTGATGTGGTCGCGCTGCACCAGATCCGCGAGATCGCCGAGCCGCTGCGCGTTCGGCTCCTCATCGGGAGAGATGCCGGCGATTCCCCGTTGCTCGAGGTCATAGCGATCGGCCAGATACCCGAACGCCTCGTGAGCCGTCACGATCGTGCGTCGCCGGCAGGCGCGGAGACCGGCGGCGTAGTCGTCACCGACCCGCGCGATCTCGGTCTGGAACTGGGCCGTGTTCGCGGCGATCTGCGCCCGACACTTCGGCACGGCACGCGCCAGGGCGTGCGACACGGTGTCGACGAGCTCGGAGTACCGGTTCGGATCGAGCCAGACATGCGGATCCGACGGCTTGGTGTGCATGCCGTCGAGCAGCTTCACCGTCGTGCCATCGCGCTGCGTCGGCGGCATCTTCGACCCCGGGCTGGAACCCGTGACCCATGACGAACACGACCTCGGCGTCCTGGATCGCGTCGACCTGGTCCGGAGTCAGCTCGAGATCGTGCGGCTCGGCACCGGCGGGCGTGAGGTTCCGGACCGACACACAGCTCCCGCCGACTCGTTGGGCGGCCTCCGCGACCGGATAGAACGCTGCCACGACGCCGGGCTTGCCGCTCCCGTGACCCGAGCCGCTGCCGCTCGCGCACCCTGCTCCGACGAGCGACGAGCGCTACGGCCGGCACCCACCACCGTCGCACCATCTGTCCTCTCCCGACTTCCGACATGAATCTAAGAATCGGTCTCATTACTATCATGAGTCGGAGACACGTACAATCCCGACCGGGCGGTCCCGGTGACGACGAGGGGAGCAGCACCACGATGGAGGTGATCGCGGCGGACGGGATCTGCTTCGCGTACGGCGCGGAGCGGGTGCTCGACGGCGTGGACATCCACGTCGACGCGGGCGAATTCGTGGCGCTCGTCGGACCCAACGGCTCGGGAAAGTCGACGCTCGTGCGCATCCTCGTCGGGTTGCTCACCCCGGACGCGGGCACGGTGCTCGTGTTCGACGAACCGCCTCGCCGGCTCTCCGACCGGGCGCGGCCTGGGCTACGTCCCGCAGCGCCCGCAGCTCGCGGGTTCCCTGCCCGCCACCGTCACCGAGCTCGTCTCGGCCGGCCGTCTCGCCCGCCGAGGTTGGTGGCGCCGGCCCGGGCGCGCGGACCGCGCCGCGGTGGACGCGGCGATCGACGCGGTCGCGCTCGGCGATCTGCGCCGCCGGCCGATCCGTGAGCTCTCCGGCGGCCAGCAGCAACGCGTGCTGATCGCGAAGGCGCTGGCCGCCGAACCCGAGCTCCTCGTGCTCGACGAGCCGATCGCCGGCGTCGACGCCGAGTCGCAGCGGCTCTTCCGCGACGCGCTCGTGCACGTCGTGCGCGAACGCGGCGGCGCGGTCGTGCTCGTCTCCCACGAGCTCGGCGCGGTGGCGGAGGACCTGGACCGGGTCGTCGTACTGAAGCGGCGGGTGCTGTTCGACGGGCCGCCGGGTGACCTCGCGGCGACCGGCGTCAGCCTCGGCATCCACCAGGAAGACCTGCCGCTCTGGCTGGAGACGCTCTCGTGAACCTGCCGCTCCCCTACCCGTTCGACCGCGACTACATGCAGCTCGCGCTGGTCGCCGGGCCTCGTCGTCGCGCTGTGCGCGCCGCTCATCGGCACGTTCCTCGTCGAGAAGCAGCTCTCGTTGCTCGGCGACGGCCTCGGTCACCTTGCGTTCGCCGGCGTCGCGGTCGGTCTGCTGCTGGCAGTCTCGCCCCTCTGGGCCGCGCTCGTCGTCACCGTCGCGGGCGCCCTGGCACTCGAGTACCTGCGCGGCCGGGGGAAGGCCTCGGGAGATCTCGTCCTGGCACTGTTCTTCTACGGGGGAATCGCGGCCGGGGCAGTGCTGGCGAGTCGCGCGACCGCCGAGGGGCAGAGCGTGAACGTGCTCCCCTATCTCTTCGGATCGATCCTGACGGTCACGCCCAACGATGTCTGGTTGATCGTGGTGCTCGGCGCGGTCATCGTCGCCAGCATCGCGGTCGCCGGCCGGGCGCTGTTCGCCATCGTCGTGGACGAGGAATCGGCGCGGGTTTCCGGCCTCCCCGTCGTCATGCTGAACGGCCTGCTCGTCACGCTGGCCGCGGTCACGATCGTCGCCGCGACCCAGGTCGTCGGGACGCTGCTCATCGCCGCGCTCATGGTGTTGCCCGTCGCCTCCGGGCGACTCCTGGCGCGATCGTTCCGCGCCACGATCGTCGTGGCGATCGCGGTCGGGCTCTTCTCGGTGGTCGTCGGGCTCGCGCTCGCCCGCATCTGGGCCCTGGCCCCGGGCGGCGCGATCGTGCTCGTCGCCGCGGCCGTGTTCCTCGTGACCGTGCTCGCCACCGGCGTCCGCAAGGGCGGGGTCTCGACCCTGTTGACCGGCCCCGGCCACTGAACCGAAACGGTGCCCGGGCGAAGCTGCCGGAGGGCGCCTGCGACTCACGCGCGGGCCGCGTGCGCTCCGAGACCTTGGAACTAGGCGCAGTTCTCGCAGAGGCCGAAGAGGTCGAGGCGGTGTTGCTGGGTCTTGAAGCCGGTGCGGCGGGCGACCTGGCGGGCGACGTCGCGCAGGGACCGCTCGATCGTGGGCGAGGCAGGGACGTCCTCGACCGTGCCGCAGCTCGAGCACACGACGTGGTGGTGGTGCTCGGTGAGCTCCTCGACCAGCTCGTAGTACGCGAAGTCGCCGCGGGTCACGACCCGGTGCACCACGTCGGCCTGTTCGAGCACCACGAGGTTGCGGTAGACGCTGCTGACGGCAAGATCGGGACGGATCGCGGTGATCTCCGGAATCGTCAGCGGCCCGCTGCCGCCACGGGCAAGCACTTCGAGCAGCGCTTCCCGGTTCGGGGTCAGGCGCTGATTGGCTCGCCGCAGCCGGGTCCGCACCGTCTCGCGCAAGCTGTCGGTCAGCGGGTCGGTCTTGGGCTTGGTCGGCACACGCTCACTCTACCGGCCGTCGGCTGCGCCAGATCGAAGGATCAAGAACCATTCTCGACCAGGACGGCGCAGCTCGATCGCGTAGTTACGCACCTCGGAACACGGCCAGCCGTACTCCGGGAGGTCGAAGTACTCGACCGAGATCTTCCCGCCGTAGCCGAGCGATTCGAGGCGCTCGAGCACGGCGGCGAAGTCGACGTCACCCGCCCCCGGCGCCACCTGCGCCTCACCCGCCCGGGCGTCGCGGAGCTGCACGTGCGCGGCGAACGGCAGCAGCTCGAGCACGTCACCGCCCCATGCGGTGACGTGGCCGGTGTCGATGAGGAAGCGCACTCCCGGCACCTCGTCGACCAACGCGCGGACGGCATCGATGGAGCTCACTGCGGCGCCCGCCCACGGTTCGCACAACGCCTGCGGCGCGGCGCGCCACCACCGCACGGTGCGTTCCCAGGCGCCCTCCCCGGCCGGTGGCGCCGGGGTCGAGCACCAGGTCGGAGCCGGGCGCGGGAACGCGATCGGACACCCGACCGGGAGCGCGAGCTCGTCGGCAACAGCCTCCAGCGCTACATCGATGTGGGCAAAGCCGTCCGTCGCGGGCGAGCTCGGCCCGCCGGATCACGCTCGGCTCCGTCGCGTACGCGAGGTCGGCGACACCAATCGGGAACGGCATCCCCAAACACTAGGGTCGGGCTCGTGGGTGTCGACATCTCGGGCGCGATCGACCTGCACTGCCACTTCGGCCCTGATGCGCATCGGGCTCGTTCGGTCACCGCGCTCGAAGCGGCTGCTCAGGCGCGCGATGCGCGGTCACGCCGGGGTGTTGCTCAAGTCCCACACCGAGCCCACCGCCCAGCTGGCGCGGATCGTCGCGGACGCGGTCGACGGGATCGCGGTGTTCGGCGGCGTGTGCTGCGACCACGAGATCGGCGGGCTGAATCCTGCCGCGGTCGAGACCGCGCTCGCGCTCGGGGGACGCGTCGTGTGGCTCCCGACACTGGCCTCACGCCAGGACGTGGTGAACGGGGTCGCGGCCCAGCTCGGCATCCCCGGTCCCGGGCTCGTCGTGATCGATGACGACGGCGAGATCCTGCCCGTGGTGCGGGAGATCGCGGCGTTGTGTCGGGAGCACGACGCGGTGCTCGCGACCGGGCACATCAGTGCGGCGGAGCACTTCGCGATCGCCCGGGCGTTCGGCTCGGATCAGCGGGTGCTGGTGACGCACGCCCTCGAAGACATGGTCGGTCCGCACCTGAGCGTGGCCGAGCTGGTGGAGCTGGCCGACCTCGGCGCCTGGATCGAGCTGTGCGCGCTGACGTGCGTCGGTGCGCTCGCGACCCGGCCGGTCGCCGATCTCGCCGGCGCGGCCGGAGCAGGTCGGGCCCGGGCGTTGCACGCTGGCCAGCGACTACGGCCAGGCGCAGAACGCAGCTCCGGTGGAAGGGCTGCAGCAGTTCGCCGACCTCATGGCTGCCGCCGGCCTCAGCACCGACGCGATCCGCACGATGGTCGTCGCGAACCCGGCGACGCTCGTCGTCCGCTGAGGTGGACTCAGTGCCCCGGGCGGGCGCGCGGCAGCGACAGCTCGCAACGCCCGCGCCAGGTCCGTGGCCTCGGCGGCCGGCACGTAGCGCCCGAGCTGCTCGTCGAGCGCGGCGGAGTAGATCTCGTGCGCCCGCCGAAATCGCGCCCGGCCCGCGACGGGTGAGGGCGACGAACGTCGCCCGGCGATCACCGGGATCTACGCGGCGTTCCACCACCCCGTCGCGCTCCATCCGCTGGATGAGCCGACTCAAGCCCGGTTGGCTGTACCGCACCCGCATCAGCTCCTGACAGCTCCCGGAGCCGCATCGGCGCGCCGGCCTGATCGAGATACGCGAGCACCGAGTACGCGCCGGAGTCGATGCCGGCGTCGCGCTCGAGCATCGCGACCACGTCGCGCAGCACCGGCTGGTACACCGCGACCAGCGCGCTCCAGAGACCGTGCGACGTGATCGCACGGTCAGGGACGGCGCGGATCGTCGAGGACCAGCTCGAACTCCCCCGGGACGCGTCGACCGATCGCGTCGGTGATCGTCCGGCGCGAGCTCATCCGGGGCGAGCACGCACTCCGCGCAGCTCACGTCGTCGAAGCGGAGCTCGAGCCGTATGCGCAGCGTCTTCGGATCGGCTTCGATCAGGAGCAGGTCGGCCCCGTCGGCCCGCAGCATGCGGGCGAGCTCGTCCACCGCGCTCGCCACGGCCATCGCGTCCACGATCAGCGCCTCGTCAGGTACCGCGCCGGTGCGCTCTGCAGCTGGCTCTCACCGAAGCTCGGGAGTGCCACTGCGTGCAGGCTGCCCAATCCGCCGCACACTACGGGGACGATCTGATCCGGGCGGGCCGTGAGGTAGACGCGGTCCGTCGGCGCCCACGCGTCCCTTCGCCCGGAGGATGGCCCGGTTCGGCTCGGGCCACAGCTCGAGTGGCTGCCAGGCGTGCTCGTGCAGGAACGCCTGCAGGTCGGCGAGCTCAGGGAACACGACGCCGAAGCGCTCGGCCCACATCGGGTTCACGGCGAGCACGACCTCACCGTTCTCCGCGTTGCCGAGGAACATGTTCGCGAGCGGATACGCCAGGCTCTTCGCCAGGAGCTCCAACAGATCACGGGCATCGTCGTTGTGGATGTCCGCCATCGGAAACGTGCCCTTGCCCCCGTGCACGGTCACAACATCCGCGTCCGCCGCGAAGCCCTGCCGCACCGCGAGTGAAGGCCACGGCGACCGCTCCTCCCACTCGCCGAAGCACAGGCCGAAGCGGGCCGGTTGCCCGAAGACGGTCCGGGACGTCTCGCCCGGCGCGTTGGCCGCCGATGTTGCGGAGGCACAGCGAGACCGCCCGCCCGATGGTCATCGAGCCGCGTCCGCCGGCGCCGCCCATGCACCCGGCCCGGTAGTCGATGCCCAGCGGAGTCACGCGCCGGCCCGTTCACGATCAGC
This sequence comes from uncultured Acidimicrobiia bacterium, assembly GCA_963819945.1. GTDB lineage: Bacteria > Actinomycetota > Acidimicrobiia > IMCC26256 > JAENVU01 > Chersky-806. Next base: position 605,858 of record CAWFYD010000012.1, read on the forward strand.
ATCGGGAACACGCTCGACGTGGTGGTCGTGAGCCCGAATGCGTTCCACTCCGGCGCGAGGAGCGCGTCCAGCGCGGCGAGCACGAGCGGGAATGCCGTCGGGCTCCACTCCGGCCATCGCCGCGTTCGCCGCGACCAGCTCGACGGTCGCCACCCCACCACGCGGCGGCAGCACGCCAACGACATGGTCGGGCGGATCGGGCGTCGCGGCCAGCAACGCTTCGAGCGCGGCGTCCGTCGGCGGCAGGACCGGAGCCCCATCGCCCCAGTGCTCGGCCATCGCCAGCTCGTAGAACGCGGTCGGGTCCGCCGGCACTTCGACGCGCTCGCCGCTGAGCGAGGTCATCGGGTCACCGGCGCGGTGATGCCGAGGAGGTCGAGCGCCTGCGGGTACGCCTCGGCCGAGATCGCCAGCAGCTCATCCTCGGGCCGTGCTTCGAGCGGGTACGGGAGCACGAGGATCCGCAGGTCACCGTGACCGAGATGGCGCGCCATGTTGTGGCCGTGCGTCGCGAATTCGTCGGTGACGACCGCGATCACCGGGCGTTCCCGCTGCTCGAGCGCGACCGCGTCGGCAATCGCGAACGACGTGCACGAGCCGCACGTACCGAGTCCGACGATCGCGAAGTCCACCTCGCCCGCGAGCACTCCGATGTGACTGCGATCGGCGGCTCCGGTGCGACCCACCTGGCCATGAGTCTCGACCGTCTCGACGCCGGCCACCCCGTCGCGTCGCATCCGCGCTTCCCAGTCGGCGGCGATGAGCCGCCACGATCTCCACGCCGCGTCGGTACGGATGCCGGCCCGGAGGCCCTGGATCGGTCCGTCGACCCGGAAGGTCGGCGCCGCGGTCTCCGGCGCGGGCGGGGCGGTCGGCCGGCGGATCCAGATCGTGCTCACCCGCCCAGCCTAGAGATCCATGCGCACGCATACAACTTCCTACCCCGCCTGGTTCCCGTCTTCCCAGGATCTCCTGCCTTCTCACGACCTCCTTCCTTCTGAGGATCTCCTTCGGCCGAGGGTCTGACGTCGAGGCGGGCTGGGGGCCGAAGGCGGTCCTACTGTTGTGAATCGGTGGCGGAGCCGGAACCCGGCGGGGTGCCGGTCGGTGGGCGACCGAAGCCGAGCGCACCTTCGCGGATCGTCGTGGCGGTGAGCACGCCGTCGGTCTCGGTGCCGCGCACCATGACGGTGTCGCCGACCTTCAGGTCGCTCATCGTCGCTGTCCTTCGTGATGCTGACCTCGGTCGACGACGACGTGGTGACCGTCACCGCGTTGCCGTCCAAGCCGGTGACGGTGAACGTGCCGTCACCGACTGACTCGACGACGCCGCGGGTGAATCCGCCACCCTGGCCGCCGGGACCTCCGCGGAAGCCCTGGCCGCCGGGACCCTGACCAGTGGGTGCCTGACCGGACGGGTCCTGGCCGTTCGGGGCGCCACCCGGCATCTGGGTCGCGCCCGGGGGCGGGCCGCCGTTGCCCAGCCCGGCCGGCGGGCCCTGGTCGGTTCGCGTCGGCGGACACCTTGCCGTCATCGGTGACGCGCGTCGCGGCGATCGTGTCCGAACCACTGCCGACGACCGTGACGGTGTCACCGACCTTGATGTCGTCCACCGTTCCGCTCACCGACTTCGTCACGGTCGTGGAACGGTGGTGACCACCTTCGTGGTGGATCCGCTCTGGTCTTCGAGCGTCAGGTTCGCTCCGTCGATGCTGGCGATGGTGCCGAAGCCGCCGGGCCGCCCCTGGAAGCCCTGGCTGGCCACCGGGCGTCTGCGCGGTACCGCTGCCTCCCGGTCTGGCCCGAGGCCGGCGCCTGGGTCGAGACCGCGGCATCGGAGGAGCCGGACGAGGTCGCGGCACTGATCCCGAAGACGGCGGCCGCACCGACGACGGCCGCGCTCGCGCCGACCGCGACCCACGTCTTCCATGACGGTTTCCACTGGGTGCTGCTCGCCCGGGTCTGCACCCATCGGCGGTGTCGCGAGCGGCTCGCCCGGCGACCGGCACCGGGGCGGTCGGGTCGAACTCGGGGTTCGGGGTGTTCGTCTGGTCATCCATTGCTGTTCTCCTTCGTGAGATGATCTGCCGCTGGGACTCGTCCGCCCGCGAGCGGACGTTCACCGGGGCGCGAAGCCGGACGGCGGACCGCCGCCCGGGAACGCGCCCGGAAACGCGCCCGGCCTCTGGTTCGTAGTCGTGCTCGACGACGCGGTCGCGGAGCCGGGCAGCGGCTCGCCCAGGTCGGCGAGGACCACCTGCTGGCCGGCGGTGACGCCCTGGGTGATCTCGGTCCACGTCGAACCCACGACGCCGACGGTGCACCGGCACCTGCTCGGTCGTCGTCCCGTCGAGGACGGTGACGGTGTGGCGGTTGCCGATCGGTGGTCACGGCCGACGTCGGCACCGCGAGACCGGTGCGCGAGCTCTCGGTCACGATCGCCACCGATCCGGTCGAGCCGTTGTCGAGGTCCGCCGTGCCGTCGGCCAAACCGATGACGACGCGGTAGCTCGTCGTGCTCGCGTTCGCGTCCGGGGCGATCGAGATCGCGGTGACCGTGCCTTCCAGCGCGCGCTTCGAGCCGTCCGGGCAGAAGCGTCGCGCGCTGACCGACCTTGACGTCGCCGACCTCGTCGACACTGACGGTCGTGGTGGCTTCGTAGCCACCGTCACCGACGACGACCACGAGTGGCGGTCGTCGACGCCGCGTCCACCGAGTCACCGACCGCGAGGTTCACCGCTTGCACGGTCCCGGCGATCGGGCTGGCGATCGTCGCCTGCGCGATCGCCTGCTGCGCCGACGGCGACCTTCGCCGCCGCCGCATCGACCGCCTGCTGGTACGCGACGAGGTCGGCGGCGGACGGTGAGGCGGTCGCCGCCGACGGGTTCGCGCCCGAGCTGGGCGGTCGGTCCGCCCGTCGGCGTCGTTCGCGCCGCCATTGCCGGTGTCGCTACCCGACGACGGGAGGGCGTCGTGGCGGCCTGCTGGGCCAGGAGGTCGTCCAACGTGGTGGCCGCCGCGGCCAGGCTGCGCCTGCGCGGCGCTGACGGCGGTCTGCGCCGTGAGCACCGCCTGCGTCGCGGTCTGGCACGCGGTCAGCGCGCCTGCGGTCGGCGTCGTCGGCGACGTGCGTGCCGACCCCGGCCGCGGCGCAGACGGTGGTGGCGGCGTCGAGCGCTTCGGTAGCGGCGGCGAGCGCGGCATCGACCTGCTGCTGCGCCGCGAGCACCGCCTGCTGGCGCATCACCGACGGCCGAACCCGCCGCGTTGCTCGGCCCGGGGGTGGTCACCGCGGTGAGCTGGATCGTTGTTCGAACCTTGCCGTTGCCGCCGGATCCACCCAACGAGACGCTCTCGCCGTTGAGCGCCTTCGCCAGGTCGAGCTTGGCCTGCGCGAGCGCAGCCTCCTGTTCGTGCAGGGACTGGGTGAGTGCGACCGGGTCGAGTGACGCGAGCGCCTGGCCGGCGGTGACCGTGTCGCCCACCCGGACGTCGACCGATGCCACCGTTCCGCTCGTCGGGAACGCCACCGCGGCCTGCGAGACCGGCTCGATCGTCGCGACACCGTGCAGCAACGCGTCGACCGGGTGCCGGGCGACGGTCGCGGTGCGGTAGCTCGCATTCTCGGCGCCGAACGCCTGCGTCGCGAGCAAGAGGCTCCCGACGACGGCAATCGCGATCGCCGCGCCGATGACCCGCCGGCGGCGCTTCCACCACGGCGCGCGGGGCGCGTCCGGGTCCGGGAAGAGCGTCGCGAGCCGGTCGCGCGCCGAGGCCGATCGCACCGGGGCGCCGTGGACCCCGGGCGCGGCGGGCGACGAGTGCGCTTCGATGGCCATGGTCACTCGCTCCTGAGCGCGTCGATGGGGGCGAGCCGGGCCGCGCGTGACGCGGGATACACGCCGAAGACCACGCCGATCCCCATCGCCATGACGATGGCGCCGAGTCCGACCGGCACCGAGAGGATCACCCGCGAGTCACTGAACAGTGGGAGCGAGCACCGCGCCGAGCAACCCGAGGATCACGCCGAGGACCCCGCCCGCGAGCCCGAGCACCGATGCCTCGACCAGGAACTGGCGGCGGATGAGCCGGGGCCGCGCGCCGAGCGACTTGCGCAAGCCGATCTCACGGATGCGCTCGGTCACCGAGACCAACATGATGTTCATCACGCCGATCCCGCCGACGAGCAGCGAGATGATCGCGATGCCGCCGAGCATCACGGTCAGCGTGTCGTCCACCGAGTTGGCCGCACTCAGGATCGACTCCTGCGTCGCGATCGAGAAGTCGGCGTCCGCGGTCGCGGTGATCTGGTGCGCGTTCAGCAGGAGCGCGTTCGCTTCCTGATACGCCGCGGAGAGCGTGCCGGCGGACGTCGCCTTCACCGAGATCGAGCTGACCGAATCGCGGCTCGTCCCGCCGACCAGGCGCTGCGAGTACGTGCTCAGGGGCACGATGGCGAGGTCGTTGTTCGACGTGTCCTCGGACGAGCTCAGCTCTTCGAGCACCCCGATGACCTCGAGCTTCACGCCGTTGTAGCTGACGCTCTGACCGACCGGATCGCGGTTGTCGAACAGCTCGCTCGGCGGTGTCCGGGCCGAGGACCACGACCGCGGCCGCGTCGGCCTGGTCCGCGGCACTGAGGAACCGGCCCGACGTCACCCCCCGCGAGCGCACCGTCTTCCAGCTCGGCGTCGTGCCGGTGAGCGTCGTCGTCCAGTTCGTGCTGCCGTTGACGAGCGACACCGACGAAGTCGAGGTCGCGGCCACGGCTTCGATGTCCGGCGCGGCCGCGTTCGACGAGAGGGCCGCCGCATCCTGCACGGTCAGCGTCGACGCCGAGCCGAACCCGCCCCGCGCGCCCGACGTGTCGGTCGTGCTGCCCGGCGAGATCACGAGCAGGTTCGTCCCGAGCTCGTTGATCTGGTCCTGGACCTGCGCCTTCGCGCCCTGGCCGAGACCGACGGTCAGGACGACGGCGGTGATGCCGATCAGGATGCCGAGCATGGTCAGCGCCGAGCGCAGCCGGTGCGTGCGCACGGCTTCGGTCGCGGTCCGGAACGTGTCCCGCCAGTTCACGATGTCACCTCGGCCAGGTGGCCGGCCGGCGCGCCGTCCGGGCAGCCAGACCTGACCGTCGCGAATCTGGATCGACCGCCGCGCCCGTTGCGCGATGTCGAGCTCGTGGGTGATCAGCACGATCGTGCGGCCTTCGCGGTTCAGGTCCTCGAGCAGATCGAGGACCTCGCCGGTCGAGGTGGAGTCGAGGTTGCCGGTCGGCTCGTCGGCGAGGATGAGCGCCGGCTCGGTGACGAGCGCCCGGGCCACGGCGACCCGCTGCTGCTGGCCGCCGGACAGCTCGCCCGGCTTGTGGTTCGCGCGATCCGCGAGGCCGACCTTGTCGAGCGCGACGAGCGCCCGCTCCCGCCGCTCGGCCGGGTTGACCCCGCTGTAGAGCAGCGGCAGCTCGACGTTGCGCCACGCCGGGAGATACGCCAACAGGTTGAACTGCTGGAACACGAACCCGATGAACAGGTTGCGCACGTCGGCCAGCTGGTCCTCGTTGAACGACTGCGCGTCGTGGCCGGCGAGCCGGAAGATCCCGGACGTCGGCACGTCGAGACAGCCGAGGATGTGCATCAGCGTCGACTTGCCCGAGCCGGACGGCCCGGTGATCGCGACGAAGTCGTTCTCCTCGATCCGCACCGAGACGTCGCGCAACGCCGCAACCTCGAACGCGCCGGTCGTGTAGATCTTGCTGACGTCGACGCAGCTCGATCACTGCGGGGAGATCGAGCGTCGGCGGCGCGGCCGCTGGTCACGGTGCTCAACCGCCCGATCCGGTCGGTCCGCCGGGAAGCACGCCGCTGGGCGGACCGCCCGCCGGGCAGTCCGCCGGCGCCGTCCGGGCGTGAAGCCACCGCGCGCCGGCCGGGCGGGTGATCGTGATGACGACCTTCTCGCCGGCCTGCAGCCCGCTCGTGATCTCGGTGTTGCCGTTCGCGGTGAGGCCGGTCGTGACCGTCCGGGTCTCGGTCGGGCCGGTCGTCGTGCCGTCCGTTGCTCACGGTCACGGTGGAGGTGCCGTTCGCCGTGGTCACGGCGAGCGAGGAGACCTGGATGACGTCGGCACGCTCCTGGGTGGCGATCTCTCCGGTCACGGTCGACCCGACGAAGAAGTCGCCGCTGGTCGAGTCGAAGCTGATCGTGACCGGGTAGGTCGCGACCCCGGAGCTGGCGTCGGCGACCTGGCCGACCTCGGTCACGGTGCCGGTCGCGCTGGCGGCGTCGGCGTCGTCGCCGGTCGGCACCCGGATCCCGAGCGCCGGTCGCACCGGACCGCTGCCGCGTCTCGCCCTGCGCCGTTCCCCCGGTTGCGGAAGAACCCGGGGAAGCCCCGCCGCCGAAGCCACCGGTTCGACGAGCTCGAGGTCGACTTGGTGACCGTCGCGGTCTGGCCCACCGCGACCTGGTCGATGTCCGCGCTGTCGACCGCGAGCTCGACCGTGTAGCGGCCGGTGCTCACGACCTGGATCTGCGCGCTCGCGGTGGTACGACTCGAGCCGTTGCTCGCCGCGTTCGGCAGCTGGCATGTTGCCGAGGCGCCGAGGTTGGCGGATGACTGACCGGTGCCGCTGCGGATCCGGTGCTCGTGTTCCCGCCGGTGCCACCACTGCCGAGCTCCTCGCCCGCGGTGATGGTCACCGCCGCGACGGTGCCGTCGAAGCGTCGCGACGAGCGAGGCGCCGGCGAGCGCTTCCTGCGCGTTGGCGAGCGAGTCGTTCGCCGACGGTGAGGCTCGACTCGTCGGCGGCGAGCTGCTCGTCCGACGCGCCGGCGTCCTCGTCGTCCGCCAGCTTGGCCTTCGCTTCGGCCACGGTCGCGTTCGCGGCGGCGACGTCGGACTCGAGCTCGGCCGAATCGATGGTCGCGAGCACCTGACCCGCGGTCACGGTGTCGCCGGCCTTGACGTTGACCGCGGTCACGGTGCCCGAGGCGGCGAAGCTCAGGTCGTCGGTCTCGGCCGCGGCGACGGTCCCCTCGGCGGAGACGGTCTCGCTCATCGGACCGCTCGTGACCGTCGACGATCTGCTTCGTGGTGGACGCCGAGGCGGTGGCGTCGTCCTCGGGCCGGAACGCGAGCCACCAGACGGCCACGATGGCGACGACGATGGGGATCGGGACGACGACGATCGGCTGGCGCAGCGCGCGGCTCGGGGCATGGCGGCCACCTTGGAGCGGCCGGGCAAGAGCCACCCAAGAGCCATGTATGAGCAGCGCAAGAAAGCTGCCCGGCCGAAGTGCTCGCCTCGGCCGAGCGCGACCGACTCCCTGCGGGTGGTCGAGCGCGGCCGAGGGCGACCTTGTGACGGTGTGACCATCGTCTCAATCGGGCGTCGGGTGAGATGAGTGAGTGCTCACTCATGTACACTCCGGGCCATGCCCAGCGCCCCCAGCCGCACCCGAGCGACCGCCCTCCCCCCGTCGGAGCGGCGGGCGGAGATCATCGCGGCGACGCTCCCGCTGGTCCTCGCGCACGGTGCGGCGGTCACCACCCGCCAGATCGCGGAGGCCGCCGGCATCGCCGAAGGCACCATCTTCCGGGTCTTTCCGGACAAGGAGTCCCTCATCGAGGCGGTCGTCGAGTCGGCGTTCGACTCCACCTCCGTCGACGCCGCGCTGCGCGCGCATCGACCGACGCTCCCCCTCGAGGCCCGGCTCGTCGAGGCGGTCGAGATCCTCCGCCGCCGGGTCGCCGACCTCTGGCAGCTGCGCACCGCGCTCGGGATGATGCAGGTCTCGAGCGGCGGGCCGTCCCTCACCGACCAGCACCGCGCCCCGGACCTCACGCCGCTCGCCGACCTCTTCGCTCGCCGACCGCGACCAGATCCGCCGCGACCCGCTCGAGGCCGCGCACCTCCTCCGCGGCCTGACGATCGCCGGCACCCATCCCGCGCTGATCCTCGACGAGCCGCTGGCGTCCGCCGAGATCGTCTCCCTCTTCCTCGACGGCGTCCGCACGCCGACCCGAGCCGCGACCGGTCGGAGGTGACGGCATGAAGCTGCTCCGGCTCCTCCGCACCTACCTCGGCCGCTACCGGAAGCCACTGCGCCGCGGTCGCCGGCCTGACGCTCGATCCAGGTGACGTGCACCCTGATCCTGCCCACGCTGAACGCGGACATCATCGACAAGGGCGTGCTCACCGGCGACACCGACTACATCTGGCGGCTCGGCGGCGTGATGCTGCTCGTCACGTTCGTGCAGGTCGCGTTCGCGATCGCGGCGGTGTACTACGGCGCCCGCGTCGCGATGGCGTTCGGGCGTGACGTGCGTGGCGCGCTGTTCCACCGGGTGACCGACTTCTCGGCCCAGGACGTCGCGGCGCACGGCGCACCGTCACTCATCACCCGCATCACGAACGACGTGACCCAGGTGCAGATCCTCGTCCTCATGTCGTGCACGCTGCTCGTCGCCGCACCCTTCACGATCGTCGGCGGCGTGATCTTCGCGGTGCGCGAGGACGGTCCCCTCTCGCTGCTCCTGCTCGTCAGCATTCCCGTGCTCGTGGTCTGCGTCGGGCTCGTCATCATCCGGATGGTCCCGCAGTTCCAGGTCATGCAGGAGCGCATCGACAGGATCAACAAGGTGCTGCGGGAGCAGATCACCGGGATGCGCGTCGTGCGGGCGTTCGTCCGCGAGCCCGACGAGGCGAGCCGCTTCGGCGGGGCCAACGACGAGCTCACGCTCACGTCCCTCCGCGCCGGCCGGCTCATGGCGTTCATGTTCCCGACCGTGATGCTGGTGCTCAACGTGTCCACGGTCGCCGCGATCTGGCTCGGCGGCGACCGCATCGGCGCGGGCGACATGCAGGTCGGCGCGCTGATCGCGTTCCTCAGCTACCTGATCCAGATCCTGATGTCCGTGATGCTGGCGACGTTCGTCGCGATGCTCACCCCCCGGGCCTCGGTCAGCGCGGACCGGATCGTGGAGGTGCTCGACGCGAAGTCGTCGGTCGTCCCGCCGGCCGACCCGGTCACCGACGCTGGACGAGCAGCAGCTCGCTCGAGCTGCGCAACGTCGAGTTCAAGTACCCGGGGGCCGAGCACCCGGTGCTCTGCGACATCAGCTTCAAGGCGGTCGCGGGTGAGACCACCGCGATCATCGGCAGCACCGGCGCCGGGAAGACGACCCTCCTCAACCTGGTGCCGCGGCTCTTCGACGCGACCGGCGGCACCGTGCTCGTCGACGGCCACGACGTTCGCGACATCGAGCCCGAGCTGCTGTGGAGCCGCATCGGGCTCGTCCCGCAGAAGCCCTACCTGTTCTCCGGCACCGTCGCGAGCAACCTCCGCTACGCCGAACCCCGACGCAACCGACGACGAGCTGTGGCAGGCGCTCGTCATCGCGCAGGCCAGCAACTTCGTCGCCGCGATGCCCGGCGGGCTCGAAGCACCGATCGCGCAGGGCGGCTCGAACGTCTCGGGGGGTCAGCGCCAGCGGCTCGCCATCGCCCGGGCCCTCGTGCGCAGGCCCGGCATCTACCTCTTCGACGACTCGTTCTCCGCCCTCGACCTCGCGACCGACGCGCACCTCCGCGCCGCGCTCGCCCCCGAGGTCGACGAAGCGGTCACGGTCATCGTCGCCCAGCGGGTCTCGACCATCATCAACGCGGATCAGATCCTCGTCATCGAGGACGGCCGCCAGGTCGGGCTCGGCACCCACCGCGAGCTGCTCGAGACCTGCCCGACCTACGCCGAGATCGTCGCGTCGCAGCTGACCGAGGAGGAGGCGGCGTGAGCGACGACGACGGACAGACGCCCAGTCCGTACGAGGACGAGACGGTGAAGCCGCCCGAGGACATCCGCGGCGGTGGCGTGCAGCGGCCGGTGGGGCGCGGCCGGCATGCCGCTCGAGCGCTCGAAGGACTTCAAGAACTCCACCCGACGGCTCGCGGCCCGACTCCGGCCGGAGGGCTTCGGCGTCGCGTTGGTGCTGCTGCTCGCGGTCGCCAGCGTCACGCTGCTCGTGATCGCGCCGAAGATCCTCGGCAACGCCACCAACATCATCGTGGACGGCGTCACCAGCGGGAAGGGCATCAACTTCTCGAAGCTGCACAAGACCCTGTTCGTCGTGCTCGCGATCTACGCCACGTCGGCGGCGCTCGCCCTCACCCAGGGCCGGCTGCTGGCCGGAGTCGTGCAGCGGGCGATGTTCCGTCTGCGTTCGGACGTCGAGGACAAGCTCAACCGGATGCCGCTGCGCTACGTGGACCGCCAGCCGCGCGGCGACATGTTGAGCCGGGTGACGAACGACATCGACAACCTGGCCCAGAGCCTGCAGCAGACCCTGAGCCAGCTGCTCACCTCGTCCCTGACGCTCGTCGGCGTCCTGATCATGATGGTGACGATCTCGCCGTTGCTCGCGCTCGTCGCGATCGTCACCATCCCGCTCTCGATCTTCACCATGCGGTTCATCACGAAGCGCTCCAAGACGAAGTTCGTCGACCAGTGGCGTCACACCGGCACCCTGAACGCCCAGGTCGAAGAGGCGTTCACCGGGCACTCGCTGGTGAAGGTGTTCGGTCGCCAGAAGGATGTCGAGCAGAAGTTCAACGACAAGAACGAGGAGCTCTTCGAGGCCAGCTACGGCGCGCAGTTCATCTCCGGGCACCATCCAGCCGGCGATGATGTTCTTCGGCAACCTCAACTACGTCGCCATCGCGCTCGTCGGCGGGCTGATGGTGTCGTCGGGCCAGCTGACCATCGGTGGCATCCAGGCGTTCATCCAGTACTCGCGCCAGTTCACCCAGCCGCTCACCCAGCTCGCGTCGATGATCAACGTGATGCAGTCCGGGATCGCGTCGGCCGAGCGCGTGTTCGAGCTGCTCGACGCGCCGGAGGAGATCGAGGACGACCTCGTGCCGCTCGAGGACCTCGACCCGCGGGGCCGGGTCGAGTTCGACCACGTGTCCTTCTCCTACGACCCGAAGCACCCCCTCATCGAGGACCTGTCGCTGGTCGCGGAGCCCGGCCAGACCGTCGCGATCGTCGGCCCGACCGGTGCGGGCAAGACGACGCTCGTGAACCTGATCATGCGCTTCTACGAGATCGACGGCGGCGCCATCACGCTCGACGGCCTCGACATCTCGAAGATGCGACGCCGCGACCTCCGCTCGAACATGGGCATGGTGCTCCAGGACACGTGGATGTTCGGCGGCACGATCCGCGAGAACATCGCGTACGGCAACCTCGAAGCGACCGAGGAGCAGATCCTCGAAGCCGCGCGCGCCACGTACGTCGACCGGTTCGTGCACTCGCTCCCGCACGGCTACGACACGATCGTGGACGACGAGGGCGGGAGCGTGAGCGCGGGCGAGAAGCAGCTGCTCACGATCGCCCGCGCGTTCCTCGCCAACCCGACGATCCTGATCCTCGACGAGGCCACCAGCTCGGTCGACACCCGCACCGAGGTGCTGATCCAGCGGGCGATGGCCGCGCTGCGCTCCAACCGCACCAGCTTCGTGATCGCGCACCGGCTGTCGACGATCCGCGACGCGGACATCATCCTGGTGATGGAGCACGGCCAGATCGTCGAGCAGGGCAACCACGAGGAGCTGCTGGCGCTCGATGGTGCGTACGCCCGCCTCTACAACGCCCAGTTCGCGGCCCCCGCCGTCGAAGTCGCCTGACCCCCGCTACGGGAGCTCGGCCGGCGGCGGCGCCAGCACCGCGCCGCCGACCAGACCCGGCGACCGCGCCGACCAGGAGCACGACGAGCACCGACCCGGGCCCAGTCCGAGAGGTCGTCGTCGGTCGACGCCGTCGTCGTGGCCGGGAGCGCGACGTCGCGAGCGTCGCCCAAGGGTGCGACCTGACCCGGGCCCGGCTCGCTCGCCGGCGGGACGCGTCGGGGCCTCGAGCGTCGGCGGATCGACGTTCGCGGCGGTGCTCGCCGCCGTCACCGTGCCGGCAATGCCCGGGCAACCCGGCGCGAAGTCCGCGCGCGCCGCGCGGGGCGGTGCCGGTGAAGGCGTCGACTCGCGCGCGCAGCGTCGCGGTGTCGTTGCTGAAGATCCCGTCCACGCCGTCGGCGAGCAAGGTGTCCATCACCGCCGGGTCGTCGACGGTCCACGTCTGCACCTCGGCGGCCCTGGCGTGGGCCTGCGCGACGAACCGGGGGTCGCCTGCAGGTACTCCGCGGCCGGCGCCAGTGCGTCGACCGACGGCCGGGATCGTGCCGGCGGCGAGCTCGGGCGGCGGCGCGACGAAGAGCCACACCGTCGGGAGCGACGGCGCGAGCTGCTTCACCGTCTCGAGGCTCGGGAGCTCGAAGCTCTGGATGATCACGGGCGCGGTGGTCGAGGTCGGCGCGGCCCCTCGGGGATCAGGTCGAGCCGGGTCAGCAGCTTGACGAGCGCCGGCTCCATGCGCCCGCCGTACTCGGCCGGCGCCTTGGTCTCCGCTTCGAACTGCAGACCGGGATCGATCGTGGAGTAGCACCGGAGCTGCTCCTCGAACGGGACGATCCTGGCGCCCGCGAACTCGGGCCCGAACCAGGACCCGAAGTCCATGTCCCGGAGCTGCGCGAGGGTGAAGTCGCCGACCCGGCCCGTGGCGGTGCCGCCGGTCGTGCGGTCGACGGTCGTGTCGTGCATGCACACGAGCACGTCGTCCTTCGTGAGCTGCAGGTCGCACTCGAGCACGTCGGTGTGCTCCTCGACCGCGCGGTCGTACGCGGCGAAGGTGTGCTCGGGGGCGACCGCGGCTGGCGCCCCGGTGCGAGATCACCAGCGGCGGGGCGGGCGGAGGCCCGGGTCGGCATCGGCCGCGGTCGCGATGCCCGGCGCGCCGGCCCCGACCAGCAGCCCGACGGCCGCGACCGCGGCGATCACGTCGCGCGATCCGATCGTCTCCGGTGGTCGGTGGCCATCGCCGCAGCGTACGCACGGCGAGCCCGGACGCGAGTGGACGGCGGGTCGATTCCCGCCGTCCACCTCCGTGCGAGCACGCGGCCCGCGTCGAGCTACTTCTTCAGGTCGTCGATCTTGTCCTCGACCCAGTCCTTGGCGTCTTCGACCTTCTGCTTGACCTTGCCGCCGGCCTGGTCGGCCTGGCCTTCGCGCTTCAGGTCCTTGTTGTCGGTGAGGTCGCCGGCCGCTTCCTTGGCCCGGCCCTTCATCTCGTCCATCTTGCCTTCCATCGGGGCTCCTCAGTTGCGGGTTGGTCGGACAGTCGGAGCCGTACCCAGTCGCGCCGCACCCTCAATCCGGACCCTCAGCCCGGCGTTGACCTGGTCCCGGAGGAAGCTGATGAGCGAGCCCGCGGCCACCAGGTCGACCTGGCGCGGGCGAGAGCTGGTGCGATGCAGCGGTAGATCTCGGCCTTCGTGCGGTTCTCGACCGTCACGTCCGACCCGGCCCGGATCTGCTGCGGCGGCATCCGGGATCACGATCTCGTCGCCCTGCGTCCACGCGGTCGTAGTCGGCAGGATCGAGGAACGCGATCGGGGAGCACCCCGAAGTTGACGAGGTTCTGCGCGTGGATCCGCGCGAACCCTTCGCGATGACCGCGTGCAGCCCGAGATACCGCGGCGCGATCGCCGCGTGCTCGCGGCTCGATCCCTGCCCGTAGTTCTCGCCGCCGACGACGACATGGCCACCGGCCTCGCGGACGAGCAGCGCGCGGTCGTGGTACGTCTCGTCGATCCGCGAGAACGCGAACCGGCTGATCGCCGGGATGTTGCTGCGCAACGGCAGCACCTCGGCCCCGGCCGGGAGGATCTCGTCGGTCGAGACGTTGTCGCCCATCTTGAGCAGCACCGGGCCCACGATCGTCTCGGGGAGCCGCTCGAAGTCGGGCAGCGACGCGATGTTCGGGCCCTTCACCAGCATCGTGAGCCGGCCGTCGCGCGGCGGCGGGAGCAGCATCGCGGTGTTGACCCGCACCGCGGCCGGCGGCTCGTACTGCGGGTACGGCATGTCGAGGTCCGCGGATCCGTGATGACGCCCGGTGAGCGCGGACGCCGCCGCGGTCTCCGGGCTGCACAGGTACACCTTGTCCTCCCGGGTCCCGGAGCGGCCGGGGAAGTTGCGCGGCACGGTGCGCAGGCTGATCTGGTCCGTCGCCGGGGCCTGGCCCATGCCGATGCACCCCATGCATCCGGCCTGGTGGATGCGCGCGCCCGCGGCGATGAGCTGGAGCAGGTAGCCCTCGGCGTCGAGGGTCTCGAGGGTCTGGCGCGAGGTCGGGTTCACGTCGAACGACACCCGGTCGTCGGTCTGGCGCCGTCGACGATCATCGCCACGATCGCGAAGTCCCGGAGCCCGGGGTTCGCCGACGACCCGATGCACGCACTGCGAGATCTCGGCGCCCGGCCACCTCGCGCACCGGCACGACGTTGCCGGGGCTCGACGGGAGGGCGATCAGCGGCTCGAGGCTCGAGAGGTCGATCTCCTCCTCGATGTCGTAGGTCGCGTCCGGCATCGGCCGCCACCTCGACCCAGTCGTCGCCGCGGCCTTCCGAGGTGAGGAACCGGCGCACCTCGCTCGTCGGACGGGAAGACGGTCGCGGTCGCGCCGAGCTCGGCGCCCATGTTCGCGATCACGTGGCGATCCATCGCCGAGAGATGCGCGAGACCCGGGCCCGAGTACTCGATGATCCGCCCGAGCCCGCCCGTCACGTCGTGGCGGCGCAGCAGCTCGAGGATCACGTCCTTCGCGCTCACCCAGTCGGGCAGCTCGCCGACCAGCCGCACGTTCCAGATCTGCGGCATGACGAGATGGAACGGCTCCCCGGCCATCGCCATCGCGACTTCGAGCCCGCCGGCGCCGATGGCGAGCATCCCGAGCGAGCCGGCCGCGCACGTGTGGCTGTCCGAGCCGAGCAGCGTCTTGCCGGGAATGCCGAAGCGCTGCATGTGCACGGGATGGCTCACGCCGTTGCCGGGCTTGCTGTACCAGAGGCCGAAGCGCTGGCACGCGCTGCGCAGGAAGAGATGGTCGTCGGCGTTGCGGAAGTCGGCCTGCAGCAGGTTGTGGTCCACGTACTGCGCCGAGAGCTCGGTGCGGACGCGGTCGAGGTTCATCGCCTCGAGCTCGAGCATGACCATCGTGCCGGTCGCGTCCTGGGTGAGCGTCTGGTCGATCCGGATCCCGATCTCCTGGCCCGGGCGTCATCTCGCCCTCGACCAGGTGGCTCGAGATCAGCTTCTGAGCGACGTTCATCGGCACTCCTCCGTTGCGCGCGCAGTTTCCCGTCCGTCCACAGAGGGTAAGCCCACGGAAGCACCGGTCGGAGACCCGCGCCGGAGACCCTGAAGGAGATCCTCATGAAGAAGCGGGCCGATCCTCGGACTCGTCGTGCTCGTCGGCGTCGTTCGGCGCCGCATGTCGTCCGCCGCCAGCGCCGGATCCAGATCGTCGACACGACGGCACCCGACGCGTTCGGATCCGCGGTCGTGCGCGAGTAGGCAGTGCCTCGCCGGCGCGGCAGAAGTTTCCGCGGTGCGAACCGATGAGTTTCGCGGCGCGAGGCTGGTCCTAAGCACCGTCGACACCGTCGACCAACTCTCGAAGGAGATCCCCATGCCCAAGCGTGAATGCAGCCCCCGTCGGTGCCCCCTGCTGGGTCGATCTGATGACGAAGGACCAGGACGGGGCCGCGACGTTCTACAGCGAGGTCTTCGGTTGGACGGTCGACGATCCCGGTCCGGACTACGGCGGCTACAAGAACTTCCACTCCAACGGTGTGCCCGTCGCCGGCTTCATGACGCAACCAGGGTGGCGAGGGCGCTCCCGACTTCGACTTCTGGACCGTCTATCTCGCGACCGACGACGCGCAGAAGACCGTCGATGCCGCGGCGGCCCACGGCGGCCAGGTGTACCTCCCCCCGACGCAGGTGATGGCCCTCGGCACGATGGCGCATGCTCGGCGACCCCGGTGGCGCGGCGATCGGCATCTGGCAGCCGGGCGAGCACAAGGGTTCCAGCTCTGGAACGAGCCCGGCGCACCGTGCTGGTTCGAGCTGCACACCCGCAGCTACGACGCGGCGGTGAAGTTCTACCAGCGACGTGTTCGACGCGGACGCTCGTCCGATGAGCGACGCGCCCGAGTTCCGGTACACGACGCTCAACGAGGGCGAAGAGCAGCTCGCCGGCATCATGGACGCGACCCAGCATCCGGACGGTGCGCAGTCGGGCTGGGCGATCTACTTCGGCACCGAAGACACCGACGCGATCGCTCGAGAAGATCGGCAAGCTCGGCGGCAGCGACCGTCGAGGCCGCGCAGGACACCCCGTACGGCCGGCTGGCCGTCGCCACGGACCCGACCGGCGCGACCTTCCGCCTCATCCAGTACCTCGGCTGACCACCCGCTCCGACGCATCTCGGACCCGTAGAGCTGCGGGGACGCCATCGCGCTACTCCAGGAAGTTCGGGACCGCGCCGCGGGCGACTTCGACGCGGCCCTTCGGCTCTTCCCAGTCCTCCTGGCGGCCGAGTGCGGTCTCGTCGAGCAGGTAGTACGACCCACCGATCGTCTCGAGCCCTCGCGCGTACACCGAGTACGTGTGGAAGATGCGCTCGTCGACTCGCAGGAACGAGCTGCGACCCGGGTTCTCCACTGCAGCCATCGTCCTCGAGGTACAGCGGCGTCCCGGCCTCCTCGTGCTCGGCCTTCGTGCGGAAGTTGTACTCGACCGGCGCGACCGACTCGTCGAGCGTGACGTGGAAGTCGTAGTTGAAGTCGCTCCCGAACGACGAGTACCACGGGAACGTCCAGCCGCGCTTCGCCTTGTAGCGCTCGATCTTCTCGATCGGCGCGCGCGAGACGTACGTGAACGACGTATCCCGGCTGTGGAGGTGGTCGAGGAGACCGGGCGCGATCTCGTCGGCGCCCGCGGTGCAGCTGGGGCACCCGTCGTCCCACTCCGGGTCGAACATGAAGTGCCCGATGATGAGCTGGCGGCGGCCCTCGAACAGGTCGAGCAGGCGTCGCCGTCCCGTCCGGACCTTCGAACACGTACTCCTTCGTCACCTCGACCATCGGGAGCTCGCGGCGGCGGGCGACGAGCGCATCGCGTGCCTTGGTCATCGCCTTCTCTTCGGCGAGCAGCTGCACTCGGGCGGCCCGCCACGCCTCGGGTGAGACGACGTCAGGAAGGCTCATGGTGCGCTCCTCGCTGGGGACTCTCACACTGGCGACCCCGGGCAGCCCGAAACTCATCGGTCAGTCGAGCGGCTTCATCGCGCGTACCCGCGAATCTCTCGCGCAGGAGCGCGCCGGTAATCGAGCTGCTGACCGCGGCGGCCGCGGCGGAGTCGAGACCGGCAATGTCTTTGAGCCAGACGTACACCTCGATCCCGCAGGTCGCCGCGATCTCGAGGACGAGCGCGTCGAGATCCTCGGGGGTCATGTGCTCGGCGAGGGGCGCGAGCGCTTCGGCAATCCAGACCAGCCGGCGACCTTTCCGCAGCGGAAGGTCCTGTGGCGGACCCGATGGATCGAGGGACAGACGCAGCATGGACCGGAGGGCCGGCTCGGTGGCCCGGGTCATGTCCGTGATCGCCCGCACCACGACCGCCAGTCGCTCGGCCGGATCCGCCGGGATGAGATCTAATCTCATGACGCGGGACCCCGACCGACCAAGGAATGACGATCATGTGCGAGCTCTGTGCCGGCAAGGCCATCGTCCGGTCACGCCGGGGAGGGGGAGGGCGATCTGGTTCGACGGCGGGCTGCTCACGATCACCGCGGCGGCCGAGGAGACTGGCGGGGCGTTCGCACATCTTCGAGTACGAGCCTCCCGCGGGAAGGCCTGACCGCTGCACCGTCACCCGGCTGCGGACAGAACGTCTCTTGCTCGAGGGCAGCCTCCGTGGCGACATCGACGGGGTGGATCACGACGGCGCGCCGGATCGACGCTCGTGTTCCGCCGCGACGTCCGGCACGCGCACGCCGTCACGTCCGACGTCGCCCGGGTGCTCATGATGCTCACACCCGGGCGGAGGCGAGACCTTCTTCCGCGAGGCCGGGACGCCGGCGGAGCGACGCGAGCTCCCGCCTCCGCCGCGCAACCTGGAGCAGTTCCAGGCCGCGGCCGCCGGCAACGGCGTGGTGCTCATGGGTCCGCCGCCGTTCGACCTGGCCGCCCTGCTGGCCTGACTGCTCCGGGCACCATCGCGCCCCGATCCACGGTCCGTCACCGGCCCGTCACCGACGGTGACTAGACGGTTTGAACCTGCTTTGCCGATCTGCCTCCCGCGGTTCCAGATTCAGGACCCCTGCCGATGAGGGCATGAAGGAGCCCGTGCAGGCGGCTCACCGATGCCTCCTGGAGGCCGCGTGTCAGATTCTCCGGCGGACACCGACGGCATCGACGCCAAGGTCCTTCTCAGCGTCCTGGCCCAGGTCAAGGGCGGCGACTTCACGGCCCGCATGCCGCTCGAGTGGACGGGCGTGGCCGGGCAAGGTCGCGGACGGCCTGAACGACATCATCATCGCCAACCAGGCGTTCGGCACCGAGCTCGACCCGCGTGAGCCAGGTCGTCGGCAAGGAGGGCCAGCTCTCGCAGCGGCTCGTGCTCGGCGGCTGGACGGCAGGCTGGTCCGGGCAGCATCGAGTCGGTCAACACCCTGATCGACGACCTCGTGCGCCCGACGATCGAGATGCAGACGCGTGATCGGCGCCGTCGCCGACGGCGACCTGACGCAAGAAGGTCACGGTCGACGTACGCGGCGAGATGCTCGAGCTGAAGAACACCTTCAACGCCATGGTCGACCAGCTGACCGGCTTCATCTCCGAGGTGACCCGGGTCGCGCGTGAGGTGGGCACCGAGGGCAAGCTCGGCCAGGCCGCCGCCGTGACGATCGAGGTCGGCGGCGTGTGGAAGGACCTCACCGACAACGTCAACCTGATGGCCGGCAACCTGACCGGTCAGGTGCGAAACATCGCCGAGGTGACCACCGCGGTGGCGAACGGGGACCTGAGCAAGAAGATCACGATCGACGTGAAGGGCGAGTTCCTCGCAGCTGAAGAACACCGTCAACGCGATGGTCGACCAGCTCAACGCGTTCGCCGGCGAAGTGACCCGAGTCGCCCGCGAAGTGGGCGTCGAAGGGCAAGCTCGGCGGTCAGGCGCAGTCGAAGGAAGTGGCCGGCGTCTGGAAGGACCTCACCGACAACGTGAACCAGCTCGCGGCGAACCTGACCAACCAGGTGCGGGCCATCGCCGAGGTGGCGACGGCGGTGACCGAGGGTGACCTCACCCGGCAGGTGCGCGTCGAGGCCAGCGGCGAGGTCGCGGTGCTGAAGGACACCCTCAACGAGATGATCCGGAACCTGCGCGAGACCACACGCCAGAACGTGGAGCAGGACTGGTTGAAGACGAACCAGGAGCGCTTCACGCGCATGCTGCAGGGGCAGCGCGACCTCGCGGCGACGTCGAGCATGATCCTGTCCGAGCTCGCGCCGCTCGTCTCCGCGCAGCACGCGGTCTTCTACTCGATCGCCAGCCGCGACCGACGGCGGCGAGCCGGTGCTCGAGCTCCAGGCCGGCTACGGCTACGAGGAGCGCAAGCACCTCTCGACGTCGTTCCGCCTCGGCGAGGGACTCGTCGGCCAGTGCGCCAAGGAGAAGAAGCGGATCCTCCTGACGGACGTGCCGAGCGACTACGTCACGCATCAACTCGGGCCTCGGCGAATCCAGCCCGCTCAACATCATCGTGCTCCCGGTCATGTTCGAAGGATCGATGCGCGCGGTCATCGAGCTGGCGTCGTTCTCGCCGTTCAGCGTCACGCACCAGGCGTTCCTCGACTCGATCACCGAGAGCATCGGCCTCGTCCTCAGCACGATCGAGGGCAGCACGCTCACCGAGACGCTGCTGATCCAGTCGCAGTCGCTGGCCGAGGAGCTGCGGACCCAGCAGGAAGAGCTGCGGGAGTCCAACGAGGACCTGGGCCGCCAGGCGACGCTGCTCGCCGAGCAGAACATCGAGGCGGAGCACAAGAACCGCGAGGTCGAGGAGTCCAAGCGACTGGTCGAGGAGAAGGCCGGCCAGCTGGCCGTGTCCTCGAAGTACAAGTCCGAGTTCATCGCGAACATGAGCCACGAGCTGCGGACCCCGCTCAACAGCCTCGTTGATCCTGGCCCAGCAGCTCGAGGACAACCCCGACCAGCAACATGACCGAGACGCAGGTGCAGTACGCGAGCGTCATCCACTCGTCCGGCAACGACCTGCTCGAGCTGCTGAACAGCATCCTCGACCTGGCCAAGGCCGAGTCCGGGACGGTCACCGTCGACGTCACGAGCCTCTCGATGGGCGAGCTGCGGACCGGGCTGCTGCGCGAGTTCGAGCACGTCGCCAACGCGCAGGGCCTCGGCTACTCGGTCGACCTCGCGCCCGACTGCCCGGCGCACGATCGTCACCGACCCGCAGCGACTCCGCCAGATCCTGAAGAACCTGATCTCGAACGCGTTCAAGTTCACCGAGCACGGCCAGGTCGACACTGCGGATCGGTCTGGCCGACGGTGGATGGAGCCCGACCACCGAGTCGCTGGCGCACGCCGCGTCGGTCGTCGCCTTCTCGGTCGACCGACACCGGCATCGGCATCGACGACGCAGCAGCAGCTCCGGATCTTCGAAGCGTTCGCGCAGGGCGACGGCACCACCGCCCGGCTCTACGGCGGCACCGGGCTCGGCCTCTCGATCAGCCGGGAGCTCGTCGGGCTGCTCGGCGGCGAGATCACCGTGTCCAGCACTCCGGGTCGAGGGCAGCACGTTCACCGTCTACCTGCCCTCGGATCTGCCCGCCGTCGATCGCGACCCGCTCCCGAAGGCGACGATCATCCGCGCCCGTGCGATGAAGCGCCGCGCCCACGCGCCCCGACGCCGACTCGTCGCGGCCGCCGAGACCCGCATCCCGGCCGTACGCCGCGTCGTCGGACCTCCCGCAGTCCAAGGCGACGCTGGTCGGCACCGGACGGCGGCGTCAGCGGGATGAAGGTGCTGCTCGTCGACGACGACTACCGCAACATCTTCGCGATGTCGGCGCTGCTGGAGCGCGGCAACGCCGAGGTGATCGTGGCCGAGAGCGGGCTCGAAGCCCTCGCCGCGCTCGAAGCCACGCCGGACATCGACATCGTCCTGATGGACATCATGATGCCGGGCATGGACGGCTACGAGACCATGCGCGCCATCCGCGAGCATCGCGAGCGTTCGAGAACCTGCCGATCATCGCGATCACCGGCAAGTCGACCGCCGGCGAGCGCGAACGCTGCTTCGACGCCGGCGCGAACGACTACGTCCCGAAGCCGGTGGACGGCGCCGCGCTCCTGGCCGCGATCGGCCGCTGGGTGCCGGCCACCACCGTCCCGCCGGCCGGCCCCCCTCCCACGGTCACGGCCGACGCCACGTGCGCCCGAGCCCGTTCCGCTCCGTCGCCGATCCCGACCGCGCCGAACCTGCTCGGCGGGAGCTCGATCGCCGGGAAGCGGATCATGGTCGTGGACGACGACTTCCGCAACGTGTTCGCGCTGTCCGCGCTGCTCGAGCGCGGCAACGCCGAGGTCGATCGTCGCCGAGAGCGGCATGGAGGCCGTCGCCACCCTCGAGCGGACTGCCGGACATCGACATCGTCCTGATGGACATCATGATGCCGGGCATGGACGGGTACGAGACCATGCGCGCCATCCGCCGGATCGACGGCGTTCGACGATCTCCCCATCATCGCCGTCACCGGCAAGGTCATGGCGGGTGAACGGCAGCGCTGCCTCGACGCCGGCGCCAGCGACTACGTGCCGAAGCCGGTCGACACCGCCGAGCTCATCGCTGCACTCCGGCCCTGGCTCGCGGTCACCCGGCTGCGGCACTGCATGAGTCTCCGCGCCGGCTGCCGAGCACTCATGGACCCGTCCGATGACCGACGCCGACCCGCGGGTCCCGGTCCTGCTCGTCAACGACACGGCGAGTCAGCGATTCGCGCTCGAACGCGGTGCTCGAGCCACTCGGCTACGCCGTCGTCGAGGCGGACTCCGGGCTCGCGGCGCTCCGCTGCGTCATGGCCCAGGACTTCGCGGTGATCCTGCTCGACGTCTGCATGCCGGACATGGATGGGTTCGAGACTGCGGGGCTGCTCCGCCAGCGCGCGCAATCCGAGAACACTCCGATCATCTTCATCACGGCGTACGGAACCGACGAGATCCCGAGGGTCGATCTCTACTCGCAGGGTGCGGTCGACTTCATCTTCGCCCCGGTCGCGCCGGACGAGCTCCGGGCCAAGGTCGCGGTCTTCGCCAAGCTGTTCGTGAACGCCGCGGAGCTCGCCAGCGCACGCCGCGCGAGGTGCAGACGTCGGCCGATCAGCTCCGGCTGCTCACCGAAGCCGCCCCGATCGGCATCTTCCGGACGGACGCCGAGAACCGGTACGTGTACACGAACCCCCGCTGGACCGAGATCGTCGGCATCCCGCCGGAGGACGCGATCGGCAAGCGGTGGAGCACGCTCGACCGGCGTCGAGACGCGAGCCGGGCCGCATCGCCGCGGTCGCCGACCCGAACGTCACGCCGGGTGAGCTCTCGCAGCGGATCGAGATCCAGGTACCGGGCGCGGCCCCCGCGGATCGTGCTCGTGACCTCGAAGTCCATCCCCGACCCGACGGTGGCAGCACGGTGGGCTGGGTCGGCACCGTCGCCGACATCTCGGCGGAAGTCGGCGCCGAGGCGGCCATGTCCGACGCCCGGGACAAGGCGAACGAAGCGTCGCGGCTCAAGTCGCGACTTCCTCGCCAACATGAGCCACGAGATCCGCACGCCGATGAACGGCGTCATCGGCATGACCGACCTGCTCCTCGAGACCGACCTCGACCCGCTGCAGCGCGACTACGCGCAGACCGTCCGGAACTCGGGCGAGGCCCTGCTGGCGATCATCAACGACATCCTGGACTTCTCGAAGGTCGAGGCGGGCAAGATCGAGATCGAAGACATCGACTTCGACGTGCAGCAGATCGTCGATGACGTCATCGACCTGCTCGCCGTGCCGGCGCACGCCAAGGGGCTCGAGCTGGTTGCCGTCGATCGACCGCTCGGTCCCGGCGGTCGTGCGAGGCGATCCCGGTCGGGTGCGCCAGGTGCTCACCAATCTCATCGGCAACGCGATCAAGTTCACCGAGATCGGCGAGATCGTGGTCCACGGGATCACAGATCGAGGCGGTCGACGGCGAGTCCGTCCTCCGGTTCGAGGTCTCCGACACCGGCGACGGCATCGCGCCCGAGAAGCTCGACACGGTCTTCCAGCCGTTCGTCCAGGCCGACTCGTCCACCTCTCGGAAGTACGGCGGCGCCGGCCTCGGTCTCGCGATCAGCCGCGACCTCGTCTCGCTCATGGGCGGCGACTGCGGCGTGTCCAGCACGCTCGGCGAAGGCAGCACGTTCTGGTTCACCATCCGGGTGCGGGCCGAACCGGAGCAGGCCACGCGCGACAACCGCATGCCCGACGCCGATCTTCGCCGGCGTCACCGCACTGGTCGTCGAAGGCAATGCGACCCAGCGCGAGTGTCTTGTCGGAGCACCTGACCGACTGGGGCATGGACGTCACCACGACCGACAACAGCGCGACGGCCATCGCGATGATCCAGCGAGGCGGCAGGGCGCGACGAGCCGTTCGCGCTCGCCCTGCTCGACCGCTCGATGGCCGGTGACCGACCGTCTGGCGCATCAAGACCTCGGCGCTGGCGGACCCCGACGACAGCCCTCAGCTGGTGCTCATGATCTACCGCGGCGAGGAACGCGACCTGGGCGGCATCGCGGAGGCCGGGGTCTTCGCCGTAGTGGCCAAGCCGATCCGGCTCCAGAACCTCCGATCGGTGCTCCACCGCACGCTCGGCCCCGAGACCGCCGGCGGTCACGAACGCCGATGCGGCCCCGGTGTCGACCGGCGACGGACACCGTGGTGGTCGCCTGCTCCTCGCGGAAGACAACGCGATCAACAAGAAGGTCGCCGTCGCGATGCTCTCGACCGGCGGCTACTCCGTGGACACGGTGTCGAACGGTGCCGCCGCCGTCGAAGCGAACGCGACGCGTTCGTACGACGCCATCCTCATGGACTGCCAGATGCCCGAGATGAACGGCTACGAAGCCACGAAAGCAATCCGCGCCCAGGAGGGCTCAGCCCGGCACACACCGATCATCGCCATGACCGCCGGGGCGCAGCGCGAGGACCGCGAACGGTGCTGGGCCGCAGGCATGGACGACTACCTCTCGAAGCCGGTGAGCAAGGACGCGCTGCTCGCGCTCGTGCGCCCGAGCCGTGCAGGACGGCCGGGCCCCGAACTCGGCGCCGTCGCGGCGCCCATCCGTCCGCAGAGGAGATCACGATCGACCCCGTGATCTTCGACCGGCTGCGCGTGCTCGGTGCCGCCGCGGGCCACGACTTCCTGACCGAGCTCGTGGACCAGTTCGTCGCAGACACCGGACCGTTGCTGACCCAGCTCGGCGAGGCGGTCGCGATCGGCGAGGCACGCACGGTCGGTCGGATCGCGCACATGATCAAGGGCAGCTCGGGACAGCTCGGGGGTCGCCGGCTCGCGGCGTCGTGCAACCGCCTGGAGCACAACGCGGCCACGGGGAGCCTGGCCGACAGCGAGGGCAACCTGCGCGACATCGAGACCGACTACCAGATGCTCCGGCAGGCGTGGGCGGAAGAGCTCGCGTCGGACCGCGGCCGGGAACGGGTCGACAATGTCGATGCTTGACATCGATCTCCTCCCGACGCGCGCCGTCCTCCTCGTCGAGGACAACCGGGTGAACCAGCTCGTCGGCCGGGCGTTGCTCGAGCACCTCGGCTTCGCGGTCGATCTCGCGATCAACGGTGCCGACGCCCTGGACGCCGCGGCCCGCAAGCCGTACCGGGCGATCCTGATGGACTGCCAGATCCCGGGCGTCGACGGCTATCAGGCCACCGCGGCGATCCGCCTGCGCGAGGGCACCGGGCCACGGACCCCGATCATCGCGGTCACCGCCACCGTCAATCACGCCAACCGGCAACGCTGCCTCGCGGCCGGGATGGACGAGTACCTCGGGAAGCCCCTCGACGTCGCCGGAGTGAGCGCCGCGCTCGCGCGCTGCGGAGTGATCAGCCCGGTCACTGCTCGATGACGCCACCGAAGCCGCGAAGCCGACCACCGAGTCCGCTCGGACCATCGGCCTCGTCAGCTCAGATCGCTCCGAACGTCCGGCGCTCGATCCTGAAGTCGTCGACCGGCTCGAGCGACTGGGCGACGCGACCGGAGAGAGCCTGATGGCTCAGCTCGCGCCGCTCTTCCTCGTCCACGCCGAGGCGCATCTCGATGACCTGCGCGTCGCACTCGCGGTGCACGATGCGCCCGCAGTGGCGATGGCCGCGCACGCGCTGCGCGGCGCGAGCGCCAACCTCGGCGCGACGGACCTGGCCCGCCGCTGCGCGTGGATGGAGACCCATGGCATCGCCGGCGACCTGACCCGGGCCGACGTGCTCCTCGACGCCATCGCGACCGAGCTCCGCCGGGTGCAGGGCGCGCTCGAACCGTGGACGCGCTTCGCCGATGGAGGCGTCATGAGGATCCTCGTCGCCGACGACGACCCGACCTCGACCCTGATCGCCCAGGTGGCCGTGCGCAGCCTCGGCCACGAATGCCACCTCGCCCGCGACGGTGGCGAGGCTTGGGAGATCTTCGAATCCCATCGACCGGACGTCGTCATCAGTGACTGGATGATGCCGAAGCTGACCGGGCTGCAGCTGTGTCGCAAGATCCGCGCGCGAGGCCTCGAACACCTACACGTACTTCATCATGGTCACGAGCCAGGTCGGTCACGACGAGATCCTCGAGGGCATGAGCGCCGGTGCGGACGACTACCTGCTGAAGCCACTGGACTCGGAGGATCTCCAGGCCCGACTGATCGCCGCGGCGCGGGTCACGTCGGTGCACCGCCTGCTCGCCCGCCAGCG
The DNA here is from genome assembly GCA_963819945.1 of uncultured Acidimicrobiia bacterium. Lineage (GTDB taxonomy): Bacteria > Actinomycetota > Acidimicrobiia > IMCC26256 > JAENVU01 > Chersky-806. The sequence goes on from CAWFYD010000012.1 coordinate 631,840, forward strand.
CGTCGAGCTCGAACGGCTCAACAACGAGCTCAAGGCCATCGCACGGCGCGATCCGTTGACCGGGCTCGGAAACCGCCGCGCGCTCCAAGAGGATCTCGAGCTCCTCGAAGCCCGCGTCGCGCGCTACGGCCACCGGTACTGCATGGCGTTGCTCGACGTCGACCACTTCAAGGCCTACAACGACACCTATGGGCACCAGGCCGGCGACGAGATCCTGCAGGCCGTCGCGGCGCAGCTGAAGGCCGAAGCGCGCGGCGGGGACGCGCTTGTACCGCTACGGCGGCGAAGAGTTCCTCTGCATCTTCCCCGAGCAGTCGCTGGCGACCGGCACGATCGCGGTCGAGCGCATGCGGGTCGCGATCGAGAAGCTGGCGCCGACCGCACTCCGCGAGCCCGGGTGGTGTGCTGACCGTCAGCGCGGGTTTGGCGACGATGGATCCCGGTCGCTCCCAGACCGCCGACCGAGCTCCTGAAGGACACGGACGAGGCGCTGTATCTGGCCAAGCAGCGCGGCCGGAACCGGGTCGAGAAGTCCGAGCGCCAGCCCGCCTGACTCCACGTCACGCTCCGGTGCCCCCCGGAACCGACCGTCCCGAGCCGCTCCGGGGACGCGTCAGACGAGTGACGGACGCCGCCCGTCGAGGTATCCGCGGGTCAGCTCGCGCAGGCGGTCGCGACCGAAGCTCGGGCCGTGGCCGGCGTGCACGACCTCGACGGGGAGGTCATGGAGGAGCTCCATCGTCTCGACGTAGGCATCGATGTCGGCGCCGGGAACCTCGTCCAGCTCCGGCCCGTCATGGACCGCGTCGCCCGAGAAGAGGACCCCGGCATCCACGTCCCAGAGGCCGATGGTGCCGGGCGAGTGGCCGGGCAGGTCGTGAGTCCCAGATGAGGGAATCGTGAACTGGCAGCCTGGGGAGCCTTGGCCCGGGTGGTGGTGTACTCGATGGCGTACCGCGGCGACGTCTTCCCCTATGTGCCCATCGCGTCGGAGCTCTCCCGCCGCGGCCACCACGTCACGTTCGTCGTACCCCGCGAGTTCCATCCCACGTTCGCCGGCGAACCGTTCCGCTGCGTGCACTCTGGGACCGACTTCGGCCCCGCGGCCCTCGACGAGCACGCGGACTACGTCGCTCGGTGGGGCATGCCCTTCGGCGGCGCGCTCCTACTGCGGCTCTACTTCGGGGTGTTCACCGTCCCCCATCTCGACGAGATGTTCAATGCGATCGACCACGAGATCGCGCAGGCCGACGTCCTTGTCACCCACCCCGCCGCTGCCGTCGTCGGCGCGATGGCTTGCGAACGTCGCGGCGTTCCCTGGGTCGTAGGCGATCTCTTCCCGATGCTGATCCCGACTGCCACCGCGCCACCAGCCGGCGCGCCGAACTTCGGTCCGACCGTGAACCGCGGCGTTGTGGCGCGCCGCCCGCTCACCGCTCGTCGCGCGGATCTCGTACAGCCGCGGCTTCAAGGACTACCGCCGGCGCCTCGGGCTTCCCGCGCCCCGCGACTGGAACGTCATCGACGCCCGACTCTCACCGCAGAAGAACATCGGGCTCATGTCGCGTCACTACCTCGACCGAGCGGCCGACTGGCCGCCGGACTACGAGCTCGTCGGCTTCACTCCGTGGGCCGGGCCCGATGAAGGCCGCCTCGCCGACGACGTCGTCGACTTCCTCGCGGCGGGCGACGCGCCGGTCGTCGTCACATTGGGTACCAGCGCGGCGTCGGCGAAGCCCGACGTGTTCCGACGGGTCGCCGGCAGCCTCGACCGGGCGGGCGAGCGCGGCATCTTCCTTACGTCGAACGCCGAGATCGCCGGGCGCCTCCGGAGTGAGATCGGGAGCTCGTCGGCCCACGGCATCTGGCCGTTCGTGTCGCTCGAACCCTTGTTGCCCCACTGCCGCGCCATCGTGCATTCGGGCGCGCACGGAACCAACGCTCTCGCGCTCGTGGCCGGCATCCCGTCGGTGATCCTGCCCTGCCTGTTCGACCAGCGTTGGCACGCGGAGCGCCAGCAAGCTCTCGGCACCGGGATCTGGGCGCGCCGGCCCCGCGACCTCGACTCCGCCGTCGGCCGGGCCATGCGAGACGAGACGCTGGCCGCGGCCGCCCGCGACTTCGCCGATCGCCTCGCGACCGAGGACGGCACCGGGCGCGCGTGTGACGTCGTCGAAGCCTCGTTGACCTGAGCCCGGTTTGCCGAACCCCGAGGGTCGGGTGCCGGCGTCGTTTGGCTCTATCGGGCGACGGGTACAGGTGAACCGTGACCGTTCCCGATGTGGCATCCGATCCCGCGCTCCCACGCCCGAGCGGCCTGCTCACCGAGGCCCTGTTCCGGTACCTGACCGGCGACGCGGACACGCTGAACCCGGTGCTTCCCGTCGCCGCGAACCCACTCGAGGACGACGACTTCCAGCTCGCGCTCTACTGCTGCTACGAGCTGCACTACCGCGGCTTCTCCGGCGTCTCCTCGGAGATGGAATGGGACCTCCGGGTGTTGCGGTTCCGCCAGCACCTCGAACTGTCCTTCGAGCGGGCGCTGCTCGCACTCGTTCCCCTTCCGGTCGACACCCACGCGGCCGAAGTCCGGGCGGCGATCGACCAGGAGATCGCGGCCGCGCCGGGCCCGTCGCTCTCGGAGCACCTGCTCCGGTCCGACGATCGCCGGGAGTTCTGTGAATTCCTGATCCACCGGTCGGCGTACCAGCGCAAGGAGGCAGATCCGCACAGCTGGGCGATCCCCCGCTTCGACGGTCCGTCGCGAGCAGCGCTCGTGGAGATCCAGGCGGACGAGTACGGCAACGGCGTGCCGGGCGCGGCCCATGCCGACCTCTTCGCGACAACGATGGAGGAGCTGGGGCTCGACCCGACCTACGGCGCGTATCTCGACGTTCTCCCGGGAACCACGCTCGCCACCACGAACCTCATCTCCTGGTTCGGGTTGCACCGCCGGCTGTTGCCCGCGCTGCTCGGTCATCTCGCGGTGTTCGAGATGACTTCCGTCGGACCGATGGGCCGGTACGGCGAAGTGGTCGACCACCACCACGCAGGGGCCGAAGCACGCCGGTTCTACGACGTGCACGTGGAAGCGGATGCGCACCACGGGCCCTTGGCGTCGAGCGTGCTGGTCGGCGAGTACCTCGCCCGCCGGCCGGCCGACGCCGCGCTGGTGTTGTGGGGCGCGCAGACCCTCATGGCGGTGGAGCATCACTTCACCCTGCAGCTCATCGACTGCTGGACGCGCGGCCGCTCGTCGTTACGGGCGGTCGGCGCGCTCCAGCTGGCCGGTTGAGGCATCCCGCCGCCGATCGCATGTCCGGGCCGTTCGAGGAGCTCGTCGCATCGCTCGATTACCCGATGGCGGTGGTCACGGTCGCCGCGAACCGCGAACGCAGCGGCTGCCTGGCCGGGTTTGCCACCCAGTGCAGCATCGACCCACCGCGCTTCCTGGTGTGCGTCTCCAAGGTGAATCACACCCACGCGGTCGCCGACGACGCGACGGTGATGATCGTTCACTTCCCGCGAGCGGGCCAGCATGACCTCGCCGAGCTCTTCGGCTCCGAGACCGGCGACGAGATCGACAAGTTCGAACACTGTGCCTGGACACCCGGACCCGAGGGCACACCGATCCTCGACGACACCGACTACTTCGCCGGGCGAATCCGCGGGCGCTTCGACGCCGGCGATCACACCGCGCTGCTCCTGGACGTGATGCCGCAGGCGTCCGCCGACCGGGCGGACGAAGCCCAGCTCGGCTTCCAGATGACTCGAGATCTCGACCCGGGGCACGACGCCGGCGGCTGAACCGGGCAGACTCTGGCGGTGCGCGCCCTCGCCGCCTCCGGAGCCGGCTTCCTGCTCGCGGTGCTGTGGTTCGACCTGATGTTCGATGTGCAAGTGCGCGGCCACCCGGGACGCGAGCTTCCGACCGGCGTCCGTGTCTCGATCGCGACCTACTACGCGCGCGTGACGACGGCCGCCCGGCCGATGAACCGCCTCATCGCTACGGTCATGCTCGTCACGATCGGCGCGCTCGTCGCGTCAGCTGTTCACCGACGATCTCCCGCTGTGGCGGGCGGCGCTCGCGCTGGCCCTCGCCGTCGCGGCGGTGGGGCTGGCGGCGGTGCGCACCGTGGGCGACGCGGTGCGACTCGGCGCTCAGGCGGACGACCCGTTCGAGCAGTCTCGGCTCGCGCGGTCGATCTTCGGTGACCATCTGCTCTGCATCAGCGCCATCGTCGCGGTGCTCCTCGCTCCAGCTCCTGCCCGCGTGACTGAGGATCGAGGTGCCCCAGATCGTCCGAATGGATCAGCAGTCGGGGGTGACCGGCCACCCCACCTCGGTGCGCAGATCGGCCGGATCCGTGTCGTCGGTCCCGGTCACGAGGTAGCGCTCGCGGATCGGGCCCGCGACGCCGATGGCCCGTTCCGCCACGTAGGCCCCGAGCGCGGCGTACGTCTGATCGAGATCGACGAACGGTCCGTGATGCATCGTGACCGCGAGATCTGCGGCCGGAATTTCGATGGTCTCGGTACCGCCGATCTCGCCCAGTGCTTCGGCATCCGATTCGGTCACCGGTACGAACGCCACGACTTCACCGGCGTGCAGCTCGAAGAACTCGCTCGAGTACAACGCGCCATCCGGCCCGCTCGCAACGCCGCCGGATCGGTCGAGGCGGGCGTGGAGAGAATCGAATGCCGCGCCGAGCCATTGCTCGACGTCGTCCCATGGGACGTCGTCGCGAATGACGACCGCCGGCGCGGGTTGGACGGACCGGAGCTCGACCGCCAGCCCCGGTTTCGAGCCCTCGAGCAGAGTCCGCAACGACGCCACTGCAGTCTGGGTCTGCTCGAGCTGCTCCTCCATCCGTGCGAGGTGGACCAGGATCACGCGATCCCGCTCGGCAACGTCTCCCGCGCTGGACGCGTCAAGCACCGCCTGCACCTGGTCCAGTGGCATGTTGAGCTCGCGCAGCCGCCGGATCACCTGCGCGGTCGGCACTTGCGCGACCGAGTACGAGCGGTAACCCGTCGACGGATCGATCGCAGCCGGCTCGAGCAATCCGGTGTCGTGGTAGTGCCGCAACGCCTTCACACTCAGGTGGGTGACGCGGGAGAAGTCCCCGATCGAGAAGAGATCGATCACTCGAGCGTCTCCTTCATCACGGCCAGCCCCCGGTCCATGAGTCCACCCGTCGGCGCGGCCAGGTCGTCGGGGAGCACATCGGTGATCCAGACGAACCGGCTCCCCCCGTCCGGCTCGGCGAGCACCTGGGCCGACGCGTGGTGATGGGCCGCCCCGAGCGGACCGTCGATGACCGTGTACGCCAGCCGGCGCGCGTCCGCGTCGGTGCCGACCAGACGTTCCTGCGCTACCGCGCCGTTGAAGAAGGTGATCACCCGGACGTCGCCATGCAGCTCGGTGGCGACCACGAAGCCCGGGACGAGGCGCTCGTGCAGCGCACCGAAGTCGGCCAGCGCATCCCAGACCCGGTCGGGCGGCGCGTCGATGAGGATCTCTCTGCAGATGGAAGCCATATCGCTCTCCTGTCACGGTGATGAGTGGGCCGAGATCACCGTCGCACCTCCCGTTACCGGAGAGTCAAGCGCGTTCTGGGTTCTCTGCACCGCAGGTGATCGGAAGCCGGGACGGATAGTCGGCGAGCACGGTGATCCACGGGAGGTCGGCCGGCGGCTCGGCGAGCACGACCGGATCCGGCAGACGCAGCACCGCGGCCACCGACTCCTGCAACACCATCCGGGCGAACGCGGCGCCGAGGCAGAAGTGGGCGCCGGCCCCGAACGTCATGAGCCGGTGCGCCTCGTCGTCCTCGAAGCGAGCGGGAAGGAACTCACCCGGCTCCGGATAACCGTGCGGATCATGGTTTGCCGCGAGGGTGTTCAGCGCGACGAGCTGGCCGGGCTCGATGTGGAGACCTTCAAAGTCGATCGGCTCGAGCGCGACGCGCGGGACGACTCCGAGCGCGGGGAGGTATCGCAGCGCCTCTTCGACCGCCGAGGGGACGAGGCCCGGGTTCGCCCGTACCGCGGCGAGCATCTCGGGGTGCTCGAGCAGCGTGAACAGGGTGCAGGAGATCTGCCCCGTGGAAGTGTCGTGCCCTCCGACGACGAGATTCACCACCATGTCCGCGACCTCGCCGTCGGTCAGGCGCTCGCCGTCCTCCTCCGCGTCCAGCAGGCGGGTGATGAGGTCGTCCCGCGGGTCCTCGCGCCGGTGTTCGAGCACCGACTGCGTGTAAGTCAGCAGCGCTTCCACCGAGTCCTCGGCCGCGGCGATCTGCTCCGGCGTCATGAAGCCGAAGACGGGGCTGAGCGCCTGCGACCAGCGACTGAACTCGGCGACGTCCTCGTCCGGGACACCGATCAGCTTCGCCATCGCCCGGATCGGCAGCTCGAGTGCGAGCCCCGCCAGGTCTCCGCGGCCGGACCCGCCGATCGGTTCGAGGATCTCGTCCGCGAGCGCGGCCGTCGTGGGGCGCAAGGCTTCGACGGAGCGCGGAACGAAGGCTTGCTGCACGAGCGAGCGCAGGCGGTGGTGCACCGCGCCTTCGTTCGTGAACATGAGGCTCCCGTACCAGCGGCGGAGCGGCCCGTCGCCGATGCCGAGAAGGTCGAAGATCGAGAGCCCGACGCCGGCGAAGCGTCGGTCACGCAGCAACGCCCGCACGTCGTCCCATCGCAACACGACCAATGCTTCGGGGGCGCGGAGGAAGCGCGCCTGCTGTGCGGCGTCGAGGATCAGCGCTCGTCGCGCCACGGAATCGGTCTCGCCGAAGAAGCCCGTCACCTCGAGAACCGTCACGTTGTGTCCCTCCTGCCGCGATTTCCCGCCAACATACGAGATGTCGCCGGAACCGTCGTAGGGTGAGCGACATGGCCAAACCCAAGAAAAAGGGCGAGAGCAACATGCCCGCAGGAAGTCCCGAAGGTCCCGCCGGCAAGAAGCAGCGGAGCAAGGCTCGCAAGAGCAGCGGCAAGCGCAAGTAGCGGACCGCTCAGCCCACCCAGACCAGCGGGGCCGCGGGGTAGGTGGTGCTCAGCCCCTTGAGGGTGAGGTCGCGCACTTCGCCGAACGTGAACCGGTCACCGACGACGTTCCGAACGTCGTCGGTGACGAGCACCTCGCCGGCGCCGGCGGATGCTGCGACGCGGGCGCCGATGATCACGGTACGACCGAAGAAGTCGTCGGCTTCACGGATCACCTCGCCCCGGTGCACACCGATGCGGACCCGTAGGGCACCAACGTCCTCCGGCCATTCATGCGCGTCGAGGGCGCGCTGGAACGCGACCGCGAACGCGAGCGCGTCGGCCGGGTCACGGAAGGCAAGCATGAAGCCGTCACCCTCGCTCTTCACCTCCGCGCCACGGTTGACGATCAGCTCCTTGCGCAGCATCGCGGTGTGGGAGCGGAGCAGCTCATGCGTGCGGTGGTCGCCGAGACGGTCCGTCATCTCGGTGTAGCCCACGATGTCCGAGAAGCAGATCGTGACCTGACCGTCGACGTCGGCATGCCGGCCGATGTCCGGCCGATCAACCGTGACGGTGGCGGACACCATGTCGATGGATGCGCTGGCCGGGGTCCCGCTCGGGATGCCCTGGAGCTCCAGCTTCACGGCCATCGCCTGCTCGAGGAGTCGCGTCATGCCCAGCTCGTTCGCTCGTTGCACGACCTCGTTGAGCAGAACGCTCGCCCGCTCGGCGTCGCCAGACTCGTCTCGGGCCCGGAGCGCGCCGGCGAGGTCGTACTTGCTTCTCGCTTCCCAGCCGCGGGCCCGCATCTTCTGGTGCTCGGCGAGCGCAGCCTCATGTTCGGCCACCGCCTCGGAGTGGCGTCCGAGTGCGCCGGCGACGAGACCGCAGTAGCGCACGTAGGCGCCGTGGTACGCGTTCCCGGCCAGGATCACTGACCGGCCAACCGACTCAGGATCCGACCGCAGCCACTCGTCGAGCTGTACCAGGGTCTCTCGGGGCGAGGTCACGGCCGCGACCTCGGCGAGCATCGACACGCAGTACCGCCGCAGGACGTCGTCGGGAATCCCGGCAGGATCCGCCATGATCTCGGCGACGATCTCCTCCGCCGCGTCCAGCTTGCCGGCCTCGCAGAGAATCTGCGCGAAGCCGCACCGCCACGAGATGACACCCGGTGTCGCCGCAACCATCCGTCGCGTCGCGTCCTCGAAGGCTGCCAACCGACCGAGCTCCCGATACACGGGAGCGAGGCCGATACCGACGTTCGCCAGCAGATCGGGCACGCCACTCGACCGTGCGAGCGCGGCCGATTCGAGGATCAGGCGCTCGGCCTCCTCGTACTGCCCGTCGATCGCGGCGAGCGCGCCCTGGAGCTGCAAGCTGGTCACGAGCTGCGTCGAGACGCGCGATCGTGCTGCGTCTTGGGCGTAGCCGGCGACCTCGTGCTCGAGTGCGTCACGATCCTCGTCCCACTGCGCGTCGATGACGCGCGACAGGCGGACCGACTGCATGAGGTTGAGATCACCCGACGTTTCCGCCGCCTGCGCCGCCTCGAGCCGATTCGCGAGACGCTGATCGGGAGGGAGCCCCTGCGTCTGCTGTATCTGCAATGCGCTGGCCAGCGCGTGCTGGTCGCCGGACGCCCGAGCCAAGTCGATCGCCTCGTCAATGAACCGCGCGTGCTCAGCGGTGTCGCGCAGCGAGAACGCCGCGGCATGGCGCGAGAGGACGGTCGCGAGCAGCGAATCGCGTTCCTGGCCATCGTCGGCTGCTCGCAACGCGGCCTCGGCATCGGCGAAGAGTCGGAGCCGGCGCGGGTCCTGCGCCGAGCCCGCCGTGAACCAGTAGCTCCCTGCGTACTCGATCGCCGCCCTCGCCAGGCGAAACGGATCACCGACGAGCGTCGCAAGATCCGCGGCCTCGAGGCATGCCGCATGGCACGCCGCGGCATCACCACCGCGTTCCTCGGCACGGGCCAGCGCGAGCAAGAGATCGATGCGAGCGCTCGGGTTTCCGTCCGCCACCAGATCGAGTGCCTGAATCGCCATGCTGTAGCTGCGCGCAGCCTCTTCGTACGCGGTCTGGCTCATCGCGCGCTCGCCGGCGCGACGGGCGAAGTCGACCGCCTTCTCCACGTCGCCGCCGGGCGCGGCCTCGTACGCGTGGAACGCGAGCTCGGGCAGGTGCGCATCGATCGAGTCGGCGAAGGAGCGCTCGAGCGCCTCCCCGACGCGTCGGTGCATGCGCACCCGCCGAGGAGTGCTCAGCTCGCCGTAGAGCGTCTGGCGGATCAGCGCGTGGTTGAACTCGTACGTGCCGGGGCGTTCACGTCGCTCGCGTATCACCTGCGCGCCGAGGGCCTCGTCGAGCAGGTCCAGCATCGTGTCCTCGTCGAAGCCGGCAACCTCGCCCACGACCTCGATCGTGAAGCCACCCGGCATCGCCGCCGCGACCGACAGTGCCGTGTTGCAACCGTCCGAAAGCCCGTCGAGCCGGCGGCCGATGACCTCGCGCACGCCCTCGGGCAGGTTCTCGGCCACGCTCTCGGGCGTCCCCACCCAGGCGTCGCCCTCGTGCCGGATCGCGCCCGTCTCCACGAGATGGCGGAGGATCTCGGCCACGAAGAACGGGTTGCCCTCCGTCTCCCGGAAGATGAGCTCGGCGAACTGGTCCGGCGTCTCCTGTCCCCCGACCGCCTCGATGAACGCCTGCACCTCGGAGATCGGGAGGCCCCGGAGCAGGACCCGCTCGTAGAGCCGTTCGCGGCGCAGCGTGGAGATCGTCTCGGCGAGTGGGTGCGAACGCTCGAGCTCCACGTCGCGATAGGTGCCGACGATCAGGAGCCGCGAGCTGCTCACTCGGCGAGCCAGGTGCACGAGCAGGAGCAGCGACGGCTTGTCGGACCAGTGCATGTCGTCGAGGACGATCACGAGCGGCCGGATGCGGGTCGCCGCGACAAGGAACGCGCTCACGCCCTCGAAGAGGCGATGTCGTTCCGCGTCCCCGTCGAGTGACGGAAGGACCGCGAGCTGCGGGAGCCGGTCTCGCAGCTCGGGAATGATCGTCGCCACCTCAGCGCATCCCGCGTCGGGGTCGAGCAGGTGCCCGTCGTCGGAGAGCTCTCGCACGAACGTACGCAGCGCTTCCACGAACGGGAGGTACGGCACGCCGATCTCGCCTTCGTACGAATGGCCCCACAGCACCTGCGCGCCCCGCACCGCCGCGTAGACCCCCAGCTCTTCGACGGTCCGCGTCTTCCCGATGCCCGGCTCGCCGACGACCATGACGATCGCGGTCTTGCCCGACAGCGATTCGTCGAACTTCGCCCGCAAGGTGTCGAGCTCGGTCGCCCGGCCGACGAACCGACCCCAGTCGGCGAGCCGCGCCGGACCGGCGGCCTGCGCCGCCGGCTCGGCCGGGGCCATGACCGCGGGCGTCTCGACGGCGGCTTGCGCGTCGTGCAACAGATCGAGCACCTCGGACGCGCTCGCCGGTCGGGCGGCCGGATCCTTCTCCAGCAGTCGGAGGACGATGCGTGTCGACGACCGTGGGGACCTCGTCATTGTGGAAGCGCGGCGCGACCGGCGGCGTGTTGAGGTGCTGGCTGATGACCGAGACCATGTCGTCGCCGAGAAACGGCGGTCGCCCGCAGAGCATCTCGTACATCACCGCGCCGAGCGCGTAGAGATCCGAGCGGGGCTCCGGATCCCGGCCCAACGCCTGCTCGGGCGCGAGGTACGCGACGGTGCCGAGGACCGTGCCTTCCGTCGTGATGCGACTCGCTTCGACGTTCGCCGCCGAGCCCGAAGTCGCCGAGCCGCGCCGCGCCGTCGTGGTCGAGCCACACGTTCTCCGGCTTGAGGTCGCGGTGCACGATCGAGAGCGCGTGGGCGTGGACGAGCGCACGAGTGAGCTGCTCGGCCAACACGAGCGCTCGCTTCACCGGGAGCCGCCGGTTCGGCTGCGCCTCGAGATGCTCGGTCAGCGATCCGCCGGACATGTACTGGCTCACGATGAACGGTGTGCCGTCTGATTCCTCGCCGACGTCGAACACCGTGACGATGTGAGGATCATCGCCGAGGCGCGCCATCGCCTGGGCTTCCCGGGTGATCCGGACGCGGCCATTGGCGTCGAGTCCATCGGTCTTCACGACCGCGACCGCCACCTCCCGGTCGAGCCGCTCGTCGATCGCCAGGTACACCCGCTTGCGAGCCCCTTCGCCGAGCAGCTCGCGTGTCCGGTAGCGGCCTGCTCCCACGGTCGGCGGGATCTGCGTCGTCGCCGTCGCTGCTTCGGGTGCCGCCGCCAGGGCCGCGCCGCAGCTGCCACAGAAGCGGTTGCCGTCTGCGTTCTGGTGCTGACACGCCGCACACCGCACGCTGCTTCGCTCCCCTGCCTCAGAATCCCGAACCGGGTCGGGAGCGTAAGGCTTCCGGACGCGGGCACGCACACCTGTACCGTTTCATCGTGAATCGTCGTCCCAGCCCGGACTCCGCCGGCCCGGGGAAGAGTCGGCGTGGGACTACCCACGCCCGCCCCGCCTCGAGCGCGTCCCCGGCACGGCTGGAAGTGGTGCTCGGCGGCGTGGTGATCGCATCCACGTCGCGAAGCGTGGCGCGTCCTCGAGACGAGTCACCCACCGAACTACTACTTGCCGCGTGATGCGTTCGTCGCCGGCTCCATCGTCCCCGCGCCCGGCGGCTCGGTCTGCGAATGGAAGGGCGCCGCGACCTACTGGACGTTGCGCGGTGGCGACCGGGTCGCGGACTCCGCCGCGTGGAGCTACGAGGATCCGACGCCGGAATTCGTCACCGATCACCGGACACCTCGCGGTGTACGCCGGCCGCGTCGATGCGTGCCACGTGGACGGCGAGATCGTGACGCCACAGCCGGGCGGGTTCTACGGCGGCTGGATCACTGCCTGCGGTGAAGGGTCCGTTCAAGGGCGTGCCGGGCAGCTTCGGCTGGTGAGCCGGGACCTTCGACCCTGGTCGTCCGGCCGGATGCTGGACGACGCTCGAACCATGGCCCGAGACGTCGAGACCGCCGGGGCGCATCGGTGAAGACGCGCGCGCGCGTGGCGCGCCGTCGCGATTCCCGAAGAGCACGGAGGTTGGGCACTCACCGCGGAACCCGTACTGCTCGGGCTTGCTCGTCGCATTCTCGTGGGCCGGCGCGGCGCTGGCCGTCGCGGCGTTCATCGCATTCGTCGTGCGCAAGCCGCTGAAGCTGGTGCTGGTGGATCGGCGGCGAGGCCGGTGGCTCCCCCGCACCCGCCTCGCCGCTCGCATCGCCGCGGTCGAGCTCGCGATCCTCGCCGCTGCTCGCGGTCGGCGCCGGCCGTGCCGCCGGTTGGCAGTGGCTCGTGCCGGTGGCGATCGCGGTCCCACTCGTCGGGATCGAGCTGTGGTTCGACATGCGCAGCCGCAGCCGCCGTCTCGTACCCGAGCTCTGCGGCGCGGTGGGGATCGGCGCGGTGGTGGCGAGCGTCGCGCTGGCCGGTGGCGCCGAGTGGATGGCTCGCCGCCGCGTTGTGGCTGGTGCTCGCGGCCCGCTCGGTGGGCTCGATCACCGTTCGCGCGCGTGCAGGTCGCGCGGCTCCACCATCGACCCGAGGCTCCAGCGGTCAGCGACACCGCCCAGGCCGCCGGCGGTGCTCGTGGCGCTCGCGGCGGTCGCGCTCGATGCGGCCGTGCTCGCCGGAGTGCTCGCCGTCGGCGCGCTGCTGATCGCGCAGGTCGTCTGGGCCCATCGCCCGCCGGTGCCCGCCAAGGTCCTCGGGTCTGCGCCAGCTGCTCGCCGGGCTCGTGGTCGTCGGCGATCACGGCGGCCGGCGTGCTCACCTGACCGGTCGCGTCCGGAGACGGATACGGTTCGCGCCGATGCCCGAGACGAAGTACGCGCAGAGCGGCGACCTGAGCATCGCCTACCAGACCGTCGGCGAAGGTCCGCTCGACATCCTCTTCATCCCGGGGTTCGTCTCGAACGTCGAGCTGCTCTGGGACATCCCGATGTGGGCCGACATGTTCACCCGCTTCTCGAAGATGGGGCGCTTCGTCTTCTTCGACAAGCGGGGCACGGGCTGCTCGGACCGCTCGCTCGGCACCGGCAGCGCCGAGGACCGGATGGACGACGCCCGCGCGGTCGCCGACGCGGCCGGCATCGAGCAGGCCGTCGTGATCGGGCTCTCCGAGGGAGGACCGCTCGCCATCCTCTTCGCGACGCGCGTTTCCCGAGCGGGTCCGGTCGCTCGTGCTGTGGGGAACGTTCGCCCGCACCTTCGTCGCTCCGGACTACCCGATCGGGCTGCGACCCCGAGCTGGTCGAAGGGTTCATCCAGGTGATCAAGGAGCAGTGGGGCACGGGTCACGCGCTCGAGTTCTTCCTCGGCGGCGTCACCGAGGACCGGCTGCCGGAGCTCGCCCGCTACGAACGCCAGACCGCGTCTCCGGGCGCGGCGGCGGAGATCCTGCACCACAACGTGAACATGGACGTCCGGTACGCACTCGGAGCCGTGCAGGTCCCGACGCTCGTCCTGCACCGCACCGGCGATCCGATCGTCCCGCTGCGCACGGGTCAGTACCTCGCCGACCACATCGCCGGCGCGCGAGCTGAAGACGTTCCCGGGCGACTTCCACGTCGGGACCAACCCCGGCGACGAGGATCCGATCCTCGACGCGATCGCCGAGTTCATCACCGGCGCGCCGGTCCGCCGCGAGGTCGACGTCGACCGCGTGCTGATGACCGTGCTCTTCACCGACATCGTGGATTCCACCGCGCGCGCGTCGGCGATGGGCGACCGGGCCTGGCGCGCGCTGCTCGAGCGCCACGACACCGCGGCGGAGCAAGCCGTCGAGCGCCACCGCGGCACGCTGGTGAAGCGCACCGGCGACGGCCTGCTGGCGACCTTCGACGGACCGGGCCGCGGGATCCGCGCCGCCCGCGAGCTGCAGGAGATGGTGCGACCGCTCGACATCGAGGTGCGGGCCGGGCTGCACACCGGCGAGGTCGAACGGCGGCCGGCGACGTCGCCGGCATCGGCGTGCACATCGGCGCGCGGGTCAGCGCGCTGGCCGGCCCGGGCGAGGTGCTCGTCACGAACACCGTCAAGGATCTCGTGATCGGCTCCGATCTCGGCTTCGACGACCGCGGCAACCACACCCTGAAGGGCGTGCCCGGCGACTGGCACCTCTGGGCCGCGAACTAGTCGAGCACCCTCTCACCCGTTTCGGCGTCAGTTACCCACGGTATGCGTGGGTACGACGCCAAAATCGGGTGGGAGGCGTCCGGGTTAGTTGGCGGTGACGCGGAAGATCTGCCACTCGTCGGGCACGCCTTTGAGATGGTGCATCCCGCGGTCCTCGAAACCGAGTCCCGATCCGGCGGAGAGGTCCCGGACGGTGCGGCTCGTGAGCACCTCGCCGGCACCGGCGAGCGCGGCGACGCGGGCGCCGACGTGCACCGCGAGGCCGCTCCAGTCATCACCCCGGCGTTCGCACTCACCGATGTGGATCCCCGCCCGGATCGGGATGCCACGAGTCGCGAGATCAGGGACCAGGTCGAGCGCGCAGCGGGCCGCCTTCGTCGGGCCGTCGAAGGTCGCGAACATGCCGTCGCCCGTGTCCTTGACCTTCTGCCCGCCGAACGCCGCGAGATGACGGTCGACGATCGCGTCGTGCGCATCGAGCCGACCGCGCCAACGCTCGTCCCCGTACGCGCTCGACGCGACTCGGTCGAGCCCACGATGTCGGTGAACAGGACCGTGGCCAGCATACGCTCGGTCGGCGCAGCCATCCGCGACTCGCCGACGACGAAGTCGAGGATCGCCTTTCGTGAACTGCTCGACGTCATCCATCATGACGTGGTCCCCGGGCGCAAGCTCGCGAAAGACCCCGTTCGGGAGCGCGTCGGCCATCGCCCGCGCGGCTTCGACGGGCACGATCTGGTCGCCGGCCCGGTGCAGGACCAGGCGTCGGGGTGTCGACGGACGGCGAGCACCTCACGGACGTCGATCTCCATGAGTGCCTGCCAGAGCAGCTTGGCCATCGTGGGGCTCGCGCCCGTGCGCTGGTACCGCCCGAAGAGCTCGCGCACCCCGTCGACATCCGCGAGCGAACCCATGAAGAGCTCGAGCGAGGGCGCCCTCACCCCACTGCTCGTCGATCTCCCGCGAATGCGCGTCGATCTCTGCCGGCGTGAAGCCCCACGGGTGCGAGGGCGGATCGGCCGAGAAGCGAGCTGCGGTGCCGTACAGCACGAGGCTACGGACCCGCTCGCGGTACGTCGCGGCGAAGAGGAGGCTCATCGGCCCGCCCTCGGACATTCCGAGGAGCGCCGCGTCGTCGAGCTCGGCCGCGTCCATGACGGCCCGGAGGTCGTCCATGCGCTCGTCGAGGGGCGGGGCTCCCGTCACGGGGTCCGAGAGGCCGGTCCCCCGCTTGTCCCAGACCACCAGGCGGGTCGACGCCGAGAGCCGCTCCCCGATGTCGTACCACCCGGACGTCGGGTCGTCGTACGCGTCGACGTTGCTGATCCAGCCGGGGACGAACACCATCGGGGTGTCCCCGTCGCCCAACACCCGGTACGCGAGGCGGACGGATCCGTTCCTCGCGTACTTCACCGGCCCTGACTTCACGTCGGCATTCTTGCAGCCCCGACGCCTGGTTGATCCAGCAACGGCAGCACCGCGGTGAGTCGGGTCAGAGGCCGAGAACCTTGCTGGCCGTCGCGCCGAGCTGCTCGACCCGCTCGGGGTTCTGGCCGTTGGCGGGCAGCGAGATCGTGAAGCCGTCGACCCCGAGCGCGAGCACCTTGGTCAGCCGCTCGCCGACCTCGTCCTCGTCGCCCCAGATGACCATCGCCAGGATCATGTCCTTCGTCTCCGCGTCCATGGTCGAGAGGTCGAGGCCGCGGTCCGCGAGGAACTGACCGATCTCGGCGTAGGCCTGGTCATGGGTGTCGGCGATGCAGACGTTCAGGTGCTTGGTCACCGTGATCTCGGACCGGTCGCGTCCGAGGCGCTCGCAGTGACCCGGCGAGCGCGTCGAGCTTGCGGCCGACCTCGTCCTCGGGGCACGTCAGGTTCGACTCGTCCGCGTACTGCGCGACCATCCGCATCGTCTTCTTCTCGCCGCTCCCGCCGATCATGACGGGGATCTTCGACAGCGGGGGCGGGTGGTTGATCGCGTCCTTGACCTGGTAGTGCTTTCCGTCGAGCGACGGACCCTCGTCGCGCAGCATCGGGAGGATGATCTGCAGCGCTTCCTCGAGCTTCTCGAACCGGTCGGTGAACGTGCCGAACTCGAAGCCGAGCGAGTCGTGCTCCAGCTCGAACCAGCCGGCGCCGATGCCGAGCTGCGCGCGGCCACCCGAGACGACGTCGAGCGCGGTGACGATCTTCGCGAGCGTCGTCGGGTTGCGGTACGTGTTGCCGGTGACGAGCGCACCGAGCCGTACGGTGCTGGTCTCTCGCGCGAGCGCGCCGAGCGTCGTGTAGCACTCGAGCATGTTGGCGTCGGGCTGGCCGAGCATCGGCAGCTGGTAGAAGTGGTCCATCAGCAGCACGGTGTCGAAGCCGGACCGGTCGGCCGCCGCCGCCTGCGCCGCGACCGTGTCGAACAGCGCCGCCGGCGCGACGCCGGGATACGTGAAGTTCGGGATCTGGTAGCCGAGCCGGGTCATCGTTCTCTCCATCGGGACGGGGCGCCTGGTGCTGCGACCCTACCGGGGCCAACGCGGAGCCGTACCCGGTCGATCGCGGACCCAATCGCTCGATGACTCCGGTCACAGCGGGAACTCAGGAAGCGGGCGCGGCGTTGGACACGTGACTGCGGCCTACGCCGCGCGCCCCGATGCCGAGGAGCTCCGACGTGGCCACCATGACCGAGGAACCGACCCGCGACGTTGCCCGAATCGAAGCCGACCGAGGTGGTGGTTCGGGTCGACGGCGGACGGAGGCGGCGCCCGTCGCTCCTCGGCCTGATCGCCCTCGCCGGTCTCGCGGTGCTGGTCGTCATCGGCTTCGCGTTCGCCAGCGGCTTGGTCAATTTCGGGAACGTCTTCTCCAGCCGGACCGTCGACCGCTCGGCCCCGGTGATCCTGCACCGCCTGAAGAACGTCTCCTCGTACAACGCCGCATCTGGCACGTTCTCGGTGGTTGTCGACGAGGAGCACGACGTCAGCATCCTGCCGCAGTTCCTCGCCGGCTCGCGCGTGGTCTACAGCGGGTACGGCACGGTGGGTGCATCGGTGGACCTGGGTGCACTCGACGCGCAGCACGTGACCCAGCGCGCCGACGGCACGATCGTCGTCACGCTCCCGCACGCAACCCTGCAGCGGGCAGTGCTCGACCCTGAGCGCAGCCACGTCATGAACCGCGACCGCGGTCTGCTCGACCGCCTCGGTGGCGTCTTCGTCGACAACCCGACCAGCGAGCGGGCCCTGGAACGCGTCGCGATGACGAAGATGGACCGGGCGGCGCGGAGCAGACGCGCTCGTGAAACGGGCCGAGCGCAACACCGCGAGCCATGATCAAGCGCCTCGGCCTGGCGGCCGGAGTCCAGAAGATCGACGTGCGGTTCGCGGACGTCCCCGCCTGACCCTCGGCCACCCGGGGCGTTGCGGTGATAGATAGCCCCTATGACCGACCCCGCGGGTGAGGCTTGGGCGCGTTGGACCACGACGCTCGACACGCTGGCGCAGCGGCTCCGCGACGACGACTTCCCCTCCGACGCGCGGGGTCGCGCCGAGGGCATCCGGCACCTCGCCCGCCAGGCGAACCTGGCCCTGCAAGGTGAGCTCGAGCACGCCGATCCACTCCACCCGCGCCTGCACCGCTACGAGCTGCCGTGGTCCCAGTGGGGCGCGCCGAACCCGGACAACATCTACGAGCGCTGTGCCATCGACCCGGACGCGACCTACGTGCTGCGAGGCCAGGCCCGCGGCGTGCACGAGGCACTGTTCTCGCTCGTCGAAGGTGACATGCACCTCGACGAGAACGGAGTGTTCGCCGAGGTCGCGCTGACCGACCTCGCCCTCGACGGACGACGGCGAGCTCGAGCTCACGATCGGTCCCGACGCCGGCGCGGGCACCGCGAACCATCTCCAGACCTCCCCGGGCGCGCGGCTGCTGCTCATCCGCCAGTACCTCTACGACTGGGCGCACGACCCGATCGTCAGCTTCACGATCGAACGGACGGACACGGCGGGAGCCCCGGCACCGCCTCCGACCCCGGCCGATGTCGCCGGCGCGCTCGACCGTGCCGGCGCGGTGGGTCGAACGGTCGATCGACTACTGGGCCGCGTACGTCGCCGCCTCGCGTGATCTGCTCGAGCACAACACGTTCACCGCCCCGAACACGCCGCCGGGCGGCGCGCCGAGCATCGCGTACGGCGGCGGGTGCTGGGACCTCGGCCCGGCGGACGCGCTGGTCATCGAGCACGATGCCCCCGACGCGCACTACTGGAACTGGTCGATCCACCATCTGCACTGGTTCGACTCCGGCGCATGGGATCAGCGCCTGATGAGCTGCAATCGCCAGCAGGCGCACGTCGACGACGACGGCAAGGTGCGCGTGCGTCATCGCGCACGCGGATCCGGGCGTGCCGAATTGGCTCGACACCGAGGGCCAACCGCTGGGGATGGCCGTCTACCGCTACGTCGGGGCCACGACCAAGCCGGTGCCGACGGCGCGCGTCGTCCCGATCACGGATGTGCGCGCCGCGCTTCCCGAGCAGCACCCCATCGTCGATGCGGCCGCGCGCCGGCGCCAGCTCGCCGACCGGTACCGCGCCGCGCAACGGCGCTGGAGCTAGGGGGAGGCGTGTCCGACCCGGCGGGCTGGTCGCCCGCTCCCGCACCCGGCTGGCTCCGGCGGCTGAACGCGCACGGCGCTGCGGTGGGTGGGGCCGAGCACCTCGTCTCGCTCGAACCCGACGAGCTGCTCACGACGGCACGGGCCGCCACGGGTCTGACGGACTTCGGCGGTGAGACCTGGCGGCCGCATTACGACGTGCTCGTCGCAGCGTTGAACGAGGAAGCCGAGCTGACCGTCGGCGGGCGCATCGTGGCCCGCACGGAGCTGCTGCGGGTGCTGAGGCAACGGTTGCTGCTGCAGGCGTGGTGGACCACGGATCCGACGATGCTCGACGAGCCGATCGATCAGCCCGTATTCGTCGTCGGTACCGGTCGGTCCGGCACGTCGATCCTCCACCAGCTGCTTGCCCTCGACCCCGCCAACCGGACGCCCGCGACGTGGGAGCTGCTCTTCCCCGCCGACGCGATCGGTCCCGATGCCCCGCTCGCCCGCCGCCTCGGACACGACGTGCACGCGTTCTGGGCCGACCTGGCGCCGACCTACGAGTCGATGCACCACAACGACGGCGACGAGCCGAACGAATGCATCTTCGCGACGATGCTCGAGTTCCTCTCCGACCAGTGGGGCGGCACCTACGACGTGCCCACGTATGCGGCGTACCTCGTCCGCACCGACCAGATCGAGGCGTACCGCTACCACCGCCGGGTCCTGCAGACGCTCCAGCGTCGCGAGCGCGCCGCGCGGTGGGTGCTGAAGGCACCGAGCCACCTCAGCCAGCTCCGGACGCTCTTTGCGGTCTACCCGGACGCACGGGTGATCCAGATCCACCGCGACCCGCTCAAGACCGTGCCGTCGACCATCAGCCTGATGGGCACGATCAAGTCGATGCGGACCGAGCACGTGGACGTCGGTGCCCTCGCCCCGTGGATCTCGATGGGCTACGGGCTCATGCTCGACGACACGATCGACGCGCGGGCCGGCGGCGACTTGCCGAACCAGCAGTTCGTCGACGTCCGCTATGCCGATCTCATGGCCGACCCGGTCGCCACCATCGACGCGGTCTACCAACGGCTCGAGATCGAATACCCGCCGACGCTCGGCGGCGCGATCACCGATCTGCTCGCGGCCCAACCGAAGGACAGCCGCGGGACCGCACCAGTACTCGCTGGCGGACACCGGACTCGATCCGGCCGTCGAACGCGAACGGTTCCGTCGCTACCAGGCCGAGTACGGCGTCCCCGACGAGGTGTGACGTCGCCCGCGACGGACCAGCTACGCCTGGCGCCACGCCCGCTCGAACGGCAGGCGCCACGCGTCGGGCGCTATCCAGCTGCGGCCGTGTCTACGAGCAGGAGGTCGGTGCGTGTACCCCGGCGAGCCGGTCGTTGAGCCAGGTGGCGATCTCCGCCTTGGCCAGCGATGGCGTGTTGTCATGCGTGCCGCCCGGCACCGTCAGCAGCTGGATCGGCTTCCGGCACCGGCACAGCTTCTCGAGGAGTGCGTCGGTTCGCGCCGGGACCACGGTGGTGTCGGCCGTGCCCTGCACGAGCAACACCGGAGCCCCGATCGGTGACCCGCCGGGACTGTTCTCCAACGCGGCCTCGCGCGCCGGGCTCGTGGTCCTCGGATCGGCGGTGAACAAGTCCGCGTGCGGGATCCCCGCGAGCGCGATTGCCGTCTCGGTGAGGCAACCGGTGTCGAGTGCCTTGGCCGCTTCCGCGGTGCGCGGCGTGACGTAGTCCTCCGGATGGATCTGGGGGTGATCGACGGCGATGCCGTAGAGCGCCATCACCGTGATGACGTCGACCACGAGCTGCGAGTCTCCGGGATAGGTGTCGAGGAGTCCCGACCCCGGTGCGTCGGCGACGACGCCGTCCAGGTGCAGCTCCGGCGCGTACGCGCGCGCGAGCTGGCCGGCAAAGAGCGAAGCATGTCCGCCCTGCGACACTCCGACCGTGACCCAGTGTCGCGACGCGTGAGCACCGGGGAACTGCCGGACGGCTCGCACGATGTCAATGACGCTGTGGCCTTCCGCCGCGCCGGACAGGAACGCATGACGCTGGCCGGTGGGCCCGAGCCCCATGTAGTCGGTCGCGACGACGATGCCGCGCACTCCGAAGGACCCGGTGGAAGCACCGTTGCGACTCGGTGCGCACTGCGACGCCATGCCGGCCGTCCCGTGCGCGTACGACACGACCGGCCAGCCTCCGGGCGGCGCCGGATCCGTCGGGTAGTAGATGGTGCCGGTCACCGCGACGTCACGGTTCTGGGAATCTCTCGAGTGGTACATGACCCGCCAGGCCTCGGCGTTCGCACCGGTGGTCACCGGGAGCGGCTCGGCCCAGATCACCGCACCGGGTCGGTCGCCGTGCAGCGGTACGGGCGCGTCGTAGAAGTCTCCCGGTGGCCGCGGGATGCATGCCGCGAACAGCAGCACGCAGGCGACGGCTAGCGCGAGTGCACCTGCGATCCGACGCGTCCGGCTGCGCTCAACCGCCCTGCGGCCCCCCGTGTCTCGCATCACGACACTGTTACCGAGGCGCGGCCCGGCGGGCAAGATCGGCGGCGACCGCTTCGAGTGGCGCGGAATCGAAGTCCGTGTCGTCCGCCTGGTTGGTGGACCGAGCGATCGTCAGGTCGAGTCGCGGGCAGTGGACCACGTCCGTGCCCCAGTAGCCGGGGTGCTCGAAGCACCGCTCGCCGTCGACGGCGACGCGGAAGATTCCCATCGCCGCACCGTCACGTCGTCCCGCCCGCGAGACGTGCGTCATCGTCGCCAGCGTGGCCCGGTCATGAAAGATCTTGCCGTGGAACAACGCACGGTAGAAGCGGGCGAGGTCCGAGACGGTCGAGACCAGACCACCCCCGCCGTAGAGGTCATGCGACGCGTCGAGCGTGATGTTGTCGAAGTCGTCGTCGTAGTACTGGTGGGCTCGTGACTTGGCGCCGGCGGGCGTCGGTTCGAGGGTCTCCCAGTACGTGTGGTCGAGCCCGAGCCGGTGGAAGCCGACCAGCTTCCGGACGGCCTGCGGAAGCGGCTTCCGCGTCGTCCGCTCGAGGATCTCGCCGAGCAGGATGTAGCCGGTGTCGGAGTAGTGGTACTTCTTTCCCGGCGCCGCGACCGGATCGCCGTGGTCCATCGCGAAGCGGAGCTGCTCCTCCCGCGTCCAGCGATGACCGGGGTCCGAGGTGTTGATGTCGTCGTAGGCATCGGTCGCCGCGTAGTCGAACAGGCCCGCGGTGTGCAGGAGCAGCTGGCCGACCGTGATCTTGTGGGGCTGGTAGCCGCCGCGACGCAGCTGCCGCACGCTGGCGCGTGAGAGATGCTTCGAGATCGGCGAATCGAGCCGCACCCGATGCTGCTCGACGAGCCGGAGGACCGACGCCGCGACGAACGTCTTCGTCACGCTCGCGATCCGAAACGGCGTGTCGGCCCGCAGCGGCGTTCCACCGTCGACATCGGCGAGGCCACCGCCGACGGTCACGTCGAGCCCAGGCGCCCGGACCGCGACGACTTCGCCGGGAATCGTGGGGTTGGCGGCCATGTCTGCCTCGATTGCCGCCACGATCCGCCGGCGCGCGACGGCCGGGTCGACGCTTGCGCCGGCCGCGGCGCCGATGAAGAACGCGACGAACGCCAACAAGACACCGAGCACGAGCGAAGCGGCGAGCACGGGAGCCAACCCGAGGACGGCGCCGGCGCGCCGCGACCACTGCCATCGCATCTCGGGAGAACGCTAGGACAGCAAGCCCGGTTCCCGAGCGATGCCCCACGGTGGGGTCAGACCACCGGGTGCAGCTCCGGCGGTTCGACTCGGTACGGGATCGATGTGACCACGTTGGTCTTCTTGAACAGCAACCGGCCCTTGATGACCAGCGCGCTCTGGTTGTGGAGCAGATGGCCCCACCAGTGCTCGACGTAGAACTCGGGGATGAAGACGTTGACGAGCGTGTCCGGCCAACGATGCTCGAGCTCCTCGATGTAGGCGAGCGTCGCCGCGGTGAACTCACCGGTCGAGGTGTGCACGATCTCGAGCGTCGCGTGGATCCCATGGGTCGCCCATTGCTTCTCGATCCGCTCGGCATCCGCGTCGTCCTGCACCACGGTCATCGCGACGAAGTGATCCGGTGCGATCGATTCCGCGTAGGCCAGGGCTTCCAGCACCCCCGGGTTGACGTCCTCGACCAGCACCACCGCCGTCAGCCGGCGGCGCGGCGGCTTGTAGTCCGGCGGGATGCGCAGATCCTCCTCCACGCCGCGGTAGTGGCGCTTGATCAGCTTGAAGACGAGCACGATCGCCGGGATGACGGCGATCGGGACCCACGCACCGGACCTGAACTTGGTGATCGCCACGATCATGAGCACGACGAACGTTGCGACCGCTCCCACCGCGTTGACCGCGACGCTTCGCCGCCAGTGCGGTTCATGGAGTCGCAGGTGGTGGCGCACCATGCCGGTTTGGGAGAGCGTGAACGAGGTGAACACACCGACGGCATAGAGCGGGATCAGCTTCGTGGTGATGCCACCGAATGCGACGAGCAACAGCGCCGCGGTGCCCGCCAGCATGATGATGCCGTTCGAGAAGACCAGCCGATCGCCGCGATTGGTCAGCTGTCTCGGCAGGAAGCCGTCCTGCGCGATGATCGACGAGAGGCTCGGGAAGCCGTTGTACGCGGTGTTCGCCGCGAGCACCAGGATCGTCGCGGTCGCGAATTGCAGGAAGACGAAGATCGGGCCGTTGCCGAACACCTGCAGACCGAGCTGGGCGATGACCGTCGTGTGCTCACTCGGGTAGGGCGCGAGACGATGCGCGAGCACGGAGATGCCGAAGAAGAGCGTGCCCAGGAGCACCCCCATCCAGACCAGCGTCGCAGCCGCGTTCTTCGCCTCCGGGCGCCGGAACGCCGGCACACCGTTGGAGATCGCCTCGACTCCGGTGAGGGCCACTGCACCCGACGAGAAGCCCTTCAACAGCAGGAAGATGGAGAGGGACCCACCGATCTCGCGGGCGGTGTCCGCGGCCTTCGGGGTCGTAGGCGATCGGGCCGATGTCTCCGGTGAAGCTGCGGACCAGCCCGTAGACGATCAGCGCGCCGAAGACCAAGATGTAGAGATAGGTAGGGATCGCGAAGACGGTGCCCGACTCCTTGATCCCACGCATGTTCATCAGCGTGATGAGGATGATCAGCACGACCCCGAGCTCGACGCGGTGCGTCGCGAGGCCACTGAGCGACGGGATCGAGATGATGGCGGCCACCCCGGCCGAGATCGATACCGCGACCGTGAGGATGTAGTCGACCATCAAGGACGCCGCCGCGACGAGCGACGCCATCTCGCCGATGTTCTCCTTGCTGACGACGTACGCACCGCCGCCGTTGGGATAGGCGAAGATCACCTGCCGGTACGAGGTGATGACGATCGCGAGCAGGGCGGCCACGACGACCGCGATCGGAACGAGCTTGCTGAGGCCGAGGGCGAGGCTCGATCCCCCGACCGCGACCACGAACAGGATCTCCTCGGTGGCGTATGCGGTGGACGAGAGCGCGTCCGACGAGAACACTGCGAGGGCGATGCTCTTCGGGAGCCGCTGCTCCTCCATCTGGGTGCTGGCGAGCGGACGGCCGACGACCAGCCGCTTCACGACATCGAACATCGTCCCCCTACTTCCGCCGGGCTTCGTCCGCCAGCCGGGCCTGTTCTCCCGGTCCCGCCAGTGCCAGGGCTACACCGAGCTGGTCCGCGAGTGCTACTGCGACGACGCGCTCCTCGATCGTGACCGAGCGGCCAGGATCACCGATGAGCACGATCCGGGCAACCGGAGCGCCCCGCTCGAGCACGGCCAGCTCGACGCCGTCCTCCGACAGCCCGATGCCGCCGCCGAACCAGTGGTGCTCGGAACCCTCGATGCTGCCGCCGCGCTCGAGGCGCGGCATCACGTAGACGAACGGCGGGAACTCCAACCAGGAGTCCTGCAACGACAGCAGCTGACACAGCTCGTGGTTCACCCCCTGCACCACCTCGTCGACCGGCGCCCCCCGAGCGTTGAGCTCGGCCACCCGGTGGACGCGCAGGATCGCGTCGGCCGCGCGCTCCCGATCGCGCTCCGAGCGCCGGCCCCTCGACGCGACCGCGCCGACCAGCAGTCCGACGGCGAGGAGGATCACCGCGGTCTCGAGGTCGTCCGAGGTCTCGATCTTGAGGGACAGGTAGGGCCGGGTCAGGAAGAAGTCGAACGACAGGGTCGCGATGATCGCGGCCAACGCGCCGGCGCGGCGGCCGCCGATGATCGCGGCGATCACGACGACGAACACCAGGATGAGCGCCAGGTTCGCGTTGTCGAGCTCGGTGCGGAACGGGACGAGGATCAGCGCAACGACGATCGGCCCGAGCGCGCCGACGGCGAGCCCTGCCAGTGCGTTGGACCGGTCCCCCTCTTCCTGCACCACCGACCCATGATCCTCCAAATCGGGCCGGAGGGTATGCCGATCAGTTCCGCGGCGGTCCGGAGTCGAACTGGTGTCAGCAACGGACCGAGCATCAGGATGGGGATCGTGAACGATTTCGCGACGCGCTACCGGAAGGTGTCAGGCCAGTTCACGGCGCGCGTGGAGGCGGTTCCCGATGATGCGTGGGACAGCCCGGCGCCGCCGGATGGCTGGGTCGCCCGCGATGTCGTCCGGCACCTGGCGGAGTGGATCCCGGGCCTCTTCGAGACCGTCGCGGGGCTCGAGCTCCCCGCCGGACCGTCGGTCGACGACGATCCGGTCGCCGCGTGGCTGGTGCTCGACGGCGGGATCCGGGCCGCGCTCGACGACCCGACCGTCGCGGCGCGCGAGTTCGAGATGCGTGGCGCCACGTACCGCATCGACCAGGCGATCGACATGTTCTGCACCAGCGACATCGTCGTGCATACCTGGGACCTCGCCCGCGCGACCGGTCTCGACGAGACGCTCGACCCCGCCGAGGTGCACACGCTCTTCCTCGAAATGCAGCCGATGGACGAGATCCTGCGCCAGAGTGGCCACTACGGGCCCCGCGTTCCGGTACCCGACGATGCGGACGAGCAGACCAAGCTGATCGCGTTCACCGGTCGCCAGCCGTAGCTCGCGAGCACCTCGTTCAGCTCTGGCCGCGCACCGACCGGACGATCGTTGACCCGCTCGGAGCCGCTTAGGTGCCGCCGGTGGCCGCATTGCCGTCGTCCGGGTCGTCGCTCGCCTCGACGACGGCCTTGATGCGTTCCAGCGTCGTCCGCATCCCCCGTTCGTTCGTCCGCCCGCGTGCCCAACCCAGCAGCGCCCAGTAGACGCGGAGCCCGATGTGCGCGGTGAGCTCGAACGACTCCGTCACGTCGGTGAGGTCGCCTACCGGCTCGAGCCGGTAGCGCCACGTGTTCATCGGCTGGTCGGGCGGGCCGACGCCGAAGGCGAACTCCCGCCCCGGCTCCGAGACGAGGACCGTGCACGACGTCCAGTACACCGGGCCCCACCCGTTCCGGCGCACATGACCACGGAACCGCACGCCCGGCGCCGGACCCGTCGCACCATCGAGCCACTCGGCCTCGAAGGTCTCGGGGCTGTACCGACCGATCTGCGTGACGTCGCTGACGAGGGCCCAGATCGCCTCGGGGCTCGCAGCCATCCTGACGGTCACCTCGCCGCGCATGGAACCAGCCTACGAGTCGCGGCGCGAAGGACTCCGCTCCGCATAGGCCTCGCCACGGCGCGGGCCCTACAGTCGCCGCCTTGACCTACTGCCTCGCGTTCCGCTTGCACGACGGGCTGATCTTCCTCGCGGACACGCGCACGAACGCCGGGGTCGACAACGTCGGCACCTACCGCAAGCAGCACGTGCTGCGGCCCGCGGACGATCGGGTCTTCGTCCTCGAATCGGCGGGCAGTCTCGCCACCACCCAGGAAGTGCTCGATCGCATCGACCGCGACCTCGGCTCCAGCGGCCGCGGCAGCGCGAGCCTCGCGACCGTTGAGCATCTGTTCGAAGCCGCCCTCTACGTCGGCCGGCTCAGCCGTGAGGTCGCCGCCGAGCACCGGGAGGCGTTGGACACCGTCGGCGCCGATGGCACCGCCACCTTCATCCTGGGCGGCCAGATCGCCGGGAAGCCGGCGGACATCCTGCTCGTGTACCCGGAGGGCAACTACATCCGCGCGTCGGACGAGATGCCGTTCCTGCAGATCGGCGAGAGCAAGTACGGCAAGTTCCTCCTCGAGCTCGCAGTGCGGGCACACGTCGACCTCGAGACCGCCGGAAAGATCGCGCTGAGCTCGATGATGAGCACGGCCCGCGCAAACGTCTCCGTCGGACCTCCCTACGACGCAGCGATCTACCGCAACGACTCGCTCCAGGTCGACGAGCTGCGCATCGACGAGAGCTCGCCGTTCCTCGCCCAGCTCGACGCAGTGTGGACCGAGCACATGCTCGCGGCGATCGCCCACCTCCCGGTGATCCCGAGCGGGCTCGTCGCCGAGTCCTGACCCACTGCGCGAGGCTGGCGGGATGTCTTGGTCCGCAGTCTGGGACGCGCCGCGCCCCTACCTTCATCCAGTCCGTACGCCCGCAGGAGCAACCCTCACCGTCGAGGCCCCGGCCGACCACCCGTGGCACCACGCGCTCTGGTTCTCGATCAAATTCGTCAACGGCGAGAACTTCTGGGAGGAGTACGACGCCTTCGGTCTGCTGGAGACGCGCGACGGTCGACGACCTCGCCGACGGCGGCGTGCGGGCGACCATCGACTGGGTGCGCCCGGACGGTCAGACCGTCGCGCTGACCGAGACCCGCACCCTCGTGCCGATCGCGCTCGACGACGACGCGTACGCGATCGACTGGACCGAGGAGCTCGTCCCCGCCACCGACACGACGTTCGACCGCACGCCGTTCACCACGTGGGGTGGATACGGCGGCCTCACCTTGCGCGGCGCACCGGACTGGCAGGACACCGAGCTGATCCTTCCCGACGGCGGCCACCATGACCGGCTGCTCGGCGAGCGGGCGGAGTGGTGCGCGCTCCAGGGTGTCGCGCCGCGGGCGGACGGGCGCCGCGGCGAGTGCGGGCTCGTGCTCGTCGACCATCCGGACAACCCGAGCTTCCCGACGCCCTGGTACGCGAGCAACCGGGCCGACACCTACGGCGAGGGTTGGGCGAACTTCTTCAACGCGGCGTTTCTCTGGGAAGGTCCGCTCGAGTGTCGGCGCGGGCTCGACACTGCGCCTGCGTCATCTGGTCGTCGTGTACGACGGGCCCTTCGATCCCGCGCGCGTGACGCGTGCGATCGCCGGTTGGGACGCCGGGTGACGAGCGCCGAGCTGGCCGAGGAGCTCCGCCGGCTCACGGTCGAGAACCTCGAGGCGCTCGAACGCCACCACTTCCCCGAGTGGCGGCTCCCGCGGGTGTTCGCCGGTCACGCGGTCGGCGCCGACGTACGAGCCGATCTCTGCTTCACCCTCGCCCACCTCGCGGATGCCGGCGTCACGAGCGTTGCCGGCGAGCACCCGGATGCCATCACCGCGCGATTGCTGCGCGGCGTCGACGGCCGGTCCACCCACACCTTCTTCTCGTACCGGATCGCCGAGACGCTGGCCCGCCACGGTGCGTTTGCCGGCAATCCCCTGCTCGCGGAGTGCACGGATGCCGAACGCGAGGAGGTCGCGCTCGCCACGGACAGCTCGGACTGGCTCGAGCTGCTCGACACCGACCTCCTCCCCCGCAACTACGCCGCGGTGCTGGCGCGGTGTGCACTCGCGCGGGAACGGCTCGCGCTCGGCGACGACCCGGCGCGACTCGATTCGCTGGTTGCGCGCACCGCGACCGTGCTCGGCGAGAACCCGCGCCGGTTCCTGGACGACTCGAACCACCGGGTCGGCCGCTACGACATCTACACCGCAGACGTCTGGCTCTTCTGCGAGCCGCTCGCCGATCGCCTCGGACCGTTGTGGGAGGCCGGGCTGCGAACTGCGCTCGATCTCGTCCTCGCCGTCGGATCACGTGACGGGACCGCCGTGCCCTGGGGTCGCTCGACCGGGGCTCTCGGCGCCGCGCTCACCGTCGAGCTCGGGGCGTTCGCCATCGCCGAGGGATTCGCCGAGGACGTCGAGACCGTCTGGCTCCGCCGGGCGACGGACGCGACCCGGACGCTCACTCGTGCGTTCGACGCGGACGGCGTCTCGAACGCGCACCGTCACCGCGCCCAGGACGAGTACCGCGGGCCCGCGCGCCGGTTGCAGCTGACCCTCGACCTGCTCGGCAAGATCGCGTTCGCCGCGGCAGCGCTCCGACCGGTCCCGCCGGGCGTCGTCGCCGCACCACCGGTCGACGCGTACCCGTACGACGACCGCTGGATCGGCTTCGAGGAGCACCGCGCCGCCGGCGTGTGGGCGCACCGCAGCGCGGGAGCCGACTTCGTGCTCCCACTCGTCGGCGCGAGCCGGAGCCACTACCTCCCGGCGCCGTACCAGCCGGGGACCTGGGAGGTGCCGGTCGATCAGGACCTGCCGTGCTGGACGCCGCTGGTCGTCGCCGGCCTCGGCCGGTACACCGCGGCCGGCGTCCCCGCGGCCCTGCGCCACGAGGACGGTGTGCTGTCGGTGCACTGGGAGACGTTGGCCCCGTCGGGCGTGAGCCTCGACTCCACGAAGGAAGGCGCCCCGCTCGCCGCGACGCGCAATCTGCGCATGACTGTCGAACGCCGGACGCTGGTGCTCGACGACGAGCTGACCTTTGCTGAAGCTCCCGATGCCGTGAGCCTCGCGATCCCCGAGGTCGCGGGACGACCGTTGCACGTCGAGTGGAGCTGCGCGACCTCGCACACGACCACGCGCATCACCGTGGGCGGCTTGGCCGAGTGGCGGAGCCCGTGGTCCGAGATCGACGTGGTGCATCAGCTCGAGTGCGTCCCGGCCGAACGGCTGGTCTACGGCGCTCGGGTCACGCCGCTCCTGCGCGTCGGATCCACCGCGTACGGCCATCACTACGACGAGGCCTTGTACGCACCGATCGCGGATCGGGTCGTCGAACGACCGCCGCCGATCGGCTGGCAGGCGGCAGCAGACGCGACGTTCGGCGAGATCGACCTGCTGCACATGCACTGGCCCGAGTGGGTCGCGTTCGACGATCTCCCCGCCCATGAGACCATCCTCCGCGACCTCCGTGAGCACGGCGTGCCGGTGGTGTGGACCGCGCACAACCTGACCCCGCACGAGCTGCGGCCCGAGGTCTACGACCCGATCTACGCGGCGTGGGCGCGCCAGGTCGCCGGCGTCATCCACCACAGCGAGTACGGCAAGGCCCGGATGCTGGCCCGCTACGAGTTCGATGCCACGTGCCGGCACGAGGTGATCCCGCACGGGCACTTCGGTGGCATGTGGACCGCCGCCGGGCTCCCGGACCGGGCCACCGCCGAGGCGCGCCTCGGCCTCGCTCCCGCGGCGATTCGCATCGGGCTCGTCGGCGCGCCGCGCGCCGACAAGCTCGTCCAGGTGTTCCTCGAAGGCGTCGCGGCGTGCGGGCGCGACGATGTGCAGGTCGTGTGCTGGTCGCTCGGCCCCGGCGACGTCGTACCCGACGACCCGCGCATCGCGATCGCCCAGCAATACCGGGGATGCGACGCCTCGACCTACGCCACCCGCCTCGCCGCGTGCGACGCGCTCGCGCTCGTCTTCGATCCGGACGGCGACATGCTGGCCACGGGAACCGCCGCGGACGCGCAAGGTGTGGGGCTCCCGGCGCTCATCTCCGAGTGGGGCTACCTCACCGAGACGCTCGGAGACGGTGGCATTCCGTGTGGCCACACCGTGGCGTCGATCGCGGCCGCGCTGGATTCGCTCACCGCCGACCAGCTCGCGACCGCCGCGGCGGCGGTGTGGGCCGGGCGCGACGCGTACGAGTGGGAGCCGATCGCCACCCGGACCGCGGACCTCTTCGAACGCGCCCTCCTCCGCGAGCCCTGACCCCCACCCCACGATTTTGGCGTCGCCTAGGACCCTCTACGGGTCCTAGGCGACGCCAAAACGAGGAGGGGCGGGCTACGGGAGGAGGTGATCGAGGCGCGCGGCGATGTCGGCGAGCAGGGGGCGATCCGACTCCGGTCGACGGGGTGAGGTCGGATGGGTGCGGTCACCGGCGATCCAACCCCGGAGGGCGAGGAACATCGCCGCGTCGTGGCGGTACCCGGGGACGGGATCCCGGAACGCGAGCTGGCCGAGGTACTGCAGCACGTCGTTGAGCGCCCAGAACCGCGCGCCGTCGCCTGCCGCCCACGCCTGATCACGCGCCGCGAACGCGTCCGGGGCGAACGTCGACAGGCCGAGGAGGTAGTCGGACCCGTACACGACCATGTCGATCGCCAGGTCGTTGCCGGTGAGCAGGAAGAAGTCGGGCCGCTGCCGCGTCGCGGATCGCGAGCCGGTCCCACTCCTCGGCGCGGTCGAGCGACGAGTGCTTGAGCCCGATCAGCTCCGGGATCGCCAGGAGCGAGCGAAAGACGTCGAGCGAGAAGATGCGCCCGGCCGGGTGGAACATCGAACCCAGCTCGAAGCCGAAGAACCCGTCGACTCTCGACGCGATGCCGCTCGTGCGCGTCGATCGAGTGCGTCGTCGTCGAGCGTCGGCAAGCCGAACGACGGGAACAGGATCGGCAACCCGCCCGCGCCGGTGATCTCGCCGCACTCGCGCGCGTAGGCGTCGAAGTCGAACGGCGCGCCCGGCGGGTCGGGAACGTGCGCCCCGGCGATCCACATCGTGCCGGTGATCTCGGAACCGATGCCCAGCACGCGGGCGCGGTCCGAGGCATCGAGGACCGGACCGAAGCCGGTGTCCATGTTGAGCGCCGGCGCGAGTCCCGCGTCGATGGTGCGGGCGAGGTGCGCTTCGAAGCCGGGCCAGTCGATCGCGCCGTCGTCCGTGAACGGGAGGAGGACGGCGGACATGCCGGTGATCGCCCGACCGGGCCGGATCGGCGGCGCCGCGCGGCTCATGACTGCTCCGCCAGGAGGTCGAGGAGCGTCCGCGCGTCGCGGAGCAATGCTGCGGGGTCGTCGGCGGCCACGAACTCGAGGAACGCGGTGCGGGAAGTCGGGCTGGTCCGGGGACCGGCGCCGCTCCGCAACGCGCCGAGCACCGCGCGCCAACGCTGCGAACCTTCCCGCAACGGACGGCGTTCCTCCGCGCCCAACCACTCGTAGACGTGGACGTGCGCGAGCCGCGGTGCCAGCGCGACGACTTCGGTCACATCATCGACGACGGGTCGCGCCGGCAGCCAGTAGGGCGGCTGCCAGTACGTCGAGAGGTTCGTCGCGCCGACCGCGTCGAGGAGCGCGGTCGCGGAGCTCGCAGTCTCGGTGAGGGTGCCGCCGTGGAACTCGATGCCCAGGGTCAGATCCCGTTCGGATGCCGCCGCGCTCGCCGCGCCCAACGCATCCACGACCTCGTTCGTGCGGGAGGAACCCGGCAGCACGCCGAACGGCGTCCACACCCGGACGTTCGGCGCGCCGAGATCCACTGCGGTGTCGAGCACCCGGGCCACGGTTGCCGGGGAGCCGTCGCCATCGGCCAGCAGGTACGAGCCGTACGACGCGCACGTGACGCCCGCCGCGTCACTCGCCCGGCGCGCCCGCTGGGCGGCGTCCGCGTCACCCGGCGGGACGTGCACGTCCCCACCCCACTCGATCGCGCGCAGCCCGGCCTCGGCGGCCAGGCGCGCCACTTCCTCGATCCCGAGCTGCCGCATCGTGACCGAGCACAGGCCCGGGGCGAGCGCGCTCACGCGATGCGGTCCAGGTCTTCCCGGCTGCACGGGATGCACCGGCGGCTCCCCGGCGGCGAAGCGCTCCACCTCGACGACCGCGAGCTCGGCGAGACGGTGCAGCTCGTTGCCCATGGCCCCCGCGACATGGGGCGTGACGAACACGTTCGGGAGGCCGAGCAGCGGGTGGCCGGCCGGCAAGGGGTCCGGCTCGGTCACGTCGAGGATGCCGGCGATGCGACCCGAGGTGAGCTCCGCCTCGAGGGCGGCGGCGTCCACCAGCGCCGGGCGGGCGGTGTTGAGGAACGTGGCGCCGTCACGCAGCGCAGCCAGCTGCGCCGCGCCGATCATGCCGCGCGTCGCCTCGACGTCCGGTGCATGGATCGACAGCACGTCGGCCCACGCGCACAGCGCATCGAGGTCGCGCCTGCTGCTCGACCCCGAGCTGCGCCGCGTCCGCGTCGTCGAGGTACGGGTCGTAGACCGCGATCTCGAGGTCGTACGGCGCGAGGAGCTCGATCACCTTCCGGCCGACGAGCGACGCGCCGACGAGACCGACCCGGCGCCGGTAGTTCCCCACCGCGCTCATGTCGAGCGGTACCTTCGCCGTCGGGTCGCGCAACCACTCCCGGAAGAGCAGGACGCCCTTGTTCGCCAGCAGGACCATGGCGACCGTGTACTCCGCGACGGGGACCGCGTTCGCCGCGGCGGCCGACGTGACGAGGATGTCGTGCTCCCACACCGCGTCGGTCACCTGCCACTTCACCGTGCCGGCCGCGTACGCGAAGAGCCGGAGGCCGGGGGCGAGCGCGACCACCTCGGCGGTGAGCGTGGGGCAGCCCCAGTGGCCGATGAGCACCTCGGCCGTACCGAGCACGGTCGCGGCCCGGTCCTCGTCGAACGACGTGAGCGGCGCGGGGTCGACGAGCTCACCGACCGTGTCGAGCCGGGCCAGCTGATCGGGCGTGAACGCGTGATCGACCAGGCCGTCCATCATCGCGAGTGCGACCCTCGGTCGGCGCACGTCAGGCACTCCCGTCGGCGCGCTTGGCCGCAGTGAGCGCGAGCCGCTCCGGCCGCGCCTTGTAGAAGGGATCGAGCGGGAAGCAACCCGAGATGAGTCCGTTCCTGGGCGCGGTGGTGCAGTCGGAGAACGTTCGACACAGGCGCGCCCGTTCCACGGTCTCGGACGCGAGCACACGGGCCGGGAGCTCGGGGTACGAGAGGACGCCGCGCCCGTACCCGACGAGCTGCGCGCCTCCGCCGGCCACGACTCCCGCGGCGACCGCGGGCATCCACTCCTGCAGGTACGACAGTCCACTGGCGACGACGGTCAGCGCGGGATGCGCGCGCGTGATGGACGGCGGTGACGTCGAGCAACCGCGCGACCTCGAGCAGCGGATCGCGTGGCGGCAGGTAGCCGTCCGAGGGCGGGAAGTACGCGGGGCGTTGCACATGGGGGCAGTAGTAGGGACTCCCCGCGGTGATGCACAGCAGCGACACGTCGAGGGCGGCGAGGTGCGCGCACAGCTCGATGCACCTCGTCGAGGTCGACGCCGAGCCCGGTCCCGTCGCCCCCGAATGCATACGGGTACGGACCGGCCACTGCCGGAACGCCGCGGCCGTCCGCGCCCCGGACGTGCGGGACGACGTCGAACGCCGAGAGGCGCACGCCGAGCTGCAGTCCGGGTGCGTCGCGCCGAATCGCCGCGACGGTCTCGGTCAGGAACCGGGTCCGGCCGGTGAGGTCGCCGCCGTATCGACCCGGCCGGTCGCGCCCGCTCAGCAGCTCGTGCAGGAGATAGCCGTGGCAGTGCTTCACGTCCACGAAGTCGAAGCCGGCTTCGCGCGCCACGACCGCCGCCGCGGCGTACGCGCCGATCAGGTCGTCCAACCACGTGTCCGTGACGACCGCCGCGTCCGTCACGCCGACCGCGGCGTCGAGCTGCGCATGGCGGTACGCGACGTGCGGTGCCGGGTGGCCGTCGGGTCGCGACCAGCGGCCCGAATGCGTCAGCTGCAGCCCGATGAGCGGTGCCGCCTCGCCGGCGACCGTTGCCCGGTGGCCGGCGAGCAGCTCGTGCCGCAGCTCGGCCAGATCGCCGACCGAGGCCGGGCCGATGCAGAGCTGGTGCGGGTTCGCGCGCCCGTCGGCGCGCACGGCCACGGCCTCCCCACCCCAGACCAGCCCCGCGCCACTCTCGCCGAACCGTCGCCACCGGCGGCGTACGAGGTCCGTGGGCCGGCCGTCCGTCGTGCCGTCCCACCCCTCCATCGGGAGCACCGCCCAGCGGTTGGTCAAGGAGCGGCCGCCGAGATCGTGGGGACGGCTCAGGACGGCCGCGGGCTCCGGGTGCATCGGGAGCACCGCGCCGATCGTGGCGAGGTGCGCGGTGAATGCCTCGGCGTCACGGAGCTTGCGGACCTGCACGATCTCCCTCGCCACCGGCGCATGATCGCACGGCCGCGGGCGCGCCTGGCCGGATCCGCGCCATCCGTGGCAGGGTGGGCGAATGGGGGGAAAGCGGATGGTGGCGCTGGGAGCGCTCGCCCTGGTGGTCGTGATGACGGCGGCCGCGTGCCGACCCGCCTGGCCCGAGGATCACGGTGGTCACGGCCGCCCCGGGGAAGCCCAGCACCGCGGGCCGCAGGGTTTCGTCCCGACGTCGTGGTCGCGGGCCCGCCAGGACGACTACCTCCGCTTCGCCACCGCCACGTTCTCGCCCGGCTCGGTGACGAACGTGATCAACCACGCCGAGCGGGCCCGGCGCGATCCGAGCTTCCACTTCGACGCCGCCGCGGTGACCCCCGAGACCTTCGCGGCGTCGTTCGACAAGATCGACAACTTCGTCGACACCGCGGACTTCGACCTGCTGTACCTGATGAACCTGTACTTCGGGAACCGGGACCAGCTGACGCCCGAGCTGCGCGCGGCGATCGAACAGCGGATCGTCGCGTTCAAGTACTGGTACACCGATCCCCAGCCGGCCGGCGTGGTCGACAACCGGTACTACTGGACCGAGAACCACTCGATGCTCTACCACGTCGAGGAATACCTGGCCGGTCAGGCGTTCCCGACCACGACGTTCGGCAACGACGGCAAGAGCGGGAACGAGCACCGGGCGCGCGCCGCGAGCTTCATCGACACCTGGCTCACGGAGAAGGCGCGGTTCGGGTTCACCGAGTGGCACTCGGACGTCTACTACCAGAAGACCGCTGACGCGCTGCTCACCTTCATCGAGTTCGCGCGACGATCCAGCCCGCGTCGAACGCGCGTCGATGGTGCTCGACCTGCTGCTCTTCGACCTCGGCCTGCACCTGCAGAAGGGCAACAGCGGCGCCACGCGCGGCCGTTCGTACATGAAGGACAAGAGCGTCGCCGAGGACCAGGACGTCTTCGGGATGGCCAAGCTCCTCTTCGACGACACGTCGCTGCCGTACCAGTCCGGCGGCGACGCCGGCGCGACGCTGTTCGCCCGGGCCCACCGGTACCGGCTGCCCGCCGTCCTGCTGCGGGTCGCCCGCAGCCACGCGACGTCCGTCGATCGCGAGCGCATGGGAGTCCCGATCGATCCGCACGCGCCGGTGACCGCGAATCCCGTCGCGCCGTACGGATACACGTTCGACGACCCGGCCAACATCCCGTTCTGGTGGGAGCGGGGCGCGCTGACCGCGTGGCAGGTGGTGCCGACCACGATCGCCGAGCTGGACCGGTACAACCTCTGGGAGTCGGACTTCTTCTCGCCGTTCAAGCCACTGGCCGACATCGCCGGCGGCGACCCGGCCGTCGCCCGCACCCTCGCCCAGGCGCTCGCTTCGCAGATCTCGTTCGGCCTCCTGAGCGAGGTGAACACGATCACCTTCCGCAGCCCGAGCGTGATGCTCTCGACCGCCCAGTCGTGGCGGCCGGGCGACTTCAGCGAGCAGGCGCACATCTCGCAGGCCACGCTCGACGAGCACGCCATCGTGTTCACGACCCATCCGAAGAACGAGCCGCAGTCCGGGACCCAGTGGCCCGACAGCGACGGGTACTGGACGGGGACGGGGTCGCTGCCGCGCGCCGCGCAGCACGGGGCAGTCTCGATGAGCCTCTACGCACCGAACTTCGCGCCGAGCGGCCCGCCGCTCGACTCGTTCAGCTACCTCGACTACACGCACGCCTACTTCCCGCAGGAGCGCTTCGACGAGGTCGTCCAGGCCGACGGTTGGACGTTCGGGAAGCGGGGCGACGGCTACGTCGCGCTGTGGTCCTGGCGCCCGACGCACTGGCGCACCTACGACGACCCCGGGATCTTCACCCACGGCCTGACCCGGTCCTTCGACCTCGTTGCCGACGGTGGCGCGGACAACACCTGGATCACCCAGGTGGGCGACGCCCAGACCTTCGGCTCGTTCGAGCAGTTCCGGGACGCGGTGCTCGAGCCGGCCGGTGCAGGTCGCACCGCGCGCGGTGACCCCGACCGGACTCCCGGGCGGCTTCGACGTGGCGTGGAGCTCTCCGACCGAGGGCCAGCTGACGTTCGGCACGACGATGCCGCTCACGGTGAAGGGCGCGATCGAACCGATCGACAACTACCCCCGCTACGACAACCCGTGGAGCCACACCGCGTTCGACTCCCCGGTCGTGAAGATCGCCGACCGGGCGAGCACCCTCGTACTGGACTTCGGCACCGGTCGCCGGACCGTCAGCGCCCGTCCTCAGCAGAACGATCACCACGGCCACGACGACGGTCATCACCACGGATGAGTGCGCCGGACCTCGCCGGCCGGGTCATCATCGTCACGGGCGCATCGCGCGGCATCGGCAAGGGTCTGGCCCTCGGCTACGCGGAAGCCGGTGCGCACCGTCGTCTGCGCGGCCCGCTCGGCACGCGGGAACCCGAGCCCTCTCCCCGGAACGATCGACGAGACGGTCGACGCGATCAATCGGCGGGCGGCCGCGCGATCGCCGTGCGGTGCGACATCGGCATCGAAGCCGACCTGCACTCGCTCGTCGCCCGCACCGTCGACGAGTACGGGCGGGTCGACTCGCTCATGAACAACGCGATGGCGCCGACTCCGGCGTCCTTCGACGACTCGACGGTCGAGATGTGGGACGAGTCCATGCGGGTCAACGTGCGGAGCCTGTTCATCCTGACCAAGCTGGTGGAACCCCACATGACGGCCCAGGGTGGCGGGAGCATCGTGAACATGTCCTCGCACGGGGCCGACCACGCGGTGACCCCGTTCATGCCGCCGGGCTACCTCACGTATTCCGTCGCGAAGTCCGCGATGGAACGCTTCACCACCGCGCTCGCGCCGGAGCTGGTGGAACGGGGCATCACCGTCAACGCACTGCGCCCCGGAGCAGTGAAGACCGAGCTCACGACGCTCGAGTACGGCGAAGACCACGACTGGACGGGGTGGAGCGGCCCGGAGGCCGTCGTACCCGCCGCCAACTTCCTCGCGGCCCAGATCGCGACGGACTTCACCGGCCGCGTCGTGGATGCCCCCGGCTTCGGGGTCAGCTGGCCGTAGCGCGCCGTCCCTCTCACGGGGGAGTCGGGGCGCTCTCAGCCCACGTTCAGGTTGCGCGCGCCAAGGTGCTTCCCGACCCGGGAGGAACGACGATGACCGACGAGCCGACGAACCCCACGAACGAACCGACGAACGAGTCGGTACCCGACCCCGCGACTGCTCCCACCGAGCCGGTCGCGATTCCCACCGACCCGGCACCGGCCGGAGCCGAAGGTCCCCCGCCGTGGCAGCCCGCCGCAGCTCCCGCAGCCGCCGCGGCCACTCCCCCTCCGGAGCGCCCCGCGCGATCCGGTGTCGTCGTCCCGGTCTGGGCCCTCATCACCGTCGCCGGCCTCCTCGTGTTCGGCCTCGGTCTGCTGGGTGGATGGGCGATCTCGTCGCAACCACGACGACTCCCACGATGCGAGCTCGCCGCGGGACCTGCGCGAGCTCGCGCCGTTCGGACCGCAGAACGGCGCCGGAAACGGCGGGAACGCCGACCGCTGGGACAACGGGAGCGGCAACACGAACGGGAACGGCAACGGCAACGGCGAACGGGAACGGCAACGGCAACAGCCGCAACGCGACCGTCTACCTCGGCGTCGTGCCCAAGAACTCGACCGACCCCGCCGGCGCGGAGGTCACCGAGGTGGCGTCGTCGAGCCCGGCCGAGCGTGCCGGCCTCGAGACCGGTGACGTGATCACCGCGATCGACGCGGGCACGGTGCGCAACTCGTCGCAGCTGGTGCAGCGGGTGCGAGCGCACGAGTCGGGCGACAAGGTCAGCGTCACCTACACCCGCAACGGGACATCCAAGACGGTCTCGGTCACGCTTGGCACCCGACCGCAGATCGGTCAGATCCCGGCACCGGACCAGACCCCGCAGTCCCAGTCGTAAGCCGACCGATCGGCGCCTGAGTACGATCCACGCGGTGGAGCCCGAGGTTCGCGAAGCGATCGACTATCTCGGTGTCCGCCGGCTCCAGGATGCGTACGCGGACGTTGTCACCCGCCGGGCCTGGTCGGAGCTGCACGAGCTGTTCCGGCCCGACGCGGACGTCGTGCTCGATACGCGTGCCGGTGAGCTCCGCACTCTCGTGGGGCCCGCGGCGGTCGGCGAGTTCATCGGTGAGGCCATCGCCCGCTTCGAGTACTTCCAGTTCGTGGTGCTCGGGACGCGGGTGATGCTCGAGCACGGCGACCCGGACCGCGCGGCAGCCCGGCTGTACATGTGCGAGCTGCGGCAGGAGGCGGCGAGCGGTCGCCACTCCGTGGCGTACGGCGTGTATCACGACGACTACGTCAGGGTCGACGGACGGTGGTGGATCGCGCATCGGCTCTACCACTCGCTCGCCCGCACCGCACCCGATCTCGCCGTGTTCCCGTTCCCCGACGTGACGCCCGGATTCGCCGATCCCTCGCAACCGCCGGCTGGTGCGGATACGCGAGACTGACCCAGCCCGTCTACGAGCCGCTGGAGGATCCGGACATGGACGTACGTTCGATCGAGCAGGTCGCGCCGGTCGTCGAGCACAACGGCACCGTCCCCGTCTGGTGGCTGATCGAGGCGCGCGAGATGAAGGAGATCACCGACGGCGGCTACCTCGAGCTCGCGAACGAGTTCGAGGTCGCCGGTGGGTCCGCGGTGTACCCGCACACCCACCCGACGCACGAGTTCTATTACGTCACGTCCGGCCGCGGGATCATGACCGTGGGCGACGAGACGTCCGAGATCTCACAAGGTGACCTCGTGTACATCCCCCCGGACACGGTGCACAGCCTCAAACCGGTGAGCGACACCGCGCCGATCCACTGCTTCTGCTTCGCGGTCGGCGTGAAGGACGCACCGCCGATCGACTACACGACCCACGAAGGCTGAGTCACGCGATGGACAAGCACGGCGCTGACGTGGACCGCACCGGGGAATGGGCGGCGCTGCGGGCGCGGTACCTGCGTCGACCCGGACACGAGACCCGCGTCGTCCGCCCGCGGGTTGCACCACATGGCGCTGCTCTCGAGCGACGTCGAGCGGACGATCGACTTCTACCAGGGGTTGCTCGAGTTCCCGCTCACCGAGCTGTTCGAGAATCGTGACTACCAGGGCTCGACGCACTTCTTCTTCGACATCGGCAACGGCAACCTCCTCGCGTTCTTCGACTTCCCCGGGCTCGACCTCGGCGACTACGCGGAGGTGCTGGGCGGCCTGCACCACATCGCGATCTCGACCGATCCCGAGCGTTGGAAGCATCTGCGCGACAAGCTCCGGGCCGCGGGCGTCGCGACCACCGAGATGAGCGGAGCGTCGATCTACTTCAGCGGCCCGGACGGAGAACGCCTCGAGCTCATCTCGGATCCGCTGCTCGAGATGTACGGCACGACCGTCGGATAGGGACCGACACTTCATGACGTCGAGCACCACCGCAGATCCGGGGCGCGTGCACGCGGAGCATCGAGCCGAGGTGCTCCGCGAAGCGGCAACGATGGTGCTCTACGTCTCCGTCGTCGAGATCGCGGAGCTGGCCACGCTGCCCGAAGGCCATTTCGCTCACGGACGCGTGACGGGTCCGGTGGGCGCGCAGCTGCTCGCGATCGTGTGGGGCACTGCCGTCGGTCTGGCGATCGCACACTGGTTCGCCTTCCGGATCGCCGCCCCTGGCTTCCGCGGCGATCGGCCGACACGCCACGACACGAACATCGGGCTCGCCCAGCTCGCCGGTGCGGTGCTGGTGGCGGCGATCTCGAGCATCCCGGTGCTGCTCCTCTCCGATGTCCGGGCCCAGGAGACGATCGGCGACGTCCCCGCACTCATCATCGGGGTGATCGGCTACCTCGTCGCGCGCGCTACCGGGAAGGGCCGACTGCCGTCGGTCTTCTACGGCCTGACCGCGCTCGCGCTCGGCATCGTCGTCGCCCTGGTCAAGAGCGCGCTCGCCGCGCACTGACGCGGGCTCGGAGCGTGCTGTTCGCACGAAGCGGGTCAGAGCGTGTCGTGGGCTCGGTGGTCGTCCAGCCGGTCCGCGGGCCACTGGCCGGAGTCCGTTTCGTCGTAGGTCCAGTCCGGCTGCTTCTTCGCCTGGTTCCCGTCGAGCATCGCCCGGTCGCCGACCAGGTCGGAGATGGCGGCGATCAACGTGGGCGACGACGCCGCGCCGGAACCGTCCCGATGTTGGGCGAGCTCGCCCGCAAAGAGCTCGAGGATGCTGCCGACCACCGCCTGCTGCTGGTACGGCAGGTTGCACCGAGCGCCGTCGGCCACGGTAGCGAGGCTCGCGTCGAGCACCTCCAGGTCGTCGTCGCTCGCGTCGGAGGCGCACAGCTTGGCCAGGACGTCGGCAATCGCGAGCCCGTCGCTCTTGCACGCCGCACACTGGCCGCACGATTCGACGCCGAGAAACCGGGCCACCCCGGCCGCGACCGCGATGAAGTCGGTCTGGTCGTCGAACACGATGAAGCCGGCGCACCCGAGCCCGCTCCCGATGGACTTCATCGCTTCATAGGTGAGCGGCGTGTCGAGCTGGTCGCCGGGGATGAGCGGGTTGGCGACGCCGGACATCACCGCCGCGACCTCCCGCCCGGCCGCAACACCGCCGCCAACCGAGGTGATCAGCTCGCGGCAGCGTTGTTCCCATCGGAACCTCGGCGACGCCCGCACGCTGCGTATCGCCACTCACGGTGCAGACGACTTCCCGGCGAGTCGCACCGGTAGGCTCCGCCCGGTTCGACCAGGTCTGGGGGGATCGTGATGCGTCGTCCGAAGTTCGCGGGCGCGGTGATGCTGCTGGTGTTCGCTGCACTCGCGCTCGCCGGCTGCCACCGCTACCTCCCCGGCGACCACCACGGAGGCTCGCGCGAGCCGATCGCGATCGTGGCGCCCGGTGACCGAACCCAGGTAGGGACGAACGGCACCGTCGACGTGCTCGTCCGGGTGGACCGACCACTCCGAGGCTCGACGCTGCGGCTCGAGCTGGACCGTCGCAACGCGCCGGACCTCGATCTCACGGACCGGCTCCAGCGCGTCGACCACGGGTACACCACGACGTTGACGGCCGCCGACCTCGCGCCCGGGCTCAGCCGGCTCGTGGCGAGCGCCCGACCGGACTGGCACCACGCCTCGCGCCGCTACGCCACCGCAACGGTCTCGTGGGAGCCCGCGGTGGACGTGTCGCTCGCAGATCGGTGTGACTTCCTCGGTCAGAGCCGCTGCAACCTGCCGTTCCCGAACAACTGGTTCACCGTCCGCGACGCCAGGACCGACACCGGGAGACGCGTGCAGCTCGACGCGGCGTCGCTACCGGCCAACGCCGCCGGGGTGCACATCGACCCGAGCGAGTGGAACCGGAACGACGGCTTCAGCCCCGGCGCGATGATCCTTGCTCACATCCCGGGCGTCGACCTCGAGCGCAGCGGTGCCGCTCCCATCACGGACATCGGGCGCTCACTCGATCCGGACTCGCCGATCGTCCTCATCGATACCACCACCGGCCGGCACTGGCCGTTCTTCGCCGAGCTCGATGCGCACGCGACGTCCGATGCGAATCGCGCGCTCGTCATCCGGCCCGCGCGCAACCTGCTCGAGGGTCACCGCTACATCGTCGCGTTGCGGAACCTCCAGGACTCGACCGGCGCGGCCATCCCGGCCGCCCACGCGTTCCAGATCTACCGCGACGGCATCCCGACGTTCATCCCGGTGCTCGAAGGTCGCCGGGACCACATGGAGCACCTCTTCGACAGCTTGGATCGCGCCGGGGTCTCCCGCCGGGACCTCACCCTCGCCTGGGACTTCACCGTCGCCAGCGCGCGCAATCTCGCCGGGCGCCTCCTGCACATCCGAGACGACGCGTACGCATCACTGCACGGCGGCGCGCCGAGCTTCACGGTCACGCACGTGGACGAGAACGTCGACGCCAACACTCTGCGCCGCGTGCTCGGCACCTTCACGGTGCCCAACTACCTCACCGGCACCGGAGAGCCCGGCTCGGGCTTCAACTACGCGGCGGGCGACGAGGGGCCGAACCGCCTCCCGACCCGCAACGGGGACTACACCGCGAACTTCCGGTGCCTGATCCCCCGCTCCGCCAGTGCCGACGGCAACGACCCGGTCCATCCGGCCCGCGGCATCGCCAACGGGCACGGCCTGCTCGGGAGCGCGAACGAGGTCGAAGGGTTCGGGCCGCTCGCCAACCAGGGCAACAACATCATCTGCGGCACCGACGAGATCGGGATGTCGGGCAGCGACCTGCCGAACGTCGCGATGCTCCTCGGCGACCTGTCGAGATTCCACACGCTCGCCGACCGCCTGCAGCAGGGCATCCTCAACATGCAGTTCCTCGCCCGGTTGCTGAAGCACCCGGACGGCTTCGCGTCCGACCCCGCGTTCCAGGCCGGCGCCGGGCATACGCCGTTGATCAAGACCGGCGAGGTGTACTTCAACGGCAACAGCCAGGGCGGCATCCTCGGTGGCGCGATCACCGCGGTCTCGACCGAGTTCACCCGCGCCGTGCTCGGGGTGCCCGCGGTCAACTACAGCACCCTGCTGAATCGCAGCGTGGACTACACCGAGTTCTCGGGCGTCAGCACCAACGCCTATCCCGACCCGATCGATCAGCAGTTCGACTTCTCGCTGATCCAGATGCTCTGGGACCGCGGTGAGGGTGACGGCTACACCCAGCACCTCGTCGACGACCCGTACCCGAACACCCCACGCCACGATGTCCTGCTCATCGAAGCGTTCGGCGACCACCAGGTTGCGAACATCGGGACCGAGACGTTCGCCCGTTCCATCGGCGCCAAGGTGTGGCAACCCGCGCTGGCGCCGGGACGCAGCCCGGACGTCGAGCCCTTCTGGGGCATCGATCCGGTGCCGTCGACGCCGTACCGCGGGTCGGTCCTCGTGATGTGGGACTACGGAACACCGCGGCCACCGTTGACCAACACCGAGCCCGCAGGCCCGGCCTTCGGCGCCGATCCCCACGGGATGGGCCACGACAACCCCGG
Organism: uncultured Acidimicrobiia bacterium; assembly: GCA_963819945.1. GTDB lineage: Bacteria > Actinomycetota > Acidimicrobiia > IMCC26256 > JAENVU01 > Chersky-806. The sequence continues at coordinate 675,895 of CAWFYD010000012.1, forward strand.
CGTCGCGCAGGAAGCGTTGGCGTTCCTCCAGCCCGACGGCGCGTTCGTCGACGTGTGCCACGGTGGTCCCTGCCAAGATCCCCGGTAGCCATGGAGAGCATCGGACTGCGGGAGCTCCGTCAGAACGCCAGCGACCTCGTACGCCGCGTCGAGGAAGGCGAGGAGCTGCTCGTCACGGTCTCCGGCCGGGCGGCGGCGATCCTCGGTCCGGTCACGCCATCGCAGTGGCGGACCTACGACGAGGTCGCGTCGATCTTCTCGGGGCCGGCCGATCCGGAGTGGACGACGGATCGCGACCGCATCGACGAGTCGACGGACGACGTATGGCTGATCTGACCCGATCGGTCCTCGACACCAGCGTGCTCGTCGCGGCCGAGGTCCCCGAGCTCGCCGGCGAGCTCGCGGTGAGCGCGGTCTCGGTCGCCCAGCTGCACCTCGGTGTGCTGGCCACCGACGATGCCGAGCTGCGCGCCGAGCGCCTCCGGCGCCTCACGTTGGTCGAGCACCTCTTCAGCGCCCTGCCCGTCGATGGAGCCGTGGCCCGCAGCTACGGCCACCTCGCGGCGACGATCGCCCGCGCCGGCCGGCAACCGCCGGCGCACGCGGTGGACCTGCTCGTCGCCGCGACCGCGCACGCGCACGACGCGGCGCTCGTCACCCGTCATGCCGGGCACGCTCGCGGGGATCGAGCACCTGGTGGAGATCGTCGGCGTCTGAGTCAGGCGAACTGCGGGAGCCACTGCGCCGTGGCGTTGAGCATCTCGTCCGTCATGGCCGCGAGCTCGTCCCAATCGATCCGGCCGGCGAGCGGGTCCGCGAGCATCGCCTCGAACACCTGCTCCCGGTTGCCGGTGAGGCCGGCCTCGACCGTCAGCTCCTGGGAGGCCGACACGCGACGGAGGTGCTCGGCCAGGCCCGGCGGGCACACGGCGCGATCGCGACCGCGCACGCCCGAGGCGTCGGCGATGCACACGCTCTCGACCACCACGTCCGCTGGGAGGTCGGGGCACTGGCCCGCGTTCGGGAGGTTGAGCGGGAAGTTGCGCGGGTGGTCGCGGATCATCGAGTCGATCAGCGGCGCAACGAGCTCGCCGGACGGCCGCGACGAGACCTCGGGCGCGGCGATGAGCGCGTCGAGGTCGGCCACGTGACCGGCCTGGCCCTGCTCCCGGTCGGCGATGGTGGTGAGGTGCACGCCCCAGCGCTTTCCGAACTGCGAGGCCTCGGTGAGGAAGCCGGGGAAGAACTCCGCCAGATGCCGGTCGCCCGCCGCGGGGAGCACGCCGAACCGCCCGAAGAGCTCCAGCTTGATCCGGTGCTTGGCCAGGAGATCACCTTTGGTCCACTGCCCACCGGGCACCGGACTGCGGGTGGCCGAAGTCCTCGGGCAGATCGAACGCGAGCGGCTCGCGACGCGCGCCGGATCGTCGACGAGCTCGCGGAGCGCCTCGAAGCCGTCGCGACCGTCTCGGTCGAGTGCCGTGATCACCGGCAGGTGGTTCACACCGGTGACCACCATGCTGGAGCGCCCGGAAGTCGGTGTCGAGCAGCAGCGACAGCACGAACCGCGTCATCGTGAGCTCGTGGCAGAGCCCGATCGTCTTGATTGGTGTTTCGCGGGTGACGGCTCGGCACAGCGTCGTCATCGGGTTCGTGAGGTTCAGGAGCCAGGCCTCGGGGCAGATCTCCACCATGTCGCGGGCCAGACCGACGAGCACCGGGATGTTGCGCAACGACCGCAAGATCCCACCGGGCCCGACCGAGTCGCCCACGCTCTGGCGGATGCCGTAGCGCTGCGGGATCTCGAGGTCGTGGCGCATGCTGGCGAACCCACCGGTCGAGATCGAGTCGACCACGAAGTCCGCCCCTTCGAGGGCGCGCCGCTGGTCGGTGGTGGAGATCGCGGACAGGCCGATGCCGCGGAGCGTCGGCGATGCGCTCGACCCACTCGACCATCCGCGGCAGCGGCGCCGGGTCGATGTCCTCCAGCACGATCTCGGCGTCGTGCAGCGACGGGGTGTTCGCCACGTCGACGAGCAGCTTGGGCACCCACTGGTAGCTGCCCCCACCGATGATCACGATGCGCGGGGCCATGGGTCAGGGACAGTTCGTCGCCGGGGCGATGTGCACCGACGCGGCGACCGCGCCGGGCCGGTTGCGCAGGGTTACGGCGCGTGCGCACGGCCGGGACGTGACGTCGGCACCGACCGCGGTGACCGTGTAGCCGGTGGGGTACCGCAGCTTCGGCACCGTGACGACGGTCTGGAGCCAGTGCGAGCCGCGGCTGCCGTCGGGCCGGGTCGTGGCGAACTCGAAATCCATCGTGGCCGTCGCGGGATCGAACCCGAGGCGCGTCGGCGTGCCGTTCACCACGGTCGGGTAGGGCCGGGTCAGCGCAGCCAAGCCGCTCACGTTGAGGTTCGGCGGGACGAGCGGCAGCTTGCTGTCCGTGACGATGTGACCGTTCCAGGACCAGTAGAGCCACGGCAGGAGCCGGGCGTCGAACTGGTCGGCGAACGGGTTCACGACCACCGGGTCGGTCGAGTCACCCCACTCGGTGACGATCACCGCCGCGTCGTCGCGCACCGCGGCGGCGACACTGCGGTCCATCACCGATCCGTTCGCCGCGCTGTCGAGCGCGTAGACGTGCGTCGCGAGCACGTTCGGCGACCCGGCACCGGGCAGCGAGGTGTCGGTCCCCCCGAAGTTGAAGAGCACGAACGGCTCGACGAACACCGGGCGCGAGGGATCCACCGAGCGCACGGCCTTCGTCATGCGGGCCGCGAACGGAGCGAGCAGTGACTGCTCGAGATCCGGGCATCCCGTCACGCACGCGGACCAGTCCGTGCCCGGCCACGGCTCGTTCATCGCCTCGTACCCGATCACGTTCCGGCTGTTCACGAACCGCGCGGCCACCGTGCGCATCGCCTTGGCGTAGTGCGTCTGCAACGGGACGCCGTCGGGGCCGGGCTGGTTGGCCCAGAAGTTGTCGAACGCGCGCTGCAGCGCGGGGTTCTGGACGTAGTAGGTCGGGAACGGCGCATCGGGATTGGGCAGACCGTCGGTGAGCGTCGCCCACGGCGGCATCCCGTTGCCATGCGTCGCCGGTCCGTAGCCATCTTGATGGAAGTCGAGCAGCGCGTAGATGCCGTGCCGGGCGAGGACGCGCACCGTCCCGGCGATCGACTCGAGGTACTCGCGGTCGATCTGGCCGGGCTGCGGCATGAGGAACTCGAACACCACGCCCAACCGAACCGTGTTGAAGCCGCTGGCTGCCATGAGCGCGGCATCGTCGTCGTCGAACCCGTCGGCCGCCGGCGTGTACGGCGCCCACTTCTCGACGAAGTTCGTGCCCCGCAGCATCACCACCCGGCCGGTCGAGTCGGTGAACCACCGGCCGGTGTGGCCGAGCGGCGGCACCGGACGGTCCGCGTACGGGCCGAGCGCACTCCGGCACCCCGCTCCGACGATCGCGACCGTGAGGATCACCGCGAGCAGGGCCACCGTCCGGCGAGTCAGAATTCGGCGAGTCACGGCGGCAGTATGACCGGACCCGCGGCACACAAGCCACCGACCGGCCCGCGCGGTCGTATGGCTCGGGTTGGCCTGACCGACCGGGTCAGACGGAGGCGATCGCGAGCAGCCGGCTCGGTGGTTCCTGCATGAGCCGATCGAGCTGGCGCCGGCTCCCGGCGATCGGCGCCGTCACCCGCACGGTGGCGTCACGCAGCCAGCGGCCCGGACCGGAGCGGACCCGGGCCAGGCGGGCCAACCGCCCGGAGAGCCGCTGCACGTAGACCGCTTGCCGCAGGCGTTCCTTCGTGAACGCGTGCACGGCTCTCGGAACGTCGTCGGCCTTCCGCACGCAGGCGAGCAGCACCGCCGCGTCGACCAGCGCGGAGTTCGCGCCCTGCCCGGCGTTCGGTGCCATCGCATGCGCCGCGTCACCGATCAGCGCGGCCGAGCCCGAGTGATACGCGTCGCAGTGCGCGGTCACGACGTCGTTCAACAGCAGCTCGTCGAAGTGCCGGACCTGCTCGAGCAGCGCGGCGCCGGGCGGAAACACCGTCGACCATGCGTCCCGGAGCGCGTCGAGATCTCCGCGACCGAGCGCATCCCGTACCGGCGCCGAGCTGGTGCCGCAGAAGAAGTAGGTCCCGTCGCCGATCGGCGCGGAGCCGAACAGGCCGAGCTCGGTCCACGTCTCGCTCAGCTCGTTGACCAGCGAGCCGTCGACCACCGCCCGGAGGTAGCGCGTGGTCGGATCGGTGACGGCCTCACCGAGGCGCAGCGACTCACGCGCGACCGAGTGCACCCCGTCGGCACCGACGAAGAGGTCGCCCGGGACCATGGCGGCGCTCGAGAGCCGCGCGCTCGCGTCCGGGTCCACCGAGACGAGTGCCTCCCCGAAACGCAGGTCGATCCCCGGCGTGGCGCGCAGCGCATCGATCAGGACCGAGAACAGGTGCGTGCGCCGTACGGCGAGGAAGTGGTCGAGTCCGTCGCCGAAATCCGGTAGCTCGTTCGACAGGACGACGTTCCCCGCCTGATTGCGCACGACACCGACCCGGTCGACGAAGCCGTGCTCGCGCAAGGCGGCTTGCAACCCGACCCCGTAGAGCACCGCGAGGCCATTCGGCTGCAGCAGGATCCCCGCGCCGACTGCCGACGGATCGCGGACCCGCTCGAGGACGGTGACCTCGGCGCCGGCCCGGGCGAAGAGCAGTGCGGTCGCCGCGCCGCCGATCCCGGCGCCGGCGACCGTGACCCGCAGCCCACCCACCTTCACAACGTTGCCCCCCGCGCATCCCGGCCGAGGATTCGAGCGAACCACTCGTGCGAGCGCCGGTTCCAGAGGCTCGTCATCTCGCAGGGAAACGCCATGAATCCGTGCGGCATGTCGGGGAGCACCAGGAGCTCGAGCTCGTTGCCGGCCGCGGCCCAACGCGACGCGAGCATGAGCGTGTCGTCGAGGAGGTGGTCCGAGGTGCCGACGCTCATCAGTGCCGGCGGGAGACCCCGGAGGTCCGCGAACGCGGGCGAGATCGACGGGTCGCGACGCTCGTCGTCGGTGAGGCCGGGCAGGTAGCAGTCGGTGAAGAACTCGATGCCGACGGGTTCGAGCAGATCGGGGCCAGGCGACGGGCGGATGCCGCGTTGGCTCGGGGAGCGACCCCAGTCGTACACGCCGAAGATCAGGTTGGCGCCGAGGACACGATCCGCGGCGCGCAGCTCGTCCCGGATCCGCAGCAACACGATCGCCGACATGTACCCGCCCGCTGACTCACCGCCCACGACGATCCGACCCGAGCCGAATTCGCGCTCGCCGTTCGCGAGCAGCCACTCTGCGACCGCGACCCCGTCATCGGGACCAGCCGGGTGCGGGTGCTCCGGCCCGAGTCGGTAGTCGACCGAGACCACCGCCATCCCGAACCGGTCGCGCAGGTCCACGTTCGAGTAGTCGCTCATCTCCGGCGCGCCGATGATCATCCCGCCACCGTGGAAGTGCAGGTAGACCGCGCTCGCCGGCTCCTCGGTCGTGAACACGCGGCACGGAACGCCGGCGATCTCGCGCACTACCGCGTCGTCCGACGGGAAGTAGATGGTCTCCATCGCCCCGCGGGCCCGCGCAACCTGCTCGTCGCGGGTCAGCCCATCGGATCGGTCCTGCCCGGCACCCATCGCTTCCTTGATCGCACCGAGGGACGACGCGACGGCGGCTCTCGCCTCGTCACGCATCGCCTCGATCTCATCCGTCCAGAGCTTCATCCGTTCCCCGTTCCGCCGCACCGAGACTGTCACACCGCGCAACAGCTGCGCGTCCATCGCGTGCGGGTCTAGAGGCGCCGGGTGAAGGCGTCCTCGACGCCGTTGGTGTCGTTGTCCACCAGGTTGTCCGCGAGCGACGAGAACGCGACGGTCGCCCCGTCGGCACTGATCACCGCTTGGGTCGTCGGCGCGTTGCCAGTCTCACGAGTGTTCGTCGCTTCGGTGACCAGGGTGAACGCGCCCGTCGGACGGTCGAACCGGTAGACGTTGTCGGCCGTCGCCACCACCACCCGCTGCCCGTCGTCACTGAGGCCGAGCGCAGTGACCGACGCGGGTGGCTGCCCGAGCGTGGTGAGGACCGCGTGCTCCTCACCGGTCACCATGCTGTGGAGACGGACGCCACTCGCACCGGACGTGCACGTAGGGAAGTACGACGGGAAGCAGTTCGGCCGGTACGCGTAGACGACCTGCTCGCCATTGTTGGTGATGCGGATCCCGTAGCTGTCCACCGGTCCGCTGAACACGGCGGTGGCGGTGGTCAGATCGAAGACCGCGGCGACGAGCGAGTGCGTCCCGGTGATGACAACCGTGTCGGTTGCGAGGTAGCGGCCGCCCGAGCTGACACTGGTGGGCTCGCGGACGAATGGCAGGACGAGGGCAGCGCTCGCGGCATCGCGGTCGTAGCGGTACACCTTGAAGTCGCCGACGAACACCACGAACCGACCGGTCGCGCTGATCACGATCCGGCCCGGGTAGTCGAGCGGGATCGGCGAACCGTCCGCCGCGTGGTTCACCAGTGTGGTGGTGTTGTCCTGCAGGTCACGCAGGTAGATGGCCGGCACCGGAGCGCCGGGGACGAGGTTCGTCGCGTATGACTTGAACGCGACGTACCTACCACTGGCGGAGATGACCGCGTCGGAGCTGGCCGCGTTCCCGACCACACCAGAGGTCGCGACCGAGACCAGCGACGTGGCATTGCTCTTGGTGTTCCGCACGAAGACGTCCGGCACTCCATTCGTGTCGCCGGTGACGAGGTTCGACGCATCGGAGACGAACGCGACGCGGCTTCCGTCACCCGACAGCGACACGTTGTAGCTCGCAGCGTTTCCCTGCACACCGGCGCTCGAGACGCTCACCCGCACGACGCCACAACCGGCGGCCAGAAGCATGACCGCTCCCGTGAGCGCAACCAGACCCCGTCGATTCCTCATTCGTTCGCCTCTCCCGCCGCGTGTCACGGCGATCCTCGCCCAGCGTCTCGGGCCAGGCAACCGCAACGGTCTCACGGCGGGGTTCCGAAGGGGCATGATGCTCAGATGCCTCAGAACGATGAGATCCCCGTGATGCCCGGGGCCGAGCCGCTCTCGATCGCCGGTGGACCGCATGGCGTGCTGGTGGTCCACGGCTTCTCCGGCAACCCGCAATCAATGCGCGGCCTCGCGGCAGCCTTCGGCGCCGCGGGCTTCGCGGTCGAGCTGCCCCGCCTGCCGGGACACGGCACCTCGGTCGAGGACCTCGCGACGACCTCGTACCCCGATTGGTGGGCCGCGGTGGAAGCCGCCTACGTCGAGCTGGCCGCCCGCTGCGCGCGCGTCGTCGTCGCGGGTCTCTCGATGGGCGCGATGCTCGCGGCGCGGTTGGCCGCGTTCCATCCCGAGATCGCCGGGCTCGTCGTGATCAACGGAGCGTTCGGCCCGGCCCCACACGAGGCGCGTGACGGACTCGAGCAGCTCGTCGCATCCGGCGTCCCCCTCATGCCGGGACCGGGCAACGACGTCGCCGACCCGGACCAGACGGAGCTCGCGTACCCCGAGGTTCCGCCGCAGGCGCTCCTGTCACTGCTCGTCGGGATCGACGAGCTCCAGGACGAGCTGCTGCAGATCACCTGTCCGGCGCTCGTGATCACGAGCGAACAGGACCACGTGATCCCACCGGGTTCGGATGCGATCTTCACCACCGGCATCAGTGGGCCGGTCGAGGAGATGCGCCTCACGCGCAGCTTCCACGTGGCGACGATCGACTACGAACACGGCGAGATCGAAGCGCGCGCGGTCGAGTTCGCGACACGTGTGACGTCCGCGCCGAGTTGAGCGCGACATTCCCGCCTCACCCTGGAAAGCGACGCCGCCGCCCCATTTCCCGGCGATCTAGGCCGGAACGGGACCGATCGTCACGGGGATGCCGTTGACCGCGGCGTTGCCGGAGATGACGTCGACGAAGGTTCCGGGCGCCAGGATGTTGGTGTTGACGCCGGCGTTCTCGTTCGCCACCGACAGACGGGTGCCGGGCAGGTTGTGACCCCAGCCGTGCGGGAGTGAGACGACACCCGGCCGGATGTCCTCGGTGACCTCGGCCGTGACGTCGACGGTGCCCGCGGCAGACGTGACCCGCGCGAGCGCGCCGTCATCAATCCCGTGCCGCGCCGCGTCCTTCGGGTGCACGAGCAGCGTGCAGCGGTCTTTCCCCTTCACGAGCACGTTGACGTTGTGCATCCACGAGTTGTTGGAGCGGAGGTGCCGCCGGCTCACGAGGACGAGCTCGTCGACGGGGCGGTCGAGCCGCTGCCGCGAGCCGCGGGAGGTCGTCGGTGATGTAGCGCGGCGCGAGATGGACCCGCCCGTCCTCGGTCGCCAGCACCTCGGCGAGGCAGGGCTCGTTCGGGCCGAAGGAGATGCCGTGCGGCTCCGCCATGAGGCGCTCGAGGTTCATCCCCTCCGGGTTCTCGCCGTAGCGGTCGCCGAACGGGCCGGTGCGCAGCGTCAGGTCCAACATGCGCACCGGGCCCCCGAAGTCGTACTGGCCGCGGACGGTCGGTCCGTCGACGCCCCGGGTCTCGGCGAGCACGTCGAAGAACCCGTCGTCGATCGCCGCCACATCCACCTCCGCCGCGTCCTCCCCCAGGCACGCGCCGGCGAGACGGATGAGGATCTCCCACTCTTCGGGCCGGCCATCGGCGGGCGGGAAGATCGCCGGCGAGTAGTTGGCCGCACTGCCGACGGCGAAGTTCCAGATCAGGTCGTCGTGGTGCGGCTGCTCGAGGGGCGAGAGGCCGGGAAGGATGACGTCGGCGTGGCGCGTCGTCTCGTTCAGCCAGTTGTCGACGCTGATCATGCAGTCGAGCTCGTCGAGCGCGGCGTCGAGGCGGTCGCCGCCGGGAGTCGACAGCACCGGGTTCCCGGCCACGGTGAAGAGCGCGCGGATCTGACCTTCGCCCGGCGTCGCGATCTCCTCGGCGAGGCACGAGACCGGGACGTGACCGAGGACCTCCGACGCGCCGCGCACGCGCGTCTTCCACCGGCCGAAGTTCTCGACGCCACCTTCGAGGCCCGGCATCGGGAGATCGGTGACGGACCACACGGCCGGCCGCGGGAACATCAGCCCACCGACCGCGTCGAAGTGGCCCGTCAGGATGTTCACGACATCGACCAGCCAGCTGGCGAGCGTGCCGAACTCCTGGTTGCACAGGCCGATGCGTCCGTAGATCACCGCCCGTTCGGTCGTCGCGAGCTCGCGGGCCAGATCGCGGATGCGATCGGCCGTGATCCCGGTCACGGGCGCGACCCGTTCCGGCGTCCAGTCCGCGACCAGCTCCTCGATCCGCTCCACCCCGTCCAGCAGCTCCGCGACGGGGCCGAGCCGCACCAGTCCCTCGGCCACGACGACGTTCGCCACCGCGAGCAGCAACGCGGCGTCGGTCCCCGGATTGATCGCCAGCCACTCGTCGGCCGCCGCGGCCGTCCCGGTGCGGCGGGGGTCGACGACGATGACCTTCCCCCCACGCGCGCGGATGCCGTCGATCTCCCCCATCACGTCCGGGCACGCGAGCAGCGAACCTTGCGACGCGTGCGGGTTGGCACCCATGACGACCAGGAAGTCGGTGCGCTGGATGTCCGGGACCGGGATCTTCCACATCCCGCCGTACATGAGGTGCGAGCTGACGTTCTTCGGCCACTGGTCGACGGTGCCCGCGCTGTAGATCATCGGGATCCCGGACATTCCGATGAGGATGCCGACGTAGCGACCGAGGCTGAAGTTGTGCGCGAGCGGGTTCCCGACGTACGCGGTGACCGCCTCGATGCCGTGCTGCTCGATGACCGGGCCGAGCAGCTCCGAGCACCGACGGAACGCTTCGTCCCAGCTCACCTCGCGCCAGCTGTCGCCGTCGCGCACGAGCGGTTGCCGGAGCCGGTCGGGGTCGTGATGCAGATGGCCCAGCGTCGTGCCCTTGGGGCAGAGGTGACCCTTGCTCCACACGTCATCACGATCCGCGCGGATCAACGCGACCTGGTCGCCCTCGACGTGGATCTCCAGCCCGCACATCGCCTCGCACAGCGGGCAGGTCCGCAGATGGACCGTCCGCTCGCCCGTGGCCGACGTCATGTCGCCTCCTGATCAAGATTCGGGCTCACCGGTATCCCCTTGAGGTTGCGGTCGAGCGCGGTCGCGCCGGCGGCAATGCCGAAGACCAGCAGCGCGACCCACACCGCGTTGATCGCCACCTTTGCGTACCCGAGCGCAGTCACATCGATGAACGTGTACGGGTACCAGTCGATGATCGCGCCGCGAATCATCGTAAACACCGCCCACCCGAGCGGGAAGAGGACGGTGAGACCGGCGACCCGCCACGAGGTGAGGCCACGCGGGCCGTACGGCAAACCACCCGATGACCGCGAGAATCGGCACCACGAGGTGCAGGAGGTGATCGGCGGCGAGCGCCCAGCTGTCGAGCTCGAGGAACGCCCGGATCGCTACGTGGTACACGATCCCGGTCACGACGATGCCGACGATCCCCATCAGCCGGAACACCGCGAAGACGGTCGACGTCCGTTCGAGGCGGATCGCGAGCAGGAGCGTCGTCACGCCGACGAGGAGGTTGGACTGGATCGTGAAGAACACAAACACGTTCAGCACGCGGCTCGTGGTGTTGGTGAAGTGACCGCCGGTGTTGTCCGCGGTGACGAAGAGCTGGATCACGATCCCCAAACCGACCGCCGCCGCCGTGGCGGCAAACCAACGACGAGCGTGGACCGGATTCACCGGCGTCATCGTAGGCCCGGTCCGGCAAGGGGTCAGCCGGCCGCCATCGGGAGCGCGTCACGCTTCTGCTCGAGCAACGAGCGCTCCGCGGCGTTCCCCGCCAAGGCAATCGCCCGGTCGTAGGCGAGCGCGGCCTCGGCGTCGCGGCCGACCCGAGCGAGCAGGTCCGCCCGCACCGCGTGGAACAGGTGGTAGTCGTCGAGGTCGAGGCCGTCGACGATGACCAGCGCCGGCTCCGGGCCATCGAGCTTCGGCAACTGCAACAGCTCGATTCAGCGCGACGACCGGGGTCGGGGCGATCTCGAGCAGGTGGTCGTAGAGCGCGACGATCTGGAGCCAGTCGGTGTCGGCGGCGGTCGCCGCGTCGCTGTGCACCGCGTTGATCGCGGCCTGGATCTGGTACGGGCCCGGGCAGGTTGGCCCGCAGGCAGCGCCGGACGATCGCCTGGCCCTCGTCGATCAGGCGCGGTCCCAGCGCGCCCGGTCCTGGTCGGACAGCAAGACAACGCTTCCGTCCGCCGCGGTGCGTGCTGCACGCCGCGACTCGGTGAGCAACAGCAGCGCGAGCAGCCCGAGCACCTCGAACTCGTCCGGCATGAGCAGCGGCGAGGATCCGTGCGAGCCGGATCGCCTCGGCACAGAGGTCGGCGCGGATGAGCTCGTCGCCCGCGGTGGCCGTGTACCCCTCGTTGAAGATGAGGTAGATCACCGCGAGCACGGGCCGCAGCCGACCCGGGAGCTCGGCGTCGCGTGGCACCCGGTACGGGATCTTGGCGTCGCGGATCTTGCGCTTCGCCCGGACCAGGCGCTTCGCCATCGTCTCTTCGGGCACGAGGAACGCCCGGGCGATGTCCGGGGTCTCGAGCCCACCGAGGAGACGCAGCGTGAGCGCGATCTGCGCGCTCGGGGCGAGCGCCGGGTGGCAGCAGGTGAAGATGAGCCGGAGCCGGTCGTCGCTCACGTCGCCCTCCGGCTCGGGTGGCTCCGCTTGTTCGTGGAGCAGTGCGGCTTTGGCGTGGCGGTCATCACGGGAAGCCTCACGGCGGAGACGGTCGATGGCCCGACGGCGGGCGGTGGTGGTGAGCCAGCCGCCCGGGTTGGGCGGGACTCCGGTCGCCGGCCACTGCTCGCGTCGCGACCACGAACGCCTCCTGGACCATCTCCTCGGCGATGTCGATGTCGCCGAAGAGACGGACCAGGGTGGCGACGACCCGACCGGATTCCTCCCGGAAGATCCGTTCGAGCTCGTGGGCGTCGAGAGCCGGCAACGTGCGGCTTCCTCACTCGGCCTGGAACGGACGGACCTCGACCGGACCCATGCAGGCCGCCGACGCTTCGGCCGCCCACTCGAGGGCGGCGTCGAGGTCCGGCGCCTCGATGATCCAGAAGCCGCCGAGGTGCTCCTTGGTCTCGGCGAACGGACCGTCGGTCATGATGGTGTCGCCGCCCGCGGTGCGGACGACGGTCGCGATCTCGGGCGATTCGAGTCCGCCGCCGAAGACCCAGGCTCCGGACTGCCACGACCTTCTGGTTGAACCGGTCGACCTGTTCGAACGCCTGCTGCATGTCGTCCGGCGGGCGGAGCGTCGGGGCTGTGGTGCACGGCGAGCATGTACTGCGTCATGGCGATTGGTTCCTTTCGGGTTGATGGAAGGGTGTCAGTCGGAGAGCCGAGATGCGAGTGCGGGAATGACGATCGCCGCGGCGATCACGTGCGTCAGCGCCAGGACGAGCCCGCGTGGACGTCGGTGCATCGGCGAATGCGTCGGGGATGATCGAGAGTGCGGTCAACGCGAGCGTCGTGACCAGGAAGGTGTGCCGGGGCCGGGTCGCGCGGCGTGAGAGGACCACGGCGAGGACCGTGCCGATGATGGACGCGACCAGCGTCAGCTGCGCGAAGCCGGCCAGCGGGATCGGCTTCCCCGCGACCTGCAACGAGACGTCGGCCGCCTGAGCCAAGGCTGCCGCTGCAGTGGTCGCCGCGGCCGCGGCGACACCCGCGGCGGTGCCGATCTTCCAGAGGCGCTTGGTCGGGCCCGACTCCGGCTGGGTCGCCCCCGGGGTGAAGGTGCTCGTCGCCGTCATGGGTGCTCCTCTCTTCCGCCGGCCCGTTGCCGGCTCTCACCCCTGACTACGAATGGGTTCTCCCCCAGAGGACACCGGACGGTGGATTTCTTTCGAGCCCGGAGATTCCTCGCCGGCCGTCTGTCACCGACGTGCCGAGGGCCTCGGGCCCGTCGAGCACCGGCGCTGGTCGGCCCGACCCCGTGATTGCCGCCAGAATGCAGCGGATGGCCACATCAGCATCGAGTCCTGATTCCGCATCGGTGCTGACGCCCGAGGAGTTCGGCCTGCGCGGGGACGGCATCGCTCGGGACGACGAGGGCCGGGTCTTCTCCATTCCCGGCGCCATCCCCGGCGAGCGGGTGCGGGTGAAGGCCATGGCCCGCCGGCGCGGCATCGTCCATGCCCGCGTGCTCGAAGTCATCGAAGCGTCGCCGAACCGGGTCGGGCCGCCGTGCCCGGAGGTGGCCAACGGCTGCGGCGCCTGCCAGTGGCAGCACATCGGCCTCCAGGCCCAACAGACGTACAAGCGCGAGCAGGTAGCCGCGGCGTTGGGCCTGTTCGATGACGCGGGGCGCACGCGGCTCCGACGCACGGTGACGCTGCCCGCGACCGGCTTCCGCACGACGGTGCACGCGGCGGTGACGAACGGCCGCGCGGGTTTTCGGCGCTACCGGTCCCATCGGGTCGTCCCGGTCGAGACGTGTCTCGTCGCGCATCCGCTCGTCGACGAGCTGATCGTCCACGGGCGCTACGGCGACGCATCTGACGTGTTCCTCCGCTGTGGCGCGCGGACTGGTGAGCGGCTGGCCCTGCCGACGCCCCTCGGAACGTCGATCGATGTTCCGACCGACGTTCGCTCGGATCACATCCACGAGCTCGCCGCCGGCCACCAGTGGCGCATCTCCGCCCGATCCTTCTTCCAGACGCGACCCGACGGCGTCGATGCGATCGCCGACGCGGTCACCGCAGCCGCCGACGAGATGGAGCCGGCAGCGCGAGCGCTCGATCTCTACAGCGGCGTCGGTGTCTTCGCGGGCGTGCTCGCCGCGCGGGGATGGTCAGTCACCGCAGTCGAGAGCGACCGCAGCGCGGTGGATGATGCCGCGCGCGAACCTCCGGACGCTGGACGTCTCGTCCGTCCGCGCCGACGTCACCACGTGGAAGCCGACGCCGGCCGAGCTCGTCGTCGCCGACCCCAGTCGGGCCGGCCTGGACAAGGCCGGTGTGGACACCATCACGGCCAGTCGAGCGCAACGCGTGATCCTCGTCAGCTGTGACGTCGCCAGCCTCGAACGGGACCGGACCCTCCTGCGCAAGGCCGGCTACTCGCTCGCCCACTCCACGCCGATCGATCTCTTCCCCCACACCTTCCACATCGAGGCCGTCACCGTCTTCGACCGCTAGGACCAAGGCGCACGACTCCTCAGGGCGCCGATCGGCTATTCGAACACCATCGTCTCGTTCGTGAACCCGCTTCCGGAGGCGAGCAACGTGGTCGACAGCTCGAGGAGGGCCTCTCGCATGTCCTCCGGATACTTCACCCTCAGTGCAGGCCCCGAGCTCTCGTTCAAGACTCTCCCTGCGTAGCGCGACAGCAGCCACTCCATCGTGTGAATGACCAGGAAGTTCCGAGCGATGGCTACGACTCTCGGAAGCGCCGGGAAGGTCTCGCTGACCGCTTCCTGCCATGCGACCGCAAGCGGGTCAGCGCTGCCGAGGAACGTCTCGAACGCGTCGGGGGCGATGACGCAGTCGTACTCCCAGAGAACGCGAGCGAGAAGACAACCGCGCTCGGTCGAAACGAACTTGGCCGCCGAGTCAGCCGCCGCTTCGCACCACGCCCGCACACTCGGTGCTTCCTTGCTCGCGAGATCGATCTGCAGCTGCAGGAGTGGCCACTCGTCGCGATGCAGGTCCGCAACGATCTCCTCGACGAGCCCGGCCTTCGATCCAAAGTGATAGCTGATCGCCGACGGGTTCCGTAGTCCCGCGGCCTTCAGAATCTCCCGCGTGGAGGTGCGCTGCACCCCGTGACGCCCGAACAGATCGAGGGCGATCTCACGCAGGCGCATCTGCCGGTCGCCCTGTCGCACTATCTCTCCCCGACTCGAACCGACCGGTGACCTCACGGCCCGGCCCACGGCAGCACCGCGCCGCCGGGACGTCAGCGTATTACGCGGTCAACCGTCCCGAGACCGTTCGGTCGAGTACCGTCCGGCGAGGCGAGGAACGCGTATGACCGCGGCGAGCGAAATCGAGCTGCCCCAGAAGACCAAGCCCAGGTTGCGAGGACTCTCGCACCTTGTCGCCTTCTTCGTCGCCCTGATCGCCGGCCCACTTCTGGTGGCGCAAGCCACGACGTCAACGGCGCGGATCACCGCGGCGATCTATGCGGCGAGCCTCATCGCGTTGTTCGGCTGCAGCGCACTGCTCCACCGGGTCGACTGGTCACCCCGGGCGCTCCCGATGTTCCGCCGGCTCGATCACTCGATGATCTTCGTCTTCATCGCCGGCACCTACACGCCGGTGTCCGCGCTGAGCCTCGCCTCGGGGACCGCGCGCCTGATCCTCATCGCGGTGTGGGCCGGCGCGCTGGCCGGCGTGTTGATCACCGTGTTCTGGATCGACGCGCCGCGCTGGGTCACTGCCGCGTGTTACGTCGTCGTCGGTTGGATCGCGGTGCTGGCGATCCCGGCGCTCTGGTCCGCGCTGAGCCACGGCCAGTTCGCTCTGCTCGTCGCGGGCGGCGTGCTCTACACCGTTGGCTCGGTGGTCTACGCGAGCAAGCGTCCCGATCCCGTCCCGCACGTTTTCGGCTATCACGAGGTCTTCCACGCCCTGGTGATCTCCGCCGTGGCCTGCCACTACGTCCTCATCACCCAGCTCGTCCGGGAGTGACACCCGGCCTTCCGGCGGCATCGCTCACCGGAACCGCGCACCCCACTCGCGCAGCTGGACCGTGAGCTCCGGTGGCTCGACCACCGTGAACTCGGCGCCGAGGACGCCGAGGGCGAAGATCGGCCAGTCGAAGGAGTCCGTGGTCATCCGCACCCGGCTGTGGCCGTCGTCGATCGATTCGACTCTCGCCCAACGGCCGATCCGCTCGGTCACCACCGGTGCCGGTGCGTCGACGATCACCTCGATCTCATGCACGGAGGTCTGACGCTCGATCCCCTCGCGCACGAACGCGGCCGCGTCCGTCGCCGGGAGCTCGCGGGGCTCGAAGCGACCGCGGAGCGCCCGCGGCGCAGTGATGCGGTCGACGCGAAAGCTCCGCCAGGCATCGCGGTCGGGGTCGAACGCGACGAGATACCACCGCCGACCGAGCAGCACCAGTCGATTCGGTTCCACGCATCGTTCCGTGTGGTCACCACCGCGACTCGTGTACGAGAACTCGAGCCGCTGATCGTCGCGACACACTTGCGCGATCGTGACGAGGAGTGCCGGGTCGACGGTCGCCTCACTCCGCTCCCACGGCGCAGGAACCGTCATCGAACGCAACGCTTCCGCCTCGCGCCGCAACCGGGGTGGCAGCACCTGCACGACCTTCGCCAGCGCCCGCACCGACGATTCGGCGATCCCGGCGACCGCGCTCTGCGCCGCGACCTGCAGGCCGACGACGAGCGCGACCGCCTCTTCGTTGTCGAGCACCAACGGCGGCAACGCGGCACCCGCGGCCAGCTGGTACCCGCCGTCCACGCCGCGACTGGACTCGACGGGGTAACCGAGCTCGCGGAGCCGGTCCACGTCTCGCCGGACCGTGCGCGGCGAGATCCCGAGCCGCTGGGCCAGATCGGTGCCCGACCAGTACCGGTGGTTCTGCAGCAACGACAGCAACCGCAGCGTCCGTGCGCTCGTGTTGGCCATGCCCGAGAGTCTTCCACGATTGAGGACAAAAACTGACCGGTATGGCTCGTAGGTTCTGCGGTGCCGGGCGAGATTCGCCCGGCCGAGGACGATCCAGGAGGACCGATGACCGAGACCACGATCGCCACCGAGCACGACGACCTGCTCGAGACCCTGACCACGCACCGGCAGTTCCTGCGGTTCACCGTCAACGGGCTGACCGACGAGCAGGCCACGCAACGCACCACCGCCAGCGCGCTCTGCCTCGGCGGTCTGATCAAGCACGTCGCCGCCACGGAGGAAGGGTGGGCCAACTTCATCGTGCAGGGTACGGAAGCGGTCACCATGGACATGAGCGAGGAAGCGTTCGCGGCCCGCAACGACGAGTTCCGGATGCTGCCGGGAGAGACGCTTGCCGACCTGCTGGCGGCTTACGACGCCGTCGCGGCGCGCACCGACGCGCTCCTGACCGACCGCATCGACCTCAACGCATCGCACCCGCTCCCGGAAGCACCGTGGTTCGAGCCCGGCGCGTCCTGGTCGGCCCGCCGCGTGCTCCTGCACGTCATCGCCGAGACCGCGCAGCACGCGGGCCACGCGGACATCATCCGCGAGACGATCGACGGCGCCAAGACGATGGGTTAGCGCCCCGCGCCTACGCTGCCGGCGTGGCCGAGACCTCGCGAGTTCCGATTCCTGCTGCCGATGAGCTGCGCGCGGACGTCGCCGAGCTCTTACCGCTGACGGCGCAACCCGGCGGCGAGCCGGCGCGCACGATGGCCGTACTGGCCCGCCAGCCCGACCTGCTCGGTCCCTTCCTCGGATGGGCCGCGGCGCTCGCACTGAACGGCGTGCTCAGCAAGCGCCATCACGAGCTGCTCGCGCTGCGCGCCGCCTGGAACTGCCGCAGCGCGTTCGAATGGGTGGAGCATGCCGGTTTCGCCCGCGCGGCCGACCTCGACGACGCCGAGATCGCCGCGGTGGCGGAAGCGGTGACCGACGATGATCGGTGGCCTCCGCTCGACCGCGCGCTGCTACGCGCGGCGGACGAGCTCCACGGGGGCTCGGACATCACCGACCGGACCTGGGCGGTCCTGGCCCAGTCACTCGAGCCGCCGGCGCTGGTCGAGCTGATCTTCGTGGTCGGCCAGTACACGATGCTCTCCATGCTCGCGAACGCGGCCGGCATCGAGGCCCACCCCGGCTCCGAGCCGGTCCCGTGGGCGGCTTGCTGACTCGACCTTGCTGGTCCGTCGCCCCAGGTTGGCGGCGTCGTCGCCGACTCGCTCCGTGAACCTCGTCTGGCCCTGACGCGTCGAGACCCTGGCTCCGGGCAGGGTGGAGTCAGGGCCTCAAGACGCTCCCGGCACCCTGCCAACTGGCGGGATGACACGGAGACCGCGTCCCCCAGAACCTGCCCTTTCGGCAGGCGACTGACTCCACAACGGTATTCCCCGAGTCAAGCGCGCCGAAGACCCCTGCTCGTTCCCGGGCCGTCGCCACGCCGTCTCGGGCGGGCTCGGCTCGTGCCTCCGGACACCACGTGATCCAGGTTGCCCATGATGACGGAGCCGGATTTACCAGCCGTTAACTGCTTTCCAGGCAGCGGAGCCGCAGCGAGACGGTGTCGGGGCCGGGCTCGACCCCGAGCTGGCTGAGCACCTGGTCCAGGTGCTCCAGGACCCGGCGGGCGGCCGACCGGTCCCCGCGTTCGAGCTGGACCGAGGCCAGCAGCCGGTAGGCCGCCTCGGCCCACGGATCGGCGGCGATGGCCCGTTGCGCCATGACGACGGCGTGGCCGAGCTCGTGACGCGCCGCGAGCAGCTCGCCCGCGCGCAGTGCGGAACGGAAGAAGAGGGTGCCGAGGCGGACCCGGTCGAAGTCGACCCAATCCGCGGACTCGACGTCCGCCAGCAGCTCGCCCCGCCAGAGCTCCACCGCTCGGATGTGCGCTTCCAGCGCGAGCGACGGAGTGCCGGCGCGCTCCAGCGCTTCCGCTTCGGCCGCCGCGGCTTCGAACTCCCACGCGTCGACACGCAGCGCGGGATCGTCGCGCAGGGTCAGCCGCTCGTTCTCCTGCCGAATGAAGAACGACGATGCGTGCTTCTCGCGGCCGGGCTCGATCAGCTTGAGCAGGTGCGTGAGCGTGACGCGCAGGTTCCCGATCGCCTGGTCGGCGCCGAGGTCGGGCCAGAGCAAGGCCGCGGCCTCCGTGCGTCGCAGCGATCGACGAACAACGAGCAGCCCGAGCAGCGATCGCACGCGCTCGCGACGCAGCTCGGGCGCGCCGGAACGCTCGCGACCGAGGTCGACCTCCAGCGAGCCCAGCACTCTCACGTCGAGGGCATCGGGTGCAGTCGCCGGAAGGTTGGCCGCGAACGCCACGCTCGTTCGCGCGACCGACGGGACCGCGGATGCCCCGAGGCCACGCAGCACGTGACGAAAGCTCGGACCGATGTCGGGCACCAGCTCTGCTGGTGGACAGCCCCCCGCCGCGGCCGAGTAGACCGCCGCCTCGAGCAGCCACGGGGCGGGTGCGAACCAGCGCACCACCGGCTGACGGGGCCAGGCGAAGCCTCCGAGCGGGTCGAGATCTCCATCACGGGCGCGGACGAACGCGGCCGCGAACGCCCGGCGTTGTGCGTGCAGCCCTTCGAGGTCGAACGCTTCGTAGCGGGAACGCAGATCGGGCCGCAGGACGTAGAGCAGCGCCATGCCGTCGAGCGGCGGGAAGTACGCCCCGCGATCCGGAACCTCCGCGAGGAGTGCCGCGGCCTCGGCTTCTGAGCCGGCGACCACCGCGACTGCGGCCGCGGCCATCAGCTCTTCGTCGATCGTCGCGTCGGTGGGTGGCCCGATCAGCTCGAGCTCCAGCAGCTGCTCTCGCGCGCCGTCCAGGTCCCCGATGGTCGCCCGGGCTGAGGCCAGTCGGCACCGGGCCACGCGTCGCGTCACCAACGGTCGCCGGTCCACTCGCGCCTCCGCCACCGCCGCGAGCTCGCGGAGCACCTCGTCACCCGAACCCATGGCCTGGGCGATCGCGAATTCGATGCCCAGCACACCGTCCTGCATCCGCTTGCGGTCCGACTCCGCCATGCGGTCGACCGTTCGTGCCGCCTCCTCGAACCGGCCGCCCTCCACCTGGGCCCGCGCGCAGAAGTAGGCGGCGAGCCCTTGGGACGGATCCACCGACCGCCCGGCCACGATGGGCAGCAGAATGGCCTCGGACGTACGCCAATCGCCGGCGATCAGCGCGTACGCGCCGCGGCACACCGAGTCGAAGGCCACCGCCCACGGATGGCCGGTCTCGGCCAGCTCGGAGATGCGCGCGAGGTAGGGAACGATGAGCTCGCCGTCCAGCAGGCTGTACGCGATCGCCGCCAGGCGAGCGATCGAAGCAATCTCGCCCTCCACGTCATCGCGTGCCGCGAAGGCCGCGACCGCCTGTTGGCCGAGCTCGTAGCTCCGCTCGGGGCTGGCGACGGTCTTGGCGACCGTCTGCAGCAGGAGCACCTCGGGCTCGGACTGCAGGGACGTCGGCATCAGCGCGGCCCACGCGGCGGCGAGTGCGGGATCCTCGGGCGCACCGAGCTGGACGAAGTTACGCCGGAGCGTCACGAGCACTTCGTCCCAGGCGGCCGCGGCGACCAACAGACGCAGGGCCCGATCCGTGTCCCCGAGCTCGCGGGCGTTGATGCCACCACGGTGACGAATGTCTGCGACGCGAGTCACGTTCTCGTTGGCAATGATCGGCTCCGCGATCACGTCGTGCAGCTCCCACCATCCCGCTTCCGACCGCGCGACGAGGGGAACGGTCGGCGAGCAGGTCGGCGAGGCGGACGGGATGTCCGGCGATCGTCGTCGCGAGCTCGTCGTCCGCACCGCCAAGTGCCGCGAGCTCGACAAGTCGCGCGCGCCGTTCCGGATCGAGCGGACTGATCACTTGCTCCCAGATGTACTCGCCTGCCGTGACTCCAGTCGCAGCGTGCGAGCAGCTCGGCGAGGGCCGGCCAACCGTTCGCGGCGGCGAGCTGCTCGGGCTCGACACCGCGGAGGCCGGCGAACTCCACCACCTCCGCCGCGGTGAAGCGCAGATCCTCCTCGCGCAGCACCAGCGCTTCGCCATTGAGCACGAGGCGCGCGACGCCGACTTCGGGCAGGGTGCGCGAACCGAGGAGCACATGAGCATTGCCGGGGAGCGCCCGGACCAGACGGTGCAGCAACACGAGGCCGGCCGAACCGGAGGCGACCTCGTGCACGTCGTCGAGGACGAGACAGATCGCCGTCGGTGCGCGCCCCGACAGCGCATCGACGAGCAGCTCGACGAGATCGTCCGGCTCCGTGCACCGCGTCGGACCGCAACCGAGCTGGGCCAGGATGCGCGAGGCGAGGCGAAGCGGGCTGCTGTCACGGGGCTCGAGCCGAAGGCTCACGTCCACGCCAGTGCGGGCCAACCGGTTCTCGCGGGCCGCCTGCGCGAGCAGGGTCGTCTTGCCGAAGCCGGCGCCCGCGACGACCGCAGTGACTCGCCGGCTCCAGCGACCCTGGACCGTGAACAACAGGCGGGGCCGCGGCATCGCCTCTTGCGCGACGAACGGGAAGGCATCCCAACCGTGGTCCCCTCCCAAGGGGTTCACCGTCGGACCCGACTGGCCTGCCGAGCTCGGTTGCACGGCGTCATGCTATTCCTGCCTCGACGCCTCCTACACCGGGCCTGGTGCTCTCATCCGCTTCGATGCACAGAGCGGACAATCGATCCGCGGCCCTCGTACCGGGTCGCGGCGGGCGCGGATCAGTCGATGTCGCGTGCCAGGAGGTCGGCCCACGACTCTCGGCGCACCACGGCCCGGCTCGCACCGTCTCGAGCGAACACGACCGGGATGCGTCGGGCGCCGTTGTAGTTGTTCGCCATCGTGTAGCAGTACGCACCGGTCACCGGGATCGCCACGAGATCCCCGACGCGCGGCTGCGTTCATCACGACGCCGTCGACCAGGACATCGCCACTCTCACAGTGCCGACCGACGACCGTGACCGCCTCGTCGCCCGCGGTAGCCGCACGACTGACGACCACCCGCTTCGAACCGCTGGCCGTACAGAGCGACTTCGAGGTTGTCACCCATGCCACCGTCGACGGCGACGAAGATGCTCGCGCCGCGCTTCACGGTGACCACCGAATAGATCGTCGCGGCCGCCGACGCGACCATGCTGCGCCCCGGCTCGATGATCAGCTCGGCGCTCGCGGGCAGGTGCTCGCGTGCCGCACCGACGAGCGCGTCGAGGTAGCTCGCGATGGTCGGTGGCTCGTCGGCGTAGCTGTACTTCACGCCCAGTCCCCCGCCGAGGTCGTAGATCGGGAACTCGCCGAGCGCGGCGACGGCCCGTACCGCGTCGGCGAACGGTTCGACGGCCAGGATCTGCGACCCGACGTGCACGTGCAGGCCCTGCATCGCCAGATTCGGGATCGACTCGATTCGCTTGATGAGCTTCGTCGCCGCGGCGGGGGCCAGGCCGAACTTCGAGCTCTCGTGCCCGGTCAGCACGTGGGCATGCGTATCCGCCGTGACGCCGGGGATGATGCGGATGAGCACGTCCTGGGTCCGCCCCGGTGGAACCGTCGCCTCCAGGCGATCCACGTCGTCTTCGTTGTCGACAACGACCAGGCCGATCCCGTGCTCGACCGCCATCGCGATCTCGGTGCCGCTCTTCGCATTGCCGTGCAGGACGAGTAGCGCCGGGTCAGCCCCCGCCTTGATCGCGGTCACGATCTCGCCGCCGCCCGCCACATCGAGCCCGAGACCTTCTTCGGCCATCACTCGTTGGACCGCAGTGCACGGAAACGCCTTCGACGCGAACACGACGCGCGACCGCGGCCAGCGGGCTGTTCAGCTCTGCGGTGTATTCACGGGCCCGGGCCCGGAGCGCTGCTTCCGAGACGACGAACACCGGCGTGCCGAACTCAGCGGCGAGCGCGTCCACCCGACATCCTCCGACGACCAGCACTCCGTCGTCCGCCCGCTCGGTGCCTGGCGGAAAGAGCGAGAGGAGGTCGTCCATGACCGCACGCTACGGCGCGTCTGCGCACCGCGTGGTCCGGCTCGCTCGGTGCGGCTCCCGCGGTGACTCGTTAGCTGTTCGAGAGTCCGTGCATGAAACCGGTCCGAGCGATCGCCAATTCCTCGTCGGGCGAGTGCAGATCGCAGAAGAACGTTGACCGCGCGCTCGCGGGTGCAGTGCCCGTCGAGCCCGACACGGGGTTGCTCGCGGCGCTCGCGCTCAGAGCCATGAGACTGGGGCACGTCGAGAGGCTGCCGGCGTACCGGTGCGCCTGGATCCGGGCCTCGGTGAGGACCTTCGGGTAGATCGCCACGTCGTCGAGCTGGCCCATGAAGCCCTGCACCGCCTCGTAGCCGGCGCCCACCCAGTCCTGATCATGGCCCAGCACCAGGCTGCCGCCTCCCGGGACCGTGGCTCCCGCCCGCACGGAACCCGAGAACGCCAGCTTGCCGTCCTTGTAGACCCGCAACCGCCCGTTCGCAGCCGACCAGGTGACCGCGAGGTGGTGCCACGACCCGTCGTTCAAGGCGACGCCGGTGTTGACCCGCGTGCCCGCAACCGATACGGCCAACGCCCGCGCGTCACGCAGCTGGAGCGCCTCGGGCGACCCGGGCGTTCCGTACGAGACGATGGATCCGCCCCAGGTCACGTTCGGCACCTTCATCCACAGGTCGACGGTGAGCGCCGTCCCCGCGATCCCCGAGACCGGGCTTCGGACCACCGCGTCGTTCGATCCATCGAAGCGGGCGGAGCGATTCGTGTCACCGGTCAACCCGCCGGCCTGACCCAAACCGACCCCGCCGATGTACGTACCCGGTTGTGCATGGCCCGATCCGTCTGCCGCGGTCGTTCCGGTCGCTTCCCCCAACCGCCAGTAGACGGCCGGCGCATCCGCCAACGCGGCCGCCGAATACGTGGTGGCCCGGCACGTGCCGGTGTACGTCGCGGTGTAGGTGGTCGCGGCGGCCGGGACGTTGAGCGTGTGGGTCGCCGCGCGACCGTCCGACCAGCGCTTGAACGCGTACGAGATGCCACCGGCGGTCTGGGTCAGCGGCGCGTTCAGCTGCACCTGGGAGTTCACGACCCACAGCTCGCTGAACGGGGTCGGCGGGCTCTGCTCGGAGCCGGCCGCGAGCTCGAGACCCGACGGGCTCGAGTGGATCTTGACCGCCGCCGTCGACGGGTAGACGCGCCGGGTCACGCTCGCGGTCGCCCCTACCGCGTCGGTCGCGGTCAGCGTGAACTCGATGTACGACGGTGCCTGATGGTCCGGTCCGGCGATCGTGCCGGTCGCTCCGGTTCGCGTCGCAACCGGATGCTGGTGACAACCCAGCGTCGTGCAGTGACCGAGGACGATGTTCCACGCGAGGCGCGACGGCGGCTCCATCCCGTCCTGAGCGTCGCTCGCGCTCCCGGCGAAGTTGATGGTGCCCCCGGCTCTCCACTTGAGGCTCGCCGCCGGCGTGCTGATCACCGGCACCGGCGGCACGTTCCCCGCGCCTGCAGTCACCAGACCGACCGCGGCCGAGAGCGCCGCGGTGCTTCCACCGGCGTTCGTCGCGGTGACCCGCACCCGCAGCGTCGCGCCCTGGTCCGCCAGCTGCGGCGAGTAGCTCTGACTCTTGGCGTCGGTGATGTCGGCACACGACGTGCCCGTGCACCGCTGCCACTGCCGCGCGTACGTGATGGGCGCGGCACCGGTCCACGTACCGGTGGACGAGCTCAGGGTGCCACCGACCTGCGGAAGGCCCGTGACCACCGGGAGCACGGTGTTCACCGGGCCGCTCACCGTCGTGACGGTGATCGTCACCGCAGAGCTCGTCGCCGACAATCCGCCGGAGTCGGTCACGAGAACACGGGCCTGGTACGTCCCACCGTTCGCATAGGACACGGTCGGCGTGCGACCGGTGGCGTCGCCGAACGTCCCGTTGCCGTCGATGTCCCAGGAGTAGGTGAGCGCATCGCCGTCCGGGTCGCTCGACGCGGACGCGTTCAGCCGCACGGACAGCGGAGCCGTACCGGAGGTGGGTGTGGCGCTCGCCGACGCGACCGGTGGCCGGTTCGACGACGCATACGAGATGCGGTTGACGGTCCCGTCGCCGATGTTGACGTAGAAGATGTCCTTCGAGATCGGATCGACCTCGAGATCGACCGGCAACGGGTTGTCGCCGTCATCGATGAACGTTCTCGTCGTCGACGGATCCGGCAGTCCATTCGTCCCGGCGGTCATCACGTAGAGGCAGTTGCGTGCCTGGTCCGCGAAGAACAGCGCCTTCGAGTACGCCGCCGGGTAGCGCGTCCCGGAGTAGAACGCGAGGCCGGAGATCGCGGAGCCGTCGTTGAAGCCGCACGTGTCGTTCGAGCTCACCTTCACGTAGTGCTCGTACGCGAAGTACGCACTCGCCGGCGGATCGGTCGTGTCGTTGTAGAGCGCGTTGCACATGTCCAGGTCGCGAAAACCTGCGAGGTGCGTCTGGTTCTCGAGACAGGGCCACCCGTAGTTGACGGCCTTGGTCGGGGTGGGAGTCGTCAGCCGGTTGATCTCCTCCCAGTCACCCAGGCCGACATCGCCCAGCCAGGTCTCCGACGTGCCGGGACGGGTGGTGAACCGGAAGGAGTTGCGCGTCCCGTACGCGATGATGCGCGACGCGTTCGACGATGGCGAGGAGGCGCTGTACAGCGGGTTCCCCGGGACCCCCGCCGCGGTGTCCGGGTTGATGCGCAGCAGCGCCCCGTTCAGGACCCGCGCCTCGCCCGCGGGTCGGCGGGGGCTCTGCGACCGCATCGAGCCACCCCGCGCGGTGGGCGACGTGTTCGCCACTCCCTTGCCGCCGGGAGGATCACCGCAGGGGTTCTTCGGCGTCGGTGTGCCGCTGAGACTCCCGCCGAACTGACCCCAGTCGGGATTGTCGTAGCTCGCGCCGTCACCACCCGTCACGTAGAGATAGCCGTCCGGCCCGAACGCGAGGTGACCAACCGAGTGACTGGTGAACTGCTGGCACCACTCGTTGTCGATCATGATCTGCTCGCTGCCCGCGGTGCCGTTCGCGTTCACCGGGATCCGTGAGAGCGTTCCGCTCACCACGCATCCGTCGGTGTGCGCGCCGGGCGTGCTCGGGCAGTTGTCGTTCCAGACCGGCGGGTTCTGCCCCGGCGGCGCGTCCTTCGCGTAGAGCACATAGACGAAGTCGTGACCCGTGCCGTTGCCGAGACGCGGATCCACCGCGAGCCCGAGCAGACCCCGGTCGTAGTTGTCGTACACACGCGACGCGAGGTTGATGAACGTCGTCCCGTTGTTCGACGACGCGCTCGGGTACACCTTGACCAGGCCGCTCTTTTGCGCGACGTAGACCTTCCCGTCCGGCGAGAACGCCATCGCGGTCGGCAGCGTCAGCCCGGTCATGACAGGAGTCGAGCTGAATCCCGGCGGAAGGGCCGCGTCGGCTCGTTCGGTCGGCGACAGGGCGGCGACGAGCCCGGCCGCGATCGTGAGGACCACGACGGTGACGGCACTGAGCCGGACCCGCGCCCGCGTGCGCGCTGCCCCCACGCCAACCTCCCCATCCGATCCCGTCGACCGTCCGCCCTGGACGAGCGGCCATGTTACCCAAGAGAAAGGGATAAGACGGACGAATCGGGCGTTTGCCCTGGTCTAGCCGCGCAGCTTCGAGAGCAGCCGGAGGATCTCGAGGTAGAGCCACACGATCGTGACCGTGATCCCGAACGCGCCGTACCACTCCATCTGCTTCGGTGCGTGGGCGACGACCATCCGCCGGATGATCTCGAAGTCCACGAAGAGGTTGAGCGCGGCCACGAAGCAGATGACCACGCTGATCCCGATGCCGAGTGGGCTGGGCGAGTTCCAGAAGGTCAGGTCCACGCCGAAGATCGAGAGCAGGAAGGACGCGAAGTACAGGATGAAGATCCCGGCGGTGGCCGCGATGACCACGAAGATGAACTTGTTGGTGACCTTCACGGCGCCGGAGACGTAGAGCGCGAGGCAGACCAGGAACACCGCCATCGTCGCCAGGACGGCCTGGAGCACGATCCCGCTCCACTGCTGCTCGTAGAGCCGGGACAGCGCGCCGAGGAACACGCCTTCCGAGAGGGCGTAGAGCGGAGCGGTGAACGGCGCGGTCTTGGGGGCGAAGATGCACGCCATCGCGAGTCCGAACGCCACGAGCAGCGGGATGAAGATCCAGCCCGGCAGCGTGACCTGGCCGACCGGATCCACCGTGACCTGCGACCAGCCGTAGGTGCCACCCACGACCAGGAGCACCCAGAGCAGGAAGGTCTTCGCAAACGTGCCGTTGGCCGACATCGTGGCCACGGTCGGCGCCGCGCCGGGGGGCGGCGGAACCGTCCCCGTGTCGGTGCGGGCCGGCGCGGCCCAGCCGGGCTCGAACTCGTCGGCCGTCTTCGTAAACCGCTTGTCGTTGAGCACCGGGTTCGCCATGGGCGTCACCCTAGAACGGACCGCCCCCTGAATCGGACGCGGGCCGAACCGCTCCCCGTCCGGCGAAACCGCACCCTCCGATGTCACGCCCGAGACTGCCGGCGAGACCGACCACCCGCGGACCGCAAGCTCGGGCGGCGGCAAGCTCGTGTTCCACTGCGGAACCGGCGCTGATGCTCCGAGCTCAGCCGGGATCGCGTACGTCGTCGAGAAAGGCGACAACCGCATCGTTGAAGATGTCGTTGCGATCCCCCGCGACCATGTGGCCGGCGCCGGCCACGTCGACGAACTGCGCCTGCGGGACGAGCTCGAGCAGCTCGCGCGCGCCTTCCTCACTGAGGAGATCGCTCTGGCGGCCGCGCACCAGCAGTGTGGGTACGCGTAGCGCTCGGGCCGCGGCCTGCAGTCGCGTCGGCTCGACGAGGGACGATCGCGTCTCGTCGGCGCCGCCGAGACGACCGGTGATGAACACCGGATCCCAGTGCCAGTACCAGCGCCCGTCGTCGCGCTTGCGCAGGTTCTTCTCGAGCCCGCCGAGGTTCGTCGGCCGCGGTCGGTGCGGGTTGTACCGCTGGATCGCATCCGCCACCTCGTCGAGCGAACCGAACCCGGACTCCATGTGCTCCATCATGAACTCGCCGATCCGGTTGCGGCCCACTTCCTCGATCCGCGGCGCGACGTCGACCAGCACCAGCGCGCGCCCGACCTTCTCGTCGGGATGCTCACCGATCGCGGCCAGCGACGAGATGCCACCGAGCGAAGCACCGACGAGCGCCGGAGCCTCGTCGAAGGTGCGGGCGATCGCGACGACGTCACCGGCGAGTGCATCGAGTGAGTAGTCGCCGTCCGCCGCCCACTCGCTGTCACCGTGTCCACGCAGGTCGAGCGAGTACGCCCGCCAGCCATGCGCACCGAGATTGCCGAGGGTGGTTCCCCACGAGTGGCGGGTCTGGCCGCCGCCGTGCAGCAGCACCACGGGCGGATCGGCGGGGTCGCCGACCGCGTCTCCAACGAGCAGATTCCGTCGCGGCCGCGGAATTCTGCGCGTTCGGTGGTCATCCCCGCATCCTGTCACCCGTCCGCACAGTCAGTCGCACGCGCCGTCCATCGTGACGACGTCCTGGTCCTTCGGCGTTCGAGCGCGATCGCAGCTGCGTTGTTGTGCAGGACGTCGAGCCCGCCGAACGAGGCGACGGTGTCGCGCACCATCGCTTCGACCGCATCCGGGTCCGTGACATCGGTTGACTGCGCACGCGCGGTACCTCCCATCGGCGGCGATCTCCGCCGACGACGGTCGTCGGCGGCCTCCTGCACTCAGATCGGCGACCGTGACCGCCGCGCCCTTCCGGAAGCCAGGAGCCGAGCGCTGGCGCGACCGATGTTCCCGCCGCCACCGGTCACGATCGCGACCTGCCCGGTGAACCGTCCTGCAGTTGTCGGCAAGTTCATCTCTCCGTCCCGACGCGTCGACCACCTGTCGGAGCGTCGGAACTATAAGGTCACGCGGCGATGAGCGAACACGTCTCGTACTGCCGCATCTGCGCGGCGGCGTGCGGAGTGGTCGTTGAAGTCGACGGGGATCGCGTGGTGCGGGTTCGGGGCGACGCGGACCATCCGGCGTCTCGGGGCTACACGTGCGCGAAGGGGCGGGGACTCGCCGAGTGGCACCACCGTCCGGACCGGCTCGACGAGCCCCGGTTCGCGGGGTGTCGGTCGGTTGGGACGAGGCGCTCGACGATCTCGCCGCGGTCGTCGCGACGAGCAGCGCGGCCCATGGTCCGGACGCCGTCGCGCTGTACCTGGCGACAGGGCTCGCGTACGACGCCGCGGGTCAGATCGCGACCGTGCAGTGGCACCGTGCCATCGGCAGCCGCGCCTTCTACACCGCGACGACGGTCGACAACGCGCCGGTGCTCGTCGCCGCGCAGCTGGTGACCGGTACGCCCGAGCTGAACCCGGTGTGGGATCCCAGCCGTCCGGGGCTCCTCCTCGTGGTCGGCAGCAATCCCGTCATCTCGCACGGCTACGGCACGACCCTCCCAGATCCGGTCCAACACCTCCGCGGCTACCGCCAGGCCGGCGGCTCGGTCTGGGTGCTGGACCCACGCGAGACCGAGACCGCGGCCAATGCCGACGAGCATCTCGCCGTGCGTCCCGGGTCCGACATCGCGGTGCTCGCCGCGGTCGCCGCGGCCGTGCTCGCCGACGGTGCCGATCGGGGCGAGCTTGCACAGTTCTGCGACGCCGGAGACGTCGAAGCGCTCGAGCGCGCGCTCGCGCCGTTCACCGTCGAGCGGCGCCGCGGCGGCCGCGGAGCTCCCTCGAGAGCAGATCGATCGGCTGATCGACGCGATCCGCGCCCGTCCCGGCCGGCTGGCGATGCTCTGTGGCACGGGCGTCACGATGAGTCGCGACGGAGTCGTCGCCGAATGGTTGCGCTGGGTGCTCCTCATCCTCACCGGTTCGCTCGATCGGGACGGTGGAATGCGCTTCCACGACGGGATCTTCGGACGAGTGCGCGCGGGCCGGGTCGGACGACGCGGCCGCGGCCCGGTCCCGCGAGCCGGCCCGAGCTCCCACGAGTGGCCGGTCAGGTGCCCGCAGTCGCACTCGCCGATGAGATCGACGCGGGCAACGTGCGCGTCCTCGTGGTGGCCGGCGGCAATCCGCTGACCGCGCTTCCCGAACCTGACCGCCTGCGCGCCACCCTGTCACGACTCGACGCGCTGGTGATGGTCGACGTCGTCGAGAGCGAGCTCACGTCCCTCGCGACCCACGTGCTGCCCGCGACGGGGCAGCTCGAACGGTTCGACGTCACGCTGACGTCGCAGCTGTCGGTGCGGTCGGCGGTCCAGTCCACGGATGCCGTCGTGACGGCCGGGGGCCGGAGAAGACCCGCCTGGTGGATCTTTGCGTCGCTCGCCGAGCGCGCCGGCGTAGGTCTCGTCGGCGAAGCCGGCCCGGATGCACTCGATGATCGGGCCTTCCTCGAACGGCTGCTGGCGGCTTCACCACTCGGAGCGGACGCGATCCTCGATGCCGGTTCGCACGGCCTCCCCATCCCGGTCGAGGTGGGGTGGGTCCGCGGGCTCCTGCCCGACGGGAAGTGGCGCATCGCTCCACCGGTGCTGCTGGAACGCCTGCTCGGCTCCGTGGCTCCCGCTGAGCACCTGGTGCTCGTCCCGCGCCGGGACGGGGTGTGGAACAACTCGATTCGCTACGGCCGGAAGGGCGAGGAGCGCATCGTTCGACTGCACCCGATCGATGCCGAGGCAGCGGGAGTGCACGGCGGCGACGAAGCCGACGTCTCGAGCGTGCACGGCGAGCTCACCGCGGTCGTGGCGATCGATCCATCGCTGCGGCCCGGCGTCGTATCGATCGGGCACGGCCGTGCGGGACGCAGCCCGGGCCAGCTCACGAGTCAGACGGACGCGGTCGATCCATTGACCGCGATGCCACACGCATCCGGTGTCGCCATCCGGATCCGACCCACGGCCGCTGATCGCTGACCGCTGAGGCGAGCTCCCGACCGGGAACGCGGAGCTCAGCGCTCCGGGCCCGTGCACGAGACCGTGCGGGGTCTTCTCCCAGCTACCCGGCGCGTAGGCGAGCTGGAAGAGTGCCGCGCCAGGCGGCGATCGAGTGCAGGATCCAGTACGCCGGATTGAGCAGCGCGAATGGCATCAGCGCGTACGCCTTCCTCCGGCGGGCGGCCAGGCGCGGAGAGGCACGATCACGGCGACGTTGCCGATGACGAGATTCGCGGACGCGGCATCCTTCACCCATGCGGGTGTCCCCACCCACCTCGTCGATCCACCGAGGAACGAGTACAGGAACAGCGCCCACAGGATCGGCGGCGAGGAACATCGCCGGCGTGCCCATGATGAGCCCGACCAGTCCGATCGTCCCGCGAATTCCGCCTTCTTGCCAGAAGCGCCGCGGGCGTCGGGAGTGCACGAGCGCCGTGACCATGTACCCCTTGATCCATCGCGTGCGCTGACGGATCCACGGCCGCCAGTGCGAGCACGCCTCCTCCCACGTCGTCGAGTCCGCGATGCCGATCTGCAGCTCCGTGCGCAGCGGCGCGGAGACCGAGGTCGGCATCCTCGGTGACGTTGTGGGGATCCCAGCCCCGCAGGTACCGCAACGACGCTGGTGGTGAAGTGGTTCGAGGTGCCGCCGAGCGGGATCGGGAGTCGCCACGCGTCGAGGCCTGGCAGCATGCTCGTCGAACCACAGCGAGTACTCGAGCGTGAAGCATCGGGTGAGCAGGTTCTCGTCGGCATTGAAGTAGTTGAGCCGCGCCTGCAGGCACACGACGGTCCGGATCTGTCGTCCGCGAAGCGACTGACGATCTCCCGGAGCTGCGCCGGCTCGGGCTGATCTTCGGCGTCGTAGATCACCAGGTATTTGCCGTCCGCCAACGCGAGGCCGACGTTGCACGCCTTCGGCTTGGTCTGCGGACCACCCGGCGGGATCACGACGAAGTTCACGCACGACGGAGCGTCGAGCCGCTTGCGCCGCGGCAATCGTCTCGGTGTCATCGAGCTCGAGCAGCACGAGGACCTGCAGCTTCGACATCGGGTAGTCGAGTGCGCGGACGTGTTCGACGACATGCGTCAGCACATCGGCCTCGTGATACAGCGGGACGAGAATCGTGAAGCTCGGCAGGCTCTGGTCGGAGAGTCGCGCCGCGGGCGCACGATTGGTGGTTTCCTGCTCGCGCTCGATCCGAGCGACGCGACGCATCCCGACGGTGCACAGCCACGATCTTGAAGCTCACGCCGACGAAGAACATGACGTTCACGTGCGACGAGCAGGACGCAGCACCGTGTGCGAAACCGACACCAGGAGCGCGAGCCCGAGCACGAGCGCCGCGACCAGCGACCGCGTTGCGCTGCCAGCGCGCCCAACCCAATTCGGCCGAGAGCTCGGGCCGGGCAGACGCGAGCGCTTCCGCGGCCTGCTCCACCATCTCGGACGGCAACACGCCGAGCAACGCCTGGGTGAGGTCCCAACCGGTCGTGATGAGATGCAGATCCACGCGGCAGTCGCCCGACCGGAGTCGACCAGCGTTTCCCGAACGCGGTTCCTCGAGCTCCGCCGTCGGGCACTTCGGCCGTCGCCACGATGACCGCGCCAGATGGCTCGACGTGATGTGGGCACCCACCGCTGGCGCCCGCAGGAGCTCGCGCGGAATCGCCCGCATGAGCTCGGGGTCGGGTGGGTCGACCATCAGGTCGATCGCCGGCACGCCCCACACGTCGTCGAGCGCCTCCAGGAGATCACGACGGGTGACCACGCCCGCGGTCAGGAGTCGACGGTCGAGCGGGATGTGGTCCTTCAGTTGCGCCCGCACCGAGTCGGCGAGGGCCTGGGGGGCAAGGATCCCGCACGCCACCAGCACGTCGCCGAGCCCGCGCTGAGCTGGTGACTCAATTTCCGTTGCCTCCCGTCCCATGTCGCGCCTTCGACGGTGTCACTCCCCCGCTGTAGCCAGCCGGACACAACGACCCACGTGCCGCTCGAATCCCCGCGCCCGACGGGGCGCGACGCTTACCCGGAGATCAGCGCCGGATCCGAGAACGCCAGGAGCGCCGCGCGGTCTTCCGGCAGCACGAAGCCGGCCTTGATCGTCGCGGCGGCAGCCGCGTTGTACGCTGCGGACGTACGCGGCGCGGTGACGGGTAGAGCTCGCGCGAGCCGTGCCGCCGGGAGTGGCTTCGTCGAGCCGTCGAGCAAGCAGATCACCGCCGGGTCGGGCCCCGGCGCGCCCGACAGCACGACGACGGGCACGTCGATCGGCGGGGTGCGGATGCCGCCACGGGCGATGCCGTCCGCGTCGCGGCGGATCTGCGGGGCCGCGCCCGGCGCAACGTCGATGCGCGGCGCGGTCGGCGGGGCCTCGCCGGTGGTGATCCAGCGTCGTCGAGCGCGCGCAGCGCCGCTTTGGCGACGAGGTGCATCGGACGCGTCGTTGACCGGCACGCCGCAATCGATGTACTCCGCGGCCGATCCGAGGAGGTGCTGGTCGGCGTGCGCGGTGCCGGCGACCTCCCAGAGCCGGAAGCGGTCGCTGTCGGGTTGGCGAGCCACATACGAGTTGAGAATGCTCGCGACGTCCGTCTCGGTCTGGATGTCGAGGACCGGCGCGTCCTGATCGGTGCGGAAGATCGTCGAACCGCCGCCGATCGAACCGGCGATGTCCGCCGTACTTGCCCGGCTGCGACGAGCGGGAGGCCCGATCCGCCCGCGGCTGTGCACGAGGAAGCCGTCGAACGCGTGGGTGAGCGGTTGCACGCCGTTGTAGTAGGTCACGAGCGCGAACGCCGATTGCGATTCGCCCACTGCGATCAGCTTCCGGGGCTGCAGACCGCCCATGCCGGCGCCGGCGCGCACCGCGCGGGCGACCTGGGTGTAGATGTCGAACGAGAATCCGTCGCCCGGATGTTCGAGCGACCCGTACCGCGCCGGATCGATCGCCTTGAGACCCTTGCCCGCAGCCTCGGCACCCGGGACGTCGACCTTCACGAGCACCGGTCCGCCCATGACGCCGATCCGTTGCGCCGAGACGCCGACCCACGCATCGCCGCGCCGCACGATCTCCTCGTGCAGGCTCGACCAGTCGGGATCGGCATCGACTCCGCCGCTCACGTTCAGCCACTCGAGGACGACGTTGCCGCTGAACGCCTTCGGGTCCGCCGGCCGCCGCACGAGCACACGGGTGCGGTACGGCGCGGAGGCGTCGGCGGGCACGAGCTCCAACGACCGTCGTGGGCCATCGCGCCGTCGAGCCGATACGACGTCGCCGTACCCGCAGCGGCGTACTCGTGCTCGACGTAGCCGACCTTCGCGACGTTCGCCGGCGTGGCCGCGCCGATGAAGACGCCGTTGCCGCCCTTGATCTCCTGCGCCATGTCGGCACTCGGCCCGGCCGGGCGCGGCTGGGTGGTCGTCGTGGTGCGTGACGGCATCCGACTCCGCGCACGCTTCGCCGCCGTCCTGCTGTCGCACGCCGCGCCGCCCGAGCAATGCGACGCAAACGATCGCCGCCAGCGGCGCACTCCGCTGCACGCATCGTCATGGCTCCGAGATCTCGGGGAGCACCTTCGACTCGATCAGCTCGAGACTCTCCCACGCGAGGTCGGGATCAAGCCCGCCCATGAGCGGTTTGAGGAACAGGCGCCGCGTCGCGCGTGCGTGCGCGACGCACTCGTCCGGGGTGAGCACGAGATAGCGCCCCGTGGCTCGCAGCTCGTCGATGATCCTCGACGCATCGGTAGGGGTGGTCCGGGTTGCCCTTCGCCCAGCGCCGTAGTCGTTCATCTCGTGCAGCGCGTGCGGGCCGATGCGTCGCCCAGTCTCGTTCGGGGTCTTCGGTGACATGGAGGAACAGCGGGCCGACGTCGTCCGACTCCACCGGCGGCGGGACCGGGCGGCCCAGGCGGCCAGCTCCTCGCGGTAGGCCTCGAAGAACTTCGGCGCCGACGGCAGGAACCCGTCGGCGATCCGCGCGGCACGCCGGGCCGCGGCGTTCGAGGTACCGCCGAGAATGATCGGCGGCCCGCCCGGGGTGTGCGGCCGCGGCAGGATGCACACCGTGCGGCCCTCGTAGTCGAACGGCTCGCCCGGTCCACGCCCTTCGCAGCGTGTCGATCGCCTGCTCCATGCGCGCCGGCCGGTCGTCGATCGAGAGACCGAACTGCTCGTACTCCTCTTCCCGGTAGCCGCCACCGACGATCAGGTACAACCTCCCCTGCGCGACCAGATCGAGGACGGCGAGATCCTCGGCCGCCCGCAGCGGTTCGTACAGCGGCAGGATCATCGGCGCGATGTTGATGACGAGCGTGCGCGTGCGTGCCGCCGCCGCGGCCGCCAGCACGATCGGCGACGGGAGATAGCCGTCGGTGGACGCGTGATGCTCCATGAACGTCACCGCGGCGAAACCCGAGCCGGTCGGCCCACTCGCATTGCTCGAGCGCGGCGGAGTACAGCCGGCTCGGCGGTGCTCCGAACGCCGGAGCTCGCATGTCGTAGCCAAGGGTCAGGAGCACCGCTCGATCCTTCTGTGTGCGCCGGCAACAGTGGCCGGGCAAGGGGCCGATCGAGAACGCTACTTCTCCAAGAATGAGATGGGTCATTTTCTCCTGGACAACCTCGACACCGGGAGAACGGTATTATCCGTCGGAACCCGGTCCGGTGCGTCGGCTCACCCCCGGGGCGTCAAACCCCCGAGCCGAAGCGCCGGACGGGACGATCTCGGAGACGGGCCGAGAATGCTCTTGCCGGGAGCCAGGTAGATTTCCCCGGTGAAAGCAGGCCCAGATGGCCGCGCTCGATGCCTCCGCCGGACGCCGAACGAGGCGGCCTGGCGCCGGCGCGCGGTGTCCCGCAGCATGGACGCCGCCCGGTCGCGCGCGGAGCAGCGGGCCCAGCGCTACCTCGACGCTGCGTTCGAGCTGATCGACGAGAAGGGGACGACGGAGTTCACGATCCAGGAGGTCGTGGACCGCTCGAAGCAGTCACTCCGCGGCTTCTACGAGTACTTCGACGGCAAGGACGAGCTGGTGCTCGCCCTGCTCGAGGAGACCGCTCGGGAGGCCGGCGAGGACATCCGCCGCACCGTCGACGAGGAAACCGATCCGCTCGAGCGACTCCGGGCCTGCGCCATCCGCCTGCACGAGTGGTGCGACCCGGCGGAGCAGCCCCGCAAACGCGGCATCCACAACCGCCGCGCCATCTCCGAGCTCTCGATGCGCCTGGCCGCCGACCATTCCGAGCGGGTGCGCGCGGCTCTGGCGCCGCTCTCGCGCCTCCTGTTCGAGCTCGTTGACAGCCGCCGCCGACGCCGGCACGATCCAGGTCGACGACACCGCGACGGGCCACCCAGCTCCTGCAGCAGACCGTGATGTACACCTGGATCGGGAACCGCCTGGTGGAGAACCCGAAGCTGCGCCTCACCGCCGAGGAGACCTGGGAGTTCTGCCGGCGCGGTCTCGGCGGCTGACGCCCGACCTGGCCTCACCTCCCCCGGGTGGTCGAGACTCCGACCCTCCCGGAACCCCCGGATCCTTCCGCTCTGCGTTGATAATGATGTTCTCCCGAGAATCGAAAACTAACGGAGAACCTGGTTGTCAGATCCGGGAACGGCTTATACGCTCCGGCGAGCCATGGGGGTGTGGCAGTCAGGGAGCGGCCCAACGGGCACCCGCCCACGGGGCCGGAGACGAACCGGGGGGTTCACATGGCAAGACGGTTGATCTCACTTACTGCAGTGGTCGCACTCACGCTCGGGGCGGGCGTCGTCACGGCGACCGGCGCATGGGCAAAGGCGGCACCCGTCGACGCGCACGGGTCGCTGCACTGCTCGGTCAGCGGGAAGATCAAGTTCAGCCCGACTCCGCTGACGTTCGGCGGACCGGCAACGCCCACGACGATGTCGGCGAAGGTCAAGTCGGGCAGCTGCTCGGGCAGTTCCGGCGTCACGTCGGTCAAGGGCAAGTTCACGATCAACCTTTCGTCGTCCGACTGCACGGCTCTCGCGTTGACCAACTTGCCGGCCGCGACGTTCGGTCCGGGCGCCAAGGTCAAGGGTGCGGCGAAGTACAACGCGACCACGATCCACTACGCCGCGGGTGGCACGTTCACCGCGGCCAGCCCGATCACGATGAATGAGCCCGGCGTCGGTTCGGCGAGCGTCACGGGTTCGTTCGCCGGGCAGCACCCGACGCTGCACCTCGTCTTCGACCAGGACGCGACGACCTTGCGCGACCAACTGCACGCCGAAGACCAAGGGCCTCAAGGGCTCCGGCGGCCTGAAGAAGATGTCGTTCAACGCCGCAGTCCTTCATCGACATCCCGGCCTGATCACCAGGCCCAACTGCAGCGAGGGGCGGGCCTCCGGGCCCGTCCCTTCGTCGCGTCCAGGCCTAGAGATCCCAGAAGCGCTCGCGCTGATTCGCCACGAACGAACTGCGCGGAGCATCTGCTCCTGCTCGCCGTCGAGCTCGCGGTACTCGGGCGTCGCCGCGACCGCGGACGTAGACCGTGTCGCCGTTGACCCGGTCGCTCCGCCACTTCTGGTGGACGAGCGTCCGCTTGACGATCTTGTTCGTACCGGTTGTCGGCGGGTCGCGCAGGATGCGGACGTAGCGCGGCCGCCACTTCGGGCCGATCGCGTCCTGCGCGTCGAGCCACGCGGCGAATGCCACCGGGTCGAACGTCGCGCCGTCGCGGAGCACGAGCCCGGCCATCACCTGGTCGCCGGCCTGGTCGTCCGGCACGCCGTAGACCGCGGCGAGCACCACGTCCGGATGACGACCGAACGTCGTCTCGATCGGTTGGGCCGGGAAGTTCTCGCCGTCGACGCGGAGCCAGTCGGCGTTGCGGCCGGCGAAGTACAGGTAGCGGTCGTCGTCGAGGTACCCGAGGTCACCGCTCCAGTACCAGCCGAAGCGCAAGGTCTTCGCGTTGGCTTCGTCGTTGTTGTAGTAGCCCTCGAACGGGCCGGCGCCGGCGGTGTTGACGATCTCGCCGACGCATTCGTCCGCGTTGGCGAGCCGACCGTCGGCGTCGAACCGCGCGCGACGCCAGCTCGTTGCCCGTCGCGCGTCGACGACCTTGACGTTCTCGCCGACCTGGCCGAGCGCACCGGCGCGTGCCTCGACGTCGCGGTTCACCGCGACCCCGCCCTCGGTCGCGCCGTAGGCGTCGATCACCTCGAGGCCGAAGCGGCGGGCGAACCGGTCGACGACCTCCGGTGAGCCCTCGTTGCCGAACGCCACGCGCAGCGTGTTCTCGGCGTCGTCGGGCTGCTCCGGCGTCGACACGATGTACGCCAGAGGCTTGCCCGTGTAGTTGGTGTACGTCGCGCCGTAGTGCCGGACGTCGCCGAGCCAGCCGGAGGCGCTGAACCGGCGGCCGAGTCCCACCGACGCGCCGTAGACGAGCGACGGCGCCCAGCCGACCATCAGCGCGCTGGAGTGGAAGAGCGGCATGCACACGTAGCCGATGTCGTCTGCGGTCGAGGTCCATGATGATCCCCATGCGGTTGCCCGGTCACGAGGAGCCGGCGCTGCGTGCAGATCACCGCCTTCGGCGCGTCGGAGGTTCCCGAGGTGAAGATGAGGCCCCACAGCGTGTCGGGGCCGGGCTCGATCCCCAGGTCCGTCGCAGCGACGGCTGCCAGCGCCGCGTCGAGATCGGTACCGATGCGCCACGGCCGGATCGGACTCGTCCGGGTAGCGGTTCGACACGAGCAGCTCGGGCAGCCCGCCGGCGATCGGCTCGAGCAGCGGAAGGTGGCGCGGCTCGCTGATCAGCACGTCGCAGTCGGTGTGCTGCAGGTCGCGCAGCAGATGCTCCTCGCGCCGGGTGTGGTTGATGCCGACGACCGCGGCGCCCGCGAGCGCGGCGCCGCCGAGCGCGAACAGGTACTCCGGCGTGTTGTCGAGCAGCACCCCGACGTGCACCGCCCGAGCGCGGCCGGTCGGGACGGCGCGTCGTGCAGCAGGTTCGCGAACCGGTGACACTCGGCGACGTACTCCCCGTGCGTCCACGCCCGGTCGCCGAACTGCAGCGCGAAGCGGTCACGGACGCTCGGGGTCGGACGCGTTCCGGCGCAACAGTGCGGCCGCGTCGGCCGCCGGCATCGGCGCCTCACCGGGAGCCGGCGCCGAGCCGGACGCCGTTGCGCTTCCCCGTCGAGTTTGCTGACATGGGCGTCATGGTACGGTGGATCTAACAGTCGCGTCACACCCGCCGGGCGGGCCCCGGAGGGACCCGACGGCGCCTCGCGGAGGACGTGCAGCAATGACGATTCCGAAGATCGTGAGCGTGGACGACCACGTCGTCGAGCCGGCCCACGTCTGGCAGACCTGGCTCCCGGAGAAGTACCGGGAGCAGGGGCCGCGGGTCGAGCGCAAGCGGTGGGCGCCGTTCGTGAAGCACCCGGGCGCGAAGTACACCAACACCGAGGACCCCGAACGGCGAGTGGGGCGACGCCTGGATCTACGAGGACCGTCTCATCTACGTGCAGAAGAAGTTCGTCGCGATCCCGCTCGAGCGCGACGCCGGACGGCACCGTCGACGTCGTTCGACCGCACGGTGATGACGATGACCGCGGTGACGTACGACGACATGCGGCCGGGCTGCTACGAGCGCGACGCGCGGATCAAGGACTTCGAGCTCAACTGGGTCGACGGCTCGCTGCCGTTCCCGACGTTCCCCCGCTTCTGCGGCCAGACGTTCTACGAGGCGAACGACAAGGAGCTCGCGCTCGCCTGCGTGCGCGCGTACAACGACTGGATGGTCGAGGAGTGGTGCGAGCCGTCAGGCGGCGTCAACATCCCGCTCTGCCTCATGCCGCTCTGGGACGTCGACCTCGCGGTCGAGGAGATCCGGCGCAACGCGGCACGTGGGGTGCGCGCGTTCTGCTTCAGCGAGCTGCCGACGCGGCTCAACCTGCCGAGCATCCACACCGGCTACTGGGATCCGGTCTTGGCGGTGTGCAACGACACCGGCGTGACGCTGTGCATGCACATCGGCTCGTCGTCGACCGACCCGAAGGCGTCACCCGACGCGCCCGAAGGAGTCGGCGGCATGCTCGCGTTCAACAACTCCATGGCGTCGCTCGGCGACTGGCTCTTCAGCGGCAAGCTCATCACGTTCCCCAAGCTCAAGCTCGCGTACAGCGAGGGCCAGATCGGCTGGATCCCGTACGCGCTCGAGCGGGCCGACACCGTGTGGGACCAGCACGACTCGTGGCAGCACTCGAAGGAGCTCATCCCCGAGCCGCCGTCGTCCTATTACTACGGCCGGGTCTTCGGCTGCTTCACCGCCGACCGGGTCGGGCTCAACAACCTCGACACCGTCGGCGTCGACAACATCTGCTTCGAGACCGACTATCCGCACACCGACACGACGTGGCCGAACTCCAAGGAGTACGTCGAGAAGATGGTGGCCGACTCCGGCCTCGACGACGAGACCGCGTACAAGGTGCTGCGCGGCAACGCGATCCGCATGCTGGAGCTCGACCGCGACCTGACCGCACGGCCGCGCGTCAGCCTCCGGTCGCCTCCTTCACTGCCGCCACCAGCTCCGAGTAGACGTCCTGCGCGGCGCGCTGGAGTCGGGCATCCGGACGTGGGCCAGCACGTCGGTGACGCCGGCCTCGACGAGCGGGCCGAGACGATCCATGGTCGCGCCCGGGTCGAGTGACCGGTCCGGATGCCGGGCCAGTGGCAGCGGAGCCAGCACCGCGAGCGCGGCGCCGTCGCCCCCGGCCTCGTCGACCGCGGCGCGCATCCGCGGGATGCTCGCCACCGGATCCGCCGCGTCCTCGCCCCACGGGATCCATCCGCTCCCGAAGCGGGCCAGCCGTGCGCGCGACGCGCGCGTTGCACCGCCCGCTCACCCAGATCGGCACGCCCCCCGTCTGCACCGGCTTGGGCATCGAGTGGATCGCCGTCGAAGGTGAGCTCGGGCGACGTGAAGCTCGCCCGCGGCTCGCGCCACAGCGTCTGACACACCGCGAGCGAGTGGTCGAGCAGGCGACCGCGGGCACGGTTCCGGCGTCAAAAAGACCATCAAGACCGTGGGAACGGGCAAGACGATCGACATGAGCAGCGGCGGCCTTCTCATCAGCACCGAATCCGCCCTCGAAGAGGGGGACCGGGTCGAGCTGGCAGTCAGTTGGCCGGCGCAGCTCAACGACGCCATTCCCTTGAAGCTGGTCGCCCACGGCCGCGTCATCCGCGCCGAAGAGACCAAGGCCGCCATCATCATCGAGAAGCACGAGTTCAGAACGCGCGGTTCCGGCAGCCTCTGAACTCGCGGCGGCTGCATTTCATTCATCAAAATTTCACCGATCCTATTTGCCTCATCGCTGCGTCTTATCTGGATGAGAGCAGACTGATGAGCCCACAATTTTGCACTGCGACTACATCCCCGGAAATGGATAAGTTGTCAAGGCTGCGCGCCAAGACGGATCGCCAGGTGCTGGATTTCATCGAATCGAAACTGCAGACCGCATTGCGCTTCGTCACGCTTGCCGAGACGGAATTTTCGAAAGAGAATCGCACTGCCGCCCAGGAGTCTGCTGGCGCGCGCCGATCGAGCCGTCGGCGAAGCACAAACGTTGCTGTTGGTCTTCGATGAAGAGGAAAGGCGGCGGTCTCGACCGCAAGCTGAACCAGGTCACCGAAGCGCTCGATCGCGTCTGCCGCGATCACCAATTGCTGCGTCCGCTGTTCCTGGCAGCCGGATCTTCCGCGTAGCGCCCCCGAAATTTCTAAGGGAATTTACCCGATCACAATTAGTCAACGATCTAAGGGAATCGAGGGCGTCGTGCGTGATATATATCGAATGAGAGTCCCAAGGAGAAAAAGAGTGCCACATAGACCCATACCTGCCAATCTTGATTCTGTGCGCCGGAACGCCGCTATTGCACGGCCAGGCGATGATCGAACACGGAAGCATCGACGGAAAAACGGCGAGCCGCCGGCGGCCGCCGGAAAGTCAATGGTCGGTGTCATTCCGCCAGATGGGCAATGCTTCGGACGCAGCCGCAAGAGTGGGGCACCCCGAAGACTCCCGCCCGATGCCCGCGGATGAGCCGGAAATTGAGCGTCCCCGGGCGCCGACCCTTCCGCGCCCACGGCCGCGCCAGTCAGTTTCAGCGTCGTGACCGAGGAATGGATCGCGCCGAGCTGGTGAAGCTTTTCGGCAAGCCTTCGATGAGCGTCAGCGGCGGAGAAGCCCACGCCTTGACCGAAACCTATTGGTATCAGACGAGCCACCGAAAGCGTCACCGTGGTCCTGCGCGATGGAAAGGTATTCTCGATCTCCCGCATCGTGAAATCAACGCCCAAATAGGCGGCGGATACGTCTCTTCAAGCGGCCATAAAACGAATCTTGCGCCGGCCAGCAGCCTCGTCGCTGGCAGCAGGAGCGGGCGGGCTCTCTTCGCCGATCTGGCCTACGGGAGTCTCGACTCGCTCCTCACCGGAAAAGCGAACCCGATTCTCCACAAAAGCAAAGCTGCGCCGGTAGCGGAGTCCATCCTTTTTTTCGACAATAATCGAGAAGCCCGGCGCCGTTCCGCGCTGGGCGTGAATCCTTGGCGGACCGATTTTTCGGCGCCGGAACCGGCCCGGTGACGACCGGCAAGAAGCCCTTCAGATTTCTCTCGATATAGGAAGTCTCGTAGCGGTGCGCCGCGTGCTCCAGACGAAGACGCGAATGCCGTCGAAGTCGTACGGCTCGAGCCCCCGATCGATGGTGGTCCAAAGCCAGGTCGGCTTCACGGTCTTGCCGTCGCGAGTCTCCCCCAGCTTGAAATAGGACACGATCCGGCGGCGTTCCGCGTACTGCGCGACTTCGTCGGGAATGGCCATGAACAGACGCCGCGTGAGCACCCATCCGCTCTGACCGGCGGCGTTGCGGATCAGGCTCCAGTCATCCATCGGGACTGGTTCTGCTTCGGGCGCGGCTCCGGAGCGGACGGCGCCGCCGTCAACCGCGAAAGCTCAAACCAGTCGGCCGGCGGCTGTGGGCGCATGCGGCATGGGAGGAGGAGGGACCTCATTCGCCTTCTTGTCCTTTTTCGTTTCTTCGGCCGCGCTTTCGCGGCCGGCGCCGGTGGCAGGGGCGGCCGGCCGGACGGAGACACGCGGCGCCACGCGGTGGCCGATCACGTCCACTTTCTCGCCTTCCTTCACCTGCAAGAAAGCTGGGCGCCTGGCGATCGGGCTCGGCGTGGACGTTCAAGGTCTCGTAGGTAGTCGCGGCGCCTTGTGACGGCGCCGACTTCGATTGCTCGCTCAGGGCTCGCAGGCTCGCCAATTCTTCCGGGCTGAGCAGCGTCCGGTCGTCGGTCCAGCCTTCGGCCCGCGCGGCTGTGCGGACTTTGACGAATCGGCGGCGCCGCTGGAGAACTTCGAGACGGTCCCCGTGATTGACAGTGGCGATCACGGGGGATTTAGTCTCGATATCCTGACGGATCGCAAGATGGCCGGCCCGGCGTAGGCTTCCCCGATCCCGGGCGCGAGCGGCTGCTGTTGCTGGCCGCAACCGGTCAAGCAGCAGGGTAAAGATCAAAGTGGAGGGAACAGCCTTCATCGGCCGGACGCTTTACTCTTCATTTTACCGTGCCCGACAATAGAGACATGCAAGAATCTCCGAAGGATCCCGATTTCTACTGTCCGCGCTGCCGGCTCGGGTCACCGATCCGTCGCTTGCGGCGATTGTTCCGCCATTATCTGCCGGCAATGCGGCACGCCGCTCGAGCGCGTGGACGAGTTGGGGATCGGCTGATGAAGGGAATCGGCGCTTCGTTGGTGAAGGGTAGTCCCTATTCGACCGCCTGGAACACGGCGTTTTCCAAATCACGATCCAGTTGGCGGTCGGAGTTATCGGTCTGAATCATCATGATGCCGACGATCTTCTCCGGGGTCGACCCAGAAGTGGGTCCGTAGGCGCCATCCCAGCCGAAGGTGCCTTTGGAGACGCGCTGTCCGGCGGCGATGGGATCGCAGACGACCTGGACGCTGATCCCCAGCCCTGGCCCGGGGAACGGCCGGGGAGGGTGTCGGGGATGAAGACCGAGCGCATCAGTTCGACGGTTTTGGGGCTGAGGAGGCGCTTGCCGTTGAGCTGGCCGCCTTCAGCGAGCATCATGCCGAATTGGGCGTAGTCTTCCGCCGTGGACATGAGTCCGCCGCCACCGGAGAAGTAGGTCTTGCTGGCGATCCAGTTGGGATTCGTCGCGCTTAAGTCGTTGTCGCCGATGATAGGCGTGGCGACGCGCGGCCACAGTCTTCGCCGGGGTGGAAGAAGGTTTCCTTCATCCCGAGTGGTTCGAAGATGCGCTCGCGCAGGAACTGGTCGAACGTCTGGCCGGAGGCGATCTCGACAATGCGGCCAGGGTGTCGAAGCGGCGAGCGGGCTGTAGAGTCCAGCGCGAGCCGGGTTGGAAATCGAGCGGGAATGGCAGCGAGTTGAGGAATGAAGTGGGCCAGGGTTTCGGGTCGCCTTCCTTCCACATGATCTTGCGCATGCCGGCGCCGCTCGCCGGACCGCTGCCGTAACCGGAGGTGTGCGTGAGCAGATCCTGCACCGTGATTTCGCGGGAAGCGGGGATGTCGTAATACTCGCTGCGGCGACGAGTGCTCGAGCGGGACCGCGACCT
This sequence comes from uncultured Acidimicrobiia bacterium, assembly GCA_963819945.1. GTDB lineage: Bacteria > Actinomycetota > Acidimicrobiia > IMCC26256 > JAENVU01 > Chersky-806. The sequence goes on from CAWFYD010000012.1 coordinate 720,313, forward strand.
TCATGTCCTTGAATTCGGGGATGAATCGCGAGACCGGGTCGTTGAGGCGCACCTTGCCTTCTTCCATCAGCATGAGGATGGCGACGCCGGTGACGGGCTTCGACATGGACCAGATGCGGAAGATGGCGCCGGTGTTCATCGGCTTATTCGATTCGATGTCCATGAGGCCATGCGCTTCGAGGTGCACGATGCGGCCCTTGCGCGCGACCAGGGTGACGGCGCCGGAGATGTCGTGGGCGTCGATGTGGCGCTGGATGGCGTCGTGAATGCGATGGAGCCGCTGCTCGGAGAGGCCGACCGAATCGGGCTTCGCGGCGGGCCGCGACGCGCCCCACAACGGAAACGCGAGCAGCGTCAAAGCGGCAATTCTCATATCGATACGCATCGTAGCCTTCGCAGGCATTCTATCTCAAGTTGGCGACGGGATAGAGTCGGGTAAGATAGTGAGTGGAGGAATGGGTGAGTGGTTGAAACCGGCGGTCTTGAAAACCGTTAGCGGGGTAACTCGCTCGGGGGTTCGAATCCCTCTTCCTCCGCCAGACCTCTGTTTCTAACGCGCGGATTGCACAGACTTTACTCCGCAAAGTTAAAAGCGTGTGGCCAAAACGTGCCCACCGTTTCGACCAAACGGTAAGACATTATTTTCAGTGACTTCCAACCCATGGCGGAGAAAGAGGGACTTTTTCTGCGCCCGCTACACCATCAGTGCAAACAGAACATAGCCCGCCACGGACGAATGCCAGCGCGACAACGATGAACGTCGAAACGCGCAACGCGACGCAGCGTTAAAACCGCGACACCCTATCGTAATTGTCGATTCCATAGTGAATTCCTTCTACAACTGCGCCACCCCTGCGCTGACGGGGCTCGTTATCTCAATGAGGCAAGCGGCCGCTCGGTATCTCTCTCGATCTCTTGCACACGCCCGGCGTAACCGTACTCGTCACCGGCTAGGTTTGGTCATAAAGCGTAGTTTGCCATTTGTTGAATCC
>CAWFYD010000013.1:0-88652 GCA_963819945.1 uncultured Acidimicrobiia bacterium
TCCGTACCGAGGAACGTGACCTCGTGCTCGTCCGCGGCGCGCTGCACGTCACCCACGAGCTCTGCCAGCGCCTCGGCGACGTGCGTCGGACCCTCGCTGCTCGAGCAGCTCGTCGGTGCCGTCGAAGTGCAGGAACGCGACCGTGGCCTGGCGGTGCTCCGGGTCTTCACCACCGGACAGCAGGTGGGCGCGGATCGCCGTCGGGACGAAGTTCGCGAGGTCGATGTTGCGGATCATCGGCGGCACGGTCATGTCGCGGCCGGGGGTCGCGAGACGCTTGACCTTCGCAGTCGGAACCCGGGTCCTTGCGCGTCGCCGACCACGTCGGGCGGGAGGACGCCGCGGTCTCCTGGCTGACCACCACCTGGCCGGCGGTCGCGCCACCTTCCATGTCGGTGAGGGTGCTGACGGACGCGCCGGTGAGCAGGAGCTCGCGGTGCGAGTCACCGACGAGGAAGCACTGGAACGAGCCGGTGTGCACTCCGGCCGACATTCGCAGCACGACGCGTCCGGAGCTGGTGTCGAGGCGGCCCACGTCGGCGAGGCGTGTCTGCATGCCGAGTGCGGAGCCCGCAGCGCGTTCGGCGTGGCCGGTCCCGGTGAAGAGCAGCAGCAGCACGTCACCGCCGAACTTCAAGAGGCCGCCACCGGCTTGGTAAGCGATCTCGAGGAGCGCTTCGAAGCAGGTCCCGATCGCGTCGGTGACCTCCTCGGCGCCGACCTTGCCGTGGCGGGCGAGCCGCTCGGACATCTTGGTGAAGCCGGAGATGTCGACGAAGAGCAGGGAGCCGTCGATGGCCTCGCGGTCCGCGACGGCGCGAGGTCGGCCCAGTCGATCGTCAGCCGGGGGACGTACGGGAGCAGCGTTATGTACGAATTGTCCGGCTCTTCAAGCGCCGTACCGGTTCCTGGCTCCCGCACGCTGTTCCCGCTCCGCCCGACGTTCCGCCCATGTTCTGACCACGTTCCGACCCCGAGGGGCAAGCCTACCGGCGGAAAATGAGGGTTCGATCACGGGCAGTTGACACTGTCTACTGAAGGGTAGACAGTGTCTACATGCCCGACGCGACCCCCCATGCGACCGCCGAACGGCTGGTCGACTCGGCCCGGCTCATGCTCGACGAGCAGGGGCTCGAGGGCCTGACGCTGCGGGGGATCGCCCGGCGGGCCAAGGTGTCCCATGGCGCGCCGCTGCGGCACTTCGCGTCGCTGGCGTCGCTGCTGGCCGCGGTGGCGGCCGAGGGCTTCCGCGACCTCATCGCCGCGGTCGACGCCCACACCGGTGCGCTCGCGGCCGACGCGCGGGCGATCGACCGGCTCGCCGCCGCCGGGCGCGGCTACGTGCACTTCGCGATCGCGAACCCGGGCGTGTTCACGATCATGTTCCGGCCCGAACGGCTGGACACCACCGACCCCGTCTTCGGTGCGGTCGCCTACGAATCGTTCCAGCAGCTGCAGGACATCGTGGCCGAAGCCCAGCTCGAGGGGTTCCATCCGAACGTCGAACGTCAGCCGGCTCGCGTCCGTGATGTGGACGACCGTGCACGGTCTGGCGGATCTCTGGATCCGGGGCGGCGGTCTCCCGGGCGCGGACGAGACGTTCGGTCTCGACGAGTTCATCGCGCTCTCGCACTCGATGGTGCTCGGCCTCCCGGCCGACTCCGCGGCTCACGAACCAATCGCTGAATTACAGGAAGGACGACATCATGACGACCCCGTCCCACCAGTACCTCCAAGGCAACTTCGGCCCGGTCCAGGAAGAGGTCACCGCGGTCGATCTTCCGGTCACCGGCACGATCCCCGCCGAGCTGGACGGTCGGCTGCTGCGCAACGGCCCGAACCCGATCGGCACGACTGATCCGGCGACGTACCACTGGTTCACCGGTGACGGCATGGTCCACGGTGTGCGCCTCCGCGACGGGTCGGCCGAGTGGTACCGCAACCGCTGGGTGCGCAGCCCCGAGGTGGCCGAGGCGCTCGGTGAAGCGGCCCCACCGTCTCCGTACGGCGACGACGTACAGACCTTCGCGGCCAACACCAACGTGGTGAACATCGCGGGGAAGACGTTCGCGATCGTGGAGGCCGGTGCGCCGCCCGTCGAGCTCACCGACGAGCTGGAGACTGTCGGCCCGTCCAACTTCTCCGGCACGCTCGAGCACCCGTTCAGCGCGCACCCGAAGGTCGATCCGGTGACCGGTGAGATGCACGTCGTCGCGTACTACTGGGCCTGGGGCAACAAGATCCGGTACATGAGCGTCTCGCCGGACGGGCGGGTGCAGAAGTCCGTGGACGTGGAGACTCCGGGCAGCCCGATGGTCCACGACATGGCGTTCACCGAGAAGTACGCGCTGCTCTTCGACCTGCCGGTGACCTTCAACCTCGACGACGCGATGGCCGGCAGGCGACTGCCCTACCGCTGGAACGACGAATACGGCGCCCGCATCGGTCTGTTGCCCCGCACTGGTGCGGCCGCGGACGTGCGGTGGTTCGAGATCGAGCCGTGCTTCTTCTACCACCCGCTCAACGCGTACGACCTCGACGACGGTCGGGTCGTGCTCGACGCGGTGCGCCACCCGAAGATGTTCGCCACCGACATGCACGGGCCCGCACGAAGGGCAACCCCGCTTGGATCGGTGGACGATCGATCCGTCCGAAGGCAAGGTGCTGGAGGAGACCCTCGACGACCGCGCGCAGGAGTTCCCGCGGCTCAACGAGACCCTGCAGGGGCAACGGAACCGCTACGGCTACGGCGTGGGCATCGGCTTCGATACGACGCGATCACGGGCCGGCGATCAAGCACGACCTGGTGGCCGGGACCACGGCCGAGCATGACTACGGACCGGGTCGGGTCACCCTGGAACCGGTGTTCGTGCCGCGTGACGGATGCGACCGCCGAGGACGACGGCTGGGTGATCTCCTACGTCTACGACTCGACCACGGACACGACGGACGTCGTGATCCTCGACGGCCAGGACTTCACCGGCGATCCGGTGGCCACGATCCACCTGCCGGTTCGCGTCCCGTTCGGCTTCCACGGCAACTGGATCCCCACCCCCTGACCCCCCCGCCTGTTCTCGGCACGCTCAGGGGGCTCAGGACCCGCTCAGCGTGCCGAGAAGGGGGGCGGTCAGCTGAGCCGGAGGGTGCCGAGACCGATGCCGCCCTCGTAGGCCGACTCGGGATCGCGCGCGCACCGCTGCATCGAGTGCGTGGGCGTCGTCCCCGACGAGGATGCGCCACGTGTCGGCGCGCACGCCGTCCAGGATGACCGTCGCGGCGCCCGCGGCGGTGAGCGGTGCGCTGTCGCGGAACCCGTCACCCATCATCTTCATGCCCGCGCGCAGCTGCTCGTCGGTGACGCCGTCGAGCGGCACGCCCTGGCGCGCCATCGACGCGCGCGTCTCGGCGAGCTGCTCGGCCGTCATCGAGTCGGGGCCGGCTCCACCGCCGTGCACGCGCCAGCTGTTGGTGACGATGTCCGTACCGATGTGCCCGGGCATGACCACGGCGGCCTTCACGTGCGGTGCGTTCACCCGGAAGTCCGTGACCAGCGCCTCCGTGAAGCCCTTCACCGCGAACTTCGCCGCGCTGTAGGCAGTGTGGGGAATGCCGGGCCCGAGGCACGCCCAGAAGCCGTTCACGCTGCTGGTGTTGACGAGGTACGCGTCCTCGCTGGCGATCAGCAGCGGGACGAAGGCGCGCGAGCAGTGGTACACGCCGCCCCAGTCGACGCCGAAGGTGCGGTCCCATTCGGTCCGGTCGCCGGTGACGAAGCTGCCCCCACCGCCGATGCCGGCGTTGTTGAAGAGGAGATCGATGTGATCGGTCGCGTGGTGCGCGACGACCTCGTCCCGGAACCGGTTCACCGCTGCTTCGTCCGCGACGTCGCAGACGTGGGTGGTCACCTTCACACTCCCGTCGCCCGCCTTCTCGGCGAGGCGCTGCGTCTCGGCCAGGGAGTCGTCGTGCACGTCGCACGTCGCGACGGAACATCCGTCGGCGACCAGCTGCACGACGAGCTCGCGCCCCATGCCGCTGCCCCCACCGGTGACCACGGCCAGCCGTCCGGCAAATGACTCCACTGCGTCCCCCTCGATCGCGTGGGGTCGACCCTAGGACGCTGCGACCCGGCGCGCTCCGTCGGGTGTGCCCGGGCCTCAGAGCGTGATGCCGAGCTGGCTGAGGATCGTGCCCGAGTCGAAGTAGACGCGCTCGCACTCGATGCGATCGGTGCCCGTCTCGAAGATGAAGAACGCGACCATCCGGCAGCGGAACTCGCGTCCGGTCGGCGCGAGGCCGAGGAACGGGCCGGCGTGCGTGCCGAGCAGATCGAACTCGACGATCACCGCGTCGTCGGCCGAGCGGAGCGAATGGATCTCGTTGCGCTGGTCGGGGAACGCTTCGCGCGACGAGGCGTAGTACCCCATCACCTCGTCCACGCCGTCGTAGGTCGTGCCGGTGGCGATCAGCTCGTAGTGCGGGTGGGCGAAGGTGGCGATCGTCTCGTCGAACGCGAGCCGGTTCTCCGACTCCATGTGGTCGCGGACGACCTGGAGGCGCTGGTCGGCCAGCGTGGGCTCAGGTGTCGTCATGCGGAGGGCGCGGAGGGTGCGATCGGCGCTTCGCCGGCGACGGTGGTGCGGTGCATCGCGCGGCGGTGACCCTCGACATCGGCCATCACCATGTGTTGCAGGCACCGGTTGTCCCAGAACGCCACGTCGCCCGCCTGCCAACGCCAGCGGCAGGTGAACGCCGGCTGGGTCGCGTGGCGGTAGAGGAAGTCGAGCAGCTCCTTGGCCTCGTGCGGCCACCAGCCGTCGAGCCCGATCGTGTACTGCTGGTTCAGGTACAGGGCTTCGCGCCCGGTCTCGGCGTGCACACGGACGGCGGGGTGGGGCTGGGTCTGGTTCGCGGTCTCGCTCGTCTGCACGCTCATGCCCTCGAACTGGTCGTGGATGGCCTGCATCTTCGGCGAGTACGCGTCACGGGCGCTGTGCACACCGGTCAACCCGCGCAGCGTGCGTTGCAACCCGGGTGAGAGCGTCTCGAACGCGAGGTACTGGTTGGCCCACAACGTGTCGCCGCCGTACGGCGGGACCTCGAGCGCGTAGAGGATCGAACCCATCGGCGGCTCGGCGAGGATCGAGAAGTCCGAGTGCCAGATGCCGCCGAACGCGAACCCTTGCCGCTCGGTCGGCTCCCGGACGACCGCGATCACCTCGTCGTGATCAGGGATCGGCTGCACGAACGGCACCGGGCTGTAGGGCCCGAACCGGCGGCTGAACGCCACCTGCCGATCGGGCGTGAGCTCCTGGCCGCGGAAGAACACGACCCCGTGATCGAGGATCGCCCGCCGGATCTCGCTGATCGCTGGTCGTCGAGGCGCGAGGCGAGATCGACGCCACCGATCACGGCACCGCACGGTCCGGCGAATTGCTCGACGGTGATGCGGGTCGGCAGGGACCCGGCCGGCGCGGCAGGCACGGGGACGAGCGGCAGCTCCGCGATGGTCACAGCTCAGAGGATAGGCACCGCGAGCCCGGAAGTCGCCCGGCTACGTGCTGGACGTCGTCGATGGGACGGTCGTCGTCGTCGTGGAGGTCGTGGTCGAGGTCGAGGTGGTCGTCGACGTGGAGGTCGTCGACGTGCTCGACGTGGTGGTGGTCGTCGGACCGGTGCTGACCTTGAGCACGACGACGGAGCCCTTGCTCGCCTTCGTGGTCGGCCGCGGCGCCTGCGAGAACACGAGTCCCACACCGAACTCGTCGTTCGGCTCGTTCACCGTGGTGGACGTGAGCCCGGCTGCGGTGACGTCCGCCTCGGCCTCCGGGAGCTGCAACCCCACGACCGCCGGCACCACGACCTGATCGGCCTTGCTCTTGTCGTCCTGGGTGACGGCCCACGCGACCAGACCACCGACGACGAGCACGAGGACGATGATCGCGGCGACGATCCAGCCCGTGGCCTTGCTCTTCTTCTCGGGCGGCGACGGCGGGCGGCGGGATGACGGGCGGCGGCGCGGCGGCGACCGTCGGCATCTGGGTCGTCGCGGTCGCGAGCGGAACCTGGAGCGGTGTCGCCCAGCCGGAGCAGATCGGCCGCGACCTCGGACCCACTCGCGTACCGGCGCGCCGGATCGCGGTCGAGCAGGCGCTCGACGATCGCGTCGAACCCGGGCGGGATCCCGGTCGTGGAGGTGGACGGAGGGATGGCGCGGTCGTTGAGCTTGCGCTGCGTGATCGCGCTCACGTCGTGACCGGTGAACGGCGGCACGCCCGTCGCGGCCTCGTAGAGGATCGCGCCGAGCGCGTAGAGGTCGCTCCGCGCGTCGGCCGGCTGACCCTGGAGCTGCTCGGGAGCCTGGTAGAGCGCGTTCGCGACGGGGTCGCCGAGCGAGGCGAGGCCCGACGGTCGCGGTGCCGAAGTCGGTGACCTTCACCGTGCCGTCCGGATGCGAGCAGCACGTCGCGCGGGGTGAGGCTGCCGTGCACGAGCCCGGACCGGTGCGCCGCGTCGAGCGCCTGGGCCACCCCGATGCCGATGTTGACCGTCCGGTCGACGCCGAGCCGCTGGGAGTCCCGGAGCGTGTCGGCGAGGCTGGCCCCGTCGACGCAGCTCCATCGCGACGTAGACCGCACCCTGATCGTCGCCCCAGTCGTAGATGGTGACGATGCGCGGGTCGTGCACCGACGCCGCAGTGTTGGCGGCCTGTCGGAACCGCTCGACGATCTGAGGATCGCGAGCGAGATCCGGGCCGAGCACCTTCACGGCGACCGGCCGGCCGAGCTCGAGATCCTGCGCGAGGTACACACGGGCGGCGGGGCCCGCCGCGAGCTGGCGGCGCAGCTCGTAGCGGCCGCCGAGGGGCGGAGGTGGTCTGTGACATCGGCCGCGACGGTACTCCCGTCGCGGCCGCTCGGGCGTGGCTCTTGACCGGACGGACCGCGCTAGGCGCGCGTGCCGCGCGGGGCGATCGCGTCGAGCGCGGCGAGGTCCTCGGCGGTGGGTTCCCAGGCGCCGGCCGCCGCGTTCGCCTTGACCTGCTCCGGGCGGGTCGCACCCGCGATCACCGAGCCCACTGCGGGTTGCGCCGCGAGCCCGCCGATCGCGACGTCGAGCAACGTGATCGCGCGTTCGCGGGCGAAGGCCTCGAACGCCTCGACCCGATCGAACGTGCGGTCCCGGACGGCATCCATGCGATCCGCCAGGCGCGTGCCGGTCGGGTGCCGGCTCGCCCCGGCGGTACTTGCCGGTGAGCAGGCCGTTCGCCAGCGGGAAGTACGGCAGGATCCCCACGCCGTGCGCGACGCACGCGGGCGTCAGTTCCCGCTCCACCGTGCGATCGAGCAACGAGTAGCCGTTCTGCGCGCTGATGTACCGGCTCGTCCCGGAGTGGCGCGGCGTACGAGTCGGAGTCGGCGACCTGCCAGGCCGCGAGGTTCGACGAACCGATGTAGCGAACCTTGCCTTCGCGCACGAGCTCGTCGAGCGCGGCGAGCGTCTCTTCGAGCGGGGTGACGCCGTCCGGCGCGTGGTACTGGTAGAGATCGATCCAGTCGGTCTGCAGCCGGACCAGCGACGCTTCGACCGCGAGCCGGATGTAACGGCGCGATCCGCGCGCTCCCCAGTCGGGACCGTTGGCCCCGTTCATGTCCATGCCGAACTTCGTCGCGAGCACGACCTCGTCGCGCCGGCCCTTGAGGACCTCGCCGAGCAGCCGCTCGCTCCCGCCCTGGTTGCCGTAGATGTCTGCGGTGTCGACGAGCGTGATGCCGGCCTCGATGGCCGCGTCGACCACGGCCCGGGTGCCGTCGAGATCGATCCGTCGCCCGAAGTTGTTCGCGCCGAGCCCGACGACCGAGACGACGAGCCCGGAGCTGCCCAATTGCCGGTACTGCATGGCCGGACCGTACCCTGAAGGGAACGAGATCAGCCCGCCGCTCCCGCCCTGCTCCTGCCCGCGGCGGACGGTGGCCGCCGGCAGTGCGACGCTGGTGAGGTTCAGGGCCTTCCGGATCTGGCCGATCATCCGTGAACGGGTGAGCTTGGGGACTGATGGAAGACGAAGCGCGTCGCAACCGCATGGATCGGGCCACGCGATCGCGTCGTCGCGCTCGGACGCTCGCTCCGCGCGCGCGGCCGCGAGCTGCTGCACCACCCCGTCCGGATCCTGATCGGCGGCATCTGCATCGTGCTGCTCGCCGTCGCCCTGCCGCTGCTGATCGGCGGCGGGACCCGGCTCCACTCGGCCTGGAACGACTGGCGCCATGACCGGACGGTCGGTCGCGACTGGGTGCGCAGCACCGCCACGATCATGCGAGGTCCGCGAGCGCGACGGGCTCGAGCTCCGGCTCACCTACCGCGACGACGGACGGCGACCGTCATCGCGCCGCAGGTGCTGCGTCGAGGCGTCCGGATCCGCAGTGGGTCGACAGCCGCCTGCCGATCCGTTACGACCCGCGCGATCCGAGCCGCGTCGACCTGGTGGACGTCGCCGAGGTCGCGCCCGCTCGGGAATGCGCTCGTCGCCGGCGCGTCGGTGGGCCTGGGGTTCGCGGCCCTGATCGTCGCCTTCGGCATCTGGCGGAAGCGCCGCGTGCTCGAGGAATCGTCGCACCCGTTCCGCGTGCTCCGCGTCACGCTCGCGTTCGCCGCCGTGGTGCTCGCGCTCGGGATCGCCGCGTGGGCGGTCGGGACCGTCAACCTGCGCGGTTGGACCGGAGTCGCGGATCGGCTCGGTCATCAGTTCTCGATCGTGTTCGGCGACATGCTCGGTGTCACGGTGCCGCTCGTCGCGTTCGCGATCGGCTGCTTGCTGACCGCGTGGCTCGCCCGGCACCGTCACCACGAGACCCATGAAGGGGTGCTGTCGAGCGCGCACCGGCTCATCGACCGCGCCGCGGGATACGTCCCCTCGCCGGAGGATCTGCAGGCCGGCGTCGCCGGTGAGGCTGCGAAGGCCGAGGACGACGGCGAACCGGTACCTGCCGACGAGCCGGAGGGCTCGGACGGCCCGGTCAGAACTGGGTGATGACCTCGTCGGCGAAGCGGCCGAGGGAGTCGAGCTGGACCTGCAGGTCGTTCGGATCGCCGCCGTAGAAGTACCAGGGCACGGTCTGCAGCTCGGTGACGCCGCGATCGACGAGCCGCCGGTAGCCGTCGAGGTCGAAGACGTCCATGCACAGGGCGTTGATCTCGAACGGCTCGGCTGCGGTCCCGTACTCCTCGCGGTAGCGCGCGAGGTCGTCGATCGCGCCGGTGATCTCGGCTTCGGTGTTCTGCACCGAGATCCAACCGTCGCCGAGCCGGGCGGCGCGGCGGAGCCCCGGCTCGGAGAGGCCCCCGACGAGGATCGGCACGGCCTGCTGCGGCGCCGGCGACATCATCAGCCGGTCGAAGTCGTAGTACGTGCCGTGGTACTCGACGAACTGCGGCCCACCGCCACCGCACACCAGGCGCAGGATCTCGATCATCTCGTCGGCGCGCTTGCCGCGGGTCTTCATGTCCGTGTGCGTCCACGCGAACTCTTCGGGGATCCAGCTCAGCCCCACGCCGAGGCTGACGCGATCGTGCGAGAGCGCGGCCATGGACGAGAGCTGCTTCGCGACGAGGAGCGGATCGCGGATCGGGAGCTTCACCACGTTGGTGAGGAACCGGATGCGTTCGGTCACCGCGGCCATCGCGCTGATCGCGACGAACGGATCGACGAACGGCGTGTCGCCGGTCCAGAAGCGCGAGCCGTCGGCGGAGTAGGGGTACTTCGTGTCGACCTGCTCCGGGAAGAACACCGAGTCCGGCACCGTGATCGTGTCGAAGCCGGCTTCCTCGGCCCGGACGGCCATCGGGACGAGATGGTCGGCGGGGAACATCGGGAACGCGACCGTCCAGCGCATGGCCGTCAGCTCAGAGGTCCGGCAGGTTCAGCGCGAGGTTCGCTTCCTCGAGCCCGCCGTCGACCTCGAAGACCTTGCCGGTCACGAAGCTGGCCGCCGGTGACGCGAGGTACAGCGCGCACAGCGCGATGTCATCTGCCTCGCCGAGCCGCTTGAGCGGTGTGCCTTCCACCATCTCGTTGCGGATCGCGTCGTCGGTGAGGACGACCTCGAGCGCGCTCGTCGCGATCGAGCCGACCGCGATCGCGTTGACCCGGATCTTCGGCGCGAGGTCGGCGGACATCGAGCCGGGTCATGTGGGTCAGCGCCGCCTTGGCCGTGCCGTAGGCGACGAAGCCACGGTCCCGCAGCCGCCCGATCGTGGAGGAGATGTTCACGATCGAGCCCGAGCCCTGCTCGATCATGTGCGGGACGGCCGCCTTGCTCAGCACGAACGCGCTGGTGGTGTTGAAGTGGAACGACCGCTCGAGGTAGCCCGGGCTCGTGTCCATGAACGGGCGCGGCATGGTGCCGCCGGCGTTGTTCACGACGACATCGATGCGACCGAACTCGTCGATCGTGGTCTGCGCGAGCGCCTCGAGCGCCTCGTTCTCCACGACGTCGGTCGGCACGACCACGGCCCGCCGGCCGAAGCTGCGAGCCGAGTCCGCGACGGCGTCGAGCTGCTCACGCGTGCGGGACGCGAGGACGAGGTCCGCGCCGGCTTCGGCCAGCGCCAGCGCGGTCGCGGCACCGATGCCCCGGCCCGCGCCGGTGACGATCGCCACCTTCCCGTCCAGTCGAAATCTCTCCAGCAAGGGCCAGCCTCTCTCTGCTCCGGACGGGGACGGTATCCCCTACGGGACGATGACGGCGCGGCCGTGGAGCGTGCCGGCGGCCATCTGCTCGTACGCCTTCGGCGCGTCCTCGAGCGAGAACCGTTCGACGTGGGCCTGGATCCGGCCCGCCTCGCCGAGCGCGATGACCTCGGTGAGCTCGGAGATCGAGCCCCAGTAGGTGCTGGCGAGCGAGACCTCGTACGGCACGGTGAAGAAGCTGAACGGGTAGCTCCCCATCCCGACTGCCGATGAGCGTCACGTCCGAGAGCGGGCGGGCGACCGCGACGCCCAGCGCGATCGTCGCGTCGACCCCGACGAAGTCGAGGACGAGGTCGGTGCCGCGGCCCTTGGTGAGCTCGCGGATCTCGTCCTTCGCGGCATCGCCGGCCAGCACACCGTGCTGCGCGCCGACGGACTCGGCGAGCCGCAGTGCATCGGGAGACTGGTCGTACGCGATGACGGTCGTTGCGCTCAGTGCCGCCAGGATCTGGATCGCCATGTGCCCGAGGCCACCGGCGCCGATCACCAGCGTCGCCGAACCCGGGACGAGCTTGTCGAGGGACCGCTTGATCGCGTGATACGGCGTGAGGCCGGCATCGGTGAGCGGCGCGGCGTCAACCGGGTCGAGGTCGGTCAGCGGCACCAGGTAGCGCGCGCTGGGCACGAGCAGCAGCGGGGCCATGCCGCCGTCGAATCCCAGTCCGCTGCCTTCGCGGGGGAACTCGGCCCGGTTCTCGCAGTAGTTCTCCATGCCCGAGGGTGCAGCGGCTGCACCGTCCACATCCCCACGCGCCGTAGCACCGCGACGGGCTGGCCGGGATCGAAGCCCGTGACGCCGGCGCCGACCGACTCCACCCACCCCGCGTTCTCGTGGCCGAGGGTGAACGGCGGGTCGAACGGGATGACGCCGGCGGGGAACTCGTGCATGAGGTGCAGGTCCGAGTGGCACGCGCCGGCGCCCCCGATCCGCACGAGCACTTCGCCCGGGCCCGGCTCGGGGTCCGGCGACCTCGACCAGCTCCGCGCCGTGTTGCCAGGCCGTCAGTCGGAGTGCGCGCATCCGCCGTCCACCTTCCCGTCGTGATGGGGAGGTGACTCAGCAGCTTCCGCCCCACGGCCCGGAACCTTGCCACTGGTAGAGGCTCCAGGCCATGTCGTCCTGGTCCGAGGCCGACGCGTTCGACGGCAGCACGCCGACGAGGTCGAGCCGCCCGGCGTGGCGCGCGGTGATGTTCCAGGTCGACGCGAGGAACTGGTACGCCCCGTACCAGGGGCCGGCCGGGTTGATGACCCCGTAGTTGCCCCGGCTCTCGCGCTGGCGGACGCACGAGAGGAACGGGTCGTCGTGATGCGAGCCCGAGCCGCCGCCGCTCGCCGGAGCCGGCACGCTCGACGCGGCGGCGCGCTGGAGCTGGTGGTGCGCGCGTGCGCGTCGTGGTGGAGCTCGACGTCGTGCGCGTGACGCGGATGCGGGTCGCGGCTGCTTGCGCCGCGAGGCGGGCTTGCACGTCCTGGCGGTTGCTCAGTGCCGCCGCGAGCTGCGCGTCGGCCCGCTTGCTCGAACGCTGCAGGTCGACGAGTGCACCGCTCTGACGGTCTTCGAGCTTGCGCAGGTCCTCGCGCTTCAACTTCAGATCTTCCTGCTGCGCGAGCAGCAGCGAGAGCGCGTCGGCATCCTTGACGTTCGCGGTGGCGAGCAGCTTGTCGCTGCGCATCAGGTCGGGGAGGTCACCAACGGTGAGCAACGACGGCAGGCTCGAGCCGGCACCGCGATACGCGCGCGCCGCGCGCTGTTGCACCACGTCGCGCAGCGTCGCCGCGCGCTGCTCACCGTCGGCGATCGCGGACTCGTAGCCGACGGCCTGCACGCGGAGCCGTTCGAACACCGCCGAGCGCCTCCAGGTACCGGCCGGCCGAGGCATTGGCGGTGCGCCGGGCGGCGTCCACCCGGCTCTGCGCGTCGCCGGCCTGATCGCGCGGGCGCGTCGCGGCCGCGGCGAGAGCGGGAGCGCTGAGCACGAGGGTGCAGGTGACGAGAAGGGCCACCGCCGACCACCGGGCGCGCGCGACGGGAAGGAGCGTTCGAGGCGTCACGGGAGACCTTCACGGTACCCGGAGCGGGCCCGGATCCTCCACGTGGAGCCGGCCCGTACCGGCCGGCCACCAGCCAATTCGCCGGGAATCGTGGGCTCTACGGCCTTTCCGGCTGACGCCGTCCCGCGACCCCCGAGGTGCCCATTCCGATCTCGGACCGGGTGCGCCGAGGCTGTCGACGAATGCCGCGCCGACCTACGCTCCGGCCCTCTCGACGCGAGGAGTGGGTCGTGCCGTACAAGGTCATCCAGTGGAGCACCGGCAATGTGGGGCGCTACGCGCTGCGGCTGATCGTCGAGCATCCCGACCTCGAGCTCGTCGGGCTCTGGGTGCACAGCGAGGACAAGGCCGGCCGCGACGCCGGTGAGATCGCAGGGCTCGCACCGACGGGTGTGCTCGCAACGAACGACGTCGACGCGCTGCTCGCGCTCGACGCCGATTGCGTGTGTTACACCGCGACCGCGGACCTGCGCCCCGGTGAGGCGATCGACGACATGGCGCGGATCGCGGCGTCGGGCAAGAACATCGTGTCGAGCTCGGTCGTACCGCTCGTGTACCCGCCGCACGTCTCCCCGACGATGCGTCGGCCGCTCGAAGATGCGTGCGACGCGGCCGAGGTGTCGTGCTTCACCTCGGGCATCGACCCGGGTTGGGCGAACGACCTGCTCCCGCTCGTGCTCACGGGTCAGTGCGAGTACATCGACTCGGTGCGCGTGATGGAGATCGTCAACTACGCGACGTACGCGCAGCCGACGGTGCTGTTCGACACGATGGGCTTCGGCCAGGCCATCGACTCCACGCCGTTGCTGCTGACCCCGGGGGTGCTCTCGTTCGCGTGGGGCGGCACGGTCAAGGCGATCGCGGCCGGGCTGGGGGTCGAGGTGGAGGAGCTGCGAGAGGTGCACGAGCGCCGGCCCGCGCCGGAGACGATCGACCTCGGGTTCGGCATCGTGGAGCAGGGGACGACGGCGGCGATGCGCTTCGAGGTGCAGGGCATCGTCGACGGCGAGCCCAAGATCATCCTGGAGCACGTGACCCGCCTGGACGACGCGCTCGCCCCCGAGTGGCCGCAGCCGGTGGGCCACAGCGGCTACCGGGTCGTGGTCACCGGGAACCCGAGCTACACGTGCGACGTGCAGATGATGGGCGACGACGGCGACCACAACACCGGCGGTCTCGTCGGCACCGCGGCTCGACTGGTGAACGCGATCCCCGCGGTGTGCGAGGCCCGTCCCGGTCTGCTCTCGGTGCTCGACCTGCCGTTGGTTCCCGGTCGCGGCTTGCTCCGGCGGAAGTAGCGCAGCGAGCGCAGACCGTCAGCGGCTTCTGGAGCACGTACCGGGCGGAGAAGCCGTCGTCCGAGTAGTGCGCGTCCCGCGTCACGAAGCCGCTGCGCTCGATCATCGGCTCGAGCAGCCAGGTGAACGTGGAGTGCTCGTCCCGGATGTGCTCCTCGAGCTCGGCGCGAAACCAGCCGTGGCCGGGGTTGGCTGATTCCGACGCGCACCAGGCCTCCATGCGCGCCGGCGCATCGTGCGCATCGAATCCGTACACGACATCCCAGAGGCGGAAGATGCCGCCCGGCCGGAGCATGCAGTACACCCGGTCGAGCGCGATTGCCTTCCAGGCGTCGGGCAGGTGATGCAGGGCGTAGCGCGAGTAGACGAAGTCGGGCGCGGTGCCGGTGTGCTCGTACGTGAGGAACCCGGCGTGCGCGACCTCGACGTTCAACACGTCCGCGGCGGCGGCCTTGGTGCGCAGCACGTTCAGCATCGGCGGTGAGACGTCGACGGCAACAACTCGCCGGCACGAGCCGGACACCGCGATCGAGAACTGGCCGGTGCCGGCACCGAGGTCGACGACCGTCGAGCGCGGGTCCAGCCCGAGCGTCGCGAGCAGCGCGACCTCGGCGGGCGCGTCGGCGTCTTCCTTGGCGTCGTAGCGCGAGACGTGGCCCGGGTCGAGGTTCTCCCGCCCCGCGCTGTGCGTCTCGTCGAGCAGCCAGCCGGGCCGGCCGCGCAGCACATCGTCCGGGGTCACGGCCCCAGCGTGGCAGATGCGACGACCGGCTTCCGCGCCCTTAGACCTCGGGGATGAGCGTGGTGATGCAGAACGGGTGGCCGGCCGGGTCGATCAGCACCCGCCAGACCTCCGGGGTGGGTTGCGTCTCGGGTCTCGTCGCGCCGAGCGCGAGCGCACCGGCTTCGGCCGCGTCGAGGTCGTCGACCGCGAGCTCCAGGTGGACCTGCTTCGGGACGCTCGAACCCGGCCAGTCCGGCGGCTGGTGGTCCTCGACCTTCTGCACGCCGAGCAGCACCGCCGCGCCCTTCAGCACGATGAACTCCTCGCTCTCGAACATCACCTCGAGGTCGAGGAGCTCCCGGTAGAAGGTGGCGAGAACCGTGGGATCCGACGCGTCGAGGGACACTGCACCGAGCCGAGCAATCGCTGCCATGCCCGGATCCCACTCGCTGCGGGTCGTCGCGTCAAGGGTGTCGATGGCGAGGTCCGTGGCCGTCTCCCTAGGCTGACCGTCATGACCGCTGCGGGCGTGCACGAGCTCCTGGATCGCGTCGACAAGCTCGAGCCGCTCATCCGTGAGCACGCGAGCGCGTCGGAAACGGCCGGCAACGTGGTGCCCGAGGTGGTCGACGCGCTCGCGCGACGCCGACCTGTTCGCCGTGCTCATCCCGGAGGACGAGGGAGGGCACGGCCTGACGATGCCGGACTACCTCCGCATCACGGAGCGCATCGCGTCGTTCGACGCCTCGACCGGATGGACGTACACCATCCTCGGGGGCGGGCCGTTGTTCGCGCGCTTGCTGCCGCTCGAGGCGGCCCGGAAGCTCTGGGCGGATCCCGCACAGCTGTCCGCCGGTTCGTTGAACCCCGCGTCCACGCGGGCCGAGCGGGTCGACGGTGGCTACGTGTTCTCCGGCACCGCGACCTACCTCTCGGGATCCGCGCACGCCGACTGGATCATGGCGGGAGCGATCGTCACCGAGGGCGGGGAACCGGTGGTCACGGACGGGGGGATCGAGATCCGGATCGGCGCATTTCCGATCGATCGGGCGCGGTCACTCGACACGTGGCACGTCACTGGGATGCGCGCAACTGGCAGCACGGACTACGCGTTCGAGAACGTCGAGGTCGCGGCGGACTGGACCTTCGAGCCGTTCCGCGTGCGTCCGGTCGGCCGCGACGTGTTCAGCGCGATCCCGATCTGGGCGCAGCTCGGTGGGACGTTGGCCGCGTGCGCGGTCGGCGCGGCGCGCAACACGATCGAGCGGTTCGTCGAGCTGGCCGCGGCCAAGGTTCCGGCCGGGACGTTCGCTCGTCTGGCCGAGCGCGCACCGGCGCAGATGGCGCTCGGGGAGGCGGAGGGCCTCGCGCAAGCGGCCCACGCGGTGCTGTACGAGACCGCGGAGTGGGTGTGGGCCCGTGGGGTCGCCGGAGAATCGTTCGACCACGCGACGCTGGCTCGGCAGCGGCTCGGCATGCTGACCGCGGTCCGGCTCGCCGCGCAGTCGATCGACCTGCTGCACGACGCCGCCGGGATGAACGCGGTGGCGCAGGACAGCGTCCTCGATCGCTGCTGGCGCGACGTGCACACGATGACCCAGCACGTGGTGCTGTCGCCGGCCCGTTTCGAGATCGCCGGGCGGGTATTGCTCGGGCTCGATCCCGGCAGCCCGTTCATCTGACCGACCGAGAGCGACGGAAACCGGTCCTGTCGCACCCTCTCGATACGCTCCGACGATGGAGTCGCATGCAGGGCCGGTCGGGCGGGTCGTCGGTACCGAGGACAGCACCCCGCTCCACTTCTGGGTGGCGCTCGGCCCGGACCGCTACCTCCAGCTCGACGATGTCGTGATCTGCGAGCGGCCGCTGCCCGACGCCGAATCCGTCCGGTTGTCGGGGATCGTGACCCAGGTCATCGGGCGGCAGGAGGGCGCGCAGTTCGCGTCCGACGTCTTCCTGATCGCGGACGGTGTGCTGCCGGGCGCGACCGTCGAGGTCGCCGAGATCACGGTGAGCCGGGTGGAGCCGGAGATCTACGTACCGCCGCTGCCGGGGGCCGAGGCGCGGCGAGCCGAGCACGCCGAGCGGGACCACGCGCTGTTCTTCGACGAGATGGAGCACCGGGTGCCGATCGGCCTCGGCCGTGACGGCGCACCCGCTCTACGCGAACCTCGATTTCCTCGACGGCACGCGCGGCGCGCACATCAACATCAGCGGCATCTCGGGCGTCGCCACCAAGACGAGCTACGCGACGTTCCTCCTCTACAGCATGTTCCACTCGGGGGTGCTCGGGGCCGAGGCCGTGAACACGAAGGCCCTCATCTTCAACGTCAAGGGCGAAGACCTGCTCTTCCTGGACCAGCCGAACGGCAAGCTCGACGACGAGCAGGTCGATCGCTACCGGGCGCTCGGCCTCACCCCGGATCCCTTCCAGTCGGTGGCGGTCTTCGCGCCGCCGCGCCGGGGAGACCGCAACGCCGGTCCGGATGTCGCCACCCGCACCACCGGCGTGAGCACCTACTACTGGACCATCGCGGACTTCGTCGAGAGCGAGCTGCTGCCGTTCGTGTTCGCCGACGCGGAGGACGAGCGCCAGCAGTACACGATGGTGATCCACAACGTCGTGCGGAAGCTGAAGGTCGACGGGGTGCCGTTCGGCGACGACGGCGCGTGGCAGATCGAGGGCGTCACGATCACGACCTACCACGATCTGGTCGAGCTGATCGTCGCGCGGCTCACCGACGAGGACAGCAGCCTGGACTGGGCCGGACGCGCCGTCGGCATGGGCACGATCAACGCGTTCGTCCGCCGCTGCTCTCGTCGCAACGTGCGCTCGGCCATCTCGTGCGGGCCGACGTACCGCTCCGGCCCGATCGGCACGTCCGCACCGCCGCGTCCGCGCAGGTCACGGTGGTGGACATCCACAACCTGGCCGACCGCGCGCAGCGGTTCGTCGTGGGGGTGACGCTGCAGCGCGCGTTCGAGGAGAAGGAAGAATCGGGCGCCCGCAAGCCGTTGCTGTTCGTGGTGCTCGACGAGCTGAACAAGTACGCACCCCGGGAGGGCCAGAGCCCGATCAAGGACCTGCTCCTGGACATCGCCGAGCGCGGCCGGAGCCTCGGCATCATCCTCGTCGGCGCGCAGCAGACCGCGAGCGAGGTCGAGCGTCGGGTGATCGCGAACTCGGCGCTGCGGGTCGCGGGCCGGCTCGATCCGGCGGAGGCGATGCGGCCCGAGTACGGGTTCCTCCCGGCCGCGCACCGCGAGCGGGCCCGCATCGCCAAGCCCGGCACCATGTTCGTGAGCCAGCCCGAGATCCCGGTGCCGCTCGTGGCCGAGTTCCCGTTCCCGGCCTGGGCGACCCGGCCGGACGAGGTGCGCGGTGGGCGGGTCGGTGCGAGCGCCAACCCTGCGCCGGCGGGCGGCGGCGCGGCGGAGCGCGGGCCGGTCCACGACGAACCCGCGCCGGAGGACCCCTTCGCCGGCTTGCCGAACACATGAAGATCCTCCACACGTCGGACTGGCACGTCGGCAAGACGATCCGGGGGTTGTCACGGCTGGACGAGCACCGGCGGGTGCTGGCGGAGATCGGCGCGCTCGCGCGCGAGCGTGCCGTCGATCTGATCCTCGTGGCCGGCGACCTGTACGAATCCGCGGCGCCGTCGGCCGATGCCGAGCAGGTCGTGCTGCGAGCGCTCCTGGACCTGCACGACACCGGCGCCAAGGTCGTGGTGATCGCCGGCAACCACGACAACCCCGGCCGCTTCGAGGCGATCCGTCCACTCCTGGGCGAGCTCGGGGTGACGGTGCTCGGCCACGTGGCCCGACCCGAAGCCGGTGGCGTGCTCGAACACACCACCGCGGGCGGCGAACGCGCGCATCTCGCGCTGCTGCCGTTCTGCTCGCAGCGCTACGCGGTGCGCGCCGCGCAGCTGATGACCCAGGATGCGAACGAGAACATCGGCGCCTACGCGGAGAAGATGCGAGGCATCATCCACGCGTTGACCGCGGATTTCGGTGGCGGCGCGGTGAACCTCGTCGTCGGGCACGCGATGGTGCGCGGCGGCCAGACCGGTGGCGGCGAGCGGGAGGCGCAGACCTCGTTCGAGGACTACTGGATCGACGCGAGCTCGTTTCCCCCGGGCGCGACCTACGTGGCCCTCGGGCATCTCCATCTCGCCCAGAAGATGCCGGGCAGCGCACCGATCTGGTACTCGGGTTCGCCGATCCAGGTCGACTTCGGTGAGGCCGGGGCGGGGAAGCACGTGCTGATCGTCGAAGCTGCGCCCGGCCTCCCCGCCGCCGTCGAAGCGGTGCCGATCACCGCGGGCGAGCAGCTGCGCACGCTGACCGGGACGCTTCGACGAGCTGACCGCGATCGCGGCGAGCGAGGATCTGGGCAGCACCGTGGTTGCGGGTGCGGGTGACCGAGCCCGCGCGCGCCGGGCTCGCCGAAGCACGTGCGCGGGTTGTTGGGTGATCGGGTGGTCGAGGTGCGGATCGACGCCGCGGACGCGGCCGATGCGCGGCCGCGCGCCGAACGGCGCGGCCGCAACCCGCAGGATCTCTTCGCCGCGTATCTCGCCGAGGAGAACATCGAGGACCCTCGCCTGGTGGCGCTCTTCGCGACCTTGCTGGACGAGGAGCTCAGCCGGTGAGGCCCATCCGCCTCGAGGTGCAGGGGTTCGGCGTGTTCCGCGAGCTGACGGAGGTCGACTTCGAGAACGTCGACCTGTTCGCGCTCGTCGGCCCCACCGGCTCGGGCAAGTCCACCGTGATCGACGCGATCTGCTTCGCGCTCTACGGCAGCGTGCCGCGGTACGGCCACAAGGGCAGCGTGTCGCCGATCGTGACGATGGGCGCCATCGAGGCACGAGTCAGCCTGACGTTCGAGTCGGCCGGGCCGGCGGTACATCGCGACGCGGGTGGTTCGGCGGGGCAAGACCGGTGCGAGCACGAAGGAAGCGCGGCTGGAGGAGGTCGACGGCGACGTGTTGGCCGGGACCGCCCGCGAGATCGACGGTGCCGTCGAAGCGCTGCTCGGCCTCACGTTCGAGCACTTCACCCGCGCGGTCGTGCTGCCGCAGAACGAGTTCGCCCGCTTCCTGCACGACAAGCCGCGCGACCGCCAGGACCTGCTCACCAAGCTGCTCGGCTACGACGTCTACGAACGCATGATGCGCAACGCCCGGGCGCGGGCGGCCGAGCAGGAAGCCGCAGTCGCGCTCGCCGAGCAGCAGCTGACCCGGCTCGCGGACTGCACGCCGGAGCAGGTCGAGATCCACCGGCAGTGGCTGGCCGAGTACGGGGAGCTGCGCCAGGAGGTGCGGGCGGCGCGCGACGCGCTGACGAAGCTGGAGCGCGAAGCCGTCGGCGCCGGGGAAGAGGCCGGCCGGCAGCGGGAGATGGTCGCCCGGCTCAAGCAGGTCAAGGTGCCCGCGAAGTTCGCTCGGCTCGCGGCCAACCGTGACGATGCCGCCACCGCGTTGACCAAGGCTGAAGCGGTGAGCGCGCGGGCAGTCGCGGCAGTGAAGGTCGCCCGCGAGCAGCTCGAGCAGCTCGGGCCGCGCGACCCGCTCGTAGCTGCCCAACGCGCGCACGCGGAGATCGCGCGGGCTTGGCACCACACTGGGCGAGGCGCACCAACGGGCAGCAGCCGCGGAAGCGGCCGTCGCGCCTGCGGTCGCGGCGTTGGCGGAAGCGGAGGCGGAGCTGCGAGTCGCTGCGGGTCGCGCACGCGGCCCACAACCTCGTCGGCGCGCTCACGGTCGGCGAGCCCTGTCCCGTGTGCGACCAGCCGGTCGGCAAGATCCCGAAGCGCAAGGCCCCGGCCGCCGGTGCGGCCGCGAGGAAGCAGGTCGAGGCGGCGGAGCGGGCCGAGCGCGCCGCTCGCGAAGAGGCCGCCAAGGCGAAGCAGTCCGTCACCGAGCTCGAGCGTCGGCAGCGTGAGCTGGCGGCGCAGGTGCAGGAGCATCCGGATCTCGCGGGCGTGGAGCAGCGGCTGGCCTCCCATGACGCCGCCGCGCGGTCCGCGCAGGAAGCCAGCCCAGGAGGAATCGGCCGCCCGGGAGCACGAGACCCGGGACCGCAAGGCCGTGCAGGCCGCCGAGCAGGCGCTGCAGCAGGCCGCCGAGGCGTTCCGGTCCCAGCGCGATGCGCTCGTCGCAGGTGAGGGTCGAGCCGCCGGCCGAAACCGGGGACCTCGGCGCGGACTGGCCCGAGCTCGCGTCGTGGGCGGGCGACGAGATGTCGGGCCACGAGGAGGCGGCCCGGCATGCCGACGCTCGCGCGCCAGGAGCTGCGGGCCGAGCGGGACGCGGCGCTCGGTGGCCTGCTGACCCGGGCCCGCGAGCTCGAGGTCGAGGTGACGGCGCGCCCGCGGCGTCGACGACCTCGCCGAAGCCGTGATGCAGGCCGAGCAGGCGGCGAAGGCCGAGCTCGAGCCGGGTCCAGCAGGGAATCAAGGAGCGGGTGCGGCTGGAGGCCGAGATCAAGCAGACCGGCGCCGAGGTGCACGTCGCCCGCGAGCTCGGCCGGCTCCTCGACGCACGCAACTTCGAACGCTGGCTGGTGGCGGAGGCGCTGGAAGTGCTCATCGGCGGCGCATCGGTGCGGCT
Organism: uncultured Acidimicrobiia bacterium; assembly: GCA_963819945.1. GTDB lineage: Bacteria > Actinomycetota > Acidimicrobiia > IMCC26256 > JAENVU01 > Chersky-806. The sequence continues at coordinate 21,445 of CAWFYD010000013.1, forward strand.
GTTGGAGCTCTCCGGCGGCCAGTACTCGCTCGCGTTCGAAGAGACGAGTCGCGACTTCCAGGTCGTCGATCATCGCAACGCCAACGAGCATCGATCGGTGCGCACGCTCTCCGGCGGCGAGACGTTCCAGGCTGTCGCTCGCGCTCGCCCTCGCGTTGGCGGACCAGCTGGTGGAGCTGGCCGCGGACGGTGCCGCCGGGCTCGAGTCGATCTTCCTCGACGAGGGCTTCGGTGCGCTCGATCCCGACACGCTCGAGACCGTGGCCGGGACGATCGAGAGCCTCGGCGCCGGCGACCGGATGGTCGGCGTGATCACCCACGTGCGCGAGCTGGCCGACCGCATGCCGGTGCAGTACCGCGTGACGAAGGGTCCACAGACCGCCACCGTCGAGCAGGTGACGCGGTGAGCGGGATCGCGGCGATGCGGTTCCGCGTCGATCCCTGGAGCGTGGAGTACGGCGCGTCGGTCGAGAGCGAGCTCAGCCTCAGTGAGGTCGAGGTCAACGTCGACGTCGAGCAGCCGGAGGACGCCTGGGAGCCGGTACCGGCGCGTCCCGACGCTCCGCACCCGCCGGTCGTGCTCTTCGTCGACGGGGTGCGCCGGGTCGACGCGCGGGTGTGGATCGAGGAGCCCGGTGGCGATGCGCAACCCGGGATCTGCGCGTCGTACGGCGCGGGAGTGGCGCGCTGCGGCATCGGACTGCCGGCCGAGGTGATCCATACGAGCATCGGCCGCGGGGTGTTCAGCGCGTCGGCGCACGCATCCGACGTCACCACGGCGCACGGCTCGTACGCCGCGCACGTCGCCGCCGGTTCCACGCCCGAAGCGCTGTGGATCGCGCTGCAGGAGCGGATGGCCCGTCGCGAGGTCGAGGTCGCCGAGGCGGCGCGCCGGGATCTGGGCGCACCCGACGACGCGCTCGTCGTGATCGACGGACCGTTGAGCGGTCGCCAGCACATCGCGGGCGCGGTCGGGGTGATCAAGACGCACGGCGTGGCGTATCTCCCGCCGGACCTGCACCGGATCGTCGGGCGGCTCGAGCCGGGCGCCCGCACGCCCGTCTTCGCCATCGGCGGTCGCTGGTCGCGTTACTCCTGGTACCTGCGGCTGCCGGGTGGCGTCGACGCGCCGTGGGCCGGGGTGGTCCGGGTCGAGTGCTCGATCGAGCTGTCGGCTGCCGGGCGCGATCGGTCTCGCCGACTCGGTGGGGGTGACGATCAGCCGGTACGCCAGCGAGCCCTACAAGGATCCCCGGGCCCCGCAGAACCTCTATCCGATCGGCGGTCTCGAGCGCGACCTGCGCCACCGGCTCGGCGATGCACGGTTGATGTTTCGGGGTCTCCGGGCCGCGGCCGCGACTCGGCGCGACCTGACCGGGCCGATCAAGGGGGTGCCCGGCCGTCGATACGCTCGTACCTCGGCCCGCACGCGAATTCGAGCGGAGAGGGGAGGCGTGATGCGACGCAAGACCCGCACGCGAATCAGAGACCGCAGAGAATGCGAGCACCGACGACGCCTCCTCCGCGAAGGACCACGACGAGTTCTGGTCCGGCGCGCCGGTCGGGGCCGACGAGCACCTCGAGACGCTCGCCGAGGTCATCGAGACGGACGAGCAGGAGATGGTGGACGACACGCTCGAGTACATGGGTTCGGTCCCGAGCACACGCGCCGAGTCCGACGGAGCTCATCGAGCTGGCCGCGTGGGCGGAGTCCAAGGCGTGTGCCGCGTGCCGCAAGAAGATGCAGGACACGCACGACCCCGCGGCGCTCAAGCACGACGACTGCCGCTCGGCCCTCCGCGTCGAACGCCTCCTCCTCCGCTACGACTGACGCGACGGCGCTCGTCCCCCACTCGTTTCGGTGTCGCTCATCACTGAGGCCGCCCGCCGGGGCGTGTTCGATCCGCACCGAAACGGAGACGGCGACGGCGTCGTTAGGGGTGGGGGCCGTTCCAGGTGAAGTCGACGTCGCCGGTCTCGTAGCAGTGCAGAAGATGCTCGAGCCACGCGAGTGAGTCGGGCAGCCCGCCCGGACGGTTGCGGGCGAGCCAGAGTCGCTCGTGCTCCGAGATCACCGGCCGGAGCGCGTCGGCGAAGCGCGCGCGTTCGTCGGCGGGAACCGCCGCGAGGGTGCCGTCGCCCCGCAGTCGCGCCTCGCCGTCGGCGCAGAGGATCGAGACGAGCGCGATCAGGTTGCGCAGCTCGTCGACGACGAGCGGATCCGTCGGCGCGGCCGGGTTCGGCGGCATCGAGGGCGCGGCCGCAGCTCGCCGAGGCGCGCCGTCGACCGCGGCGTACTCCTCCGCCTGCACGCGCTTGAGTGGCCACCGTCCCCAGGGTCATGTGCGGCCAGTACAGATGGAGGACGAGCGTGGACGACGTTCCCCATCTGCGGGGTGAGCGTCAGGTACAGGTCGCCGAGCGCGACGAGCGTCTCGCCGAGCGTTCCGGTCGCGTCGTCGTAGCAGTGGGTCGAGAGCGCGGCGGCGAGATCGAGGTCCCGGTTCGTGTCGATGCACCACGAGACCGCGGCGCCGTACGCGAGGCCGGGCTCGCTGATCGGGAGGTACTGGAGGTGGCCGGCGTCACCCCAGTCCGTGTTCAGCATCCCGCCCCCGCCGTGCGCGACTGCGGCATCCACCGCTTCGGCGCAGTTCGCGCGCATGTTCGTGGTCCGCCCGAGGAGCGTGAGCCAGCTCGACGTGCCCGGCGCGACCCAGAACGGCGTTCCCGTCTCCTCGTAGGTCGTCGCGCGCGCCTCGAAGGGATGACCGGAGTCGTAGCCCCACTCGCAGACGGTCACGCCGCCGGGAAGGGCGCGGAGCCGGTCCGGTTCGCCGCCCAGGATGTCGCCCCAGATCAACATCTCCCGGCCGTCGAGCTCAGGCAGGGCGCGCAGGACGCGCACCCATTCGAGGTAGTCGTCCACTCGCTCGGGGGGCAGCTCCCATGGCTCGTCCAGGCCGACGTTCACGAAGCGACGGCTCGCGAAGTTCGGCAGCAGCTCGGCGAAGAGGCTGCGCACGAGCGCGAGCGATGCCGGGTTCGTGGGCTCGATCGTGGTCGGGGCGCGATCCGGCTGGTCCGCGGTCGGAGCCATCGCGAGACCCCGGTACTCGTCGTGCTCCAGCCAGCGGTGCATGTGGCCGAGGCAGTTCTGATTCGGGAACGAGCTCGATGTGGCGCTCGGCGCAGAACGCGTCGACGGCGCGCACCTCCGCCGCGGTCATCGGGCTCGCGTTGCGCCACACCGTCTCGTGGTCCCGGTACGCGAACGTGTGCTCCGAGTAGAGCTGGATCTGGTTCACCTTCCAGCTCGCGAGGCGCTCGATGGTGGCGAAGAGCGTCTCCATCGTGGGGACCTTGTCGCGCGAGATGTCGATCATCACCGCGCGCACCGGGAGGTCGGGCCAGTCCCGGACGGTCCCGACGGGGAGCTCACCGTCGTGCACGTCGGGCGAGCTGCGCCAGCGTCTGCGTGCGCGTAGAACAACCCGGGCGCGGTCGGCGGCCTCGATCATCACCGTGCCGTCGGCGTCGATCGTGATCGGCGTAGCCCTCGGGCGGGAGCTCGGTGGACCCGAGCTGCACACCCGGCTCGGTCGCGGGAACGGTGCGCTGCCCGAGCTCGACGTGGCGGGGGACGGGAAGCAGGTTCACGCGAGCTCCTTGCGATGGACGAAGAACACGCGGCCGACGGTGGCGCCGATCCGCGCGTAGGGCACGACCGGGCCCGACCCAACCGATCTCCGCCCGCGTCCGGCCCCGGGCGCGCATCAGGTGGAGCGCGCCGAGGAGCGGCGCGACCCCGGCGCCCTGCCCCAGCCGGTCGGGGCGCGAAGCGACGGGGCCGATCCAGCCGGTGCGGTTGACGTCGTACGCACAGACGGCCGAGATGCCCTCGGTGTCGCGGCTGATCACGAGCGTGCTCGCGATCGAGCGCCCGCAGCATCTCCGCCTCCCAGAAGCCCCAGTGCCGCGCCGCCCAATCCTGCGATCTCGTCGCGTTCGGCCGCGGTCGCGGTGGCCCAGCCGCCGGGGTCGTCGGGGATCGCGGTCAGGTCGACGTCCATGTTGAAGTTCGCTTCGATCCGGGCGTACTTCATCCGCTCGAGGAGGCAGAGGAACGCGATCTCGCCGGCTTCGACCCCGGGCCACAGGTAGTACGGCGCGTCGGCTCCGACCGTGACCGAGCTGAGCCCCTGGGCCCGAAGCGTGTCCTCGCCCGCGGCGAGCAGTGCCCGACCCAGGCCCTCGCCTCGCCGGTCCGGCGCGACGACGAGCAGGCGCACGAAGCCCTGAGCCGCGGTGCCGATCGCCTCGGTCCCGGCGACCGTGCGCGATGACTCCGACCTCGGGGTCGCCGAGCACCGTGGCGGGCTGATCGGTGGCGAACAACGTCCGCTCCAGCTCGTCGGCGGGCGGCGGATCGGCGAGCGATCGGGCGCACAGGGCGGCGATCGCGGGCAGGTCGGCGGCCACCAGCCGCCCGAACGGTTCCGTCATCCTCGGTCCCACCATGAGCGGGACGTTAGGTCCGATCAAGACTTCGGCGCGTTTGGCCGATCATGCCCACAGGGAGGCCGACGAACGGAGCGGCCGTGTCCACGATTGAAGACCTGAGAGACGAGATCGTCCGCGAAGAACGCGTGACGAACCTGCGCGCCGACGGCACCGTCACCGAGGCGGAGATCCATCGCCGCCGCCTCCAGATGTTCCTGCTCGCGCTCGTCGTGCTGGTGGGGTTGCTGTTCACCACCGTGGCGAACGACGTCTGGACGGAGTTCCGGGACGGAAGCTGGATCGATCCGGAGCTCGCTCGCCTCGCCCTGATCGGCTTCGGCATCTGTTGCGTGCTCTACGTCTACGACAAGGAGCAGCACCTCAAGCGCCTGAGCCGGCTGGGCCGGGACGTCCAGGATCTCGACGCCCAGCTGGCCGCCGGCATGCTGCGATCCGCGGTGGTGGCGGAAGCGACCGAGATCGTCCACGAGACGCTCGACCTCGACGAGGTCGTGCAGCGCGTGGTCGACCAGGCGTCTCGCCTGGTGGGCGCGACGTCGGCATCGCTGCGCCTCACCGACGAAGACGGCGGCCTGCATCCGGTCGCGGCGCAGGTGGACGTGACGGCCACGGATCTGCCCGAGCCGGCCGAGCCGAACGACGACATGCTCGAAGTGGTGGGCAGCACGCACGAGCCCGCGCTGCTCAACTCCGGCACCGTCTCGGTGCTTGTGCGTCCCGATCGTGCTGCACGACCGCCTGCTCGGGTCTCATCGCGCTCAGTGCCGCGGCCGACCACCGCTTCGACGACGGTGACGCGGCGCTGCTCGGCCGCTTCGCCGGCTCCGTCGGCCAGCGCGATCGCCAACGCCCAACGCTACGAAGCCGCCGTCTTCCTCCTGGACCGCGGCACCGAGGACTTACCTGCTGCGTAGAGAGGTTGCCTGGCGCAACTCGCCGTTCTGGGCCCGTCGACGCTGGTACCGGAGCGCAGCTCGGAACGGGCACGAAGTGTGGAGAGCGGAGCGACCATCAAATCGTCCAGGGGTAGTCGCGCGGTCGGCCAGTTGATGATGTCGGCTTCCTTCAACGCGTCGATCTCGTCGTCGGAGTAGCCGAGCCACGTCATGATCTCGCGGGTGTTCTCGCCGACGCGCGGCGCCGGCCCGTGGACGTGGGCCGGCGTCTCGGAGAACTGGATGAGCTCGCCGAACTGGCGCAGCGTCCCCATGATCGGGTGCTCGTACTCGGCGACGAGACCGAGCCGCTCGTTGTCGGCGTCGAACAGCACGAGATCGCCGGCCTTGGTGTCGACGGGGATCTCGTTCGGCACCCCGGCATCATCGAGGGCCCCGGACCAGGCGATCGCCGTCTTCGCCGCGAACCGCGCCGCGAACAATGCCTCGAGCTCGTCGCGGTTCTCCTGGCGGAGGTCCGCGACCGCGAACCGCGCGTCGTCGGCGAGCTCGGGTAGACCGAGCACCTGGCAGAGCGCGATCCATTCGGATTCCTTGACCGCGGCGATCTGGATCCAGCCGTCCTGGGTCTCGTAGAGCCGGTAGCAGGCGTCGAGTGCCGTGCAGGCCCTGGTCCAGCCGGGGCCGGGGGAGCGCCTCACCGTCGACGAGCACCGCGTCGGACGCGAACACGGCGCCCCCGTCGAGCAGGGATGTCCAGAGCTCCTGGCCTTCACCGGTGCGCCGCTGGTGGTAGAGCGCGGCGAGGCAGCCCACGACGCTGAGCATCGCGTTCGCCGCGTCGCACATCCCGAAGCGGTAGTAGAGCGGCGCGTTGCCGGTGTGCGCGGCGCCGGCTTCGTACTCGAGCCCGGTCGCGGCCTGGTACAGCGGGTCGAGGCCTCCGAAGCGAGCGAGCGGTCCCTCGAGGCCGTACGCCCAGGTGTTGCAGTAGACGATGTCGGGCTTCACGCGCTGGCAGTCGGCGTACCCGATGCCGAGCTTGTTGGCGACGCCCGCGGTCATGTTGTGATGGACGATGTCCGCCTGCTCCACCAGCTCGAGCGCGATCTTCAGCCCCTCGGGCGTCTTCAGGTTCACCGCGATGTCACGCTTGCCGCGCTGGCAGCCGAAGAACGGCTTGCCGGCGAGCCGCATGCCGTCACCGGTGACCGGCTCGACCTTGATGATCTCGGCGCCCAGGTCGCCGATGATCATCGGACCGAACGGGCCGGCGAGGTACTGGCCGAAGTCGATGACGCGGACCCCTTCGAGCGCGTACATCAGTCGCGTTCCTCGCTGAAGGCGGCGATCTCGGCGTCGCTGTAGCCGAGCAGGCCGAAGATCTCGATGTTGTGCTCGCCGGGCAGCGGTTGCGGTCCTTGGATCCCGCCGGGCGTGCCGAGCAGGTTGATCGGCACGCCGATCTGGGTGGTGTGACCCAGCTCGGGGTCCTCGATCTCGGCCACCATCCCGTTCGCGGCGAGCTGCGGGTGCGGGTGCCCGCCGGCACCGAGCGCCTCCTCCATGGTGATCACCGCTTCGATCGCGTGGTTGTGATCCTGGAACTCGCGCACGATGTCGTCCCGCTGGTGACCGAGGTACGCCTCGCGCCGGCGCACGGTGAACACCTCGCGCTCCTCCGGTGCCATGGTGAGGAACGTCATCGGGTCGGGCGGGTCTTCGAGCCCGAGCAGCTCGTCCTGGCTCGCGGTCGGCGTGAGCCCGCTCATCACCGAGGAGTGGACCCACTCTCCGTCGGCCACCTCGAACAGCATCTGCTGGTGGATGCCCGGCGGGTAGCTCTTGCCCATGAGGTCGTGGAACGCCGCGGGGGCGTTCTCGACGTGCTGCCAGATCTGCGTCGTGTACAGCAGCGCGCCCTGGAACAGCGAGGTCTTCACGTGCTGGCCGCGACCGGTCTCCTCGCGCGCGACGAGCGCGGTGAGGATGCCGGTCGGGATCAGGAACATCGCCCCCATGCTCGGCATCGGCATGTGCAGGAAGATCGGGCCGAGGCGCCAGCCGGGTTGCTCCCACTGCTGGCCGCTGCTCGCCTGGATGAGCGCGTCGTAGCCCGGCCGCGACGCGAGCCGGTGGCCCTCCGGGTACCCGGGGCAGGAGCAGTACACGAGGCGGGGGTTGCGGTTCGTCAGCGCGTCGAATCCGAAGCCGAGCCGGTCGGCCACGCCCGGGCGGAAGGTCTCGACGAGCACGTCGGCGTCATCGACGAGTCGTTGCAGCGCCTCGAGCCCTTCGGGACGCTTGAGATCGACCGTGACCGAGCGCCGCGAGCGGTTCCAGGCCGCGTAGCCGGAGTACGCGCGGAACGGGTCGCCTCCCGGTGGCTCGACCTTGATGACGTCCGCGCCCTGCTCCGCGAGCAGGGTCACGCCGAGCGGCCCGGCGATGCCCCACGAGAGGTCCAGGATCCGGACTCCGTCCAGCGCGCCGCCCATCAGCCCGGGTCCGCCTGCAGGGGGCTGACCAGCGGAACGTTCGCGTCGCGCTGCAGCCGAGCCAGCGCGCACTTCTCGCCGACGAGGCAACGCTCGAGGAAGTCGTTGGTCGAGCTCACGATGATCTCAAGGTAGGGCGCTCCGAACGGGGTGTGTGGTGCATTGAGCAAGCTCAGCAGGAACTTTGGTGCCTTCGGAGTGCCTCACGAGTGGCGGTCTAGCAGACGGCCGCGAGGCTCGACAGTGCGATGCCGCGCCGGCCCTGGCGGATCACGTGTTGATCCATGCCGTTGGTGACGTAGGCGAACGACAACCCACTGTCCGGGTCCGCCCAGGCGATCTGGCCGCCGGCCCCGTTGTGCCCGAACGAGCGCGGCGAGCCCGTGTGCCCGAAGCCGCGCAGGTTCGCGCGGCCGTCGTCGCCGGCGATGACGACGCCGAGCGCCCGGTTCGCGGTGACTCCCGACCATCGTTCGGGGAGGTTGTTGCGGACCCGGCCGGTGGCGTCCGCGAGCACCTGCGGATCCCAGATCCCGCCGGGGTTGTGCAGGAGCGCCTGGTAGAAGAGCGCAAGCTCCGCGAGCGCGCATCACGCCACCACCGCCGGGCACGCCGAGCGCCCGCACCTCCGCCGAGTTGTACATCGAGCAGCGCTTCGGGCGTCACCTCGTTGACCGGCAGCTCGCGCACGCCGAGCACCGCTTCGAGCTCGTCGGGCGTCGCCGGATCTCCGGTGTTCACGAGGGTCGCCACGCCGGTCTGCTGCTCGACCGGAGCGCCGAGGAGGCGGCCGGGGAGCCCGATCGGACCCGTGATGCGCGTCTCGATGAAGTCGCGGTAGTCGCCGCCGGTCACCCGGTCGATGATCTCCGCGAGCACCCAGTGCGCCGAGGTGGGGTGGTACTCGTAGGTCGAGTCCGGCTCCCAGTTCAGGCGCCAGCGGGCGAACTGCTCGACGCGTTCCTCGCGTGTCGACCACTTCGGCGGACCGAGCGGCGCGTGCGGGAAGCCGGAGGTGTGGAGCATCACCTGCTCGACGGTGATCGACTCCTTGCCGTTGGTCGCGAACTCCGGGATGTAGTCCGCGACGAGCTTGGTCTCGTCGATCGCACCTTCGCCGATCAGGATCCACACAGCCGACGCGACGAACGCCTTGGTGGCGGAGAACACGACGTATCGCGTGTCGGTCGTCGTGTCGCCGAACGCCTCGAACAGCTCGAGCTCGCCGTGACGGGCGATCGCGACCTGACATGACGGCAGCAGACCGGAGTCGATCTCCCGTTGGGCCCGGGTCAGGAGCGCGTCGATCTCCGTGCTCTTGCGTTCCCGTGCTCACGCTCACGCTCCTTGCACGGCCTGCGCGAGGGAGTCCTCCCACGCCCAGTTGTCGACGAAGTGCCGATTGCCGTCGTCCATGACGTTGTAGAGCCAGAAGAACGTGTACACGCCGCACGTGAAGATCGCGGCGAGGATCCGGCCCACGTAGTTCTGGGGCTGGTGGAGCCGTCCGGGGTCCGGTGCGATCACCGGCGTGCCCAGCCGGGTGTAGATGTACGCGAGCTCGTTCTCGGCGCCACCCTCGTCGTAGTCGTGCTTCACGAGGTCGCCGTCGAGGAGCACGAACGCGACGAGCTCGACGATTCCCCGCGCCACGATCGCGAGGACGAGCCAGACCACGGGGTCCCGGAACTCGGTCGTGAGGTGGCGCAGCCCGGCGAGGTGCGCGGCCACGCGTTCGAAGTTGGGCCGGAGCTCGTCCGCGAGCCCCTGCTCCGTCGCGCGCTCCCACGCCACCGTGTTGGCCGCGTCGAGCAGCTCGAGGCGGCGCTGGTTGTGATCGCGGGACCGGCGCACCAGCTGGTACACGATGTAGACGAGGTAGATGCCGCACGTCAGCACCGTCCAGCCGAACGCGCTCCAGAAGTCGAAGATGTAGTCCGACTCGTGGCGGCGGTAGTACGCGGCCCGCACCGGTCGGCAGCCGGGAGCGGCGGCGCCGGTTGGTACGGCACAGGATTGATCGGAGGCTGGGTCACCGGGCCGCGACCCTACGCGTTTCTCCCGGGTGGTGTCACCGCGCTGGTAGGAGCGGCTGCGCAGTGGTAGTGATCCTCGGGTGACGTACGAGCCGACACCCGAGGATCACTTCACGTTCGGGCTCTGGACAGTCGGGAATCGCGGTCGGGATCCCTTCGGGCACGAGACCCGACCACCGCTCGATCCGATCGAGACGGTGCAGCGGCTCGGTGACCTCGGTGCGTACGGCGTCAGCTTCCACGACGACGACCTGATCCCCCCGGGCTCGAGCACCGCGGAGCGCGAGGACATCCTCAAGCGCTTCCGCGCCGCCTTGGACGATACGGGCATGCGCGTGCCGATGGCGACGACGAACCTGTTCTCGCAGCCGGTGTTCAAGGACGGCGCGTTCACCGCGAACGATCCGAAGATCCGCCGGCACGCGCTGCGCAAGACCCTCGACGCGATCGACCTCGGCGCCGAGCTGGGCGCGTCCGTGTTCGTCATGTGGGGCGGGCGCGAGGGCGTCGAGTCCGACGCGGCGAAGGACATCCCCGCGGCGCTCGACTGCTACGCCGAAGCGGTCAACGCGTGCTGCGCCTACATCACCGAGCGCGGCTACGAGATGGAGATCGCGCTCGAGCCGAAGCCGAACGAGCCGCGCGGCAACCTGCTCCTGCCGACGGTCGGCCACGCGCTCGCGTTCATCCACGAGCTCGAGTTCCCGGAGATGGTCGGTCTCAACCCGGAGTTCGCGCACGAGACCATGAGCGGCCTCTCCTTCCATCACGCCGTCGCGCAGGTGCTGTGGGCCGACAAGCTCTTCCACATCGACCTCAACGGTCAGGTGCCCGGCAAGTACGACCAGGACTTCCGCTTCGGTTCCGAAGGAGTGAAGGACGCGTTCTACCTGGTGAAGCTGCTCGAGGACGCGGAGTGGGACGGGATGCGGCACTTCGACGCGCACGCCTACCGCACCGAGGATGTCGACGGGGTCTGGGAGTTCGCCCGCGGCAACATGGCGACGTACCTGATCCTGAAGGAGAAGGCGGCAGCGGTTCGCCACGGATCCGGACATCCAGGAGGCGCTGGCCGTCGCCAAGGTCGCCGAGCTCAGCCTCCCGACCCTGCCCGAGGACGGTGAGGACCGGTTCGAGCGGCTGCGCAAGGAGACGGTGGACGTCGAAGCGCTCGCGGCGATCGGTTGGGGGCACGAGCGGCTGGACCAGCTGGTCACCGAGCTCCTCCTCGGCACCAGGTAGTACGGGCTCGGGCGGCGCGGGCCCGTACGCTCCCGCCATGCCGTATGTCGCGGGTATCGATTCGTCCACGCAGTCGACCAAGGTCGAGATCCGCGACGCCGAGTCGGGCCGCCTGGTCGGCCACGGTTGGGCCCCGCACCCGGCGACGCTGCCGCCCCGCTCGGAGCAGCACCCGGAGACGTGGTGGAAGGCGCTGGAAGCGGCGCGGCGCGAGGCCGGCCACGCGTATCCGGCCGAGATCACCGCGACGTCCGTCGGCGCGCAGCAACACGGACTCGTCGTGCTCGACGCGGACGACACGGTGATCCGACCGGCGAAGCTCTGGAACGACACCGAGTCGGCGCCGGACGCCGGTTGGCTGCTCGGCCAGCTCGACGGCGGCGCACCGGGTTGGGCGGCGGCGTGCGGCTCGGTGCCGGTTGCCGCGTTCACCATCAGCAAGCTCTCGTGGCTGCACCGCGAGGAACCGGACGCGTTCGCGCGCATCGCCCGGGTCATGCTCCCGCACGACTGGCTCGCGTGGCGCTTGACCGGCGAGCTCGGCACGGACCGCGGTGACGCGTCGGGGACCGGCTACTGGTCGGCCGCGACCGGGGAGTACCGCTTCGATCTCCTCGAGATCATCGACCGGGACACTCGACTGGGCCGCCGTGCTCCCGCCGGTCCTCGGACCCGAGGCCGCGACCGGCACCGGCGACAACATGGCCGCCGCACTGGGACTCGGGTTGCGCGCCCGGCGACGTCGCGATCTCGCTCGGCACCTCGGGGACGGTGTTCGCGGTGAGCGACACGCCGACTGCCGACCCGACCGGCGCGGTGTGCGGGTTCGCCGACGCGACCGGCCGCTACCTCCCTCTCGTCTGCACGCTCAACGCCACCAAGGTGACCGACGCGACCGCGCACCTGCTCGGCGTCGACCTCCCGGTGCTCGACGAGATGGCGCTGTCGGTCCCGGCGGGATCGGGCGGCATCGTGTTCGTGCCGTATCTCGACGGCGAGCGCACGCCGAACCGGCCGGACGCCACGGGCACCATCTCCGGTCTCCGGTCCGATGTCGCCCGCGAGCAGCTGGCCCGCAGCGCATTCGAAGGCGTCGTCTGCGGTCTGCTCGACGGGCTCGATGCACTGCGCGCGGCCGGGGTCGCGACCGACGCCGGGCGGGTGTTCCTGGTGGGTGGCGGCGCTCGGAGCGAGGCGTACCGCCAGATCCTCGCCGACCTCGTGCAGCGGCCCGTCGTGGTCACCGCGGAAGACGAGCTGGTCGCGCTCGGCGCGTGCGTGCAGGCCGCGTCGCGGGTGTCCGGCGTTCCGATCCCGGAGGTGCAGGACGCGTGGGCGCTCGGGATGGGGACGACCGTCGATCCGCGGCTCGATCCGGACACCGCCGGTGCGGTGCGCGCGGCTTACGCCTCGGCGCGCGACTCGGGCTGAGCCGGCTCGGCCGCTGCCTCCGGTGCGGCCGCCTCCCGGGCCCGGCGCTTGCGGTGCCAGCGAAGGCCACCTTCGAGCGCGGCCAGGATCGTGTCGTTGTCCTTCGAGATCTGCTGGTGCACGTAGCGCTCGAGACCGAGTCGGCGCATCCACGGGTTGAAGCACTCGTAGGTCTCGGAGAAGTGCACGCGCGTGCGACCGTCGCCGAGATCCTCGAGCCGGGTGTGGCCGACCGCCCGGGACCACAGCGGCTTGCCGATGGCGTCGTACCGCCACGACTCGCACGGCTTCACCTCGGTCAGCCACTCCCAGGACTTCCCGACGCCACCCGAGAGGAGGAACTTCGGCACCGGGAACGTGCAGTGGCGCACCAGCCCTTCACCGATGTCGTCACCCGGATGCAGGATGTCGATGCGGCCGAGCTTCCCCTGCGGGCGGTCCGGGCCGCGGTACCAGAACAGCTCCCACACCTCGTCCGGTGGCGCGTTCACATCCAGCGAGTAGTCATGCTGCTGCACGGTGGAGGAGCGTAGGCCGCAGCGGGTACGAAATGCGGAGGTCGAAGCGACCACGACGGCGGGTTAGCGTCGCGGCATGCCCCCGAACGAGCCGCCGCCGATGGACGTGGCGGACTCGCTGCTCGATCTCGTCGGCAACACTCCGATGGTCCGGCTCTGCCGCGTCGGGGCCGACCTGGAGTGCGACCTGATCGCGAAGGTCGAGATGCTGAACCCGGGCGGGAGCGTGAAGGACCGTCCGGCGATCGCGATGATCGACGCGGCCGAGCGCGACGGGTTGCTGAAGCCCGGGGGAACGATCGTCGAGCCGACGTCCGGGAACACCGGTGTCGGGCTGGCGATCGTCGCGGCCCAACGGGGCTACGGATGCATCTTCGTCATGTCCGACAAGATGAGCACCGAGAAGGTGGCGTTGCTCCGCGCGTACGGCGCCGAGGTGGTCGTCTGCCCGACCGCGGTGCCGCCGGAAGACCCGCAGTCCTACTACTCGGTCGCGGACCGGCTCACGCGCGAGACGCCCAACGCGTTCCGGCCCGACCAGTACTCGAACCAGCACAACCCCGAAGAGCACGAACGCTCGACCGGGCCGGAGATCTGGCGCCAGACCGCGGGCCGGATCACCCACTTCGTCGCGGGCGTCGGCACGGGCGGGACGATCACCGGGGTGGGGCGGTACCTCAAGCAGATGAACCCGGACGTGCAGATCATCGGCGCGGACCCGGAGGGTTCGGTGTACTCCGGCGGCACCGGCCGCCCCTACCTCGTCGAGGGGGTCGGCGAGGACTTCTGGCCGCCCACCTATGACCCGTCGATCGTCGATCGGGTGATCATGGTCACCGACGCCGAGTCGTTCGACATGACGCGCCGCGTGACGCGCGAGGAAGGGCTGCTCGTCGGCGGGTCGTGTGGCATGGCGGTGCACGCCGCGCTCACCGTCGGTCGCGAGCTCGGTCCGGAGGCAGTGGTCGTCGTGTTGCTTCCCGACTCCGGACGCGGGTACCTCTCGAAGATCTTCAACGACGACTGGATGATGGATTTCGGCTTCATCCGTTGCGACGGCCCGTGCGCCGGCGATGTGCTCGCGAGCAAGGACGGCTCGATCCCGGACCTCGTGCTCGTCACTCCGGACGAGACCGCGCGCACCGCGTGGGAGCTCATGCGCGAGCTCGGGGTGTCGCAGGTGGTGGTCAGCGTCAGCAAGGAGCCGCCGCTCGCGGCCAAGGAGGTGAGCGGCACGCTGGACGAGCTGTCGCTCATGGATCTCGGGTTTCGCGATCCGTCGGTCCTCGAGCGCCCGGTCGCCGAGATCATGAGTCCGGCCGATCCCGATGATCGGGATCGGGGAGCCGGTGCCGAAGATCGTGGCCCGGCTGGACTCGGCGCCCGCCGTGCTGGTGCTCGACGGCGGCCACCCGGTCGGTGTGCTCAGCCGCTCGGACCTGCTGACCTTCCTCGCGGCCAAGGCGCCCGGTTGAGCGGCTCCCGTCCCGGCGACCCGGACGCGAGCGGCTCCGGCTTCGAGACCCGCGCCATTCACGCCGGCCAGGCCCGCGGACGCCGCGACCGGCGCCGTGATCGTGCCGATCCATCTCGCGACGACGTTCGCCCAGGACGCAGTCGGCAAGCACAGCGGCTTCGAGTACGGCCGCACCGGGAACCCGACCCGCGCCGCGCTGGAGGCGTGCGTCGCGTCGCTCGAAGGCGCGGCGCGCGGCCTCGCGTTCGCGAGCGGGATGGCGGCGGAGGATGCGCTGCTGCGTACGCTCGTCGGACCCGGCGACCACATCGTGATCCCGGACGACGCGTACGGCGGGACGTTCCGGCTGGTGTCCAAGGTGTTGGCGCCGACGGGAGTCACCTGGACGTCGGCAGCGCTGGGGTCGGTGGACGCGCTCCGTGACGCCTGGACGGACACGACGCGCGTCCTCTGGGTCGAGACACCGTCGAACCCGACGTTGCACGTCGTGGACATCGCGGCGGTCGCCGACTTCGCGCACGCCCGCGGGGCGGTCGTCGTCGTCGACAACACCTTCGCCACGCCGTACCTCCAGCGGCCGATCGAGCTCGGAGCCGACGTCGTCGTCCACTCCACGACGAAGTACCTGGGCGGGCACTCCGATGTCGTCGGCGGATTCGTCGCGGTGGCCGACGCCGAGCTGGGCGAACGCATCGCGTTCCTGCAGAACGCCGTCGGGGCGGTACCAGGACCGTTCGACTGCTACCTCGTGCTCCGAGGCATCAAGACGCTCGGTGTGCGGATGGATCGGCACTGCGCGAACGCGCTCGCGGTGGCCGAGATGTTGGACGCCCATCCCGCCGTCGCGCGGGTGCTGTACCCCGGGCTGGCTACCCACCCCGGTCACGACGTCGCGGCCAAGCAGATGCGCGGGTTCGGGGGGATGGTCAGCTTCCTCGTGACCGGAGGCGAGGCCGCGGCGCTCGATCTCGTCGCGCGCACGGAGGTCTTCACCCTGGCCGAGTCACTCGGCGCGGTGGAGTCGCTGATCGAGCATCCGGCCCAGATGACGCACGCTTCGGCGGACGGCTCACCGCTCGCGGTGGACCGGGCGTTGGTGCGGCTGTCGGTGGGCATCGAGACCCTCGACGACCTGCTGGCTGACCTCAATCAGGCCATTTCCGGCTTGTAGTCTCGGCCCCAGATGTTGGTCCTGGTGGTCATCGAGGCGGTCGTCCTCGCGTTGCTCGCGCTGCTGGTGGCCGGGTTGCTCCGGAGCCACGCCGAGATCCTGCGCACCCTGCACGACCTCGGCGTCGGCCGGGATCCGCTCGCCGATCCGGGCGGCGCGACCACGGCCGTGCGTGCGCCGACATTGGCGCGCACCACCGTGGCGACGAGTGCGGACCAGCCGCCGGCCGTCGACGTGGAAGGCATGAGCCCGACCGGCGACGCCGTCGTGGTCGGGGTCGTCGGCGCGGCGCAGCCGACGTTGCTGGCGTTCCTCTCGAGCGGGTGCATCACCTGCCGCCACTTCTGGGAGACGTTCGCAACGCCGCGACTCGAGCTGCCCGGTGGGGCTCGGCTCGTCGTCGTCACGATGGGTCCGGAGGCGGAGAGCGAGTCGGCGATCGTCGGCCTGGCTCCGGCCGGCGTCAGCGTCGTGATGTCGTCCGAGGCCTGGGACGCGTACGAGGTGCCCGGCTCGCCCTTCTTCGTCTTCGTCGACGGGGAGAGCGGCGGGATCGTCGGGCTCGGGAACCGCGCCGGACTGGGACCAGGTGGTCCGCCTCATGACCGAGGCTGGTGACGACGGTGCGCTCGAAGCCGCCCGGGCCGCGTCGACGCGCCGGGCTCGCCGGGCCGAGCGTCGCCGGCTCGACGATCGCGCGCGCGAGGCGCGCGCCGACGAGGTGCTGATGGCGGCGGGCATCCATCCCGGCGACCCGAGCCTGTACGCCCAGCCCGACCCCGACCAGCCCGAGACGTAGATGCCGAACCTTCATGCGCACGACGTGCGGGTCACGCTGCCCGCGGGCTGGGACGGTCGCATCACCGTCCGCCGCGAGGGCGCGCCGGAGGCGCTGCACACCGCGGGAGGCCCGGTCGTGTTCACCACCCACCCCCGTCCGGTCGTGCACGTCGCGAACTTCGCCGCTGCCGGAAGAGCGCGCCGACTTCGGCAACGGCGCGGTCGAGCTCATGGGCGGTGGCGATGTGCTGGTCGTGCTGTTCGAGTACGAGCCCGATTCCGTCGACCAACCGCTGTTCGCGAAGCGCGGGCATGCCACGCGCGTTGACCGCCCGGGACTTCGATCCCGCGATGTTGCGGCGCGGGCATCGTCGGCCACACCGGCCATCAGAGCTTCTTCCAGGAGTCCGGCCGGGCGTTCTGCCTGTACGTCGTCTTGGGCAGCTCGACCCGCCGCGCGCGTCTGATCCCGCTCGTGAACGCGGTGCTCGGGACCGTGCAGATCACGCCGCAGAGCCCCGGATAGCCTGGCCGCACATGGGTGCATGGGCCGGTCCCTTCCTCGTCGCGGCGGTGCTTGCTCACGGTCGCCGGCGCGCTCAAGGCGATCGATCCCGTGATGACCACGGGGGCGCTGCGACGAGCCGGAATCCGCGTGCCCGCCGTCGCGGTGCGCGTCGGTGGCGCGGTCGAGGTCGTCATCGGAGTCGCGGCGATCGCGACGGGCGCGCCCGTGCCGGCGGTGCTCGTGGCGCTCTCCTACCTGCTCTTCAGCGGATTCGTGCTGCTGGCGTTGCGCCGCCACATCCCCATCGGCTCGTGCGGTTGCTTCGGCAAGGTGGACACCCCACCGAGCGTCGTGCACCTCGTCGTGAACGCCGGCGCGATCGTGGCCGCGACGGCCGTCGCCCTCGGACCGGGCGGCGGCATCGGTGCGGTGCTGGCGGACCAGGAGCTCCTCGGGCTCCCGTTCCTCCTGCTCGTCGGCATCGCCACCTACTCCGCGTTCCTCGCGCTCACGCTGCTGCCGCAGCTGAACCGCCAGAGCGCCCCCGGCCGCGCCCGTCTGCGTGCCGAGCGCTCGGGGGATCTTCAGGAGCCGGCCCTCGAGATGCCGAGGCCACGAGCATGAGTCGCAAGCTCGCGGAGCGCGCGGCGACGTTCCTCGCGTCGCGTGGCCCGACCCGCCGCAGCTTCCTGCAGAAGACCGCGCTCGTGAGCAGCGCGCTCGCGGTCGTACCGAAGGAGTTCATGCTGCGGCCCGGCTCCGCCTACTCGGCGCTGTGCGCGTGTGGTGGACAGAACTGCGCGTGCGGCTCGCTGTGCTGCGACGGGTTCACCGAGTTCTGCTGCACGATGACGGGACAGAACGTGTGCCCGCCGGGGACGATGGCGGCCGGCTGGTGGAAGGCCGACGGCTCGCAGTACTGCAACGGTTCCCGCTACTACATCGACTGCAACGCCACGTGCCACTGCGGTGGAGGCGCGTTCTGCCCGGACGGCTGCTCGAACTCGCCGTGGGGCTGCGGTTGCGGCAACGGTGACTGCAACAATCGCAAAGCGGGCTGCACCCAGTTCCGCTACGGCCAGTGCAACCAGCAGGTGGCGACCGTCGGCCGGATCGCGTGCCGGGTCGTGTCGTGCGATCCCGCGGTGCTCGCGATCGGCAACTGCGCGCCCACCCTCGCCGTCGACAACTCGACGGCGAACCACAACAAGCCCTGTCTCCAAGCGCCACCTCAGGAGGAAGACGACGTGGAACACGGCATGGCGGTCGACGTGGTCGTCAATCCCAAGGACCCCTCGAGCGGGTACACGCTCGACCGGTGGGGCGGAATCCATCCCTTCGGCGCCGCACCGGTCGCGCACAGCGCCGCGTTCTGGCCCGGCCAGGACGTCGCCCGGCGGCTCGTCATCACGAACTGGAACCGCCCGGCGGGCTACGTGATGGATCTCGACGGTGCGCTCCACCCGTTCGGTGGCGCGGCCGCGCCGCAGGGGGCCGCCTACTGGAAGGGCGGCAAGGTCGTCCCGTTCAACGAGCTGTAGGAGCGCAGGCCGGAGCGGGCACGGAGTGCGGAGGCCGGAGCGACCCGGAAGGTAGGAGCTGACCCGAATTACGACTGGCCGATGAGCCGGCTGTTCTTGAACTGGGCCTTGACGTAGTCCTTGTTCAGCAAGGCGATGAAGTCGATCGAGATCTCCTTCGGGCACGCCTTCTCGCACTCCCCGTGGTTCGTGCACGAGCCGAACCACCGCTCCATCTCCTCGACCATCGCCACGACGCGGGGAAACCGCTCCGGCTGACCCTGGGGGAGCAGGCTCAGGTGCGAGTACTTCGCCGCGGTGAAGAGCTGCGCCGCGTTGTTCGGGCATGCCGCCACGCACGCGCCGCAGCCGATGCATGCCGCGGCGTCCATCGCCGCGTCGGCGGCTTCCTTCGGAACGAGGATCTCGTTGGCGTCGCGAGCGGAGCCCGTCGGCGCGGTGATGTAGCCACCGGACTCGATGATCCGGTCGAAGGCGCTGCGGTCGACCGCGAGGTCCTTGATGATCGGGAACCCGGCCGCCCGCCACGGCTCGACCGTCACGGTGGAGTTGTCCTCGAGCTTGCGGAGGTGGAGCTGGCAGGTCGCGGTGCCGGTCTCGGGTCCGTGCGCCCGACCGTCGATCATCATCGAGCAGGAGCCGCAGATGCCCTCGCGGCAGTCGTGGTCGAACGCGACCGGCTCCTTGCTCTCCGCATTCAGCTGCTCGTTCAGCACGTCGAACAGCTCGAGGAACGACATGTCCGCGCTGACGTCACGCATCTCGTAGGTCTCGAAGTGGCCGGCCGAGTTCGGGCCCGCCTGCCGCCACACCTTGAGGGTCAGGTTCACGCTCGCGTCTCCCGGATCACTTGTAGCTGCGCTGCGCGAGCGCGACGTTCTCGAAGGTCAGGGGTTCCTTGTGCAGGTTCTGCGCCTGGTTCTCGCCGGTCCACTCCCACGCGGCGACGTAGGCGAACTCGTCGTCGTTGCGGAGCGCCTCACCTTCCTCGGTCTGGTGCTCGACCCGGAAGTGCCCGCCGCAGCTCTCCTCGCGGTGGCGGGCGTCGCGCACGAGCAGCTCGCCGAACTCGAGGAAGTCGGCCACCCGGCCGGCGCGTTCGAGCGACTGGTTGAAGGTCTCGTTCTCGCCGAGGACGCGCACGTCCGACCAGAACTCCTCGCGCAGCGCCGGGATCTCGCCGAGCGCCTTGTCGAGGCTCTCGGCACTGCGGGCCATGCCGCAGTTGTCCCAGAGGACCTTCCCGAGCTCGCGGTGGAAGTGGTCCACCGAGCGCTTGCCGTTGATGCCGAGCAGCTTGCTGACCCGCGCGTCCACGGCGGCCTCGGCTTCGAGGAACGCCGGGTCGTCGATCGACGTGGGCTCGGTGCCGAGCAGCGGGGCGAGCTCGTCGCCGATCGTGGCCGGCAGCACGAAGTACCCGTCCGCGAGTCCTTGCATCAGCGCGCTCGCACCGAGCCGGTTGGCGCCGTGGTCCGAGAAGTTCGCCTCGCCGAGCACGTACAAGCCCGGGACGTTGCTCATCAGGTTGTAGTCGACCCAGAGGCCACCCATCGTGTAGTGGATCGCCGGGTAGATGCGCATGGGGACCTGGTACGGGTCCTCGTCGGTGATGCGCTCGTACATCTGGATGAGGTTGCCGTAGCGCTCCTCGATCGTGTCCTTGCCGAGCCGGCGGATCGCGTCGGCGAGGTCGAGGTACACCCCGTTCTTCAGCGGCCCGACCCCGCGTCCCGCGTCGACCTCGCGCTTGATCGCGCGCGACGCCACATCGCGGGGGACGAGGTTGCCGAACGCGGGGTAGCGGCGCTCGAGGAAGTAGTCACGCTCGGCTTCGGGGATCTGGTCCGGCGAGCGCGGGTCGTCGAGCTTCTCGGGCACCCAGACCCGACCGTCGTTGCGGAGCGACTCGCTCATCAACGTGAGCTTCGACTGGAAGTCGTCACTGGCCGGGATGCACGTGGGGTGGATCTGGGTGAAGCACGGGTTCGCCATGTAGCGCGCCCCGCCGGTGCGCCCGCCAGATCGCGGTCACGTTGCTCGCCTTCGCGTTCGTGGAGAGGAAGAAGACGTTGCCGTATCCACCGGTGGCGAGCACGACCGCGTGACCCGAGTACGACTGGACCGCGCCGGTGATCAGGTCCCGGGCGACCACGCCGACGGCGCGCCCGTCCTTCACCACGAGGTCGAGCATCTCGGTGCGTTCGTGGAGCTCGACGTGGCCGAGGTGCACCTGGCGGGCGAGCGCCTGGTAGGCGCCGAGCAGGAGCTGCTGACCGGTCTGGCCCCGGGCGTAGAACGTGCGGCTGACCTGGGCGCCACCGAACGATCGGTTGTCGAGCAGGCCGCCGTACTCGCGGGCGAACGGAACGCCCTGGGCGACGCACTGGTCGATGATGTTGACGCTCAGCTGCGCGAGCCGGTGGACGTTCGCCTCGCGGGCGCGGTAGTCGCCGCCCTTGATCGTGTCGTAGAAGAGGCGGTGGATGCTGTCGCCGTCGTTGCGGTAGTTCTTCGCCGCGTTGATCCCGCCCTGCGCGGCGATGCTGTGCGCGCGGCGGGGCGAGTCGTGGAAGGTGAGCAGCTTGACGTTGTAGCCGAGCTCACCGAGCGACGCCGCGGCCGATGCTCCGGCGAGACCGCTGCCCACGACGATGACGGTGAACTTCCGCTTGTTCGCCGGGTTCACGAGCTTCACCGCGAACTTGTGGTTGTCCCACTTCTCGGCGATCGGTCCGGGCGGGACCTTCGAGTCAGCGTCACCTCTCCGGGTCGCTCCGACGTCCGCACTTCGTGCCCGCTCCCGTCTGCGCTCACTTCGTCACTGCTCCGGTCACGATGAGCAACGGCATGCTGACGTTGCCGATGCCGATCACCAGCGCGAACGCGACGGCGAAGTAGCGCCGGTAGATGTTGAAGCGCGGGTTGTTCCACCCGAGGCTCTGGAACATGCTCCACGCGCCGTGAAAGATGTGGAACGCGAGCGCGATGTTGGCGACGATGTAGATGATCGCCACCGGCACCCGCTCGAAGCTGGCGAACACGTTGTCGTACACGTCGCCGCGCACGAAGTTCGGGTTGGCGGATCCCCAGGTCAGGTCGGCCAGGTGGAAGATCAGGAACAAGCCGACGATCACGCCCGTCCAGCGCATCGTGCGGGACGCGAAGTTGGCGGCGACGTAGTCCCGCGGGGCTTGGTACGCGCTCCGGGACTTCTGGTTCATCCGGGTGAGCTGGTAGGCGGCGACGATGTGGAGCACGAACGCGGCGATCAGGCCGATGCGCAGCCGCCCAGAGGACGACCGTGCGCGGGAGCACCGGCTCCCCGAACGTCCGCAGCCATTCGGCGTACTCGTTGAGGTGGCTGGAGCCCAGGTAGATCTTCAGGTTCCCGACCATGTGGGCGAACACGAAGCCGAGCAGCGCGATGCCGCTCAGGGCCATGACCCACTTCTTGCCCGACGGCCGAGCGCCAGAAGTTCAGCAGCGGATGGCCCCGCCGGGCCGGACGCGGGATCGGTGCGCCGGTGTACCGCGTCAGCCGGTCCGCATCATCTGCGCCGGGCCTGTCGTCCGCGGTCGAGACCTCTACCTTTGCCATCCCGCCTCGCCTTTCCCCTTCCGGGTTCCCCACCGGCGGCTCGCTCACGGGTCGCGTCGGTGGTCGCGGTACGTCGCCGCACCCACCTGCGCTCCGTGCCCTGGAACCTAGCCCTCGACCTCAGCCGGAGACGATACGGAGCCACTCGAGGACGTCGTCGTACGAATTGACCACGTCCGCGGCACCGGCGTGACGCAGGGTGAGCGTCACGTGCTGGGCCGTCGGCGGGAGGTCGAGCTCGCCGATGTAGGCGATGCCGTCGGCCGGGATGTCCCCGACCCAGGCCGACGTGATGGCCGTCGACCTCGGCCTCGACCATGGCGCCGAGCAGCGGCGTGCGGAGCTCGCTGACGACATGGACGGCCCCGGTTCGCGGCTCGAGCATCGGGAGGACGGTCCGGCACGCGTCGCGCAGGGCCCGGTAGCCGGCCTTCGGCACCCGGGCGTGGTCGAGCACGGACCAGGTGACGGCGGGATGACCGTCGGCGAAGCAGAACTGGCAGAAGCCGCCGGTCGGGTCGTGCTTGAGCCGGCGGAGGTCTTCGATCTGCAGCTGGATGAGCGCGGCCTGGTAGTGCTGGGTCGCGTCGCGCCACGCGGCGAACGAGTCGAAGAGCGCGGGCGGGACGTGCTGGTCGAAGTAGAGCTTCTGCAGCGCGTGGTGCTCGAAGAGATCGTCCCAGTCGAGGTCGGGCCACCGCTGCGGCTCCATGAAGTCCGCGGTGTCGGGTACCGCCTGCGCGCCGAACTCGGTGACGAAGCGGGCGAGGCGCGGCATCGCCCGGAGTGCCGGTGCCAGACCGTCCATCCGGCCGTGGTACCAGCCGAAGTAGAAGTGCGTGTCGGTGCCGCCGCTCCCGAGGCCGGGCAGGACGCCGGAGTGCGGGATTCACCGGGCGCGTCGGGTCGGCCTTGTGCAACGCGCGGGTGATCGAGCGGTCGAGCACGTCCTTGTTCCACGAAGGGAGGAACATCGAGACCGCCGTGCGCGCCACGTCGCGGGCGCGGAACGGCTCGCCGGGCTGGACATCGATCGCGAGCGGCTCGTTGTGCGCGCACCACAACGCGACGCTCGGATGATGACCGAGCAGGTCCACCATCTCGCGGGCTTGGCGCACTGCTTCCTTGCGGGTGCCGCGTGCGTAGCCCCACTGCAACGGGAGGTCCTGCCAGAGGAGCAGGCCGGCGGCATCCGCGGCGTCGTAGAGCTCGAGCCGGGTGACGTGCGCGTGGATCCGGAGGAGATCCAGGTTGGCGTCGACTGCGAGCTGCACGTCGTTGAGGAGCTCGGGGACCGTGGTCTCGGCGAGGGCCATGCGGGTCGGCCCATGGTTGGAGCCCATCGGGAACATGCGCTCGCCGTTGACGGTCAGCTGCCAGTTGCGCATGCGGATCTCGCGAAACGCCGTGCGGAGCCGGCGGTCGTCGCTCGGCACCCCGCCCACCTCGACGCGCACGTCGACATCACATTGCGGCTGGTCGCCGAGCCGCCAGGGCCACCAGCGCGGCGGGTGGTCGACTTCGACGGTGAGCGTGAGGGTGTTGTCGCCCGCCGCGAGCATCATGTCCTGGGTCACCGCGGCGAGCGTCGTGCCGTCGGGACCGGTGACGTTGGCGAACAGCCGGGCCGGCAGCGGCGTCTCGCGGCTCCGCGCCACGGTCGAGCGTCACCTCGAGGAGGAGCCGGCCACGCGCCTCGGTCGCCTCGCTGCACAAGGCACGGAGCCACTTGATGCGCACCGGGCCGGTGTCGCGCAGCCGGACCGGACGCCAGATGCCGCCCGGGTTCCACTCCGGGTCGAGGTTGTCCCAGTGGGAGAAGACCCCGGTGATCGTGCGCTTCGCGGTGCGGTCCCGTTGGGGCGGGCACGCCACCTCGACCGCGAGCAGGTGGCCGTCGTCGGGTGGATTGGCGGGCCTGCTCGGTGACCTCGAACGTGTGCGGGAAAGAAGTACCCCTCGGTCACACCGAGGTAGCCGCCGTCCAGCCAGATGTCGCCGTAATAGAAGATGCCGTCGAAGCTCACGAACCGGCGGTGGCCGGGCTCGAGGGGCGCCGGGTCGTACGTGCGGCGGTAGAGCAGCGGTCCGTCCGAGTCGGCGAACGCGTCGCTGCTGCGCCAATGGCCCGGGACGCGCAGCTCGGGCCAGTCCGCGTCGGAGATCGACGGGTCGGTGAACCGGCGGGCGAGGTCACCGTCGGAGGCGTGCACCCGCCAGGCGCCGGAGAGATCGATGGGCGTCGCCGGGCCGCCCGCCGTGGTGGTGGCCCTCACATCGGTCACAGGGCGAGGTTACGAGACCGGGGATCGAGGGTCCTGGTCCGCGGCGGGTGCGGTGCCGGGCGCGGGACGCGTGCGACTGGGTCTTGGATACAGTGCGGACATGAGCCGCCCCGCAACCCTCGGAGACCTTCGAGCGAGTGGCTGGGAGTCGCGGCCGGTCAAGGACGAGGTGCGCGCCAACGCCATCGCCCGCGTCGCGGCGGGTGAGAGCCCGTTCGCCGGTGTGCTCGGATTCGAGGACACCGTCATCCCGCAGCTCGAGAACGCGTTGCTCGCCGGGCCACGACGTGATCTTCCTCGGTGAGCGCGGCCAGGCGAAGACCCGCATGATCCGATCGCTCACCGGCCTGCTCGACGAGTGGATGCCGATCGTCGCCGGCAGTGAGATCAACGACGACCCGTACCACCCGGTCTCGCATCACGCGCGGGTGCTCGTCGCCGAGCGGGGCGACGACACGCCGATCGAGTGGGTGCACCGGGACCGGCGGTTCGGCGAGAAGCTCGCCACCCCCGACACGTCGATCGCCGACCTCATCGGTGAGGTGGACCCGATCAAGGTCGCCGAAGGTCGCTACCTCTCGGACGAGCTCACGATTCACTACGGACTCGTGCCGCGCACGAACCGCGGGATCTTCGCGATCAACGAGCTCCCCGACCTCGCCGAGCGCATCCAGGTCGGCCTGCTCAACGTGCTCGAGGAACGCGACGTCCAGATCCGCGGCTACAAGATCCGGCTGCCGCTCGACGTGATGCTCGTCGCGTCGGCGAACCCGGAGGACTACACGAACCGCGGCCGGATCATCACCCCGCTGAAGGACCGGTTCGGTTCGCAGATCCGCACGCACTACCCGCTCGACGTCGAGACCGAGATGGAGGTCATCCAGCAGGAGACGCGGCCGCTGGTGTCCGCCGGCCTCGTCGTGACCGTGCCGGAGTTCATGACCGAGATCGTGGCGGAGATCAGCCAGCAGGCGCGCCGCTCACCGCACGTCAACCAGCGCTCCGGCGTCTCGGTCCGCCTCTCGATCGCCAACTACGAGACCCTCGTCGCGAACGCCATGCGCCGGGCGCTGCGCAACGGCGAGCACGAGGTCGTGCCGCGGGTCAGCGACCTCGAGGCGCTCGTCGCGTCCACCGCGGGCAAGATCGAGATCGAGACGATCGACGACGGTCGTGAGGGCCAGGTGCTCGACCGCATCGTCAAGGCCAGCGTGCTCGAGGTGTTCCGCGCCCGGGTCCGTCCGGAGAAGCTCGCCGATCTGGTGCGGGCCTTCGACGACGGGCGCGTGATCCACACCGGAGAGGACGTGCCGAGCTCGGAGTACGCGGCGATGGTGGGCGAGACACCCGGCCTGCGCGACGCGCTCGGCGACCTCGGGGTCGGCGAGACGCCGGCCGGTCTGGCCTCGGCGGTCGAGTTCGTCCTCGAGGGGCTGCACCTCTCGAAGCGGCTGAACAAGGACGCCGTCGGCGCCCGCGCCACCTACCGCGCCCGGGGCTGACTCCGGCTTCAAGGATCTCTCTCGGCCGAGCGTTCCACCGCGGGCGCTCCATCGGCCGAGAGCGGTTCTCAGGATCTCGCCGAGCGTTCCGAGCGCAGGCCAGCGGTCTACAGGCCCTTGCGCTGGTACCAGCCGCAGTCCTGACCGGCGCGCCGGTTCACGTTGCCGACCGCGGTCTCGATCTTCGGGTTGTCGATGACGGAGGTGTCGCCCGCCTGCCGCTTCTTCAGTGCGTCGAGGAACAGGTTCGCGTCGCGCTCGATGTCCTTGGGTGCGTGCTGGGCGATGCCCGAGACGAGCTTGATCTGCTCGGGCAGCTTCGCCTTCTGCACCCGCTTGTCGTACCGCGCCGCCGCCCGGCAGAACTCCTTGGACGGGCGGGGGAGGGACGAGGTCGCGCTCTCGGAGCTCTTGCAGGCGGCGAGCCCGTGCACGCGAGGACCGCGACGGCGGCGAAGGCGAGCGGGCGGCGCATGACCCGATTGTGTCTCGACCGCGGCGTCGGAGCCGAGTCGGGCCGCAACCGGGGGGACGAGGGGTGCGATGAGCGGTACACGACTGGCCCGTCACCTGTCCCCCCCCGGGCGGCCGCCCGCAGGAGAGCGGTAGATTCCATGGATGCCTCGTCCTGCGTTCCAATACTCCCGGTGGGACGGCTCGCAGGTCGGGTTCGACCTCGACGCGGACGCACTGCTGTCGGAGATGTCGGACGATCTCCTCTACCACGGCGATCTGAACGCGGCCCTCCGCCGCATGCTCCAGCAGGGCTTCAAGGACCGCAACGGGGAGCGGCTCGAGGGCATGCGGGAGATGATCGAGAAGCTGCGCCAGCGCCGGCGCGAGGAGCTCGAGAAGCGCGACCTCGGCGGGGTGTACGACGACATCGCCGAGCAGCTGGACGAGATCCTGGACCAGGAGCGGGCCGGGATCGAGCGCCGGCTGCAGGACGCGCGGGACTCGGGCGACCAGCGGCGCCAGGAGATCACCGAGGATCTCGCGCAGCAGCGCCAGATGGAGCTCGACCTCATGCCGCCGGACCTCGCCGGGCGCGTGCAGTCGATGCAGGAATACGACTTCATGGACGACGCCGCGCGCCAGAAGTTCGAAGAGCTGATGGACGAGCTGCGCCAGCAGCTGATGCAGAGCTACTTCAACCAGATGTCCGAGGGCATGCAGGACGTGTCACCCGAGCAGATGGCGCGCATGAAGGACATGCTCGCCGACCTCAACCAGATGCTCGAGCAGCGCGAGCGCGGTGAGGAGCCGGACTTCGACGGCTTCATGGAGAAGTACGGCGACTTCTTCCCGGGCAATCCCCAGACGCTCGACGAGCTGCTCGAGCAGATGGCGCGTTCGATGGCCGCCATGCAGCAGCTGATGAACTCGATGACGCCCGAGCAGCGAGCCCAGCTCCACGGGCTCGCGCAGGCGCTGCTCGAGGACATGGACCTGCGGTGGCAGGTCGACGAGCTGTCGCGCAACCTGCAGCAGGCGTTCCCGGACATGCCGTGGAACCAGCGGATGAACTTCCGCGGCGACGACCCGCTGCAGTTCGGGCAGATGTCCGGGCTGCTCGAGACGCTCGGCGATCTGGACCAGCTCGAGAACATGCTGCGCAACGCGACCCAGCCCGGTCAGCTCGCCGAGGTCGACATCGACCAGGCGCGCGACCTGCTCGGCGAAGACTCGGCGCGCTCGTTGGAGCGGCTCCAGGAGCTGGCGAAGATCCTCGAAGAGGCGGGCCTGATCGACCAGCGCGAGGGTCGCTACGAGCTCACGCCGAAGGGTGTCCGGGCGCTCGGCCAGCAGGCGCTCGGCGATCTCTTCCGCAAGATGATGAAGGACAAGGCCGGCCGGCACGAGGTCGAGCGCACCGGCGTCGGCCACGAGCGGGCGTACGAGCACAAGCCCTACGAGTTCGGCGACCCGTTCCACCTCAACGTCGAAGAGACGGTCAAGAACGCGATCTGGCGCCAGGGCTCCGGCACGCCGGTGCGGCTCTCGCCCGAGGACTTCGAGGTCGAGCGCACCGAGCTGCTCACCCGCTCGGCGACCGTGCTCATGCTCGACGTGTCGCTGTCGATGCCGATGCGCGACAACTTCCTCCCGGCCAAGAAGGTCGCGATGGCGTTGCACTCGCTCATCACGACGCAGTTCCCGCGGGACTACTTCGGGCTCGTCGCGTTCGGTCGCGTCGCTCGGGAGGTCAAGCCGGAGCTGCTGCCCGAGATGAGCTGGGACTTCGAGTGGGGCACGAACATGCAGCACGCGATGCTGCTCGCCCGCACCCAGCTCGAGCGTGAGAGCGGCACCAAGCAGATCATCATGGTCACCGACGGCGAGCCGACGGCCCACATCGAGCACGGCGAAGCGGTGTTCCAGTACCCGCCGTCGGCGATCACGGTCGAGGAGACGCTGCGCGAGGTGCAGCGCTGCACCCGGTCGGGGATCCGCATCAACACGTTCATGCTGGACGAGAGCCCGTACCTCCAGGACTTCGTCAAGCGGATGATGAAGATGAACTCGGGCCGGGCGTTCTTCACCAGCCCGGACAACCTCGGTGACTACGTCCTCGTCGACTTCCTCGAGCACCGCCAAGCCCAACGCCGCGCCAGCTAACCCCACCCCCGTTCTCGGCACGCTGAGGCGGGCTCAGGGCCCCTTGAACGTGCCGAGAAGCTGGAAAGTCGGCGGCTGGGCATCGGGCGGGTCGGTCACGATGGGTCGCATGGCAGGTGCACAACGGAGCGGTTGGCTGCGTGACGTCTCGGCCGGAGACTGGATCGCGCCGCGCCTGGATCCGTTCGGTCACGGGCACCGGGTCGATCGTCCCGACGGGCTTCGAGGCGTACGCACGGATCTTCCACCCGATCGACGAGCGGACGGCCGCTGGTCCGATCTCGCCCGGGCGAACGGGCGGGTCGCGCACTCGCAGATGCAGCTCCACCTGATCAGCGCGCCGCCGGGTTCGAGCCGGTGCCGGGCCGCGGGATCGATGAACGTGGCGTGGGGTTGCGCTCCCGGTCCCGAGCGGCAGGTCCTCGTCGAGCTGCTGACGGCCGCACACGACGACTCCCGAACGGTGCTGGTTCGCGGTCTGGGAGGGCTTCGGCGGCCTGGACACCGGCGATGTCGCCGAGCGGATCCAGCTGCCCGGTCGCAGCTACCTGCTCGCGGCCGGCCCGATCGAGAGGGCGACCGACACCGGTGCCGTTCGTCGGTGGCTTCGACTGGGGCATCTCCCCGAACCTCTGGTGGCCGGACGACCGGGCGTGGGTCGTCGCGACCGAGATCGACTTCGCCTGGACCTACGTCGGTGGGACGCGCGCCGCGATCGACGCGCTGCTCGGCGACGAGCGACTCGAGACGTTCGAGGCACAGCTCACCGACGACCCCGAAGTACGACGGCGACACCATCAACGCCGCCCTCGACCCCTGACCACCGATCTCCGTCGCGTGCCGCAGAACCGACGTGCTGAGATCCCCGTGGCCTGAGCGAGTGTCCCGTCACCTTTCGGCGTGACTTGATCCCCCGACTTCGATCGCGAACGGGTGATCAAGGTCGCGGCCGGAGCCCGGGGGATGTTCGAAGGGATGCCCGGGCTCGCGGAGCAAGGCCTTCACCGTTCGACGAGCCGAATCGTCGAGCCGTCAACTTCTACGTCTGGGAGTCCGACGAAGCCGGCCGCGGCTTCTTCACCGACGAGCTTCGGGGGCGTCGAGCTCTACCGAGCGTCGCTGTGGCATCGCCGACCGTCGAGCATCGTCGAGCTCGCCGACGCTGGCTCGACAACTCCGCCGATCCTGGGCCTGCAGCGGACGCTCCGTCGAGTTCGCCCGGAGCCCCCAGAGGGGGTGCAACTCACGACCCCGAAGACGGGTCGAGGATGGCAGGAATCGTGGGGTGCTGGGCATTGCGGCCAGACTCGGAAGGCCGCAGGATGGGCCCATGGCAGCTGAGCGACGAGTGGTGGTCCTGGCGTTCGACGGGGTCCAGTCCCTGGACGTGACCGGTCCGGTCGAGGTGTTCGACGTGGCGGCCCGGCACGGGATCACCCCGTCCTACCGGGTCGAGGTGGTCGGCCCCGACCGCCGCGCCGGTCACCACCACCAGCGGGATCTCGATCAACCCGGCCCGGGCGCTCGGCGACGGTCGCGACCCGGTCGACACGTTCATCGTGGCCGGGGGAGAAGGCGTCCACGAGCAGATCGCCGACGCCGAGCTCGTCGCCGACGTGCGCCGGGTCGCCCGCCGCGCCCGGCGCGTCGCCTCGGTCTGCAGCGGCGCGTTCCTCCTCGCGGAGGCGGGCCTGCTGGACGGCCGCCGGGTCACGACGCACTGGGGCCGCTGCCGCCAGCTCGCCCGCGAGTACCCGAGCGTCACCGTGGATCCCGACCCGATCTTCGTGCGCGACGGCGACGTCTACACGTCCGCCGGAGTCACCGCGGGCATCGATCTCTGCCTCGCGCTCGTCGAAGCCGACCACGGACGCGACCTCGCGCTGTCGGTCGCCCGCCAGCTCGTCGTGTTCCTGAAGCGGCCCGGCGGGCAGGCGCAGTTCAGCAGCCACCTCTCGACCCAGGTCGCCGAGCGCGACGCGCTCGCGGAGGTCCAGGCTTGGATCGCCGATCACCTCGACGAGGACCTGACCGTCGCCCGACTCGCGCGAACGCGCCGCGATGAGCCCGCGTCACTTCGCCCGCGAGTTCCGGGCCGAGACCGGCGTGACGCCGGCGCGCTTCGTCGAGCGGGCGCGCGTCGAGCACGCCCGGACGCGGCTCGAGGAGTCGAGCGTCGGCATCGAGGAGATCGCCGCCGGCGCCGGCTTCGGCACCCCCGAGACCATGCGCCGCGCGTTCCTGCGCTCGCTGTGGGTCGGCCCATCCGAATACCGCCAGCGCTTCCGCGCGACGGCGAGCTCGACCGTGGAGGTCTGAACATGTCGATCACGACCGGGATGCTGCTGTTCGACGACTGCGAGGAGCTGGACTTCGTCGGGCCGTGGGAGGTCTTCACCATGGCCCGCACCGAGGGCGACAAGGTCGTGACGATCGCCGAGCGGCCGGGGCCGATCACCTGCGCCAAGGGCCTCCGCGTGCTCCCCGACCACACCTTCGACGACGCGCCGCCGCTCGACGTCCTGCTCGTCCCGGGCGGTCAGGGCCGGCGGGTCGAGATGAAGAACCAGGTGCGTGCTCGACTGGATCGCCACGGTCGCGCCGGGCTGCACCTGGGTCACCAGCGTCTGCACCGGGGCCTTCGTCCTGCATGCCGCCGGGCCGGCCGCGGGGCAAGAACGTCACCACCCACTGGGCGTCGATCGACGAGCTGCGCCGGTACCCGGATGTCACCGTCCACGAGCGGGTCCGGTACGTGCGGGACGGCAACCTCGTGACCGCCGCCGGGGTGTCCGCCGGGATCGACATGGCGCTCTGGGTCGTCGGCCAGATCTACGGGGTCGAGCACGCCCGGGTCACCCAGTACGCCATGGAGTACGAGCCCGCCCCGCCCTACGCCGCCCTGGTCTGAGGGCGCCCCCGGCTCCCCGGGTCGTTGCGGTCTCCGCTCTTCGTGCCCGCTCCGCACCTGCACTCCTATCCCTCAAGCCGGGCGCGGAGTGCGCCGATGGTTCGAATTGTCACGGCGGCGCGCGAGGACCCATGGACCAACTCCCGGTGGAGATCAGTCAGCGAATCCGGCACGAAGCCCGGGTTGCAGGCCTGCGCGAGCAGCGCGCGCCCTCGATCGAGATGGTCGAGCGGCGGCGCATGCAGCTGTGGTTCCTCACGGTCATCATCGTCGTCGTCCTCGGGCTCGCGAGCCTCGTCGCCGGAAGTGCGGCCGGCTTCGAGCTGATCACCGGCGGGTCCTGGATCCTGCGGACCGCGGTGGCGGCGCTCGGTCTCGGCTTCTGCGTCTACGCGGTCGAGAAGGAGATCCACCTCCACCGGCTCAGCCGCCTCCTCGTCGACGAGCGTGTCCTCAACTCCGCGATGGCCAAGCGCCTGCAGATGAACGCGGCGCTGTTCAACGCCGGCAAGGCCCTCAACTCCGTCCTCGACCTCGACGAGGTCCTCGACGCGATCCTCGCCAACGCCCTCGATCTCCTGAGCGGCGCGACCGGGTCCGTGATGCTGATCGACGACGACGAGCACCTGCGCGTCGTCGCCGTGCGCGGCAGCCGCCTGGCTCGCGACGCCGCGCGTCAAGATCGGCGAGTCGATCGCCGGCCGCGTGGCCCGCAGCCGCGAGCCGCTGCTCATCAACGGCGTCGTGACGCCGGACGACTACCCGGGATACGCCGACCGCGAGCACACGACCTCGAGCGCGATGTGCGTGCCGCTCGTCAACCGCGGCCAGCTGCTCGGCGTGCTGAACATCAGTGCGTCCTGCGGACCGTCAGTTCGACGAGCACGACCTCCAAGTTCTCAGCCTCTTCGCCGAGCCGGTCGCCGCCGCGATCGCGAAGGCCGGGCTGTACGAAGCCGAGCGCGCCCATGTGGCCCAGCTCCTCGACACCGACCGGATGAAGACGCAGTTCGTCGCATCGGTCAGTCACGAGCTGCGGACCCCGATCACGTCCATTCGTGGCGCGGTCGCGGCGTCGCGCCGGGCGGTCACGCCGGACCAGCGCGTCGAGCTGCTCGAGGTCATCGAGCGCCAGTCGGGCCGGCTCCAGCTCATGGTCGAGGAGATCCTCACCGCCGCGAAGATGGAAGAGGACGGCAAGCGTCCCCTGCTCCGCCGCATCGACCTGGCCGCGCTCGGTGCGGCTCGCCGCGCTCGACTCGCAGGTCGCGGGCCGCCCGGTCGAGGTCGAGGCACCGGCCTCCTGCGAGGTCCGGGCCGATCCCGAAGCCGTCCGCCGCATCGTCGGCAATCTGATCGAGAACGCCCACAAGTACGGGGTCGCGCCGGTCCGGATCACCGTCCAGCCGGCCGACGACCAGGTCGTCCTGTCCGTCGTCGACCACGGCACCGGGGTGCCGCCGGAGGTGCGGGAGAAGATCTTCGAACGCTTCTACAGAGTTGACCCGAACGGGACGAAGCCGGGTATGGGTCTGGGGCTCGCCATCGTGCGCGGTCTGGTCGAGTCGTGTCAGGGCTCGGTCTGGGTCGAGGAAGCCCCTGGCGGTGGCGCCGCGTTCCGCGTGTCGCTCCGTACCGGTGCCGTCGAAGAACGTCCGCGGGAGGTCGCACATGCACGGTAGGCCGAAGGTGCTGATCGTCGACGACGAGCCGGACGTGCTGCTGACGCTGCGGATGATCCTCGAAGCCGAAGGGTTCGATCCGTCGCTCGCCGCAGATGGTGAGACCGCGTTGCGACGCATCGACGAGGAGCACCCGGATCTCGTGGTGCTCGACATCATGATGCCCGTGCTCGACGGATGGTTCGTGCTCGCCGAGCTCGCGGGTCGCGCCAAGCGTCCGGGTGTCGTCGTGTGCTCGGCGAAGTCGAGTGAGGTCGATCGAGCGCGGGCGATGGAGCTGTCCGCCGACGAGTACGTGACGAAGCCGTTCGAGCCCGACGATCTCGTCGACACGATCCGCGACGTGCTCGCCCGTCGCGCTGCCGCGCGCGTGTAGCAACCCGTCGGTGGCCGCCTGACCCTTCGCGGTCCGGCGATCGGACGCGGCGTCGTCAGTACACCGCGTGGTCGTACGCCGCACGGGTCGTGTGGTCGAAGCACACGAACCGCACCAGCTGCACGTCGGTGTTCGTCGCGCGCACCGTCGCGACCGCGACCTGCGTGGCCGGCATCAGCGGATAGCCGAAGATCCCGGTCGAGATCGCGGGGAACGCCACGCTGCTCGCCCCGAGCTCGTCGGCCACCTCGAGCGACCGCCGGTAGCAGGACGCCAGGAGATCGGCCTCGCCGAGGTCGCCGCCGTGCCACACCGGGCCCACCGCGTGGATGACCCACGGGCGGGAAGGTCGAACCCCGGCGTCGCCTTCGCGTCACCGGTCTCGGCCCCACCCGAGCGCGACGCACGCGTCGACGAGTCGCGGGCCGGCCGCCGCGAAGATCGCGCCGCACACCCCGCCACCGGGCGCGAGGTGCGTGTTCGCGGCGTTCACGATCGCGTCGACGGGCTGGTGGGTGATGTCGCCATCGACGACTTCGACCGTCACGTCCGATGCGGCGCTCACAAGATCCCCCTTGCGCCGGCCGGGCGGTCCTGTCAGAGTAACACCGTTGTAATTCCACCGGTGCAACTCACCGAGGGTGACCGGGTTGGCTTGCAACGTGATCCGAGGGGTTTCCCGACCGCTTCGCTCGAAGCGTGTCATCCACAAACAGAAGTGTCCATCAAACGACGCCTCAAGGAAGGGGCAGCTGGTGCAGGAGATGATCGTGGCCCACGTCCACGCAAGTCAGGTTGGCGACAAGCGGTGGCAGGAGCACGCCAACTGCCTTGGTGTCGATCCGGACCTGTTCTTCCCCGAGCGCGGTGCCTCCACCCGCGAAGCGAAGTCGGTGTGCGGCAGCTGCGAGGTTCGCCTCGACTGCCTGGAGTACGCGCTGGTCAACGGAGAGAAGTTCGGGATCTGGGGCGGGCTGTCCGAGCGAGAACGACGCCGACTGAGACGGCAGCGGGCGCTGGCCCGACGGGCCGCCGCGTCGGCCTGACCGACGTCGTGGACCGCCGAGGGGCCGTTCCGGGCCTGCGCCGTGGTGGCGTCAGGCCGGGGACGCCGGGCCGGCGTCCGGGGTGGAGGCGGCTCCGGCCGAAGCGGCGCGGGCGACCCGAGCTTCGATCGTCTCGTTCGCGCTGATCCCGCTCCACTCGAGGAACGCCGCGCTGCACCGCTCGAGCGCCGCCGCGGGAACGAGACCGACGAGCTCGACCCGGTCGACCTGCCGCGCCGAGTGCCTCCACCTCGTCGCGCACCGCACGGCACGCGGCTTCGAGTCCGGTGGCGTCGAGGTCGACGAGGTTCATGCTCACCTGCGCGTGACCGCGCGACTCGAGCTGCAGCCCGAGCGCGCGCACACCGGGCAAGCCGCCGTCGCGTTCGCGGACGCGACGCGCGACGGTGCGGGCCAGGTCCGAGGTCGTCGCGGTCGAGCTCGACGTTGATCGCGACGAGCGGACGGACGCGCTCCGACCGCGGTCGCACCGAGCGTCGGGTGCGGGCTGCGGTCGGGCCCGCGTCGGGTGCGCGGGCGCGTGAACGCGTCTCGCCGTACCGCCGGCAGGCTCCGGTGCTCCGGATCGGCGAGGTCGTAGAGGAACGCCGGGACGGCGAGCGTGACCGCGATCCACCGGGCGAAGTCCTGCGCGGCGCGGATCGCCTCGGTCTCGGGGGTCGGGCCGAGCGCGACGAACGGCACGACGTCGATCACGCCGAGGCGGGGGTGCACGCCCGTCGTGGTCGGTCGAGCGAGAGGTGTTCGGCGGCCGCGGTGGCCAGCTCGCGCGCCGCGGCTTCGGTGCCTCCCGGCGGCTTCGCTCGCCAGCGTGAACACGGCCCGGTGATGGTCCGGATCCCGGTGCACGTCGAGCACGCGCCGGGCCGCCGGCCCGGGCGAGCCGGTCGAGGACGTCGCCGCGCCGCCCTTCCGACAGGTTCATCACGCACTCGAGCACGCCCCCAACCTAGAGAAAGCGTGGAGCTGGGTCTCGGAGATACTTGATTCACGCGCTCGGCGTGACCTAGACGCAGGACGTGCGAATCGGGTTGGCGCTGCCGCAGTACGACTTCTCCGTGCCGGGTGAGTCGCCGCTGTCGTTCGCGACCCTGAGCAGCTACGCCCGCACGGCGGACGAGATGGGCTTCGACTCCCTCTGGCTCTCGGACCATCTCTTCTTCGACATCGGGAAGTACGGCGGCAGCTACGAGCCGGCGGGCGCGTTCGAACCGATCGCGACGCTCGGTGCGCTCGCGCAGGTCGTCGAGCGCGCCCGGCTCGGAACGCTCGTCCTCTGCGAGGCGTTGCGACCGGCGACGGTGCTCGCCAAGGCGCTCGCGACGCTCGATCGACTCACCGACGGCCGGCTCGACGTCGGGCTCGGCGCGGGTTGGTACGAGCCCGAGTACGCGGCGATCGGCATGGACTTCCCGTCGCCGGGCGTGCGCCTCGAGCGGCTGTCCGACGCGTTGTCGATCGTCACCGCGATGTTGGCGCCCGACGGTGGTCCCGTGACGTACGACGGCAAGTTCCATCAGGCCGTCGGGCGCGCGCAACCTCCCCCCGGCGGTGCAACAGCCGCGGCCGCCGGTGTTCGTCGGCGGCAAGGGCAACCGGCTCCTCCGCCTCGTCGCCGAGAAGGCCGACGGGTGGAACACGTGCTGGGCCTGGACCCCCGAGCAGTACCGGGAACGACTCGACGTGCTGCACGCCGCGTGCGACGACGTCGGGCGGGACCCGGCATCGGTCTGGCGGTCGCTCGGGCTCTACGCGCTCTGCGGCGAGAACGAAGCCGACCTGGCCCGGCGCTTCGAGCGGCTCCGCGCGAACACCCCGCCCGGGGTCCTCGACTCGACGACCCTCGAAGCATGGCGGGTGGGCCGGCTGGTGGGGACCGTCGAGCAGGTCCGGGAGCAGGTCGAGACCTGGGCCGGGCTCGGCGTCGAGACCATCATCCTCGGGGTCGGCGCCGTCCCGTTCCACGTCGGGTCGGCGGATGACGTGGCCCTGCTGGCCGAGGCGCTTCGAGTGACGGTTGACCCGGCACCCGCCGGGTAGGCTGGGCATCCCCTTCCCGGGAGGATCCACGCCTCATGTTCGGCCTCGGAGCCCCCGAGCTCCTCATCATCCTGCTCGTCGTGCTGCATCGTCTTCGGGGGCACGCCAGATCCCGAAGCTCGCCCGCTCGCTCGGCCAGGCCCAAAAAGAGTTCAAGCAGGGCCTGGAAGAGGGCGCGAAGGACGAGCCCGGCCCGAAGGACGGCGAGAAGGGGCAATAGCCCCCTGCGGCCCGATCGGCCGGATCCAGCCTGCTTCGGGAACCTGGCCTCAGGCCCCGGTCGTTGACGATGACGACCGACGGTGTGCCGTCTTGGGAGGAAGTCGCCCGAGACCACGGGCGATTCCTCTACAACGTGGCCTACCGCCTGACCGGAAATGACGACGACGCACGGGACCTCGTGCAGGAGAGCCTCCTTCGCGTGCGACGCGGCTTGGAGACCTACCAGCCCGGGTCCTTCGAGGGGTGGTTAGCGCGCATCGTGACGAACGTGTTCCTCGACGAGGTGCGGCGGAAGCGTCGACGACCGGTCCAAGCGCTGCCCGACGACCCTGATCGCGTGCTGCCCGCGATGGTCGGGCGCTGACGACGCCGCGGCCGCCGCCGGGCTCTCGACCGAGATCCAAGCCGCGCTCGCGGCACTTCCCGACGAGTTCCGGGTTCCCGTCGTGCTGCGAGACGTCGCCGACCAGACCTATGAGGACATCGCCGAATCACTCGGAGTGCCCGTCGGGACCGTCCGGTCCCGGCTCCATCGCGGTCGGCGCCTGCTGCGGACCGCGCTCGTCGAGAGCGGAGTCGTGGAATGACCGCGCCGTCTGAAGATCTGCTGTCGGCGTACCTCGACGATGAGCTCGACGCGGCGGATCGCGCGCGTGGTGGAGCGCAGCTCGAGGAGTCGGCCGAGTGGCGCGAGGTGCTCGCGGAGCTCGGCGAGACGCGCGAGCTCTTGCGCGGGCTGCCCGATGCGCGAGATGCCGCCCGGATTCCTCGACGAGCTGCTCGCGGCGGAACCGCCGGTACTCGACCCGGCGGGCCACGATCCGACCCGGTCGGTCGGACGCTCGCGGCGAAGCGGAGTCGTCGGGCGAAGATCGCCGGCTGGGTCGCGGGCGCCGCGGCGGCGGCGGCGATCGTCGCCGTGGTGCTCGTTCCGACGCCAGACGCCGGGTCAAGCCCGCGGTCGCCACGTTCGTGAACACCCACGCCGCCCGGTCCTCGGTCAGCGAGGAGCCGGTGTCCGAGCTCGCGCCGCTCGCCGCACCGGTGAGGCTCGGAACCGATGAGCTTCGCGGACCCGCTTCCGCGGTGACACCACCGGCTGGCTCGCCCGCCGGCTGGCGGTCGCGTGCAGCTCGATCATGCTGGCGGCGGTGTTCCTCGTCGCCGCGCCGCGGCGTCGAGGCCGGCGGACTCCCGGGCGGCAACGACGCTGCTGGACCGGTCGCGCACGGCCGCGTCCGGAAACGAGTTCCACGGCACGATGGTCGTGGAGTGGCGCGAGAACGGACGGCTGCGAGTCGAAGCGGGTGGCGGTCCGGATGACCGACGGCGTGCTGCACATCGGTGACGACCGGGTCGTCAGCGCCCGGGACCGCAGCTTGCTCAAGACGAGCTCGGGCTGGCGGCTGCTGTGGTCCGGCGCCGTCGAAGGTGAAGACGCCGGATCCCACCG
Source organism: uncultured Acidimicrobiia bacterium (assembly GCA_963819945.1). Classification (GTDB taxonomy): domain Bacteria; phylum Actinomycetota; class Acidimicrobiia; order IMCC26256; family JAENVU01; genus Chersky-806. Next base: position 59,825 of record CAWFYD010000013.1, read on the forward strand.
GCAAGTACCGCTTCCGGGTGCTGGACGAGACATCGGTTGCCGGCCGCACCGCGACGCCGGTCGTCGTCGTGCGTCGGGGCGAAACCGCAGTGCGCGAGCGCCTCTACTTCGACAAGACGAGTGGGCTGCTGCTGCGCCGGGACCAGCTCGACGATCACGGCCGCCTCGCTGCGCCGGGTCGCGTTCACCGACGATCTCCTCGCCGCAGCCGCGCGGCCGACGCCGAGCGTCGACGATCTTCCCGACGCAAGCCGACACGCCGGCAAACCGCGGTCCATGGGCCCTGCGCACGGTGCCGGACGACGTGAACGCGCCGAAGCGGATCGGCGACGGGTTCGTGCTGCTCGGTGTGTACGGGCAACCCGGGCGGCAGCACGCAGCTCTTCTACAGCGACGGACTCGTCGGGCTCTCCGTGTTCGAGGCCGCCGGCGAGCTGGCGTGGGACGAGCTGCCGTGCCGGCGGGCGGTCGATCGAGCTCGACGGGACGCGGGCCCGGGTCTACCCGACGGCCGCGGGCTCCGCGGTGGTCTGGGAGCACCACGGCGTCACGTACACCTGCGTCACGGACGGGCCGATGGACGAGGTCGCCGCGGTCGTCGCCGACTTCGCGCACTGGGACGAGCCGAGCACGCTCGAGGAGATCGGTCGCTACGTGACCGGACCCGTTCAGCTGGGGTTGATCGGGGGCGATCGCCAGCACTCGACGTGGCGGCGTGCGGAGCCGCGTCAGGAGTGAGCGCCGAGGCGACGCGCGCGCAGGATGCGCCGGCGCTCGCGTTCGGATGCGCCACCCCACACGCCGTGCTCGATGCGGTACTGCAGCGCGTACTCGAGGCATTCGGCGCGCACCGGGCAGCCGCCGCATACTTTGCGGGCGTGCTCGACGCCGACACCGTCAGAGGGGAAGAAGAACGACGGGTCACGGCCGCGGCAATGCCCATCGAGCATCCACACGTGCTCGGCGTCGTAATTCGGAAGCGGGTAGTCATCCATTCGTCGAGTGCAACGGTAGGGGATGCGAGATGGTTCCCCGAACCGTTCTCAGGTTGTTCACAGGTTCACGCTCAGTTTGGTCCCAGGTTGGCGTGGAACCCTTTCGAGGTCGGAGGCGTTGCAGATGACGGATCTACCCCCTGAACAACACCCCGAATCAACGTTGTCCCCTGAAGTGCCGATGGAGGAACCTGTGAGCGACGAGCCCACGCCGACCGAGTCACCGGACCCGGTCCCCGCCCCCAACGCCTGATCTGCCGTCCGCCACTGCGGTCCTGGTCGACGAGTCCCCGACGACGGCCGCGACGAGACCCTCGACGACCGAGGTCACGACGAGGCCCGACGTGGTCCCGACGACCGAAGTCCCGACCCAGCCCGACCCGATGGGTCCGCCGCCGTGGCCGGCCGCTGGATCCGGCGCCGGCGTGCCGGGGCCGGGAATGCTCGGTACCGATGCCGGTGTCGCCGGTTCCGGTCTGCCGCCGCAGTCGCCTCCACCGCCGTCGAGCTCGCCGAGCCGCCCCGGTGCGTGGAAGCAGTTCGTCGTCGGCGCGCTGGTCGGCGCACTCGTCGGTGGAGGCGTCGCGGCCGGAGTCTCCGCGCTCGACAACAACGACACCGTCGACGCGCACGGTCGTGGTGCGACCGACAACGGCGGCGGGCGGCCGGAACACCTCGGTGATCGCGGAGGCGCAGGACATCCAGGGACTGCTCGCGAAGGTGCAGCCCGCGGTCGTGGCCATCCGCACCGGGAGCGGTGCCGGGACCGGCTTCGTCATCTCGGCGGACGGTGTCGTCGTCACGAACGACCACGTCGTCGAAGGTGCGAACGGCAACATCCAGGTGACGTTCACCGACGGGACGAGCAAGAAGGCGAAGGTGCTCGGGACGTCGACGGACAACGACCTCGCGGTGCTCAAGGTCGATGCGACGGGCCTCCCGTTCGCGAAGCTCGGCAACTCCGACGAGACGCAGGTCGGTGACGAGGTCATCGCCATCGGCAACGCGCTGGCGCTGGAGGGTGGTCTCAGCGTGACGCGCGGGATCATCTCGGCCACCGGCCGCACGGTGCCCGAGGAGACCGGCGGCGCGACGCTCTACAACGTGCTGCAGACCGACGCGGCGATCAACCCGGGGAACTCGGGTGGTCCGCTCGTGAACGCCGACGGGGAGGTGATCGGGATCAACACCGCGATCGCACCGCCGGGCGAGGCGCAGAACATCGGCTTCGCGATCAGCATCGACGCGGCGAAGTCCGTCATCGCGGACCTGCGCGTGGGCAAGGAGGTGAAGACCGCGTTCCTCGGTGTGGTGACGCAGGAGGTCACCGAGGCGGTCAAGAACCAGCTGAACCTCAACACCGGCACCGGGGCGCTGATCCGTACGGTCACCCCGAACTCGGCCGCTGATGACGCCGGGCTCGAGAAGAACGACGTGATCATCGCGGTGGGTGGCACCGCGGTGAGCTCGCCCGACGAGGTCGGGAGCCGCGATCCGGCGGCTCAAGCCGGGCGACAAGGTGAACCTGCTGGTCGAGCAGGACGGCAACCAGAAGACCGTCTCGGTCACGCTGGGCACCCGCCCGAACAACAACGGCTAGCCGACGCACACCGTTCCAGAGGGGTCGGAAGCTGGGCCGGGGGTACGCTGCCCCCGGCCCACTACCGCGAGGAGCACGACGCATGGCCACAGAATCCGAAGAGCTCGAGCAGCAGCCGCCCGTCGGCCACGTACGCGTGGTCTACCTGGGCCCGGTTGCTCCGCACTGGGAGGTCCAGGGGGTCTTCGGCGAGCGCCAGGTGGTCGACGAGTTCCGCCAGCGTGCGCTGGCCCGGCTCCAGCTGCTCCCGCCCCACGACCCGCAGTTCCGCCGCAACCGCGAGCGCGTCGTCCGGGACGCCGAGCGCGAGAACCTGATCCTGGACTGGGACCTCGGGTACGAAGAGGCGGACAGCACCACTCCGAGCCACTCCGTAGCGACGCCGTGAGCCGCGGCCCGGCCGTCGGTAGCTAGCGCTGGGGCTCGCGCTCGTTCTCTTCGATCTCGCCGGGGTGCGTGCCGGTGACCATGTACTGCACCCGTTCGGCGATCGTGACCGCGTGGTCGGCGATCCGCTCGTAGTGGCGACCCACCAGCGCGACCTGGACGGCCTGCAGCACGGTGGCCTCGTCCGACGCGCCCCAGGCGAGGATGTGGCGGAAGAGGCTCTTCGTGAGCTCGTCCATCGTGTCGTCCATGTCGCCGAGCGCGGCGGCCCACGAGGGATCGGAGTCGGCGAAGGCGTCGATGGCCAGCCGGGTCTGGTTCGACGACTGGATCCCCATCTGGTCGATGATCCCTCGGATCTTCGGGTCGAGCTGGTGGGGATAGATCCGCCGGGTCGTCTTCGCCACGTTCACCATGAGGTCCGCGTCGCGCTCGAGCTCGTGGTTGATCCGCATCATCGTCACCACGAAGCGCAGGTCGATGGCGACGGGTGACTGGGTGGCGAGGATCAGGAGGAGCCGGTCCTCGATCTGGTGGTAGAGGTCGTCGACCCGGTCGTCGCCCTCCACGACCGACTCGGCCATGGCCAGGTCACCGTCGAGGAAGGCCTGCGTGCCGGCCGCGATCGCCTCGGTGGTGAGCGCGGCGAGCCGGATGATGTCGCTGCGGACCTCGTCCAGCTCCTCCTGGAGCGTCTTGCGACCTTCGTCGCCAGTGGTGACTGTTGCGCTCACTCGACCTCCGGAAGCGGGACGACGACGAGGATCATCGTCGCGCGTTTGCCGATTGGAAAGCACTGGCGGGAACTGAGGGCCACTGTTCCCCTTCGGTTCACCTGATGGTCAGGGTATCGACGCTTCCAACATGTCTTCCCGGGGTTGGAGCCCGCCAGACCCCGCCGGGAACATCGGAATACACGCCCTGTTCACCTTCGCGCCACCCGTCCGCCACCCCGGAGTCAACCGGCCTCCTTACGATCCCGGCCGTGCCGAGAGGCGCACTGTCTTCATTTCCGACTCGGGAGGACTCCCCGATCATGAACCGAACCTCGCGACGTGCGCGGTGGGCATTGGTGCTGCTGGTCGTCTTCGGCCTCGTGGCCGCGGCCTGCAGCAGCGACGACAAGAAGAGCGACAGCGGGACCAGCCCGATCGACCGAGAAGTCGACCGAAGCTCGCGGCCGCGACCCTGAACGGCTCCGGCTCGACGTTCCAGCAGGCGTACGACGAGACGGTGATCAGCGGGTTCCAGTCCGAGCAGCCGGCGGTCACGGTCACCTACGCCGGCGGTGGCTCGGGCAAGGGCCAGACCGACCTGCAGGCGGGCCTCGTCCAGTGGGCGGGCTCGGACAGCACCGTGAAGGCCGAGGACGTCCCGAAGTACCAGGGTGACTTCCTGTACTTCCCGACCGTGGGTGCACCCATCACGCTGTCCTACAACCTGTCCGGCGTGGACAAGCTGCAGCTGTCGGCAGACACCATCGCCGGGCATCTTCGAGGGCACCATCACGACCTGGGACGACGCGGCGGTCAAGTCGGACAACCCCGGCGTCGACCTGCCGAGCACCGCGATCACCGTTGCCCACCGCTCGGACGGCTCGGGGACAACGGCGGGCTTCACGCTCTACCTGACGAAGGCCGCACCGACGACGTGGACCCTCGGCACGGACAAGACGGTCGCCTGGCCGTCGGGTCAGCAGGCGGGCAACGGCAACGCCGGGGTCGCCCAGATCGTGCAGGGAACCAACGGTGCGATCGGCTACGTCGACTTCTCGGACGCGAAGGCCTCGAACCTCAAGTTCGCGGCGATCAAGAACGCGTCCGGCAAGTACGTAGCTGCGTCCATCTCCGGCGCGACCGCGGCGATGGAGGGCGCGACGGTCAACCCCGACCTCACGTTCGACCCGTTGAACGCGAGCGGTGCGAAGGCGTACCCGATCACGTCGCCCACGTACATCCTCGTGTACGCGGCGCAGTCCGATACGGCGATCGGGAATGCGCTCAAGGGCTTCCTGAACTACATCTACGGCCCTGGTCAGGGCATGGCCGCGCAGGTGGACTTCGCCAAGCTGCCGAGCAACATCCTGAGCCAGGCCAAGGCGCAGGTCAGCCAAGATCAAGGTCTCCTAGCATTCAGCCCTGATGGGGGCGGGCGCTGCGCCCGCCCCCATCCGGCACTTCCTCATGGCCATCGATACCGAGCTTCTTCCCACTCCCGCTCCCGACCACCTCGGCGGCGAACGCCCGCCCGGTCGCATCGTCGACCGGGCGTTTCGGATCGTCGCGTTCGCCGGCGGCCTGCTGGTGCTCGTCATCCTGGCGCTGATCGCCTACTCGACGATCTCGAAGGCGTGGCCGGCGTTCCAGCGACGAGGGACTCAGCTACTTCACGAGCGACGTCTGGGATCCCGCCAACGCGGCGTTCGGCACGTTGGCGTTCTCGTTCGGCACGTTCGTCATCTCGGTGATCGCGCTCGTCGTCGCGGTGCCGGTGAGCATCGGCATCGCGCTGTTCGTCACCGAGATCGCCCCGGCGTGGATGCGGCGGCCGGTCGTCACCCTCATCGACCTCCTCGCCGCCGTTCCGTCGGTCGTCTTCGGCCTCTGGGGCCTGCTCGTGCTCGTACCCGCGCTGCCCGGCTTCTACCAGGACTGGCACGACCTCTTCGCCGACGTCCCCGTCCTCGGCGACGTCTTCGACGGCGACCCGATCGCGGGCAAGGCGTTCATGACCGCGGGGTTGATCCTGGCGATCATGATCGTCCCGATCATCACCGCGGTCACCCGCGAGACGTTCGCCACCGTCCCGCAGTCGCAGAAGGACGCCGCGCTCGCGATGGGCGCGACCCGCTGGGAGATGATCCGCGCCGCGGTGTTCCCGCACAGCCGCAGCGGCATGACCGCGGGGATCCTCATCGGGCTCGGCCGGGCGATGGGCGAGACCATCGCCGTCGCGCTGGTCATCGGGTCGTCACCCCAGATCACCGAGCAGCTGTTCAGCTCGGGTGACGCGCTGCCCGCGGTGATCGTCAACCAGTTCGGTGAGTCGACCGGCACCTACCAGGCGGCCCTCATCGGCATGGGCGTGGTGCTGTTCTTCATCACCCTGTTCATCGGCGTGATCGCCCGCGCGGTCCTGTCCCGCTCCGAGCGGAAGCTGGGTGCGGCATGACGATGTTGGAGACGCGGCCCGAGAGCCCGGGGACTCCGCCGCGACCCTCGATCAGTCACAGCAGCGCGAGCGGCTGGCGCCGGGCGAAGAGCGGCATCGCGAGCGGGCTGATGGTCGCCGCGTTGGTCGTCGCGATGGTTCCGCTCGTGCTCATCATCGGGTACGTCATCGTCCGGGGCATCGATCGATCAGCTGGGCCTTCCTCACCGAGGACATCCCGATCCTCACCCGGGCCGAAGGGCCCGGGATGGGTCCGGCCGTCGTCGGCACGCTGCTCATCACCGGGGCGGCCACGGTCCTGGCCGTCCCGCTCGGCGTGCTCGGCGGGATCTACCTCAACGAGTACAGCGCTCGGAGCACGCTCGGTCGGGTGGTGCGCTTCCTCGCCGAGGTCATGACCGGGGTCCCGTCGATCGTGATGGGCCTCTTCATCTACTCGATCTGGGTCTTGCGCTTCGGGGTCTCGGGCTTCGCCGGGGCGCTCGCGCTCGCCTGCCTCATGCTCCCGGTGGTGATCCGCACCACCGAGGAGATGCTGAAGCTCGTCGCCCCGGAGCTGCGGGAGTCGGCCTACGCGTTGGGCGGCCGGAAGGCGGGGACGATCATCCGCGTCGTGCTCCCGGCCGCGGCGCCGGGCATCGTGAGCGGTGCGCTGCTGGCCGTGGCCCGGGCCGCCGGTGAGACGGCACCGTTGCTGTTCACGATCCTGACCGTCAACAAGACGAACACGGACCTGTTCAATGGTCCGAACACCACGCTCTCGGTCCAGATCTTCCGCAACGCCCAGCAGGTGTTCGTCGGGCCGCAGGAGCGGGCGTGGGGCGCCGCCCTGACCCTCATCACCATCGTGTTCGTGTTCACCCTGCTCTCCCGCGGCCTCTCCGCCGTGTTCGCCAGAAAGCACCGCGTATGAGCCTCGTTGACGACCGGAGCCAACCTATGGATCATCTCGACGTGACCCCCACTAACGTCGCGCCAGTGGACGACGGGGTCGAGGAGCAGCCGGAGTCGGCCCGCGAGGTCGTGTTCGAGATCCGCGACGCCTCGGTTCGCTACGGCACGAACCTGGCTGTCGATGACGTCACCTTCGACGTCGGGGCGCGCGAGATCACCGCGATCATCGGCCCGTCGGGCTGCGGCAAGAGCACCTTCCTGCGCTGCCTGAACCGGATGAACGACTTCATCCCCGGCGCCAAGGTCGGGGGCCGGATCAACTACCACGGCGAGAACCTCTACGACTCCAAGGTCGACGCGGCCGAGGTGCGCCGACGCATCGGCATGGTGTTCCAGAAGCCGAACCCGTTCCCGAAGTCGATCTTCGACAACGTCGCGTACGGCCCGCGCATCAACCGCTTCAAGGGCGACATGAGCGAGCTGGTCGAGCAGGCGCTGACCCGGGCCGCACTCTGGGACGAGGTCAAGGACAAGCTCAAGAAGAGCGCGTACGCCCTCTCGGGTGGTCAGCAGCAGCGGCTCTGCATCGCGCGCACCCTGGCGGTGCAGCCCGACGTCGTGCTGATGGACGAGCCGTGCTCCGCCCTCGACCCGATCGCGACCTCGCGCATCGAGGACCTGATGGTCGAGCTGAAGCGTGACTTCACGATCGTGATCGTGACGCACAACATGCAGCAGGCCGCCCGCGTCTCGGACATGACCGCGTTCTTCACGACCGATGTCGCCGAGGACTCGAGCCGGGTCGGTCGCCTGGTCGAGTTCGATCGCACGCAGACGATCTTCACCAGCCCGTCCGATTCCCGGACCGAGGGTTACATCACCGGTCGGTTCGGATGAGCTTGCGCACCCGGATGGCCGGCAGCGCGCCGGGCGGTGGCACGCCGGCTGACGCGCACCGATGCGGATGCGCGCGGAGCTGCTCCAGCTCGCGGAAGCACTCCACGCGTCGCCGGACGCCGTCATCGTCGTGGACACCGACGGCGCCGAGCTGCTCCGCAACGACGCGGCCGAGCGGTTCCGCGACGGTCGGCACACCGACGCGCTGGCCGAGGAGCAGATCAACGAGCTGCTCAGCCGGGCGCGGCAGGGCCAGGCCGGCGAACGCGAGCTCCAGCTCTTCGGTCCGCCGCGTGAGGTGCTGTTCCTCCGCGCCCAGCCGCTGCTCGCCGACGGTGCGATCCTCGGTGCGGTCGTGTACATCCGGGACATCTCGGAGACGCGCCGCCGCGAGAGCGTGCGACGGGACTTCGTCGCCAACGTCAGCCACGAGCTGAAGACGCCGATCGGCGCGCTGGCGCTGCTCGCCGAGACGATGGCGGCCGGCGGCGACGAGGTGGTCGTCCGCCAGCTGGCCGAGCGGGTCTCGCGCGAGGCCGACCGGCTCGGGCCGGATCATCGACGACCTCTTGAACCTGAGCCTCATCGAGGCCCAGGAGTCTCCGAGCCGCGAGCCGCTTCCCATCAGGGTGCTGATCGCCGAAGCCGTCGACGCGGTGCGCCCGGCCGCCGAGGCCGCCGGGATCCCGCTGCACGTCGCGCCGGACGTCCCCGACGTCGCGATCCCCTGCGATCGTCGTCAGGTGCTCAGCGCGCTCACCAACTTGCTCGACAACGCGATCAAGTACTCCGAGGCGCCGAGCGCGGTGGAGCTCGCGCGCATCGGCCGCGGACGCGATGGTCACGATCACGGTGACCGACCACGGCCCGGGCATCCCGTCGCGTGACCTCGAACGGATCTTCGAGCGCTTCTACCGGGTCGACCGGGCCCGGAGCCGGGAGACGGGCGGGACGGGACTCGGCCTGTCGATCGTCCGCCACGTCGCGCAGGCGCACGGTGGAGACGTCACGGTCGAGTCGCGTGAGGGCGAAGGCTCGACCTTCCGGCTGCGGTTGGCCCAAGTCGTCAACGGCGGCTCCTCGCCCGCCGGATACCTCTTCGAAGAACGGCGCTGATGGCTGATCCGCCGCTCGTACTCGTCGTGGACGACGAGCAGTCGTACCGCGATGCCCTGACCGTGGCGCTCCAGCGCGAGGGCTTCCTCGTCGAGACGGCGGCCGACGGCGTCGAGGCCCTCGAGCGGTTCGACGCCGTCCAACCCGCGCTGATCCTCCTCGACGTGATGCTGCCGCGCGTGTCCGGCGTCGATGTGTGCCGGCAGATCCGCGCCCGATCGCGGGTGCCCGATCATCATGGTGACCGCCCGCAACGCCGAGATCGACGCGGTCGTCGGGCTCGAGGTCGGCGCCGACGACTACGTCACGAAGCCGTTCCGGCTCCGCGAGCTCATCGCCCGGGTGCGGGCCGCGCTGCGCCGGCGTGCCCGTGGGCGCCGAGCCCAACGGCAACGGCGGTCGACCTGATCGAGATCGGCGACGTGCGGCTCGACGCGGCTCGCCACGAGGTATCGGTCCGGGGTGATCTGGTCGCGCTGCCGCTCAAGGAGTTCGAGCTGCTCGAGCTGCTGCTGGCGAACGCCGGACGGGTGCTCACCCGCGACGTGCTGATCGACCGGATCTGGGGTCCGAACTACTTCGGGGACACCAAGACGCTCGACGTGCACGTGAAGCGGCTCCGGGCCAAGGTCGAGGAGGACCCGGGCAGCCCGACGCACATCGTCACCGTGCGCGGAGTCGGGTACCGCTTCGAGAAGCCGAAGTCACCGGCGCAACCCGCCGGGAGCTGACCGGCACCGGCCTCCGGCGTCCGTCCTCCGGTCGTTCTCGACCTACTTGCGGCCCCGGCGGGTCGACGGCAGGAGATCGTCGACGACCGCTTCGAGATGCGCGAGCGCGTCGACCTCGGGCGCGAGCTTCGACCGGCGCCGGTGCCTCCTGACGCACGTTGACCTCGGCGAGCCCGCTGCGCGGGGCCGCGGGAACCTCCGGGGTCACCGGCGCAGCCGGCGGATCGGAGACCACGGGCTGCAGCGGCGGCACCGGCGCCACGGGCGGCTGGGGCGCTACCGGCTCCGGGGCGCTACCGGCTCCGGGGGCGCGCTCGGGTAGGCGATCGAGGTGGAGGCGGGCGGTGGCGACGAGCGGGACCGGCGCGAAGACGCTGATCGGCTCGGACTCCGCCGGGAGCTCCCGCTCGCGTCCTGCTCCGCTTCGGGCTCCTGCTCGGGCTCGGGCTCACCGAGCAGCTCGGAGAACTTCATGCCACCTCGGCCAACGCGGCTTCGTACTCGGAGCGGGCTCGAGGCGTCGCGAGGTTCGCGGAGGCGAACTCGGCGACGACCTTCCCGTCCTTGTCGATCACGAAGCTCGCCCGGTTGGCGCACCCCAGCTGCTCGTTGAACACGCCGTACTCCCTCGCCACCTGCACCGTGGGGCCAGAAGTCGGAGAGCACCGGGAACGTGAATCCCTGCTGCTCGGCCCACTGGGCCTGCGCGTGGCGCGTGTCGCAGGAGATCGCCAGCACCGCGGCACCGGCCGCCTCGAAGGTCGAGGGGTCGTCGCGGATCTCGCAGAGCTCGCCCTGGCAGACACCGGTGAAGGTGAACGGGTAGAAGACGAGCACGACGGGCTGCTTGCCCTTGTAGTCAGCGAGACTGATCTCGTTGCCGGCTTGGTCCTTGAGGGTGAAGTCGGGGGCAGGTTGCCCAACCTCAACGGCCATCTGATGGTCTCCTGATTCGACGGTGGGGAACCGTCGAAGTGTACGGCCTCGACTCGGCGATCCGCGTCGGTGCAACGCGGCCGGTCGGCGCGTGCGGAAGTGCTGGCGGGTCGTCGCCGGATCAGCGGCGCCGGAGGTGATGCTCATGGTCGAGCGCGTTCTCGACCATTTCGGCCGCTCCCTTGAGCGGTGACGCGACGATTCCGAGCAACGGGGTGACGGTGGCGTAGCCGGCGACCACCAGCGCCGCGTCCGTCTCGGGGTCGAACTCCTGCGCCGGGCCCTGGAATTCGATGCGCAGATCACCGGAGCGGATGTCCGAGGTCGCCACCCAGAACTCGCCGTACGGCGCGAGCTTCGCCTCGCGTACGCCGAGGACCTCGTCGATCGGCAGGTTGGGCACGTTCAGGTTGAGGAGCCGGGGACCGCCGGTCCCGGCTCCGGGTTCGGCGACCCAGTCGAGTGCCGGCACCGCGATCTGCGCCGCCGTCTCCCAGTGGTAGCCGGTCTCGCTCCACTTCACGCTGACCGCGAGGGCCGGCACGCCCAGGCCGGCGGCCGTCAGCGCGGCGCCGACGGTGCCGGAGTGCAGGATGAGATGGCCGGTGTTCGCCCCGGGGTTGATCCCGGACGCGACGATGTCCGGCCGCTCGCCGAACGCGCCGAGGCACGCGAGGTACACCGCGGTCGCGGGCGGTCGTTCGATGGCGAGCACCGGGACGTCCGGCACTTCGGGCCAGTGCCGGGTGGCGACGGGGATGGGCTCCGAACGATGCAGCGGTCCGATGGACGCTCCGGCCCCGCTCAGGTCCGAGGCGGGCGCGACGACGAACACGTCGTGGCCGGCATCGTGGAGCGCCTTCGTCAACGCGACGATGCCCGGTGACTCGACTCCGTCGTCGTTCGTCACGAGCACTCGCATGGGCGGACCTTTCCAAGATCTCCGGAGGGCGAATTGCTGGAGTGCAAATCCGAGCACTCGCCTGGCGGGCGAACCTACAGCGTGATTGCGCGGCCGGGTCACGGCTGGGCCACGCTCCCCGAATGGCATCGGTCGTGGTGGTCGGTGGCGGCGTCCTCGGGACGATGCACGCATTCGCCGCGCAAGCGCGGGGCACGAGGTCGTCCAGCTGGAAGCTGACCTCGAAGCGCGCCAGGCATCGGTCCGCAACTTCGGTCTGGTGTGGGTGAGCGGGCGAGCGGTCGGGCCCGAGCTCGAGCTGGCGTTGGACGCCCGGCGAGCGGTGGGAGCAGATCGCCGGACTCGTGCCGGGGGTGGGCTTCCGGCCGGACGGCTCGCTGACGGTCGCCCAGCAACCCGGCGAGCTCGCGGTGCTCGAAGCGGTGTGCGCACGCACCGACGCCGCGGCGCGGGGCTTGCGGCTGCTCGATCCGGACGAGGTCCCGGCGGTGAATCCGGCGGTTCGAGGATCGGTGCTCGGCGCCATGCTCTGCACGCGGGATGCGATCGTCGAGCCCGGGCGGGTGCTGCCGGCCCTGCGGCGAGTTCATGACCGAGCGCGGCGGGTATCGCTACGTCGGCGGGCGGACGGCCGTCGAAGCCGGTCCCGGTCGCGTCCGTGATCATGCCGGCGACGAGTGGACGGGCGACGCGACGATCCTGTGCCCCGGCGCGGCGCATGCCGGCGTCGCCGCACCATGGCTGGCTGCCGCGCCGGTCCGGCGCTGCCGGCTCCAGATGATGCAGACCGCGCCGCTCGACGAGCGGCTCACGACGGCCCTCGCCGACGGCGACTCGCTGCGCTACTACCCGGCCTTCGCGGTCCCCGAGGCGGCCGGGCTGCCGGATCAGGCGCCGGTCGCCGCCCGGTGGCACGCGCAGCTGCTCGTCTCCCAGCGGGCCGGCGGCGAGCTGACGATCGGCGACACCCACTGGTACGAGGAGCCGTACGACTTCGCCGTGGAGGAGGAGCCGTACGAGATGCTGCGCGCCCGCGTCGAGGCGCTCCTCGGTCGCTCGTTGCCGCCGGTGCGAGCGACGCTGGGCCGGCGTCTACTCGCAGGCCACCGACGAGTCCGCGTGTGTGCGCGTCGTACCCGAGCCCGGGCTCGTGATCGTCACCGGCCCGGGTGGACGTGGGATGACGCTCTCGCCGGCGATCGCCCACGCCACGCTCGAAACCGAAGGAGTGCTTCCATGATCCGACTCGCGGTGCTCGACATGGCGGGAACCACGGTGCGCGACGGGGGAGTTGTCGAGCAGTCGTTCGTCGAGGCGCTCGCGCGGCATGGGCTTCGACCCCGACGGTGATGAGCTGCGGGGTCACCTCGACTACGTCCGCGCCACGATGGGCCAGTCGAAGATCACCGTCTTCCGATGCGGTCTTCGGCGGCGACGAGGCTCGCGCGCAGGAAGCGAACGGTCGGTTCGAGACGGCGTTCGATGCCGCGGTGTCACGCGGGGAGATCGAACCGTTCCCGGGCGCGGAGACCGCGCTCAACGCGTTGCGGGCGCGCGGGAGTCCGCATCTGCCTGACCACCGGATTCTCGGCCGGCACGCGCGAGCAGCTGATGGACGTGCTCGGCTGGCGTGACCTCGTCGACCTGTCGCTCAGCCCGGGCGACGGTGTGCGCGGCCGGCCGTATCCGGACCTCATGCTCACCGCGCTCATGCGGCTGGAGGTCGACGCGGTGCACGAGGTTGCCGTCGCCGGCGACACCGTCAGCGACCTCGAGGCGGGCATGGCCGCCGGCGCCGCGGTCGTGGCGGGCGTGCTGACCGGCGCCCACGATCGCACCCAGCTCGAAGCGGCCCCCCACACCCACGTGCTCGACTCGATCGCGGACCTCCCGGGCGTGATCTTCGGCACCTGAACCCCGACCCCCGACCGTTCTCGGCACGCTCAGGGGGCTCTGAACCCTCTCAGCGTGCCGAGAACAGGGCTTGGCGCCAGGTCTGCGAGGTCGGGGACGACCCGGTCGGGGACCTTGGCGTCGTCGTCGGCGCGGCGCAGCGCCAGCAGCGCGTCGAGATCCGGCGCGGCGCCGAGCGCGGCCACCGCGGTGTCGTCCAGGAGACCGCCCTGGGCCTCCAACGTGACGATGCTGCGCGGCGAGAGTCGCGCGCGGTACGTGGGGTCTGTGGTCACGAGGTACCGCTTCGCATCGGCGTGCCACGACACGAGCCAGGCGACGCGCCGGCCGAGGAGCGGCGCTACGGCGGCGGCGCCGGTTGCCGCGTGGCGCTCGGGCTCGTCGGGCCGCAGGATCGACCCCACGTCGTGCACGAGCCCGGCGAGCTGCAGCTCGCGGTCGTCGGGGCGGCGCTCGGCCAGGAGCGCCGCGCACTGCAACGAGTGGGCGAGGAGATCGACGCGTTCCTCGTCGGCGTGATCGACGCCACGCCCGAGGAGCTCGACCAGGTCGTCCGGGGTCACGCGGGTGGCGCGAGGTAATGCGCCTTCACGACCGTGCCGTTCTCGACCTGGAGCACCCAGGTGGAGCCCTTCTCGATGCGGTCGTCGTCCAAGCGGAACCCCGCGCCGGTCGAGGTGGTGCATGAGGTCGCCGATGACGTCGCCGTGCGAGCACAGCACGATCGGGGTCGTTCGCCTTCTCGATCAGCGCGAGCGCGCCGGTCCACTCCGCCCCTTCGGCCAGGCGCTCGTCGAGCTCGACCTCGAGTCCGAGCTTCTTCGCGAGTGGCGCGACAGTCTCGACACAGCGCGTGTACGGACTGGTGAGCACGCGGGTGGCGTCGGAGTGCAGCAGCAGGTCCACGAGCGCGCGTGCCTGCGCGATCCCGTTGCGACTGAGCGGCCGCAGACTGTCGTCGCCCTCGAAGCGCCGCCGGCTGCCCGCCTTCGCGTGACGCACCACGAAAACATCCATCCCGGCAGAAGGCTAGACGCGGAGCGCGGTCACCAGCTCACGATCGTGGTCATAGGTCAGACGGCCTACGGCGTCCTCCACGGAGAGCCAGGCAATTTCGTCGACCTCGTGGTTCGGGACGAACTCGCGCCGGCGTCTCGACCGGTCGCATCCGCCAGTACCGCACGACCTTCGGCCGGCCCTTGCGATCCCGGTAGCGGACCTCCGGCAACGGGTCCTCGAGCTCGGCCCGGATGCCGGTCTCCTCGAGCACCTCGCGCGCGCCGCAGTCCTCGTCCGACTCGCCGGGCTCGCACTTGCCTTTCGGCAGGCTCCAGTCGTCGTAGCGCGGTCGGTGCACCAGCAGGACCTCGAGCCGGCCGTCGTGAGCGTGGCGCCACAGCACTCCGCCCGCGGCGCGTACCTCGTCGTCGCTCACGCCGGTTCCTCGGACGGTCGGTGCACACGGTGCTGGCGGCGACGCGGCGGCGCGCCAGGCGGCCGGCCACGCGGCGCGGGTCCTGCGCTCGTCGCGCCGCAGCATGCCGCCGAGCATGCCGGCGACGAAGACCTCGTCGCACGGTCTCGGCGTTCTGCGCGACGCCGCGGAGCCAGGTCGTGGCCACGACCGCGTCCTGATGATCACCGAGGACATCTTGGAGCGCCGCGATGGTCCGCGCCTGCTCGCGCACCTCGCGGCCGACGGCCGGCGCGACTGCCTCCGCCGCGTAGCGCGCCCGCTTCGCGCGGATCCGGATCGCGTGGAGCTGCTCGTCGCGCGGCACCTCGGGGAGCGCACGGATGTCGCGCCGGAGCTTCTTCCACGGGCCCCGTGCCAGCGGCGGCAGCACCGCCACGGCCGGTTCGTCCGCGGCGGGCAGCAGTGCCGGCTCGCGTGCGGCATCGACGAGGCGATCGAGCAGCTGCGCGTACCGGTCCGATCGCATCGCACCCAGCAGCTCGATGCGCAGCGTCCTCCCAGCTCCGGACGAGGCGCGCAACGATCCGTTCCCCGAGGCGGGCATCGGACTCGTTGAGCTGCGCGACCTTGGCCCGCAGGAGCTCGAGGAGGACCTCGATGTCACGTACCGCGCCGAGCTCGGCCCCGAGCCACTTCAGCTCCTCCCGGAGCGGCTCGTCCCACTCGGGCACGAGGAGCGCGCCGAACGTCCGGAGGTCCGAACGCAGCCGGCGGGTGGCCACCCGGGCCTGGTGCACCTGCTCCGGATCGTCACCGAGGCGAACGCCCGGGTCATGGTCGAGCAGGCGCTTCACCGAGGCGGCGATCGCGGCCTGGACGACGTCACGGGCCGGCGAGTCGGCGGTGATCTCGGCGTGCGGGCCGACATCGGGTGGCGCGATCGCCCGCATGCCGAGCGCGCGGACGATCTTGGGCGTGGGGTCGGGCAGGTCCGGCACCGGCGGACTGCAGGCGCGCGACGATCAGGTCGGCGAGCTCGACGGACGCGTCCTCGCCGATCTCGACTTCGAGCTCGCGAAAGCGCGCGGTGATCCGCCCGTCGTCGTCGACCACCGTGACCTCGTCGTCGACGACCTCCGCCACCTTCTTGCCGCCGGGGTCGGTGAGCTCGACCCGCCGGCGACGCGTCTTCAGCCGCGCGATGGCATGGACCGGGGCCGTGCGGACCCACGCGCGCACGAGATCCACCGCCGCGACCGGCGGCGTTCCGGGCTCCCCCGGGAACTCATGCTCGCCGCGCACGAGGAGCGCACCCTCGCTCGGCGCGGGCAGCTTGACGGTCCAGGCCTCCGGGCGGCGGAACCGGAGGCTCGCGCCGGATCGGGCCAGGCGGAGATCGCCGGTGTCGTAGTAGACCGCGTCGAGATCGAGGATCTCGGCGGGTCCGGCGATCACTCCGTCCGCGACGTCGTCGAGCGGGGGCAGCCGGAAGCCGGGGACCGGAGTGAGCTTGACCTCACGCTCGGGCATCGGGAGCTCGCCCGTCTCCGCGCGCTCGGGTCTCCGCGAGCTCGCCGAGCCGACGGTGCGTGTCGACCCCCACGACGGTCGGGACCTTTCCCCACGTTCCGTCCTGGCGCAGCTCCCAAGCCAGGACGTCGTCGGCGAGGTTCGTGTCGAGGATCTCCTCGAGCCGGGCGCGCAGTGGCGCGGCGGTGACCGGCGTGACCGCCTCGACGCGCCGGTCGAGGTTGCGTGGCATGAGGTCGGCCGAGCCGATGAGGTACACGGCTGATCGCAGGGTCGGCGCCGAAGTGGTAGATCCGCGAATGCTCGAGGAAGCGCCCGACGATCGAGCGCACGCGGATGTTCTCGGACATCCCCGGCACGCCGGGCCGGAGGCAGCAGATGCCGCGCACGATCAGGTCGATGCTCACGCCCGCGTTCGACGCGGTGTAGAGCGCTTCGATGATCTCGGGATCCACGAGGCTGTTCATCTTGAGGACGATGCGCCCGTCGCGTGCCCTTGGCGGTCTCCCGCGTCGATGTGCTCGCAGATGCCGGGTCGCAGGCTCACCGGCGCGACCAGCAGCTTGCGGTAGCGACCCTGGCGGCTGTAGCCGGTGAGGTAGTTGAAGAGCTCGGTGAGGTCCGCGCCGAGGTCCGGGTCCGCGGTGAGCAGCCCGATGTCCTCGTAGAGGTTCGCGGTCACCGGGTTGTAGTTCCCGGTCCCGATGTGGCAGTAGCGGCGAATGCCGTCGTGCTCCTGGCGCACCACGAGCAGGATCTTGGTGTGCGTCTTCAGCCCGACGAGGCCGTACACGACATGCACGCCCGCCTCTTCCAGCTCGCGGGCGCGTTCCACGTTCGCCTGCTCGTCGAAGCGCGCTTTCAGCTCGACGAGCGCGACGACCTGCTTGCCGGCGTCGGCGGCCCGCACGAGTGAGGCGACGATCGCGCCCTCGGGCCCGGCGGTCCGGTACAGGGTCTGCTTGATCGCCAGGACGCTCGGGTCGCGGCTCGCCTGATCCACGAACGCCTCGACGCTGGTGGTGAACGAGTCGTACGGGTGGTGCACGAGGACATCGCCCGCTTGCAGCAGCCGGAACAGGTCCGGCGGCGGATCGGTGCGCGTCAGCACCGGCTGGGTCTGCGGCTGCCAGGGCGGGTCCTTGAGCTCGGGCAGGTCGAGCGCGTAGAGCGCCCAGAGCCCGGAGAGATCCAACGGCGCGTCGACGACGTTCACGTCGTGCTCCGACAGCTCGAGCTCGCGGGTCAGCAGCTCGAGCACCTCCTCGCTCATGTTGCGTGTCGACTTCGAGGCGCACCACGTGTCCGGACCGCTTGCGCAGCGTCAACACGCTCTCGATCGCTTCGAGGAGGTCGGCGTCTTCGTCTTCGAGCTCGAAGTCCGCGTCGCGCGTCACTCGGAACGGGTGGTGGGCGATGATCTCCATGCCCGGGAAGAGCCCGTCGAGGTGTGCCGCGATCACCTGCTCCAGCGAGACGAACCGCTCACCGTCGGGCATCACGATGAAGCGCGGGAGCAGCGGAGGAACCTTGACCCGGGCGAAGCGCTGCTCGCGGGTCTCGGGGTCGCGCACGACGACCGCGAGGTTGAGCGACAGGTTCGAGATGTAGGGGAACGGGTGGGCCGGGTCGACCGCGAGCGGGGTGAGCACCGGGAAGACCCGGGCTTCGAACACCTCGACGAGGTACTCCCGGTCGTCGTCGTCGAGCTCTTCCCAGTTCGAGAAGGCGATGCCGACGTCCTCGAGCGCCGGGGCGATCTCCTTCGTGAAGAGGCTGGCCTGGCGGGTGACGAGCTCGTCGATCCGGGCCCCGATCGCCCGGAGCTGCTGGAGCGGGTCCATGCCGTCCGGGGTCTTGGCCCGGATCCCCGCCGCGACCTGCTCCTGGAGGCCGGAGACGCGCACCTGCACGAACTCGTCGAGGTTGGACGAGAAGATGGCGAGGAACTTGGCCCGCTCGAGCAGCGGCCGGTCGGGGTCCTCGGCCAGGGCGAGCACGCGGGCGTTGAAGTCGAGCCAGGACAGCTCCCGGTTGAGCAGCCGGTGCGGGCCGGCTGCGTCTGGTGCGTCGGCAGTCTCCACAGGCGCATCGTACCGGCGATGCGCGCGTCGGCGTCTCCCGTGGGTCGCCGAGGCGACCCGGGAGTCCGGAGCGCGCGTCGATGCCGACCCCGGGGGAAGGCGGCTCGGCGGGCCGGACGTGAGGGGAGCTCTCGTGTCTCGGCCGGGAGTCGGGGACACATCTCGTGCATCGACCCGACTGCTCGTCGACCCTAGCGCAACGCCGGTGGCGCCGCGATACACGGGCGGCCAAACACGAGGTGACATCCAGGTGAAACAACGGTGACGACACCATCGGGCGGGTCGGGCGCGTACCCTCGACTTCGAGATGGCTACCCGCGATCCGCGCACGTACGCGCTGAACCCGTTCGGACGCCTCGTGGCGGCCCAGGCCGGCGAGCATGGTCGGCGACGCCTGCCTGACGGTCTCGCTGGCGGGTTCGATCTTCTTCACCCAGCCCGTCGGCCAGTCCCGGACCCAGGTGCTGCTGTACCTGTTGCTCACCATCGCGCCGTTCGCGGTGGTGGGCCCGATCATCGGTCCCGCGCTCGACCGGAGCCGGGCGGGCCGCCGCACGCTCATGGCGGTCGGGTGCTTCGGGCGCGGCGCCGGTCTGCTTCCTGATGGTCGGCAACCTGAACTCGCTGTTCCTGTTCCCGCTGGCGTTCGTCGCGCTGGTCCTCTCCAAGGGCCACACCGTCGCGAAGTCGGCGCTGGTGCCCGGCGGTGGTGAAGGACGAGCACGCGCTCGTCGAGGCCAACTCGCGACTGTCGCTGGTGAGCGTCGTCGCCAGCCTGGTCGGTGGGATCCCCGCGGCGGTCGCCGTCTGGCTGTTCGACCCGCGCGTCTCGCTCGTCGTCGCCACTGGCGTGTTCGTGGTCGCCGGCTTCCTCTCGCTGAAGATCCCGGCCGCCGGACGGCCCGCGCCGGCCGAGACCGAAGAGGAGCGGATCGAGCTCGCCGTCGCCGAGCATCGTGTTCTCCGGGACGGCGATGGCGGTCCTGCGCGGGTGCGTCGGGTTCCTCACGTTCCAGCTCGCGTTCATCCTCAAGGGAGCGGGCCAGCCGGCGTGGTTCTTCGGGGTCGTGCTCGCGGCGAGCGCGGCTCGGCGGGTTCCTCGGGGTCATCGCGACGCCGATGCTGCGCACGAAGCTCAAGGAGGAGACGATCCTCGCCGGGTCGCTGGTCATCCCTGCGATCGTCGCGTTGTTCGCGGCCCGAGACGGCGGGCGGGTCGGTTCGGTCGCGATTGCGTTCTTCATCGCGGTCGGCGCTGTCGGCCGGACGCATCGCGTTCGACAGCTTGTTGCAGCGAGACGGCCCCGAGCACCTGCGCGGCCGCGCGTTCGCGCGGTTCGAGACCCGGTTCCAGCTCGCGTGGTGTGCGGGTGCGCTGATCCCGGTCGCGCTGCTCGACGTGCTGACCCGGAGAAGCGGCTTCTTCCTGCTCGCGCTCGTCCTCGGTTTCGCCGGGCTGTCGTACGTCGGTGGGTTGCGGGCCCGCCACGAGTGGGGTGGGAACCCGTCCGCCGCCGAGCGACACCGAGGAGGTGCCGGACGAGCCGCCGGTGCGGGATCCCCGGGAAAACCCGCCGCCGGCGTCGGCCTAGCGCGGTACAACTCCTCCGTGGAGCTGACCTTTCGTCCCATCGTCTCCGACGACCTGCCCGGGTTCCTGCGGGCCGACGAGTACGGCTTCGGCTACCGGCATGACTACGAGCCGCACCTGCAGTGGGCGGGCGCCGAGCTCGAGCGCACCGTCGCCGCGTTCGACGGCGACGAGATCGTCGGGACGGGCCGCAACTACTCACTCGAGCTGACGCTGCCGGGCGGCGCGGTCATCCCGGCGTCGGGCGTGAGCTGGATCTCGGTCCGTCCGACCCATCGTCGCCAGGGAATCTTGCGGTCGATGATGGAGTACCTCCTCGAAGAAGGTGCACGCCGCGAGGATCCGGTGTCGATCCTCACCGCGTCGGAAGGCGGGATCTACGAGCGCTTCGGCTACGGCGTCGCGAACGCGCGTGCTGAGCATCAAGGTGGCCCGCAACGCGGTCGCGTTTCGCCGCACCCGGTCGCGGACGGACGGGTGCGGCTCGTCGAGCCCGAGGAGAGCGCGAAGCTCGCACCCGAGGTGTTCGAACGCGTCCGCGCGACGCGCCCCGGCGCGGTCTCACGACCGTCGTTCTGGTGGCCGGGTGAGTGGGTGGCGAAGGAGCACGTGAAGAACCGCTTCGACGCGATCTACGAGCTCGACGGCAGGGTCGACGGCTACGCCGTCTACAACATCGAGGGCACCTGGGCGCCGGCCGGTTCGCAGAAGTCCGTCGCGGTGCACGACCTCGTCGCCGCGACGCCCCAGGCAGAAGCGGCACTCTGGCAGTTCCTCTGCAGCATCGATCTGACCCAGTGGGTCACCGGCTGGAATGTGCCACCGGACACGGAGCTGCGCTGGCGGTTGCGGGACGCGCGGCAGATGCAGACGCAGGCGTACCGCGACTGGCTCTGGCTTCGTCCCGTCGACACCGCGGCACTGCTGTCCGCCCGCCGCTACGGCGTGGCCGACCGGCTGGTGCTCGAGGTTCGCGACGAGACGCGCCCGGAGGGGGCTGCGGCCGGTCGGTATCTTCTCGACGGCGGCCCGGACGGGGCCTCGTGCATCCCCACGGATGCCGCCGCGGACCTCGTGCTCGGGGTCGCGGACCTCGGTGCGATCTCGCTCGGGGGCGTCAGCGCGGGCGAGCTCGCCCGCGCCGGCCGCATCGACGAGGAGGAGCCGGGCGCGCTCGCGGCGCGCCGATCGGATGTTCGCCACCGAGCGCGCACCGTTCTGCCTGACCTGGTTCTGAATCCTGAACCTGGACCCCTGGATCCTGAACCTGGACTCCTGAATCTCGGAAGGGGTCAACCCGGGCCGGCGGGCGACCGACACCTCCCGTATGGCCCCCGTGTCTCCACCGCCTCGGTTCCGCCGCGCCTGCGGACAGGCGACGGTGCGCGCGCTGAGCATCAGTGTGGCGGTGGTTGCGCTGGTCGGGCATCGTCGCGGTCGTGACGCTCTCGCCCGCAGACGGCGGCGTGACCGGCATCGGCGCGAGTGCGGCGCCGGCTCGCCCCCGTCCGGCGGTCGCGGGTACGGGCGCCGGCCCGCGCGAAGGCCGTGGCCCGCCGCGCGACGCCGGCGCGCCCGGTCTCCTTCTTCGGTGACTCACTCGCCTTCGAGGCGAAGGCGGCGTACGCGGCCCAGCTGGCCCGCCGGAACCGAACCGCGGCGACGATCAGCACCTACCCGACCACCGCGCTGTGCGACTTCGGACCCGCGATCACCGCGGACCTGCTCCAGCACCGGCCCGGCGTGCTCGTGCTCGAGTTCTCCGGCAACGCCTACACCGCGTGCTTTCGAGATCGCGCCGGCGCGCTTCCCGTGATCGGCTCGGCTCGCTGGCTCACGCACTACATCGCCGATCTCCGCGCGGTCCTCGAGGTCGCGCGCACCACCGGGACGACCGTGGTCTGGGCCACGGCGCCGCCGGTATCGCCGGCGCAGTTCACGTCCGACTACCCGCGGCAGCTCGCCGCCGCGATCCGCAAGCTCGTGTCGAAACATGACGAGCTCCGGGTCGTGGATACGGGGGCTGCGCTCACGGCCGACGGCCGCACGTTCTCGCCTTCACTGCCGTGCCGACCCGACGAAGTCGCCCTACTGCGAGAATGGCCGCCTCGTCGTGCGCAACGACGACGGCCTGCACTTCGACTGCCACGGGATCCCGGACGCGTTCGGTGCGTGCGTCGGGCTACTCCGCCGGCGCCCGCCGCTTCGGCGAGGCGATCGCCGATGCCGCCGCGACCGCGCAGCTAGCTCTTCCAGCCCTCGGTCGCGCCCTTCACCATCCCGAACGGACCGGCGGGCCACCGGAAGCAGTCCGTCATGATCTGGTCGACCTGGTCCGCGGTGGCGATGCCCTCGTTCACGACCTTCTGGGCTTCGGCGACCATCGCGAAGTAGACGCGGTTGCTCACGAAGCCCCACGCCATCGCGGTGTCCTTGACGACGACCGGGTTCTTGCCGCACTTCGCCGCGACCGCGCTCACGGTGTCGACGGTCTCGTCGCTCGTCGCGTGCGTCCGGATGATCTCGGCCAGCTTCATGACGGGAGCCGGCGACGCCCAGTGCCATCCCACGACCCGGTCCGCTCGGTCCGTGCCGCCACCGATCGCCTGGATCGGGAAACCCGACGTGTTCGAGCAGAGGATCGTCGCCGCGGGCGCGGCCCGGTCGAGATCCCGGAACACCTTGATCTTGAGGTCCAGTCGCTCGGGGACCGCTTCGATCACGAGATCGGTGGTGGCCGCCTCCTCGAACGTGCCGGTGAACTTCAGGCGGGCGGTCGCGGCGTCGGCTTCCTCGCGGGTGAGCTTCCCCCGCTCGACGCCGCTCTCGATGCCGTAGCGACCCGGTGGTCGCGTGCTCGAGCCCGGCGGTCAGCGCCTCGGGCGCGATGTCGTAGCAGACGACGTCGTACCCGCCGGTGGCGCACACCTGGGCGATCCCTCCGCCCATGACGCCGGCGCCGAGCACCCCGATGGTCCTGATCGCCGCCGCGCTCGATCGTCCCAGCTCCGCGCTCACGTGGTCTCCACTTCCTTCGCTCGGTTGACCTGGTCGACCCGCCGTCCGCGTCCACGTGGCGAGCTCCCGGAGTCTGGCACCGAGCGCAACGACCTCGTCGGGCAGCAGCGCCTGCGGTCCGTCGCAGCGGGCCGACGCCGGGTCGGCGTGCACGTCCACCATGATCCCGTCGGCGCCCGCGGCGACGGCTGCGAGTGCCATCGGCGCGACGAGCGAGCGCCCACCGGTGCCGTGCGACGGGTCCACGATGACGGGGAGGTGCGACCGCTCCTGCGCGACGACGACCGCGGAGAGGTCGAGCGTGTTGCGGGTCGACGGTTCGAACGTCCGGATCCCGCGCTCGCACAGGATGATGTCGAGGTTGCCGGAATGCGCGACGTACTCGGCCGCGAGCAACCACTCTTCGACGGTCGCGGAGAGCCCCCGCTTGATCATCACCGGCTTCCCGGTCTGCGCGCACGCGCGCAGCAGCTCGAAGTTCTGCATGTTCCGGGCGCCCACGCGCACGACGTCGATGACGTCGACCACGAGCTCGAGCTGCTTGATGTCGAGCACCTCGGCCACCCACGGCAGCCCGAAGCGCGCCCGCTGCTCGGCGACCATCGCCAGCCCGTCCGCTCCGAGCCCCTGGAACGAGTACGGCGACGTCCGGTGCTTGTAGAGGTCGCCGCGGAGCATCGTCGCGCCGGCCGCGACCGCAGCTTCACAGGCCGCCGCGAGCTGCTCCGGGGTCTCCACCGCGCACGGTCCCGCGATGAGCGTGAACATGCCGGGCCCCACGAAGTGCTCGCCGACCCGCACGAGCGTGCGGGCGCCGGGTTCGGTCCCGCAGACGAGCGGGTGGGGGTTCTGGGCGCTGGACATGGTGGGGGCTCCCTCGGGATTGGGTGGGACGAACAGGCTCCGAAACGAAAAGAACCCCGGCCATCGGGCCGGGGTTCCGTTGGAGTCCTCGTGCAGTCGCTAGACGCGACCGGCTGAGACCCCGGGGGACACCCCGGTGCCAAAGAAGAAATACCAGCCGGAATAGCGAGTGCACATGGTGCACGCATGGTACCGCAGGATCTCCGCCGACCCAACGGGTGATTCCAGCGCCGTCGCGGGGTGGTCGGTGGCGGGCGTACCGCAGGACCGCGGAGGGGAACGGGTTGCGTTCAGCGCTCGAGATCGGGGAGATCGATGCGGGCGAGCCAGAGGCCCGGCGCGTCGATCTCGTTGGGTGTCGGCAGCATGCGCTCCGATTCCCAGAGGCGGTTCAGCCCTTCGAGGCCGGCGCGCTCGATGACACCACGGCAGAACGCCTCGCCCCGCTCGTAGTGCTCCCGATCGAGCCGCAGGCCGAGCAGCTGCTCGATGAAGCGCTCGGCCTCGCCCCGCTCGAGGTGGTGGCGCTGCAGTGCCTCGTGGATCCGGGCGAAATCCGGGACGAGCCGCGCGCCGAGTCGCTCGACGACGACATCGGCGTACCCCTCGAGCACCATCGTGAGCCCCTGCACGCGAGCCAGGATCTCGGGCTGGCGTTCCGACTGCATCGCCCCGAGGAGCGCTTCGGGGTGCTCGGCGATGCCCGCGAACGACGATGGGTCGTTGGGGTCGACCTCGCCGAACTGCTGCTCGAACGCGGGGGAGTCGACCTCGTACGCGGACACGTACTCGATGGCCAGGCGCACCAGGCGCTCGCGCACCCAGGGCACGGAGCGCTCCGCCGCGTGAACCACCTCGTGCAGCGCGACCGCGAAGCGCAGGTCCTTCGGCTCCAGTGACCAGGCCTCCTCGAACGCGGCGAGGTTGGGGAGCACGAAGGCCAGGCTCGGATCGTCGTCGGTCGGCAGCGGCAGGTCATAGCGACCGAGGGCGTGCTGGCCGAGATACCCGACCATGGAGCCGGCCTGCACCCCGAGGAGCAGCGGCGCCAGCATCGTGAGCAGTCCGCCGAACGGGTCCGCACCACCGCACCCGCGAACCCGAAGGGGCTCGCGCCGGACGGATGGTCACCCGGTCCCGGCAGGTCGTCGTCGCCCGCCTCGAGCGCCTGGCGGAGCGTGATCGCCAGTGCCTCCAGCACGGGGCGCAGCGCATCGAGTGAGAGGTCGGCCCACTCGCGGCGCCCGATCGTGCTCGTCTTCAGGCCCAACACGCTCGAAAGGCCGGTCTCGGCCACGACATGGCTCTCCGCCGCGCGCGCCAGCTCGACGAGCTCGTCGCGTGCCGCGTCGGCGATCGCCGGGTCGCTGGTGGCCCCGTCGAGTGCGACGTACCCCGCGATCTGGTGGGCGATCTCCCAGTTGACGGGACCCTCGGACTGCAGGAGGCGCATCACCTGGGCCAGGTCCAGCTGCGAGAAGTCGAGGCCGGGGATCCCCGGCAGTCCGAACGGTCCCGGCACCGATCCGGGTCCGGTTTCGTCGTCCTCGGAGTCCCCAGGTTGAGGAACGTCGGTCACGCGGTCAGTCTATGGACTCTCATGGCCTCCAGAACCGTCGCCGTCACCGGCATCGCCGGCTTCCTCGGACAGCGCCTGCTGCTCGGACTGGAAGCGGAACCGGATGTGGCGAAGATCGTCGGCCTCGACGTGCGGGAGCCGCCTCGCCGGTCGCCACACCTCGAGCTGCACCGCGTGGACATCGCCGGGCACGACCTGAAGCCGTTGCTCGAGGGCGTCGACGTGCTCGTGCACCTCGCAGCCGTCGTCGATCCGATCGCGGACGAGCCGTTGATGGCGCGAGTGAACATCGAGGGGACCCGCCGCGTGCTCGACGCCGCGGCCGCGGTCGGCGTGCGCAAGATCGTTCGACTCTCCACGACCGCGGCGTACGGCGCGTGGGCCACGAACCCGCTGCCGCTCACCGAGGATGCGCCGCTCCGCCCGAACCCGGGGTTCAGCCCCGCGGTCCACGCCGCCGAGGTCGAACGGCTCCTCGCCGAATGGCAGCTCGATCACCCCGCGGTCACGATCACGACGCTGCGCACCGCGCCGGTGCTCGGTGCCGGTTCGCACCACCTCTGGGCTCGTCTCCTCACCGACCCGACGCGGCCGCGTGTACGGGCGGCGGCTCCGCCGATCCAGGTTGTCCACGTCGATGACGTCGTGCGCGCGCTCACGATGGTCGTGCGCGAAGACCATCCCGGCGTGCTCAACGTCGCGGCCGACGGCTGGCTCGGGGCCGAGGCACTCGGCGCGCTCGTTCCGCGCGCGATTCTCCCGCCCCTGCCGGCGGACGTCCTGCGCCGTGCGCTCGCGCGGATGTGGTCGAGCGGGGTCGGCGATGTGCCCCCGGCCGTCGTCCCCTACCTCGTGTTCCCGTGGGTCGTCGCGTCTGACCGGCTGCAAGCGCTCGGGTGGGCGCCGACGCACACCAACGAAGAGACGATCCTCGAGACGGTGGACGCCCGACCGCCCTCTCGCGTCCCGTCGCTGCGCACCGTGGCGATCACCGCCGGCGTCGCGGCCGCCGGCATCGCGACCGGATTGACCCTCGAGCTGCTCCGCCGCCGCCGGAAGCGCCGCCGCTCGGTGTGACGCCCAGCTCCGTAGGCGCCGGCTTCAGATGGTCTGCGTCAGGTGCTCGGTCCGCCACGTGTCCCACTCGGGGCCGTAGTAGCGGAGCCGAACCTTCTTGTACTCCTTGATCGACCAGAGCAGGTCGTACTCGTCGACGCCGGTCTCCTGGCGGATCGCGTCGATCGTCGCCTCGCAGTCCTTGCCCGTGCGCCCGTGGACCATCGTGAACACGGTGTAGGGCCAGTCCTCGTAGGTCGGCCGCTTGTAGCAGTGCGAGACCGCCGCGAAGCCGGCCATCTGCGGGCCGATCTCCTCGAGCTGGTCCTCGGGTACCGCCCACACACCCATCGCGTTCGCCTTGAAGCCCGCACTGCGGTGGTTCATCACCGCGGCGAAACGGCGCATCAGCTTGCGGTCCTTGAACGACTGCAGGGTCGCGAGCAGCTCGGCTTCCGTTCCTCCGATCGCGGCGGCCTGCGTCGCGAACGGGCGCTCGACGAGCGGCAGGTCCTCCTGCGCGATGCAGATGGCCGCGGTGTCCCATTCGCTCAGCTCCGGCGCGTCCATGACTTCGCGGCGCTCCGGCCGCTCGTGCGCGAGCACTTCGGCCTTCGCGTTGGCCGCGGTGTTCCCGGTCATGTCGAGCTTCACGCCGATCTTGTACAGCTTCAGCGTCGGGAGCTTGCGGGTGACGAGCGCGCCCGACTCGCGGTGGAGCGCGTCAAGGTGCTGGTCGAAGTCCTCACCCGGTGGAACGGCCAGCGTGTACCAGAGGTTGTAGGAGTGGTTGCGCTTGTAGTTGTGGCTGACCCCGGGGTGCTGGCTGATGATCGCGGCGGCTTCGTCGATGTGGTCGGGCTCGATGCGGGCCGCGACGAGCGCGGACGAATAGCCGAGGGCCCGGGTGTCGAAGATCGCCGAGAGCTGGCGGAGCACACCCGACTCCTTGACCCGGCGGGTGCGTCGCAGCACCTCCGCTTCGGAGATCCCGAGCCTCTCACCGAGCGCGGCGTACGGCTGGGCGACGACGGGGAAGTCCCACTGCAACGCGTTCAGCAGCTCCCGGTCGACCGCGTCGAGGTCGTCGGTATCGGCGGAGGCGGCGGCAGGTGAAGCGGGTTCGGCAGTCATCCCGGTCATTCTCGCACCCTGCCGTGGTGGAGCACCTACCCGGTGCTCACGGTCGAAACGTCCGGGCTCGACTCGGTCTGGGGTGCGGTACCCAGCACCACCGTCATCTTCCGGTGCCGGCGGCGTCGGAGGATCGTGACCTGGACCCGGTCCTCCGGGCGCCGGAGCTGGACCGCGACCACGAGATCGGCGACGTTGCGAACGGCAGCGCCGTCGAGCGATATCACGACATCGTCGGCGACCAAGCCGGCCTTGGCCGCGGCACTGCCATCGACCACCGTGGCGACCCGCGCGCCGCGCGGGTGGTCCTCGTCAACCGCGCGCACGCCGAGCGCGCCGTGCGTGGCTGCACCCTTTTCCGCGAGCTGGGCCGCGACGTCGCGCACCGTGGCGATCGGGGTCGCGAGCCCGCCCATGTCGTCAGAGGTCGCGCCGGCGAGCACGCCGACGACATGACCCTGGCGGTCGAGCAGCGCGCCACCGCTGGCTTCGGGTGGGGTCGCGGCATCGACGGTGATCAGTCCCGCGGTGGGCGTGCCCGTGCCGTTCGCCGCCCATCCGCCGATCGACGCCACCACACCTGCCGCGGCCCACGGTCCCGAGCCGTCACTCCCGCCGAGCGCCAGGATCCACTGGCCGACCCGCACGTTCCCGGTCGCGGCCAGCTTCGCCGGCTCGGCTCCACCGCGCACGCGGACGAGCGCGAGCTGCGTCGTGGGGTCCTGGCCCACGATGGTGCCGGGCGAGCGGGCACCATCGGCTTCGACGACCGTCACCCCGGTCGCGCCCTCGACCGCGTGCGCGCTCGTGATGATCTCCCCGTTGCGCACGCACACCCCGGAGACCCTGCGCACGCCGAGCGGCGTGCTGACGAGGATGCCGACCACACTGCGGCTCGCGACGGCGGCCAGGCTGGCCGCGGCATCGGGATCGGCGGGGTCGACGCTCGAGGCCTGGAGCCGGCCGGAGTCCGATTGCTCGCTCAGGAGCCC
>CAWFYD010000014.1:0-23271 GCA_963819945.1 uncultured Acidimicrobiia bacterium
TGCGTCTGGGGTGCGGGGGGCGGTTGCTGTCACGGTTGTTCTTGGTGTTGCGGATGTCTCCCTGATAAGGGACGATCGCCGGCAACTTGCGAGATCAGTTGTTGTGTTAGAAGGTATCTTCTCATACAGATAATGACTTGTCAAGCAAGACCTGGTATCCTGCCGGACGTGGAGCAACAGTCCAGCGCACACGCCCGCGACGACGAGCGGATCCGGGGCTTCGGCCTGCTCCATGAAGCCCACCGGCGGCTCGACCGGGCTTTCAACTGCTCGCTGGAGCAAGCCTGCGGCATCAGCGGCCCGTTCTTCGAGGTCCTGCTGCGGGTCGGTCGCTCCCCCGGTGGCCGGCTCAACATGAGCGAGCTCGCCCAGCAGCTCGGCCTCACCAGCGGTGGCACGACCGCGCCTCGTGGACGGATGGTGGCCGCGGACCTCGTCGAGCGCGGGTCCTGCCCGAGCGACCGACGGGTGCAGTGGGTCGTGCTGAGCGCCGCCGGCGAGCGCAAGCTCGACGAAGCGCTGGCCATCCACCTCCAGGACCTGCAACGCGAGCTCTTCGACCGGCTGGAGCCGGTGGAGTCGCTGCCCTCGAAGTCGTCCTCGACAAGCTCCGCGCCGTCGACGAGCTCCCCGGCTAGCCAACGATGCACACGCCGCTTCCCGGCCGCGTGAGGTCAACGCCGTCGGTGAGGTCGTGGGCGTATACGAGTACGGCGATCCGGAGGGTGCTCCGGTGATGGTGTTCCACGGAACGCCGGCGTGCGGTGCCGGGTTCGCCTGGGCCGACGCGCCGGCACGGGCTCGCGGCTTGCGCCTCATCGCGCCGGACCGGCCCGGCGTCGGGCACTCGAGCCGGGTGCCCACCTTCTGCGTCGCCGACTACCCACCGAGGGTCGCGGCGCTCGCCGACGCGCTCGGGGTCGACCGCTTCGCGGTCTGGGGATACTCGGGCGGTGGACCGTACGCCGCGGCATGCGCCGCACTCTCCGGCGATCGGGTCACTTCGACGGTCGTCGCCGCGGGCATGGGTCAGGTCGGGGTGTGGGCGACGTTCGACGAGTTCGAGCAGACCGACCGCCAGATGCTGAACGTCGTGACGAAGTACCCGGCAATCGCGCGCGTGATGCTCGGCACGACCGGTCGACTCGCCCGGTGGAGCCCGAAGACGGCGATGAAGAGCTTCGAGAAGCAGCTGAACGACCGTGACCGCGAGGTGGTGTTGGGGATGGGCGATCCCCACGAGGTCATGGCGCTGTTCACCCAGGCATTCCTGCGTGGTGCGCACGGCGTGGTCGCGGACTACGCGGCGATCGCGCAGCCGTGGGGCTTCGAGGTCGAGCGAATTGACACCCCGCTGACGATCTTCCACGGCGACGCGGACACGATGGTCCCGGTTCGGCACGGCGAGGAGCTGGCGAAGCGCGTCCGACGACTCCGAGCTCAGGATCTGGCCCGGCGAGGGCCACCTCGGGACGATCACCCACGTCGAGGAGATCCTCGACGTGCTCGGGTAGGCGATGCCGATCACGTCGATGGACGCGGCGGTCGCGGCCGTCAAAAGCCAGGACCGGCTCGCGGTCCCGCTCGGTCCCGGCCAGCCCGCCGACCTTCCTCCACGCCCTCGGCGCACGCGACGACTTCGAGGATCTTCAAGTGTTCGGCGCGCTCCTGATCGACCTCTACGCGCTGTTCACCCAGCCGGGCGTCCGCCTGCTCTCCGGCTTCTTCGGGCCCGCCGAGCGGTTCCTGCGTGACTCCGGCGCCCGGGTCGAGTTCGTGCCGTCGGACTTCCGCCGCTTCTCACCGATCATCGAGAGCTTCCACCCGCGCGTCGTCGCCGCCGCGGTGAGCATTCCCGACGCCGACGGGTGGATGAGCTTGTCGCTGCACTCAGGCGCCGCCTGGTACGAGCTGCAACGCATCATCGCCGACCCCGGTCGGATCGTGATCGCCGAGGCGTCGCCCCGGTTCCCGCGCACCTTGGGGTCGAACCCGAGTTCCCGCACCGCCTGCACGTCGACGACGTCGATTTCGTGGTGATGACGGATTGCGAGCCCTACCTCCTCGAGGATGCCGATCCCACTGCGATCGAGACCGCGATTGCCGAGCACGTCAGCCCGTTCGTCACCTCCGGCGCGACATTGCAGACCGGTATCGGCGGGATCCCGTCGATGGTCGTGCAGCTCCTCGCGAAGGGCGACGCCGGTGACTTCGGCGTCCACTCGGAGATGTTCACGACCGGTCTGATGCAGCTGCACAAGGCCGGGAAGGTGAGCAACCGACGCAAGGGCCAGTTCGACGGATTCTCCGTCACCACGTTCGCGGCCGGTAACGCCGAGCTCTACGAGTGGCTCGACGGCAATGAGGAGGTGCGGTTCCTCCCCGTCGACATCGTCAACTCACCGGAGACGATCTCCCGCAACGAGGAGATGGTCACCATCAACGGTGCGCTCGCGGTCGATCTGTGGGGCCAGGTGGCAGCCGACACGCTGCACGGGCGCCAGTTCTCGGGCATCGGCGGCCACGAGGACTTCGTCTCGGCTTCGGGTCTCGAGCTCGGGGACCGGGCCGTGATCTGCCTGCCGGCGACCGCGACGGTGGACGGCGCGCCGATCTCGCGCGATCACCGCCGCGTTGCCCGACGGCATGCTCGTCACCACGCCGCGGCACCAGCTGGACCTCGTCGTGACCGAGTTCGGCGTGGCCCACCTGCGCGGCCGCACCGTGCGCGAGCGCGCGCAGGCGCTCGCGCGGATCGCGCATCCCGATTTCCGCGCCGACCTCGAAGCCGAGGCCTTGAAGCTCTGCTGAGGGCTAGAAGGCCAGGCCGGACGGTCCGCTGCGGTTGAGCTCCTCCAGCCGATCCGGCGCCTTCTTCAGCTGGAACGCCAGGACGATCTGGAGCAGCCCGGCGATGATCGAGTAGATCCCGATCAGCAGCAGGATGACGTACGCGGTCTGGTGCGGCCACGCCAGCATCACGATGCCGATGATCGCCTCGATGATGCCGAGCACCACGAGCCAGCCCCAGCCGTAACCCCGGAGCATCGACGCCGAGACGACGCGGGCGATCCCACCCACGAGCAGCGTGATGCCCCAGATCACCGCGATGACGAGGAACGTGACCCCGGGCCACGCGACCACGATGATCCCGCCGATCACGAGCAGGATGCCGGCCACGATCGCCCAGGCGCGCGAGCCGCCCCGCCGTCCGCCGGAGATCATCTCGACCAGTCCGTCGAAGATGAGGAACGCACCGACGATGATCGCGATCGTCGTCGCGCCGCGGCGACGTCGAAGAGCATCACGATTCCGAAGCCCGTGAAGATCAAGCCGATGACGAGCACCACCCACCACACGCGCGCGACCTCGCGTACTGCGTCTGCCAGTGCCGGATCTTCGCGATCAATTCCCATCGGTCTCCCCCTTCGTCGCCGGGAGCGTACCGGCGGTGAGGCGTGAAGACGCGGAGTCCTGCCGCGCGCTTAGGTGTGACTGGTCCAGTCGTACACCACGCTGGTGCGCACCAGGATGTCGTGGATGCCCGCCCGGCGACGGCTGACAATCGACCCACGCCAGCGCGATCGCGCCCAGCGTGGCGCAGATGAGCGCGCGGAGGAACGCGCGGCGCGGGCGCAGCGGCCGTCCGGCAGTTGGTGACGACGCGCAGGCCCATCAAGCTCTTGCCCACGGTCCGACCCTCTCCGGACCAGCCGGCGGTGAGGTACAGGACCGCGATCACCCACTGCGCGACCAGCGTCACCCCGGGATTCGGATTCGGCACATCGAACGTCCCGCTCCCGAGGAAGTACTCGGCGAGCGCGATCCGCGAGCAGGATCCCGACGTAGATCAAGATGACGATGCCCCAGTCGATCCCATCGGCGGTGACGCGACTCGCGATCCCGGCGCGCTTGACCCTGGAGCTCGCGCGCCTTCGGGTTCCGGATCGGGCTGACCTGCGCCTCGATCATGCGCCGGCCTCTTCCTGGGCATCGTCGAGGAGGTCCTCCTCGACGGCGTTCGGGTCGTAGCCGGGAACCTCGAGGTTGCGCGGCTTCTTTCGGAACAGGATCCGGTCGGTCACCCGATCGGTGAACCCGTCGATCCGCATCGCCGTGAGTCGGCCGCCGTCGACCATGTCGCCCGTGATCGAGCCGGTGGACTCGCGGACGATCGCGCCGATGTCGACCGTAGCGATGATGTCCTGCGCCATCGGGGCGATGTCGATCTTGCCCATGATGCCCTGCATGTCCACCCGGCCGACGATCGTGTTGATGTCCACGCGGTCGATGATCTTCTCCACATCGACGCGGTCGATGATCTTCTCCACATCGACGCGGTCGATGATCTTCTCCACGTCCACGCGGTCGATGATCTTCTCCACGTCCACCCGATCGATGATGCCGTCGACGTTCACCCGGTCCAACAGCGCGTCGATGTCGACGGTGGCGACGATCGAGTCGATGGGGAGCTGGCCCATCAATGCGTCCATATCGAGCTGCGCGATCACCGCGGTCGCGAGCTCGGGGGCGAGCCGGCGAACGAACTCGGTGACCAGCGCACGATTGCGGGCCTGCTCGACCTCGCCGACATCGCTCCAGCGCTCGAGGTAGCCCTCCGTCGCACGGACCGGCGCGCCGACGAACGGCGCCCGGGCCAACGAGCCGGCGACCTGCGCCAACCCGCGTTCGACACTCGCCGAGACGTCGAGCATTCGCCGCTGCGCGACCAGGCCGGCTCCCATGAGCGCGCCCGGAACGAGCCGCACCACGCCGGGCTGCGCGACGCCATCACCGTTCTCGGTCGGCTCGCCGGGGACGAACCGTTCGATCGCGTCCACCGCGGCGGAGGTGGCGATGCTCGCGGCGCCGAGACCGAGATCGGTGGCGCGGCGCAGGAAGCCGGTCAGGCCGATTGCCGGCGGCTCCGGTCGGGTCCACGGCACGACCGAGCTGCTCGGCGCCGGCCGTCCGTCGTTCGGGCTCGGCGATCCCTGGTCCATGCAGCTTCCCTACTCGTCGTCCGGCATGTGCACGCCGCCCGGGTCGTACCCTCTCGCCACCCCGACCAGCCGGCGGATGCCGCCCCGGCGAACCGATTCAGCCACTGCCGCCGGCGAGTAACCCGGGTGATGGGGTGCCACGCGGACGCGGAGCGCCCCCGGAACGATCTCGAAGCGTAGCGGTGAATCGAAACGCAGCGCCTCGCCGTCGACTCCCGCTTCGATCGACTCCGACGAGTACACCTCGAACTCCTCGGCCTCCCATTCCCGCCAACCCCGGTATCGCGACACGGTCCCGGCGGTCTGCGCCGCCACGAGCTCGGCAACGTCGGCCGCCGTCCGGACCCGCAACACGACGATCCCGAGCTTGCCGGTGTCCATGCGCACCCGAGAGCCGAACCCGCCGAGCCGGTCGAGCTGGTAGCGGTTGTTCGAGATGAGCATGAGGTCGGCGCGCTCGTGCTCGCTTCCTCCCGGGCCCGTGTAGTGAAGGTCGAAGCCTTCGCTTCCCGGCCCGAGGAGCTGGGGAATCATCTCGGCGGTCGTTCCGAGCTTGTCGTCGCGGTACTCGTCGGACTGCACGATCCGCGCGTAGACCCCCAGCGACACGTTGTTCACGAACACCCGACCGGCGCAGCGGGCCACGTCGACCCGTCGCTCGTAGCCATTGGCGAACGCGTCCAGCGATCCCACGACGTCGTCCCGGTCGACGCCGAGGTCCAACGCGAGGTGATTGCGGGTCCCGGCCGGCACGCAGACGTAGGCCAGGTCGTGTTCGACCGCGATGCCCGAGACCAGGGCCTGCGACCCGTCACCGCCCGCCATGCCGATCACATCGGCGCCGCGGGCGACCGCGTCACGCGCCAGCTGCTCCAGATCGTCGCCCGGGCCGAGCACCACCGGCTCGATTCCGCGCCGCTCGGACTCCTCGACGAGATTCCACTTCTCCACCTTGCCGCCGCCCGACTTCGGGTTCATGAGCAGAACGGGCCGGCGTGGCGCGGTCGCGCGGATCCCGGGCGGGGGACGGTCACGCAACGCCTGCTTGTCGGTGGAGAGCGCATAGCGGGCCGCCAGCGTGGCCAGAACCCCGAGGACAAGGACGACCACGAGCTCCCCGATCGTCTGGTTGCGCAACAAGATGAACCCGGCGAGCACCACCATCACGACCGTGGTGATCACCGCGACGACCCGCGTGATGCCTCGACGAGTGACGCCGTAGTACCCGGAGACGACCGCGAGCACGACAGCGACCCAGGCACCGATGAGCGCGAACAGGTCGCCGATGAGGACGAAGAGAACCGCACCGAGCATCGCGACGTAACCAACCAGTGCGAGCACCGCGGCGACTCGGCGCCCGGGCGGAGGCCTCGTTCCCTCAGCCACCGAACGACTCTCCGTCCAGTCGGTCGATCGTCGTGAATTCCTCGACCGGCCGGCGCGTCAGCCGGGTCGGGAACTTCTCGGGCACCCCGAGCGCCACGACTGCCGCCACGGCGATCTCGGGCGGCAACCCGAGCGCCTCGCGAGCGGCCGGCTCCTGGCGGGCGAGGAAGGTGGTCATGACTCCGCCCAGACCTTCACTGCGTGCCGAGAGCAGGAGATTCTGGCCGAAGGGATAGATCGACCCGCCGCCGACGAAGCTCTGGCGCTCGAAACCCCAGTCGAGCACCGCGAGGCTCGGCAGGTGGCAGCCGATGACGAGCAGCACCGGGACCCGGTCGAGGTCGTCGACGAAGGCCGCGGGGTGCGGCGTCGCTCGCGCGGCGTCGAGATCGATCGCGGATCGGTTCGGCAGCCCGTCCGGACCCGGCGCGAACGGAACCTCACCCGCCTCCACGAACGCGACGTACTCACGCCAGCCGAGCACGCACAGATCGCGGATGCGCCGGCGCTGTTCGGCGTCGTTGATCACCATGACCCGCCACGGTTGGCGATTCCCACCGCTCGGCGCGAAGCGGGCGCGGTCCAGCACCCGGTACAGCGTCGCGTCGTCGACGGGTGCGTCGGTGAACCCTCGAACCGCGCCGGTCGTGCGCATCACCGCATCGAGGTCCATCACGCCCCCCTGATCACGTCCGTCGCGTACGCGCGCATTCGATCGAACCACTCGGCACGCGTCGTGACGTCGTCGAACTGGACTGCCAACCAGGTCACGCCGAGAGCCTCGTACTCCCGCGGGCTGGTCGTCGAGCCGGAACGGAGCGAAGCACACGTCGAGCGGCTCGGTGCGGCCGACGGTCTCGCCGTGGGCACGCGCGGCCCCGAGTCGCTCGGCCAGCTCTTCGAGCGAGGTGATCGCCGGCGTCTTCGTCGCCCGGGCCGCGGCTACCGGGTTCGGGAACGGAACCCATCCCTGGCCGAGCTCCACCGCTCGCCGCATCGCGCGATTGCTGTTGCCCCCGACCCAGATCGGTGGGTGCGGTCGGCTGACCGGGCGCGGCCGCATCGTGACCGAGCGAGCACGGAAGTGACGGCCCTCGACCGCAACGGAGTCCTCGGTCCAGACGCGGCGCATGACCTCGATGCACTCGTCGAGCAGCTCGTTGCGCTCGTCGAAGTCCACGCCCAGCGCGCCGAACTCCGGACGCAGGTAGCCGGCCGCGACGCCGAGGAGCACCCGACCGCTCGAGAGTGCGTCGAGCGTCGCAACGCTCTTGGCCGTCAGGAACGGGTTGCGGTACGCCGCGACGTAAACATGGGTCTGCAACCGCAAGGTCGTCGTGGATGCCGCCGCGAACGCGAGGCCCACGAGCGGCTCCGAGCGCGTGGTGACCACCCCCGACCAGCCACTGGTCGTCGGCGGCGGGATGATCCGTCATGTACACGGCATCGAACCCGGCCGCTTCCGCGGCCGCGGCCATCTCACCGATCGCCGGGCCGGTGACGAACTCGTCCAGGTGGTCGACGTGATCGACCGGGAGCCCCACGCTGAACTTCATGGGCGCACGCTACCGTCGGGGCCTCACCGGCTCCCGGAGGACCGCCAGCACATGACGAACCTGACGATCGCCGACATCGACCTCAGCGACATCGAGTTCTGGGCCAAGCCTGACGACGAGCGCGAGGCCGTCTTCAAGCTCCTGCGCGACGAGGCGCCGATCACCTTCTACGACGAGATCCTGATCGAGGAGTTCCCCCAAGGTCCCGGGTACTGGGCGCTCACCCGCTACGCCGACATCATGCACGTGAGCCGCCATCCGGAGCTCTTCAGCTCGGCCCGCGGCGGCACGAACATCGGTGACATCCCGCAGGAGCTCGCCGAGTTCCTGGGCTCGATCATCAACATGGACGATCCCCGCCACAAGAAGCTGCGCGGGCTCGTGAACTCGGGTTTCGGCCCCAAGCAGCTCAACCAGCTGCTCGACCAGGTGCGCGTGCGGGCTGCGGGCGTGGTCGACGCGGTACAGGACAAGGGCGAGTGCGACTTCGTGCGCGAGATCGCCGCGCTCATGCCGCTGCAGATCGTGTGCGACATGGTGGGCGTACCTCCCTCCATGGAACAGACCGTGTTCGCCCAGACGAACATCATCCTGGGCGTCGGTGACCCCGAGTACGTGCAGTCGTACGAAGACCTGATGGGCGCGTTCATGACGCTGTACCAGATGGCGCAGGAGCTGGGACAGCATCGCCTGGACAACCCGACGGACGACATCACGAGCATCCTGATGCACGCCGAGGTCGACGGTGAGCGACTCACCGTGCTCGAGTTCGCGTCGTTCTTCATCTTGCTCGTCGTCGCGGGCAACGAGACGACGCGCACCGCGATCAGTCACGGCATGTTGGCGCTACAGAACAACCCGGCCCAGAAGGCGTTGTGGATGGGCGACTTCGAGCGCTACGCGCAGGACGCGGTCGAAGAGATCGTCCGGTGGGCCACGCCCGTCATCCACTTCCGCCGTTCCGCGACCCAAGACACCGAGATCGACGGCCACCCGATCCAGGAAGGCGAGAAGGTCGTGATGTTCTTCAACTCGGCGAATCGCGACGAGCGCGTCTTCGACCGCCCGTTCGAATTCGACATCACACGCTCGCCCAACCCGCACGTGGGCTACGGCGGTGGCGGACCACACTTCTGTCTCGGCGCCAACCTCGCCCGCCGCGAGATCCGGGTGATGTTCGAGGAGCTGTTCCGCCGGCTCCCGGACCTCGAGATCACGGGCGAGCCGGCGATGCTGCAATCGAGCTTCATCCACGGCATCAAGCGCATGCCCTGCGCCTTCACCCCGGCCGGGTAACGACCGCCCTCAGCTCGGCGTCGCCGA
Organism: uncultured Acidimicrobiia bacterium; assembly: GCA_963819945.1. Taxonomy (GTDB): domain Bacteria; phylum Actinomycetota; class Acidimicrobiia; order IMCC26256; family JAENVU01; genus Chersky-806. The sequence goes on from CAWFYD010000014.1 coordinate 9,269, forward strand.
TTCGTCACATTGCAGACCTTGCATCGCGGCTGATCTGGGATAAGGCTCCTCCCGGGGGCACGGTCGCCATCGGTGGCCGTCCGGCAGGATCCACAGAAGGGCAGACACAACACGATGAAGAGACGACTTGGAATTGTCGCGGCCGCGATCTTGGCGGTCGCTTTGCTCGGCGCGCCGAGTGCCGGTGCGGCAACGCAGACCGTGGGGGCGCTCACGGTGAACGGATGGTTCGGATTCAACGAAGGTCCGTCGGGTTCGGTGGGGACGACGCAGCTGATCTCCGGACCCGGAGCTCCGCCGGCGGGCGTCGGCAGCGCCAAGATGACCGTCGACGGGACGGGTCGGGCCTCGCTCGGCACCAACGCGTACGCGGGGACGAAGCTGTCGCAGATCTCGGCATTGAGCTTCTGGTTCCTTCAGACCGGCGCGTCGGGCAACGGCTACCCGGTGCTCCAGTTCGACGTCGACTACAACCTGAACGACGCGAACACGGCGTTCCAGGGACGGTTGAGCTCGCTCCACGGACCGGGAACGGCAAATACCTGGACGCAGGTCGATGCGCTGGCGGGTGAGTGGTTCGCCACGGGTGCTCCCGGCAACGGACCGTGCAGCCAGGCGACACCGTGCACGACCGCGCAGGTGCTGTCGAACTTCCCGAACGCCGGAATCCGCAATGACCCGACCGCGAAGGGCGCGCTGTTCCTGCGCCTCGGCGGCCCGGTGACGGGTGGCGCGACCGTCTACGGCGACAAGATCACGATCACCCGGCCGAGCGGCACGACGGTCACGGACTTCGAGCCGGGTGCGTCCGTGACTCCGAGCATCGGCCACGGGGCGAGCAGCGTGGTCATCAAGGCGTACGGGTTCAAGCCAAACGCGGTCGTACAGGTCAAGTTCGATCGCCTCACCCCGAGGCCGAGGCGCGTCAAGCTCTGCAAGATCAGGGCCGGCACGTCCGGCGTCGCTGTGTCCGCGAAGAACATCCCGTTCTCACCGGGACCGGTGGGCGTGCACCCGATCACGATCAAGGGCAAGGGCGCGAGCGGTTCGAAATTGAGCTACTCGATCGACTTCGTCGTATCGCCCTAGCTCGATCAGCACATTGGGAGGAAGCCATTCGGCGGGGACTTCGGTCCCCGCCGAATCGCTCCCGGGCCCGAGATCTTCCCGGTTACCGGACGACCCACGCCGGGCTCACGGCCACCGGTCGCCGTCAATCAGGCTCCGGGCCTCGCCCCACGCTTCGCCACCCGCTCGACACGGTGTGCACTATCTGGAACAATCTGCCCAAATCGGTACGAGGGGTCGGGGAAGATGCAGCGGTGGGGGCGGGCCATGGGCGTGGGACTCGTCGTCTCGGCGACGGCGCTGCTCGGCTGTCCCGGCTCGGCCGGCGCGACCGCCGGCGACCTCGAATCCACCTTTGGCACGTGCGGAGTCAGCGTCCAGCCGGCCCAGCTGACGACCCCGTTCAAGACGCTCGAGCTGACCGACGGGCGGATCGTCGTCGTCGACCAGTCCGCCGACGGCATCGGGCTCGTGCGCTACCGGGCCACCGGCGCCCTCGACGTCAGCTTCGGAAACCGCGGCCGCGCCGCGCTGACCATCGCGGCCGGCGTCGAGCCCGTGGATGCCGCGGTCGCGCCGGACGGCAAGATCCTGGTCCTGGTGCGGTCGAACAGCACCACGATTGCGAACAAGGTGGTGCGCTTCACGTCGGCAGGTGTGCCCGACCCGAGCTTCGGCACCGGCGGCATCGTCGACCTCGCCGAAGAATGGGTCGGGAAGCTGGTGGTGCAGAGCGACGGGAAGCCGGTCATCGCGGGCGTCAACGTCCACAACGTGATCCGGCGGCTCCTGATCAATGGGCTGCTCGACTTCTACGCACCCCAGGTCGATCCACTGGCCGTGCCGCAGGTGGTGTCGCTCGGCATCGACTCCACCGACCATCTGCTGGTCGGCGAGGAGATGGCCACCGGCGGCATCTCGCGCTTCGACGTCAACGGCCTCCCCGATCCGAGCTTCGTCCGCCGCCCGCTCACCTTCACCCGGCCCGTGTCGGGCTACGGGATCAAGACGGTGACGGGCGGCCCGGCCGGGACCGTGCTGATGACCGGTTGGGTCGAGTACCCGAGCGGCACTCCCGACTACTCGAACTGGTTCGCCCGCTTCCGGGCCAACGGAACTCCCGACCCGGCATACGGCGTGAAGGGCTACCGGCTCGTCCAGATGAGGGCGAACAGCCATCTCACCCGGTTCGATGACGACGGCAGCATCCTCGTCGAGCGCAACAAGTGGCCGGGCAGCGCGGGTGACCCCGGGCGCATCGCGATCGACCGCTACGACGCGAACGGCGACCACGACCCGACCTACGGGAAGGAGCAGCCGTACGGGCTCACCAACCAGGCCCGCGCGTTGGGCATCTCGGTGCACGACGGCGTGACCATCGTGATCCTGCTCTCCGATCTGCCGTCGGACCGCCGGCAGCTGACCCTGGTGAAGTTCCGTACCGACGCGCTCCCACGCGGCGCGGGATACGTGCTCGACGACGCCGGCGGGTTGTACCCGGTCCGGAGCGGCACGGATCCCGCCCCTCCGTGTGTCGTGGACGGGCCGTCGTACAACGGGCGGCACATGGCACACGGCGTCACCGCGATCGCGGGACGCGGCGGGTACGTCGTCGACGCGTACGGAGGGATCCGGGCCTTCAGTGTCGGGGCGCGGTCCCGGCCGCCCGCCGTGACCGCCAGTCCGCGCTGGCCCGGATGGGACATCGCGCGGGACATCACCGCGTTCCCGGACGGACGCTCCGGTTACGTGCTCGACGGGTACGGGGGCCTGTCGTCGTGGCGCACCGCCACCGGCACTGCCGCCCCGGTGACAACTGGGCCCTACTGGCCGGGCTGGGACATCGCCCGCGGCGTCGCCATGCTCCCCAACGGGAACGGCGGGTACGTGCTGGACGCGTACGGCGGGCTGCATCCCTTCCATGTCGGAGGACGCAGCGTGCCGGCCGTGCACGGTGGGCCGTACTGGTCCGGTTGGGACATCGCCCGCGGCGTGGCGATCCTCCCCGATGCGAGCGGCGGGTACATCCTCGACGGGTTCGGTGGCCTGCATCCGTTCGCCATCGGGAACCACGCGCTCCCGCCGATTCCGGTCCGCGGGGCACCGAACTTCGCCAATCGCGACCGGGCGGAGGGCATCGCGTTCGTCACGGGCTAGCCGACGCTTCAGCGTGGTTCACGGAACCAGGCCCGGGCGACGGCGTCAAAGGCGCGCTGGTACCCCGCGTACTGCTCGCGCAGTGCTCCGCCCGGCCAGTCGGGCGGGAGCAGCGGCGGCGGGAGCAGCGGGTCGCTCCCGATGTGGAGCAGTGCCGCGGCACCGGCGACGAACGCGTCCGCGAGCATCTCGTGGCCGCCGGGAGAGAGCTCGCGCGCCGTGGCGGCGAGTCGACGACTGAGCGTCTCGGCGCGCCGCGCCCACCGTTCGGGATGGAACAGCCGTCCCGCGAGCGCTACGGGGTCGTCGTCCGGGCGGGCATGGAGCCACTCACATTGGCGCTGCACCGACACCGGAACATCGAGGGCGAGGTTGTCGGGCCGTAGCCATACGCCTTCGCGTCGCTCGGCGAGATGGAGCCTGCGCATCGCGTCGCGCAGGCCGGCGCGTGTCGACGCGTCGCGGCGGTGTGCCACCACCACCGCCACGGTCCATTCCCCGCGCCACGTCCGGACGCGGGGAGTCAGGCTGCTCTCCTGCCGGGACTGGCGGCCGACGAGGTGACCGGCCAGTTGGTACACGCCGTCGTGGGCAGTGATCTCACCCTTGGCCACCATCCGGTGCAGCGCCACCCGCGCCGTACCCTCCGCGATCCCGAACAGGCCGCACCAGCGCACGAGATCGGCAACGGGTGCGGCGGGCGGTCGCCGGCCCAACAACAGGCTGGCCATGACGGACCGGGCCGAGAGCGGTCGCTCGAGCAGCGGCTCCACGCCCGCCCCGCTGGGGCCGTCTCCGATGGCATTACGCGATTGCTGCATCTGTTGTAATCATCGTAACATCAGCGTGATGACGTCCACGATGGTCCCCGGGCCCGCACTCCTCGTCGCTCCCGACCCGGCCAGCCGTGTCACCGCGACCGGCAAGCCGATTCCGGAGTTCCGCGAGGAGCTCCGACGCATCCCGTCAGTGCGCAATGCGCTCGCGATCGTGTTGCTCTACGCGTCGACGATCGGGATCATCTGGCTCGCCATCTGGGCGAACAACCCGATCGTCTGGGTGCTCGCCTTCCTCGCCATGGGCCCGGTGATCTGCCGCTTCAACATCCTCATGCACGAAGCCGCACACCGGCTGCTGTTCGCCAACCGCAAGGTGAACGACTTCGTCGGGCGCTGGTTCCTCGGCTATCCGGTGCTCACCCCTATCGACCTCTACCGCCGCAGCCACATGGCCCATCACCGCGAGGAGTTCGGCCCGAACGAACCCGACATCCCGCTCTACCGCGGCTACCCGATCCCACGTGACTCGATGCGCCGCAAGCTGACCCGCGACGCGATCGGCAAGACCGGTTGGAAGCTGAAGAAGGGCCTGCTGCGTGGCTTGCGCGCCGACAACGCCGCGGTGCGCAAGCAGGCGTGGTGCATTCTCGCCACCCAGGTCGTGATCCTCGGCCTCTTCACGCTCGCCGGCTACCCCTGGCTCTACCTCTTCCTCTGGCTCCTGCCCGAGATGACCATCTGGCGGGTGATGAACCGGCTGCGCGCCATCGCGGAGCACGGTGGGATGAAGGCTTCACCCGACCGCCGCGAGACGACGCACGCCGTGCGCCAGCACTGGCTGGCCCGACTCACGATCGTCCCGTACAACACCGGCTGGCACCTCGCCCATCACGTCGACTCGGGGATCCCGTGCCGCAAGCTCCCCGCGTTCCATGAAGAGCTGACCCGCGCCGGGTACGTTCAACCGGGACTGGAGTACCCGAGCTACCGCGCGTTGTGGCGCAAGCTCGCCTCCGGCTGACCGGAAGCAGGAGGGCGTGGGGCGACTCGCGGTGATCGGCGGAACGAGCGTGCGCGAGAGCGCGTTCGGCCACGATGCGGAACCGGTCACGTTCGAAGGGGTCACCCTGCTCGACGCCGGCTCGTTCCTCTTCTTGCAGCGCCATGGCTTCGACCACTACGTGCTCCCGCACGCAGGTCGATCACCGCGCCCACCTCCGCGCGTTGCAGGCTGCGGGATGCGACCGGGTGCTCGGCCTGGCCTCCGCCGGAAGCCTCCGGCTCGACTGGCCGGTCGGCACGGTCGTGTGCCCGGACGACTTCTACGCACCGCACGTGAACGACACGGTGCATGACAACGCGGGCAGCCACACGGTTCCGGGCTTCGACCATCTGTGGCGCGGACGGGTGCTGGCGACGTGGCGCGCCAGAGCTCGGTCGCCGATCGTCGACGGCGGCGTCTACACCCAGACGCGCGGGCCCCGCTTCGAGACGCCGGCCGAGGTCCGCGCGCTCGCCGGCATCGGCGATCTCGTGGGGATGACGCTCGCCGCCGAGTGCATCCTCGCCAAGGAGCTCGGGATCGCGTACGCCGCGGTGTGCATGGTCGACAACCTGGGGAACGGGCTCGACCCCGAACCGCTCACGATCGAGGAGTTCCAGGCGAGCGTCGTCGCGAACCGGAGCGCGCTGCTCGCGGACCTCGCCGCGGTGCTCCCGGAGCTGGCCGGCCCCTGATGTCGCAAACGCCATTGACCGTGACGAACGCGGTGCTCGACGGCGAGCGGATCGGACTGCGTGCGGTCGACGGGACGATCACGGCACTCGGTCGCGACGTCGTGGCCGATCCGGGCGACGAGATCCTCGACGCCGACGGGCTGGCGCTCGTCCCCGGGCTCGTCAACGGCCACACCCACGCCGCGATGACGCTCTTCCGGGGCTACGGCGATGACTTGCCGCTCATGGAGTGGCTGGAGACGCGCATCTGGCCCGCCGAAGCCAAGCTCACGACCGAGGACGTCTACTGGGGAACACGCCTCGCGTGCCTCGAGATGATCCGCTCGGGCACGGTGCACTTCTGGGACATGTACTGGCACCAGCTCGAGGTCGGGCGGGCCGTGATCGACAGCGGGATCCGCGCCACCGTCGGCCAGCCGATCCTCGAGCTCCCGGGTGCGCCCGATGGCGCGCGCCCGGAACACGCGGCCGAAGGTCTCGCGGAGCTCCGCGAGCTGGGTCCACGCGTGCGCGCCGCGATCACCCCGCACGCGCCGTACACGGTGAGCGAACCGTCGCTCCGGCTCGTCGCCGAGATCTCCGCGGCGCATCAGACGCCGGTGCACACGCACCTCTCCGAGACGGAGCAAGAGGTGCACGACTCGATCGACGCGCACGGCTGCCGGCCGCCGGAGTACCTGGACCGGCTGGGCCTGCTGAACGAGCGATCCGTCCTCGCCCACGGTGTCTGGCTCGACGAGAACGATCTCGCGTTGATCGCCGCGCGCGGTGCGACGATCGTGACGAACCCGGTGTCGAACATGAAGCTCGCGGTAGGTCGGGCGTTTCCATACTCGTCGGCCCGGGCGGCGGGGATACCGGTCGGGATCGGCACCGACGGCGCGGCGTCGAACGACTCGCTCGACCTGCTCGCGGACGTCAAGGTGCTCGCCCTGCTGCAGAAGCACGCGACCCGGGACCCGTCGGTCGTACCGGCGGCCGAGGCCTGGGCGCTCGCGACCGGCGCGCACGCTCCCGCCCTCGGTGGCCGGCCCGTCGCGGTCGGCGAACCGGCCGACTTCCTCCTCATCGACACCACCGGCATCGAGATGACGCCGGCGCCATTGGTGGAGGCGCTGATCTATGCCTCGAGCAGTGCGGCCGTCGACACCGTCGTGGTCGACGGCCGGGTGCTCATGCGCCACCGCCGGATCGACGACGAAGCCGAGGTCCGCGCTCGGTGCGGGAGGCGGCCCACCGGGTACGGCAGTAGGTTCTCGCGCATGACGGAGAACGACATCGACTACTCCGAGCGCCTACCGGTCTCTCCGCGAGCGGGTGATCGAGCTGGTGCCGCGGCGCGACCGACGAGCAGCTCGAACACGCGGGCGCCGGCCACACCCGAGTGGCGGACCCGTGACGTGCTCGCGCACCTGACGGGCGTGACGACCGACGTGTTGACCGGCAACATCGACGGTGTCGCTACCGATCCGTGGACCCAGGCGCAGGTCGATGCCCGCCGGGAGCTACCCGTTGCCGATCTCGTCGCGGAATGGGAGAAGAACGGACCGGAGATCGACCCGATGATCCCGTCGTTCGGTGCCGTCGCCGGACAGTTCCTGGCCGACTCGGTCACGCACGAGCACGACATCCGCGGCGCGCTGGGGGTACCCGGCGAGCGCGAGAGCACGGCACTGGCGATCGGATTCAACTGGCTGGGCGATCGCATCACGGAGATGCGGGACGCGGCGAACGTCGGTGCGCTCCGAGTCGAGACGGAAGCCGGCACGTACACATTCGGTGGCGGTGAGATCAGCGCGACGTGCGCGACGACACGCTTCGAGTTCGCCCGTGCGTCGACGGGTCGCCGATCGGTCGAGCAGATCGCCGCGTGGGAGTGGGACGGTGAGCTGCGGTCCGACCTGATCGTGATGCCGATCTTCAGTGCCGCGGCCGGACCCGCTGGTCGAGTAGCGCTTCACCGGGAGTCCGAGTCCGAGTCGGACTCCGCCTCGCTCTCGAGAATCCGAGCGGTCTCGAGGAAGTCCTCGGTGTCGAGCAGGGCTTGGGCCGCTTCGAGGTCCTCGTCGAAGACCAGCACCCGAAACCCGTCGAGCAGCGCGATGTGCGGCATCCAACCGCCGGCGTCGCCGTACTTGCCCGACGCCTGGATCCCGTTGGCCTCGAGCAGGGCCCGCGCCGCGTCGGCCTCGAGGCGCGAGCCGAAGTTGGCGGCTTGGACGATCTTCCCGTTGGGTCGCGGTTCCCGGGCCATCGACTCAGGTTAGGACGGTCTCCGGACGGACCGGCCCGCACCCCCGGGTAGGTTGCGCGCGCGTGAACCGCTCGCTCGCTCCGCTGCGTCATCGCATGTTCGCGATCCTGTGGACCGGCGCGTTCATCTCCAACATCGGCACCTGGATGGAGACCGTCGGCGTCGGCATCCTCGTCACCGAGGCGACCGAGCAGTCGATCTGGACCGGACTCGTCGCGGCCGCGGGGTTCGCGCCGCTCGCGGTGCTCGGACCGGTCGGTGGCGCGCTCGCAGACCGGATCCCCCGCAAGCAGCTCCTGCTCACGACGACGACCATCCAAACCATCCTCGCCACCACGCTCACGATCCTGGTGGCGACCGGCGAGCCCGGACCGGGGATCGTCACGCTGATCGTGTTCGGCGCCGGCTGCGTCCAGGCGATCGGCTTCCCCGCGTACCAGGCCGTGCTTCCCGACCTCGTTCCCCAGGAGGACCTGATCGGCGCGGTCGCGCTCTCGTCCGCGCAGTGGAACCTCGGGCGGGTCGTCGGACCTGCGCTCGCCGGCGTGATGATCGCCGTCGGGGGCTACGAGTGGGCGTTCGCGTTCAACGCCCTGAGCTTTCTCGCGGTGATCTTCGCGGTCACCCAGCTGCGACTGCCACCGCCGGTCGTCCGCCCGCAGCAGTCGATCCCCCGCGAGATCCGCGAGGGCCTCGCGTACGTGCGCCGCGATCCGGGGTTACGGGTCGTGGTGGCGTACATGTTCGTCAACTCGCTGCTCGCCGCACCCTTCATCGCCCTGGTGCCCGCGATGGCCGAGAAGGTGTTCGACGCGGGCGCCAGCGGCACCGCAGTCCTCGTCACCGCCCAGGGAATCGGCGCCGTGGCGATGGCCCTGTCCCTCGCCGCGCTCGCGGTCCGGTTCGGCAACGGTCGCGTCCTGCTCATGGTGCTGTGGGGGCTGCCACCCGCGCTCGCCGCGTATGCGTTGATGCCGGTACTCGCGCTGTCGGCGGTCGCGATCTTCTTCGTCGGCTTTCTCTACCTCGGCGCGCTTTCGAGCTTCACGAGCATCGCCCAGCTCCGCGCACCCGCGGCGGTCCGGGGGCGCGTGCTGAGCGTGCTGTTGGTGTTGCTCGGCGCGCTGTATCCCGTCGGCGCGGTGCTCCAGGGTGCGATCGCGGACGAGATCGGGTTGCGGGCGACGACCGCGGGCGCGGCGGTGTTGATGTTCGTCGTGCTGCTCCTCGCCCGGCTGCTGCGACCCGGATTCGCCGATGCGCTCGATGCCCCGGCCGCTCCGTTCGAGGGTTTCGCATCAGGATCGATCGACTGCCCCTAGACGGGATACGGTCCGATCACGTCGACGAGGGGGACGAGATGGCGGTAGTAGAAGTTGAACGGCGCGATCGGGTCGCGATCGTCACGCTCAACCGGCCCGAGGCGCGCAACGCGGTGAACGGCGATCTCGCCCAGGCAATGGAGGCGATCCTCGACGACCTCGAGACCGACGACGCGATCACCGTCGTCATCCTCACCGGCGCGGGTTCCACGTTCTGCGCCGGTGCCGACCTGAAGAAGGTCGCCAAGGGCCAGGGCGGCGAGCTCGCGACGAAGAAGGGTGGTTTCGGTGGCATCGTCACCCGCGGCTTCCCCAAGCCGCTGATCGCCGCGGTCAACGGACCGGCGCTCGCCGGCGGATTCGAGATCCTCCTCACGTGCGACCTCGTGGTCGCGGCGGACCACGCGAAGTTCGGGCTCCCGGAGGCCAAGCGCGGGCTCTTCGCCGCGGCCGGTGGGCTGATCCGGCTGCCCAAGCGGATCCCGCTGGCGATCGCGACCGAGATGGCGATCACCGGTGACCCGATCGACGCCGCGCGAGGCGCTCAAGCTCGGCCTCGTCAATCAGGTCGTGGCCGCCGACGAGGTCATGAACGCGGCGCTCGCACTCGCGGCTCGCATCGCGGTGAACGGACCCCTCGCGGTACGCAACACGCTCAAGATGGTGCGCGAAGCGTCGGACCTCACCGAGGAGCAGGCGTGGCCTCGCAACTACGAGCTGGCGATCGAGGTGTTCCAGTCGAAGGACTCGATCGAGGGCGCGACGGCGTTCGCCGAGAAGCGCGAGCCGCGCTGGACCGGTACCTGAGTCGAGGTCCCTCTGCGGGATTCGCGGTGACGGGTTGAGCTATACGCCCGCGAGGAGCGCGTCGTGCGCGTCCGTGATCTCACTGACGACGGCGCGTGCCGCGACCGCGGCGATCAACGCTAGGACGACGGTGGCTGACGCGGTCAGCGCCAGCGCGATGGGATCCACGAACGCGGTGACGACGACGCCGACACCGCCGACGGTGCAGCCGATCCACAACGCCCACCACCGTCGAACCGCGGGCCGGGCCGGATGGTCCGCCGGGAGCAGATCGCACGTCGACTGGTACGGCCACCACAGGTTCAAGATCGGGATGATGAACGAAGCAGTCGCCCAACCGGGACTGCGCCGCGCGACGAGTCCGGATGACGCCGCCAGCGCCGCGGAACGGTGGAACCAGATCAGGAACAGGACGCCCGCGATCACGAGCGCGAGACCCGCGAGCTGACCGAGCACCGCGGCGCCGGAGTTGCCGTTCGTGCTGTCCACCGAGCTACCGGTCGCAGTGATCTCGTCCCAGTGGTCCGCGATCCAGTTCCACTGGAACGCGGCGGCGATGGTGCTCACGCCGAGCGCGGGTCCGGCCCACGCCAGTCCCATGCGCGCCCACCGCGCCGCGGTGCGTTCCTCCTCGAGGCGCAGCGTCGGAGCAGGACCGCCGGGCATGCCGGCGACGTGACCGGTCCACTGGCTGCCGTCCCAGTAGCGCAGCGCGGCCGCCGCCCACGGATCCGGGTGCCAGCCCGGTGGTGCACCGGGAGGCGCGGTCTGCGTGCCGGCCGGGATGGTCTGCGCGGTGCTCGTTGAGCTGCTGGACGGCGGCGCGTCGGTGATCGCCGCGGGAATCGTCGCGCCTCCGCCGGGCGGGGTCAGCGGATAGTCCACCGGTGGGGTGTCGAGACCGCCCGGGCGGCGCACCGATCGGGTCCACGCACCACCGTCGAAGTAGCGCTCGTCGTCAGTACCCCAGGGGTCGGCGTACCACCCCGGTTCCCGTGACGTGCCACTCACTGGTGCGCTCCTCGTCGTGCCCGCATGTTCCTGTAGGTGCCATGCTCGCGCAGATGACAGCCCCGGTTCGCCGCAGGCCGCCCCGGAGCGGCCGGCGAAGCGCCCAACCGGGCCCGAAAGGCGGGGCGCGGCAATGAAGTTCCAGGACCTTGGCACTCCGGCCCTGGTCGTCGACGCGGCCGGGCTCGAGCACAATCTGGCCACGATGGCCGCGGCACTCCCCGGCGGCCGGCTCCGGCCCCACGTCAAGGCGCACAAGACGACGGCGCTGGCCCGCCGCCAGGCCGAGCACGGGCATCGCGCCTTCTGCGCCGCGACCCCGCGCGAGATCATCGGCATGGCCGCCGCCGGACTGGGCGACGACCTGCTCCTGGCCAACGAGACCGTCGACGCGGACCGGCTGCGCGCGATGGCGGACTGTGGTGCCCGCGTCACCGTCGCGGTCGACTCCTCGGCGACCGTCGCCGCGGCGGCCGCGAACGGGATCCGCGAGGTGCTCGTCGATGTGGACGTCGGCCTTCCTCGCTGTGGGTGTCCGCCTGACGCCGCCGGCCGGATCGCCGACCTGGCCCGCGCCAAAGGCATGAACGTGCGCGGCGTGATGGGTTATGAGGGCCACGTCGTCGGCAACCCGGACCGGGAGTGGCGCGCCAAGACGACGGAGCGGTGCATGGCACTGCTGCGCGCCGCGTTCGACGAGGTCGGTGGCGACGTCGTCTCCGGCGGCGGGACCGGCACCTACGACCTCAACACCTGGTGCACCGAGATCCAGGCCGGCTCGTACACGCTGATGGACACCGCCTACGCCAAGCTCGGCATCCCGTTCCGCCAGGCGTTGTGGGTCGAGGCGACGATCATCTCGGTCTCGCCGAAGGGCTGGTTCGTGGCCGACTGCGGCCTCAAGGCGCTCGGGATGGATCACGGCGACCCGAGCGTCGATGCCGGCGAAGTGCTGTTCTGCTCGGACGAGCACATCACCGTCCGCCCAGCCGAGGGATCCGCACCGCGGGTCGGCGACCGGCTCCGGGTCTGGCCTGCGCACATCGATCCGACCATCGCGCTGCACGAGCGGATGCACATCGTCGACGGCGACGACATCGTCGAGACCTGGGAAGTCGACCTCCGGGGCTGGTCGTAATTCTGGGTCGCTACGGCTTTCGCACTTCGTGCCCGCTGCAGCCTGCGCTCTCTGCACTTCGGGCCCGCTCCGGCCTACGCTCGGCCCCATGACCGACGACTTCGCACTTCTCGATGCCACCGCCCAAGCCGAGCTGGTTCGTACCGGCCAGGTCTCACCCCTCGAGCTCGTCGACGCGGCGATCAACCGGGTCGAGAAGCTGAACCCCGAGCTCAACGCAGTGATCCACACTCGGTTCGAGCAGGCCCGCCGGGCCGCGTCAGGGACACTGCCCGACGGGCCGTTCACGGGCGTGCCCATGCTGTTCAAGGATCTCGGCTGCGCGGTCGAGGGCGAGCCGTACCACGAGGGCATGCAGTTCCTGAAGGGCGCCGGCTACGTCTCGCCGCACACCGACAACCTCGCCCAGCAGTATTTCGCCGCGGGGTTCGTCCGATCGGGCGCACCAACACCCCCGAGCTCGGACTCGTCCCGACTTCCGAGCCGGTGGCGTACGGAGCCACGCACAACCCGTGGGTGCGCGGGCACACCTCGGGCGGCTCGTCGGGCGGATCCGCGGCGGCGGTCGCCAGCGGCATGGTCCCGATCGCCCATGCGAACGACGGCGGCGGGTCGATCCGCATCCCCGCGTCCTGCTGCGGGCTCGTCGGGCTCAAGCCGACCCGCGGTCGCACGTCAACCGGACCGGACCTCAACGACATCTCGCAGTTCCTCATCGCCGAGCTGTGCGTGAGCCGCACCGTGCGTGACACCGCCGGGGTGCTCGACGCGGTGCACGGCCCGTTCCCCGGCGACGCGACTCAGGCGCCCCTGCCGTCACGTCCGTACCGCGACGAGGTGGGCGCCGATCCCGGGAAGCTCAAGATCGGCATCCAGACCACGAACCCGATCGGTGACACGCCGGTTCACGCGGATTGCGTTGCCGCGGCCGAGCACGCGGCGAAGCTGCTCGAGTCGCTCGGCCACTCCGTGGAGGTCTCCGCGCCAAAGGGCTTCGACAACGACGAGCTCATCATGCAGTTCGGTGCCGTGTGGGCGGCCGACTGCTCGTACCTGCTCGACGACTGGGGTAAGAAGGTCGGGCGTGAGGTGACGGCCGATGACGTCGAGATCCTGACCTGGGCGCTCGCCGACATGGGCCGGACGGTGACCGCGGCCCAGCTCGTCGGCGCGGTGACCGACGCGATGAAGGCGAACCGGGTGGCCGCGGATTGGTGGGACAAGGGTTCCGACGGCGACGGCTTCGACCTGCTCCTCACCCCGACGCTCGGTGAGCCGCCGGTTCCGCACGGCACGTTCGACTCGACGGCCGAGGATCCGCTCGGTGGGTTCTTCCGCTCCGCCGGTTTCGTGCCGTTCACCGCGCAGTTCAACGTGAGCGGCCAGCCGGCGATCAACCTGCCGTTGCACTGGAACGAGGCGGGGCTGCCGATCGGTGTGCAGCTCGTCGCCGCCTTCGGCCGCGAAGACTGTTGTTGCAGGTCGCGTCGCAGCTCAAGCCGCGCAGCCGTGGATCGACCGTCGCCCGCCCGTCTGCGCCTGACCCTGGACCGACTCTCTCTGGAGGCCCCGCTCATGGGTGACGATCTGGCCCAGCTCGACGCGACCGTGCAAGCCCGCTGGTCCGCAACGGTGAGGTGACCGCGACGGAGCTGGTGACCGCGGCGATCGCGCGGATCGAGTCGCTGCAGCCGACGCTGAACGCGCTGACGACGAACCGCTTCGACCGC
>CAWFYD010000015.1:0-8771 GCA_963819945.1 uncultured Acidimicrobiia bacterium
TCCCCGCCCCGGTCCCACTCGTTTCGGCGTGACTTTGCGTTGCTCTGACGACGCGAACTCACGCCGAATGGAGTCGAGCTCGCGCTAGTCGGCATCGGACTCGCGGAGCCGGTGCGCATGGAGCGCACGGGATGCACGTCAGTCCAGGGCGGCGGCGAATTGGTCGTGGTGGTCCGTCCACCAGCGGCGCCGGCGGTCGTAACGCTCGCGACCACCGAGCTGGTTCCACATCGCGGTGACGTTCGGGTCACCAGCGTCCACCCGCCGCCGGACGGCCAGTTCGATGCGGTCGATGGCGTCGTTCATGGCGCCGAGCAGCTCTGCCCGGCCGAGGCGGTCCAGCCCGTACGCGTCGGCGACGAGTCGGAGCCGGGCCGGCCGGTCGGCGGGTCGCCAACCGAGCCGGGCCTGGTCGAGCTCGTCGTCGATCGGTACGCAGAGTCGAGCCAGCTGCGCGAGGTCATAGATGGGGCGACCGGGGGCCGCGAACTCGAAGTCGATCAACGCCACGGCGATGCCGTCCCGGAACACGACGTTCGAAGGCTCCACGTCGTTGTGGCACACGAGCGTCCCGCCGGCCGGGTCGGCGAGTGCGTCGTCCCAGGTGAGACCCTGAGGATCGAAGCTGCGGGCCGCGTCGTGCAGCCCGCGCAGCAGCCGGGCGACGGACCCCAGCGCGGTGTCGGACTGGCTCCAGTCCGGATAGGGCACCAGGGGGACGTCGCCGTCAACGAACACGAGGCGCTCGCGTCCGTCCTCATCGACGCCGACTGGTGACGAAGCCCCCTCGAATCCCGCCTCTCTCACCGCCCGCAGGAACGCGTGGATGGAAACCGTGTGCGGACTCGCGGGGCGAAGGACATGCGGACCGACGCGGACGACCTGGCCGGCGTTCGCGGTCCCGCCGTCGAGCTGCTGCTCGTTCACACCGTCACCTTGACCGACGCATGCGCAGCCGCCGACATACCCGTGCGAAGGAGCGGTCGGCGGCTAGTCGGCGTCGACGGCGTCGGACTCGCGGAGCCGGTGCGCCAGGTTGCGCAACAGCTTCGCGGCCAAGGTCGGGATGTTCTCGAGCAGGCCGGCGAACACCGCCTCGCCGAGCACCAGCAGCTTCATGTCGGTGACGGCTTGCACCGATGCCGAACGCGGCTGGTGATCGAGCAGTGACAGCTCACCGAACCATTGACCGGCGCCGAGCCGCGCCACTTCCTGCCCTTCGCGTTCCACAAGGGCGTCCCCGCTCAAGATGAGGAAGAACTCGCGCCCGACGCGCCCCTCTTCGACGAGCACCTGGCCGGCAGTCGCATCGAACTCGTCGGCCGCCTGCACCACCTCGGCGAGCTCGTCCTTCGAGAGGGCGGAGAACAATGGGACGGTCGCGAGGAACTCGGTCTTCTTGCCGGCGCGGGCCACGTCGAGCCAGGGTAGGTCAGTCAGCCGGCGTCAAGCTTCGCCACGAGCGTCTTGGGCGCAATGACCCGGTAGGCGTCACGGCAGATCGCGTCGACCTCGTCCCAGTCGACCACGCCGTCGAGGCGGACCCCGAGCCAGCCGCGATGGCCGACGTAGGGCGGGCGGAAGAACCGGTCGGGCTCCGTCTCCACCAGGTCCTCCTGCACCCCGGCGGGCGCGGCGCACCACAGATGTGGGAACTCGTTGTGGTGGTGCCCATTCGCCCAGAGCATCACGAAGCTCTTCTTGTCCCGCACGAAGAACGTCGGCGCCGAGTGGCTCGGCCGCTCGGTGACCTCGGGGAACGAGAGGCAGATGGCGCGGAGCTTGCGAAGTGGGTCCGTGGCGATGGTCGCGACGTTAGCGAAGGTACCGTGACCGCCGTGCCCGACAGGCAGCTCTCGTGACCGCCGGAGGACCGCATGCCGACCACCCGTGAGCTCGTCCACGACGCGATCGGCCGGTCGGTCCACCAGCTGATGGCGAACGAAGGCCCGGTCCGAGAGTCCAGCGACGCCGAAGCCGTGCACCACTCCCGGGTCGCGACGCGCCGGCTGCGCGCTGATCTGCGCACGTTCCGCGTCGTGCTGGACCGGGCGTGGTCGGAACCACTACGGGGCGAGCTCGCCTGGCTGGGCCGGCTGCTCGGCAACGTGCGTGACGCCGACGTCCTGGCGGAGCTGTTCACCGCGAAGGCCGAGGACCTCCCGCCGGGCCAGCACGCAGTTGCGCTCCGACTCGTGGCCCGGCTCCGCGCCGAAGGGGGCGAGGACCGCGAGTCGCTGATCGAAGCCATGCGCTCCGATCGCTACGCCCGGCTGCTCGAACGGCTGAGCCAGGCGGCGCTCGAACCCGCGGTGGACCCTCAGGCGGGGAAGCGATCGGCGCGCAAGCTCGCGCCCACGCTCGTGCGCGGCCAGTGGCGTCGGCTCGAACGCAGCGTGAAGCATCTGCCCGCGGCACCCGCCGACTCCGACCTCCACTCCGTGCGGAAGCGGGCGAAGTCCGTCCGCTACGCGGCGGAAGCCGTCGCCCCGGTGGTGGGCAAGCCGGCGAAGCGGTTCGCGGCGCGCGCCGAGGCGATCCAGCAGATCCTCGGCGCCCATCAGGACCTCGTCGTGGCGGACATGTGGCTCGAGGACGTCGTCCACGACATCGATGATGGCGAAGAGAGCTTCGTCGCCGGCAAGCTCGACGCCGCGATCAACGTCGAGCGGGCCGAGGTGCGGGCGCAGTGGCCGGAGGCCTGGCGCGACGCGAAGCGCAAGCACGGGCGCGACTGGTTCTGAGCCCGGGCGCTGCGCCCCCATTGGCGCGGCTGCCCGACAACGTCAGGTGAAGTCGGGACGGAGGGGCAGACCGCTGCGTCCGTGGTCGTTCTTGGTGGCGAGCACCTGGTGGATCTGGGTGCGGTTCGTCTCGAAGCCGACTGCGGCCGCGGCGATGTAGAGCCGCCAGACCCACGCTCGCGCGTCCCCCGCTTCGCTCACCGCGTCGTCCCAACCGGCCTCCAGGTTGCGGAGCCAGGCGCGCAACGTCAGCGCGTAGTGCTCGCGAAGGCTCTCGACGTGGCGCGCTTCAAAGCCGGCCTGCTGGATCGCGGAGACGACCGTGCCGGCTTCGTGCAGCTCGCCGTCCGGGAAGATGTAGCGGTCGAAGAAGTCGTGCTTGAGCCCGCGGCCGAATTTCTCCCGGGTCTCCGAGATGAAGCGCGCCGCCGGGTTCGGGACTCGGGGCTCGGGCGGCTGGCTGATCCCGTGGTTCAGGAGCCTGCCTTCGGGCGCGAGCAGCTCGTGGCACCGGTTGAAGTAGTGGCCGAGCTGGCTCCAGCCGACGTGCTCGAACATGCCGATGGAGCTGATCGCGTCGTAGGGCCCGTCGGAGATGTCCCGGTAGTCCCGGCACCGGATGTCGATGCGGTCGGCGAGGCCGGCGTCCCCCACCCGCTTCGCCGCGTGCTCGGCCTGGCGCTCCGAGAGCGTGACTCCAACGGCGCGCACCCCGTGATGTTGCGCCGCGTGGAGGACCATGCCACCCCAGCCGCAGCCGATGTCGAGCAGGCGCATCCCGGGTTCGAGGCCGAGCTTGGTGCAGACGAGCTCGTACTTGTTCGCCTGCGCTTCATCGAGATCGATGGTGTCGTCAGTCCACACCGCGCAGGAGTACGTCATCGACGCGCCGAGGACGAGCCGGTAGAACTCGTTCGAGACGTCGTAGTGATGCGCGATCGCGGCCGCGTCACGCTCCTTGGAGTGGCGCCGGCCGTGCAGCCGTGCTTCCTCCGGCGGTGGCGCGAGCGGCTTCAGCTCCTTGATCCCGATGATGCGCAGCGCTTCGAGCACCTGCGCAGGGCTGATGTGCACGCTCTCCAACCGGTCTTCGAGCGCGAGCACCGCGAAGATGTCACCCTCGAGATCCAGCTCGCCGGAGACGTAGGCGCGGCCGAGGCCGAGCTCGTCGGGCGCAGTGACGAGCCGCCGCAACGCGCGCGGCGAACGTACGACCACCGCCGCGGGTGCATCGGTCGGGCCGGCGCGGCTGCCGTCGTACGCGCGGAACTCGACGGGGGCATCGTCGCCGAGGAAGCCGGCGAAGAACTCGGCTACACGCACTCACCGATTCTACCGAGCCGCCCCGAGATCAAACAGAGGACTTCGCTAGTTCACCGCGGTCCAGGAGTTGACCGTGACGGTCTGGCCGGGAAGGGACGGGTCGCTGTCGTCGAAGCTCACCTTGGCTCGCAGGACCCGATTGCCGGCCCTGGTCGCAATGAGCACCACCACCCGGTCGGCAAAGTGGTCGGGGGCCGGCAGGCTGAAGGCAGAGAAGGTCTGCGACGGCGGCACGTTCGTCCCGGTGAAGCGGTTGATCACCGCGCCCCGGTTGAACGCCGCTTCGTTGTTGTTCTTGAAGTCCAGGTTGATCGACGCATACGGCGCGTACACCGTGCCTTGTACGAAGACCTGGCCCTTGTTCCCGCCACCGGCAGTCATGTTGACGAGCACCGTTCCCGGCGTCTGCGCCCGGAGGCCGGGCGGGGTGTAGGTGACGAGCAGCTCGATGCCGTCGAGCGAGACGTTCGTCGTCCCATTCGAGTTCGGCCGGGTCGAGGTCAGGGCCACGGTGGCATCCGCAGGGTCGAGCCACGGCTGATTGGCCGGGCACGTGACGGTGTCCGTCTGCATCGCGGTGTGACTCGGCACGGCGACCGCGTCTGCAGAGCGTGGTTGAGCCGGCAGTCACGGTCACCTTGTCCGTCAGCGTGCTGCTGTCGGAGTGCGCCACCTTCACCTGGACCGAGTTGAGCGTCGAGCCCGCCGGAATGGCCGAGAGGCCGTAGCCCGTGAGCGCAGCCGTGCCCGACCGTCTTCTTGCCCGAGATGTCACGGTGTTCGAGGCGGCGTCGATCTGGGCGACGTTGGCGAACGGGTTGGTGAGCCCGGCTGGATTGGAGGCCCCCGCCGCCGTCGGCTGGTAGGTCGGCGGCGACTGCAGCGCGCCGGCCACGTTGCTCTTGCGCCCGTAGAGCGCGATCCGCTGGCTGGTGGCCGAGACCGGGCCGCACAGCTCGACGGTGGCCTTTCCCCCGATGTCGAGCCGGCTGTCGGTGGCGAACACGAGGTGCACCCCCGCCGCGTTCGTGTCGCAGGCCCCGGGCGCGGTGATCGCCGGCGTGCTGCCGCTTGCCGGGTCCCAGCCGACGGGGGTGCCACCGATGACGGTGTCGCCGATGCTCCACCGGGTGTTCGACGCGTCCGCCACGCCCCAGTCGAAGTAGTAGCTCCCGGGCTGCATCCAGATGACCGTGCACGAACCGAAGCCGGCGGTCATCGCGTCGAGATCGAAGTACGAGCCCGGCACCATGGTCGCGACCTTGTTGGCCGCACAGGTCGGGGCCGGCGCCGTGGCGGGGAGCGCGGTGATCAGGGACGCCCAGGTGCTCGGCGCGACCGGGTCCACGCCGAACGCGCCGCCGGGATCGTCGAGGAACGTGTTGGTGTTGCACGCGAGCGGCGTGGCCGTGATGGTCCCACTGCACGCGCCGTAGGCCGTCACCGCGTACGCCCCGGTGTCCATGGCGTTCACGCCGATCGACGAGTTGGAGTAGACGGGACCGTTGACATTGAACGTGTTGTTCTTGCTGATCGTGACCCCCGCGCCGGCCGGGTAGCCACCCGGCAGTCCAGCGGTGGTCAGGAGGGCATAGCTCGGGGCGTTCGGCGACGGTATCGGGGCACCGCTTCCGGACGCCGGCGTGCAGTCGACCGAGACCAGTCCGGCCGCCGAGTCCAGTGTCACCGGTGGGCACGCGACGCCCTCGCGGCCGTACGTCAGGTTGCCGCGCAGGTAGTTGATCGCACTGTCGATCGCGCCGGAGGCGGCGTACTGGTCGATGCGCTCGGTTTGCACTCCCGAGTTGGACTTCACCCCCACCTGCGCCCCGGCCGCGAGCGCGGTGACGATGAGACCGAAGATCGAAATCATCGCGAGCACGATGACGAGGCTTGCCCCTTGCTCCGAAGACCGGCGCCTCATCATCAGCCCACTTCCCTCGTGCCGTCGACGAGCAACGTCCGGCCATCCGCGGTGGCGATCGACAACAGGACCCGGCTCGGCTTCGCGTCGTTTCCGCAGGGGGCCAGACCGGACCCGGCGTCGCAGCTGACGCTCGTGGCGGCCGCGTTGATGCTCGGCGCGACCGTCGTCGTGCGAGACGGGGCACTCAGCGCGTTGGCGTTGCACAGATATCGCACCAAGGACGACGAGCTGCCGCTGGTGGTCGCGGCCCACGTCGAGACCTGGGCTTGGGGAAGCCGGTCGTCCACCCAGCGGAAGGTGACGAGTGGCGTCCCGGCCGATCCACAACGCACGCCCGCCGGGTTGACCAGCTCCGAGCTGGCGACGTCCGGGTTCCAGTAGACACCGGCGAACTTGGCGCCACGCGACTGCGTGAACCGCTGCGCGGTCTGGTCGGCCGTCCGCGCCATCACGGTGAACACCGTCGCCAGCGTCACCACGAGGATGCCGAGGATCGTCACCGCGATCGTCAGCTCGACGAGTGTGAAGCCGCGCTCTCGTCGCCTCATCACGGAGTTCGCTTCTGGATCGTCAACGTCTGTGCCGGCCCGCGCGGCGCAGTGACGCGCAGGGTCAGGGATTGCAGCCCCGCGTCTCCCGACGCCGGGCAGGTCCCGCCGAACGTCACCGGCGTGCTGCTCGTCCCGTTCCAGAACGTCACGCTCGAGACGCTCGCCGTGTAACCGTTCGGCAGGGTGAAACCGGACGGCGTGGACCCGTACGGATTCGTGGTCTGGCTCGCGGTGCAGGTCTTGTACGGGGCACGGTCCCACGCCTGCGCGTAGCTGCGCAGCACGGTCTCAGCCCCGGACTGCTTCGCGTCGTAGTCCGAGACGGAGATGATCGACGTCATCGCCGCGACGACGCCGACACCGAGAAGGCCCAGCAGGATCACGGTGATCAACGTCTCGATCAACGTCTCGCCGGCTTGCCTCGTCGTCTTGGCCACACCCAGCTCCGGCCGCGGTCGGATGCCCCGCAGGAATTGCGGAGCACCTTCAGGTGTCGGAAATGTTGTGGCCTGCCTTGAGTGGAGGAAACGGACCTACCGCACGAGGGGCGGGAAGTCGCCGAAGGAGCCGTCAAGTCGCTCGATCAGCCCGTCGAAGGTCAGCGTCCTGCAATCCATCCCGATCGCGACCTGGGTCTGGCCGGACCGGACCTCGCACCGGTACCGGTAGCGCCGGGCGGGATCTCGGTCATGGTGCGTGCCGGTCATGCCGGTTCCAATGCGAACAGCTGCCAGGTCTCGGGAACCCCCTTGAGCACGTGCTCCCCGCGGGGCACGAACCGCAGCCCGGAGCCGACGAGCAGGTCGCGCACCGTGCGGGACACGAGCACCTCGCCCGACGCCGCCAGCACCCCGACTCGGGCCGCAATGTGGACGGTCAAGCCGGCGAGATCGTCGCCGCGCCGCTCGCACTCACCCGTGTGCATCCCCACTCGCACCGCGATGCCCTTCGCCGCCGCCGCGACGATGACCGCGTGCGCGCACCGCGCCGCCTGCGTCGGGCTCTCGAACGCGCCCACGAACCCGTCGCCGGTGGTGTTGACCTCGCGCCCGCCGTACCGGCGCAGCTCGCCGCGGACGATCGAGTCGTGCGTGTCGAGGTAGGAGCGCCAGGCCTTGTCGCCCATGGCCGCGGCGCGCGCCGGTCGAGTCGACGATGTCGGTGAACATCACGGTCGCGAGCACCCGCTCTCCCCCGGCGGTGCGCTGGCCGGTGAGGAACTCCTCGATCTCGTCGATCACCTCGTCGCCGGTGACGCGTCCACGGCGAGTGGTCGGCGCCGGGCAGCTCGACGTAGCGGGCGTCGGGAATGTGGTCGGCCATGTAGCGGCCGAGCGCGGGTGGAATGAAGCGGTTCTCCTCCCGGTGGATCACCAGCGTGGGGACCGAGATGAGCGGCAGCCGGTCCCGGACGTCGGCGTAGGTGGTCATCCGGAGCATCGCGAGCGCGTCGCCGGGCTCGCACCTCGACGCGATGCCCGACGCCACCACTCGCCGAACCGCACGTCGTGACTCATGGACGGTGCGATGAGGTCGAGATCCGTGTTGCCTTCGACGTCCCAGGACTCGGCCGGATCGACGTTCTGCTCGAGAAACGCATCAACGAGCTCACGGGGATGGCCATCGGGATAGTCGTCGGCGCCCATCACGCCGGGCGAAACCGTTGACGATCACGAGCGACAGCACGCGGTCCGGGCGGGACGCCGCGAGCTCGATCGCCGCGCAGCGCGCCGGCGGACTCGGCGATGAGCACCGCTCGTTCGACACCCCGGGCGTCGAGCACCGCGAGCACGTCGGCGGCAAAGCTCTCGACGTCAGCGGGTCGTCGGCGCCGCTCGGATCGGAGAGACCGATGCCGCGAACATCGAAGCGGTAGAGCCGGGCGAAGGACGCCAACCGGCGGAAGTAGTGGGCGACGTGCGGCTCCTCCTCGAGCGAGTCGATGGAGATCGTGTACGAGGACACGAACTGCGCTTCGATCGGTCCGTCACCGATCACCGAGTACGCGATGTGTGCGGTCCCGCTCTTGGCGTACCCGGTGTGCGCATCCATCTCCGGAGTCTCGCAGACGGATTCGTCGGCCGGCTCCGGCGGCCGCCGCGTCTCGTCGGCTGCTGCAGATCGCCGGCCCGGGCTCGGGCATCGGTCGCCGCCCGCGACGCCCGTGCACGAAGCGAGCGAACTCGGCATGCTGGTGCCCGGGCGGGCCGGGCATGGCGAGGGGAG